>PHEW01000011.1 GCA_002841315.1 Actinobacteria bacterium HGW-Actinobacteria-4
CGCGAGCAGGCGCGGGCAGGCGCGCGAGCAGGCGCACGCCACGGCGGGCACGCGGGGACATCCCCTGGGGTACTCCCCTGACCCGCCGCGTCCATATCTCATCCCTCCGGGCCATGCCACCGCGACGTCGCCAGGGTTAGCGTGAAACCATGCCAGCCATCGAGATCACCAACGTCACCAAGACGTTCGGGACCGTGACGGCGCTGCACGACCTCACCGTCGACATGCCTACCGGCGTGGTCGGCTTTGTGGGGGCCAACGGCGCCGGCAAGTCCACCCTCATCAAGATCCTGCTCGGGCTCCTGAGCCCCACCGCAGGCAACGCCCGCGTGCTGGGGCTCGACACCCAGACGGAGGGCCTGCGCATCCGCGAGCAAGTGGGCTACATGCCCGAGAGCGAATGCCTGCCCCGCGATATCTCCGCCACCGAGTTCCTGGTGCACATGGCGCGGATGTCCGGCCTACCCACCGACGTTGCCCGTGAACGCACTGCCGACACCCTGCGCCATGTGGGGCTGTTCGAGGAGCGGTACCGCCCCATCGGCGGCTACTCCACGGGCATGAAGCAGCGCGTCAAGCTCGCGCAGGCCCTGGTCCACGATCCCAAACTGGTGTTGCTCGACGAGCCCACCAACGGCCTCGACCCGGCGGGCCGCGACGAGATGCTCGACCTCATCGCGCGCATCGGCACCGAGTTCAACATCTCCGTGGTGGTCACGTCGCACTTGCTGGGCGAACTGGAGCGCATCGCGGATCACATCGTGCTCATTGAAGGCGGCGTGCTCCAGCGGTCAACATCGACGGCCGATGCTACCCGCCAGTCGGGCGCGGTCGTGGTCGAGGTCACGGATCACGCAGACAAGGTCATGGCCCGCTTGGAGAAGTGGGGCGCCACATCAGTCGCGAGCGCGACCCCGCAGACCTTCGCCGTGGAACTTGGCGATGAGTCAGTGCTCGACCAGATCCAACTGGCCGCCGCGGACCTTGAGGTGGGACTGGTGCGCCTTGAGCGCCGCCGCCACCGCCTCTCTGAGATCTTCCTCAACGAACAGGAGAGCGCACATGTCTAGCTCCGTCATTCACGACTTGGGCTTCCGCCACTACGACGGCGACCGCCTGGGCCGGTCCTGGAAGTTCCGCTCGCTCATGGTCGAGACCCTGCGCGGCATCTTTGGCCTGGGCCGTCCCGCCAAGTCCAAGGTCATGCCGTGGCTGCTCGCTACCTTCATGTTCGCGCCAGCGCTGGTGTCTACCATCGTGCTCTTCGTCGCGGGCTCGGGCGAACACCTCTTCGACTACCGGGCCTACGCCATGAACATGGCGTTCATCATCACGCTGTTCGTAGCGGCGCGGGCGCCGTACGCGGTCTCGCGGGATCTGCGCGACGGGACGATGCCGCTCTACCTCTCCCGCCCTGTCACCTACGGCGACTACGTGTGGGCGAAGTTCACGGCAATGACGATCGCGACGTTCATGATCATCGCGGCCCCCATCACCGTCATGTTCATCACCGCCGTGCTCGCGGAGTTGCCGTGGGGCGAGAACCTGGGCGCGTGGGCCGGTGGCCTGATGGTCGCGCTGTTCGTAGCCATGCTGCTCAGTGCGATCTCTCTCGCCATTGCCGCTGTCACGCCACGTCGCGGCCTGGGCATCGCAGCAATCGCCGCCAGCTTGATGATTGTGGGCGCGATCGCTCTCATCCTCGTGGAACCGTATGGACCCACCGGAGACCTGGCCATCACCCCCTACCTGGGCGCCGTAGACCCGTACCTGCTCGTCAACGGCATTGCGGTGGCGTTCTTCGAGTCGCCGGGATGGGAAGGGCTTCCCACCGCTACCGACGCCGGCAGTGGGCTGATCTTCCTGGGCCTCTACGCCGTCATCGTGTCAACCTGCGTCGCCGTATTGATGCGCCGCTACCAGAAAGTAGGTGGGGCATGAGCACCCTCCAACTCAACGCGGTCTCGCGTTGGTATGGCAATGTGGTGGCGGTCAATGACGTCACCATGACCATCGGGCCGGGCGTCACCGGCCTGCTGGGCCCCAACGGCGCGGGCAAGTCCACGCTGATTGGCATGATGAGCGGCTTCCTGCCGCCCTCGGCTGGCACGGTCACGCTGGACGGCGAGCCCGTGACGGGAGCGCCGGAGTACTACCGCCGCGTGGGCATGGTGCCGGAGGCGGAGGCGATGTATGACCTCCTCACCGGCTGGGAGTTTGTGCTCGCCAACGCGCGCCTCCACAAGCTTCCCAACCCCCAGGCGGCTGCGGGCAACGCGATTGACCTCGTGGACATGCGCGAGGCCGCGGGACGTCCCATCGGCAAGTACTCCAAGGGCATGAAGCAGCGCATCAAGATGGCTACGGCCCTGGTCCACGAGCCCGACATCCTGCTGCTCGACGAGCCCTTCAACGGCATGGACCCGCGCCAGCGCATGCACCTCATGGAGCTCCTGACAGAACTGGGCAAGGCTGGCAAGACGGTATTGTTCAGCAGCCACATCCTCGAGGAGGTCCAGGAGATCGCGAACACCATCGAGGTGGTGGTTTCGGGACGGCACGCAGCCTCGGGCGACTTCCGGAGCATTCGCCGGCTCATGACCGAACGGCCTCACCAGTACGTGATCCGCTCAAGTGACGACCGCGCGCTTGCTGCCGCGATTATCGCCGACGGTAGCGCTGACGCCGTGAGCCTTGCACAGGGAGTCCTGGACGTTCAGGCGGTGGACTTTGGGCGGTTCGTGCACGCCCTGCCGCGACTGGCGACCACCTCAAAGGTGCGCCTGCTCGAGGTCACCCCGGCCGACGAATCCCTGGAAAGCGTCTTCTCCTACCTGGTGGCCCGGTCATGACCGCACACACCGTTGACCTCTATCCCGCCCGCCTGCTGAAGGGAACGCGCTCATGAACAGCGTGATCATCACACTCACTCGCCGCGCCCTGTTGGGCAAGCGTCGCGCACTGCTCCTGATGTTGCTGCCCGCGCTGTTGCTCGGAATCGCCGCCTTGGTGGGTGCCGGAAATGGGGCCGATGCTGCGGGCGCCTCTGGCTTCATTCAGGGCTTCGCGCTGGGCACCTTGGTGCCTCTGATCTGCTTGTTGATCGGCACGGGGGTGATTGGACCCGAGATCGAGGACCAGTCGCTGATCTACCTGTTGGCCAAACCGGTCAGGCGCGGCACCATTGTGTTGTCCAAGCTCGCGGTCGCTTATGGCGCCGCCGTGGTGTTTGCGGTCATCCCAACGGTCGCGGCCACGTGGCTTGCCGGAGGCCGGGAGGCCGATGTCCTGCTCGCCTTTGGCGTCACCGCCGCATTGGCATCGGTCACCTACGTCACGGTGTTCTTCTTGCTTGCCACGTTGACGCGCAACGCGGTGGTCGTCGGCCTGTTGTACGCCGTGCTGTGGGAGACGGTGCTGGGCGGCTACGCGCCGGGCGTGCGCGCACTCAGCGTGCGCCAATGGTCGCTCGCGCCTGCCGAGCAGATCGCTGGCACTCAGGCCGCAACGTGGGGCATCGCTGCGGAGGTGGGTCTCACCACCGGGCTGATCGCGATCGCGGCGACCATCGTTGCCGGAATCGTGTTCTCCTCGCGCCGGCTGGCGCGACTCCAACTCAACACCTCGGAGTAAGGGGAGCGCGCCTGAGGCGCTCGGCCTCTGGGCTCGCTACATCCAGATGCCGAGCACGGCCCCTGCGAGCGCGAGCGCGACCACGTCGTGGGCGCCGTCGATCAATGTGATGCGGGGGTCGCGCGCGGCAAAGCCGTTGTGAAGGGCGTGGGCGCCTGCCCGGTACACAAGGCCAAGGACGGCTCCCAGGAGTGCGCCTCCGCCGATGCCCGTCGCCCCCAGCGGAGTCATGAGCATCGCGAGCACCAGCACGCCCAGCAGGTTCGCCACTACCGTGCCACCGAACGCGACGCCCATGTTCGCATCCTTCAGCTTCTCTTCAGTGAGGCCGCCCAGCCGGGACCACACCGGGAAGAACGCTGCCGGTGAGTACCAGAACCAGCCCAACACAAAACTGACCACAAAGGCCAACGCGACCGCGAGCCAGTTAACCTCGTCAAAACTCAACCATTCCATGGTTCCCTCTCCCCTGTGTTGTTACCCATGCGTGTTGTTGCCCATGCGTGTTGTTGCCCATGCGTGGCACCGCGTGTTCGTGGCGCTACCGGCGTGAGCGCCGTTCGATGGCCTTGGCGATATCGGCAAGATCGGCCTCGAGCGACGCCTTGGCTGCCTTCACGCCTGCCTTGCCTAGCACCGCAAACATCAACTTCTGGCCGGCGCCCGCGCCGGCGGTCTCGGCGGTAAAGGAGAACACCAGCGTGGTTCCCAGCGAACTGGGCTTGAAGTCCATGACGGTGCGGTACACCGTGCCGTTGCTCTCCGCGGCGATGACCGCCCGACGGGGAGCTTCAGCCTCCACCACCCACATCTCTTCGGTCTCCGAGCGGCCCATCACGCGGCGCGTCTCGCGCCAACGAGTCCCCACGTCAAAGCCCACGCCGTCAACTCTCTCAACCTTCTCGACTGCGGTCAGGATCTTGTCCGCATGGTCGACGTCGGTGACGGTGTTCCACACAACAATCGGCTCCGCGAGTACTTCCCGTTTCACGGTGACGGTGTGTCCAGCCATAGCTCCTCTTTCTGCAACGGCGGCCGCGACAGCATTGTCGCGCCAATATCTCAGGCTAGCCCCGTCACGCCTCCCTGTGAAGGGGGATACTCAGAAATGTGAACGCACGACAAGGCGCGGTCACTTGCCGGACTGTCAAGACGGCGATACCCTAGCAACAACCTACGCACATGAAAGGTCAGTGAGATGAGCAGCCAGAGCCGCGTCGCCGTTGCGAGCGCCTCGACCGTTGCCCCGCTGATGTGTGCCATGGGTTCGCGCATGTGCATGTGCACCTGCTGCTGTCGCTAGAGCGCTGGCGCGTCCCCCAACTGTGGCCCCTGTGGGCCTGCCGCCAGTGCTCGCCCCGGCAACGAGGCCCCCAAGGCCGTGTTGCAACCCCGGTATCGACACACCGCCGGTATCAAAACCTCGCTCTCCCGTGTTCCCCCTGTCAGGCCCGTTCGATACGGCACCACCACTCACAGCTCCATCTCCCACCAAAGGACATCACCCTCATGGCAAAGATCTACAAGGACGCTACCGACCTGATCGGTAACACTCCGTTGGTTCGCATCAACACTCTCGCCGAAGGCATCGACGCCACGGTCCTCGGCAAGCTCGAGTTCTACAACCCTGCGAACTCGGTCAAGGACCGTCTGGGCGTAGCGATTGTCGACGCCGCAGAGAAGTCCGGCGACCTCAAGCCCGGCGGCACCATTGTCGAGGCGACGTCCGGCAACACCGGCATCGCGCTTGCGATGGTGGGCGCGGCTCGCGGCTACAACGTGGTGCTCACGATGCCGGAGACCATGTCCAAGGAACGCCGCGCGCTGCTGCGGGCGTTCGGCGCTGAGTTGATCCTGACTCCTGGCCCCGAGGGCATGCGCGGAGCGGTCGAGGCTGCCGAGAAGATCCACCAAGAGCGCTCGGGTTCGATCCTCGCCAAGCAGTTCGCCAACGAAGCCAACCCTGAGATTCACCGCCGCACCACAGCGGAAGAGATCTGGAACGACACCGACGGTGAAGTGGACATCGTGGTAGCCGGCATTGGCACCGGTGGCACCATTACGGGCGTGGGCGAGGTGCTCAAGGAGCGCAAGCCCAGCATCCAGATCATCGCGGTGGAGCCGGCCGAGTCCCCCATCCTCAACGGTGGCCAGCCCGGACCTCACAAGATCCAGGGCATAGGTGCGAACTTCATCCCCGAGATCCTGAACACCAAGATCTACGACGAGGTGTTCGACGTTGACGCAGAGACCGCCGTCGCCACCGCCCGTGCGGCCGCCCGCAAGGAAGGCCTGCTGGTGGGGATCTCTTCCGGTGCCGCATTGCACGCCGCGTTCGAGGTGGGCAAGCGTCCCGAGAACAAGGGCAAGACCATCGTGGTCATCATCCCGTCGTTCGGCGAGCGCTACCTCAGCTCGATCCTCTACGCCGACCTGATGGACTAAGGACTGCCCCATGACCACACGCATCGGCCCTCTGAAACGGGCACTCGAAGATATCCGCACGGCACATCATCGCGACCCCGCGGCGAGGTCGGCGTTTGTCATCGCCGTGTCCTATCAGGGGGTCCATGCGCTGTGGCACCATCGTGTTGCGCACTGGCTGTGGAATCACGGGCTGAAGACCTACGGGCGCCTGTGGTCGCAGTACGCGCGGAGCAAGACCGGCATCGAGATCCACCCGGGCGCCTCCATCGGGCGGCGCGTCTTCATTGACCACGGGATGGGTGTGGTGATCGGAGAAACCGCGGTGGTGGGCAACGATGTGTTGTTGTTCCATGGCGTGACCCTTGGCGGCACCACCATGAGCCCGGGCAAGCGTCACCCCACCATCGGCGACCGCGTGGTGATCGGAGCTGGCGCGAAAGTGCTTGGTGCCGTGCACGTAGGAAGTGACGCGCGCATCGGCGCCAATGCCGTGCTGGTGAAAGATGTTCCGGACGGGGCGACTGCGGTGGGCATCCCGGCGGTGGTGCGCGAGCACCCCGACTACATCGAGGCCTACACGGCGGCTTCCGCCGTGGACTCTGGTGACTCCCACCGGCACCCGGACCCGGACGCCATCCCCGAGTCCCGCGAGCCTGCAATGTATTACATATAGTTGTACACTCGATAGCAGACACGACAAACCGGACATTCCGCAGGACTCGCCGTCAGAGGTTAGCCCCGCCGGAGTCTCCGCATCTGAGGCCTAGCGCGCCCCCTCAGCCGCGCTACGGAGAACGGGCCCCCTGCCGCGAGGCAAGGGGCCCGTTTCTGTATCCGAACGTGCTGCTAGAACGCGAGAACTACGCGGCGGTGGCGCGCAGCATCCAGGCCACCTGCTCGTGCTCGCGAATGCGCTCCGTCACCATGTCCGCGGTAGCGACATCGCCTGCCTCTTCCGCGAGGTCTACCAACGGGCGCGCAAGGCGCACAATCGTTTCGTGGCCGGTCGCGGCGCTCTTGACCATGGCCATCGCATCCGTGGGCTGCTGGTTGTCTTCAACAGTGCCCAACTTGAGGAACTCGGCAAAGCTTCCCGGGGCAGGCATGCCGATGGTGCGAATGCGCTCCGCGATCATGTCGGCCGCCTCGCGCAACTGGATGTACTGCTCCTCGAACATCTGGTGGAGCGAGTGGAAGTGCGGACCGGTGACGTTCCAGTGGTAACCCTGCGTCATCACGTACAGCGTGTAGGTGTCCGCAAGGAGACCGCTGAGGCCATCAGCAAGCTTGGCGCGGTCTGCTTCCGTGATTCCGATCTTGGGCTTAGCTTCGGATGTCATGAGTGTCTCCTCTAGGGAATCGTTGGCGGGACTTACTCTGGTAACGGACGGCACCGGCCGTCCATTCCATGTATGTCCGATATGTCGCAATTGGGGCAGTCGGCTAGTATCGAGGGATGATGGACCACGAGACCCCTGACGCTTGTCCCTTACCGGGCGCTCCGGACGCCAACTCAGACGCCACCATGGTGGCGATCCTGGCCCACGCCCGGACGGTCGCGGTTGTAGGCGCATCCCCCAACCCGGAACGCACCAGCCACCAGATTGCGTTGTGGTTGATGCAGAACACCCCGTTCGAGGTCTTCCTGGTCAACCCCGTCGCCACGGGCGACGAGATCGAGGGGCACGGCTTCTACAGCAGCATCGAGGAACTTCCCGTGGTTCCCGACATCGTGGACGTGTTCCGGCGCAGCGAGCACGTGCCGGAGGTCGCTGATGCCGCCATCGTCGCGGGCAGCGCGAGCCTGTGGCTACAACTGGGCGTCACCAACGAGGCTGCAGCAGCCAAGGCTATCGCCAACGGCATGGCAGTCATCCAAGACCGCTGCATCAAGGTCGAATACGTGCGCTTGAGCGAAGCGATCGAGGCCCGGCGCCAGCCAACATAGTCACACCGCGCACCCCGCGCCCTACACGACGCACCGCGCACCGCGCACTCTACCGCTGCACCCGCCACAGGGCCACCTCCGGTTCCAGAACTCGGGTTCCAGACCTCCCAGGTGACGGTTTGGCAACGAGCGGTCACGATTCGGTCTCTGCGCTAGCGCGCACGTCGGCGCTGGTGCAAGGATCGATCCATGACAATGCTGCCTGGATACACCGCCGTGTCCGTGTCCCGCGACCGCGCTAGCGAGGTTCTCGATATCGACTCGTGGGGGTTCGCATTTACCTCCAAGGAGTCGGATGCCCCGCGCCTTGAGGAGATCTTTGAGTTCTCTCGCGGGCGCGGCATCGAGCTCACCGACACGACCCGCGGACCCCAAGGCTCCCTGGTTGCTATTCACACCTCGATCCCCTACCCCATGCGCGTGCCGGGCGGAGCGACAGTTCCCACGTCTGGCCTGACGTGGGTTGCGGTTCACCCCGGACATCGCCGCCAGGGCCTCCTCACCCAGATGATTGACGACCACTTTGCCCGCTCTCTGGCACGAGGCGAAGCCGTCAGCACCCTCTACGCCGCCGAGCCCGAGATCTATCAGCGGTTCGGATACGGCTTGGCCTGCCCCGCGCTTGGGCTCGACCTGGGCCGCAAGCCCAGCTTTCGCGAGTTCCCCGGCGCCAAGGACCTACGCATTCGGCTCGAGAACGCGAGCCTTGACGCGCACGCGAAAGACGTTGCCGCGGTCCAGCGCCGGATGATGCGCCCAGGCACCATGGTCGAGATGAGCGAGGTGTCGATGCGAGATCTCTTCATGGACCTTGAGAACTGGCGCGACGGCGCCGAGCGCTTCCGCATCGCCATTGTGGAAGACGCCCAGGGCCCTGCCGCGTTTGCGGTCTTCCATCGCAAGCAGAACTGGGAAGACTTCGCCAGTGGCACCACCACGGTGCGGACCTGGGGCAGCGCCACGGGCGCCGCGACGCATCGCCTCATGAGCGTGCTGAGCGACATGGACCTGATGGCCAAGACCAAGGTGTCTCACCTCGCTGCGGATGACCCGCTGGTGAACTCGCTCGTCGACCTCCGTGCCGTCAAGGCCACCATGGGCGACAACCTGTGGGTGCGCATCCTTGACGTCCCTGCGGCGCTCGAGGCGCGCACGTACGCCGCAGATGTCGACATCTCCATTGAGGTCACGGACAAGCAAATCCACGAGAACCACAAGGTGTGGCGCCTTCAGGTCACCGACGGAGCAGCACAGGTGACTCCCGCGGAACGCGATGCACCCGCACAGCTTCGCCTCAGCATCCAGGAACTCTCCACGGCGTACCTGGGCGGGATCACCATCGCGGCACTCGCACAAGCCAGCCTGGTCGAGGAGCTCGTGCCGGGCGCGGTCTCACGCCTCAGCGTCGCGATGCGCGGCGACGAACTGCCCGTCTCCAACATCAGTTTCTAGGGCCGCTACCTCGGTGCATTTCGGTCTCAGGGCAAAACCTGCGACCCTGGAGAGGTGAAGAAGACCGAGGGTTACCGCACTGTCAGCATCGACGAAGCGCGCATCGACGAGTTCTTTGAGGTCGATCAATGGGCGTTCGTGGGCGAGTGGTTGCCCGAAGATCGGCAGGACTACGTTGACGCCATTCCGCTCGACGGAATGCGCGCAGTCGAGGTCACCGAGCCGGCTCGAGGCTTCGTTGGCGACCTTGGCGGCGTGTATGCGGCCTTCTCCACAGAGATGATCACGCCTGGCGCACGGCGGGTTCCCACCTCGGGATTGTCGTGGCTGGGCGTGCACCCCTCGCACCGCCGCCGGGGCATCATGTCCACGATGGTCCGCGACCACTTTGAGCGGTGCATCGACCAGGGCTTGCACGTCAGCGTGCTGTACGCGATGGAGAGTGAGATTTACGCGCGCTTTGGCTACGGGCTGGGTTCGCAGACGGTACGGGCTGAGATTCCCCGCGGCGCCAGGATGTGGCCCGTCGAGGGCGCCGACGATCTCACGGTGCGCCTTGAGCGTGCCGACTTCGCCAAGCACGATCAACTTGTCGCTGACCTGCAGGCCAAACTCACCCGCCCCGGTACCGTCATCAACCCTGTGGGATCGGGACGCAACGCGCGCTTCACTGATCCGGTGGGCAATCGCAAGGGTATGGAGAAGTGGCGGCTGCTGATTGTCGAGGACCAGGGCGAACCGGTGGGCTACGCGTTCTTCCGCCGCAAGGCCGACAGCTCCGTGGGCATCCACGACGGCGTGGCGCAGGTAGCCGAACACGGTGCCCTCACCCCCGCCGCGTCCCAGGCCATGTGGAAGGTGCTCACCGACTTTGACTTAGTGGAGACCACCCGCACCGCCAACCTCGCGATCGATGACCCGTTGGTTCACCAACTCAAGGACGCCCGCGGTGCGCGCTCGCGCGTGATCGACAACATCTGGGTGCGGCTGCTCGACGTCCCGCGAGCGCTCGAGTGCCGCGCCTACTTCCACGACATCGATCTCACCATTGCCCTCACCGACCGCCACGTGCCAGCTAACGCGAAGACCTGGCGCATCGTCATCACGGGCGAGGACGCACAGGTAACAGAGGCTCCCCAAGGAACCAGCCCCGATCTCGCCATGGACACTCGCCACCTTGCCTCCCTGTACCTGGGTGGAACCTCGGCGGAGTCGCTCCATGCGGCCGGTCTCATTGCCGAGCACACTGACGGAGCGGCGCGGCAGCTTGCTGTCGCGATGTTCTCCCCGGTGGCACCACTGGCCAACTGGGACTTCTAGCGCCACCCTCGGCGCTAGGGTGCCGGTATGGACATTTTGGTCATCGGCGCCACCGGCGCTGTGGGCACCTGCTTGGTCCCCGCTCTCATCGCCGCAGGGCACACGGTTCATGGGTCGGCACGCACGCCGGACAAGGCCAGCCAACTCGAGTCGCAGGGGGCGCGCGCCGTCACTGTGGACGTGTTCGCTACCGACTCGGTCACGCGCGCCATCGAGGCCTCCCGCGCCCAGGCCGTCATCAATGTCGCCACCCACGTGCCCGCGCTGGGTCGCGCACCCCTGCCGTGGGCGTGGACCTCACACCACCGACTGCGCCGCGACGCCTCGCACGTGATCGCCCACGCGGCACTCGCCGCTGGCACCGACGTCTTGATCCAGGAGGCCACGTCCCTGGGTTACGCCGATGCTGGGGCGCAGTGGATCACGGAAGCATCGCCTTTGCGTCCACGCGGCCCGGTCGCCACGGTGCCGCACGCCCAGGCTGCCGCGGCAGTGATGTCGCGCGCGGGCAAGCGTGGGATCACGCTGATGTTCGGGAAGTTCTATGGCGAGGACGTCATGACGCGGGAGAAGTATCACGCCGTGCGGCGAGGAACACCGGTGTTGCTGGGCTCGCCCCATGACTGGGTGCCCATGACGCATGTCGAATCAGCGGCATCGGCCGTCGTGGCGGCGCTTGACGCGCCTTCGGGCATCTACAACGTCAACGATGCCCCCGTCACCAAGGCCGAGATCGCCGATCAGTACTCGCGTGTCGCGGGCCGCGAGACCCGCTTCTACCCACAGTTTCTCATGGTGCTGTCCGCCGGTGCCGAGGTCTATGGACGCTCGCAGCGCGTCTCGACTGCACTGTTTGAGGACACCGCCTCGTGGCGTCCGCGTGTCACGAGTTTCGCGGATTCCTTTGCCGAGGTCGCCGAGCGCTGGTAGGGGGCTGGGCTGCTGCACGTGCGGCTCACCGCCACCTAGCGGTTGCGCTCGTATTCGGCGAGCTGATCGATCCGGCGCTGGTGGCGCTCGCCGTCGCTGAACGGTTCCGCGAGGAACGCTTCGACAATCGCGAAGGCCTCGTCAACCTCATGCATTCGCGCGCCGATTCCGATCACGTTCGCGTTGTTATGCTGCCGCGTGAGGCTCGCGATCTGTGGACTCCACGCAAGCGCAGCGCGGATGCCAGGCACCTTGTTCGCTGCGATCTGTTCGCCATTACCGGAGCCGCCAATCACCACGCCCAACGAGCCGTCCTCGGCCGCGACGGCCTCGGCGGCCGCGAAGCAAAACCCGGGGTAGTCGTCCTGAGCGTTGTAGGAGAAGGCGCCGTGGTCCACAACGTCGTGGCCCTGGTCAAGCAAGTGGGCGATGAGGTGCCCCTTGAGCTCGAAGCCCGCGTGGTCGGCGGCAACGTGAATGCGCATGCGCCCATTGTGCCAGGTCTCGAGGAGCGCTGTGCCAAGCCCTCAGTGTTCACTGCGGCCCCAACGCCACCACTGATCCAAGGCTCGCTGAGCGCGAAACGGGACCCGAGCATCGGCGCCACGCCCTTAGGGTGAGTCCATGGCATCTGACACTGGCTCCGCGCCCCACACCGACCCCGCACCCCACTCCGGAATCGACCCCACAACCTTCTCCACGACGGTTGCGCCGCAGGACGACTTCTTCCGGTACGTCAACGGTCCGTGGGAAGCCAAGCACGTGATCCCGAATGACCGCAGTGCGGACGGCTCGTTCTACCGTTTGCGCGACGCCGCCGAGGTTCACGTGCGGGAGATCATCGAGGCAGCGGAACCGGACAGCCTGATCGGAGCGCTCTACACCAGCTTCATGGACAGCGAACTGGTGAACTCCGTGGGGGTGGCCCCGCTCACGCCCGACCTCGACAAGGTGGACGCCGCGACCACGCCGCTCGAACTCGCGCGCGCCTTGGGCGAACTGCAGCGCACCGGGGTGTCCGGAGCCGTGGGCTACGCGGTGTTTGCCGACGCCGACGAACCCGACCGCAACGTGGTGTACCTCGAGCAGGCGGGAATCGGGCTGCCGGACGAGGCCTACTTCCGCGAGGAGGCTCACGCGGAGACCCTCGTGAAGTACACCGAGCACATTGACCGGATGGCCGCGCTCACCGGCCAGACGTTCACTGGCGCCGGCGTGGTGGCGCTCGAGAAGGCGATAGCCAAGCAGCACTGGGACATCGTCAAGACCCGCGAGGCTGACCTCACGTACAACCCGACCACCCTGGCAAAGCTTGAGGCCGACGCGCCTGGCTTCCCGTGGCGCGACTGGGCCGCGGCGATCCACCTTCCCGAGGCCGCCCACGACCTGCTGATCGCGTCCGAGCCGAGCTTCCTCACGTCCCTGGGCGAGCTGTGGACCAGCGTGGAGCTGGACGAGTGGAAGCAGTGGTTGAGGTGGCGCATTGTCAGCAGCAGGGCAGCCTACCTCGAGGACGAGGTGTCCCGCGCGAACTTTGACTTCTACGGCACCGTGCTGAGCGGCGCGCCCGAGCAGCGCGAACGCTGGAAGCGGGGCGTGGGTCTCGTGGAGGCAATGCTGGGCGAGCTCGTGGGTCAGGAATACGTGAAGGAACACTTCCCGCCCTCCCACAAGGAGCGCATGGATGAGTTGGTCGCGAACCTCATCGAGGCGTACCGCCGGTCCATCTCCGGGCTGGACTGGATGACGCCGGCTACGCAGGCAAAGGCCCTCGAGAAGCTCGACCAGTTCACCCCCAAGGTGGGCTACCCCGAGAAGTGGCGCGAGTACGCGGGGCTTGAGTTGGACGCAGCGGACCTGGTGGGCAACGTGCGCGCCGGCTCCGCCCATGAAGAGGACTGGGAGTGGGCCAAGATCGGCAAGCCGGTAGACCGCACCGAATGGCTCATGACCCCCCAGACCGTCAACGCCTACTACCTGCCCATCGCCAACGAGATCGTGTTCCCCGCCGCCATCTTGCAGCCGCCGTTCTTTGACGCCGACGCCGATGACGCCGTGAACTACGGGGCAATCGGATCGGTGATTGGCCACGAGATCGGCCACGGCTTCGATGATCAGGGCAGCAAGTTCGACGGCCGCGGCAGACTCTCGGACTGGTGGACCGAGGAGGACCGCACCGCGTTCATGGAGCGCGCGCAGAAGTTGATCGACCAGTTCAACGGACTCAGCCCGGCCCAACTCGACGACAAGTACACGGTCAACGGTGCGCTCACGGTGGGCGAGAACATCGGGGACCTCGCCGGACTGGAGATTGGCCTCAAGGCATACAAGATCGCGTGCGGCGGGGACCTCGACAACGAGCCGGTGATCGACGGGTTCACGGCGCTCCAGCGCTACTTCATTGGCTACGCGCTGTGCGAGCAGGTGAAGGTGCGAGACGAGGCCGCGATCACGCGCCTCGCGATGGACCCTCACTCCCCCAGCGAGTTCAGGGTCAACGCCATCCTTGCCAACATGGACTCGTGGTACGAGGCCTTTGGCGCCACCGAGGAATCAGCGATGTACATCGCACCCGAAGACCGCGTCAGTATTTGGTAGGAGACACCCATGCCGCGCCGCGAACCCGCTCCCCTTGACCCCACCGACGGACGGACCATGCGCGAACGCATGGAGGCCGAGGACTACTACATTGCCTTCGATCCCGACCTCTCCTCGGCGATGGCGAACGCTCGCGCGCTCGCGCGGAGGTACGGCCAGGAGTACGACGTCGACCCGGAGGCCGCCCGCGAGACGCTCCGCGAGTTGATGGGCAGCGTGGGCGAGCACGTGGATCTGCGCCCGCCTATCTATGTGGACTACGGCACCTACATCACCATCGGCGACGGCACCTTTGCCAACTACGGACTGGTGGCGCTGGACGTGGCCCGGATCACCATCGGCAATGCCGTCCAGATGGGCCCCAACGTGCAATTGTTGACGCCCGTTCACCCCGTGGAGCCCGTGGCCCGACGTTCCGGAGTGGAGGCGGCACAGTCCATCACCATTGGGGACAACGTGTGGCTGGGCGGCGGTGTGATCGTGTGCCCAGGCGTGACCATTGGCGAGAACTCAGTGATTGGTGCGGGCTCGGTGGTGACCAAGGACATCCCGGCGAACGTGGTCGCGGTGGGCAACCCAGCGCGCGTGGTGCGCGAAGTCTAGAACGCCGCGCTCGTGCAAGTGCCGGGCTAGAACGCTCCGGTGACGGGCTCGGTGTGGACGTAGATGCACAGCACCTGGTCGCCCGCGACGGCGAGCCCCTGGTTGTACACATATCCCACGGGAGTCTCGAGAGCGTAGGTCTTGCCTGCAGTGGGCTCCTGCAGTGCCGCGGACAGCGAGGCGTTGCACGTCTCGGCAATGAGCACCAAGGTGCCCTCCTCCACCACCACCTCTTGGTAGACCTGAGCGCCGTGCGGCTGCGCGCATTCCACCACTGACGCGAAGCGCACGCTCACGCCGGTGTAGTCCACCTCGAGGCAGTCGCCAAGGGCAACGTCGATGGGGTCGGGCTCGTTCTTGTCACGCGAGGGGTCGGCCGTGGTGGCCGGACCTTCGTCGATCACGGCTGGTGCGTCGGTCTCCCGGTCCAGTCCCTTGATCTCTGACGAGCATGCGGATAGGGCCAGCACCACGCACGCGATAGCCATTGCAGTCCGTCCGGCGTTCACCACGCGATTCCCCTTTGAGCCTGTGGACCCGAATAGTCCCGTCTGCCCCGAGAGTAACCGCGCGCGGGGGGACGCGCCAAACTGAGCGGGTTCACTGATCGTCCTGCTGTTCCGCAAGCCGGGCATAGAGGCCGCCCAGCGCCAGCAGCTCCCGGTGACTACCAGCCTCGACAATGCGACCACCGTCAACAACGTGGATGACGTCGGCATCGGCAATGGTCGACAGTCGGTGCGCCACGGTCAGGGTGGTGCGACCCTGAGCGGCGCGATCCAGCGCGGCTTGGACCACCCGTTCGGAGACGGTGTCCAGCGCGCTGGTGGCTTCGTCGAGCAACAACACCGGTGGGTCCTTGAGCAGCACGCGCGCGATCGCGATGCGCTGCTTCTCTCCCCCGGACAACCGGTAGCCGCGCTCCCCCACCATCGTGTGGTAGCCGTGCTCGAAGCTCACGATGGTGTCGTGGATGTTGGCGTCGCGGCAGGCCTGCTCGAGTTCCGCGTCGGTGGCGTCGGGGCGCGCGTAGCGCAGGTTCTCCGCAATGGTGGCGTGGAACAGGTATGTCTCTTGGGTGACCACGCCCACGTGGTCCACCACTGACTCGTGGCGAAGCGCCCGCACGTCCTCGCCGGCAAACAGCACGGTGCCGCCTTGGGCCTCGTGAAGGCGCGCTGCCAGATAGACCATGGTGGTCTTGCCTGCGCCGCTGGGCCCCACAAATGCGTGGGTGGACCCAGGGGTCGCAACAAAGGACACCCCGTCCAGGGTGGCGCGAGACTCATCGCTCGCGTCCGGGTAGCGAAACACCACGTCGCGAAACTCGATCTGCCCCATGGGCCCAGGGGCCTCCTCGACGTTGATCGCATCCGGGAGGTCCTCGATGGCGGGCACCAGGTCCAGGTACTCGAAGATGCGCGCGAACAGCGCCCTCGACGTTTGGACGTCGAGGGCCACCCGCATGAGCCCCATCAGCGGGAACAGTAGCCTGCCTTGAATGGCCGTGAACGCCACCACCGTGCCCGCCGTGAGCGAGGCGCCGGAGGCGGAGAACGTACCCCCAGCATCGGCGCTGCTGGTGGTGATGAGGAATCCGGCGGCGAGGTAGATGATGGCCGGCACGGAAGACATAATGACGGTCACCACCGCGAAGAACCACTGGCCGCTCAGTGCCTGGCGCACCTGGAGGCCAATGAGAGTGTGGTTCTCGGCGCCATAGCGTTCGGTCTCGAAGCGCTGACGGTTGTAGGACTTGGACAGCAGGATGCCGGACACGGAAAGCGTCTCTTGGGTGATCGCGGTAAGTTCTGACAGCGACTCCTGGGTCTTGGAGGCGATGCGCGCCCGGATCTGACCCACGCGCCGCTGGACCACGACCAGCGCGGGCATCAGCACCACCGCAAGCAGCGTGAGCCGCCAATCCAAGATGATCATCGCGACCAGTGAGGCGGCCACCGTCACGGCATTGCCGACGATGCTGGTGACAGTATTGGTCAGCACGCTCGCCACGCCGCCTACGTCGTTCTGTAGCCGCGACTGGATCACGCCGGTCTTGGTGCGCGTGAAGAACGCCAGGTCCATGGACTGCAGGCGCGTGAACAGGCTGACGCGCAAGTCCCCCGCCACCGAGTTGCCCACGCGGGATGTGATCCAGGTTTGCCAGACTCCCAGGCCCGCGGACGCGAGGAAGATCACGATCATGAGGCCCACCAGTTGGGTGAGCAACGTCATGTTGGGGTCGGTGCCGTCGAGCGGGAACAGGGCGTGGTCAAAGATGCGCTGGACCAGGAGCGGCGGGATCACGCCCGCAACGGCGCCGAGCACCACGAGCGCTCCGGTGACGGCTACCTCGCGGCGATAGGGGCGGAACAGGCGTGTGACCCGTCGCCACAGGTGCGCAATCTGCGGGGCTTCCTCGTTGGCACGACGCTGGGCGGCCTCGTCCACGCCGCGGAACATCGAGCCGCCGCGGCCACGACCGCCGCCGCTGGCACTCGTGCCGCCTGCGCGGCCCGGCCCGGCGCCTGGGCCCTGCGGGTGGCCCGCGCCCGTCACTCCTGCCATCATTTGAGCCACTCTATCTTTGGGGGTGGCAGGCACCGGTGCGGTTCCGCTGTTGGCGTGACGCAGCAGGCGGCCCCGTGTGGGCCTATCGTCCTCCACCTGCAAAGCCTGGAATCATAGGGTGAAAGAGCAGTCTCTAGCTGACGTTATGAAGGGAACCACCATGGAACTCGACCTCGGCACACTGAACTGGGCCGCCATCGCGCCTATCGCGGCGCTGTTGCTCGCGCTGGTGGCCTACTGCGTTGTCGACATTGTGCGCAACGACGTCAAGTTCTTGCCCAAGTGGGTATGGGTGGTGCTGTGTCTCGCATCGGTACCGCTGGGCGCGGTCCTCTACCTGCTGTTGGGACGGAACCCGGAGCGCTCGGCATGACGGGCCGCGCCCGCAAGAGCGCCGCATCCCCCACATCCCCCATGATCGAGACCACCGCGCTGGTCAAGACGTACGGCACCAAACCCGCTCTCGCCAACGTGAATCTACTGGTCCCCACGGGCTCTCTCTACGGCCTGGTAGGACCCAACGGCGCTGGCAAGACCACCCTGCTCGACACCATCGCGGGCCTGCGCGCACCCACCTCCGGCACCGCCACCGTCAACGCCGCCACCAACGAGATCGCGGTGTTGCCCGATACCCCGCGCTACGACCCATGGCTCACCGGGCGCGAGGCGGTGTTGCTCGCTCAACACCTCACGGACCCTTCCGGCGGTATGGACCGCGTGGACGAGGTCCTCGAACAGACCGGTCTCGCTGAGGCGTCATCCCGGCGGGTGGGCGGGTACTCGCGCGGCATGCTCCAGCGTTTGGGCGTGGCCTGCACCATCGTTGGCAAGCCACGCCTGGTACTCCTCGACGAGCCAGCATCGGCCCTCGACCCTCAAGGCCGACGCGAGATCCTCGACCTCATCGCAGAGCTGCGCGGCACCGCCACCGTGCTGTTCTCGAGCCACATCCTTGGCGACGTCCAGGAAGTCTGCGACACCGTTGGGGTCTTGAACCAGGGCGAGTTGCTCTACCAAGGCTCGCTGGGAGACCTGCTGGTGGGCGACGCTGTGCCACGCTACTTGGTGCGACTCAGAGATGCGGCCGATGCCGTGGCCAAGCGCCTACGTACCGTCGCCTGGGTGGAGGGTGTCACCGCAGTAGGAGACCAAGCGCTCGAGGTGCAGGTCACCTCGCTCGATGTGGCGGAGACGGGACTACCGAAGGAACTCGCGGCAGCCGGCGCGCGGGTGGTGTCCTACGGTCCGCTCGAAGTGACGCTCGAACAAGCCTTCTTGGAGCTGACGCGATGAGTACTGGAGTGACGAAGCCTGCAACCATGAACCTCTGGAAGCTCGAGGTGTTGCGCCTAGTGCGCACCAAGCGGTGGATCGCGCTCCTGGCGGTCTACGTGTTCTTTGGCCTCTTGGGGCCGGTGACGGCGCGCTACATGGAGAACATCCTGGGCCTGGCGGGCGGCGAGCTCGAAGGCGCGATCATCAACTTCCCGGACCCTACTCCCGTGGACGGCATGATCCAGTACGTGTCCAACGCGGGGCAAATCGGCACGCTCGTCGCGATGGTGGTGGCAGCCGGAGCGCTCGCGTTCGATGCCATCCCCGAGATGGGGGTGTTCTTGCGCACCCGAGTGCCGAGCGTGTGGCGCATCCTGCTGCCGCGTCTGGTGGTTCCCTTCGCGGCGGCGTCACTTGCGTTCACGCTGGGTGCCCTGGCCGCGTGGTACGAAACCTGGGCGCTACTGGGGCCGCTCGCCGCCGGCGACGTTCTGCCCGGCATCGCCTACGGAATCGTGTTCCTCGCCTTCGTGGTGGCGCTGGTCGCGGCCATTGCGCAGGTGTCGCGCAGTGTGCTGGGGACCGTCATGACGTCGGTGGTGATCCTGCTCGTGATGCCGCTGCTGGGGCTCATCGATGCCATCGCACGCTGGATGCCCACCTCGCTGCTCAACGCGCTCGCGGAGATTCCCGCTGGGAACCCTGCCAGCGACTACGTCGGGGCCACCGTGGTAGCCCTCGTAGCATCGGCCGGTTTGGTTGTTGTTGCGGTCAGGGCCGCGGGACGGCGGCTCTCGTAGCGCTGAAGTGCGTGGCGTCGCGGGCGGTGCGTGTGAGAATGGCGCGATGACGTCTGAGCCCGCGAGCACGAAGCTACCGTCGCTGTGGCGCAACCGCCCCTACGTGCTGCTCTTGAGCGGCGAGACGGTCTCCCAGTTTGGCGCGCAGATCACCAATGTGGCGATGCCCATCGCGGCCGTGTCCTACTTGGCGGCCTCCGAGTTCGAGGTGGGGCTGCTGGGCGCGGCGCAGATGGCTGCGTTCTTGCTGCTCGGCTTGCCTGCGGGCGCGCTCGTGGACCGGTTGTCGCGGCGGCGTGTGATGATCTGGGCCAACGTGATCCGGGCGCTGCTGATCGCGATCATCCCGGCGCTATGGCTGATGGGCGAGCTGTCGGTCTCGTGGTTGGTGGTGTTGGCTCTGCTCACCGGGGCGTGCGCCGTGTTCTTTGACGTGGCGTACATGAGCATTGTGCCGTCACTGGTGCCGCGCGCCCAGCTCGCGGATGCCAACTCCCGGCTCGAGTCCACCATGCAGACAGCGCGCATCGCCGGGCCGGCGCTTGGTGGCGCGCTGGCCAAGATTGTTGCGGCGCCGTTGCTGCCCATTGGCGCGACCATCGGCTACCTGGCCTCGGCCTTCGCGCTGTCGCGCATCGCCAACGACGTCCCAGAGCCACGCGCCGCTGGATCCCGGTTGTGGAGTGAGATCCGCGAGGGGACGTCGTTCGTGTTCAGGCACCCGATCATCGGGCGCATTGTGGCGTCTGCGGCGGGCGCGAACCTGTTCGGATCACTCATCATGACCATGATGCCCATCCTGATTCTGCGCGAACTGGGGTTCAGCGAACTGCTCTTTGGCCTGCTCCTGACCATCGGCTCGGTAGGCGCCGTCGCTGGCGGGCTCACGGCGCCAGCGATTGCGCGCCGGGTTGGCGAGGGTCACGCGATTGTCGTCACCTACATCGCGACGGCCCTGGCGGCGTTTGGGTTCGTGGCGGTGTTCTTTGTGCCCGATGCTTGGGCGTTCTGGGTGCTGGCGGTCACTGAGTTCTGGATGGGCTTCACCATCCTGGCGTTCAACGTGTGCCAGGTGAGCGTGCGCCAGAAGCTATGCCCGCCGCGGCTGCTGGGACGCATGAACGCGTCCATTCGGTTTGCGGTGTGGGGAGTGTCCCCGGTGGGGGCGATCGCCTCGGGGGTGTTGGCCTCACAGATTGGGTTGGAGGCGACGTTCTGGATCGGCGCGGTGGGCGCTCTCGCGGCGTCGGCATTCCTGGTGTTCTCGCCGCTGTGGAGAATGCGCGCCGTGCCGGAGCCTGACTGGTATGTGGCTGCAGGGCAGTAGAGTTATCTCACACTGAGAGCCGAGCCGATCCCACGGCGCAGGCCCGGGAAAAGGAGTGCGCCGTGAGTGACCTCGATGAACTGTTTGCCCAAATCCCCATGGACCAGGTTGCCGAACGCCTGGGCGTCAGCAAGGCCGACGCCACCAAGGGTGTGGCCGCCGCGCTGCCCGCGCTGCTGGGTGGCCTCCAGGCCAACGCATCAGACCCCAAGGGCGAGGCCTCGCTCAAGAAAGCACTCCAGGCCAAGGACGAATCGCTCGTCAAGGGCGGCATCGACTTGGGCGATGTTGACGTGGCCGACGGCGTCAAGATCGTGAAGAACATCTTTGGCTCCAAGACCCCTGAGGTTGAGCAGCGACTGGGCGCGGTTGCCTCGAACAAGGACGACATGATGGGGCAGTTGCTCCCTATCCTCGCGCCCATCGTGCTGTCCTTCATCGTCTCCAAGATGGGCGGCGACAAGGGCGGATCGAGCAGTGGCGGAGGCCTGGGTGACTTGTTAGGTGGGCTGCTCGGCGGTTCCGGCGGAGGGTCAAACAGCGGCGGCGACCTGCTGGGTTCGGTACTCGGTAGCGTGCTGAGCGGTTCCAGCGGCAACTCCAGCGGTTCGAGCGGCGGCGGCTTGGCCGGCGGCCTGGGTGACCTGTTGGGCGGCCTGCTGGGCGGCGGCAAGCGGTAGCACCCTCTCTGCGAAGATGGTCAGAGAACACTAGCCCCAGGAGGCGCGCCATGCCTGAAGCCGTCAAGCCCCGCCACATCGCGTTGGTCGCTCATGACAACATGAAGGTCGAGTTGCTCGAGTGGGCCGACTACAACCGTGACACCCTCGCGGAGCACGTGCTCTACGCGACCGGTACCACGGGCACGATGCTCGAGTTCGAGTTGGGCCTACCCGTGCACCGGTTCCTGTCAGGACCCGTGGGCGGAGACCAGCAGATTGGCGCCAAGATCGCCGAGGGCGAGATCACCATGTTGATCTTCTTCTGGGACCCGCTCGAATCCCAACCCCACGACCCCGACGTCAAGGCGCTGCTGCGCATCGGCGCGGTGTGGAACGTGCCCATGGCATGCAATGTGGCGACAGCAGACATGCTGATCTCGTCCCCGCTGATGTCGAGCGACTACGAGCAGCGGCGGCCGGACCACAGCCCACGCACCTACGAATCGGGTGCGACTCCCACCTGAGTGATGCGGCATGGCTCCGCCTCGTTTGAACACCATCGCAATGGTGCGCACACGGATCGCCGGGGTTGTCGCTACGCTGACAACGAGTCGCAGTGTGAGCTGCGGCGCGATGCCGAGGGGAGCTAACACGTGCCAGAGGCCGCGACCACGTACCGTCTCTCCCCCGCGTGGACCGTGTCCCAGTCCGGCGTCGCGCTGTTGGTCTCGGGAGGTGCCGATGCCCGTTACCAGATCGACCTCGAGGCACCCGGAACCTCGTTCTTCGCTGACCTGAACCGGGACCGAACCTTCACGCTCGAGCAGCTGGGTTCCGAGGATCGCCGGATACTCGAGCAGTTGATGACGGCCGAGGTTGTTGTACCCGTTCTCGCCGCCGACTACGTGCTGAGGGCGGCAGTCGTGGGCGATGTGAGTGACCTCGCGCTGCCCGCGCATGACTTGATCACGGTGGTCGCGCCGGATGCCCAACCGGATCTGTTGGTGGTGGTACGCACCACATCCACCTATGCGCAATTGCTGGCGGCGCTGGACTACCGGCGGCTCGCCACGCCACACCTGCTTGTTGACATGGCATTTCACCACACCGCGTCATTGGGGCCGCTGGTGTTCCCCGGCGAGACTGCGTGCATCGCTTGCCTCGAGGGGCGCATCGGGGTTCGATGGGGTGATGACGTGCCGCCGCCTCGACCGCAGGCCTCGGCCCACGCGGCGAGCCTGGTGGCACAGCTGGCGCTCCATGAGGTGGCGAGAATCGCGCAGGGCGATACCTCGCTCACCAACAAGACAGTCGCGTGGGACCTGCGGGAGCGGACGGTGACCACGGCGCAGCTATTGAAGGTCCCGCTGTGTCCCGTGTGTCAGCGCCATGACAGTCCTGGGCACCCCCCGGCCGGGGCCATCTCACTACCGTGGAGTCGCGAATGAAGGCCTTGGCAACGCAGTTTGAGACCGACCGCAAGACCAGCGCGGTTGCGACGCCCACGTGTTCGTCGTGTTGCTGCTGTTGCTGTTGCCTGGCCACGGTGGTGAGCACCTCCGGGGTCGCCGCATTGCGCGTCAACGCGGAAGGGCAGCGCAATGGCGTGGCGATCCCCGGCGTCTACGTCTTGCTCGCCGCGCTGTTCGCGCCCATCGCAGTGGTGGTGGGGGTGTTGGTCGCCAATGTCGTTCCATTGGTGCCGGGCGTGTGCGCGGGAGGGTTCGACTCCTACGGCAATGGCTATGCGCGCGGCTGCGTGGTCGAACCTGGCTTCGCGGGGTTGATCGCCGGCGTGATTGCTGCGGGAGTCATCCTGTGGCTGACCTTCAGGGGCGCACGGGTTAGCAACCGCTGGGGTCGACTCGGGTCGCTGTACGCACTGTTCATCGTGGGGTTCGTCATCGAGTTCGTGGTGGGCGGGTTCCTGCTGCTCAGCCTCGCCTACGGCGGCATCATCGTCTACATGGTTGTGGCGGGCGCTGCCGCAGTCGGAGTGCTCGTGGCGTACAACCGCCGCCTTTCTCGCGAGAATGCCCTGTTGGGGTGGCCGGTGGCAACGTACCCGCCGCTCCCGCCGGACCCCGACCCAGCTGAACGTCCAACACCAACGTTCCTCCCCGACCCCGACATTCCGGGGCTAGCGGACCTACCCGACACCCCAGAGCCCCCGCCCAGCCCACCCGAGCCACCCAGGTCGCAGTAGGGGACCACCCACGCATGATCACCAACTCCTTCACGGCGCCGCCGCTCAGCCGCACGCTCATGCTGGCAGCACCCAACAACCGCCACGGCATTGTGCTCCAGCCACAAGAGGCGCGCACGTCGCTCAGCGACCTCGCGAGCGTGACGCACGTTGGCGTCCCCAACTCGATCGAGTCGCCGTGGGAGAGCGCGTCCGGCGGCGTAGGCCGCGACGCCGAGGACGCCCGCATTGCAGCGATCGGCGAGGGGATCGAACGCTACTGCGGCGCCATCACCCAACTCCCGCTCCGGGATCGCACCGGCATACCTACGGCTCAGCGGCTCGATGCTGACCAGTGGCACCTGTTTACCGAGGCCCAACGCGGCGACCCCGCCTTTCCGTTCGCCAACATCTACTCCGACAGTTGCCAGTACACCAACGCCTTCGACGTCCATGACAACGCCGAGGTTTGGCTCCCCCACCCGTTCGTAGCCCTTCGCGACGACTATCAGACCGGCGTGCCCACATCGTCGGGCCTTGCTGCTGGGCCCACCGCCCGGCAAGCGTTGCTGCGCGCCATCCAAGAACTCATCGAGCGCGACGCCCTCATGATGACCTGGCTCCACAGCGTCCCCGCGCGGGCCATCGAGGTGCCAGCGAAGTACGTCACCGAGGTCGCCGCGCTCCACGGCGAAGTGCACGCCTTTGACCTCACGCCCGCATTCAGCCCGTTCCCGGTGATCGCGGTCGCGGGTTGGATCCCTCAACGCGGCCGACGCCGTTTCTCCCTTGGTCTGGCCTGTCGCGACACGTGGGAGGCGGCTTTGGAGAAGGCCTACCTCGAGTGGAATCAGGGCGTACTCTTCGCGGGAATCTACGGCAAGCATGTGGACACGTCCGGCATCGATGACCCCCGCCTGGTGAAGTCGTTCGACGAACACGCGATCTACTACACCCTGCACCCCGACCGGTGGCCCGGGCTGCCGATGTTCGCGCGGCAGGACAAGGTGCATGACGTTGCCGTGCCGGGCGGCGAGCTCTCCACCGATGCCGCCCTGGAGCTCGCGCGCCGAGCGCTCGACGACGCCGGCATTCGCATGTACTACCGCGACCTCACCACCATCGACGCCCACCAACTGGGCGTCCACGTGGTGCGCGCCACGTCGCCGGATCTGGCCTCAATCTTCGCCCACCAAGAGTGGCCGCTGATTGGCGGCCTCGAGGGCAAGCTCGCGAGCCGGTACCCGTGGGCGCCGGCTGCCTCCACCTTTCCCAACCCGATGCCGCACCCGCTGGGATGACGCAGGATGAGTGCGCAACCATGACGGAGACCAGATGAGCGACCACCCATCAGCGTTCGACGACTTTTGGGAAGCCTCGAGCCTGGACCAGTTCAACATCGCCGACTTCTCGCGCACCATGAACGCCTACGATTCCGACGTCAAGGACCTGCAACTCGAGTTTCCCGGCGTGGCGGAACCGTTGCCAGGCAGTCCCGCGGCGCGTGCGTCCCGGCGCTCCCCACGTGCGGCCCTCCGGGCAGTCGTGGGCCGTCACCGCCAATCCCCTCTGACGAGAATCTCCGCGCGCCGGGAGAGCACCCGCGCGTTCTCGGGGCGTAGCCTCACGCGCAGCGACATCAGTGAGGTACTCGGTTCGCTCTACGCTCACGGCGGGCTGGAGCACAGGGGCTATCCGTCGGCCGGTGCGAGCTATGTGACCGAAGCGTTCTGTGTGGGCTTCGACGCCCAGGGGCTCGCGGGCCGGATCGCCTACTACGACGCCGAGACCCACGGCCTGGTCACCGTCTCCGAGGACGCGCCGTCATGGACCGAGGCCCGCGACCTGCTCAACGTTGGTATCGAGGGCACGCCCGGCATGCTCGTGGTGCTGGTCGCGTTCCCGGAGCGAGCCGTCGCGAAGTACGGGGACCGGGGCGGGCGGTTCGCGTTGCTCGAGGTGGGGGCGGCGATGCAACAACTCTCGCTCGCGGTCGCCGAGCGCCGGGCGCTCAAGGGCGTGATCGTGGGCGGCATGATGGACCGCGCGTGGCTGCGGTTGCTGGGCCTCGCGGGGACGGATGCGCGCGTGGTGGTCGGGTACTTGGTGGGGCGCTAGGCAGCACGTTCACTGTGGGTCGTCCCATTCCGCGCTCGCGCTCATGGCAACCCCTTGACTGCCCACCCATTTCCGTGGAAGCGTCAGGCAGAGTTACGAGGGAGTTGATGTGAAGGCACTGCCCACGCAGTTCGCGACCGACCGCATGCCAAGTTCAATCGCGACTCCCACGTGCTCGTCGTGCTGTTGCTGTTGCTGCTGCGCGGCGACGGTCATCACGGGCTCGGTGGTGGCCGCTCAGAGTGTCCACGCGCAGGGCAAAGCGACCGGCGCGCCTGCGCGGCGAGCCTTCGTCGCACTCGCCGCCACGATCGCGCCGCTGGCTGCAGCGGTGGCGGTCATGAGTTGGATTGCGATTGATTCTGTGCTCGGAAGTTGCGTGCTCCCTCCGAAGGCGGACCACGGCCCTGGACCGTGCTCCCTGAACGCCGACGGCGTCTCGGCTATCGCGCTGCTGACGGTTCCGTTCTTGGCACTATGGCTCTCGTATCGCGGTGTGCAAGCGGCCAAACCTGCTCTGCGGGCGCTCGCGGTCTATGGAGTACTGGTGGCGGCGTTCGCCGTCGAGTTCATTGTGGGTGGAATGCTCATCGGCATACCGATCCTGGGCTTCGTCGCCGATTTCCTCACCAATGGTACGGAACCCTCACTTGGGGCCGGAGAAGCGGTCGCGTTGGTGACGACCTACCTCGTGCTCATGACCGCCGCCGTGGGCTTGATTCCGTGGTGGCACAGGAAACTTCTCCGCGCAAAGTATCAGGCAAACTCACCCGAGTAGCTCGCCCTGGCGTAAGCTCGCGTCGCCATGGGCTAGCGTGATCGTCAGCACCCGGCATCCGCCATGTGGTCCTATTGCGAACCTGGTGTTGTCGGTCTCGCCCCACCCTTGAGGAGCCGCCCCATGAGCGCCAAGTTCGAAGAGCTCGACTGGAGCCCCACGCCCATCGGCGAGGTCAGTCTGCGACGCCGCGTGGATCCGGTGACAGGCGTGGACATCTACGAGGTCAAACTGGGCGACGAGTTCCTGATGTCGAGCATGTTCACTGCGGCGGAGATCGCGCTGTCGCGGCTCGCGCTCGAACGGCTCGCGGTCACGCGGGCCCACCAACCCACCTGGGACGTCGTGGTGGGCGGCCTGGGCCTGGGCTACACCGCGCACCGCGTGCTCGAAGACCCACGAGTGCGCTCGCTCGTGGTGGTCGAGCTGCTCGAGCCAGTCATCGACTGGCACCAGCGCGGTTTGGTCCCTGTGGGTCCCGTTCTGACGGCCGATGCTCGGTGCCGCTTGGTGCAGGGCGACTTCTTCGCGATGGCTCGCTCAGCGACGGCAGGCGGTGAAGCTCACGCGAACTCAGGCTTTGACCCGGAGGCGCCCGGACGAATCTTTGATGCCGTGGTGCTCGACATCGACCACGCCCCCGATCACTTCCTCGACGGGGCGAGCGCGGGCTTCTATAGCGTTGGCGCCACCCGGGAGCTCGCGGAACACCTTGCACCCGGCGGGGTCTATGCGATCTGGTCAAACGACCCGCCAGATCAGACGTACGTCGACGTCCTGTCGCAGGTGTTCGACGACGTCGTGGCCGAGGTCATCACGTTCCCCAACCCGCTCCAGGATCGCGACGCGACGGCCACCGTATACGTCGGCACCAAGAGCTTGTAGCACCACGTCCACCACGCTCGCCCTCCAGCAACGAGCGGCCGCGATCGCGTCGCCGTAGCAATCGCCCGGTCGCTCTCGCTATGGTGGCGGTAAGTCAGTTTCCGCATGTCATCAATGAGGATGGCCCCATGTCTCACCGCCAGACAGTGCTCGTGTTCACTCCCGGCCTGGGCGGGGACTTCTTCGGAGTGGTCCTCAGCGGTCTTGCCAGGGAAGTCGCGGCGGCGAAGGGACGCCTCGTCGTTGTGCAGACTCTTCAAGAGTTTGCGACCAGCGAAGGAGTGGACCCTCAGGGATCCGTCTCCTCCCCCGTCGGGTGGTCGGTAGCCGATGGCGTGGTGTCAGTTACGACTGCCGTGAGCGAGGACTATCTCACGCAGCTCCGTGACGCGGGCAAGCCCATCGTGCTGGTGTCGAGCAACGAGATGGAGAGCTTCCAGGCACCGGTCGCTCGCCCTGACAACTTCCAGGGCACCATCTCCGCGACCGAGCACCTCATCAACCACGGCCACACGCTCATCGGGTTTGTGGGGAACCTGGGCCAGCGAGACATCCGTGAACGCTTTGACGCCTACACGCAAGCGCTCCACAACCACGGCCTCTCAGCAGACCCCTCACTCACCTTCGAGGTGCCCGAGAACAACGAAGCCAGCGGCGCGCTCGCTGCCCGCGCGGTGCTCGAATCCCCGCAGCGTCCCACGGCTCTCGTGGTCGCTACGGACCAGAACGCGATCGGGCTCATGAGAGTGCTGCGAAGTGCCGGCCTGGACATCCCGAGCGATGTCGCGGTCATCGGGTTCGACAACGATGCAGTCGGTACCTTCAGCACGCCCCCGCTGTCGAGCGTCGACCCTCGCTTTGACGAGGTGGGAGCGCTCGCTGGTCGGCTCGTGCTCGCGCACCTTCGTGGCGAGTCACCGCCGCAAACCACCGTCACCCCAAACTCTGCAACTCTGGTGGTGCGAGAGTCGTGTGGAGGCGACGTGAGCGCAGACCCCGGCGATCAGGGGGACGCAGCCAAGGCGTCAGAGACGCGCGCGCTCCTCCACGAACGGCTCCAGTACACGTTGCAGCGAGAACTGCTCACCGGAGACAAGGCCACGGACGCTGCGACGCGGGCCGCCATCAAGGCGGTTGCCCAGGACGCGGTCCGGCTGCTCGAACTCGGCGATGATGCGACGCCCGCGCAGACCAAGGCGATCACCACATCGCTGCGGCAGCTCACAGCCAGCCCGGACACGCTCCGTCGTTTCACCGACGCGATGATGAACTACTCGCAGCGGGCACAGGTTCTCGCTGGCTCATCCAAGACCAGCACCTTGCTCGCGTCCGATCGAGTCGCGGCGGAACTGTGGAGAGCACAGGCAGGCGCCCCCCTCACACAAGCCGAGACGCCAGGCAAACAGAGCGCCGAACAGGGCGTCGTTGACTCGGGACTGCTCGACACCGTAGGCGCCGACCCGCGCGCGCTGCGCTGGCTCAGCGACACGCTCGTCAAGGCCGGCGCTCTCGCACTGTGGGAGGGCGACGGTTCCTCAGGCAAACTAAGAATCGTCGGTGAATACGACCATGAAGACGCTTCGCTTCACCTGATCGACACCGTGGTGACGAGCAAGGACTTCCCGCCGGAAGCGCTCGTTGCCAAGGCGTCGTCCGCGGCAGATGGAGTGTGCGTCGTGGTGCAGGTCAAGAACAGCGAGCGTGACTGGGGGCTCCTCGCCGTCGTAGCGCAGATCGACCACACCATTGCTCGCAGTATCGACTCCTCCACCGCGCACGAGACCTACCAGCACTGGGCGGCGCTTCTGTGTGCTGCGCTCGAGTCCCAGCGCAGGCAGGAAGAGCTGCGCCGCAGCGCGCTGTTCGACGCCCTCACCGGGCTCCCCAACCGCCAGCTCTTTGTCCAACAGCTGGAGCAGGCCATCGCGCGATGGAGGCGCAACAAGACGCCGTTCTCGGTGCTCTTCCTTGACCTCGACGGGTTCAAACTCATCAATGACTCCCTGGGCCACCAAATGGGCGACCGCGTCCTCAAGGCAGTTGGCGCCGACATCTCACAGCAGTTGCGCGAAGTCGACACCGCGGCGAGGTTCGGTGGGGACGAGTTCGTGATGCTGTTGGCGGACACGGATGCGAGCAAGGCAATGGTCGCGGCCAAGCGCGTGCAGGGGGCTTTGGGGCAGGTGCGGGAGTTTGACGGTCACGAGATCGTCACGCGCGCGAGCATCGGCATCGCGTCCAGCGCGGTCGAGTACGACTCCGCGGAAGACGTCTTGCGGGACGCCGACGCCGCTATGTACCGCGCCAAGGCGGTAGAACCCGGCACGGTGGCCTACTTTGACGCCCCCATGCACGAGAGCGCGCAGCGCCGCGCGGAGCTCGCGAGAGAGGTCCTACGAGGGCTCCACGAGAACCAGTTCGAGGTGCTCTACCAGCCCATCGTCAACCTCGAGTCCGGTCGCACCGACCGCTTTGAGGCGCTGGTGCGATGGCAGCACCCCACTCGCGGGTTCATTGAACCCGTTGACTTCCTCTCAGACATCGAGGAGACCTCGCTCATTGTGCAGCTGGGTCACTGGGTACTCAACGAGGTGTGCCGCCAACTGGCTGAATGGGGGCCAGGTGTCGCCAACGTCAGCATCAACATCTCCGACAAGGAGTTCTGGAGCCAGGACCTCTTGACCTACGTGCTCACCACGTTGCAGCGCCACGACCTACCACCCAGTATCCTCACGCTCGAGATCACCGAGGGCGTTCTCATGCGCCGCCCCGAGATGGCGCTGCGCATCATGCACAAATTGCACGAGGCCGGACTGCGGCTTCACATCGACGACTTCGGAACAGGGTACTCCTCGCTCGAGACCCTGCACCGCTTCCCCGTCGAGGCGTTCAAGATCGACCGCTCATTCATCCAATCGCTGGCTCGTGACGACCGCAGCGGCGAGTTGATCTCTTCGCTCGTACAGTTGGGCAAAGCTCTAGGGCTCTCGGTGCTAGCCGAGGGCGTCGAGACCGAGGAGCAGCTCGAGTTCCTCCAGGACCTCGGCTGCGCCACCGGCCAGGGCTTCCTGTTCATGCCAGCCGTTGCTGGAGACCAGGTCGCGGCGCTGCTGGGCCGGTCACTCCACCAGGGGGACACGGGCTGAACGGCGTGAGCGACGACGGGTCATACCTCCTCAACGCCTGACACGCCGCCACCACGAATGCGTCACACTCTTTCCACGTTTAGGCTCCACGTACGGCATAGTGAAGGCCAGGGGAACCAGCAAAGGAGCACCATGTCAGACGTAGCGCCTCTGAACAGCGCCTCAACGCCGCGCCCGCTAACGGTCCTCGTGCTGAGTCCCAGCCTGGGCGGCGGCTTCTTTGGGGACGTGGTTGCCGGACTTGCCCGAGAAATAGTTGCGGCACAAGGGCGCGTTGTCGCGGTAGAAACCCTTCAGGAGTTCGCGCCCCGTGATGAGGCCGGGGCGCCTGGCGACTTCGCAACTCCCGTCGGTTGGTCTCAAGTAGACGGAGTCGTGTCGCTCACCACTGCCGTGGGCGAGGACTACCTGGTGCAGCTTCGCAAGGCCGGCAAGCCTGTGGTGCTGCTGTCCAGCACCCAGACCGAGGGTTTCCCAGCGCCGGTGGTGCGGCCAGATAACCACGCAGGCACCACCGCTGCGGTTGAGCACCTCATTGGTCACGGTCACAAGCGGATCGGGTTCGTCGGCAACCTCGACCAGCAGGATATTCGTGACCGTTATGACGCCTACAAACAAACCCTCGAAGCCCATGGTCTCACCGCGGATCCCGCGCTCATGTTCGCGACTCCGGAGAACGGCGAGACCGGAGGGGCCGCGGCCGCCAGCGCCGTACTGGCGGCGCCGCGACTGCCCAGCGCGCTCATGGTCGCCACCGACCGCAACGCGATTGGGCTCATGGGCGAACTCACCAAGGCTGGCCTGGATCTGCCTCGAGACCTAGCGATCGTTGGCTTCGACAACATCGCGGCCGCGACTTTCAGCTCTCCCCCGCTCACCACCGTGGACCCCGGCTTCTACGAGGTGGGAGAACTCTCGGGCCGGCTCTTGCTGGCCGATATCCGCGGGGACGCAACCCCCAACGCCACCTACACGCCTGAGCTGGCGCCGCTCGTGGTGAGAGAGTCCTGCGGCTGCGACGTGGACTCGCGCCCAGCGGAGGTTTCGGGTAATGCTGGCTCGCGGGGCGAGGATCTGCCCGACGCCCCAGTCCCCGCTTCACTCGAAGCGCTGCGTGACTCCCTGCGTGACGTCCTTGAACGGGAACTGCGAACCGGCGATCCCGAAACCGACGCGTCGACTCGCGCAGCCACGACGCAGACGGCGCAAGACGCAGTCCACCTCCTCGAGTTGGGCGATGCGGCCTCTCCTGCCCAGATTCGTGCCCTCACCGCGTCACTTGGCGGACTCGCCTCCCGGCCCGACACTCTCCGGCGCTTCACCGACGCGATGACTATCTACGCGCAGGCGGCAACATCCACCGAGATCCCCGTTGCGCCGGCGCCGGCAGGTCCACCCCCAGTGTCGGCATGGGTCTCCGCGGCCCTATGGAAGGCTCAGGCAGGAGCGTTCCTCAAGCAAACCGAGGTCACCGATACCGCCATCGCGGAGCAGTATGTCGTGGACGCCGGCCTGCTCGACACTGGAGGCGCTGACCCGCGCGAGCTCCGCTGGCTCAAGGGCACTCGAGTCACGGCGGGAGCACTCGCGCTCTGGGACAAGGGACCCCACTCAGGTCAACTGAAGATCGTAGGCGAGTATGACTCTTCCAACGTCAAGTTGAAGCTGGTGGGCACCTCCCTGCCTTGCGAAGACTTCCCGCCGCAGGCGCTCGTTGCGAGGGCGGCGGCATCGGACCGCGAGGTTTGCGTGGTGGTGCCCGTCAAGACTCGGGACACCGATTGGGGGTTGCTCGCGGTCGTCACCGAGATTGACCCCACCACGGAGCGCGAGCAGTATCAGCACTGGGCTGCGTTGCTGTGTGCGGCGCTTGAGTCGCAGCGCCGTCAAGAAGAGTTGCGCCGGAGTGCGCTGTTTGACGCCCTCACCGGGTTACCTAACCGTCATCTCTTTGTTCAGCAGTTGGAGCAGGCCCTGGCGCGGTGGAAGCGTTCGCGCACCCCGTTCTCGGTCCTGTTCCTCGACCTCGATGGCTTCAAACTTGTCAACGACTCGCTGGGCCACCAGATGGGCGACCGCGTGCTTCAGACCGTGGGGGCGGACATCTTGGAGCAGTTGCGGAAGGTCGACACTGCCGCGCGGTTTGGTGGGGATGAGTTTGTGATCTTGCTTGCCGACACCGAGCCTGGCCGGGCAATGGTCGCAGCCAAGCGCGTGCAGGCGGCGTTGTCGACGGTCCGCAAGTTTGACGGGCACGAGATCGTGACGCGGGCGAGCATCGGAATCGCGTCCAGCGCCGTGGGATATGACACCGCCGAAGACGTGTTGCGTGACGCCGATGCTGCAATGTATCGCGCCAAGGAGGTTGAGCCGGGGACGGTCGCCTACTTCGACGCTCCTATGCACGAGAGTGCTCAGCGCCGAGCCCAACTGGCCAGAGAGGTGCTCCAGGGTTTGCAGTCGGAGCAGTTCGAGGTGCTTTACCAGCCCATCGTCAACCTGGAATCTGGCCGCACCGATCGCTTCGAGGCCTTGGTGCGCTGGCATCACCCTGAGCGCGGGTTCATCGAACCGGCCGAGTTTCTCTCTGACATTGAAGAGACCTCGCTCATTGTGCAGTTGGGCCACTGGGTGCTCAATGAAGTGTGCCGGCAGTTGGCTGTGTGGGGTCCAGGCGTGGCCAACGTCAGCATCAATGTTTCCGACAAGGAGTTCTGGAGCCAGAACCTGCTCAACCAGGTGATGACCACGTTGCGTCGCCACAACCTCGAGCCCCACTTGCTCACGCTGGAGATCACCGAGAGTGTGCTGATGCGTCGTCCCGAGATGGCGTTGCGCCTGATGCATAAGTTGCACGAGGCGGGGCTGCGGCTTCACATCGATGACTTTGGAACTGGGTACTCTTCGCTCGAGACCCTGCACCGCTTTCCGGTCGAGGCGTTCAAGATTGACCGGTCGTTCATCCAGTCCTTGGAGCGCGGCGACAGTAGCGGCGACCTGATCTCGTCGTTGGTGCAGTTGGGCAAGGCGCTGGGGCTGTCGGTGCTTGCGGAGGGCGTGGAGACCAAGGAGCAGCTCGAGTTCCTCCAGGACCTGGGATGTGCGACAGGTCAGGGCTTCCTGTTCATGCCTGCGGTCGCCGGGGACGAGGTCGCGGCGCTGCTGGGCCGGTCTCTCCACGACAAGCTGCCGGACTGAGTTGACACTGCCAGACTGCGTTGACACTGCCAGACTGCGTTGACACTGCCAGACTGCGATCAAGCAGCAGGAGTCACGTCACGCTGGCCCAAGTTCACCCACACCGCCCGCTCACCCGCTCAACGCCTGCTCACCCGCTCACCGCCTGCTCACCCGCTCACCGCCTGCTCACCAGCACACCGCCCGCTCACCAGCACACCGCCCGCTCACCAGCACACCGCCCGCACACCCGCGCAGCCCCTGGCGTAGCATTACCCTCTTCTAGGACGCTACGAGTTCGCGCTCGGTGAGGTCATACTTGGCCCGCCCGCCCAACCGCGGCACTTGGTTGGGGTCGACCGTGCGCGGGGGGATGAACCACACTGCGGCACCAAGGTTGAGGCCGTCGGTAGACCCCGGATGCTCCCGAACCTCGACGGTCCAACCGTCGTCATGGACCCGCTGGTGACATCGCGTACAGAGGAGAACTCCATTGCTCAAGTCTGTGGGGCCGTCATCCCGGCTCCACCATTCAATGTGGTGGGCCGCGCACCAACTTGGCGGAGCATGACACCAGGCACACCCGCCGTCGCGTTCTACGAGTGCCAACCGTTGCGCTGGCGTGAAGAGCCGCATGGCGCGCCCCAAGTCGAGCACTTCGCCCTTGCCGCCTAGCACTACCGGGATCACCTCGGCATCGACCGCCGCGCGGCGCAATGCCTCTGCGCTGACGGGCTGAGCCATGCCGTCAATCTCGCCCAGGCCCAGGCCTGTCTCGAGCTCTTCGCGCGTCATGCGAACCACCACGGTGGTCTTGACGCCGCTCGTGGGCCGGTCGCAGTCCAGCATGTGCTTGAAGACGTCGCTCAGAAGATCCGCGCGCATCTGCCACGGTGATCGCGGATCAGAGCCCGGAACATCGCGGCGTGCTTGCATCGCGCGCCGTACCCCGGCGTCGAGCAGTGCCTTCACGGGCGCCGCCATCAGGGGAGGTAGCCGCGCTGTCAACAGCACCGTGCCGTCGGCTTCGTCGCGGAGCGTCACCGACCGGTTCTCGTACTGGCGCGCTTCCCTCTCTTGCCACGCTTGAGGGTCTGCGTGGGCCTGTGCGCGCCACACCAACTGCCGGACCTGATGCGCGGCCAGCCCTGGCGCCTTCGCGAGCGCTTTGAGGAAGGCGTCACGGGTGCGTTCCACGTCCGGCACCTCACCGAGAGCCCGCGAGAACAGCGACGAGACATCGACGCCAATGCGGCCCTCATTGACGTACCGCGCAACCTCCGCCTTTACCTCACCGATGGGACTCAGCCTCGGCACCTCGAAACGCTCGTGCCCGGCATCCTCGTGCCCAGCATCGGCTTCCTCAGCCCCGACGCCCGCATCACCCACGCCGGTCTCACCGGCGCCCGTGTCACCCAACCCGGCCCCAGCATCGGCCAGAAGCAGACCGGTCTCAATGAGCCGTTGCGCCTCCGCGATGGTTCCGCCGGTAACACTCGCGATGAGTTCCTTGGCCGACCGGAAGCCCTCGCGTGAGGCGATGCCCGCCTTGCCGTTTTCGGCCCCGGAGCGCCGCTCGAGCTCGGCGGACGCCTGTGCCAACACCACGTCCGCAGACTTGCAGACAGCTGCCGCGTCGCTCACCAGGGCCAACAGTTGGGGGTGGGGCAACATGGTGACGTCGGCTCCGTCGCGCACGCACACGGCATCAGCCGCGGCGCGAAGAGGAGCGGTGGTCAACGTCATGAGTTCAGTCAATCACCACCCACTGACATTCACCGCTATCAAACGGCATCAGTGGACAACAAACACGGACAAGAGCCCTGGGGACATCAGCCCACAGCAGGTCAGCCCGCTCGCCAATCAGCCAACACCCCGGTCAGCCCACCACCGGCACCTACGAAGGCGTGAACCGATACGTCCAGATCAACGAACCATCGGGGTTCAGGTACGTGTAAACCACCTGCACCGTCTCCGCCACGCCGGCCCGCTGCATCGCAGGGAACACCGCAGAATCGCACAAACTCTGGAAGTCGGGAATCGCCGAGTCGAAGTACATCGCCCCCTCTTCGGGATCCAGCGGTTCCGCGTACGTGTAGGTGAACACCACTGTCGAGGGGTACTCGGGGTCAATGACAATGTCCGAGTAAAGGTCTCCCGTTGCCTCGAAGATCAGCGGGATCATGCGCCGCTCGGACTCCACGTACCCGTCCAGAGCCTCGATGGGATCCACCGCTGGCTCAACAACCGCACTGGGCGCGGGATCCGGCGACGCCACCACTGGTGCAGGCATCGCTTCATCCTGAGGCCGCGCCAACGCGCAGCCCGCGAGCCCCACCGCCATCACGGCCGCTGCGAAGACAGCAACACCCCGCCGGGCAATCGAGTGCTTCATCGCATCCCACCTCCTGCTCTCCTTGAGGGGCAGGCTACCACTCGAGGTGCGTTCGGCCGATGCTGGCGCGCGCCAGTCGCGGAGGCGGGCAGTCAGGCGGCCGATGCTCGAGCCAGTCTCCGTCTCACGATCAGGAGCATTGCTCCCAGCGCCATGAACAACAAGGCCCACCGGCCCTGAGCATCAGCCGAGACGCCCGTTTCCGCGAGGCCGGCAGCGTCGAGCTCCCAATGCGCAGATAACACCAGCGAGCTCACCACAGGATCAGTGTCGAAGTCCCACAGAGTGCCGCCAGACGGTGACGTGAACCAACCCAGGAACCGGTACCCGGTGCGCGTCGGTGTTGGCGGTTCGATCGCGTAGTCGCCAAGGACCAGCAGTTGCATGGGCACCGCCCCGGTTCCGCTGACAAATGACAGGGTCACCAACTCGGCCCAATGGGCGTACAACGTGAGGTCGCCCGCGACGGCATCAGTCGCGAAGTCCCACTGCGTCCCTCCCGAGGCCGCGTCGAACCAACCCAGGAACGCGTAGCCAGACCGCGTGGGTTCAGTAGGCTCGGTGACCGTCTCACCAAAGGCGACGATCTCGCTCACCACCGCAGAACCGCCGGTGCTGTCAAAGCTCACCGTGTAGTCGATCGCCGTCCACTGTGCGTAGAGCATCTGATCCGCGAGCAACGTGTCGGTTGCGAAATCCCACGCGGTGCCGCCGGACGATGCCGTGAACCAGCCATTGAACGTGTGTCCTGTGCGCGTGGGCACAGCAGGCTCCGTCGCGAGGTTGTCGTAGACCACAATCTCCGAGCTCACTGCCGAGCCGCCCTGGCTGTCAAATGTCACCGTGAAGGTAATGTCCGTCCACTGGGCGTAAAGCGTGAGATCGCCAGTCGCACCGTCAGCCCCAAAGTCCCACAGGTTGCCGCCGCTCGCGGCATCAAACCAGCCGTCGAATGTGCGGCCCACGAACGTGGGCTCTGAGGGTTCGGGGACCAGGTCGCCGTAGTTGACCGTCTCCGCACCTACGGCCGATCCACCCTGGCTGTTGAACGTCACCGTGTAGTCGATGGCACTCCACTGTGCGAAGAGGGTCATCGTGCTCGTGACCGTCGTCGCGCCGAAGTCCCACAGCGTGCCGCCGCTGCCCGCATCGAACCATCCGTTGAAGGTGTAGCCGGGCCGCGTGGGGTCTGCGGGCTCGGTCACCATGCCGTCGAACGCCACCGTCTCGCTGACCACAGCGCTCCCACCCTGGCTGTTGAACGTCACGGTGTACTCGATCGCCGTCCATTGCGCGTAGAGCGTGAGGTCCGCGAGCAGGGTATCTGCGTCAAAGTCCCACAGCGTGCCGCCGGACGATGCCGTGAACCAGCCATCGAACGAGTAGCCCGTGCGCGTGGGAACAGCAGGCTCGGTGGCGAGGGCGTCGTAACCCACCGTCTCCGATCCCACGGCCGATCCACCCTGGCTGTCGTAGTCCACGTCGAAGGTGATGGCCGTCCACTGCGCGTACAGCGTGGTCGCGCTTGTCACCTCGCCAGTGGTGAAGTCCCACGCGGTGCCGCCAGTGCTGGCGTCGAACCAGCCGTCAAACGTGAAGCCCGTTCGCGTGGGGTCTGTCGGCTCCGTGGCCGTGCCGCCATAGTCGATCACCTGGGGCGCGACCGCACTGCCACCCTGGCTGTCAAAGGTCACCGCGTTGGTGAGGACAGTCCACTGCGCGTAGATCGTGGTGGTGCCGGTGATCGCATCCGTGGTGAAGTCCCAGGCGCTACCGCCCAACGACGAATCGAACCATCCGTCAAACGTGTGGCCCACGCGTGTTGGTGCACTGGGCTCAAACGCGAAGCCACCAAAGGACACCGTCTGCCCAGCCACGGCGCTGCCGCCCTGAGTGTCGAAGGTGACGGAATAGTCGATGGCCGCCCATTGAGCGTAGAGCGTGCGGTGACCCGTCATGGTGTTCGTCGCGAAGTTCCACGGGGAGCCGCCCGTGCTCGCGGTGTACCAGCCATCAAAGGTGTGGCCGGGGCGAGTTGGATCGGTCGGCTCGGTCGCCAGAGCGCCATAGGCGACAATCTGACTCGACACTGCCGTGCCGCCCTGACTGTGGAAGGTCAGGGTGTAGTCCACCGGCGTCCACTGCGCGTAGAGCGTGGTGTCCGCCAGCAGGGGGTCGGCGTCGAAGTCCCACAGCACGCCGCCGGTCTCTGCTGTGTACCAGCCGGCAAAGGTGAAGCCATAGCGAGTGGGATCCGCGGGCTCGGTGCCCAAGGCGCCGTACGCGATCGTCTGCGAGGCAACCACTGTGCCACCGGTGCTGTCGAACGCCAAGGTCAGCGGGGTCGCCGTCCACTGCGCGTACAGCGTGGTGTCGCTGGTCACGGTGTCCAGTCCGAAGGCCCATGCGGAGCCGCCAAGTGCCGAGGTGAACCAGCCGTCAAACGAGTAGCCGGTCCGCGTTGGCGGCGTTGGCTGAACCACGAGCGAACCGTTCGCGACGCTCTGGTCACCTACCGCACTGCCGCCCTCGCTTTCGAACGCCACCGTGTAGTTGACCGGCGTCCACTGTGCATAGAGCGTGGTGTTCCCCGTGATCACGGAGGTGCCGAAGTCCCACAAGGCTCCGCCAGCGAGCGAGGTGTACCAGCCGTCGAACGTGTAGCCGGCGCGCGTGGGATCCGCCGGCTCCGTTGCAAGAGCGCCGTACTCGACAGATTGGCCAGCAACCGCCGATCCACCCTGGCTCAAGAACGTCACGTCGAAATCGGCGACGGTCCACTGCGCGTACAGGATGAGGTCCGCTGACACGGTGTCGTTCGCGAAGTCCCACTGCGTTCCGCCCGTCGAGGCGTCGAACCAGCCATCAAAGGTGTAGCCATAGCGCGTGGGATCGACGGGCTCGGGCACCGGGTCCCCGGTAAGGACGTCCACGCCCACCGTGAAGCTACCGCCCTGGCCATCGAAGGTCACCGTGTTGGTGTTCAGTATCCATTGCGCGTAGAGCGTCATGTTTGCGGTGATCGTGTCCGTCGAGAAGTCCCACAGCGTTCCGCCCACGGGCTCGGTATACCAACCATCAAGCGTGGAACCGGCGTTGGTGGGCGGGGTGGGTTGCGCGACGAGTGAACCGTTCGGCAGGGTTTGCGAGGGCACCAGAGTGCCGCCTTGAGTGTCGAAGCTCACGATGTAGTCCACGGGGGTCCACTGCGCGTGAAGCGTGAAGTCAGCCGTGACGGCGGTCGCGGAGAAGTCCCACAAGGTGCCTCCGGAAGCGGACGTGAACCAGCCGTCGAACGAGTACCCGGCCAGCGTTGGGTCCGTGGGCTCGGTGGCCAGGTCACCATACGCGACTGCCTCGCCTGGGACCGCCGAACCTCCGTGGCTGTTGTAGGCCACGTTGAAGTCCACAGGCGTCCACTGCGCGTAGAGCGTGGTCGCGCTGACCACCGCGTCATTGTCGAAGTCCCATAGAGAGCCACCGGATGCAGACGTGTACCAACCGGTGAAGGTGTTGCCGTACTTGGTGGGGTCGGCTGGCTCCGAGGCAAGGTCGCCGTACGCGACCACCTGACCCGCCACTGCGCTGCCTCCCTGGCTGTCAAAGACCAACGTGTAGTCAATTGCCGTCCACTGCGCGTGAAGTGTGGTGTCACCGGAGACCGTGCTAGTCAGGAACTCCCACTGCGTTCCGCCAGTGGCCTCGGTGAACCATCCGTTGAACGTGTGGCCAGCCAGCGTGGGCGCGGTGGGCGCTAGCAGGTATTCGCCGTTCGCCACCATGGCATCAGGGACCGCGGTGCCGCCATGAGAATCAAACGTCACCGTGTACTGGATCGGCACCCACTGCGCGTAGACAGTCCGGTCCTGCTCAATCGCGGTAGTCGCGAAGTCAAACAGCGATCCGCCTGACAGTGCGGTGTACCAGCCGTCAAAGGTGTACCCGCTCAGCGTGGGGTCCGATGGCTCGGAAGCGAAGCTACCGAAGGGGACGTCCTGACTGTCGACGGACGAGCCGCCCGCGCTGTTGAACGTCACCGTGAAGTCCGCGAGGGACCACTGGGCGTGAATAGTGGTCGCGCCGCCAATGGTGTCAACGGCGAAGTCCCATTCCGTTCCGCCTGAGGCGGCCGTGAACCAACCCTCGAAGATGTGGCCGTAGCGCGTGGGGTCGCTTGGTTCGCTTGCCAATTCACCGTAGGTCACCAGTTGGCTGGACACGAGGCTACCGCCGTGGGTGTCGAAGGTCACCAGGTAATCGACAGCACTCCACTGGGCGTAGATCGTGGTGTCCCCTGAGATCGCCGTCCCGGGGAAGTCCCAGGCGGTGCCGCCCGACGCCGCGTCAAACCAGCCGGTGAAGGTGTGACCCGTGCGCGTCGGCTCCGTGGGAGTTGTCGCAAAGGTGCCATAGGCCACACTCTGGCTCGAGACCGCGCTACCGGATTGAGTGTCAAAGGAAACGGTGTAGTCCACCGGCGTCCACTGCGCGTACAGGATGGTATCCCCGGTCACCTCAGTAGTCGCGAAGTCCCACAGACTGCCGCCGGACGATGCCGTGAACCAGCCATCGAAGGTGTGGCCTGTGCGAGTGGGGTCGGCGGGTTCAGTCGCGTAGTCGTTGCTGTCCACGGTCTGGGTCGAAACCGTACTTCCGCCTTGTGAGTCAAACGAGACGTTCCAGGTGGGTGCGGCGCCTACGGGCCCCACAGTGATCGCGGGGGCCGTTGCCGTCCGCGTGGCGGTGGCCGGAGCATCGGTGCCCTCACCGGCTTGCTCCTCCACCAAGGTGATAGTGCTGCCAGCGCTCCCCAGGTCCGGGAGCACTGTGGCCGTGAACGTCGCCGTCACGGACCCGCCCGCCGGGATGGTCCCGACGGTCCACGTCAGCTCGGACGTCCCGCCCCCCGTGAAGGTCCCGGTCGCCGTGCTCAACGCGCTCGCCGTGATGCCGGCCGGAATCGGTGCCGTGACCGTGGTTGAGGTGAGCTCGCCACCGCCGGGGTTGGAGGCCGTGAGCGTGACGGTGTAGGTGCTTGTCGCGGTTTCGCCGGGAGGGTTGGGGCCGCTCGTGTGGAGCGCGGAGGAGGCTAGGGTCAACGACGCTGGGGTGAGCGTGACGGTCGACAGCCCAGAGAAGTCGACCGAGGAGGCCGTTCCGAGCATGTGGTCCTTGTTAATGGTGGCGAGGTTCGCCGCAGCAGAGCTGCCGTAGTACATCTTGATGGGCGTGGACGTGGTGATAGCGCCACCGGAAACAGTAGTAATCGCACTTACTGGCACCTGAAAGTCCAGGAAGTACTGACCCGATCCGTCCCCAACCGCAACAACGCGCATACCGCCCGACGTCTGCCCGCCGCTGTTGTCGAAAGGCCACACGTAGATGGGGGTGACGTTTGTTCCCGGCGCGTTGGCGATGTACACGTAGTCCTCGGATGAGGATTTCCCGTTGACCCCCACCACCGCCAGCACGGTGTTACTCGCATCGGCGATCTGCACCAAGAAGGCACCGCCCACGAGTCCGCCCTTGGTCGCGTCGTTCAAGTCGACAGCAACCCGCATGCGGAAGAACGCCGTCACCCCATCGGAGTAATACATCACCGTTGACTCGGTACCCACGCAGTTGTTGCTTGGGCCCACACACGGCGTGCCACTCGCCAGGTCAAGCGTCGAGGGGCTCTGGTCACCATTGGGGTCGGAGATGATGCTGCCGTTGGCGAGTAGGTAGTTGTTCCACTGGGTGGGCCACGGCTGCGCGACTGCGCCGGTGGGCGATCCTGCTGCGTTTGCCGCAAGCGGAGGGAACAGCGCGACCAAGAGCACGAGCACGCCAAGCGCTCCCACAATGCTCATCAAGCGCCTACGTGCCGGGGCGACTAACAGTCGTTGTGGCGCCAAAACCATCTCGGAGACTCCCTCGTTCTGGCGCGCCCACACAGCGTGCGGCACCTGCCTTGTCCTATGAGAGCCCCAACGGTACTCCTCATGACGCGAAAAGTGTGACAGTTTTCACACCCGGCGTGCCCCGCTCTGGTCGTGCTCTGCGCCACAGCCGTGCGTCACCCCTTCGCGTGCAGCCTGAGCTTCTCCATCGCCCATGCGTCATGACTCGATGACACCGACACGCAGTACGCGCCCAGCGACGTCGTCCCGGTCCAGTCAAAGTGGCGCTTGGCGAACAGCTCCTCGTCGCTCAGCGACTCGATCATTGCCCGCACCCGCGCCCACGAGTCCACATACAGCGCCTCCGCCTCCTCCACCGACGTCCCCGCGTGCTTGTCACGCATCTCAACGTTCAGACCCTCGTACGAGTCCCAGGTGTACCCCGCAGGCAGGAAGTCGGCGGGCATTCCTGCCATGTTCCTCTCTACCCACGCGAGCAACAGCAGGTTCCATTCGTGCAGGTGCGCGAGCACGTCCCGGACGTTGCGGTCGCGGTCCTCGAACCCGAAGGTGGCTTCGCGCTGCTCGGGCGTCAGCCCTCTCACCAGCGCGAGCAACGTCGCGTGGCTCGCGGCACCCGCGTCGAGAAGTTCTTGCTTGGACTGTGGTCTTGGCATGGCATGCTCCCTGGTGCATCTGTGACACTCGCTCCGAGGCTACTCCCGTGGTCTGACACCGCGAAAGGGACGTAGGGCCGTGACCAGACTATGTCCGCATTTTCGGCCGATGCTGCGGCTGGCTTCCCGAGTAACGCTCGCGCAGTCTCAGGTTCAGCCCGTGAAGTGGCGCACTTCGCTCCAGGCGGGATCCAGTCGAGCCTTGCTCGACATGCCATGGCTTGACGCGAACTCCCGTAGTCGGGCATCGACGTTCTGATCCTCACCGTCGGAGTAGACATGGAAAGTGCTCGTCCCCGCGTAGGTCTCACGCCCCACGAAGACGCCTCCGTGGCCCAAGGCGGCCTCGAGTTCGACGTCAAGTTCCTGGATTTCCGCCACTGTCGCCGCATCAAGCGGTAGCCCGTTGTCTTGCGCGGCAAAGGGCCGCGTCAGCAAGTGATGGCGGTCAAACGTGGGGTGATCGAGCCAGCGCAAACCGCGGCGAAACAGTGCGTGACCGGGCAGGCCCTTCTTGTCACTCCATTCGGCGAGCGTCCACGCGTCAGGATCGCGCGCCTGCGCGATGGACGCAACGGCACCCCTCAGCGCGTCAACCGATGTCCCATTCGCTGGCGCGACGTCAAGTGTCTCAATGTGGCCCAGCCACCTCTCGACGTCGTCCTCACCCAGCACCCAGTCGAGCACCAGATAGGTGATTTGGACGGGCACCCCTTGGGGCAGCCTCGCAAACGCAGGGTGATAGACCCCCACGTGAACCCGGAGTTCCTCCTCAACAGGCTCCACCCGGAACGTCGTCAACGACAGGTCCAGCTCTTGACCAGCGATCTGAAGACGCCTCGACATGGCATCGGGGTCCGCTTCTTGGCTTGCGCGATACTCCCAGGTCTTGTCGGGTTCAGGCGCGGCACGTAGCCATCGCTCAGCGGCGGGTCGAACCGCCGCCACGCCACCCGCGGACACTGTCAGGCGGTGTTCGGAGGCCTCTCCCGGCCCAAAGTTCCACGTCAGGTCAGCGTTGATCGCGCCCACCTTGCGCGTGAGCTCGTCAGCGGCGCGGCTCGCCTGATGCGGATCGATGTTCCGGCCTTCAGAGGCCCACCACGCCCAGAAAGCCGTGACCGCCTGCGGCCCTGCATCCTTCTCGCGCTTGCCCTTGCCCATGAATCGCATGCGGCGAGTCTCCCATACGTCGCAACTGACCACCACCCTCTAGTCACCAGGCCCAACACCCGCTAGATTCGTCTCATCAGGTAGCAGGGGGCCCGCCATCGAGTCCCCGAGAGAACAGGAGTCACCGTGGGTTTCATTCAGATTGTTGTTGGTGCCGGTTGGGACTCCCTCAAGGGGACCTTTGGCGACCAGTTCCTTGACTTCTTGGTGCCGCCCGGCGGCCTCAGCGACACCGCAGTGGTGTTCCCGGCCGTGACGCAAGGCACCAATGCTGGCCGCGGCAAGAACACGCGCGCCTCCGAGAACATCATCACCAAGGGCTCCGTGGTGATTGTGCCTGAAGGCTACGGCCTGCTCACGTTCCAGGACGGCGCCGTCACTGCGGTGATTGGCGAGCCCGGTGCGTACCAGTGGGACAGCGACAACCAGCAGTCCAAGTCGGTGTTCAGCGGCGGTGGCATCTTCAGCTCGACCCTCAAGAGCTCGTGGGAACGCTTCAAGTTTGGTGGCCAGCCCGGCACCCAGCAATTGGCGATCTACGTCAACCTCAAAGAGATCCCGAACAACAAGTTCGGAACCCAGAGCCCCATCTACTGGGATGACTCCTACCTGAACGCTCAGGCTGGCGCGATCACGCGCGGCACCTATGTCATCAAGATCGTTGACCCCATCCTGTTCGTCAAGACCCTCCTGCCCGCGAGCTACATCTCCGCGAACTCGGGGGTGTTCGACTTCCAGGACACGGACAACGACGTTTCCGAGCAGCTCTTCAGTGAAGTGGTGGGCTCCCTCGCTGGCGCGTTCTCGCGCTACGTCAATGACGACGACAAGGGTCACCGCATCACCAAGATCCAGTCTGATTCCGTGGGCTTTGCGAAGTCGCTGGCCGCCGAGGTGCAGAACAACTACGAGTGGGAGACTGCTCGCGGTCTCACTATCTCTGCCGCCACGATCATTGCGATCGAGTACGACGAAGACACCACGGCCTTGCTCAGCGACGTCCGGAAGGCCGATGCTCTTAGCGGCGGCCGCTCAGACACCTTCCTCAAGCAGTCGGTGGCACGCGGTGTGGAGGCTGCCGGCAGCAACGAAGGCGGTGGTGGTACCGGACTGGCGATGATGGGTATGGGAATGGGCGCCTTGGGCAACCTGGTCCCGCCCACGGGAGCTGGCGGCGCGGCCGCCCCTGCGGATCCCAAGGTGCAGCTCGAAGAGTACAAGAAGATGCTCGACGACGGCCTGATCACTCAGGAAGACTTCGACTCCTTGAAGAAGAAGGTCCTCGGACTCTAGCCCCGGAGCGACCATGGCAAAAGAGAGCACCACACCCAAAGCGCCAAAGGCGGTTGTGGCCGATGCTGGGCTCACCCCGGCAACGGACGTTGCCGCTACGCCGTCCCCCGCGTTCACGGAGAACGTGACGCCTGCAGGCGGCAAAGACGGCCTCATTGCGTGTATCAGTTGTGGCGCGAGCGAGGTGACCTACAACGCAGCCAAGGGCATGTTCAGGTGCGCGTTCTGCCGTCACGAATGGGCGGACGTCAAACTGGACGATGCCATGGGACTGAGCCATGGCATCGGCGAATTGACCGGAACCACGCTGTCATCCAACGCGATGGATATTGCCTCGGATGAGGCCCTGGTGACCATGAAGTGCACCGGCTGCGGCGCGGAGGTGGTGGTCAACACCGACAACACGTTGCAAGCGCGGTGCCACTGGTGCAAGCACACGCTGTCCATCAACAACCGGATTGGCAACGGCGCTGTGCCTGACGGCATCCTGCCGTTCACCATCACCAAGCAGCAGGCCATGGCGTCTATCTCCGAGTTCGCGGGCAAGCGCAAGACGTTCCAGCACCCCGAGTTCACGGCCAGCTTCAAGCCGGAGAACATCATGGGCGTCTACATGCCGTACATGACGGTTGATGGCAACATCTCGGCCAAACTTGACGGGGTGGGCGAGACTCTCACCAAGACCGTGCGGCGCGAGAAGCAGCCCACCATCTACCACGCGCGCCAGTTCAAGGTGGGGCGCACGCTGGACCTGCACATTGATGACCTGATTGTGGAGACGTCCTCGGACAAGGTGGACATTCACTCGGACACCAGCACCAACAACATCATCAACGCGGTGCTGCCCTTTGACGTCAAGAACATTGCGCGCTTTGACGCGAACTTCCTAGGCACCGAGTACACCTCGGAGCGCCGTGACATGGACGTCAAGCACGCCGAAAGCTACGCGGTGCAGCACTTCATGACTATCGCGCGCGGGGCGGTGCAGAGTTCTGTCTCGGGCTACGACCGCGGCGTGCGCTGGGACTCCGAGCACGTCAATGTCAAGGGCACCCGCTGGACTGCGGTGCTGCTGCCGGTGTGGCTCTACGGTTTTGTGGAGACCAAGAAGGGCAAGCAGATCACGCACTACATTGCCGTCAACGGACGCAATGGCTATGTGATGGGCAGCATCCCCATCAACACCAAGAAGGCCCGCACGGTGTGCTGGATTGTGACCATTGTGGTCTCCCTCATCACGTGGCCCATGGCCCTTGGCGTAGTGCTGTTTGGATGATGACATGACCGACGTTGTGAACGTGAAGGGGGTGGGCCTGAATGGATGACGCTGAAGGCACTGGTGCCTTAGTCATCGCGCTACTGCTCGCCGGGCCGGGAGCGGGGCTGGTGCTGTGGGGTTGGATTCAGGCCAAGTACCGCAACCGCGCCGCCCGCTACATGCCCGAACGCGTGGTGCACCATCAGGTCCACAACCTGACCACGGACGATGCCTTCATCAAAGACATCGTCACCGAGAACTCTTCGGTGGAGGGCCGCAACGAGTCGAGCCACCACGTGCGTGCGGCGACAAGCAAGGCCATCAAGAGCTAACCCTGTGCATGGCGCTCAACTGTCTTGGAGGTGGGGAGCGTGACTGACGGTGGTGGTGACGTAGGCGACGGAACCGCGATGGTCGCTGGCATGGGGGCCGGCGCAGGCCTGGTGATGGCTGGCGGCGCGCTGGGGGCGATGTCCAAGATGGTGCCCCCGACCCCGGGCGGGCTCCTCACTACGGCGTCCGTGCGCGAACAACTCGAGGCGTACAAGAAGATGCAGGCCGACGGCCTCATTACCCAGGACGATTACGACGCTGTGAAGGCGCGGGTGCTGGGCCTCGACGGGGCCTGAGACCGGGCCTAGTTCGCGGTTCCCTTCACCAGGATCGCCACTTCGGTCTGCCACTGTAAGCGGTCGGGCTGCTCGTCGGGGTCGGTGAGCTCAAACTCGACGCGCGAGACAAACGCCTCCCCGGCATCGGCCGCTGAACTGGCCCACTCGATGCCGTTATCCCGCGCCCACTGGATGAGCTCGCCATTGCCCGCGATGCCCTCCTCGGGGTTGCTATACGTGACCACACCGTAGGTGCCGGCGGGTAGGGAATCGGATATGAGATCCGGTCCAGCGACCACGGGCTCGGCCACGGGCCAGCCGATCTCCACCTGAAGCTCGCTGTCCATGTCGATCACGCGGTAGCGGATTAGCGGCGGGCCGGAGGGTTCGATGCCTTGCGAGACCATCCACTCCATGACGGCGCCGAACCCTTGCGGGATGGCATCGCCCAGCTCGCGCATGGTGACGGACCGCGGTTGCGCCACATAGCGGACTTCGCCACGCTCCTCGAGCGCTGGGGGGACAACGATCATGACGGCTCCTTTGGTGGGTGATGTCGTATTCCTCGTCCCCAGCATGCTCCGTGCGGCCTGGCCGCGTCCAGGGGTATGCGCTTCGAGCCCGGGTTGACTACGAGGACCGCGCAACGCGAGCATGACGGATCTCGATCCCCTTTGCCCCAAGGTCAAGAAGCTGTTGCAGGACACGTCCGCGCATGACCAGCCCCGCGCTCGTCACTCCTGGGACCACTAACACCTGCCTGTCCCCGAGCTTGGCGGGATCTAGGACCCAGCGGATCGGGACGCCCCGGGGATCCCTCGTGGTGCGCGGCTCGTACAGAAAGTCACCACCATCCAAAGACTGCGCGGCAATCTGATACTCTTCAACCTCGCCCAACGGCGTCTCGATCACCAAGGGCAACCACCGCACGTCGCCATTCCAAGCAACCTCATCGATGACAGCACGAGCGGATGCATCAAACATGGCATATCCGGCAGCCGGAGCCAGCCAAGGAGACGTCGCTAGTCGTTCCGCAGTCGTGCGCAACGGAAGTTCAACGGGCGGTTGCCGACCGTTGAACGCACGGTACACGAGCCGACGGAAGTCGATATCGATAGGACGAATGCCGTACTCAGGATTCAGGATGTGCGGGTTATACCACTCGTCAGGCCAGATCGAGTCAACCATCAACAGTCCCATAAAGCAGTCCGCACAATCGTCGGGTCGTCCTCATTGACATCACGCACCAGTATCTCCCACAACGCGACGAACACAACGGCATCTCCACCGGCGGCCGCCTGAGCCGGCATAAACAAACACGTCCACCCCGGGTCCGCAACAGGCAGCTCACGTGCGCTGGGGGAATCTCGTTCACTACGACCGACGCTCGGGCCAGTCTCCCCCACCCCACCACTGAAGCGGGGGCCGGGCAAGGCGCATCAGCCGCTCAACGCGGCGCGCACAACAGCATCAAACCCTCTCGGCTTGCACCCCCGGCCGGAAACGCCCGGCGACACACCCACCTAGAGCATCGGGTGCCACCGGCGACCCCTCGGCCCAATACTGCCGGTCGCCCTGCCCTAGAACAACCGCCGCTCCGGCGGCAACTCCCGGTAGCGCTCATCGTCCATCCACAATTCATGCATCTGCATCCGGAAGTCAGCGTCGTCATCGATGTCAACCCAGTGTTGGCCGCGTGCTATCTGCTCGATTGTGCCGCGAGCGGGGTCCCGTGCAGACCGAAGCTCCGCAGCGCGTTCCCAGACCTTCTGCTGCGCCTCGAGAAATCGTTCACGCTCTGCTTGGCTGCGCTGTTGCACAGCCAGGTCCCGTGGACGTCCGGGGCCCGGGTACATTCGCAGGCGTTCGATTGTCTCCGGAGACGGGTTAACGTTTTCATTCAAATCTCGGACGACAAAGAGAGGGTAGCGTTGCGATACATCGTCTTTTGATCGGGCAAAGATCAAGTACAACCCGTGCCCCTGGCCCTCCACGTACTCGGCGAGAAACTCGCGCTTCACGGCATCGGATGCCATTCGAGACCTCCCAGGTCTATCTCCTGCGTTGTCCAATACTCATATCCTCCACCAGGGTGGCCAAAGTCAGGCTGAACACAGTAAGGACCGTACAAGTCTTCTAGACGATCCCGCGGCACCTCGAAGTATCCATCCGGTGGTTGGCTTGGTAGCGCCAACTCGGAACCTTGCGTAGCACTCGCTTGGGTGAGACCTGCCGACGCCCGCCACGACTGTCCTAGCCGCGTACTAGACCAACTCCGGCCGGAACTCAACGTCCCCGCGTCCGTGCGCGAGGACCTCTTCGATGAGGAAGTTCAGCCCGTCGAACAAGAGCGCGTCGTCGCCAATGAGGTTAGGCATGATCTGTTCGACTTCCGCGTGGAGCGCGGCGAGTTCGTCGTGAGAGAAGCGAGTCGTGCGCAGAATCGAAACCCGCGACAGCAACGGGAACTCATCGCTGAGCCCGTCTTCACGCAACGGGAACCAAAGCAGGGGTACTCGGGCCCTTTGGTGGGAGGTGCCATCGGATGCGGGGTCGGGACGCGGCGGATGACCCGGCCGATATGGGAACTGCGGAGCTCCCACCGCGCGCGCCCGCCGGTGGTTCGACGCGATGCCGTGGCCGAACGTCGTGAACGCCCATGGCAACGGAAGGGCGACCACGCGCAAAGACTCGAGATCACGTAGACCCGTATCAACCGCAACGACATCACAGAACATGGCGACTCCTAACGGCCCGGAAGACTGACTTCGGCCATGCGACCAGCGAACCTCCGCATCAAGCGTGCAGCGAGCCCAAGCCGCCACGGGCGACCAAACCGGTCATCCTCACTCGCGCGCTCAAATTCGGCAGCCAGCTTCGCAATGTCGTCACCTGCGAATCGGTTCGGTCCGTCACTGCTAATGCTTGTCAATAAGGGGTACTCCTGCTGTACGGCCTTCAAAACGTCTGCTGTAAGTGTGTGCTGGCCATCTAGTCTCCAAGCGAAACGTCCTGGCTTCCATTCCTCTTCGCTCTCACCAAGCCACTCGAATGGAAGTGGATGGACTTGCATGACAGGTGCACGGAACTCCATCCGGGGCTTCGCCCCTGCGCCGTGGTCATGCCACATCCGTTGGGTTCCGCTGACTCTCAGATCGCTAGGCACAAGCATCCTTCCAGGTCTCGCTCCACTCCATGTCACCAACCAGGGTACGCTGTGGCGACAGTTCCATCGGGCCGGACGACCACGGTGTACTGGGTCGTTAGTGCTCCTCCGCGACTCTCCGCGAGGCTGCCGACATAGGGACCGCCGCTGTCGTACCTGTAAGCACGATTACCATTCGTGCCGGGGTCGTCCCCGTAACGAGGGGCTCGCAGAGACTGGCAAATAAACTCACCGAGGTCAGCATCGTCGATCGGATCCTGATTGGTTCCCCATTTGCTCTTTTGGCTATCAACTTCGCCCGTGTGCACGTCCACAATATGCGAGTGAAAGTCGTACTCCTTGAGTACGAACTCCTGGCCGTCGGGTCCTGTGACGCGACAAATGTCGCTAGGGTCACCATCGTCGCCGTCGTCGTCACCTCCGGACCCGCTACCTCCAGTTCCGGGATCTGGCTCGGGTTCCCCAGGCTCAGGTTCCGGCTCATCGTCGTCGGTCGTCGCTAGCAAATCAAGCGCCAGATCGACGCCCATGTCCACGATCATCCACGCCAGCAACCCAATCGCGCCCGCACTACAAAGCAAGGTCAAGTCAGGAACCGTCGAGTTGAGTCGATACGTCGGGTGCCTTTGACCGAGGACGAGGCAGTAGTTGACCGTCAACTGCTTCGAACGAACCTCGATCGCTTTGGCCGCTCGCGCATCACCGAGAAGTGGCGGCAGCGCCGCGGGCGGTGCGTACAGAATGAAACTCGCGTACTCGTCCGGGTTCATCCCCGTCAGCTGAACCGACGCAGAAGTAGCGATCGTCACATGCCCACCGCCGACACCGTTGACTCGCGCTTCCGCATGAACCCCCTGCGAATCGCCAGGCTCCAACGCCAGAGCAGCCGAACAATCAAGCAATCCCGTCGCAGTACACGTGCCAATCACGGTGCCCTGCTCATCAACGACCGCGACCCACGCGTACTGCAAGGGCTGATCCCACGTGAACAACGCCGATGTCACACCCAAGAACTCGTACTCACCGGCGACCGTCTGCGCCGAGGTAAACGATCCAGTCCAGCCCGGGTCAGTGACCGTGACCGTGGGCGAGGTCGCATAGTTCACCCACACCCCATCACGCCACACCCGCAACTGCGCGTAGTACGTCTTCGTCG
>PHEW01000004.1 GCA_002841315.1 Actinobacteria bacterium HGW-Actinobacteria-4
GTCCCAAGGGTTGGGCTGTTCGCCCATTAAAGCGGTACGCGAGCTGGGTTTAGAACGTCGTGAGACAGTTCGGTCCCTATCCGCTGCGCGCGCAGGAAATTTGAGAGGATCTGTCCCTAGTACGAGAGGACCGGGATGGACGAACCTCTGGTGTGCCAGTTGTTCCGCCAGGAGCATGGCTGGTTGGCTACGTTCGGAATGGATAACCGCTGAAAGCATCTAAGCGGGAAGCCGGCCTCAAGATGAGATTTCCATGGAGCTTGCTCCGAGAGGCCCCATGTAGACCACATGGTTGATAGGCCGGATGTGGAAGAGGGGACTAAAGACCCTTGAAGCTGACCGGTACTAATAGGCCGATAACTTGACTTACTATCAAGATCAATGTGTGTAATGCGTCCACTGTGCGGTTCCCGAGATACGGTCGGGTAACCGAAAGTAACTCCATAGAGTTTCCGTAGCCATAGCAAGAGGGAAACGCCCGGTCCCATTCCGAACCCGGAAGCTAAGCCTCTTTGCGCCGATGGTACTGCACTGGAGATGGTGTGGGAGAGTAGGTCGCTGCGGGACATCTTTCAACGAAGGGCCGCCCAATGATGGGCGGCCCTTCGTCATTTATGTCACGTGAGTCACTGCCGCGAACGCGCACCCGCGGTTCGCAAGCTATGGAAGGATCGGAGCATCATGCCTCCCGAGAACCAAGGTCGCCCCGAGCGACGCGGAGACGGCCCACGCGGCCCCCGCGACGCGCGCTCAGGTGCACGCGCGGGCGGACCACGTCGAGACGGGGAACGCTCAAGTCGTGGAGACAAGCCTGCTGGTGGCGGGTACAAGGGCCGTCCAGAGAATGCTCGCGGCGGCGACCGTGCGGACAGGCCCGTTAAGCGCGAAGGCAACACGCCTGGGCGTGTTGGTCCTGAACTCGAAGTGCCGGACATCCCCGATGAAGTCACTTTTGACCAACTGGACCAAACCGCTCGCGCACGCCTACGTACACTCAGCAAGGACAATGCTGAAGACGTGGGCCGGCACCTTGTGATGGCAGGCAAGCTCCTGGATATTGATCCCGAGCGCGCCTACAAGCACGCCCAAGTGGCATCCGCACGCGGCGGCCGCGTCGACATTGTTCGCGAGGCTGCAGCGCTCACGGCATATGCGACCGGGCGCTTCGCGGAGGCGCTCAAGGAGTTCCGTACCGTACGTCGCCTGAGCGGATCAGGCGAGCACCTGCCGCTCATGGCCGACTGCGAGCGCGGCCTGGGCCGTCCCGAACGTGCCATCGCCTTGTCACAAGAGAGCGACGCCGCTTCCCTCGATCCTGCGGTACAAGCCGAACTACAGATCGTTGTTGCAGGCGCCCGCATGGACATGAAGGATCCCGAGGCTGCATTGCTGGTGCTGTCAAGGGTCCGGTCCAAAGACCCGACGGTTGTCGCGCGCGTCGAAGAGGCGAAGGTCGACGTCCTGTTGGCACTTGGACGTGACGCCGAGGCCAACGACATTCACAGCGCCCTGTCCCCGGCGGAGCCCGATGACGAAGAGACGTGGGCAGACGAGGTGTGGCTGTACGACACCGAAGAGTTGCCGCCACCTGCTGCCTCGCAGCCCGCGTCCACCGTGCAAGCCGATGATGACCCGATGGTAGACGAAGGTGAGTCCACACAACAATGACCACAAGCATGCTGCTGGGATGCGATAGCCCACTCTTCGAAGCGTTCGATGCCGCGCTGGTCGACCTTGACGGGGTCACCTACCGAGGACCTCATGCCATAGCGAGCGCACCGCCAGCTCTTGCCGACGCACGCGCGCACGGCATGAAGATCATCTATGTCACCAACAACGCTAGTCGCGAGCCCGAGACCGTCGCTCAACACCTCAGCCAACTCGACATTCCGACCACGGCGGACGAGGTCCTCACCGCAGCCCAGGCCGCCGCTGCACTCCTGTCTGACCACGTCCCGCCGGGTGCCACGGTGCTCATTGTGGGCGGAGCCGGGCTCCACACGGCGGTGCGAGACGCAGGCTATACCGTTGTCGCCTCCGCCGCAGACAAGCCTGATGCCGTAGTGCAGGGCTTCGCGCCAGAGGTGGGATGGAAGGACCTCGCGCAAGCAACGTATGCGGTCAAAGCGGGCGCCGCGTATGTCGCTTCCAACCTAGACCTCACGCTTCCCACGGAACACGGCATGGCTCCCGGCAATGGGTCCCTTGTTGGCGTCGTCACTACGGCTACTGGCGTCACTCCGTTCAGCGCAGGAAAGCCTCAACCCACCATGTTTCACTTGGCGGCTCAACGCCTAGGGGCAAGACGACCACTCGCGATTGGCGACCGCCTCGATACTGACCTTCAGGGAGCACGTTCAGCTGGCTACCCTGGGTTGATGGTGCTCACCGGTGTCAACAATGCCAGGGACGCGCTCCTTGCCCCGCCCCACCAGCGCCCTAGCTTCATTGGCGAAGACTTGGCGTGCTTGGCGGAGTCTCACCCCACTCCCGTCTTTGACGGCTCTCGGTGGCACGTGGGCGACGCACAATCATGGGTAGCGGACGGTCAAGTAGACATTGCGGGCGGCACGCCCATCAATCGGGTTCGAGCGGCCTGCGCCGCGGCCTGGGCGGCGGCGGACGCCGGGCAGACGATCGGTGTTGAGCGCCTACCCGATTTGGGGGTAGCCTCGTAATATGGCAGACATCGAGAAGGCCCGGCACCACATGGGCGAACTGAAGTACCCCGAGAACGTGCAAGAAGCACTCGCGGCGGTCACTGAGTTGCCTGAGGACCCTGAAGAACAAGCTGAGTTCTTCGACAAGATCCAGGAATCGCTCGCAACGCGCTTGCGCGACGACTCTTAGCCGCCAATGCGGCTTGACCGCGCGGTCCTCGCGCGGGGACTGGCGCGCTCTCGTACCCATGCCCAATCACTGATCGCGGCGGGGGCTATCGCCGTTGACGGCATGCCGATGACACGCGCTGCTCTGCCTGTAGGTGAGGACGCAGAGATTACGGTGGTTGGCGCCCCCGACGCCTACGTATCCCGTGCGGCACACAAGTTGCTCGGGGCACTCGACGCGTGCGAGCCGCTTGGCCTCACCGTCCACGGCCGTACCGCACTCGACGCAGGTGCCTCGACCGGAGGCTTCACCCAGGTCCTGCTCGAGCGCGGAGTTTCAAGTGTCATTGCACTTGACGTTGGCCACAGCCAACTCGATCCACGTCTTCGCGGCGACTCCAGGGTGACCGTCGTGGAAGGCACCAATGTGCGTGACCTCACGCGAGCATCGGCCGGAAGCGGCGTTGATCTCGTGGTCGCCGACCTCTCGTTTATCTCGTTGACGCTCGTGGTCGCACCCCTTGTCGCCTTCGCGCGGGACGGCGCTGATCTGGTCCTCATGGTCAAGCCGCAGTTCGAGGTGGGACGCGAGAGGCTGCGGAAGACTGGAGTGGTGACAGACCGTTCGCAACGCGCGGCTGCAGTGCACGCGGTGGTCTCGAGCATGCGTGATGTGGGGCTGGCCATCCACGCGGTCGTGCGGAGCCCACTGCCTGGACCGAACGGCAATGTGGAATTCTTCGTGTGGGGCTCCTCGGCATGGCAGGCTAGGACACAGGTGGCGCCGTCAGACGTGCCGCCTATGCTCGATGACGAGCAGGTAGCCGCGGCTATTGCTCACCAAGTAGAAGGGCTGGAATGACGCGCCGCATCCTCATCCTGACAAACCCTCACCGCCCCGAGACCGAAGAGGCGGGCAGGGTAGCTGCGCGCGCGCTGAGCGACGCTGGCGTGGAGCCATGCTTCGAGTATGAGCAGGGGGTCAGCGAGCCGATCGAAGCCGCTATTGTGCTCGGCGGCGACGGCACCATGCTGCACGCAGCGCACGTCACACATGGCAGCGGAATCCCACTTCTGGGCGTCAACCTGGGCCGAGTGGGCTTCCTCGCCGAACTGGAACGTGACGACGTTGCACATGCGGTGAGTCGCCTTGTTGGCGGCGACTACGCGATTGAGGAGCGCGGCACACTTGAAGTGAAGGTGATGCACCCGGACGGCTCGCGAGACGAGGGATGGGCGCTTAACGAAGCCACGCTCGAGCGCGCTAACCTGCGCCGCACGCTCGAAGTCGCCGTGGAGGTTGATGGAAGGCCGTTGTCGTCCTTTGGTTGCGATGGCGTGATTGTCGCGACAGCAACAGGCTCCACCGCGCATGCCTTCAGCGCGGGCGGGCCCGTGATGTGGCCCAACGTCGACGGTTTGCTGTTCGTGCCGCTCGCCGCGCACGCGCTGTTCTCGCGGCCGCTCGTGATCGGTCCCAGTTCCTACTTCGCTGTCGAGGTGAACGAGCACTCAGAGTCCCACGCACTACTGGTCCTCGATGGGTCCCGCGGCATTGACGTCGAGGTTGGCGGTCGGGTCGAAGTTCGCAAGTCCACGCAGACCGTCAGACTGGCCCGCTTGAACGACGCCCCCTTTACTGAGCGCCTAGTGCAGAAGTTCTCGCTGCCGACAGACGGCTGGCGCGGAGAGCGCGGGCGTCGCGCGCGTGCTGGCGGGCCCGCCCTCGCGACAGATGCACCTGACGAGGACGGCTGACGTGCTCCACGAACTCTCCATCGAGAACCTGGGCGTCATTGAGTCTGCGCGGGTGAGCTTTGACCGCGGCCTGACGGTGGTGACCGGCGAGACCGGTGCCGGCAAGACGATGGTGTTGACGGGTCTAGGGCTCATTCTGGGCGGCAAGTCCACGCCAGCGGCGGTACGAGTGGGAGCGGACGAGGCCTCCGTGGAGGCAGTACTCGACGTCCCTGTCGACGCCCACGCCACGACAGTGCTTGCCGATGCTGGGGTCATGGTTGAGGACGACGGCTCAGTAGTGGTGGCTCGCACGGTGGGTGCGACCACCCGCTCACGCACCATCGTGGGAGGGCGCACGGTTCCGCAAGCCCTCCTCGCCCAAGTGGCAGATCAGCTGGTCACCGTGCACGGCCAGAGCGACCAGGTTCGCTTGCGATCTCCCGCACGCCAACGTGACACCCTCGATGCCTACGCGGGGGCTAACCATGCTTTGGTTGTCGCAAACTACCGTGAAGCGTGGGGCGCGTGGGGCGAAGCCCGCGCTGCGCTCGAGGCCATGGAGGCAGGCGCAGAGTCTCAGCGCTCCGAGATGGTGAGACTTCGTGATGACCTCGCCGCAATCGATGATGTTGATCCGCAGCCAGGGGAGGACGCCGCGCTGGCAGCCGAGGCACAGGTGTTGGAGAACTCCGAGGCGGTGCGGATGGGCGTTGCTGGCGCTCAGATCGCGCTCAATAGCGACGCCGATGCCTCGGTGGTGGCTGCCGTTGAGGCCGCGCGGCGATCGCTCGCCGATGCCGCGCACCACGACAGGTCATTGGCGCCTCTGGAAGAACGCCTTGCCGAGATCTCCTACGCTGCGAGCGACGTAGCGAGTGAACTCGCCAGTTACCTGGACAACATCAGCGCCGATGCCGCGCGCCTGGACGAGGTCCACCGCCGCCGCAGCGACATTGCGACCTTGCTCCGTCGCCTCGGAATGGACTTGCCGAGCGCCCTAGACTTCAGGGCGCGCGCCCGGGAGAAGGTTGCCGAGGACGATGCCTGGGACGAGCGCCTGCACGCCCGTAGGGAGGCCGAGTCCCGCTCGCACAGCGAGGTGCTTGAGCTCGCGCGGCAGGTGTCTGCAGGCAGGCGCGAAGCGGCGACCAAGCTCGCGTCGGCGGTCAACAACGAACTCGCTCAACTCGCGATGGCGGATGCACGCTTCGCCATCAGTGTTGATGACACCGACGTGGGGCCCTCCGGCGCAGACGTTGTCACCATGAACCTTTCAGCGCACCCTGGTGCCCCTCCGCGACCCGTCGCAGAGGCGGCATCCGGCGGTGAACTCTCCCGCATCATGCTCGCCGTGGAGGTCTCGCTCGCGCATGCAGGAACGGCACCAGGTCACACCTTTGTCTTCGATGAGGTCGATGCTGGGGTAGGAGGAAAGGCCGCGGTAGCCGTGGGCAATCGGCTCGCTGAACTCGCGAGGACCCATCAGGTTCTGGTGGTGACTCACCTCGCTCAGGTAGCGGCATTCGCCGATCACCACGTAGTGGTGGCGAAGGCAACCGATGGCGCGGTCACCCGTGCGCACGTTCACGAGGTGGCGGGCGAGGACCGCGTTCAGGAGATCGCCCGGCTGTTGTCGGGGCAAGAAGACTCAACCACGGCACGCGCGCACGCGCTTGAGTTGCTGGAGGCCTCATCCGTGGCACGATGACCAGATGGGCAGATTCCGACGCACCAAGTCAGTAGAAGCAGGCGACCACGCCATTCGAGGGTCCGTGAAGACGGATCGTGATGTCAGGGCCCTTGCTCGCAAACTGCGGCCCGGGGACATCGCGGTGGTCGACATCATGGACATCGATCAGCGATCCGCCGAGGCGATTGCGCGTTGCCGTCCGCGTGCGGTGATTAACGCCCAGGTGTCAATCTCGGGCCGTTATCCCACCGGCGGACCTCTGGTGTTGGTTGATGCAGGCATTGTCATCGTTGACAACGCCGGAGCCGAAGTCATGACGTGGCGCGACGGTACCGCATTGACTATTGACGATGGACTGATCACGCCGCTCGAGGGAGAGCCAGTTCAGGGAACACGGCTCACCCGTGATGTGATCGAGAGCGCGATGGCCAGCGCCGCTGATGGCATGCATGTGCAGCTTGCTTCATTTACTGCTAACGCCATGGACGTGGTGGCACACGATGCCGGCGTTCTTCTGGACGGGAAGGACATACCCGAGATAGGGGTGTCGCTTGCCGACAAGCACGTGGTGGTGGTGGCTCCGGGCTATCGCCATGTGGAACAGCTTGCTGCGATCAAGCGGTATGTGCGCGAGCGCAAGCCAGTGTTCATCGCCGTGGGAGAGGCCGCCGATGCTGTGGCGGCGAGCACCCGGCGTCCAGCGATCATTGTCGGCAATGTTGAATCGGTGTCGGAGAAGGTGCTGAGTGCTGCCAAGGCGATTGTGGTTCATGACCCGTCGGCCAAGGAGGCCGGCCTGAACAGGGTCGAGTCGTTGGGGCTCGACCATGCCGGTTCCAAAGCCACGATCGCGAGTGCCGATCTTGCGGTGCTGATTGCTGCGGCGGGCGGTGCCGCCGTGATCGTCACGGTAGGCATGGACGTGCGGTTGATTGACTTCCTTGAGCAAGGGCGGTCGGACATGGCCGGCACTTTCTTGGCTCGGCTCCAGGCTGGGCCAGCCATCGTTGATGCCTCGACGCTTGCGCTGGTGTACCGGCACCAGTTCTCGTGGTGGAGCCTGAGCGCACTCGTGCTGAGCGGGCTAGCCGCGCTTGCCGTCGCGATCTCAGCGACGCCTGGCGGTCCCCAGTGGTGGCGTAGCGTGGTCGATACCGTAGCGTCCTGGGTTGGAGTGGCCTGATGACTGACTTCCGTTTCCATGTGGTGTCGATCACCGCTATCTTTCTGGCACTGGCGGTGGGCGTGGTCCTCGGTTCCGGTCCCATGCGGACCGCGTTCGTGGGTGAGCTCGCGCAAGAAGTAGACATTCTCGAGGAGCAGCTTGCGCAGGCGCAGGCAGACATTGAGTTTGAGCGCGCCCAAGCGGCCATAGGCGAGCAGTTCGTGGACGAAGCATCCAGTGCGCTGACCGGCGGCACCTTGGACGGCGCGACCGTGGCGATTGTCGCCATTCTCGACGCGGACCCCGCAGATGTGGAAGCCCAACGGGTGCGACTAGTGCAGGCTGGGGCGACTGTGGCGGCGACAGTAGTCCTAAGCGAAGGCTGGACTGACCCAGATCAGGGAGCGTTCCGTGCTGCGCTCGCGAGCCAGATCGCTGCGAACGTGGTGGATGTCGATGGGGCGAGTGCTCCAGACCGACTGCTCGCTCACGCGCTTGCTCAAGCCTTGATGCCAGACCTCGCGCTGGATTCAGAGGTCGAGGACCCCAGCGTCCTCGACCCGGGACTACCTGGCACCGAGACTGCGACAGATCGTTCGGCAGTGCTTGTGGACTTGCTGCGCCAGGCGGACTTGCTCGCGGGCACGGTCACCAGCAGCGTCGACGGTGTGGTGTTCGTGTCTGGCCCTGGACCTTCGGACGACGATAGGCGTGCTCGATTCGCTGACGTGTTCGCCCAGATGTCAGGGGTCATCGAGGAGTATGGCGCGGCAGTGGTGGTCGCGAGCGGACCTGAGAACGCAGGTGATGTCCCGGAGGCGATCAGAAACTCGGCGAACGTGAGTGCGCGGGTGTCGAGCGTGAGCTTTGGGCTCTCGACGTATGGCCGATTCTCGGTAGTGCTAGCGCTCGCTGAGCAGTATGCCGGCGGGTATGGGCACTACGGACCGGGCGAACGGCGCGACTTTGTGCCCGAACGTGTGGTGACGCAAGAGCCCTAATCGCGGCGAATCGCGGCGTGTTCCGCGTTTGGGGTGCCCAGCGTCGAAGCAGGGTGTTAGGCTCGAACTCCGTGGAGCGAACTTATTTCTCGTCCGGATCGGACCATGTCACCCGTCACATTTTCGTCACGGGAGGCGTCGTTTCCTCTCTGGGAAAGGGTTTGACGGCCTCAAGTCTGGGCCGCCTCCTCAGGTCGCGTGGCCTCAACGTCACGATGCAGAAACTGGATCCGTACCTCAACGTTGATCCTGGCACCATGAACCCGTTCCAGCACGGCGAAGTCTTCGTGACTTCCGATGGTGCAGAGACGGACCTCGACATCGGCCATTACGAGCGCTTTCTCGACGTGCAACTCCCGGCGACGTCCAATGTCACCACGGGTCAGGTGTATTCGCAGGTGATCGCGAAGGAACGCCGGGGTGAGTACCTCGGTGACACCGTGCAGGTGATCCCGCACATCACCGACGAGATCAAGCGCCGCATGCGCGCGCAGGCAGGTCCCGAGGTTGACGTCATCATCACGGAGATTGGCGGCACGGTGGGCGACATCGAGTCGCAACCCTTTATCGAGGCCGCGCGGCAGGTGCGCCACGACGTGGGACGCGATCATGTGTTCTTCCTGCACGTGTCGCTCGTGCCCTTCATCGGACCTGCGGGCGAACTGAAGACCAAGCCCACCCAGCACTCGGTCGCCGCACTGCGAAGCATCGGTATTCAACCCGACGCCATCGTGTGCCGGGCGGACCGGGACATTCCTGCGTCAGTTAAGAACAAGATTGCACTGATGTGCGACGTCGAGGGCCAGGCAGTGGTAACGGCGAAGGACGCCCCAAGCATTTACGACATCCCGCGTGTGCTGCATTCCGAGGGCCTTGATGCGTATGTGGTGCGGCGGCTCAATCTGCCCTTCCACGACGTCCAGTGGGGCGCGTGGGACAACTTGCTCGAACGTGTCCATCACCCCAAGCACGAAGTAGAAGTTGCCCTGGTTGGCAAGTACGTTGACCTGCCCGACGCCTACTTGTCGGTAGGCGAGGCTCTCCGGGCCGGCGGATTCCACCACGAGGCACGAGTGAAGATTCGCTGGGTGCCGTCCGACACCTGCCAGACACCCCAGGGTGCCGAAGAGGCCCTTGGAGGCGTTGACGCGGTGTTGGTGCCGGGAGGTTTTGGGGTCCGCGGCATCGAAGGCAAGCTGGGTGCGCTGACCTGGGCGCGCGTCAACAAGGTGCCCACGCTCGGTATCTGCCTGGGTCTCCAGTGCATGGTCATCGAGTATGCACGCAGCGTGGTGGGGCTCGAGGGTGCCTCGAGTTCAGAGTTCGATGACAACCCTGCTCACCCTGTGGTCGCGACCATGGAGGAACAGCTCGCCATCGTGGACGGCGGAGGAGACCTGGGCGGCACCATGCGACTCGGCGAGTACCAGGCTGTGCTCAAGGCCGGCTCGGTCGTCGCCGAGACCTACGCAGCGGCGACCGCGAGCGAGCGCCACCGTCACCGCTACGAAGTGAACAACGCCTACAGGGCCCAGTTGGAAGAGGCGGGCCTGGTGGTCAGCGGCGAGTCTCCTGACCGGTCGCTCGTGGAGTTCGTCGAGCTACCGCGAGACGTGCACCCGTACTACGTTTCTACCCAGGCTCACCCTGAGTTTCTGTCCAGGCCCACCAAGGCCCACCCGCTGTTCTCCGGACTGATCGGCGCGGCCTTGACGCTGCGCGAACAGGCGACCACGGGAGCTCTTCAGGCGGGCGCAGCTGTGACAGCCGAAGCCAGCGCGTGACTCACCTCGAGCCGCTGGCGGACGTTTACGCGCCGCGGCCGGTGCTTTCCAGCGAGAAGTCCTTTGGGGGCCGCGTCTGGGACGTGACCACGGACGTAGTCGACTTGGGCGACGCTGGCACGGTGACGCGCGACTATGTGGCGCACACCGGCGCGGTTGCGGTCATGGCGATGAACGGCGCTGGCCAGGTCTACTTGGTGCGGCAGTACCGCCATCCCGTTCAACGCGAGCTGTGGGAGCCCCCTGCGGGCTTACTCGATGAGCCGGGGGAGTCGCCCCTCGATGCGGCCAAACGGGAGTTGTGGGAAGAGGCCGATCTGGTGGCAGACACCTGGAACGTACTCATTGACTTCGCGACCTCGCCAGGCGGGAACTCGGAGGGTATCCGTATCTACCTGGCGCGCGATGTGAGCGACGCACCTGATGACGGCCGCCACGTGCGTGAGGCCGAAGAGCAGGACATGCCGGGGGAGTGGGTCGAACTTGACGCGATCCTTGCTGCGGCGCACGAAGGACGCATCTGGGGTCCGACGACCATCGTTGGCGCCTTCGCCTTGGATGCCGCGCGGCGCTCCGGCTGGGCGTTGGTACGCCCAGCCGAAGCGCCTTGGCATTACACCCCTGGTCGCGGTTAGTAGATCCCGACAATCGTCCCGGTGCCAATGATGTGGCCCGCGGATTCCTTCAGCACATGCCCCATGCTGGGTCGCTGATCAAACGTCAGCACGGTGTCGAGCGCCCACACGGAGTACTCATAGTGGTGGCCAGGGGACGGGGGACAGGGGCCCATGTAGCCGCCTCCACCCGACGTGTTGAGCCCGGAGTCGCCGGGGAGTTCCCGGGAGCTTCCCGCTTCGATGCTGGTTGTATCGGCTGGCAGGTTCGCGTGCACCCAATGCACGTAGCCGCCCGCGTCGGGGTCCACCACGACGATCACGAAGGACTGCGTGCCATCAGGCACGCCTGTCCAGTTGAGGCTTGGGTTCAGGTTCTCGTTGCCTTCGCCGCAGGATGCGAACGCCGCGGCCAAGGGCCCACCGTCAACAAAGTCATCGCTGGTGACCGTCATCGCCAGTGGCACGGGGACGGGGCTTGGCGTCATAGGAGCGGCCGACGGCGCCTCGAGCGGTGTTGGCGAGGTCGTGGGCGTCGCGGCTGCGCAACCGGCGAGCCCCACGACAGTTCCAATGGCGAGCGTGGCGATGCGCATGCGGCGCAACGCGGACTGAGGTGGTGACGGGTACATGCTTCCTCCAGATGGTTGAGTGGGACATGACCACTGTGGAGGAGTTCGCCGCGCGGAGTTTGGTCTTACCCTTTTTGTGACGTGATCGAGACGTTGCGTGCGCCCGGCCTCTCACGTCTGAGCAGGTAGAACGCGGCAGAGTGGGCTGCGGTGAGTGCCGCGGCACCGGCTAAGTGGATCCCCACCAAGACCTCCGGGAGGCCGGTGAAATACTGGGCATAGCCGACGACCCCCTGTGCGAGGGTGATCACGACCAGGACCACCCACGCCTTGCGGACCTCGTCGTGTTCGCCCACGGAGACGTCACGGCGTACCTTCCACACGATCCACGCAAGGACCACCACGAAGGCCCACACCGTGATGGCATGGACGCGCGCCATTTCAGCGGGGTCGAGTGCGAGCCTCACCGTTCGCTCGTAGTCCCCAGAGTGGGGGCCAGCGCCAGTGGTGATGGCGCCCAGCGTCATGAGCACTGCAAGAAGAATGAGCGAGAGGCGCAGGGGCTTCTTGATGCACCGTCCTGCGCGACGTGGCGCGGCTCGGTAGCGCAGCGCGATCTGTGTTGAGATCCACACCAATGCGATCGAGATCAGCAGGTGAGGCGCGACCAAGAATGGGTTGAGCTCGTCGTGGACCAGGATGCCACCAAGCACGGCCTGCACGGCTACGCCTATCAGGGGGACCAGGGCCACCTTGCGCATGAGTGGCCGGTTACGCCATACGGCGATGGCAACGCCAATTGCAATCGCGAGCAGAACGAACGTCAGCAGGCGGTTCCCGAACTCGATCAGGGGGTGCAGGTTAGTGGCGCCAAACTCCTCCGGGATGAAGGTCCCTGGCTCGCATTGGGGCCAGGTGGAACATCCGAGGCCAGAGTCCGTGAGTCGCACGATGCCGCCGGTGACGATGATCACGCCTTGGGCCCAGACGTTGGCGATGGTGAGGCCTCGGCCACGTCGCGAAACGGCCTCGATGGAGCGCCAGAAGACTGCCGTGATGGTGGGCTTAGGTGCTGTTGTCACGATGACAGTCTAGGCCCCGAACTTGCCTCGGGTTAGGCACACCTTGCTTGCGGGGAAGGGATTTAGGCACGAGAATGTTACGTATTACACGAGCGCCTGCGGAAGACTCCGCTTGAGCTCCGTCCCACGACCTCAGACCTACGCGCACGAAGGGAGAGCCATGACCGCTGACACCACGCGCGACCGCATCCTGGGTCTCATCGTGACCGCTGGACCCGTGACGGCGGCGACACTGGCGCAAGAGCTGTCTGTGACATCGGCCGGTGTTCGCCGGCACCTGATCGCGCTGCACCACGATGGCTACATCACCGAGCACGAGCAACCGGGTCATGCCGCGCGCGGTAGGGGCCGTCCCGCGCGCTCGTATGTGGCGACACCCGAGGGCCAAGAGGCGCTCACCTCCGCCTACGCGGACGTCGCTGTTGACGCCATGGAGTTCCTGCGTTCTCACGGCGCACTCGAGGAGTTTGTCGAGGCCAAGGCTGCGGAGCTCGAATCGATTCTCGCTGCGGCCGTCCCGGCAGACGCGTCGATGGGCGACCGCGTCGCGGCCCTGTCGCTTGCGCTTGGAGACCGCGGCTACGCCACCTCGGTGCGCCCGGGACCTGGCGGCGTCACGCTCCAACTATGCCAAGGCCACTGCCCGGTTCAGTCGATCGCCGAGGCCGCACCCGAATGGTGCGAGGCCGAAACCCGCGTGTTCTCACGCATTCTCAATGTGCACGTGCAACGCCTGTCAACCCTGGCAGGCGGAGCCCACGTGTGTACCACCACCATCCCCCTTGCACTCGCAAGCCAAACGGAAGGAACGCCATGAGCGCACCGACCAACGTCCCCCTGACCCAAGACGAGACCATCGCCTCGCTGGGAAACTATGAGTTTGGCTGGCACGACAGCGACGCCGCGGGCTCGATTGCCAAGCGTGGCATCAACGAAGACGTGGTGAAGGGCATCTCGGCGCTCAAAAGTGAGCCCCAGTGGATGCTCGACATGCGACTCAAGGGCTACAACCTGTTCGGCAAGAAGCCCATGCCGACGTTTGGCGCAGACCTCACCGGCATCGACTTCGACAACATCAAGTACTTTGTGCGGTCCACAGAGAAGCAGGCCACCACGTGGGACGAGCTTCCCGAAGACATCAAGCGCACCTACGACAAGTTGGGGATCCCGGAGGCGGAGAAGCAGCGCCTGGTATCCGGCGTGGCCGCGCAGTACGAGTCTGAGGTGGTGTACCACCAGATTCGCGAGGACCTTGAAGAGCAGGGTGTGTTGTTCCTCGACACCGACACCGCGTTGCGCGAGCACCCCGAGATGTTCGAGCAGTACTTCGGCACGGTCATCCCGCCAGGCGATAACAAGTTTGCCGCGCTCAACACGGCGGTGTGGTCGGGTGGCTCGTTCGTCTACGTCCCCCCGGGCGTGCACGTGGACATCCCGCTCCAGGCCTACTTCCGGATCAACACGGAGAACATGGGCCAGTTCGAGCGGACGCTGATTATCGCCGACGAAGGCTCCTACGTGCACTACGTCGAGGGTTGTACCGCGCCCATCTACTCGAGCGACTCCCTGCACTCGGCGGTGGTCGAGATCATTGTCAAGAAGAACGCCCGCGTGCGCTACACGACCATTCAGAACTGGTCGAACAACGTGTACAACCTGGTGACCAAGCGCGCCACTGCGGCCGAGGGCGCCACCATGGAGTGGGTGGACGGCAACATCGGCTCCAAGGTGACCATGAAGTACCCGGCCATCTTCATGCTGGGGGAGCACGCCCGCGGCGAGACGCTATCTATCGCCTTCGCAGGCGAGGGCCAGCACCAGGACGCCGGCGCCAAGATGGTTCACGCTGCACCCAACACCTCCTCAAGCATCGTTTCGAAGTCGGTGGCGCGCGGGGGAGGGCGCACGTCCTACCGCGGCCTCGTCCAGGTGCTCGAGGGCGCCAAGGGCTCCAAGTCCAACGTGCTGTGCGACGCGCTGCTCGTTGACCAAATCTCGCGCTCGGACACCTACCCCTATGTGGATGTTCGCGAAGACGACGTCTCGATGGCCCACGAGGCCACCGTGTCGCGGGTGAGCGAGGATCAGCTGTTCTACCTCATGTCCCGGGGTTTGGATGAGTTCGAGGCCATGGCGATGATTGTGCGCGGGTTCGTGGAGCCCATCGCGCGCGAGCTTCCCATGGAGTACGCGCTCGAACTCAACCGCCTCATCGAAATGCAAATGGAAGGATCCGTCGGGTGACCATCACCACAGACCACTCCCAGGCCAAGGCCGACGGGACTCACAGCCACGGCCTCGTGTCCACGCCGCCCAACAAGTCGCGGGCCTCGCGCCCGCACTCGTTTGACGTGGCTCAGTTCCCCATGCCCACAGGTCGTGAGGAGAACTGGCGCTTCAGCGCGTTCAAGACACTCACTCCACTGTTCGCTGAGGAACCTGCAACGGGACACCTCGAGTGGACCACGAGCGAACTCCCCGCAGGCGTGACCCTCGCGGACGTCGATTCGGCCGATGCCGTGGCCCGTTCCGTCCAAGCCCCCGGCGATCGAGCATCGGCCCTCGCAGTGAAGTTATCTGGAGGCGCCAAGGTGTTGACCATCGCGCCTGGCACGGTCGTCGACGAGCCGATCCAGATCACGATGAACGGGACCGGCGGCGATGTGCGTGGTCACGTGCTCATCGAGTCTGGCGCGGGTTCCGAGGCGACTGTGGTGATCGAGCGCACTGGAACTGCCACGTACTCTGAGTTCGTCTCGGTCAACGTGGGCGACAACGCGGGGCTCAACTTGGTGATGCTGCAACTATGGGAGACCGACGCCGTTCACGCGGGCGAAGTCACCGCGCGCCTTGGTCGCGACTCACGCCTGCGCGGCTCGGTAGTGACTCTTGGTGGCAAGGTCGTCCGTCTCAACACGACTGCAGCATTCGCGGGCGAGGGCGCCTCGGTTGACCTCTTTGGCCTGTACTTCGCTGACTCGGGCCAGCACCACGAGCACCAGCTCTTTGTGGACCACGCTGTCGCCAACTGCCGTTCGCGCGTGACGTACAAGGGTGCGCTCGCTGGCGCATCCGCCCGCACTGTCTGGATTGGCGACGTGCTGATCCGCGCTGCTGCCGAAGGTACCGACACGTACGAACTCAACCGCAACCTGATCCTCGCGGATGGCGCGCGGGCTGACTCGGTTCCGAACCTCGAGATCGAGACGGGCCTCATCGAGGGGGCAGGGCATGCGTCGGCGACGGGTCGTTTTGACGACGAGCAGATGTTCTACCTGCGCTCACGGGGCATCCCCGAAGCCCTGGCCCGCAAGCTTGTGGTCCGCGGCTTCTTCGCTGACCTGATCCACGAAATTGGCGTCCCAGCGGTCGAGGCAGGCCTGTTGCGAGCTATTGACCTTGAACTGGAGCACGTGAATGACTGAGCAACATGCCTGCGATATCGCAGACATCCCCAAGGGTTCCGTGCGGCGCGCGGACCTGACGCTGGCCGACGGCACCGACGTGGTCGTGGCCGTGGCGCACACCGTTGACGGCGAGTTCTTCGCGATCAACGACGTCTGCTCGCACGGCGAAGTGTCGCTGTCCGAAGGTGAGCTCGACGGCTGCCAGCTCGAATGCTGGGCACACGGCGGCCGCTTCGACGTCCGCACCGGTGCCGTCACCGCGCTGCCCCCCATCGACCCTGTTCCTTCCTACCCCGTACGCATCGACGGCGACCGCATTCTTGTGGACGTCGACGCCCCCGTTCTTTCCAAGGAGTCAGTCATATGAGCACCCTGATCATCACTAACCTGCACGTCACCGTCGACACCCCCGAGGGCACCATCGAGATCCTCAAGGGCGTGGACTTGACCATCGAGTCCGGCCAGACCCACGCAATCATGGGCCCCAACGGCTCGGGAAAGTCGACCCTCGCCTACTCGATCGCGGGTCACCCCAAGTACACCGTCACCAAGGGCTCGGTCACCCTTGATGGTGACGATGTCCTTGCGATGAGTGTGGACGAACGCGCCAAGGCAGGTCTGTTCCTCGCGATGCAGTACCCCGTCGAGGTACCCGGTGTTTCCGTGACGAACTTCTTGCGCACCGCGAAGACAGCAATCGACGGCGAGGCACCCAAGCTGCGCACGTGGGTTAAGGACGTCAAGGGCGCGATGGAGGATCTCCGCATGGACCCATCGTTCGCCGAGCGCAACGTCAACGAAGGCTTCTCTGGCGGCGAGAAGAAGCGCCACGAGATCCTGCAGATGGAGCTCCTTAAGCCCAAGTTCGCGATCCTCGACGAGACCGACTCCGGTCTTGACGTGGACGCGCTACGCGTGGTGTCCGAAGGCGTGAACCGCGCCAAGCAGAACACCAACGCAGGCATTCTGCTGATCACGCACTACACGCGGATCCTCAACTACATCACGCCGGACTTCGTCCACGTGTTCATCGACGGCAAGGTCGCAGAAGAAGGCGGCCCGGAGCTCGCCGAGCGCCTCGAAACTGAGGGCTACGACCGCTACCTCACCACGGCATAAGCTCAGCCGATGTTGCCCGACCTCCGCGCCGACTTCCCGCTCCTGACTCGCACCGTCAGGAACGGGAAGCCGTTGGTGTACCTGGACTCAGCCGCCACGTCACAGAAGCCGCACGTGGTGCTGAACGCCGAGGCAGAGTTCTATCAGTTTCACAACGCTGCGGTGGCGCGCGGCGCGCATCTCATTGCCGAAGAGGCGACCGAGGCCTTTGCTTCCGCGCGTGCTGATGTTGCCGCCTTTGTGAATGCGGAGACGGACGAGATCGTGTGGACAGAGAACGCCACTGCTGGCATCAACACTGTGGCGAACGGCATGGCCAACGCCTCCGCAGGTATTGGTGGCACAGCATCCGCGCGTTTCCGGGTGGGGCCTGGGGACGAGATCGTGGTGACAGAGACCGAACACCACGCGAACTTGATTCCGTGGCAACAGTTGGCGGCGCGTACGGGCGCGACGTTGACGTGGATCCCTGTGGACGACGACGGGCGCATGATTCTGGATGATCTGGCATCGGTGGTGACGGAGCGCTGCAAGGTCCTTGCCTTCACTCATGCGAGCAACGTGACGGGGATCATCTCTGATGTGGCCGCGCTGGTGGCGCGCGCGCGTGACGTCGGAGCGCTGACGTTGCTCGACGCCTGCCAGAGCACGCCGCACCTGCCCGTCGATGTCAAGGCGCTGGGCGTTGACTTCCTGGTGATGAGCGCCCACAAGATGCTGGGGCCCACAGGCATCGGAGCACTGTGGGGGCGCAAGGAGTTGCTCGACGCACTGCCGCCGTCAGTGTTCGGCGGGTCAACCATCAAGACCGTCACGATGACCGAGACTTCGTGGCTCGACGCGCCGAGTCGGTTCGAGGCTGGATCACAGCCCGTGGCGCAGATTGTGGGCTTCGCCGCAGCAGTGAGGTATCTGAGCGCACTCGGCATGGACAACGTTGCCGCCCATGAGCGTGCCATTGCGCGCATTCTGCGCGAGGGAGCTGCGGCGCTTCCCGGCGTGCGCCTGCTTGGACCGGTGGGGAACGACCCTCTCGAGAACATGCTAGGCCTTGCGGCTGTGGTGGTGGACGGCGTTCATGCTCACGACGTTGGCCAGGTGCTGGACGACGCGGGCATCGCCGTCCGTGTGGGCCACCATTGCAACCAACCCCTGCACCGGCGGTTTGGTGTTGCTAGCTCGACCCGAGCATCGGCGCATGTTTACAACACCGAGGATGACGCGCGCGCCTTTGTCGCCGCGCTCGCCACGGTTCGCACGTTTTTTGGAGTCGCAGCATGAGCCAACTCGAGCAGATGTACCAGCAGGTCATCATGGACCACGCGCGGGCCGTTCACGGTCGCGGTCTCAAGGATCCTGGCCTGGTGTCTGTGGGGGAGTCCTTCCAAGTGAATCCCACCTGCGGTGACGAGGTGCGCATGCGCGTAGGGCTCGATGGCGAGCGCATTGCCTCGGTGTCATGGGAGGGACAAGGCTGCTCGATCTCCCAGGCGTCGGTGTCGGTGCTTCACGAGTTGGTCGAAGGTGAGACCCTTGAGGAAGCGGACCGGATCATCGAAGCCTTCCGCGCGCTCATGCAGGCCAAGGGCGAAGGGCTCGACGAAGAACGCGAAGACTTGCTCGGGGACGCGACCGCGTTCGTGGGAGTAGGGAAGTATCCGGCGCGCATCAAGTGCGCACTATTGGGGTGGATGGCGCTCAAAGACGCCATCATCCAGGCAGGAAGGGACACGGATCATGACTGACACCAAGACCCCGGCGAACGCCGCCGACGTAGAAGAGGCGATGCACGACGTCATTGACCCGGAGCTCGGCATCAATGTTGTCGACCTGGGGCTGGTCTATGGCGTGTCGCTCGACGCCAACCAGCACGCCGTCATCGACATGACCCTCACCTCTGCGGCGTGCCCGCTCACCGACGTGATCGAGGATCAGACGCGTGAGGCGCTCGCCAGTGTGGTGGACGGGTTCCGTATCAACTGGGTGTGGATGCCGCCGTGGGGGCCGGACAAGATCACCGACGACGGCAAGGAACAGCTCCGAGCGCTGGGATTCAACGTCTAGAGAAGTCAGGCTCTAGAGCACGCCGAACTGATCGCACGCGACCACGTCGCCGTTGGTGTACCCCTCCATGAACCACGCCTGGCGCTCGGCGGACGTGCCGTGCGTGTACGTGTGCGGATTCGTTTCGCCCTGACGCGCTTCCTGAATTCTGTCATCGCCCACCGCGCCGGCCGCAGACAGGGCGTCCTGGATGTCCGCTTCCGTCAGGGGTGCAAGGAACGGCTGCCCAGTCGCGTCCGGCACCGTCGAGGCGTGACCCGCCCACACACCTGCGAGGCAGTCGGCCATCAACTCGACTTTGACGCTGTCGGAGTCGGCGCCCGTGTCGCCGCGGTCGGCAACTCCGAACACGCCAAGCTGGTTCTGGAGGTGGTGGCCGTACTCGTGTGCAATGACGTACATCTCGGCCAGAGGGCCGCCGCTCGCCCCAAACTGTGTGCTCAGCACGTCCCAGAAGGCAACATCGACGTAGATCGACTGATCGGCAGGGCAGTAGAACGGCCCTGTTGCTGCGGAGGCCTGACCACATGCGCTCGTGGTGGCCTGATCAAAGATGACGATACCGGGCAGCGCCAACTCCGTTCCCACGGTGGGGAGCTCTGCGGCCCAGAACGCGTCAAGGGAGTTCATCGCACCCACCACCCGGCAGTCGGCGTACGCGTTGGCATCTGCGCCAGTGGCGCAACGGTCATCGAAATCGCCGTGCGCGGAGTCATCGCTGCCAGGCCCGGGCGGATTCAGTAGTTCGGCGTCGCCTGGCTCCCCACCAAACAGGACGAACAGCAGCACCAGAAGCATGCCAACGAGGCCACCGCCCGCCGCGACGCCTCCGCCCTTGCCACGCCGTTGAACGCGCGAAGGATCAAGGCGGGAGGACTCGTTGAAGGTCATGAGATGACCCTAGTGCTTGACACGGCGCGCACGCCGGTAGGGGGCGGGATTGTCGCCCTCTTCGGCAATGCCACGAGCGTGCAGAGCCTGGCCCAGGTCCAGCGCGAAGCCCACCGTTCGCGTGGTGGTGGGGATGAGCACGGCGCGAAAGCTACGGTCCAGGCCCCGAGCCTTGGCGGCGCTGCGAGACTCGGACATCATGCGGGCGACCTCCGGCACCGCACGCACGGTGATCGCGAACATGAGGCCCATGGTCTCGGGGGGAATCACGCGCCTCAGTGGGCGCAGGATCCGTGAGACCAGGTCCAGCATGTGCTCCATCGGTGTAGAGGACGTCACCGCGAGCGCAAGTGCCACGAGTCCCACAAGGTCAGCGGCGAGGTCGATCGCACGGTCAATCTCGCCCCGCCACACGTGGAAGCCACCGCTGAGTGCCGCGATGATCACGATACCTAACAGCCCCTGGGCTGTGGCCTTCAGCGGAGGGCCGGTTGAGATCAGCAGCAAGACGCAGGCCGCCATCAGTCCGACGCTTGTGATCGGGTCCGTGAAGAGCACGAAGACAGCGGCGATGACGACCAACAGCACGGCCTTGAACCATGCCGGGGCTTGGTGCATCGGCGTGTTCCGCGGGCGGTACATGCCGAGGGTGGGGTTCATGTGGCGGGCTCGCCAACAGCCCGATCAAGCATCAGGGCGCGATAGTACTCAACCGCTTCCGCGGGGTCGCCGTCGAAGACCACGGCCCCATGGTCGACCACGATGGTTCGCTGTGCGCGTGCGGCGGCCTCCAGATCATGGGTGATCTCGATCACCTGAAGGGGCAACGAGCGCAGCAAGGCCCCCACGTGAGCCCGCCAGCGCAGGTCGAGCAAGGTAGTGGGCTCGTCGGCGACGATGATCCGCGGCGTGATAGCAAGCACGCCGGCCAAGGCGAGCATCTGACGTTGCCCGCCACTCAGCGCGTTCACCGAAACGTCGGCTTTGTCCGCGAGGCCGATGTCGCCCAGGATCTGCATCGCGGCCGCTTCACGTTCCGTGCGGTCCTTGATGCTTCGCCGCAAGGACAAGGTGATGTCCTCGATCGCGGTCGGCATGATGAGCTGAGACGAGGGTTCAGTGAAAAGGAAGCCCACCACTCGGCGGACTTTGGCTCCCTGCTTGACAGTATCCATCCCGTCCACGCGTACGCTTCCGGAGGTGGGAGTCGCGAGCCCATTGATCATGCGCGCCAAGGTGGACTTGCCCGAGCCATTCGCGCCGATAATTGAGATGCGTCGTTCGTCGAGCGTCAAGGTGGTGGGCTCAAGGATGCGCGCCCCGGAATCGGGCGCGGTGAACTCCGCGTCCAAGAATTCGATCATTAGTTAAGGCTAAGCGCTCGCGGCGGCTCTGGTGTCCACACGAGCGTCTGATTTGTCCGAAACGTGTACGGCACCGAGCAGCTCTCGGAGGGCGCGGCGGCCGGAAGCCGCAACGACGGGCCCTCCCATGGCATTGATCACCGCGAGCGAACCGATAGCGCGATGGTGGTTCCCCGTGAAGTGCTTGTCAAGTGACGGGCCTGCTCCCTGAAATAATGGTCAGGCGGACGCACTACCTGTCCTGCAAGGAATCGGGCCACTTCCGGCCCAAACCCTGCGAATCTTGCGGGAACCCTACCAAATCAGCCACCCGGCAGAGGAGTCCGTCTTCGTGATAGTCGCCAACAACTTGGAGATTCGCATCGCGGCGAGAGTGCTCCTGCACCCAACGTCGTTCCAAGTGGCACCAGGCGACCGCATCGGCCTCGTGGGACGCAACGGAGCGGGAAAGACCACGTTGACGAAGATCCTCGCAGGCGAGGCGCCGCCCACCGCAGGCACCGTGGTCGCCCGCGGTTCCGTGGGGTATCTGCCCCAGGATCCTCGTACGGGAGACCTCGACGAGCGCGCGATGGACAGGATTCTTGGGATCCGGGACCTCGGCAATCTTGCGCGCAAGATGCGCGAGGCTGAAGAGGCGATGGCCGGGGACGACGCCAAAGCCCGAGACAAGGCCATGGATCAGTACTCGCGCATCCAAGAGCGCTTCACTGCCGCCGGTGGGTACGCGGCCGAGTCTGAGGCCGCTCGCATTGCCGCGAATCTCGGCTTGGACGCGCGTACGCTAGCTCAACCGCTTGGAACCCTTTCTGGCGGCCAGCGACGGCGTGTTGAGCTGTCGCGAATCCTGTTCTCGGACGCGTCGATATTGTTGCTCGACGAGCCTACTAACCACCTCGATGCAGACTCGATCGCATGGCTGCGGAGCTTCCTCGGTTCCTACTCTGGTGGGCTCATCGTGATCTCGCACGACACTGATCTGCTCCGCGCCACGGTCAACAAAGTCATGCACCTCGATGCCAATCGGGGCGAGATGGATCAGTACGCGCTCGGGTGGGACACCTACCTGAAGCAACGCGAGACCGACGAGCGCCGCCGCAAGCGCGAGCGGGACAACACCGAAAAGAAGGCCGATGTCCTGCTCGCCCAGGCTAACAAGATGCGAGCCAAGGCGACCAAGGCGGTTGCTGCCCAGAACATGATCAAGCGCGCGGAACGGATGCTCGGAGAACTCGAAGGCGCGCGCGTCCAAGACAAGGTGGCAGCGTTGCGCTTTCCCACGCCCGCACCCTGTGGGAAGACGCCGTTGCGGGCGTCTGAGCTGTCCAAGACTTATGGTTCGCTTGAGGTCTTCACCGACGTCAACCTCGCTATCGATCGCGGTTCCCGTGTGGTGGTGCTGGGACTCAACGGCGCGGGCAAGACCACCTTGCTGCGTCTCCTCGCTGGCGTGGAGGCATCCGACACCGGGCAGGTTGAGCCTGGGCATGGACTCAAGTTGGGCTACTACGCCCAAGAGCACGACATGCTCGATATGAATGCGACGGTGCTCGAGAACCTCAAGCACGCGGCGCCGGACCTCGGGGACACCGACGTCCGCAAGGTACTGGGCTCGTTCCTGTTCTCGGGCGACGATGCGATGAAGCCCGCGAAGGTGTTGTCAGGTGGCGAGAAAACGAGGCTTTCGCTCGCCACGCTCGTGGTCAGTCAAGCGAACGTACTGCTGCTCGATGAGCCTACGAACAACCTCGACCCGGCCTCGCGTGCCGAGATCCTTGGTGCGTTGCGGACCTTTGAAGGTGCCGTCGTGCTCGTGACTCACGACGTTGGCGCTGTCGATGCCCTCGAGCCGGAGCGGGTGTTGCTGTTGCCCGACGCCGACGAAGACCTGTGGAACGACTCCTACCGAGACCTCATCGACCTTGCCTGACGGGCGCCTGGCGTACTAAAGCGCATCCTCGATGTCTTCGTCGCTGAGGCCTCGCTTGCCGGACGCCCGGTTCTTGGGTGCGCGGACGGGGCGTGAAGGCGACACCTCTCGACGGAGGAGCAGCGTAGCCCCAACCGGAGCCAACGCGGCGAAGACCCACCACTGCCATGCGTAAGACAGATGCGGGCCGGTGGAGAGGTAGGGCAGCGGCACGTCTGCGAGTCCGAGACTGCTGACGCAAGGACCGCTGGCCTCGCATGAGTCACGTAGCATGCCGTACGCGGGAACTGGCGGTGCCGGCGGCGGCGGCACTTGCGCCGTATGGATCCGAGTCGCACCGGCGTCACGACGGCCGTCGTCTGGCTCCCATTCTCGAAGGATGACGTCAATGGTGACCTCGGAGCGCGGTAGTTCGGGAGCTGGGGGCTCGCCTCCCGCTGACGGAGCTTCCTGCCAGCCGGCGTTCACCAGCAGAGCACTCCCCTCGGTCGTGATAAACCAGGCCAGGTATTGGTAGGTGGGCGATTGGTCGACGGGGCGGTTGCGCAGCAGTGTGGGTTGCTCAGGGGAGAAGTGTCCGGTGGCCGAGACTCGTCGCCATGTCGCCTCGAGCGCGAGGCGGTCATCGCGTGGCGAGGTGACGTCGCTCAACGTCGCCGCAGGGCGTTCCTCTGCGAGTTCGTACCATGTCAGGGCCTCGGCGCGCTCCAGATGACGCCCGTACTGCCACAGTCCTGCGATGACGCTGACGCCCATGATCGCCACCGTAACCGCCGCGGTGGTGAGTAGTCGGACGCCAGCATGCCCGCTGTTGTGTGAGGGAGCCGAGTGCTGCGAGGAAGTCACCTCACGATGCTAACGCCGCAGCCCAAGGCGACTTCGCGCTGAGTAGAGCCTGCACGCGGCGTCGCGAGACGGCAAGAGGGCCGCACCCTGCGCGGGTGCGGCCCTCTTGGTCATCGTGTGAACTAGGCGTCGACTGCGGCTTCCTCGTCGTCGGTAGCCTCGTCGTCCTCTGATCCACCGAAGCCCAGATCGATCGGGCCTACCTCGGCGGGGAAGAGGAGCTCGTAGTCATAGATCCAGAAACGGGCAGCGGCATCGCCAAAGTACGGCGGGCACTGGTCGTTGACGAGCGTGATCGTCGCTGACGGGTTGGTCCCGAACCCAGGCAGGAGGATCTCGTAGCGGATGAAGAGCTCCGAACTCTCGTCCACATCGATGACCTCGTTACCTGCGTAGAGACGGGTTTGCGCGGTTTCCTTGTCTGTGACCATCAGGTACTCAGTGCCGTCGTCGTCGACGGCTCGCAAGTAGTCGAACTTGAGGCCCTCGAACTGCAAGGGAAGGTTGTTCTCTTCGATGAAGTCAGCAACGCTCGTCACGGTGCTCAGCGTCAAGCGGCCATCCGGAGTCTCGAGCCAGCGCCTGCCGCGTTCCACGTAGCTGTGAATGGGGGCAACTGACTGGTCGAGGTCAGCGAGGTGCTTCGCGAGCTCGGCCTTGACCGCAGCCATGTCATCGGCAGTCGTGATGCCAAACTTCGCGTCAAAATCGGGGTGCGTCATCTGGTACATCGTCTCGAGGCTGCCCTGGAGTCGCTCACGACGAGTACGCTCGCGCTGCTCTTCACGAGCAGTCAGCCCAGTGAGCACAGCGTTGGGGTCCGGTTCGGAGTTCTGTACTTCGAAGAGGAACAGGTTCACCAGTCCACCGGTGTTGCTGTACGGCCTGGCGCGTGACTCGAATCCGTTTCCTGCGGTCGGTGCGCTGCAGGTGGGGACCAGATCTTCGTCGAACAGGTCAGCCTTGACAGGTGCGTAGATGGGGTCGCCGTTGTCCCACCATGCATCGATGTAGCCATCGGAAGAGCCGCAGGCGCTCAGAGTAAAGGCGGCAATGATGGCTACCGCGCCAGCCTTCAGGCGACGCATACGGGTAGTGGTCAAGCGACGGTGTGGTGAGTCAACGTCGTTGGTGGTCATGGTTCTCCCTTTCGCGCCATTGCGCAGTGTTCAAAACAGCTCAGCGACACCCTACCAAGGTTCCTCGTCAAACCCGGCAGGTCTTGCGTCCTGGTTGATCGAATACTACCGCGCGCGTGTCACGGCTTTCTCCTTAGTTGCCAGTCGGCTACCGTTGCCACCATGAGTAGACACGTCGTCGTCACCGGAGCCAATCGGGGCATTGGCCGCGCCATCGCTACCGCGTTCGTGGAGGCGGGCTATACGGTCTCGTCGATCTACCGCGGCGGCGAGTTGCCCGATGGTGTCCATGGTGCTGTTGCCGACGTCACGGACACAGACGCGGTCAACGCCGCGTTCGACGCGCTCGAGGCGGCCCACGGCAGGGTTGGCGTGCTGGTAGCCAACGCAGGTGTCACCCGTGACGGATTGCTGATGCGGATGAGCGACGAGGACTTCGAGCAGGTTCTCGACGTCAACCTCACCGGTACGTTTCGGTGTGTGCGGCGCGCTGTGCAGTCAATGATCCGCGAGAAGTACGGTCGCGTGGTTCTCATCGGATCGGTGGTTGGGCTGTTGGGTAACGCGGGACAGGTCAACTACTCCGCGTCCAAGTCAGCGCTGGTAGGTATGGCGCGTTCCATCACTCACGAACTGGGTTCGCGTGGCATCACCGCGAACGTCATCGCACCCGGCTTCATCACTACTGCGATGACCGAAGAACTCAGTGCAGACGTCGTGAGTCAGTACGAAGCAAACATCCCTGCTAAGCGTTTTGGAAGCCCGGAAGAAGTCGCCGCAGTAGTGACCTTCCTTGCCTCGGATCAGGCTGGCTATATCTCGGGAGCGGTGATCCCGGTTGATGGCGGACTCGGGATGGGCCACTGACGGATCGTTGCACGTCCCCACGCTAGGCTTCACTCCAGGAGGAACACACATGGGCATGCTTGAAGGTAAGAACATTCTGGTGACCGGGGTCCTCACCGAGGGCTCCATCGCTTTTGACGTGGCTCGGTTGTGCCAGGAGCAGGGCGCGACGGTGGTGCTGACCGGGATGGGCAAGACGATGAAGATCACCCAGTCCATGGGTCGCAGGCTTCCCGTCGAAGCCCAGGTGGTTGAGCTCGACGTCACCGATCAGGAGCAAATCGATTCGCTCGCCGACCGTGTGAAGGAGATCGTTCCTCACCTTGATGGCGCTGTTCATTCGATTGGCTTTGCACCGCAGTCCGTGATGGGCGGAAACTTCATGGCGGGAGCGTGGGAGGACGTCTCCGTGGCCATGCACATCTCTGCATACTCGTTGAAGGCACTTGCGGCATCTGTGGCTCCGCTCATGGTTAACGGCGGCTCGATCGTAGGGCTCACGTTTGATGGCCGCTACGCGTGGCCCGTCTATGACTGGATGGGAGTCGCCAAGGCTGCGTTCGAGGCGACCTCGCGCTATGTTGCACGGGACCTAGGGCCGCAAGGAATCAGGTGCAACTTGGTCTCCGCGGGACCGATCAAGACCACCGCAGCGAAGCACATTCCTGGTTTTGATCAGATGGAAAGCAAGTGGAGCGAGCGAGCGCCGCTTGGCTGGGACTCTGATGCCGCGGAGCCTACCGCGCGTGCCGTGACCGCCTTGCTCTCTGACTGGTTCCCTGCCACCACAGGAGAAGTTGTTCACGTCGACGGCGGCGTGCACGCCATGGGGCAGTAGGAGGATCGCGCATGCCCACACTGGTGTTGGTTCGTCACGCGAAGGCGGAGCGACCAGTCGCGGATCAGCCCGACCATGACCGCGCACTGACACTAGCGGGCCGCGCCTCCGCCACTCAACTGGGTGAGCGGTTGGCACGTGCGGGCGTGAACCCCGATTACGCGATCGTGTCTTCAGCGCTGCGTACTCAGCAGACTTGGCAACTGATGGCGGCAGCCTTCGGCGAGGCCGAGGTCGTGACGTCGCGCGATGTCTACGACACGGACGACGAGGGCCTCCACGAACTGATCCGCGAGGTTCCAGACTCGGTTGAGACTTTGGTTGTCGTAGGCCACGAGCCGACGATCTCTGCGACCACCGCAGCCCTCGCGGCCCAGGGCTCCGATACGCGTGCTCTTCAGCGTGTGGCGCATGGCTTTCCTACGGGAACGGCGGCCGTGCTTGAACTTGAGGGCGCGTGGGCAGACCTCGAACTTCGTGGTGCACAGCTGAACGCCATGCTGTCCGCCGATGTTCAGTACTGACGCACTGATCTGGCAGGCGCTGCTCGCGATGCAGCGCCACCCTTGGGAGCAAGGCGTAGCCTCACACGCCGCGCTCGACGCTGGCCGTGATGACGTGGCCGTTCTCCTTGCGCACGATGCCATGGTGCGTCAGGACGCGGAAGGTCGCCTGGGTGCCACGGAGTCGGCGGGGCTCGTCAACTCCGGTGCTTGTGGGGAAGCGGTGGCACTTCTCGTGCGGGCCGGAGTCGCGGGGGCTGCGGAAGCGCTCGAGCGGCAGCGCTGGTGGATTCTGCGGGACTGCCCGCGCGCAGACTCCGGCGTGCTCTACCACCTCGATGGTGTTCCAGAAGTGTGGGTCGACACCATCTACATGGTGGTCCCCTTCCTCGTCGCGACTGGCGACTTCGCGCCTGCTGACATGCAGTACCGGATGCATCGCCAGCATCTTTGGAACCCGTCAACCGGCTTGTACGGGCATCGCTATAACGTTGAGTTGAAGACTGCGGTGCGCGACGCACCGTGGGCGTCTGGCAACGGCTGGGTGGTGGCGGGCATCGCTCGAGCATTGCGTGTGGGTGGCGAGGGTGTGCCGGCGCAGATGCGTGAGCGATGGCGCGACGAGACACAGGAACTGCTGACCCGATGCGCCGAGCATGAACGTCCTGATGGGCGGTTCCACGACGTGCTCACCGACGATTCGACCTTTGTGGACGGGGCTGCCGGCCTGATGCTTTCCTACGCCGCGTTCACCGGAGTAGCCGACGGCTGGCTTGATCCGGCGTGGCTACCGCGCGCCGAGCGTTGGCTCACAGCCGCGCTCGATCGCGTTGACGCCATTGGGCTGGTGAGGGAGGTGTGCGGAAGCCCTCACTTTGACCGGCAGGGAACCTCAGCGGAGGCCCAGGCTTTCGCGCTCATGGCGAGGAGCGCGCACCAGCGCTCGATGGCCTAGCGGTCAGTATTCGATGACGTCAAGCACCGCTTCGAGGCTCGCGGCATTGACGGCGACGTCGGCCAGCTGTTGCACCTTGGGCTTCGCGTTGAAGGCGATTCCCAGACCTGCTGCCGCCATCATGCCGAGGTCGTTCGCACCGTCCCCAATCGCTATGGTGTGCGCGATCGGGATGTTGAGCTGGCCCGCGAACTCCTCGAGGGCATGCGCCTTGGCGGCAGAGTCAACGACGGGCCCGACGGTGCGACCGGTCAGGATTCCGTCGACAGCCTCGAGTCGGTTGGCGCGAAAGAGAGTGATGTTGACCTTGGCGGCAAGGGGTTCCACCACTTCGACAAACCCGCCGGAAACGAGCGCCGCGGTCCACCCCCGCTGTTGAAAGGTCGCCACCAGCGCCTGGGCGCCGGGAGTGAACTCGATCTCGTCGAGGACGTCGGCAAACACTGAGGTGGGCAGGCCAGCAAGCGTCGCGACGCGTTGCTTCAGGGATTCGGCGAAGTCGATCTCGCCGCGCATCGCGAGGTCGGTGACGGCAGCGACCTCGGCTCGGCTTCCCGCACGTTCAGCGAGAAGCTCGATGACCTCAGCGGTGATGAGAGTGGAGTCGACGTCAAGAACAACAAGGTGCGCGGGCATCAGGTCACGATGGTGCCCTTGGGCACCACGGTCAGGCCCGACTCAGTGACGGTGAACCCCCGCTCGAGGTCTTTTTCGCGATCGATTCCCACGCGGGCGCCTTCTTCGATCACCACGTTCTTGTCGATGATCGCGCGGTGGACCTGCGCATGGCGGTTGACGATCACGTTGTCGAGCAGGATTGAGTCTGACACCGTTGACCACGAGTGGAGCCGCACGCCAGGCGAGAGCACCGACCCCGTGACGGTGGCGCCGGACACGATCACTCCCGGCGACACAATGGAGTCGGCAGCGTGACCGAGCCGGCCCTCCTCGGAGTGGATGAACTTCGCAGGGGGCTCGGTGATGAGCCCCTGATGAAGTGGCCAGCGGTGGTTGTAGACGTTGAAGATGGGCTGCACCGCGATGAGGTCAACGTGCGCCTCATAGTAGGAGTCAATGGTTCCGACGTCTCGCCAGTAGTCACGGTCGCGATCAGTCGATCCGGGAACGTCGTTGCGTTGGAAGTCGTAGAAGCCGCACGTTCCCTTGTCGACGAAGTACGGCACGATGTCGCCGCCCATGTCGTGCCTGGAGTCGTCGTTCTTGGCGTCGAGCTCGAGTGCCTTGACCAGTGCATCTGCGTTTGCGACATAGTTGCCCATGGAAGCGAGCACCTCGTGTGGGCTGTCGGGGAGGCCTTCGGGATCGCTGGGCTTCTCAAGGAATGCGCGGATGCGATCGGGCTGATCTGCGCCCACGTCGATGACACCGAACTGGTCGGCCAGGTCAATGGGCTGCCGGATCCCTGCCACAGAAAACTCTGCGCCTGACTCGATGTGCGCCCGCACCATTTGAGAGAAGTCCATTCGGTACACGTGGTCGGCACCCACCACCACCACGAGGTCGGGGTTCTCGTCTTCGATGATGTTGACGCATTGGTGAATGGCGTCCGCGCTGCCGAGGTACCAGTGCTTGCCACGCCGCTGCTGCGCGGGGACTGGCGCCACGTAGTTCCCGAGCAATGGGGACATGCGCCAGGTCCTGGCAATGTGCCGGTCCATCGAGTGGGACTTGTACTGCGTGAGCACAATCACGTGCAGGTAGCCCGAGTTCACGAGGTTGCTCAGCGCGAAGTCCACGAGGCGGTAGGTGCCGCCAAAAGGCACGGCAGGCTTGGCGCGTGAGGCGGTCAGGGGCATGAGGCGCTTGCCCTCACCTCCCGCGAGGACAATGGCGAGTACTTTGGGTGCGGGCATCTCCCCAGCATACGGTGCGGTGCAAGCGTGGGGCGGGCGAATCACCGCGGAGAGCGGCTACCGTGGGACGTATGCGCGTTGACATCCTCACCAGGGAGTACCCCCCACACATCTATGGCGGAGCCGGAGTCCACGTCACCGAACTCGCCGCAGTCCTACGGTCTCACGTGGACGTCGAGGTGCGATGCTTCGATGGCCCTCGTGATGACACGGGTGTGACGGGTTATGACTCGGCCGATTCACGCGTGCGCGATGCGGCACTGCGGGTACTTGCGACGAACCTTCCCATGGCCCAGGACTGCGCTGGTGCCGACCTGGTGCATTCCCACACGTGGTACGCAAATATGGCCGGCAATCTCGCGGCACAACTCCACGGGATTCCGCATGTGCTGAGTGCTCACTCGTTGGAGCCGATGCGGCCTTGGAAGGCAGAACAGCTCGGTGGTGGCTATGCGCTGTCCTCCTGGATAGAGAAGACTGCCTATGAGGCTGCGCATGGAGTGATCGCCGTTAGCGCGGGGATGCGCGACGACGTCCTGCGTTGCTACCCCAACGTGGACCCTGGCAAGGTGCACGTGGTTCACAACGGCATTGACGTCGACGCCTGGGCGGCGCCCAGCACGGAAGAAGAGCGAGCGAAGGCCGATGCCGTGGTCGCCGAGTGGGGGATTGACCCGTCCCGCCCTGCCATTGTGTTCGTGGGGCGGATCACTCGACAGAAGGGCCTGCCTTACTTCTTGAGGGCTGTCGAAAAATTGCCAGCGGATATCCAGGTGGTGCTGTGTGCCGGTGCTCCCGACACGAAGGAGATTGCGGCGGAGGTCGCAGGCGCGGTCGCCACGCTACAAGAAACTCGTGGTGGCGTGATCTGGATCGAAAAGATGTTGCCGCGCGATGAGTTGGTTGCGGTGCTCGATGCGTGCACAGCGTTTGTGTGCCCGTCGGTGTACGAGCCGCTCGGAATCGTCAACCTCGAGGCGATGGCCGTGGGTTTACCGGTGGTTGCCACGGCGACCGGAGGCATACCGGAGGTGGTGGTCCCCGGAGAGACGGGCAGTCTGGTCGCGATCGATCAGGCCACAGACGGAACGGGCACCCCTGTGGAGCCCGAGCAGTTTGTTGACGATATGGCCGCGGCTCTCACCGACATGGTCGCCGATCCCGAGCGTGCGGCGCGCATGGGCGCAGCCGGACGCACGCGGGCCACCGAGCACTTCTCGTGGCACACCATTGGCGAGCGCACCCTTGACGTCTATCGCGATGTGCTCGGTTAGGCTCGCCCCATGACCGAAGTGCTTCGATTTGACGACGTCACCGTGACCCGAGACGGCAACGAGATCCTTGGTGGGCTGTCGTGGACCGTCAACGAAGGTGAGCGCTGGGTGGTGCTAGGGCCCAACGGTGCGGGCAAGACCACGCTGATTACGCTGGCGGGCGCCCGCATGAACCCCACGAGCGGCACGGTCTCGATCTTGGGCCAAGACCTTGCGGCGTCGGATACCCAGGACCTCCGGATTCGTGTGGGCCTGTCAAGTGCCGCGCTCGCGGATCACATTCCGCCCGACGAATGGGTGAGCGACGTCGTGATGACTGCCGCGCACGGCATCACTAAGCGTTGGCAGGAGGAATACGAGGGCATGGATGTCGATCGCGCGGGTGACCTACTCGCGGCGTTCGGCATGAGTCAGTTCGCCGAGCGTCAGTTCTGGACCCTCAGCGAAGGTGAGCGCAAGCGCGTCCAGATTGCCAGGGCGCTGATGGCCGATCCCGAGGTCTTGTTGCTCGACGAGCCGGGCGCCGGCCTTGACCTTGCGGGGCGCGAAGAGCTCCTCATGGCGCTTACCGAGCTCGCCGGGGACAAGCGTTCGCCTGCCATCGTGCTCGTGACTCACCACGTGGAAGAGATTCCGCGTGGGTTCACTCACGCACTGCTGTTGCGCGACGGCGCGGTGGTGGCGCAAGGCCCCTTGGTGCAGACGCTGTCGAACACGAACCTCACCGCGACCTATGGAATGCCGGTCGAACTCCACTCCGAGGGCGGGCGCTGGACCGCTCGGAGAGCCTCGTCCTAACTGACGCTGCGCACCACGGGAGCGTTGTCATCGGCTGAGTACGTCACGGTTGATACGAGCGCACCATCGAGATCGAACACGAGCACCATCGTGGTGGACGGCCCGATGTCAAAGTCGGTGGTGGTGTCGAGGCCTACAGGCATCGCCAGGCCGCACGTGCCTGACGCCTCTGCGCCTTCAGCGAGGCCGATGCTGCAGGTCAGTGTCGACGACGTATCGATGTTCATGACCATCGCCGTCACGCGACCATCGCCCCGATCCACCGAGCCAAATGCCCGCACCGTTTCGGTTGAGGAAGCGACCGCTTGATACGTGCCACTGAAGTAGTGGGACACCATCTGCATGTGCCAGTACGAAGGACGTGGCTCAAGGGTGAGGCTCAAGAAGCCATGATCGGAGCCGTGGCACTGGCCGCCGCTTTCCTGAATCGACCACAGTGCCCCGTAGCTCCCGCCGAACTCCATGATGGCGCCATAGACGGAAGCGATCATTTGGCCGTTCTCGAAGCTGCACACCCGCGCGCCGCCCCTCCCGTTGAACTCTCCGATGCCCCATTCCAGGGCGTCGGCGCCGGTCCTGTCGTTGGCTGCGTTGGCTTGGTCGACCAGCGCACGTGTTCGCTCAATGCGACTGCGATACTCCTGGAAGCCAGTGGTGGTGAGAGCGTCGATTCCGATTTCCTCCGGTGGGTAGCCAACGTAGAGGTGCCACGCCACGCCATCGGTGTAGTAGTAGTCTTCGCCGGGAACCTTGCCCGAGATATCGGAGGCAGAGCCGTCGCCTGAGAAGAGTTCCCCGTAATAGTCCTCGTAGAAATCGCACTCGTTGGGACCGAAGATCTTGATGGTGGGGTCGACTTCCTTCATCGCGGCCGCAATGGGCTTCCAGTACTCGGCAACCTGTGCGGCAGACTCTGGCGTGACCACACGACAGAATGGTTCGTTGCCGATTCCCCAATAGACAACGGGACGGTCGGTGTCAACGTTGAAGTGCGCGACAAGTTTGGCAGCTTCTTCTGGCGTGCCAAACCTTGAGACTTGAAGCTGCGGTTCCGCTCCCATGTCGAAGGCCTCTTGAACCCACATATCGAGCAGGGAGTTTGGCGCCAGCGCATTGTCATAGGCGATGCCGCCTACACGCAGGAACTGAAGCCCCGCTTCTCCCGTGACCTGCCAGGCGGCTTCGGACGGGATGTGCCACACGTTGTTGCCGACCAATGTTGAACTGATGTCAGGTCCATCGGCGTGGGGTGGGCCAGCATCGCACGCACTGAGTCCCACGGTGACTGCGAGCGCTAGAGCAATTCGCGAGACGAGGTTGCGTGTGGATGCGCCTTCGCGGCGGGAAGGTGTTGTCATGCGCTCAGGGTACTTGATCGGTCGGAGACCAACGGCGCTGGTGAACCACCAGGACGGCGCGAGTCTGGTGCGAATCATCCCAGAGCGGTCGCCGGCTCATCCCGGGGAATGATGCCGGAGTTTGGGTGGGCCTGCTAGCGTTCTGACAGGAGGTTAACTATGCAATCCATTTGGTGGTTTGTGGGAGCAATGCTGCTGGGCGTCATCGAGATATTCACGCTCGACTTGATGCTGATCATGCTCGCTGGAGGTGCGCTCGCTGCCGGTGTTGCCGCCCTGTTTGGGGCACCGCTGTGGGTGAGCATCATGGTGTTCTGCCTGGTGTCAGCGATGTTGCTGTTCACCTTGCGGCCGTATCTGTTGAAGGCTTTGCGGTCGCGGGGCGAGGTTATTGAGACCAACGCAGCGGCGCTCGTGGGTCGCGACGCTCGTGCCATCGACGACATCACCGCGATTGCTGGGCGAGTCAAGCTGGCGGGCGAGGTGTGGTCGGCGCGAATCGTTGACGACGCTGCTGTCATTCCAGAAGGTTCATCGGTCACTGTGGTGGCCATCAAGGGCGCGACGGCCATCGTTGCGCCGGAAAAGGGGTAGAGGCTATGGAGCCTGGTCAGATTATTGGAATCGTCGCGCTTGTTGTTCTCGCGATCTTTGTCATCAGCGCCATCGGGCGCGCGGTACGCATTGTGCCGCAGGCAGTGGCAGTGATCGTTGAGCGACTGGGGCGTTATAGCCGCACCATGGATGCAGGCCTGCACCTGCTCATTCCGTTCATCGACAAGGTCCGTGCGGGCGTCGACTTGCGCGAGCAAGTGGTGTCGTTCGCGCCGCAGTCGGTCATTACCTCCGACAACCTGGTGGTCGAGATCGACACCGTCATCTACTTCCAGGTCACCGATCCTCGTGCCGCGGTCTATGAGATCGCGAATTACATCTTGGGTATCGAGCAGTTGACTACTACCACCATTCGTAACGTCATCGGCACCATGGACCTCGAGCAGACCTTGACGAGCCGTGACCAGATCAACGGTCAGCTCCGTGGGGTCCTCGATGAGGCGACCGGCAAGTGGGGCATCCGCGTCAACCGCGTGGAGCTCAAGGCCATTGAGCCGCCCATGTCGATCAAGGACTCGATGGAGAAGCAGATGCGTGCCGAGCGTGACCGTCGTGCCGCGATCCTTACGGCAGAGGGTGTCAAGCAATCGCAGATCCTCACGGCAGAAGGTGAGAAGCAGGCCGCGATCCTCACGGCAGAAGGTCAGGCTCAAAGCGCGATCTTGCGCGCTGAGGGTGAGTCGCGGGCTATTTTGCAAGTCTTTGACGCTATTCACACGGGTGACGCAGACAGCAAGTTGCTCGCGTACCAGTACCTGCAGATGCTTCCCGAGATTGCCAAGAACGACGCCAACAAGATGTGGTTCATTCCCACGGAGTTCACCGGTGCGCTCAAGGCGGTTTCCGCAGGCTTTGGCCACATCGACGAGCCCGAGGCGCTCACCAAGGGCGCCAACCGCAAGGCGTACAAGCTCGAATCGGCACTCACTGACCCGCGTGAAGCGCTCGCAGCAGCCAAGCGCGAGGCGGCTGAGGCCACGGAGGACGCCACCGATGCTGGGTCAAGGTCGGGCCGTCGCCCAGACCCCAACGCGGAAAAGGGCCAGTAGGTCCCAAGAAGCTCTGACTCGAGGGCCCCGGAGACTACTCTCCGGGGCCCTCGTGCATGACTGACACAATGAGCCCATGACCGTGATTACCATTGCTGACGTCGACGATGAACGCCTGACCGATTACCGCGATCTCACAGACGTCGCGTTGCGCACGCGCATCGAGCCCGAACGAGGGCTCTACATCGCGGAAGGCGCCAAGGTGATCGGGCGTGCCGTGGTCGCCGGTCACGTTCCTCGCTCCTTCTTGGTGTCGCCTAGGTGGCTCGATTCCCTTGGCAGGCCCATCGCCGCGTGGCCCGATGTCCCCGTGTTGGTTGGCTCCGAGGATCTCCTTGAGCAGATCGCTGGCTTCAACGTGCACCGGGGTGCCCTCGCCGCGATGCACCGCCCGGTCTTGCCCTCGGTTGCGGACGTGACCGCGGGGGCCCGTCGCATTGCCGTTCTTGAAGATGTCATGAACCACACCAATGTGGGTGCGGTGTTCCGCTCGGCGGCGGCGATGGGCATTGACGCGGTGCTGGTAAGCCCGCGCTGCGCTGACCCTCTCTACCGGCGGAGCGTGAGGGTCTCGATGGGTACGGTGTTTCAGGTGCCGTGGACCCGCCTTGAGTCGTGGCCTGCGGGGTTGGGTGCGCTCAAGGAAGCAGGATTCACGGTGGCGGCGCTAGCGCTGGGGGACGATGCCATAGCCCTGGATGAGTTCGAAGCGCACCCGCCAGCCCGGTTGGCTTGGCTACTCGGCACCGAAGGCGACGGGCTCTCCGCCGCAGCGGTGCAGGCAGCAGACGTCTCCGTGACGATCCCCATGGCGAGGGGAGTGGACTCGCTCAACGTAGCCGCGGCATCGGCCGTAGCCTTTTGGGCATTGCGCTAGCCGTCGAGTGGACCGAAGTAGACGGCTAGCGGTCATCGGACTCCGCGCGCCGTCAGCGCGTCACCGAGCGCATCCGCGTGCTTAAGCGAGACCACGAGGAACGGAATCGCGAACAAGCGCAGACTCCGCCCACCGCCCCGGGCGTTCTGCGCCTCGCGTACCTCGCGCTCGAGCCGCACGAGCACGGGGAGGGTGCTCAGCGTTACGGCAATTGTCAGCGCCGCGCGCTGTGGATCGACCCGTAGCCGTGCCAATGGCGACAGTCCCCGTTCGAGCGCTTCTAGGAGTTCGCTCACCGGCGTGGTCAATGCGAGCAGCCCGCTGATGACCACGGCGGCGCAAATCCGAACGGTGTTCGCTACGCCAGTTTCCGCGCCCAGGAACAGGAGCTGACCAGCGAGAGTCACCGCGAGGATCCAGCGGATGGCGATCCCCTGGCGCACAAGCGCCCCCATCCCTGCCCCACGAACGGCATAGCAAGCGAGGCAGACCCCAGCAGTCAACGCCGCACCCCACCAGCTCGCCGGAACCACGCTCACGCCGAGCACGATCAGCCCAAGCACCGCGGACTTCCGCCCCGCGGTGAGTCGGTGCCAAGGGCCGTCGCCGGGTCGGTACAGGGTCAGCATCGGAGCCTCTCTTCATAGGCCGCGATGGTCGCGTCAGGCGGTCCGACGGCGACGATGGTTCCGTCGTGTACCAGGACTGCGCTGTCGCAGCGTTGGGCGAGGGTCATGTCGTGCGTCACCAACAGCAATCGATGCGCCCCTTCCTCAAAGAGGTGGTCCGCAACGCGACGGGCGTTGCGTGCATCAAGATACGCAGTCGGTTCGTCAGCGATCACCAAATCAGGACGGCGGACGAACGCGCCGCACAGCGCGAGCAGTTGCTTCTGCCCGCCGGACAGGTCGTGAGATGCGTGATCTGCGACGGCGGTGAGACCGAACCTTTCCAAGGCTTCGGTGACTCTTTGCGCCTTCTCCTCGCGCGGCAGCTTCTCAGACCGCAATGAGAACGCGACATCCTCGATCACGGTAGGCATCACGATCTGGGTGTCGGGATTGCTGAACACGACGGCGATGCGGCGCCGGAGTCTGGAGGCATCCTGGGCGGGGTCAAGGCCAAGGATCCGGATCGCGCCGCTCTCGGCGCGGGCGAGCCCTCCAACCAGGCGCGCAAATGTGGACTTGCCGGACCCGTTCTCGCCGATGACGGCAACAGTGCGTTGGTCTAGCGAACACGTCACGTTGCGGAGCACCTGCGTGTCCCCAAGGCGCACGTGGACGTCGTCCAGGTCGAGGTAGCTCATCGCAACACCTCCACCACAGCGGCGACGCCCATCCCGCCGCCGACGGAGGCCGCCGCGACTCCGAGGGTTCCCGGACGTGCCCCGCCACGCACCAGTCGGCTGAACAGCCGCACCACGCTGACCGCGCCGCTCGCCCCCCACGGATGTCCCAGCGCGAGTGCGCCGCCGTCGGCGCAGACGCGCGGATCGTCGTCGGCGAGACCGATGCGGTCGAGTACCGCGAGCGACTGCGAAGCGAACGCTTCGACGATCTCGATGGCGGTAACGTCGCCAATCTTGACGCTGGCGTTCTCGAGTGCCGCGATCACCGCTGGTGCCGCGCCTATTCCTGGCAAGGCCGGGTCGCAGCCGACAATCGCATAGCCGCGGATCACTAGGCCCGCCGCTCCGCCTCTGAGGTGGTGCGGGACGACGGCAACGGTTGCGGCACCATCGCTGATCCGCGTCGACGTCCCCGCAGTGACGGTGCCGCCCGGGAACAGAGGGAGTAGACGCGCCAGCAGCGGCTCGGCTACACCGATCGAGTCGTCGGAGGCAACGCCGTCCAGCGTCACGATCTCGGCATCGAACCGTCCGTTGTCGCGTGCCTCGCGAGCCCGTTGGTGGCTACGCGCGGCGTGCGCGTCCTGTCGATCTCGCGTGATTCCATCTGCCCTGGACAGGTCCTCAGCGGCTTGCAGCATGTCAGGATCGGGCCAGCCCGCTGGCGCAAACGGTGCTCGCTCGTAGGGCACGCCGTCGATGGATCTGGTGGGAGCAGTCGAACCGCTCTCGACGCCGCCGGCGATGCGCGCACGGTGGTCCCCGGCGCGGATTGCAGACACCGCGTCGATGATGGCAGCGAGGCCGCTGCCGCACTGTCGATCCACAGTTGTGCCAGGCACGCTAACGTCAAGCCCGGCGGCGAGGGCGCTGATGCGCGCGGGGTTGCCTCCAGGCCCCATGCAGTTTCCAAGGATGACGTCGGCGATGGTGAGCGTCGATCCGGTGGCGGCTTCCGCGTCGGCGAGAGCGGCGCGGATGATCGGTCCGGCCAGCTGGTCAACAGTGAGATCGGACAGGGCGCGGCTACGGGTGCCGATTGGTGAGCGCCGCGCGGCAACGATGACTGGCTCGTCACGCAAGGCGGGTCACCTCGCTGTCGAGGACCTGACGCCGAGCTTCCGCTCGCGCGGGCTTGCCGGATGCAGTTCGTGGCAGTCGCCCCGCGAACCACACGCGTGGCCGGTGAGAGGGCGCGAACTGGGTCGCAGCCATGGAGCGGAGCTGGCTAGCGGTCGGGGGCGGGGCCTCAGCATCCATTTCGACCATCGCGGCGACCAGCGCGCCAACGGTACCGGCGGGAATCCCGAACACCACCGCGTCGGCAATTCCGGGGAGCGTCCTGAGGCCCGCTTCGACGTCGTCAGGAATCACCGTGGCCGATGCTGTGAGAATGGCGTCGTCGGCCCGCCCGCGTAGCATCAGGACACCGTCGTCGAGGGTTGCGAGGTCGCCGACCGTCACCCAGGCTCCGTCGGCGCGCAACGGACCCGGCTGACCCAGGTAACCGAGCGCGGTATATGGCGAGCGGACCCACAACTCGCCGTCCCTCGCCTCCATCGTCACGCCGGGAAAGGCGCGCAGTCCCCGGCCCTCATCCATGGCAACAAACGATAATTCCGCCGCCCCGTAGTACGAGAGAACCCGGACACCTCGAGACTCCGCGTCCGCGCGTAGCCCTGGATCAAGGCGGGACCCGCCAACCAGAGCGGTCTGTAGCTCCGGGAGAGAGCCTGCGTTGAGCATCGTCCGTAGCGCCTGTGGCGTGCCGTGGAACAGGGTTGCTTCCGCAGCGGCGCTCTGCCCGGGGAAGACTGGCTGCGGCCCACTCCCGGCGAGCGCGTGGGCGAGAGAGTACAGGGTCAGCGAGGACGCTGGAGGGGACGGCAGCATGATCAACTGCTCCGTGCCGCCCCGTTGGGAGACCAGATTGGATACCGGGGCGAAGGACCGCTCCCACGATGCTGCGGTGCGCAACACGATGCGAGCAGTCCCGCTCGTTCCCGACGTGAGACCTGCCCAGGCTGCGCCGTGCGGGATGGGGCCTGCTGTGGCGAGTTCACGCACCGCAGCCCACTGTGCCGCAGGCCACCGGTCGTCACCGATGAGCGGGACGTCGCCAGCGGCGCGCACGGCCCGAATCCGGTCTATCAGTTGGACCGGCGAGCCCTGCAACACCACGATCCGCGCGCTCATTGTGCTGCGGTGACACTCACGGGGTTGGGCTCTCGGGGCGAAAGCCATGTGCGCCGGAACGCACGGGGGTAGGCGCGCAGGAGCGTGGCTATGGTCATTGTCGCGAGCGCTGCCTTCACAAGGTCCATAGGGACGAACACCAGGTTCAGCAGTGCGATCTGCCCCAGCGACAGGCCCTCGATCAGGCTCCGCACCGGGATACCGACGGCGTAGACCACGAGAATACCGCCTACGACCATGCCGATCGCGATTCGCCACACGGCGGGTTTACGGGCCGATGCGTGCACGATGAGGCCCACCACGAGCGCCCCGGCGATCCAGCCAAAGAGGTACCCCGCCGACGGCGCGACAAACCAGCTAACGCCGCCACGCCCGCCGGCTAGGAGAGGGAGCCCCACCGCGACGAGGGCGAGAAAGACGATCATGCACAGGGCTCCCAGCCGTGGGCCAAGAATCGCGCCGGCGAGCATGACGCCGAACGTCTGCGCGGTGATCGGCACGCTGCCGAACACGCTGAAGGCTCCCGGTAGGCCGAGCGCGGCCATGAGGGCAACAAAGACGGCGACGCGGGCAATGTCCGTCGCATCGAGCACCCACGTGCGTGGCCGGTGGTCGTCAATCATCGTCTCTCCCTCTACCTGAACGTTGTTCACCTGAACGGTGTTCATCACTATAGTGGCGACATGGCCGTTTCGGGGACAGCGCGCAGACGAAGCCGCGATGACGTCTCCGAGATGGCCCTGCGCCTCCTGGATGAATACGGATTGCCCGATCTCACCATGCGGCATCTCGCGACCGCCCTTGGCGTTCAGCAGAGCGCTTTGTACTGGCATTTCCCCAATAAGCAAGCGCTTCTCGCGGCAGTGAGCGAACGGGTTCTCGCGCCGATGGGCGAGGTACCGGTGGGCGGATTGTCCATGTACGACGCAGTGCGCGTGGTGGGTGCGAGGTTGCGCGAGTGCCTGCTTGCGTACCGGGATGCCTCCGAACTTGTGTCGAGCTCCCTCGCTTTGGGGCTGGTGAACTCGCCCGTGCGACCCGCGTTGATGGACGTTGCCCGCCACCAAGGTGTGCCCAGTTCGCTGGCGGAGGTGGCCGCCGATGCCGTGACGCACTTCGTGGTCGGCTTCACGTTCCATGAGCAGCAACGGCTGGCGGCGCACCGACTCGGACTACTGCAGGAGCCGCTTGTCCCGAGTTCCGCAGCGGCGGGCGCGAATCCCAGTGTCGACGGCGGCTTTTCCGAGGCGCTGACGATGATCGGGCACGGCCTCGACGTGTCCATCACCGAGTACAGGAGCCTGCGGCACTAGCTCTGAAGCCCTCCATTTGACATGTCATCCAGTGTCGGAGTCTACTGAGATAATCGAACATGTGTTCGATTGGAGGACTGCGATGACGGCTGAATCAACCCTGAGTGCCGAGGCTCTGGCGGCTGACCGTCTGCAGCGCGCGCGGGCAGCGCTCCAGGGTGTCGAGGTCCGCATGGGCGCACCATCGCAGGGTTGGCAGGCACCCACATTCCCGTGTGCGGAAAACCTTGAGGCGGTGATTCCAGCAGGGCTCCGGCGCGGCCAGGTGGTGTCGGTCACGGGATCCACCTCGCTGATGCTTGCGCTGGTGGCGGAGGCTTCGCGTGACGGGGCGTGGACCGCGATGATCGGCATGCCCCACGTGGGAGTGGTCGCTGCGTCGCGGCGCGGGATCGAACTCAGCCGGTTGGCGCTGGTTCCGTACCCAGGGGTTCACGCGGCGGCGGCTGCAGGCGCATGCCTCGAAGGCATGGAGGTAGTGCTGCTGGGAGAAGGGCTTGCGCTGTCCTTTGCTGACCGGCGCCGGCTCATGACGCGCGTGCGGGAACGCGGCGCCGTGCTGGTGGTGGCGGGACCGTGGGAGGGGGCTCACACCTCGCTCACGGTGGAGTCTCACCGCTGGCTCGGGCTGGGCGCTGGGGACGGGCGGCTGCGCGAGCGGCAGCTCACTGTTGCGGTGGGAGGGCGCGCTCACGGCAATGCCCGGCGGGTGACGCTCACGCTCGATGAAGACTCGGGCGCGCGCTGGGTGCGTCCCGGGGTGCGCCAAACGCTCGGTGTACATCAAACCCTCGGTGTGAATCAAACCCTCGGTGTGAATCAAACACTTGACGAAGGCGTGGCATGAGCGCGCCAGCCGTTGTGGTGACGGTGCGCAGGGCGGTGTTGTGGGTTCCCGACTGGCCGGTAGTGGCAGCCATGGTCGCGGCAGGGGTGGGGGCCGATGCTCCGGCGGCTGTGCTTCACGGGCGCGGACTTGTCGCGGTGTCGGCGGCGGCACGCAGGTCGGGGGTCAAGCGCGGCATGCGCAAGCGGGTTGCCCAGCGCACCTGCCCCGAGGTGGAGCTGTTGCCCCACGACGAAGGCCGCGATGCGCGGGAGTTCGAGGCCGTGGCAGCCGCGGCCGAACGCGTGGTCGCTGGCGTCGAGATCTCTCGCCCTGGCCTGTTGATGATTCCCGCTGACGGTGCCGCCCGCTTTCATGGCTCGGAAGAGGCCTTGGCCGAGGCGCTCGTCACCGAGGTGGCCGCTGCCGGATACGAGTGCGCGGTGGGGGCCGCAGACGGACTGTTGGCGGCGATCATGGCCGCGAGGAGCTCGGCGTTGGTGCCGGCAGGGCACTCGCAAGAGTTCCTGGCGCCTGCGGGCGTGCAGTCGCTGAGCCTGGCCGCGATGGAGCGCACTCAGCGCACCGCCGTGGATGATCTCGCGAGTGTGCTGACCCGGCTGGGGATATACACCCTGCGCGACTTCACCGCGTTGCCAGCGGGCGACGTGCTCGCGCGCTTTGGCCAGGTGGGGATGTGGGCGTACCGGATTGCCCGTGGCGAAGATGTGCGCCCGCCGGTACTGCGCCGGGCCGAGGAAGACATCGCGGTGGAGTACGTGTTCGAGGATCCAGCTCAGCGCGTGGAACAGCTCGCGCTTGTGGCGGGGCTGGTCGCGGGGCAGCTGGACCAGGCGCTGCTCGATGCTGGGGTGAGGTGCGGCAAGGTGAGGATTACGGCGCGCACTGAACGCGGCGAGAGCCTCGAGCGGGTGTGGCGCACTGATGTGGGCTCGCGCGCGGGGGCGTTCGGGCGGCACATGACGGATCGCGTGAGGTGGCAGCTCGAGGGCTGGCTGTCCGGCACCGGGCAGGGTGGTGGGCCGGAGCCCGCGCCGCTCATGTCGCTGGGAGTCACGGCCGAAGACGTGGTCGCTCTGGGCGCTGAGCAGAACTATCTGTGGGGAGGCACCTCCGGAGCCGATTCCCGCGCCGCGCGCTCGCTGGACCGCGTGCAGGGGCTGCTGGGTGCCGAGGGAGTACTGACGGTGAGCGAGCAGGGCGGCAGGTCTCCGCGGGACAGGGTGCTGGCGCTCGCGTGGGGGCAAGAGGCTCCACCTGCACGCAAGGTGGCCCACCCGTGGCCAGGCCGCATTCCTGACCCCGCCCCGGCCACCGTCCTGGCGATTCCGGAGCCCATTGCGGTGCTCGATGCCGGCGGCTCGCCCGTGGTCGTCAACCGGCGGCTTGCCCTGAGTGCCCCACCCACCTGGGTGAGGCACCTGGTGACCTCGCCCAAGCATCGGCGGCCTGACGAGGGCGGACCCATCTACGGGGAAGTAGTGCCCGTGGACTCGTGGGCGGGGCCATGGCCGGTGGTCGAGCGGTGGTGGTCTGAAGACGGCTCGCGTAGCGCCTACCTCCAGGTGGCGCTCGATGACGGCCCGGCGCTGTTGGTGGCGTTCAGCGACGGTGGCTGGGTGCTCGAGGCGATCTATGACTGAGGCTGCATCATGAACGAGGGCGCGAGATGACGCAGCCCGTGGAGTGCGTCGAGTACGCCGAGCTCCATGCTCACAGTGCTTTCAGCTTCCTGGACGGCGCGAGCCAGCCCGAAGAGATGGCCGCGGAGGCTGGCCGGCTGGGCCTCAGCGCGCTCGCCATCACCGATCACGATGGCCTTTACGGCGCGGTGCGGTTCGCCAACGCGGCGCGTGCGGTGGGACTGCCCACGGTGTTCGGAGCGGAACTGCACCTTCCCGCGCCCGTGGGTCCAGGCGGCGCGCCCGTGCTGGACGCGCCCACGGGAGTGCCCGACCCTCGCTCGACCCACCTGGTGGTGCTCGCGCGCGGCCCCGCCGGGTACGCGCGGCTCAGCCACGCGATCGGCATGGGACACCTGGCCGCAGGGGAGAAGGGCGCGGCTCACTACACGCTCGAATCCCTCGCGGAGCAGGCAGCGGGGCAGTGGCTGGTCTTGACGGGGTGCCGCAAGGGCGCGGTACGCAGGGCGCTTGCCGGCATCGGCGTGCCCGGAGCGAGCCTCAATGGCGCCGATGCCATGGCCGGGGCGGTCTCGCGCGAGGGCTTTGCGGCGGCGCGGGCGGAGGTGGACAGATTGGTCGCGCTATTCGGCCACGACAACGTCGCGGTGGAGATCACTGAGGGCGGCGATCCCTTCGACTCGGAGCGCAACGCCGCCCTCGCGGACCTTGCCTTCGACGCCGGGCTACCGCTCGTGGCAACCACCAACGCCCATTACGCAACCCCTCGCGATGCGGACCTCGCGGCGGCGCTGGCTGCGGTGCGAGCCCGCTCCTCGCTGGATGAGATGGACGGCTGGCTCCCAGCATCGTCCGGACTGCACCTGCGTAGCGCCGCAGAAATGCTCTACCGCCACCGGCGCCACCCCCAAGCGGTGACCACGGCCGCGAAGCTCGCCGCCGAATGCGCCTTTGACCTTCATCTGGTGGCACCTAACCTGCCGCCCTACCCGGTCCCTGAAGGGCATAACGAGGCCTCGTGGCTGCGAGAACTCACGCGTCGCGGCGCCACCGAGCGCTACGGTTCGCGCGAAGCAGAGCGGGTTCCGGGGGCCTGGAAGCAGATCGACCGCGAGCTGGACGTGATCGAGGCGCTCGACTTTCCCGGCTACTTCCTGATCGTTCACGACATCGTGAGCTTCTGCCGCGAGAACGACATCCTGTGCCAGGGGCGCGGCTCGGCTGCCAACAGCGCTGTGTGTTACGCGCTAGGAGTGACCGCGGTGGATGCCGTCACCCACGGACTGCTGTTCGAGCGCTTCTTGGCTGCCGAACGCGACGGGCCGCCAGACATCGACGTGGACATCGAGTCGGACCGCCGCGAAGAGGTGATCCAGTACGTGTTCCAGCGCTTTGGGCGCATCAATGCCGCGATGGTCGCGAACGTCATCCAGTACCGGCCACGCTCCGCCGTGCGAGACGCCGCGAAGGCGCTGGGATACGACGTGGGCCAGCAGGACGCGTGGTCCTCGAGCATCGACCGGTGGGGAGACCTGCGCGTGCCGGTGGAGGCCCAGCAGGAGTGGGCAGCCAAGCAGCGCGACGCGATGTGGCCTGAGCCGCCTCCCACGAGCGACCTTGACCACATCCCCGCGCCAGTGCTGGACCTCGCGGACCGCTTCATGCGGCTCCCGCGACACCTGGGGATTCACCCCGGCGGCATGGTGCTGTGCGACCGGCCCGTCATTGACGTGTGCCCCGTGGAATGGGGGCGCATGCCCGGGCGCACCGTGCTCCAGTGGGACAAAGACGATTGCGCCGATGCCGGGCTCGTGAAGTTCGATCTGCTGGGGCTCGGGATGCTCTCGGCGCTCAAGTACGCCTTTGGGTACATCCGCGAGACCCAGGGCCTTGAGGTGGGCCTGCATTCACTGCCCCAAGAGGACCCCGAGGTCTACGACCTCCTGTGCGCCGCTAACACCGTTGGCGTGTTTCAGGTGGAGTCACGTGCGCAGCAGGCCACACTGCCGCGCCTGCGCCCGCGTCGGTTCTACGACATCGTGATCGAGGTGGCGCTGATCCGCCCTGGTCCCATCCAGGGCGGTGCGGTCCACCCCTATATCAATCGCGTGAGGGGACGCGAGGAGGTCACCTACCTGCACCCGTTGCTTGAGCCGGCCCTCAAGAAGACCATGGGCATCCCGTTGTTCCAAGAGCAGCTGATGCAGATGGCGATGGACGCGGCAGGGTTCGACGGCACCCTCGCTGACCAGTTGCGCCGGGCGATGGGCTCCAAGCGCAGCCCGGAGCGCATGGAGGCGCTGCGTGCGCGCTTCCTGGTGGGTGCCAACGGGAAGGGCGTCCCGGCGGACGTAGCGCTCCAGATCTTCGACAAACTCAAAGCCTTTGCGGACTTTGGCTTTCCCGAGTCTCACTCGTTCTCCTTTGCCTACTTGGTCTATGCGTCCTCGTGGCTCAAGGTGCGCCAGCCCGCCGCGTTCTACGCGGGACTGCTTGCCGCCCAGCCCATGGGGTTCTACTCGCCGCAGTCGTTGGCCGCCGATGCCCGCCGTCACGGCCAGACGGTGCTGCGCCCGTGCGTGACGCGCTCCGAGGTGTTGGCCCGCGTGGAACGGCTTGAGGAGCCGGCACCGGAGCCGGGGGAGCGGCGCGAGGATCTGGCGCGGTTGTCCCACGTTGACCCCACGCTCGCGGTGCGCATGGGTCTCGTCGCGGTGCGCGGGCTCGGCAAGGATGCCGCGCAGGCCATTGTGGACGCTCGCGCTGACGGGCCGTTCGTGTCCGTCACTGACATGGCGCGGCGGGTGAGGGTGAGGCCGGCTGGGGTCAAGGGCGAGGCCGGGCTTGCACCCGAACGCGGGCTCACTACCGCTCAGTGGGAGACGCTTGCCACGGCGGGCGCGCTCGAGTCGCTGGGAATCACCCGGCGCGAGGGGCTGTGGGCCGCGGGTGCGTTGTCCCGCGAGGGCCCGGACACGCTCGAAGGGGCTTCCACCGGAATCCAGGCGCCCACACTGCCAGGCATGAGCATGGTAGAGCAGGCGGTTGCCGACGTCTGGGCGGCCGGAGTGTCCCCGGACAGCTACCCCACGGTGTTTGTGCGTGAAGGGCTCGACAAGCACGGCGTGCTGCGCGTCAAAGACGTCATCACCCACGAGGCCGAGCGGCGCATCACCGTGGCTGGAGTAGTCACTCACCGTCAGCGACCCGGCACCGCACGCGGCGTCACGTTCCTGTCCCTCGAGGACGAGACAGGCTTCTTGAACGTGATCTGCTCGGTGGGGGTGTGGAAGAGGTTCCAGGCGGTGGCGCGGCGGTCACCGGGACTCGTGGTGCGCGGGCGCATCGAACGCGCCGACGGCGCCACCAACCTGGTGGCCGAACACCTGGCACCGCTGTCCCTCAAAGTGGCAACCACCTCGCGCGACTTTCGCTGAGGCTCACGGTGCTAGAAACAGCGCGAGCCTCAGCGCAAGAAGACACCCAGTAAGCGGCACAGATTGCTAAGGATTGAGCAGCAACTCCGCCCCCTGGCGGGCCAGGTCAAAGTTGATCGATCCATCGGTGTCGATCACAAAGATCTGGAAGTAGTAGTGCTCTCCACCTGGATCCACGAGCAGGCCACCGTCGTTGGTGCTTTCTGCCCGCGCGCCCAGACCGTCAATGGGGCCTGTGCCAAAGTCATCCGTCGCGATGGCGGCGTCCCACTGATCAATTGGCCATGCCCACGCGGACAGGGTGCGTCCGTTGTTGTCAGCCGTCCAGCTACAGCTTCCCAGCATGTTCCCGGCGGCTCCTGATGCACGAGGCTCGCGCAGCTCGTCTGCGAGCAACGCGGCCACACGTTCGGCGCCAAGAAGGGCACAGACGTCGACCTCTCCGCCGGGATCCACCGCAGGCGCTTCGGCCTGAACTTCGTCCTCGATAATCTCGGCTACATCGATGTCTGCGATGGCCTCAAAGGACTCCGCTTCTTCGGCTGAGCAGGCGGCAAGGACAAGTGCCCCCGCCATGATCATCGCAGCAAGTGTCATGGCACGGGTGCGTCGATTGATCGTGGAGGTTTGCAAAGGGGGACCTTCCGGTAAGAGCGGATCGCGTGGCGCAACCCGTTCATTGACCGTACCAGTGGTCCAAAGGCCTGGTAGACGGGGTTCTCAGGGAGCGCTACCGATGCGCGCGGGAGTTCGACATTGCTTGGGCAAGTATCGCGAGCACCACACCGGCCACCACCACGAGCCCCAAACCGGTGCGCAGGCTCGTGGCGTCGGCGATGATGCCCACCACGAAAGGGGACAGGATGAAACCTACTCGCAGCGCCCAGCTGACGATCGTCAGTCCAGTGCCGTTGCGGAACCCCGGTAGTTCGTCGGCCGCATGCATGGCTGCTGGAATCGTGGTCGCCACGCCAAGCCCGGCGAGCCCAAAGCCAATGATGGTGAGCGGGATCGAGGGGAATGCGAGCGCGAGGCCCATGCCCACCGCGGTGATGAGACCGCCCACACGCACTACGGTGCGCTGGCCGTAAAGATCGGTGAGGCGGTCGCCCACCATCCGCCCCACGAAGTGCATGGCCATCAGGGCTACGAATCCGAACGACGCCACAGTAGCTCCGGCGCCGAGTTCGTCAAACAGGTAGCTCGCAGACCACGAGATGCCGGAGTCCTCGACCCAAGCTCCAGCGATGGCGACCAACGACAGCATGCCGAGCGTGACCCACACCGCTCGCGACACGCGCGGGAACGCGCGTTGCTTGGTCTCGCCAGGGGTCACCGGGGATTCCGGTTCTGGACCGCGCAGCAGAAGCTGGTAGCCATAGAGGTTGACGGCGATGAGTAGCACCGCGACGCCCGCGAGGTGCACAGCGACGGGAATCTTGAGACCAGCGGCCACACCGCCCATGAGCCCGCCCAGCACGGCACCTACGCTCCACATCGCGTGGAAGGAATTCACGATGGTGCGGCCGTACTCGCGCTGGACTCGCAGTCCATGGGAGTTCTGTGCGACGTCCACCCACGAGTCGATGGCTCCGAGCGCAAACAGCAGCAATGCAAACACGATGCCGTTGGGCGCGAGCGGCACCAGTGCAGCGGCACCGGCCATGGCGATCATCGCGGTTACGCCTACGCGAGCCGACGTGAAGCGGCGGATCAGCGCCGCGGCGGTAAGTCCCAAGGCGAGCGCTCCCAAGCCGCCGAACATCACGGCCGTGCCGAACTCTCCGTAGGTGAGTCCAATCGACGTGCGGATCTCTGGATAGCGCGGAGCGAGGTTGGCCCACACCAGTCCGTTTGACATGAAGATGAGGGTTACGCCTAGTCGTGCACGCCGCAATCGCATGGCGGCAGCAGCGTCAAGGTGGGCGAGAGATGCGGTCACGGCGGCTTCCTGGATCAGGCGGAATGTTAACGCGAACGAGCGGGTGATTTGAGACCACTGTACCCCTGGCGTCGCTCGCGCTTTCGCTACTCCTACGCGACCACGAGACTTAACACCAGCGCGCTAATGATCAGCGTCTGCATCGAGTGTGTAATGATGCCGAACCACGCGCTGCGATAGCGATGGGTGGTGTACGAAAAGACAGTGGAGGCCAGGAAGGTATTGGCCATGGTCCAAGGTTGGTGCACGTGATACAGCGCAAAGAGCACAGAGTTGACGATCCACCCACGATTGCCGAAGGCGCCGTACATGCGAGGCAGAAGCAGCCCGCGAAACAGGAGTTCCTCACCAAGCACGGTGTTGAACACGAGCATCACGACCACGAGGGCGAACCATCCCCAGTTGCCCGCAAAGAAATCGGCGCCAGCATCGGTCTGAAGCACGAGCGCCAAGTTTCGTTCGTCTGGACCGGCACTGATGCTCGGGATAGCCTGCGTGGCCGTGAGAACGAGGATCGCCGGGATGAGCATCCACCACGCGCGACGCGACCTCACCTCACGCCGCGGGCTGTACGGGACCTGGAGCCACAGCGCCTCGCGCACCACGGGCCACCGCAGGGTTCCTTGTTCGCGGTACACCAAGAAGGCGACCATGAGGAACTGCCAGATGAGGGCACACGTCAGTGCGAGCAGAATTCCTCGCAGGAGGCCGTTGCCGTCGTTCCACTTGCTGGCAAGCCATGGGGCAATTACCCAGGCCCCAGCGCCCATGGGCAAGGTCGCGACCGCCCAGGTAACCAGGATGCGGCGGACGGAGTACTGGGCGATCGGTTGCACAAGCGCGGATGGCGCGGAAGAGGTGATGGTCATGGCATTGAGACTACGGACGCGGCCGCCGTCGCAGCGTCACCCGCAGGAGTGAACACCGTCGTTCGCAAGGACGATTCAAGGCGCTCGAATCCATCGGCCATCGGGACGATCCGGCGGCCACTGTGGGGCCATCGGGGTTTCCGCGCCACTCACGCCGCGTGCTACGATTACGGTCGCGCTGAGAGACCATTGAGGGCTCCCAGTACACCTTGTCCGGGTGGCGGAATTGGCAGACGCGCTAGCTTGAGGTGCTAGTGCCTTCACGGGCGTGGGGGTTCAAGTCCCCCCTCGGACACCAGCAGTTGACACACAAGAAAGCGGGCCCACCCTGAGGTGAGCCCGCTTTTCTCGTGGAGGACTAGACGAGGCTGAACGAGACGGCCACGCCGGCTACAACAATGGCCTCCATGCTCATCAGCTTGACGAGGATGTTGAGACTGGGCCCAGAGGTGTCCTTGAAGGGGTCACCGACTGTGTCGCCGATCACGGCGGCCTTGTGGGCCTCGGAGCCCTTGCCTCCAAAGTGTCCCTCTTCAATGTGCTTCTTGGCGTTGTCCCACGCGCCGCCCGAGTTGGCCATGAACATCGACAGCGAGAAGCCCGCGGCGCCGCCTCCGGCGAGGAGGCCAAGGACGCCGGGGACGCCAAAGATGAGCCCCACCACGACCGGCGCAGCGATGGCCAGAATCGAGGGCAGCATCATCTCGCGCTGCGCTGCCTTGGTAGAGATGCGCACGCAGGCCGCGTAATCCGGGTCTGCTTTTCCGGTCATGATGCCCGGAATCTCGCGGAACTGGCGGCGAACCTCGTCGACCATCAGCCCGGCTGCGCGCCCCACCGCCTTCATGGTGAGTCCGCTGAACACAAACGCGAGCATCGCGCCCACGAACATGCCCACCACCACCTTGGGGTTAATGAGCACCACCTCGTAGTTGTCCATCATGTCCATGAGATCGAACCGTCCCAGCTCGACGATGCCATCGTCTCCCGAGACCTCCACGCCGTTGGGGAACGCATAAGCGTTGCCCTTCTCGAGCACGTGCCGGATCGCGATCTTGACTTCTTCGACATATGACGCGAGCAGCGCGATGCCCGTCAGCGCCGCAGAGCCGATCGCGAATCCCTTGCCGGTCGCAGCAGTGGTGTTGCCGAGCGCGTCGAGGGCGTCGGTGCGCTGGCGAACCTCGGGCGGGAGGCCCGCCATCTCGGCGTTGCCGCCTGCGTTGTCCGCGATGGGCCCGTAGGCGTCTGTGGCGAGAGTGATGCCCAGAGTGCTCAGCATGCCGACGGCAGCGATGCCGATGCCGTACAGGCCAAGGCCGATGCCGTCGGTCGAGAACTGGTATCCGGAGCCAAAGTAGAACGCCATCGAGATGCCGCTCACCACAGCTAGGACGGGGATGGCGACAGACAGCATGCCCTCGCCTAGGCCGCTGATGATGACGGTCGCGGGTCCGGTCTTGGCCTGCTCGGCAATGCGTTGGGTGGGCCTGTACGCCTGCGAGGTGAAGTGCTCAGCGGCCCGCCCGATGACGATGCCGATCAACAAGCCCACCACGAGCGCTAGCCACAGTCCAACGAAGTTTGGTAGTCCCATCGCCCACAAGATGAAGAAGGAGGTAACTGCGATCATCACCGCACTGCCGTTGACGCCGCGGCCAAGGGCGGCGAGGAGCTCCTTGCTGGAGGCTCCTTCTCGGGTCCGAACAAAGAACACGCCGATGATCGACAACAAGGTCCCGACGGCACCGATGACCATCGGAGCCAATACGGCTTGGAGCTGAACCTCGGAGCCCGTGTGGACGTACGCGGCTGCACCCAGTGCCGCGCTAGCAAGGATCACGCCCACATAGGACTCGTAGAGGTCCGCGCCCATGCCAGCGACGTCACCCACGTTGTCGCCCACGTTGTCCGCAATGGTCGCGGGGTTGCGTGCGTCGTCCTCCGGGATGCCAGCCTCAGTTTTGCCGACCAAGTCGGCCCCAACATCGGCCGCCTTGGTGAAGATACCGCCACCCACGCGGGCAAACAGCGATTGCACGGCGGCACCCATGCCGAACGTCAGCATGGTGGTGGTGATGACGATGAGGTTGTGGGAGTCGTCAAGTGGGTAGAACCAGCTGAGTACCAGGAACCACGCCGCGACGTCGAGCAGGCCAAGGCCCACCACGACGAGCCCCATCACCGCGCCACTACGGAAGGCGACACGCAAGCCCGCGTTGAGGGAGTGGCGGGCGGCGTTCGCTGTGCGTGCCGAGGCGAACGTTGCGGTACGCATGCCGATGAAGCCAGCAAGCGCGGAGAAGAACCCGCCCGTGAGGAAGGCGAAGGGCACCCAGGGGTTCTGCAGATGGAAGACGTACGCAAGGATCGCGAAGACTCCTGTGAGCGCCGCGAACACGATGCCGACCACCTTGTACTGCTGCTTCAAGTACGCGAGTGCCCCTTCGCGCACGTGGGCAGCGATACGCGCCATCGTGACGGTGCCTTCGCTCTCTTTCATCATCTGCTTGAAGAAGTAGTACGCCGCGCCTAGCGCCATGACGGACGCGACGGGGACAAGCCAGAACCAAAGGGTGATCACAGTTGAGCCGTTTCTGCTAGTGGCCGAAGGTGGAAAGAGCTGAGCGCCACCAGGCGTAGTACTCGCGCTCAAGCCGGTCCTTGGATGGCATGGGGAAACTCACGAGAGACTGGGCGTCGCCCACGTAGAAGCCGTGCTCCACGGTGCGGAACAGGACATCTTGGGTCATCTGACGCATCACAGTCTTGGTGGGCTTCACTGGACCGGCGATGAGCTCACGCAGGCAGTCGCGGAGGTGGCCCAAGTTGGGATAGGGGAGGTCGTCTATGTCACGAGACGAAGGATCATCGTGAAGAGCGCCCAAGGTGAGGTCGCAGAACACGATGCGCGGCACGTTGACCGGCTGGGCAGGGTTAGTGATGAAATCGGTGAATTCCTGAGGGTCAAGGCGGCTCACGATGCGAGGCGAGACGGGGCAGAACTCCTGGAAGAGATGAATCTGGGCGTCGCTCGTAGCCTCGTACGGCTGTGGAGACAAGGTGAGAACTCGGCCGTCTTCTGTCGCGAGGTGCAGTTTGAGCAACGCCGACGTCGGAATGTGCTCAAGCGTGCGGTAGATACTGAGGTAGATCGACGTCTTGGGGGAGCCGTCGGCATGGGGAACGCAGCGATCATCGATGTCGCCAAGCGGGAAGAAGTCCGTCGACAACTGATCGCGATCAACGGAGAAAAAGATCGCCTGTCCACGGGAGCGCTTGGCACTACCGATGGCGTAATAGGAACCGAACTCGTCCGGGGGGAGCATCGAGGCGACCAGCGCCTCCGGGATGAGAGACAGGTAAAGATACGTCTTCATGCGGCACTCCTGGCCTCCGCGGAACCTCCAGTGATCCCGTCACTTAGACGCTAATGACGCGCAAGGGGCTTCTCGGAGGACATAGGTCCCGAAGGTACGGCGCGCTGCGCGCCTCAGCGAAGCGGATAGCCTGTGAAGGTGAAGCCAGCCCACGATGTGGTCCGCATCTGCCAGGACCTGATCCGTATCGATACGTCCAACTACGGCGACGAGTCCGGCCCCGGCGAGCGCGCCGCCGCCGAGTACGTGGCCGCATTCCTCTCAGACCTGGGTCTGGACCCTGTCATTCGAGAATCGGAGCCTGGCCGGGCGTCGCTCACGTGCCTGTGGGAGGGCACTGATCGCACCCGTGATCCGCTGGTGGTGCACGGCCACCTGGACGTGGTGCCGGCCTTCCCCGAGGACTGGAGCGTTGACCCGTTCGCAGCTGAGATCAAGCAAGGCATGATCTGGGGCCGCGGCGCCGTCGACATGAAGAACATGGACGCCATGATTCTGGCGTGCGTTGCGTCGATGATGGAGGCGAAGGTCAAACCTGCCCGCGACATCGTGCTCGCCTTCTTCGCGGATGAGGAGCACGGTGGCGGGCACGGGGCCAAGTGGATGGCCGCGAACCACCGAGATGACTTCCGCGGTGCCACGGAAGCCATCAGCGAAGTGGGCGGGTTCTCGACGGAGATCAACGGGCGGCGTGCCTACCTGATCCAGACGGCCGAGAAGGGCATCCAGTGGTTGCGCCTGGTATCGACAGGCAAGCAGGGGCACGGCAGCCTTATCCACGATGACAACGCCGTCACCCACCTGGCTGCGGCGTTGGCGCGCATCGGCACCTACGCGTGGCCCCTGGATGTGACGCCCACCGTTGAACACTTGTTGCGGGGCGTGGCGGACCTCACCGGCGATACGTACGAGCCCACCGAAGAGTGCGTATCGCGGCTGATCGGACAGCTGGGATCAACCGCCCGCTTTGTGGAAGCCACGGTGCGCAACACGGCGAATCCCACGATGATGACGGCCGGGTACAAGACCAATGTGATCCCCGATGCCGCAACCGGGTTTGTCGACACCCGATTCCTTGCGGGCCAGCAAGAGCAAGTGCTCCGCACCGTCGAGGAGCTGGCTGGCACCCACGTCAAAGTGGAGCCATACATCATGGAACGGGCACTCGACTTCCCATTCGAGTCAACGTTGGTGGACAAGATGGTGAGCGCACTGGGAGCTGAGGACCCGGGTGCGCCCATCCTGCCGTACGCGCTGTCGGGCGGAACGGACAACAAGCACTTGGCAGGGATCGGCATTGCAGGGTACGGGTTTGCGCCGCTGCAACTGCCCCCGGAACTGGACTTTCCGTCTCTCTTTCACGGCGTCGATGAGCGCGTACCGATCGACGGCCTTCACTTTGGGGTCAAGGTGCTCGAGAGGTTCCTGAAGGACTGCTAGGGCGCCGGCTATAAGACGTCGGTGCGCTCCAGGCGCATCGTTCGCCGGCGCAACCACACACGCCTAGCGCCGCCCACAAACCGCACGGAGCGCGCGAGCTCCCATTGGCCGTACTCGGCTTGCTCGGTGAGCATGGTGCGGGCTTCGGCCTTCGACGTGTCGCGGTGAATGTCCACCACTCGCCACTCAAAACGGCTTGCGCGACCGCGCGGTCGCAACGTGGGGGAGACCACGTGAGCACCGCCGATGCTAGAAATTTCCTTCATCACGTTCCCATTTCACCAGATAGCCGAGTACCGTCGTGACTATGACGCACAATTCGCGAGACGCACTGAGGCACCTGATCGACGCGTTTGAGGAGCACCTCGAGGCCGTCGCGTCCAGACGCGGGCCTGATGACGCCGCCGTTGATGAGGCGTATGAGGCTCTCGCAGAGTCCTTTGAACGGTACGAGATTGCCCTCGATGTCGAGTACGGCGAGTCCTTGCCCATCGTGATTGACGACAGTGAAGACTTCGACGGCGACGGGGACGACGACATCCTCACCGATATCGATGAGGAACTCGATCCGCATGCCGACGAAGACGAAGACGATCTTGACGATGACCTAGAGGTCTTTGACCTCAACTCGTAGCACTGCAACGTCATCGGCTGAATCACCTCCGCTCGGGGTAACCCATCGAGGGAGTTGTCACCTCGTCAAGTGCGTCCCAGATTGCTTCAGGCAACTCAATGTCAGCGGCCGCGAGCGACGGCTCAAGTTGATGGGCGGTACGAGCGCCAACCACGGCGCTGGTGATTGTCGGTTGTGCCAAGACCCAAGCGAGCGCCACTTCTTGCATGGTGCGGCCCAAGCCTTCTGACGCGGTGGCCAGTGCTTCCACCGTGGCCGCGCAGTGCTCGGTCAAGTACGGTTCGACAAAGCCTGCGAGGTGCTCGGACGCGGCGCGCGAGTCCATGGGAATCGCCGTCCGGTACTTGCCCGTCAGGACCCCGCGTCCCAGTGGCGACCAGGCGAAGACCCCCATACCGAGCGCGGCGGCGGCAGGCAAGACCTCGCGCTCGATGCCGCGTTCCAGCAGGGAGTACTCAACCTGGGTTGCGGTGACGGCCGGCCGCGCGCCCGCGAGCGTGGCGATGCGTGATGTGGCCCAGCCGGGGAAGTTGGACACGCCCACGTAGCGAGCGCGCCCGGAGTTGACGGCGATCTCGAGCGCATGCAGAGTCTCATCGAGCGGCGTGGACGGGTCAAAGGCGTGCACGAGCCACAGGTCCACGTAGTCGGTGCCAAGGCGAGCCAGGGACCCATCGAGGGTGGACAGCATCGAGTCTCGAGAGGCATCGACGCTTCCCCCGGTCGCGGTCCGCCGGACCCCTGCCTTGGTGCAGATCTGGATGTCCTCCCGGCTCAGCGTCCCGCCCAACAGCGCCCCGATGAGCTCTTCTGCGCCACCGTCAGCGTAGGAGGCGGCTGTGTCGAGCATCGTGCCACCCGCGGCGAGGAAGAGGTCAAGTTGCTGCCCGGCCTCGTCGGCGCTGGTGTCGCGACTCCAGGTCATCGTGCCCAACGTGAGGCGAGATACTTCGAGGCCACTATCTCCGACTCGACTGCGTTGCATGAAAACGACGCTACCCGGCCCGGTGGTGACCGCGGCCACGACGCGCGGGCAGTACTGTTGCCGCTATGGATTGGTGGGAAGCAGTCGTTCTGGGGCTCGTTCAAGCACTGACCGAATACCTGCCGGTCTCGTCGAGCGCGCACGTCCGGGTGATAGGGCCGCTCTTGCCCCACGGTAGCGATCCAGGCGCGGCATTTACCGCCATTATCCAGCTCGGCACCGAAGCCGCTGTCTTGCTGTACTTCCGCCACGACATCGCGCGCATCGTGAGAGCGTGGTTCGGTGCTCTAGCCGGTCGCGACGGACGTGACCGCGCGGCTCGCTTGGGATCCCAGAATGCCGACGCCCGATTGGGTTGGTGGGTGATCCTGGGTACCGTGCCGATTGTGATCTTGGGGGTCATGTTCTCGGATGCCATCGAGACCAACCTTCGCCATCTCTACCTCACGGCCGCAAGCCTCGCGGTGTTCGGCGTTGTGTTGGGCGTTGCCGACAGGCGCGGGGCCAAGGTGCGCGAGTTGAAGGAACTGCGTGGCAAGGACGCCGTGCTGCTGGGGTTTGCCCAAGCTGCCGCGCTGATCCCTGGTGTGTCGCGATCCGGCGGCACGATCACCATGGGACTGTTCCTAGGCCTCACCCGGGAGGCTGCAGCCCGGTACTCATTCTTGCTTGCCATCCCCGCAGTGATCGGCTCGGCAGGCTATGAACTCGCCACGAACGCGAGCGAACTGACCGTTTCCGGTGGCCCTGGCTTCCTCGCGACAGGGATTGCCACTGTGGTGTCCTTTGCGCTCGGATACTTCGTGATCATCTGGTTCTTGAAGCTCGTGACGCACCGGTCGTTCTTGCCATTCGTTGTGTATCGGCTGGTGTTCGCAGCAGTGATTGTCGTGCTGGTCATGACCGGCACGGTGCCAGCTCTGGGCGGCTAGTGGGAGTCACCGCACCGTAGCGGGGTCACTTGCTGCCTGGCCCGTCACGGCGGCGCAAGAACTGCTCAAACTCCGCTGCAATGGCTTCGCCCGAGGCCTCCGGCAGGTTGGCCGCATCCATGGACTCCTCCAGCTGGCGCACATGCGCGGCGATCTCGTCGTCGTCCTCAGCGAGCTCGTCGGCGCCGCGCTGCCATGCCTCGACCTCGTAGGGGAGGTCGGCAAGGTCAATCGGCTCACCGATGAACCTCTCGATGCTTCCGAGCAGCGCGACCGTAGCTTTGGGACTTGGAGGATGTGCGATGTAGTGAGGCACGCCCACCCATATCGATAACACTCGAATGCCACGCAGCGTGGCCTCATGGCCCAACACGCCAAGGATTCCGGTGGGACCCTCATAGTCGCTCCGGTCCAGATCGAACAGCGCACGTGTGGCCTGGTCCTCGCACGTCACAAAGGTGGGAAGAGGTCGGGTGTGAGGGACGTCGACCAGCAACGAGCCGCAGGTGATGAGCGTCGTCACATCGAGGTCCTCTGCGTAATCCAGGATCTCACCAGCGAACTGCCGCCACCGCATCGACGGCTCAATCCCGCGCACCAGCGCCAAGTTGCGATCGGTGAGCCAGGGGCCGGTTGAGGTTGAGATGACGGTGCCGGGCCAGGAAACAACCCGGTCCCCGGACGGCATTCTTGAGATGATCGGGCGGCTCACCTGGAAGTCGTGGTACTCCTCCGAGTCCAGCGCCGCGTACTCGCGCGCGTTCCACTCATGGACCAGGTGGTCAAGCGCCTGGGATGCTGCGGAGCCAGCGTCGTTCCAACCCTCGAACGCGGCGATCATGATGGATTCGTGCGCGTCAAGGGAGCGGGGCTCGGTCTCCTCGGTCATTGGCCCAGCCTAGACTGAACGCCTATGGATACACATATCAGACGCCCCGCTGCGGTGCTATGGGACATGGACGGCACTCTGATCGACTCTGAGCCGTACTGGATCGCGGCAGAAACCGAGTTCGCGGCACGCTATGGCGTTGAGTGGACCCACGAAGACGGACTTGCGATGGTGGGCAACTCCCTCTCGATGACCGCCGTGATGCTCCAGGAACGCGGAATTGCCGTCCATGAGGATGAGATCATCGCCGCGATACTCGCTCAAGTGGTCGACAACGTGAAGGCGCACCTGCCATGGCAGCCCGACGCCAAGGCCCTGCTCGATGAGGTGATTCAGGCAGGAATTCCGTGTGCGCTTGTCACCATGTCCTACCGCGTGCTCGCCGATGCCATGATCGACCACATCCCCGGGGTGTTCTCCGTCGTGATTACGGGTGACGAGGTAGAGCGCGGCAAGCCGCACCCGGATCCCTACTTGATCGCGGCGGCCCAGCTGGGCGTGTCTATCGCCGACTGCGTCGCCATCGAGGACTCGCCTGCCGGTACCCAGTCAGCCCACGCCTCCGGCGCGGCCACGCTGGCGGTGCTCCGTGAGGCACCCGTCGAGCCGTTGCCGGGAATGTCCCGCGTGACCTCGCTTGCGGGCATTGGAGTTGCTGGCCTGGCCGAACTCGTCGATGGCCGGGTGCTCGATCAAACCGGCGCACGCCGCTAGTTGGTGGGCGAGAGGCCAAGGGCGAGTGTGACCTTGGCAGGGTCGAGGGCCGGGGGAGTGCCGCCAAACTCTGGGCAGTGATCCTGGAACGAGCACCAACCGCACAGTGCTGAGCGTCGCGGCCTGAAGTCGCCCGCCTCCGCAACCCTCCGGATCTCTTCCCACAGTTCACGGATTTCGACTTCGACGCGCGCGAGGTCGTCGTCGGTGGGGTGCAGCACCAGAGTGCCGCCGTCGCGCAAGTACAACAGTTGCAGCATTGCAGGACGCCTGCCGCGAAGACGTTCCACCAGCAGCGCGTAGAACCGCATCTGGAACGTTGCCTGGGTGCCGAACTGGGGCTTGGGCTTCTTTCCGGTCTTGTAGTCCACAATTCTGATGGAACCGTCGGGGGCAATGTCCACACGGTCAATGACGCCGCGTAGCAGGGGACCGTCTTCCAATTGAAACTCGACGAGCTCTTCGCGCGAGTGTGGCTCCAGACGTTGCGGGTTCTCCAGCGCGAAGTAGGTGCGCAACCGCTCCACCCCGTCGTGAAGCCACGACTGGACCGCAGCATCGTCCGAATGGAGAACTGCGAGTCCGGGGTCTTGGGTGAGCATCTGCGACCATAACTCGGGAAGCAGGGCGTGGGCGGCGGCTTCCGTCCTTTCGTGTGCGGGCAGATCAAACAACTGCTCGAGCACTGCGTGCACCAGGGTGCCGAGCGTCGCGGCCGCGGAAGGGTCTTCGGGCAGTTTGTCGACCACGCGCAGCCTGAACATGAGTGGGCATTGCCGGAAGTCGCTTGCGCGTGACGGGGACAAAGCTGGGGGACGGGCAACCATAGGGTAAACGTAGCGTGCGCCGCCCCCATCGGTGCTGAGCCACCGGCTACGGTGGACCCATGACAGACCCTTCTCCGCCAGCCACCCGTGGCATCCGGATCGGTACCCTCATGGGCGCACGCGTCATCGTTCAGCCCAGCACCGTGCTCATGCTCGGCGTGCTTGCGCTGGTCTTCAGTACTGGTTCGGGGGTGGAACTCACCCGCAGGACTTTCACTCAGGGCCTGCTCTTGGCGGCGCTGCTGTTCCTGTCAGTGTTCCTGCACGAATGCGCGCACGCACTCACCGCCCGTGCGTTCCGGCGTGACGTCAGTGAGATCGTCATCACCCTCTGGGGAGGCCACACCTCCTTCGATGCAACGCGACTGACTCCGGTGGTGAGCGGAGCGACCGCCGCGGCTGGCCCGCTGGCAAATCTGCTCATCGCCATCGGTCTTCAGACGGCGCTGAGCGCTGGATGGGTGGGGGAGTCCGCAATCGGAGTTGTCACATGGCTGGCGTTCGCGAACGTGCTGTTGGCGATCTTCAACGCTCTGCCAGGTATTCCGATGGACGGCGGGCGCGTGCTCGAGGCGGTGGTGTGGGCTGCGACCGGAAGTCAGTACAAGGCGATGCGCGTCGCAGCCTGGGGAGGGCGCGTGGTGGCGCTCGCCGTGGTGGCACTTGCATTGCTGTTGCCGCTCACGCGGGGCGCCACGCCTGGCCTGTTCGAACTGGTCTGGGCTGCGTTCATCTTCATGATCCTGTGGCCAGCCGCGTCCCAGGCGCTGGCGTTGTCACGAATCATGGTGAAGCGCGAGTCGGCCAAGGTCAGGACCTTCATGGTGTCCGCGATCACCGTGAGGTTCGATGCCACGGTGGCCCAGGCGAGGGAGCAGGCGACCGCCGCCAACGCTGTGGAGGTGGTGGTGACTGCCGCCGACGGCACCCCAGCCGGGCACTTCCCGGTGGCCCTTACCGACGCGGTGGAGCCTGGAGTGCGTGACTCGACCCCGCTTCAGGCAGTGACGATGCCCCTGCCGCGCGGCGCGATTGTGCCCGTCGGCCTAGAAGGGCGTGACGTGATCGACGCGCTCAAGCAGTGGTGGGGCAAGTCTGACGTCTGGGTGGTGACGGACAATGATCGCGTGGTTGGCTTGGTGAAGCTTATTGACGTGCTGAATGAGGTGCAGTAGCGCGCTCTAGACTGGGACGATGACTCCTTCGACCTTGTCGCCCACGGGTGCGCCCGAAAGGCGGGGTCCGCTGCGTGCGGGTGACCGCATTCAGCTCACCGATGCCAAGGGTCGTCACCATACGATCGTGCTGACGGAAGGCAAGACCTTCCACACACACCGTGGCCAGTTCACTCACGACGAGATCATCGGTCAGCCAGAGGGGACAGTGGTCCGCAACACCGCAGGAGTCGATTACCTGGTGCTACGTCCGCTCTTGAGTGACTTCGTGATGTCGATGCCCCGTGGTGCCGCGGTGATCTATCCCAAGGATGCGGGCCAGATCATTCAGATGGCAGACATCTACCCGGGTGCGACGGTGGTGGAGGCGGGAGTTGGTTCTGGTGCCCTCACCATGTCGCTCCTGCGCGCGGTGGGAGACGGCGGACGGTTGATCTCGATTGAGCGCCGCGAGGACTTCGCAGATATTGCCCGCGCCAACGTCGAGTCTCACTTTGGAGGTTCGCACCCCGCGTGGGAGCTCGCGATTGGTGACTTTGCGGATCGTGTGGTCGATGTCGTGGAAGCCGGGACCGTCGACCGCATCGTGCTCGACATGCTCGCACCGTGGGAGAACATTGACGCCTCGCACCGCGCCCTCGCGCCAGGCGGAGTCTTCTTGACGTACGTGGCCACCGCGACGCAGCTCTCGCGCACTGCCGAGGCGCTGCGCGATCACGGCGGCTTCACCGAGCCGCAAGCGTGGGAGACCATGGTGCGCACCTGGCACCTCGAGGGTCTCGCTGTGCGTCCCGATCACCGCATGATTGGCCACACCGGATTCTTGATGACGTCCCGCCGCATGGCCGACGGCGTTGAGGCGCCCCTTCGCCATCGACGGCCGGCCAAGGGTGCCTACCCTGTGGACGGCACGTCGCCCATCGAAGGCGACTGGTCCCCTGAAGACTTGGGTGAGCGTGCCGTCAGCGACAAGAAGGTCCGCCGGGTGCGGCGAGATGTAACGGGGCAACAAGCGGAAGCAGAAGCGAGGGAATCGTAATGGTGGTAGACGGAGCCGACAAGACCGCGGCGCTCACCAATCGCAACGCTGAACTGGTGCGCCTGCTTGAGACGGCGCGCGACCAACTGGGTGACCTGCGCGAAAAGCTCGCCCAAGCATCGGCTCCACCACAGACCTTTGCCACCTTTGTGCAGTGGGCGGGTGAACACGCCGATGTTGTGAGCAACGGCAGGCGCATGCGGGTCTCGGTGATGCCGTCCCTTGAGGCCCAGCTAGAGCCGGGTGACGAGGTACTGCTCAACCCTATGAGCGTGCTGGTCGATAAGGCCGAGCCCGAGCGTTCCGGACAGGCGGCGATTGTTCGCGAGGTCCTCGACGACGACCGGGTGTTGGTGGTCACTCGGGGCGAGGATGAGCGGATCGTGGTGTTGATGGGCGGCGACGCACGTCAGCGCGTCCACGAAGGCGACACGGTGGTCATTGACCCGCGTACCGGGTTCGCCTCAGAGAAGATCGAGCGTACGGGTGTTGAGGCGCTCCTGCTCGAGGAGGTCCCCGACGTCGACTACTCGTCTATTGGTGGGTTGGGCTCGCAGATCGAGCGCATTCGAGACGCCATTGAACTTCCCCTGCGCCACCCCGAGCTCTACCGTGAGCACCGCTTGCAGCCCCCGCGAGGCATGCTGTTGTACGGACCACCCGGGTGCGGCAAGACGCTCATCGCGAAGGCCGTGGCCCACTCCCTGGCCGATGCCGTGGGTGCCGATCGCTCGTACTTCCTGTCGGTCAAGGGTCCAGAACTTCTCAATAAGTACGTGGGTGAGACTGAACGCTACATCCGCACCATCTTTGAGCGGGCCCGGGCTAAGGCATCTTCGGGGGCGCCCGTGGTGATCTTCTTTGACGAGATGGACGCGCTGTTCCGCGCGCGTGGCTCTGGCGTGAGCTCGGACATGGAGACCACGATCGTGCCGCAGTTGCTCACCGAACTCGACGGAGTGGAGGCGCTCAGCAACGTGCTCGTCATTGGTGCCTCGAACCGCGAGGACATGATCGACCCCGCGATCGTCCGGCCCGGCAGACTCGACGTCAAGATCGAGATCGCGCGCCCCAACGAGGCCGCGACCATGGACATCTTCTCCAAATACCTCACCCCTGAGTTGCCGCTCAATGCGGCTGAACTCGAGGCACACCGGGGCGACCGTGTGGTGACCGTGCGCTCGATGATTGCGACGGCGGTGGACTGCCTGTTCAGCGAGTCGGACTCGCAGAGGTTTATTTCCGGCGCTCTGATCCGCAACGTGGTGGACCGTGCCAAGACGGGCGCGATCAAGTCGGTGGTCGCTGGCGACGCTGGCGGGATCTCGACCGCGCACGTGCGAGCTGCTTGCGAGCAAGAGATGCTTGAGGCGCGTGCGGTGGTTGCCGGCGCGATCGGCCAGGTCTAGGCGGTTCTGGTGCGCATTGTTGGCATCGAGACTGAGTACGGCATCACGCGGCCGGACGATCCTCACGCCAACCCGATTCTGCTCTCGGCCCAACTGGTCGCAGGCTGCCGTGCATGGGCGGGTCAGCAGCGGACGTTGTGGGATTACGGGGGAGAGGACCCGCTGCAAGACTTGCGCGGGATTCGCCGTGCGCGGGCCTCGGCATCGGCAGACATGCTTACCGACACTCCCGGCGTTGACGGCACCACAGGCCAGGTGACCTTGCGTCGCAGGCGTGGCTCGTGGGAGGACCCCGCACACCTCAACGCGGTGCTGTCCAATGGTGCGCGCTTCTACGTCGATCACGCCCATCCCGAGTACTCGGGTCCGGAGGTGAAGTCAGCCCACGACGCCGTGGTGTGGGACCGCGCAGGAGACCTGATCACGCTGGCTGCCGCTGAGCACTACGCGGCCGATGCCGGGCACCCCCTCGCGCTCTACAAGAACAACGTGGACGGCAAGGGTGCTAGTTACGGTACCCACGAGAACTTCCAGGTTGATCGCGCCACCGACTTTGGGGACCTCACCCGTCGCCTCACGCCGCATCTCGTGACCCGGCAGGTGTTCACCGGCGCTGGCCGGGTGGGGCTTGGCCAACAAGGTGAGCACGCGGGCTTCCAGATCTCGCAGCGTGCGGACTACATCGAAGCGGAAGTGGGACTCGAGACTACGCTACGCCGGCCCATCATCAACACCCGTGACGAGCCGCATTCCGACCGCAAACAATGGCGACGTCTCCATGTGATCGTTGGCGATGCCAACTGCTTTGAAGTGCCGACGTTTCTCAAGATCGGCACCACTGCGCTGGTGCTGAGCGCCATTGAGGCCGACGATGGGCGGCTTGACGCGTTGCGTTTGCTTGACCCGGTCCCGGCGATGCAGCAGGTGTCCCGCGACCTGGGCCTTCGCGAACGCCTTGAGCTGGCATCGGGGGAGCATGCGACCGCGCTCGAAGTCCAGCGAGCTCTTCTGGAGATCTGTCGTGATTACGCGCACGATGGTCATGATCACCGGGTCCTGGCGATGTGGGAGTCGGTGCTCGACATGCTGGGCCGCGACCCGGTGGAGGCCGTGCGGCATGTGGAATGGGTTGCCAAACTTCAGCTGCTGGGTCGCATGCGTTCGCGCCACGCGGTGGTGGATGCGGACGGGAGGCGGCGTGACCTCGACTGGACCGATGCCGTGCTCGCCGCAGCGGACGTGCAATGGAGCCAGCTTGGCACTGGCCTGGCGGCGCGGCTCGAGGCGGCCGGAGCCGTCCAGCGAGTGAGTACCGATCAGGACGTTGCTGATGCGCTGACCTCAGCACCGCAGAACACGCGGGCACGATTGCGTGGCGCGATGGTTGCCAAGCGGGCTGACATCGTTGATGCCGCCGGCTGGTCCACCATCGTGTTGGACCGTAGCCTTGGGGATCTCGAAGTGGTGCACCTGGACGACCCTGCGCAAACGCACCATGCACTCCTTGACTCGCTGATAGCCGATTAGACTGGTCCCATGCCTCAGACAACATCTTCGGGATCGGCCTTTGACGACGAGTCCACGCCTGGTGAAGACGGCGCGCCGGCAGCCAACGCCGCCGCACACTCGAGCTCTGACGCCATTGACGACCTCTTGGACCAGATCGACGGCTCGCTGCAGGTGAATGCCGAGCAGTTTGTTCGGTCCTTTGTGCAAAAGGGCGGGCAGTAGCGGTTCAGGCCGTCACCGCCATGAACGGGGCGGACGTACCCGCACCCCTGGAGGTGGACCCCGCACGCCGAATCTTTGGACTTGAGACCGAGTTCGGCTTGCATCTTGACGCGCCGGGATCGCGATCCGTGACGCCAGAAGAGGTGGCGGGCCACCTCTTTCACTCGGTGGTTCAGTGGGGACGTTCGTCAAACGTGTTTCTCCCGAACGCCTCTCGCCTCTACATCGATGTGGGTGCACACCCCGAGTACGCCACGGCCGAGTGCGACAACCTGACCGACCTCATTGCCTCCGATAAGGCTGGCGAGAGGATCGTCCACGACCTCATTGCCGGCGCGGAACGACGTCTCGCCGCCGCAGGTATCGACGGCACCATTTACCTGTACAAGAACAACACCGACTCCGCGGGCAACAGCTACGGATGTCACGAGAACTACTTGGTGAGGCGCAGGGCCGACTTCAAGGCGTTCGCCTCCACGTTGCTGCCGTTCTTTGTGACCCGCCAGATCGTGACGGGAGCGGGCTGCATCACCCGGACCCCGGGAGGTGCGCACTATTCGTTCTCACCGCGAGCTGACCACATGTGGGAGGGCATGAGTTCAGCGACCACGCGGTCGCGGCCCATGATCAACACCCGCGACGAGCCGCACGCAAACGCAGAGCTCTACCGGCGCATGCATGTCATTGTGGGCGACTCCACCATGGCCGAACCCACCGCGTTGCTCAAGATGGGTTCCACCGACCTCTTGCTGCGGTTGATGGAAGCGCGCGTGTGGCTCCCTGAGTTGACACTGGCACGGGAGATGCAGGCCATTCGTGACGTTGCGCACGACGTCTCGGGCAAGGCGACTGTCGAACTCGCGGATGGACGCTTCTTAACCGCGACTGAGGTCCAACAGGAGTACCTGGATGCGGTGCGCGCGCACCTCGGTGGCGTGATTGAGCAGACCGCGGAGGTCGACACCATCCTCGACCTGTGGCAGCGAGGCATCGACGCAGTACGGCGACAAGACTTCTCTCTCATCGACACCGAGATCGACTGGGCAATCAAGCATCGGCTCGTCAGTCGCTACCAGGAGCGCCTCGCGTGCGGCCTGGATGATGCGCGGCTAGCGAGACTCGAGATGGCCTTCCATGATGTGTCGCCCGACCGTGGGGTGTTCTACGCGCTCCAAGCACAAGGCCTCGCGAAGACCGTGGTGACGACTGAGCAGGTCGAGCAAGCGGTCACCACCGCGCCGCAGAGTACGCGCGCGCGGCTACGCGGCCAGTTCGTGACGGCGGCACTGGAGGCGGGCCGGGACTTCACCGTTGACTGGGTCCATCTCAAGATCACGGGCCCCGAGAGCAGAGTGGTGTTGCTCAAGGACCCCTTCCGGAACGTTGACGAGCGCGTAGACGTTTTGCTGGAGTCAATGAGGGGACCCGCAACGCCGCTAAACTGAGGCATCCCCCAGCTTGAAAGGATGCTCATGCGCCGCGTGGTTGCTCTCATGGTTGTTGCCATGCTCGCATTGTCGGCATGTAGCTCAGGGGATCCTGACGCCACGGCATCCGCGGATCTCCGGGGCAGCATTGATCGAATTGAGATCGGCAACAGCGAAACTCTCGCTCCTTCCCTCGACTTTGTCCCTGGACTTGAGTACCGGCGCGCAGAGACGCGCAAGGTATGGGAGGGCAACGGCGGAGTGCTTGTTGACGGCCAGCCGCTCTTGCTGGATTTCTATGGCGAGTCACTCGAGGACGGCACCGTCTTGATCAATACCTTTGACGGGCTCCCACGTCCATTCCTGCTTGCACCAGAGCTGCTTGGCGAAGCTCTCTATGAGGCACTGCGGCGCGCCAACGTGGGTGCGAGGTTCCTCCACGTCGCGCCGCCAAGCGAGGAGAACCCCGATGAACCCGCGATGGTACTGGTGATTGATGTGTTGCCTGCACGTGCGCATGGCACTGTGGTTGAGCCTCGGAGTGACCATCCCATCGTCGTGTTGGGTGCCACAGGGGAGCCGCAGATCACCATGCGTGAAGGAGTTGCTGCGCCTGGTGAGCTTCAGGTGGCGACGCTCATTCAGGGGGATGGTGAGCAGATTCGCGAAGGGTCTCACATCTCAGTCAATTACAAGGCGGTGTTCTTCGATACCGGCGAAATCTTCGACTCTTCGTGGGATCCAGGCAAGGCTCCGCTAGAGACCCGAATCGGCGTGGGTCAAGCGCTGCTTGGTTGGGAGCAAGGGCTGATTGATCAGGCAGCAGGGTCCCAAGTGATATTGATCATGCCGCCTGCGGTTGCCTACCCGGACAAGGGCACAATGGTGTTCGTGCTCGACATACTCGATGTGTGGAATCCGGAGGACTAGTGGGTGTAGCGGTGCGGGTGATCCCGTGCCTTGACGTGGACGCAGGCAGAGTCGTCAAGGGAGTCAATTTCGAGAACCTCCGTGATGCTGGCGACCCCGTCGAGCTTGCCTTCGCCTACGGTGCCGGCGGTGCCGACGAACTCACCTTTCTTGATGTGACGGCATCGTCCGGAAACCGTGAGACCACTTACGACGTGGTTCGCCGCACCGCCGAGCAGGTCTTCATTCCACTCACGGTGGGGGGTGGAGTGCGGAGCGCTGACGACGTCGACCTGCTCTTGCGTGCGGGCGCCGACAAGGTGGGGGTCAACACCGCCGCTATCGCGAGACCAGCATTGATCTTAGACATCTCCGAGCGATTTGGCAGCCAGGTGCTAGTACTGTCGGTGGATGCTCGCCGGTGCCAGGACGGCGCGCAGACCGTGTCTGGATTCGAGGTCACGACCCACGGCGGCAGGCAAGGAACGGGGATCGACGCTGTTGAGTGGGCCGCGCGGGCCGAACAGCTCGGCGCGGGCGAGATATTGCTCAACTCCATGGATGCTGATGGCACCAAGGACGGCTTCGACATCGCCATGATCGAGCAGGTTCGGGACGTTGTGTCGATTCCCCTCATCGCTTCCGGGGGAGCGGGCAAGGTCGATGACTTTGTCCAGGCTGCGCGTGCAGGCGCGGACGCGGTTCTTGCCGCGAGCGTGTTTCACTTTGGGCAGTTCACCATCGCCGACGTCAAGGAACACATGCGCGCCTCGGGAGTCGATGTCCGATGACCACCACGAGCCATTCGGCAGACTACGTCCTCACCGGGACCTTCACGCGACGCGCACTTCAGCTACTGCGTCACGCAATGCGGACGCAGAGACGGCGCTTCTGGACAGCGATCACCGCTGCAGCGGTGTTCAGCATCTTGGTCGTGGCGTTCGGCACTCTTCTAGGACAAATCACCGACGATGTCGTGATCCCCGGCATCAGTGGCGACCCCATCAAGGGCGTGTGGGGCGAATACACCCAGGACCCCGTCAAGGCGATCCTGCTCGCAGGCAGTGTCTTCGTGGCGATCGGCATCGCGAACGCGGTGTTGGTGGGCGTGCGGCGGGCGGTGCAAGGCTCCGCCGTCGCTGGCGTTGGCGCGCGTCACCGGCAAGTGGTGGCGGACGCCCTGGCGTCGCTGCCGCTGGGCTGGCACCGCAAGAACCCTTCGGGACGCATGCTTTCGGCAATGTCATCAGACTCTGAGACCGCAACAGATACGCTGCACCCCTTTGCCTTCACGGTGGGGTCCTTCGTCATGATGTTCGCGGCAGGCGCGTCGATGTGGATCATGGACCCGTGGCTCGCCGTCACCGGTCTTGCCGTGGTGCCGGTGATCTTTGCCATCAACGTGGTCTACGAACGCGTCATCACGCCCAAGTGGGACAAGGGCCAGAGCCTGCGTTCAGAGGTGTCGACTATCGCTCACGAAAGCTTCGAGGGCGGCACCGTGGTGAAGGCGCTCGGAGCTGAGGAGAGCGAGACCGAACGGTTCGCACGCTCCACGTATGCGCTGCGCGATGCCGACACCAAGGTAGGGCGTACCAGCGCGTGGTTCGAGCCGATGATGGATCTCGTGGTGCCGCTAGGGTCCGTGGCCCTCATGATCGTTGGCGCACATCGCGCGGCAGAAGGTGCGGTCACGGTTGGCAACGTCGTGAGCGCGATCTACCTAGTAACGCTGCTTGCGGTTCCGATTCGAGGCCTGGGGTGGCTGCTGGGCCAGATGCCGCAGGCGCTGGTCGCGTTCCGGCGCGTGGGCGAGATCGCCCAGGCTGCGACAGAGGTCGACGAACCGGGCCACCTCGCGGTACCGACGGACGGTGCTGGAGCGCTGCACTTCGTCAATGCGGATATCGGCGCCGACGATGGCGATGGCGAACTCGTAGTGATCGTGAAGGACGTCTCACTGGAACTTGAGCCCGGCACGATCACGGCTCTTGTGGGACCCACCGGTGCCGGGAAGAGCACGCTCGCGCTCGCGGCTACTCGGTTGGCGCGTCCTACCGTCGGCAAGGTCACCCTCGACGGGACTGACTTGGCGGACGTCGAGGAACTCGGCAAGCATGTGGCACTTGTTCCGCAGACCGCGTTCGTTTTTGCGGGTACCGTACGTGACAACGTGACCTTGGGCGAGAACTACAGCGACGATTTGGTGTGGGACGCGTTGAAGCGCGCGCAAGTGCTCGACGTAGTGGAGGAGCTCTCGCAGGGCGACCTGAAGGGACTCGACGCCGTCTTGGCTGAACGGGGAATGAACCTATCCGGTGGCCAGCGTCAGCGCGTCGCATTGGCGCGTGCGCTCGTGCGCGAGCCGAGGGTGCTTGTCCTCGACGACGCCACCTCGGCTGTTGACCCCCGTGTTGAGCGGGACATCCTGACGGGGCTCAGCGCGTCCGGCCGCGGCCCCACCGTGTTGCTCGTGGCGTACCGGCTGGCGTCGATCACGCTTGCGGACCGGGTCATTCACATTGATCAGGGCCGGGTTGTGGACGCAGGGACTCACGCGGAACTGATCGCGCGCGATCCGGGTTACCGATCGCTGGTGTTTGCGTACGAAGAAGATTCGAAGCGTCAGGCACAGGAAGAAGCGGAGCGGGTCGAATGAGCGCGCGTCCATCCCTCGTTGGCACGTTCCGGCGCGGGCTCGCGGTGAGCCCCGAGTTCCGGACTGGAATTGTCATCACGCTTGTCATGGCAGGCTTTGCGTCGCTCGGCCGTGCCGCGGTTCCGTTCCTCACCCAGCGCGTCACCGACGAAGGCCTGTTGGCCCCTGATGGCGTCAATGTGGAACTCGCTACCCGATACGCGTCGGTGGGTGCCGTGGTGCTCACCCTGTCTGCACTGTTGGCGTGGCGGGTGCGGACGCGCATGGTGACGGCGGCGGAAGCCGGCCTCGCAACGCTCAGAATCCGTGCGTTCAAGAAGGTTCACGAGCTCTCGGTGCTCACTCAGAACGAGGAGCAGCGCGGCCGCTACGTCTCGCGGGTCACCGGGGATGTCGAGACCATGCGCGATCTCATGCAATGGACAGGTGCGGCGATGCTCATCTCGGCTCTCGAAGCCGTCGTGGTCTTCATTGTGATGCTTGCCTATTCGTGGCAACTCGCCCTCGTTGTGCTGTGCGCCTTCATCCCCATGATGCTCGCCTTGTTCTACATTCAGCCTCGCGTGAGGGTCGCATTCCAAGGCGTCCGGGCCCAGATGGGTGACCTTTTGGGCAAGACGTCGGAGCAAATCGTGGGCGTCGCCACGATCCGGTCCTATGGTGTCCAGGAGCGCATGCGCGGTCAGCTTCGCGATGAAATTGACAGCATCTTTGCGGCCGAGCGCCGCGCGAGCCGGCTGGCTTCAACCAACTTCGCCACCTCGGTCTTCGGCCAGTCGCTTGGAACCGGACTCGCGCTGATTGTCGGAACCCTGCTCGCACTTGACGGCGGGATGACCGTGGGCACCGTGGTGGCGTTCGCATTCCTGGTGTACATGTTCTCCGGCCCCTTGATGTGGATCATCGAGATGCTCGCGGAGATGCAGCGTGCCATGGTCGGGTGGCGACGCGCGCTCGAGCTCGTTGACCAAGAGATCACCGTGGTTGACCCTGGCGAGGCGGGCATTGAGATTCCTCGTGGACGTGGCGACCTCAAGGTGAAGGGAGTGCGCCTCACATACCCGGGTGGGCCCGAGGTGCTCAAAGGCATCGACATCGACCTGCCCACGGGGCAGCGGCTCGCACTGGTGGGCCGGACGGGATCCGGAAAGACGTCGCTTGCGCGCTTGCTGTCACGATTCTTCGATCCCACCTCAGGCAGCATCGAGGTGGGCGGCGTCGACCTCCGGAAGGTTCCCATGCACTCGCTGCGACACTCGGTCGCCGTGGTGCCGCAGGAGGGCTTCCTGTTTGACGGCACCATCCGATCCAACCTCGAGTACTCGCTCCCGAACGCCTCTCCGGAAGACCTTGAACGGCGCGCACTATCAGCGATGGAATCGCTCGGGCTCGAGCCGTGGTTGGACAGGTTGCCCTTGGGCATCGATACCCCGGTGGGCCCGCGCGGAGAGCTGCTGTCAGCCGGTGAACGCCAACTCGTTTCCATCACGCGCGCGTACTTGCGCGACCCCGAGTTGCTTATTCTGGACGAGGCGACTTCGGCGGTGGATCCCGCAACCGAGGTGCGCATTAGCCGGGCGCTCGAGGGTCTCATGGCCGGGCGCACATCGGTGGTGATCGCGCACCGATTGTCGACCGCCGAACGCGCGGACGTGATCGGCGTCATGGATCAAGGTGAGTTGGTCGAATACGGCACTCACCGTGACTTGGTGAAGGGCAAAGGCATCTACGCGGATTTGTACGCCGCGTGGATGTCCCAGACGCGAGACTAGGTTGCCACGCCGCTCTTTGGGTAGCACTGCCCACACCATGTTGGGTTGTCACCGCTCGCCGTGAGCATGGAAGGATAGGCGCATGCCACTAGACCCAGCGATTGCTAGTCGACTCAAGCGCGACCCCGCGGGCCTGGTGTGTGCGGTGGTGCAGCAGCACTCCACCGGCAAGGTCTTGATGGTCGCATGGATGAACGACGATGCCCTCGCCGAGACCCTCACCACCGGGCGGGCCGTCTACTGGAGCCGTAGCCGTCAGGAGTTATGGCGCAAGGGCGACACATCCGGCAATGTCCAGCACGTGGTATCTGTGTCCCTCGATTGCGATGGGGATGCGTTGCTCCTGGTGGTCGACCAAGTGGGTCCGGCATGTCACACCGGCGAGGAGTCGTGCTTCGACGCTGGCGGAGACCTGGGCGCAGTCGTGGCGAGAACGCCATGACTACCGCACAGAGCACTTCTGGCGAGGCCAGTGCGGTGGGGCTGGAGTGGGGCGAGACCTGGCCAGCCTTCGAACAGTTCACCGCGTTGGGCACCACCCATCGCGTGGTGCCCGTCGTCAGGAGACTGCTCGCGGATTCCCTCACACCCGTAGCGGTCTACCGGGCGCTCGCCCACGAGCGACCCGGGACTTTCATCCTCGAATCGGCGGAGCCCGACGGGTCGCGGTCGAGGTTCTCCTTTGTTGGGGTCCAGGCGAGTGCGACGCTGACGATCAACGGGGATGAAGCCACGTGGAGTGGCGACGTCCCGGTGGGGCTCACCGCGCAGTCCCCGCTCGACGCGATTCGAGAAGCGCTGGCCGAGCTAGCCTCGGAGGCTATCCCGGGCTTGCCGCCTTTGACGGGAGGGCTCGTGGGCCTGCTCGGGTGGGACATGGTGAGGCAATGGGAGCCTACTCTGCCGCAGAAAGCCCCCCGTGAACTTGACGTGCCGGACGCCGTACTCTGTCTCGCTACCGACATCGCCGCTATCGACCATCACGACGGTTCCGTGTGGCTGATCGCTAATGCCGTCAACGCGAACGCTCAGCCGTCGGGCATCGAGAGTGCCTTCGACGATGCGTTGGCACGCCTTGACGCCATGCAAGCGGACCTGGCGTCGGCACCTGCGGGTGAGGTGTCGGTGACGGAGCCTGACGCTCACGAGCCTTCCGTACGCGCTCGTTCTGAACCAGGTGACTACGAGCAGAACGTGGCGATCTGCAAGGAGGCAATACGCGACGGCGACGTGTTCCAGGTGGTGCCATCGCAGAGGTTCGAGGTTGATTGCAGCGCGTCGCCCCTCGACGTCTACCGGGTGTTGCGCACCCTCAACCCCAGCCCGTACATGTACTACTTCCAGTTGCGCGATGGCGACGGCAACGACTTCGCGGTGGTGGGCTCGAGCCCGGAGTCGCTCGTCGCCGTTAAGGACCACGAGGTGATGACGTATCCCATTGCTGGATCGCGTCCCCGGGGTGCCACGCCCGAGCAAGACAAGGCGCTTGAGTTGGAACTCCTCGCGGACCCTAAAGAGATCGCCGAGCACATCATGCTCGTCGACCTTTCCCGCAATGATCTTGTCAAGGTGTGTGAGCCGGCCTCGGTGGAAGTGGTCGACTTCAAGGCTGTCAACCGCTATAGCCACATCATGCATATCTGTTCCACCGTGGTGGGCAGGCTTGAACCGCAGTACGGGCCGGTCGATGTCCTGACCGCAACATTCCCTGCAGGGACGCTGTCAGGCGCCCCCAAGCCGCGAGCCATCGCGCTGATCGATGAGGTGGAGCCCGCGAGGCGTGCGTTCTACGGCGGAGCAGCAGGCTACTTTGACTTCGCTGGCAACATGGACCTTGCGATCACCATTCGTACCGCGCTCATTAAGGATCAGGTGGCGTACGTGCAGGCTGGCGCGGGTGTGGTCGCAGACTCGATCCCGGCACGCGAAGAACAAGAGACCCGAGACAAGGCCGCCGCAATGATTCGCGCGATTTCGCGTGCTACCCGCCTTCGTGACGTGGGTCGTGGCTAGACTGTCGAAAGAACCCAAGGAGTGAGAATGTCGAGCGTTGAACTAGAACCCCAGGACCTGCCCGATGTGGCGCCGGACAATCACGGCAAGACCTACGCCGGGTGGGCAACCACCACCGGATTCGTGGTCGCGACCCTTGCTGCGGGCATCGGGCTAAGCGTGTCAAACATGACGCTGATCTGGGTCGGAATAGGTGTGGCAGTCGCCGCCATCGTGGCGGGGATTGTCCTGAGGGCGCTTGGATACGGGCAACCTCGTCAGTAATCGGTGCTCCTGGCAGGGAGCGTCTTTCCACTATCAAAGGAGATTGGCATGACTGCAGTTCCTCCTCCGCCCCCGGCGGGCGCAGCGCCATACGGAGGTGCTTCGGCATCGAAGAACGGCCTCGGCACCTGGTCACTCGTGACCGGCATCTTGTCGATCATTTGCTGTGGTTTCATCGCAGGTATTCCTGCGATCATCCTTGGCTTGCAATCCAAGGCTGCGGCCGAACAGGGCCTCGCGACCAACGGCAACCTCGGGCAGATTGGTTTCATCCTGGGGATTATCGGAAGCGCGCTGTCCGTGGTGGGCATGATCTTGAACTTCTCGGGTCTGCTCGCTCTGCCTTTCGCTGAGTTCAGCTAGACGATGACGGCAGCCGTGCTTGAGCGTGAGACCCAGACGGGGTCTGTTCGACCCATGCTGGGACCGTTGAGCACGGCTGCCATCCTCGCCGCAGGGGCCGTGTACACCGCGGTACGCGATCCCTATCAGGCGGGATTCTTCCCCGAGTGCGTCTTCTTGGCCGCTAGTGGTCACTACTGCCCAGGCTGTGGCGGACTCCGGGCCACCCATGAACTGCTTCACGGCAACCTTGTTGGCGCGCTGGACATGAACCCTGTGGTCGTCTTGGTGATCATCCCCTTGATTGTCGTCTCGCTCGCGTGGTGGGGCCTACGCTCCGCGGGCGTGCGCTTGCCGTCCGTGACGATCTCGACGCCCATGGCTTGGGCGCTGCCGTTGTTTCTCTTCGCATTCTGGATCGCACGCAACATCCCTGCGCTCGAGCCCTTCCTCGCTCCGTAGCATTCGCTGCCCCCAGCTTGGGGGGCACGGTCATCGGCCTCATCCGTGTTGGTTACGATGTAGCCATGGGAGCGAGTGCGTCATGAGTGTCCTCGACAGCATCGTGGCTGGTGTGAAGGAAGATCTAGCGGTGCGCGAACAAGCCACCTCGATGGATGCGCTCAAGCAGCGCGCCGAACGGCTACCTGGGGCACAAGACGCCTTCCAGCTTTTGAGCATGGACGCGGTGGCGGTGATCGCCGAGGTCAAGCGATCGAGCCCGTCCAAGGGCGAGCTTGCCGACATCAGCGATCCGTCCTCGCTCGCCACTGAGTACGAGGCCGGCGGGGCATCCGTCATCTCGGTTCTGACTGAGCAGCGACGCTTCAACGGATCGCTCGCCGACTTGGATGCGGTGCGAGGCAAGGTCGATATCCCCGTTCTGCGCAAGGACTTCATCGTCACGCCGTACCAAGTGTGGGAGGCGCGTGCGCATGGCGCAGATATGGTCTTGCTGATTGTCGCCGCTTTGGAACAGATGGCGCTCGAGTCACTCGTGGAACGCGTTCACTCGCTAGGGATGTGCGCGCTCGTCGAGGTCCACGATGAGCATGAGGTTAAGCGCGCGGTGGACGCCGGTGCCAAAATCATCGGCATCAACGCGCGCAACCTCAAGACGCTCGAGGTCGATCGAGACACGTTCTCACGCGTTTCGCCGACCATCCCAGCGGGCGTGTTGCGCGTCGCCGAATCAGGTATTCGCGACAGCCATGATGTCGTTGAGTACGCTCGCATGGGCGCTGACGCGGTGCTGGTGGGCGAGGCTCTCGTGAAGGACAAGGATCCACGCCAGGCTGTCGCCTCCATGGTGGCAGCGGGCGCGCACCCGGCTTTGCGATCGGTGCGCCCGTGACCGAATCGCTCCAATCGGCCCCCGGGCCGTTCTTTGGCGACTTTGGCGGCCAGTTTGTCCCGGAGGCGCTGATGGCTGCGCTCGACCAACTCACCGATGCTTACGACAAGGCGCGCCTCGACCCGAGCTTCTATGCCGAGATCGACCGCCTGGGTCGCGAGTACTCGGGACGCCCCAGCATCGTCACTGAAGTGCTGCGCTTCGCGAAGCACGCCGGGGGAGCGCGGGTCTTCCTCAAGCGCGAGGACCTCAATCACACCGGCTCCCACAAGATCAACAACGTATTGGGACAGGCACTGCTCACCAAGCGGATCGGCAAGACTCGCGTGATCGCCGAAACCGGAGCTGGCCAACACGGCGTCGCCACGGCTACGGCCGCGGCACTCATGGACCTCGAGTGCGTGGTCTACATGGGGGAAGAGGACACGGAACGTCAGGCCCTCAATGTGGCCCGCATGAAGCTGCTCGGCGCCACCGTGGTCCCGGTCAAGACTGGTTCCCGGACACTCCGCGACGCGATCAACGAGGCCTACCGCGACTGGGTCGCCAACGTTGACACCACCAACTACGTCTTTGGCACCGCGGCAGGCCCGCACCCCTTTCCTGCCATGGTGCGAGACTTTCAGCGCGTGATCGGGCTCGAAGCCCGCGAGCAGATGCTCGCGATGGGAGGTCTTCCGGATGCGGTGCTGGCGTGTGTAGGCGGTGGCTCCAACGCGATCGGAATCTTTGACGCGTTCCTGGACGACTCTCAGGTGCGACTCATCGGGTGCGAAGCGGCAGGCGACGGTGTCGAGACGGGGCGGCACGCATCGGCGATTGGCGGCGGACGCCCAGGCGTCCTGCATGGCTCGAAGTCCTACGTTCTTCAGGACGCCGACGGCCAAACCACCGAGTCCCACTCGATCTCGGCGGGCCTGGACTATCCCGGTGTGGGCCCGCAACACGCGTGGTTGGCAGACCTAGGCCGTGCCGAGTACTGGGCTGTGACTGACGTCGAGGCGATGGAAGCGTTCCGCTTGCTATGCCGGACCGAGGGCATTTTGCCCGCGATCGAGTCCGCGCACGCACTTGCCGGTGCGATCAAGCTCGGCAAGGAGCTTGGTGAGGACGCCACCCTGCTCGTCAACCTGTCGGGGCGGGGCGACAAGGACGTGGAATCGGCCGCGCGTTACTTCGACATGCTGCCGGAGTCGCACTCGTGAGCGCGCTGACCGACCGGCTTGACGAGATCAAGGCCGAGGGGCGTGCGGCGCTGATCGGCTATCTTCCCGTGGGCTACCCCAGCGTGGAGGGCTCCATCGAGGCGATGGAAGTCATGGTCGAGGCTGGCGTGGACATCGTCGAGATTGGTCTGCCGTATTCGGACCCCGTGCTCGACGGTCCCGTGATTCAGTTTGCGGCGGAACAGGCCCTCGCGAACGGCACCCGGATCGCTGATGTGTTTCCCGCCGCGACCGCCGTAGCCGCGACCGGCGCCCCCGCGCTCGTGATGTCCTACTTCAATCCGATGCTCCAGTACGGAGTAGACCGATTTGCTCAGGACTTGCGCTCGGCAGGGGGAGTAGGCGTCATAACGCCCGATCTCACTCCCGACTCTGGTGCCGAGTGGATCGCTGCGGCAGACGCTCACGGCCTCGACAAGATCTTCCTGGTGGCCCCGAGTTCTACCACGGAACGGCTGCACCTCACGGTCAACGCGACCACGGGCTTTGTCTACGCGGCATCCCTCATGGGTGTGACGGGCGAACGCGCAACCGTGGGTGATGCGGCTGAATCACTGGTGCGCAACACCAGGGCAGCTGGCGCGCCCCGAGTGTGTGTGGGCTTGGGTGTCACCACCGGGGCTCACGCGGCGCAGGTTGCTCGCTACGCCGATGGCGTGATCGTGGGCTCCGCACTGGTACGGTGCCTCACGGAGAATGAGTCGCTCGACGCCGGACTCGCGGCGCTCCGTGTCAAAGTTCAAGAGCTCGCCGCTGGAGTGCGAGCCGTCCGAGTACGAGGAGAAACGCTGTGATCACCACCGAAATCCCGAGTCCGCCGCTCGAATGGGCAACCATCAGCCTGGGTCCTCTGACCATTCACGCGTACGCGCTGTTCATCTTGGCTGGCATCTTTTTCGCGCTGTGGCTGACGACGCGCCGTTGGGTGGAGCGAGGCGGCAACGCCGAGGTGGTCCAAGAGGTGACGCTGTGGGCCGTCCCCTTCGGCATCATCGGCGGCCGGATCTACCACGTGATCTCATCCCCAGCCGCATACTTTGGCGAGAACGGCAACCCTGTTGACGCCTTCAAGATTTGGGAAGGCGGCCTCGGTATTTGGGGGGCGGTCGCGCTGGGCGCAGTAGGTGCCTACATCGGGGCCCGCAGGCACGGGGTCTCGTTCACCGCGTACCTGGACGCCGCCGCACCTGCGGTGCTCATCGCCCAGGCGATTGGTCGGCTTGGCAACTACTTCAACCACGAACTCTACGGCGCGCCCACCACCTTGCCGTGGGGTCTCGCGATTGATCCTTCACGCATGCGTGCGGGCGATGCGCTCGAGACTCTCTATCACCCCACCTTCCTCTACGAAATGCTGTGGAATCTCGCCGGTGCGGCATTGATCATCTATCTGGACCGGCGTTGGAACCTACGCGGCGGCCGCACCTTCTGGTTCTACGTGGTGGTGTACACCACCGGGCGCCTGTGGATCGAGATGCTCCGCGTGGACACAGCAGTCATGGTGGGCGGACTCCGTATCAACGTGTGGGTTGCCGCCGTGGTGCTGGTGAGCGCGATTGCGATCTTCATCTGGCAAGGACGTCGTCAGCGCGCGGCAGGCGATTCGACTCCGCGGCACCAGCTCGCGGCGACGGATTCCTCCGCAGCTGTGACCGAGGTCATGGAGACCAAGCCTCCGGCAAAGCGGACGGCAGCGCCGAGGGCCACGGTTGCCGAGAAGCCGAACGCCAAGACGCCGGCCGCCAAGACGCCGGCCGCCAAGAAGCCGGCAGCCAAGACGCAGGCAGCCAAGAAGCCGGCCGCCAAGAAGCCGGCTCCCGTCAAGAAGGCTGCAGCCTCCAAGGCCCCGGCCGCCAAGAAGCCCGCAGCCCCGAAAGACAAGCCCGCGAAGCCGTAGCGAATTCTCTGCTCACGGCCGGAGGCGGTACTCTTGACTACCGTGTCCAAACCGGGTCGACGGCGCCCCAATGCAAGGTAGATTTGGGCCTCCGCGACGACGACTAAGGACGGTGTGATGGCTGCTCAAACGAGCGCACCCCAGCCCTCCGCCGGGCTTTACAACCCGGCGTACGAGCACGACGCGTGCGGCGTCGCGTTCGTGGCGACCCTGCGTGGCGCGCCGGGACGGGACATCGTTGACGCTGCCCTCACGGCGCTAAAGAACCTCGAACATCGCGGTGCCGTGGGCGCTGAGGTTGAGACAGGAGATGGCGCCGGAATCCTCACTCAGATACCAGACGCCTTCTTGCGTGCCGTGGTCGACTTCGATTTGCCTCCCGTGGGCACGTACGCCACCGGAATTGCGTTCCTGACTCCGGGCGAGGAAGCGACCGAGGTCGCTGCGCTCGAGCGCGCGGCTGCGCTAGAGCAGGTCACCGTGTTGGGATGGCGCGACGTCCCAGCCAACCCGGAGCCGCTGGGACCCTCGGCCCGCGCCGCCATGCCGACGTTTCGCCAGGTGTTCCTCGCATCCGGCGAACTCGACGGCATCGGTCTTGATCGCAAGGTCTACCGGGTCCGAAAGCGTGCGGAACACGATGGCGGCGTCTTCTTCGCCTCGCTTTCAGCCCGTACGTTGACCTACAAGGGCATGCTCACCACGTATCAGCTCGAGCAGGTTTTCCCTGATCTCCTTGACGAGCGATTTGAGTCCGAGCTTGCGTTGGTGCATTCACGTTTCTCGACGAACACCTTCCCGTCGTGGCCTTTGGCCCAGCCCTTGCGCGCGATCGCCCACAATGGCGAGATCAACACGGTGCAGGGTAACCGCAACTGGATGTCTGCCCGCGAGGGCATGCTGGAGTCCGAACTACTTGGCGACATGAGCGCATTGACGCCCGTGTGCTCGCCGTCTGCCTCGGACACCGCGTCGTTCGACGAAGTGCTCGAACTCTTGCATCTGGGTGGCCGTTCGTTGCCCCACGCCGTGCTCATGATGATGCCCGAAGCGTGGCAAAAGAACACAGAGATGGACCCCGCGCGCCGTGCGTTTTACGAGTACCACTCGGCTCTCATGGAGGCGTGGGACGGCCCGGCGGCGCTGCACTTCTCGGACGGCACCGTGATTGGCGCCACCTTGGACCGCAATGGACTGCGGCCCGGACGGTTCTGGGTGACTGACGACGGCCTCGTCATTGCGGGTTCGGAGGCGGGTCTCCTTGACATTGATCCTGCCAAAATTGTCCGCAAGGGCAGGCTCCAGCCGGGACGGATGTTCCTGGTCGACACACGTGCTGGTCGCATTATTGAGGACGAAGAGATCAAGTCCCAGTTGGCCCGCGAACACCCATACGAGCAGTGGGTGCAGGACAACGCTGTACGTCTCAGCGAGCTTCCTGAACGGGAGCACATCGTTCACTCGCGCGCATCCGTCAAGCGCCGCCAACGGGCCTTCGGTTACACCGAGGAGGAACTGCGCATCTTGCTCAGTCCCATGGCGATCCACGGACTGGAACCCATTGGGGCGATGGGATCTGACACGCCGATCGCGGTGTTGTCTCAGCGTCCGCGTTTGCTGTTCGACTACTTCAAACAGATGTTCGCGCAAGTCACTAACCCTCCGCTCGACGCTATTCGCGAAGAGATCGTGACGGCCATTGGCGGCGCGATCGGCCCCGAGCCCAACCTGTTGGCCGCGACGCCGGAGCACGCGCGCAAGGTCCTGCTCGAGTTCCCGATTATTGACAACGACGAACTCGCGAAGATCATCCACATCGACGCCGAGCCATCCCTGCGTGGCGTGTTCTCCTCGCGCAAGATTCGCGGTCTCTACCGCGTGGCCGACGGCGGCGAAGGGCTCGAGCGCAGGCTCGACGAGATCTTCGCTGAAGTCGACAGCGCCATCGACGATGGCGTGAGCTTCCTGGTGCTGTCCGACCGCGACTCGAACCAAGACCTCGCACCCATCCCGTCGCTTCTGCTGACCTCGGCTGTCCACCATCACCTGGTGCGCCACCGCAACCGCACGCAGGTGTCCCTGGTGGTGGAGGCCGGAGACGTCCGTGAAGTCCACCACGCCGCACTACTGGTGGGTTACGGCTGCGCAGCCGTGAACCCCTACCTCGCCATGGAGACTGTCGAGGACCTCGCCAAGCGCGGGTACCTCGGCGACACCGATCCCGAGGCCGCCGTGCACAACCTCATCAAGGCGCTCGGCAAGGGCGTCCTCAAGATCATGTCCAAGATGGGGATTTCCACCATCGCCTCGTACCGCGGGGCGCAGGTGTTCGAAGCGATTGGGCTCTCCAAGGACCTGGTGGCTCGCCACTTCGCCGGTACGCCAAGCCAGATCGATGGTGTGGGACTTGACGTCATTGCCCAAGAAGTAGCCGGCCGCCACGCTGATGCCTACCCGGCATCGGGCGAATTGCCGCCGCATGAGCGGCTCAACACGGGCGGCGAGTACCAGTGGCGCAGGGACGGCGAAGAGCACCTCTTTGACCCGGAGACAGTCTTCAAGTTGCAGCACGCCACGCGCACGCGCCGCTACGACATCTTCCGCGAATACACCGACCGCGTCGACGACCAGACCAAGCGCGCGATGACCTTGCGCGGCCTCTTCGAGTACAAGGACGGCGTGACGCCAGTTCCTCTCGATGAGGTTGAGCCCGTCTCTGAGATCGTCAAACGCTTCAACACCGGCGCAATCTCGTACGGCGCAATCTCGAACGAGACTCACGAGACCTTCGCGATCGCCATGAACCGCCTGGGTGGCCGCTCCAACACCGGCGAGGGCGGCGAGGACGTTGACCGGCTCTATGACCCCGAGCGCCGCAGTGCCATCAAGCAGGTTGCCTCCGGTCGGTTCGGTGTGACCAGCGAGTACCTTGTCAACGCCGACGACCTGCAGATCAAGCTTGCCCAGGGCGCCAAGCCCGGCGAGGGTGGGCAGCTGCCCGCGAACAAGGTGTACCCGTGGATTGCGGCCACCCGGCACTCAACTCCCGGCGTGGGGCTTATCTCACCGCCTCCTCACCACGACATCTACTCGATTGAGGATCTTAAGCAGCTCATCCACGACCTCAAGAACGCGAACCCCTTGGCTCGCATCCACACCAAGCTGGTCTCGGAGATTGGGGTTGGCACCATTGCGGCCGGCGTAGCGAAGTGCAAGTCCGACGTGGTGTTGATTTCGGGGCACGACGGCGGTACCGGCGCGAGCCCATTGAACTCGTTGAAGCACGCGGGTGCGCCCTGGGAGATCGGGCTTGCCGACACTCAGCAGACGCTGGTGCTCAACGACCTTCGTGACCGCATCGTGGTGCAGGTAGACGGCCAGATGAAGACAGGTCGCGATGTGGTCATTGCCGCGCTGTTGGGGGCCGAAGAGTTTGGCTTTGCGACAGCACCCATGGTGGTGTCCGGATGCATCATGATGCGCGTGTGCCACCTTGATACCTGCCCGGTTGGCGTCGCCACTCAGAACCCCGAGCTCCGCGCGCGGTACACCGGCAAACCCGAGTTTGTCGAGGCGTTCTTTGAGTTCATCGCCGAGCAGGTCCGCGAACAACTCGCGACGTTGGGATTCCGCAGCGTTGCCGAGGCCGTGGGTCACGTCGAGATGCTGGAAACGCGTCACGCGATCGACCACTGGAAGGCGCGCGGGCTGGACCTCACCCCGATTCTCGCGCAGCCGGCTTCTGGGGCGCGGCTGTTGAACTCGACAACGCAAGACCACGCTCTCGACAAGGCGATGGATGTAGGCCTCATCGACGAGGCGGCGCCAGCTCTCGAGCGCGGCGAGCCTGTCACGATTGCTCGCACGGTGCGCAACGTCAACCGGACACTGGGGACGATGCTCGGGTACGAGGTCACAAAGCGGTACCGGGGTGCGGGGTTGCCTGACAACACCATTGACGTCAGCCTGACCGGTTCCGCTGGCCAGTCTCTAGGTGCCTTCCTGCCGCGCGGAGTCACGCTGCGCTTGTTCGGCGACGCCAATGACTACGTGGGTAAGGGCCTTAGCGGCGGACGCATCGTGGTGCGCCCGGCCCGCGAAGCGGCGCTCGATGACTCGCGCGACGTGATTGCTGGCAACGTCATCGGCTACGGCGCGACCGCAGGAGAACTGTTCCTGCGCGGCCAAGTGGGCGAGAGGTTCTTGGTGAGAAACTCTGGCGCAACCGCTGTCGTTGAGGGCGTGGGCGACCACGCGCTTGAGTACATGACAGGCGGCACCGCTGTCATCGTGGGCCGAACGGGTCGCAACCTGGGGGCAGGTATGTCGGGAGGCACGGGCTACGTCCTGGACCTTAACCCGGCGCGCGTGAACCGCGAAGCAGTCCTCCTAGGCGAGCTCTCGCTCAGCGAGCTCGACGCCGAGGACGAGTCGATCGTGAAGGCTCTCCTCGAACGCTACGTGGCGGAGACCGAATCGCCGCGCGTCAAGGAAATGTTGCAGAACTGGACTGACACCTCCGGTCGGTTCACTCGGGTGTTGCCGGCTCAGTATGCACGCGTACGCGATGCCTTGGCGGAACTCGAAGCGAACGGCGGCGACCTCGATGCCCCGGGTGCGTGGAACGAGTTCTTGGAGGTGACCAGTGGCTGATCCCCGCGGATTCCTCGAGGTTCGCGATCGCGAACTTCCTCCTAACCGTCCGGTCCCCGTACGGCTCATGGACTGGAAAGAGGTCAAGGACGAGCTAGGCAAGGACCAGGCTACGTTGCACCGGCAGGCGGGGCGCTGCATGGACTGCGGCGTGCCTTTTTGTCACCAAGGTTGCCCGCTGGGCAACATCATCCCCGAGTGGAACGATCTGGTGTGGCGTGACCAGTGGTCCGATGCGATTGAACGGCTTCACGCGACGAACAACTTCCCGGAGTTCACGGGCAGGATTTGTCCTGCCCCGTGTGAGAGTTCGTGTGTGCTGGGCATCAACCAGCCTCCGGTCACCATCAAGAACATCGAGGTCGAGATCATCGACCACGCATGGAAGGACGGCAACGTCCGTCCTTACGTTCCGCAGCGCCAGACGGGCCGCACCATCGCCGTGGTGGGTTCTGGGCCTGCTGGCCTAGCCGCGGCCCAGCAGCTTACTCGTGCCGGACACACCGTGGCCGTGTATGAGAAGGACGACCGCATCGGCGGCCTGCTCCGCTACGGTGTGCCCGACTTCAAGATGGAGAAGGTGCACATCGACAAGCGGGTCACCCAAATGGAAGCCGAAGGCACCCGGTTCCGGACCAACGTCGAGATCGGCACGGACATCACCTGGGATCAATTACGGGCGCGCTATGACGCGGTTCTCGTGGCTACTGGCGCCCCAATCCCGCGAGACCTCCCTATTCCGGGCCGGGATCTTGCCGGGATTCAGTTCGCGATGCCGTACCTTCACCAAGGCAACCAAGTGGTCGCTGGCGATGATGTCCCTGATCAGGTGGTCGCCACAGGCAAGCACGTGATCGTGATTGGCGGGGGCGACACGGGGTCTGACTGCATTGGAACGGCATTGCGCCAGCAGGCGGCCTCGGTCACGACCTTGGCGATCGGTAAGCAGCCGCCGCTGGAACGTCCAGAGAACGAACCATGGCCGGTCGCACCTCACGTCTTTGAGGTCTCCTCCAGTCACGAAGAAGGTGGCGAGCGCGAGTTTCTGGCATCCACGGTCGAGTTTGTTGGCAACAATGAGGGCCATGTTGTGGCGCTCCGAGTAGCACAAACGCAGTACAACGCCGATGGCTCACGGACCCCGATGGCGGGCACGGAGCGGGACATCCCCGCAGACTTGGTGCTGATTGCGATGGGCTTTACGGGACCTGAGACTCACACACTGCACCCCCAGGCCAAAGTAGCCTTGACGGAGCGTGCGCAAATCGAGCGTCACGACGACTTCTCGACCTCGGCCGATGGCATATTCGTCGCGGGAGACGCGGGCAGGGGAGCGTCGCTAGTCGTGTGGGCGATTGCGGAAGGCAGGGCTGCGGCGGCAGCGATAGACAAGTATTTGACCGGGAGCACCGAGCTACCGGCTCTAGTGACGGCGCGCAGCGGAGCGTTCCGCGCATCATAACGAAATAGGCAGGGGAACATGCGAAACGCGAAGATTGTATGCACTATCGGGCCCGCGACGGAGTCCATCGAACAGATGCGGCTACTGGTGGCTGCAGGAATGGACGTTGCGCGGCTCAACCGTAGCCACGGCGATTACGAGGTGCACGAGGCCGTGTACCGCAACGTCCGTCAGGCTGCGCAAGAGGCCGGACGCAACGTCGCCGTGCTCGTTGACCTCCAGGGTCCCAAGATTCGCCTGGGACGATTTGCCGACGGACCCCACGTTCTCGCCGAGGGTGACGTCTTCACGATCACCACGCGGGACGTGGAAGGTACGAAGGAACTCGTAGGCACCACGTATCCTGGCCTTCCTGGCGACGCCAACATCGGCGACCCGCTACTCATTGACGACGGCAAGGTGAAGGTCGAAGTGACCGCGGTCACCGATACCGACGTCACGACCAAGGTGGTTGTTGGCGGTCCGGTCTCCAACAACAAGGGCATCAACCTTCCTGGCGTTGCCGTGTCGGTTCCTGCGATGTCGGAGAAGGACGAGGAAGACCTGCGGTGGGCGCTCAAGCTTGGCGCCGACTTCATTGCTTTGTCGTTTGTGCGTTCGGCCAAGGACTACGAAGACGTCGCACGCATTATGACCCAAGAGGGTCGCACGGTGCCGGTGATCGCCAAGGTTGAGAAGCCTCAAGCCGTCGACAACCTCGCTGAGATCGTCGACGCGTTCGACGGCATCATGGTGGCGCGTGGCGACCTCGGCGTCGAGTTGCCCTTGGAAGACGTGCCGCTGGTGCAGAAGCAAGCGATCGAACTGTGCCGCGCGCAAGCCAAGCCAGTCATCGTTGCCACGCAGGTCCTGGAGTCGATGATCTCGTCCCCAGTGCCCACGCGTGCCGAGACGTCTGACTGCGCGAACGCGGTGCTTGACGGCGCTGACGCAGTCATGCTGTCGGGCGAGACGTCGGTGGGGGAGTACCCCATCGTGACGGTCGAGACCATGGCTCGCATCATCCGTAACACCGAGGAAAAGGGCAGCCACCGCATTGCCCCGTTCCTCACGACTCCCAAGACTCGTGGTGGGGCAGTCACGCACGCGGGTGCTGACATTGCCGAGACCCTCAACGTCAAGTACATCGTGACGTTCACGCAATCTGGTGACTCTGCTCACCGGATGTCGCGACTGCGACCCAAGACGCCGATGATCGCCTTCACGCCTGATGCTCACACGCAGAAGACGCTGGCCTTGGGGTGGGGCATCCACGCCGAGTTGGTCGAGTCCGTCGACTCCACGGACGAGATGGTGACCCTTGTGGACTCCTTCCTCAAGGACACGGGACGCGCCGTCGACGGAGACTACGTGGTGGTGGTGTCCGGTACGCCAGTAGGGGTGCCTGGTACCACGAACTCGATCTTCGTTCACAAGGTTGGACAAGTGCGCATGTAGGCGAATGCTGCCTGGGGAGAGCCCGTTACCGTCACGGTGGCGGGCTCTTGCCATGTCTAGGGTCGAGTAGGTGTTGTGCGCTTGTCCTGTGAGTGCCCCGAGTGGGAGTCGAACCCACACTGGTACGGGTTTGAGCCGTATGCCTCTGCCGGTTGGGCTATCGGGGCGCGCATACTAGGCTATCGCTTGTGAGCGAATCAGAAGAGACCCCAGCGGCAATCGAGCCCGTTGCCCCCGTTGAAGCCCCCCGCACCCCGCAGAAGCGCCGCGCCGTCGTTGCCGAGGATGAGGCGTTGATCCGCATGGACATCGTCGAAACCCTTCAGGAGGGCGGCTACGAGGTCGTCGGGGAGGCAGCCAATGGTCAGGAGGCCGTTGACCTCGCCACCGAGCACAAGCCCGACGTCGTCGTGATGGACATCAAGATGCCGGTCATGGACGGCATCACTGCCGCCGAGCACATCGCCAAGGCACGGCTGGCTCCCGTGGTGCTCCTCACCGCCTTCTCGCAAACCGAGCTCGTGGAGCGGGCGCGCGACGCCGGTGCCATGGCGTACGTGGTCAAGCCATTTACGCCGGGTGACCTTCTCCCTGCCGTCGAAATCGCAGCATCGCGGTTCGTTGAGATCCGCGCTCTCGAGAACGAGATCGCTGATATCACGGAGCGGATGGAAACCCGCAAGAAGGTAGAACGGGCAAAGGGCCTGCTGATGGAGACCATGTCGCTCAACGAGCCCGAGTCCTTCCGGTGGATCCAGAAGACGTCCATGGACCGCCGTCTCACCATGCGTGAGGTTGCCGAAGCTGTCATCGAACAGATGGCAAAGAAGTAGCGACACGCCAGTCCGCTCATTGTTGAGGTCACGAAATCGTGACTTCGCGGACCTAACGCCGAAACCTCCAGGCGGTAACGTAAACACATTGATCGTAGGGATGGTCCCTACGTCGATTCACTGGCGGGATACCCGCCAGTTTGGAGGGAACAACATGGCACGATGGAATTCCATCGCCCGCGGAGCAGCAGCTACTGCTGCAGCCGCGTTGATCCTCACCGCCTGCTCCACTGAAGGCGGCGAGGGCGAGGGCTCCGATGAGCCCTTGATCATTGGAACGCTGTTGCCGATCACCGGTAGCCTTGCATTCCTCGGACCGCCGGAGATCGCTGGCGTTGACCTTGCTATCAAGGAGATCAACGAAGCAGGTGGCGTGCTTGGTGCCGACGTGACGGTCATTCACACTGACTCGTCCGACACGGCCAACCCGCAGATCGCCACGCAGTCGGTGACCGAGTTGGTCAATGCTGGTGTTTCCGCCATCATCGGTGCGGCATCGTCCTCGGTAACGTTCAACGTCATTGACGACATCACCGCGGCCGGCATTGTGCAGGTTTCGCCCGCAAACACGGCAACAGGGTTGAGCGGTTACTCGCCGTACTACTTCCGTACCGCTCCGCCGGACACGGTTCAGGGCAACGCTCTCGCTCAGCTGATGCTGGACGACGGCCACTCGGACATCGGTATCCTCGTATTCAACGACGACTACGGCACGTCGCTGCGCGACGTGATCCAGGACACCGTTGAAGGCGCCGGCGGATCCATCACGTATGGAACCTCTGGTCAGGAGTTCGACCCGAACGCCTCCAACTTCGCCACGGACGTGGGCTCCATCCTGGAGACCAACCCCGACGCGATCGCATTGATCGCCTTCGACCAGACCAAGCAGATCATTCCTGAGATCGTCGCCGCGGGCTTCGACGTCTCGAAGCTGTACTTGGTTGACGGCAACACGGCCGACTACTCCGCTGACTTCCCGGCCGGTACCCTCGCGGGTGCCAAGGGAACGATTCCGGGTGCAAACCCAACGGCGGACTTCCAGGCCCTCATGAACGATGTGCACGGCAGCACGCTGGACTCCTTCGCCTACGGCGCTGAGTCCTACGACGCCACCATGCTCGTCGCTCTCGCAGCGGTACGTGGCGGCGGCACGGACGCCAAGACGATTCGCGACAACCTGGCAGCAGTGTCGGGTGCGGTTGACGGCGCCACGGAGTGCTCGTCGTTCGCTGCGTGCGTGGAACTTCTCGAGGCTGATGAAGAGATTTTCTTCCAGACCGTGGGTGGCTCCGGACCGTTCAACGACGATAACGACCCCTCGAGCGCCTTCATCGGCGTCTACCAGTTCGATGGCGACAACGTTCCTCAGTGGATCGCGGCCGTCTTCGGCGAGGTCTAGTCAAGCAGTCCGTGCCCAGAACGTGGGCACACCAGAAGGGCCCCCGGCTCAGGCCGGGGGCCCTTCTGCGTTGCTAAGCGCGATCTGTCGACTTGCTAGGCGCCGAGCGTGCCCAAGTAGAGCTCGATGACCTTGGGGTCCTTGAGGAGCTCTTTGCCCGTCGCGGTGTAGGCGGTGGTGCCCTGGTCGAGAACGTAGCCGCGATCGCAAATCTGGAGGCAGCGTCGGGCGTTCTGTTCGACCATGATCACGGTGACGCCCGTGCGATTGATGGTGCGAGTGCGCACGAACGTCTCGTCTTGGCGGTCGGGAGACAGTCCCGCGCTGGGCTCGTCGAGCAGCAACACTTGTGGGTCCATCATGAGGGCGCGGGCCATCGCAACCATCTGCCGTTCACCGCCCGAGAGTGACCCTGCGCGCTGGTGCCTGCGGTCGATCAGCACGGGGAAGAGATCGCCGATCACAGCGAGGCGCTTCTTGAAGCTTGCGTGCGCTTGGTAGGCACCCATCTCGAGGTTCTCTTCGATGGTCAAAGACGGAAACACGTTGTCAGTTTGGGGCACGAAGCCGATGCCGTGGCGAACCAACTCGTCGGCGCGCAGGTTGGTGATGTTGGCACCGTTGAGCGTCACTTCACCCTCGCGAATGTTGACGAGGCCAAAGAGCGACTTGAGGAACGTCGACTTTCCCGCCCCGTTGGGACCGATGATTCCAATGAGCTCGCCCTTCTTGACCTCCATCGAGCACCCATTGAGGATGTTGACGCCCGGAAGGTAGCCCGCAATGAGGTTGTCTGCCCTGAGGATTACGTCATCCTTGGTCATCACAGCTCCTCGGGAAGGTCGGTGTCGTGGTGGGCTCCTAGGTAGGCGTCCTGCACTGCCGGGTTGGCCATGACAGACGTGGGCGGTCCCTCCGCAATGACTTTGCCTTGGGCCATCACCACCACCCAGTCCGAGATGCGGCGAACCATGTGCATGTCGTGCTCCACAAAGAGCACGGTGACGCCCTCGGCCTTGAGTTCAACAATGTGGTCAAGGAGCGACTCGGTGAGCACAGGGTTCACGCCCGCCATCGGCTCGTCGAGCATGATGAGCTCAGGCTTGGACATCAGCGCGCGCGCCATCTCAAGTAGTTTGCGCTGTCCGCCGGAGAGTGAGCCAGCGAAGTCGTTCCTCTTGTCGTAGAGCTTGAAACGCTCGAGCAGTTCGTGCGCCTGCGCGGTGATGTCAGCCTCGCGTTGGCGCCACAGTCCGGGGACCAGAGCCGCGAAGAAGTTCTCTCCCACCTGGTCGGTGGCTCCCAGGCGCATGTTTTCGATCACCGTCATGCGGTTGAGGGCCTTGGTGAGCTGGAAGGTGCGGACCATGCCTGTACGGGCGACCTTCGCGGACGGCACCCCTGCCAAGGAGTGCCCGTTAAAGGTCCATTCGCCCGACTGTGGGGAGTCGAACCCCGTCAGCAGGTTGAAGAATGTTGACTTGCCTGCGCCATTGGGGCCGATGAGGGCCGTGATGGCGTGGCGTTGCACCTCGAAGTGCGCGACGTCCACTGCCGTCAGACCGCCAAACTGGCGCTTCACGCCGTGGGCGACAACGATGGGGTCGGGCTTGGGCGCGCCAGGTTCAGGCGTGACTTTCACGAAAGGATCGGTGCTAGACATTGATCGCCTGCTCCCTTCGATCGCCAAGGATGCCTTGCGGTCTGAACACCACCAGGCACATCAGGGTGATTCCGACGAGCACCAGGGAGAACGGCTCAAGTTCTGACTGCGTCATCCATGAGTCCGGCACCAGCACCCCTGCTACGCGCTTCACGACCACCAGCGAGGTCCAGAACAGGACCGACCCAAGCACAGGCCCAAAGACGGTTGCCGCGCCCCCTAAGAGCAACAGCGTCCAGATCCAGAACGTAGTGGGGCGCCCCATGGAATCGGGCTGAACGGCGTTGCCCAACGCCCACAGGATTCCTCCCAGCGCCCCGATCACGCCTCCGAGCACGAGCGCTTGCATCTTGTACCAGTAGACGTTCTTACCGAGCGAGCGCACGGCGTCTTCGTCTTCACGGATGCCCTTGAGGACGCGACCCCACGGACTCTTCGATAGACGCCAGAACAGCAGGGCAAAGGCAAGAACCATGACCCATGCCACCACCCGCAGCCACCAGCTCGAAGACAACGTGCCGTGGTACGTGAACCACCCCACCGTGATCCGTTCATCCGGGAAGGGCGAGAGGGCCTCGAATGTGTACTTGTAGTCATTTCCGCGGATTCCCGTGGAGGCGCCAGTGAGCCCTTGCAACGATTGCGACCGGCCCAAGAAGCGGATCATCTCGGCTGCGGCGATGGTCACGATGGCCAGGTAATCACCTCGTAGCTTGAGCGTGGGCCAACCGAGCAAGAGCCCAAAGAGCACTGCGACCACCATCGCCACGATCAGCGCTAGCCAGATGGGCGCGCCGCGCTGCGTGGAGATCGCGAACCCGTACATGCCAAGCAGCATGAAGCCCGCGTGACCCATGTTGAGCAGGCCAGTCATCCCGTAGTGGAAGTTGAGACCAATGGCGGCAAGCGCGAAGGCCGCGGTGGTTGGAGCGAAGGTCTCTCCCAGCGCATCGATGAAGATATCCATGGCCTAGCCCACCCTCTCTGCTCGCCCGAGTATTCCTTGAGGTCTCACCAGCAGGACCAAGATGAGAATGCCTAGAGCGACGGCGTATTTGAGGTCCGGCGCGAGCCACACTGTTGAGACTTCGGTGACGAGCCCGATGACCATCGAACCAACGAGTGCGCCAAAGGGGTGTCCCAGACCGCCCAAGGTGACAGCGGCAAACATGAGGAGCAGCAATCTCGCACCGGCATCGAACGCGGTGCCGTTCTCGTACAACGCAAGCAGGATGCCACCGACCGCCGCGAGGCTTGCCGCCATCACCCATACGAGTCGCACAATGGAGTCCACCTTAATTCCCGACGCTGCGGCGAGAGATGGGTTGTCAGAGACGGCTCGAGTGGCTCGTCCGCGACGCGTTTGAGTCAGGAAGAAGCCCACTCCGAGCAGGCATGCGATCGCGATGCCGGTCGAGATGAGGGTCTGCTCGCCTAGGTAGACCGGGCCCAGTTGATACCGCGGGTCAATGTCGGGCGTGAGCCGAAGTCTGCGTCCACCCACCCACCACTGGATGAAGTTCAGGATGGCCAAGGACAGGCCGATCGACACGATCATCTGCTGGACGAGCCCCACGCGACGCTTCCGCAGTCGCGACCACAAGTACCGGTCCTGCACCCAACCCAGGGCTCCTGCTACGGCGATAGCGAGCAGGGCGGCGGGGACTAGCGGCATCCCAATGACAAAGCTCACGGGAATCATCGGCAGCGAGACGGGTTGCTGGGTCGCGAAGAAGTAGGTCAACACCGCGCCAAAGGACACCTGCTCGCCGTGCGCGAAGTTACTCAATCCAGTGGTGCCGTAGATCAACGACAGGCCTACCGACGCCAGGGCGAGGAGAAGCCCGAACACGAGCCCGTTGACGATGCTCTGCAGGAAGCGGTTTGAACCACTGTAGGACGTGGGTGCCGGCTCACTGGCGGCGTCGTCGGGCGGGTCGATGTCGACGGTCGTGGTCGTCATGCTGATGTCGCTTGACACGGCGCTATCGCTGACTGTCGCCCCTTGAGCGGTCATCGCCGAAAACAAGGTGACAGCGAGTGCAGCCACGACAAACACGAGGACAGCCCGCACCACGGTGCGTCGTTCAATCGTCATTGTCACTGGTTCCCTCCAGGTCAAGATGTTCCAATGTAGCCCAATGATGTTTCGACTAGGTCACGCGCCGAGGTCGGATGACGCACGTCAGGCGCGCGCTAGCGATGGTTTGGTCTGCTTCGTCACGAATGTCAATGAGGTAGCTCGCGACAGTTCGTCCCAAATGAATCGCCGTCGCGGTACCTGTGACGAGCCCTTGAGCTACCGAGCGATGGTGGGTGATATTCAGATCGACACCAACGGCCACGTGCTCGGCTCCGGCATGTGCATAGGCACCGAGGGAACCCAGGGTCTCGGCAAGCGCGGCGGAGGCGCCGCCGTGGAGCAGCCCGTAGGGTTGCGTGTTGCCCGCCACAGGCATGGTGCCCACCACGCGCGCCGCGGTGAGGTCGGTGACGACAATGCCCAATCGAGCGATCAGAGTGTCGTTGCCAAAGTCGGTCAGTCGGTGCGCATCGTCGCGAGTCATAGGGATAGGTTGGCACTTGTGAGCGAATCATCCAAAGGGACATTGTTGCTGATCGACGCCTTGTCGATGGCCTTCCGCGCGTTCTTCGCCCTTCCGGTGGAGAACTTCGCCACCTCAACGGGCGCACCCACGAACGCCGTTTACGGGTTCTCGAGCATGCTCGCGTCCCTGCTACGCGACCATGAACCTACCCACGTGGGGGTGGCATTCGACCTGCCAGGAGGCACCTTCCGCACGGAGCGTCTGCCGTCGTACAAGGGAACTCGCGACGAAACGCCACCGGATTTTGAGCCTCAGGTGCCGTTGATCCGCGAGGTCCTCAACGCGCTCGGCGTGGTGCACGTCGAGAAGGCAAACTTCGAAGCCGATGACCTGCTCGCCACATACGCGCGGCTGGGCACGGAGGCCGGACTCCGCGTGCTGGTTGTGTCCGGAGACCGCGACACGCTGCAACTGGTCAACGACAACGTGACCGTGCTCTACCCACGCAAGGGCGTCTCGGACTTGGTGCACTTCACACCGGCGGCCGTCGAAGAGAAGTACGGCGTGAGGCCTCACCAGTATCCCGATCTGGCGGCGCTCGTCGGCGAATCCAGCGACAACCTGCCCGGCGTTCCTGGGGTTGGCCCCAAGACAGCCGCAAAGTGGGTCACAACGTACGGGGGCCTCGATCAAATCCTCGCCGCAGCCCCCGATATTCCTGGCAAGGTGGGGGAGAGCCTGCGCGCTCACCTTGACCAAGTGCGACTCAACAGGGAGCTCAACCACCTGGTCACCGACCTTGAGGTCCCCGTTGACGTCAGCGCGATGAAGTACGAAGGGGGCGAGGCCAAGGCGATCCACGACGTGTGCGACGCGCTGCAGTTCCGCACGCTGCGCGATCGCCTCGCGCCTTTGGCAAGAGATTCGAGCGCCGTCGAGGGCACGGCACCGGAGGAGGACATCGAGGTAGTCGTTGACCACGCGGTGTCGCAGGTTGTCGCTCTGACGGGAGACGTGTCCATTCACGTTGAGGGTCGCAATGGCGCCGATGCTGACGCGTGGGCCTTGGGCGTTTCCCAGGGGGACCTGGGCTACGGGATTGATGTGTCCCTGCTGGGCCCCGAAGAAGAGGCCGCGCTGGCCGCGTGGCTCGCGGACCCGACGGTACGGAAGACGGCGCACCACGGCAAGTTCGCGTGGCACGCGCTCAAGGCGCGGGGCATGGATCTGGTGGGTTTGGTTGGCGACACGCAAGTCGCCGCGTTCTTGGTGAACCCGGACCAACGCGGTTTTGAGCTCGACCAGATTCTCCAGCGCTATCTCGGTGCCACGCCGAGTGTTGGCGGCGACGGCACAGAACTTGACCTGGGTCTGTCCGCGAGCGCAGCTCAGTCAGCTGGCGAAAGAGCGGTGCACATTCACCGCTTGGCGGCGCACCTCGAGCCTGAGGTAGTCGAACGCGGCATGGGGTCGCTCTACCGCGACCTGGAGATTCCCCTGGTGGACGTGTTGGCTCGCATGGAGGAGACCGGCGTCGCCATCGATGCCGCACACCTCGACACCCTCGCCGCACAGGCTGCTGATCGAGCGGCGGCCGCTGCCGCCGAGGCATATGCGTCCATTGGCGGAACTGAGGTGAACCTGGGCTCACCGAAGCAACTTCAAGAGGTGCTCTTTGACACGCTCGGAATGCCCAAGACCAAGAAGATCAAGACAGGGTATACCACTGATGCGGCGTCACTTGCGGAACTGTTCGAGAAGCATCCGCATCCATTTCTGGCCGCGCTGCTTGCCCACCGTGATGCAACCAAACTGGGACAGATCATTGAAGGGTTGAGCAAGGCGGTCCGCGATGACGGCAGAATTCACACCACGTTTAGCCAGACTGTCGCGGCGACCGGAAGGCTGAGCTCCAAGGACCCCAACTTGCAGAACATTCCTATCCGGACACCTGAGGGGCATCGCATTCGTGAGGCCTTCGTGGTGGGGGAGGGCTACGAGACGCTGGTCACCGCTGACTACAGTCAGATTGAGATGCGAATCATGGCGCACCTGTCGGGTGATGCCGAGTTGATTCAGGCGTTCATCGACGGCGAGGACCTCCACCGATTTGTGGGAGCTCGCGTGTTCGCAGTCACGCCAGAGAATGTTACTGCTGAGATGCGCTCGCAGGTGAAGGCGATGTCGTACGGACTTGCCTACGGGCTTTCTTCTTACGGTTTGGCTCGGCAACTCGGCCTACCTGTCGGTGAGGCGCAGGCACTCATGGACGACTATTTCAAGCGCTTTGGCTCGGTTCGCGACTACTTGCGCACGGTAGTGGAGAAGGCGCGCGCGGTTGGCTACACCGAGACCATCTTTGGGCGCCGGCGCTACATCCCCGACCTCACGTCGACCAACCGCCAACGCCGCGACATGGCAGAGCGCATGGCGCTGAACGCACCGATGCAAGGCAGTGCTGCTGATCTCATCAAGCGCGCCATGCTCGGCGTTGACCGGCGGCTCAGGGACGAAGGTCTTGCGTCACGACAGCTCCTCCAGGTGCATGATGAGTTGGTAATCGAAGTGGCCCCGGGCGAGCTGGCCGCCGTGGAAGCGCTACTTCGGGAGGAAATGCGTGGAGCAGGCGAACTCACCGTGCCACTCGATGTCAACATCGGTGTGGGCGAAAACTGGCGAGTCGCAGGACATTAGGGTGGACACATGAGAATAGGACTTCTGACCGGCGGCGGAGACTGCCCAGGCCTGAATGCGGCAATCAGGGCGGTGGTCAAGCGCGGAGTCGCCGAACACGGTTGTTCCGTGGTTGGGTTCCGCAACGGCTGGCAAGGGGTCATCGACGGCAACGCCGTTCCTCTGACTCGAGACGATGTCAGCGGCATTTTGGTCAATGGCGGGACCATGCTTGGTACCGATCGTTGCCACCCCCACAACGTTCCGGGCGGCATGGAAGCCGTGCTCGAGACTGCACAGAACGAGCGGCTCGATGCCCTGATCTGCATCGGCGGTGACGGTACACTTCACGCCGCGTCCAAGGTTCACGATGCTGGCGTGCCGGTGGTGGGCATCCCCAAGACCATCGACAACGATGTGGTTGGCACCGATGCTTCGATTGGGTTCGACACCGCAGTTTCGATCGCGACGGAAGCCATCGACCGGCTTCACTCCACCGCGGAATCCCACAACCGTGTGATGGTGGTCGAGCTGATGGGCAGGCACGCGGGCTGGATCGCGGTTGCCGCGGGCATCGCTGGCGGTGCAGACATCATTTTGGCACCCGAGTCTCCGTTCGATATTGATGTCATTGCCAAGAAGATCAAGCACCGTCACCGCTACAAGGATTTCTCGATCGTGGCTGTCGCTGAGGGCGCGATCCCCGCAGAAGGGTCTTCATGGGGGCCGGTGGAATCGCTCGACAGCCGGGGCAACCCGATCGCGGGCCAGATCGGCCACGAGGTGACACGGGCAATTGAAGAGAAGACTGGTTTCGCAAGTCGCCTCACGGTGCTGGGCTACGTCCAGCGCGGCGGGACTCCAACGGCGGCGGACCGGCTGCTCGCCACGAGGTTTGGCGTTGCAGCGATTGACGCTGCCGTCGCTGGTAACACCGGTACCTTCACTGGGTTGCGTGGAGAGCACGTAGACATGCAACCGTTCTCGGTCATGGCAGGCAAGACAAAGTTTGTGCCGGAGGATCTTCTGCAAACGGCCTGGGGATTATAGCCGGATCGTTATGTGCGCCACGTTGTGCCTGGGCGCCCGCAAGCGGTACGCTTAGAGACGGCTTCTGCGCGCCTGTGCTGTTGCCTGTCCACCTTCCATACGATTAACCAATGTCCATCGGAGTCATCCACTACATGTCCGTATCCACCCCCGAGACCACCACGATCACCGTCAACGACATCGGCTCCGCTGAGGACTTCCTCGCAGCCATTGACGCGACGATCAAGAACTTCGAAGACGGCGACCTTGTCACCGGCGTCATCGTCAAGGTAGACCGAGACGAGGTGCTCCTCGACATTGGCTACAAAACCGAGGGTGTGATCCCGGCTCGCGAGCTGTCCATCCGTCACGACGCTGATCCCGATGATGTGGTCAACGTTGGCGACACCATCGAAGCGCTCGTCCTCACCAAGGAGGACAAGGAAGGTCGCCTGATCCTTTCGAAGAAGCGTGCGCAGTACGAACGCGCGTGGGGCTCGATCGAGAAGGTCAAGGAAGAAGACGGCATCGTCACCGGTAGCGTCATCGAAGTTGTCAAGGGTGGCCTGATCGTCGACATCGGTTTGCGCGGCTTCCTGCCGGCATCGCTCGTCGAGATGCGTCGCGTGCGCGACCTCGCGCCCTACATTGGCCAGCAGATCGAAGCGAAGATCATCGAACTCGACAAGAACCGCAATAACGTGGTGCTCTCACGCCGTGCGTTCTTGGAGCAGACGCAGTCGGAGGTTCGCTCGACGTTCCTTACCGCTCTGGCTCCTGGCCAGCAGCGCAAGGGCGTCGTGTCTTCGATCGTCAACTTTGGTGCCTTCGTGGATCTTGGCGGCGTCGACGGCCTCGTGCACGTCTCCGAGTTGTCGTGGAAGCACATCGATCACCCCAACGAGGTTGTCTCAGTTGGCCAAGAGGTCAACGTCGAGGTACTCGACATCGACATGGACCGCGAACGTGTGTCCCTGTCGCTCAAGGCCACGCAGGAGGACCCGTGGGCGGTCTACGCGCGCACTCACGCCATCGGCCAGATTGTGCCCGGCAAGGTCACCAAGCTCGTTCCCTTTGGCGCATTCGTGCGTGTCTACGAAGGCATCGAGGGTCTTGTGCATATCTCCGAGCTCGCTGTTCGTCACGTCGAACTCCCAGAGCAGGTTGTCTCGGCTGACGAGGACGTCTTTGTCAAGATCATCGACATCGACCTGGAGCGTCGCCGCATCTCGCTGTCGATTAAGCAGGCCAACGAGGGTGTTGACCCCGCGGGCGAGGACTTTGACCCCGCTCTCTACGGCATGACCGCCGAGTACGACGACAAGGGTAACTACAAGTACCCCGAAGGCTTCGACGCCGAGACGCAGGAGTGGCAGGAAGGCTTCGACGTGCAGCGCGAGGCCTGGGAGGCGGACTACGCCAAGGCTCACGAACGCTGGGAAGCACATAAGGTGTTCGTGGCCAAGCAGGACGCCGCAGCGATCGATGCGGAAACGGCCGAGCCTGCGCCCAAGAAGCGCGCAGCGAAGTCCGACGCCCCATCCTCGTACTCCTCGCAGGACGAGAATGGCGCCGACGAAGAGACCGGTACGCTGGCTTCCGACGAGCGCCTCGCGGCACTTCGCGAGAAGCTCACCGGCAACTAGACTCTCCGCACGAAGGGCCGCTTCCACGACGTGGGGCGGCCCTTCGTGCGTTTGCTCACACCGTGTTGCTCGCGTGCGCACAAGAGTGTCAGGATCAAGGCATGTTGCGCATTGGGTTGACGGGCGGAATTGGGGCAGGCAAGTCAACCGCTGCGTCCCGCTTCGCTGAACTCGGTGCGCAGGTGATTGACCACGATGTCCTCGCGCGGCGAGCGGTGGAACCTGGCTCCGCAGCGTTGGTCGACATTGTGCACGAGTTTGGCGATCGAATCGTGGTTGACGGAAAGCTTGACCGCGAGGCTCTGGCGCAAATCGTCTTCCACGACCTCCGGGCCCGCGACAAGTTGGGAGCCATTGTGCATCCCTACGTGTACGCGATGGGTGCCGCAGCGGACAAGCAAGCACGATTGCAGGGGGTGGACGTTGTGGTGCATGACATCCCCTTGCTGGTGGAGACCGGTCAGGGTCACGACTTTCATCTTGTGGTGACGGTGGCGGCCGATGAAGACCTGCGACTCAAGCGTTTGATGGAGGGTCGAGGCATGCGTCACGACGAAGCCCTTGCTCGAATCTCAGCGCAGGCCACCGATGACGAACGCGCCGATGTCGCCGACGTCGTGCTTGACGGCAACGGCACTGTCGAGCACCTCCAGGCACAGGTCGACGAGTGCTGGCGCAATCACGTTCCCCAGTGACCCGCGTGTCAGTGGCGAGAGTTACCGTGGGGACATGACAAGTCCTGACCTGCGCCGGTCCCAAGCGCCGTTCGAAGTGATCTCCGAGTACACGCCATCCGGCGACCAGCCCACCGCCATCGCGGACTTGGCTGCGCGCATCCAGGCCGGGGAGAAGGACGTGGTGCTCTTGGGCGCGACCGGCACCGGGAAGTCGGCAACAACCGCGTGGCTCGTGGAACGCCTGCAACGCCCAACCTTGGTGATGGCGCACAACAAGACCCTGGCTGCGCAGCTGGCTACCGAGTTCCGCGAGCTCCTGCCCAATAACGCCGTCGAGTACTTCGTGAGCTACTACGACTACTACCAGCCTGAGGCTTACGTTCCGCAAACTGATACCTACATCGAGAAGGACTCGTCGATCAACGAGGAGGTCGAGCGGCTGCGCTACTCCGCGACCAACTCATTGCTCACTCGTAGAGACGTGATCGTCGTCTCGTCGGTGTCGTGCATCTACGGACTCGGAACGCCCGAGGAATACATCCAGGGGATGGTGACACTGCATGTTGGCGACGTGCTCGAGCGCGATAGTCTGCTGCGCGGGTTTGTGCAGATGCAGTACAGCCGCAATGACCTCGCCTTCACGCGCGGAACCTTTCGCGTGCGTGGCGACACCGTCGAGATCATCCCGGTCTACGAGGAACTCGCGATACGGATCGAGTTCTTTGGCGATGAGGTCGAAGCGTTGTACAGCTTGCATCCACTCACCGGAGACATCGTCGAACGCAGGGAACAGGTCCACATCTTTCCCGCGTCGCATTACGTTGCCAGTACATCGCGCATGAACCAGGCGATCAAGACCATCGAACTCGAGCTCGAAGAGCGCCTGCAAGAGATGGAGAAGCAGAACAAGCTCCTCGAGGCGCAGCGGCTCAAGATGCGCACCACCTTTGACCTCGAAATGATGAGGTCCGTGGGCACATGTTCCGGTATCGAGAACTATTCGAGGCACATCGAACAACGCGAGAGCGGAACTCCACCGCACACATTGCTCGACTACTTTCCCGACGACTTTCTGCTCGTGATCGACGAGTCCCATGTGACGGTGCCTCAGATCGGCGCGATGTACGAAGGCGACGCATCACGCAAGCGCACTCTCGTTGAGCACGGGTTCCGGCTGCCGTCGGCGCTCGACAATCGGCCTCTCAAGTGGACCGAGTTTCAGCAGCGCGTGGGTCAAACCGTGTACCTGTCGGCTACGCCAGGGAAGTACGAACTTGGACGCAGCGATGGCGTCGTGGAGCAGATCATCCGGCCCACGGGCCTGGTTGATCCGCAGATCGTCGTGAAGCCCACCGAGGGTCAGATTGACGATCTGCTCGAGCAGATTCGCCAACGCGTCGACAAGAACGAGCGCGTGCTCGTCACCACTTTGACCAAGAAGATGGCGGAAGACCTCACCGAGTACCTCAGCAACCGTGACGTGCGCGTTGAGTACCTGCACTCTGATGTCGACACCCTTCGCAGGGTCGAGCTGTTGCGTGAGTTAAGGATGGGCAGGTTCGACGTCCTCGTAGGCATCAACCTGCTCCGCGAGGGCCTCGACCTACCAGAGGTGTCGTTGGTGTCGATCTTGGATGCCGACAAAGAGGGGTTCCTGCGCTCGGGCACGTCACTCATTCAGACCATCGGTCGCGCGGCGCGCAACGTTTCCGGCGAGGTTCACATGTATGCCGACCGGGTGACGGACTCGATGGCGCTCGCCATCGACGAGACCAACCGGCGTCGCGAGAAACAAGTGGAGTACAACGTTGCCCACGGAGTGGATCCGCAGCCATTGCGCAAGCGCATCGGTGATATCACGGAGATGCTGGCGCGTGAAGAGGCCGACACCGCCCGCGCCCTCGAAGAGGTCGCGCAAGCCGCGAAGTCACGGCGTAGGGAATCATCGGGGTCCGCTGGGCAACCGGCGGACGAGTTGACGGCGCTCATCGAAAGTCTTTCTGCGCAGATGCGCGCCGCCGCCGCCGAACTCCAGTTTGAGATCGCAGCGCGGCTACGGGACGAGATCGCTGAACTCAAGAAGGAGTTGCGCCAGATGCTTGGCGCGAGGTGAACGCCTGCGCCGCCTAAGATGACTTCGTGACCCACGACTACGTTTGGCTGATCACGATCGCGTTGATCATCGGCCTGTTCTTCTTCGACTTCTTTGTCGTGGTGCGCAAGCCGCACGAGCCCACCTTCAGGGAGTCGGTGTCGTGGTCAGTGTTCTATATCGTTCTTGCGCTCGTCTTCGGGGCGAGCTTCTACCTATGGAGTGACTCGACGGCAGCCGCCGAATACTTCGCCGGATACGTCACGGAGAAATCACTGTCGATCGACAACCTCTTTGTGTTCCTCGTCATCATGTCTCGATTCGCGGTGCCAGCGAAGTACCGGCAACGTGTCCTGCTGATCGGCATCGGGATAGCGCTGGTTCTGCGTGGGCTGTTCATCGCGGCCGGGGCAGCAGTGCTCGAGAACTTCTCCTGGGCGTTCTACCTCTTTGGGGCGTTCTTGCTATGGACCGCAATCAGCATTGCCCGGGAAGGCGCCGAGCACTCGACTCACGCCGAGTACAAGGAGAACCGCGCCATGCGCTACGTGCGCAAGGTGCTTCCGGCCACCGACAACTATCGGGGCGGAGCGCTCATCGTGAAAGAGCACGGCAAGCGGTTCGTGACACCCATGCTGCTCGTGATGCTCGCGATCGGCAGCACCGACGTGCTGTTCGCACTCGACTCCATCCCCGCAATCTTTGGCCTGACCCAGGACCCGTACATCGTGTTCACGGCGAACGCGTTCGCTTTGTTGGGTCTTCGCCAGTTGTTCTTCGTTGTCGAGGGCTTGCTGCGGCGCCTCATCTACTTGTCCTACGGGCTTGCGGTCATCCTGGTATTCATCGGCATCAAGCTGGTGTTCGAGGCCCTGCACTTGAACGAGTTGCCGTGGATCAATGGCGGCGAACCCGTGCACGTGGTTCCCGAGATTCCGATCTGGTTCTCGCTGTCATTCATTCTTGCAACGGTAACGATTGCAGCCTTGGCAAGCATGATCGTGACTCGACGGCGGGCGAGCGTGGTCGTGGTGGAAGGCGATCACGCCGACGTTGTGCGCGCCGATGTCCGAGCACCGTCAGACTGAGGAAGGACCCCAGTTGCCGTCCCACTTGCGGATCCGGTGGTGGGGCACTAGCCCCTCCTGCACAAAGGGATCGGCAGCGATGAGCCGTTCGACATCCCCGCTCGTGTCGCCGATGGCGATCAGAAGGGCGCCGGGTTGCTCGTCGTCGTCAAAGCGCCCGTAAGCAAGCATCTGACCTGCATCTACCAGGCTCGCGAGGTACGCGCGATGCGCGGGCCGCGCTGTGTCCCGGCGTTCGGACCGTTCGTCGTAGGTGTACTCCACCATCCACAATGTCATGGGCCTATTGTGGTGACCCGGCGCGCCCACACCAAATCGGCACCGCGACACGCCGCATCGAACACGTGTTCGACTGCGTTCACGCGTACCATAGTGGAGTGAATGAACGACTGATCGTGCGCGGAGCACGCGAGCACAACCTCAAAGGTATCGACGTCGACCTTCCGCGCGACGCGCTCATTGTGTTCAGCGGGCTCAGTGGGTCAGGGAAGTCGTCGCTGGCTTTCGACACGATCTTCGCTGAAGGACAGCGCCGCTACGTCGAATCGCTCTCGGCCTACGCCCGGCAGTTCTTAGGTCAGATGGACAAGCCAGACGTGGACTTCATCGAGGGTTTGTCGCCTGCTGTCTCGATCGATCAGAAGTCCACTAACCGCAACCCCCGCTCGACGGTGGGGACCATCACCGAGGTCTACGACTACTTGCGGCTTCTCTATGCGCGTGTGGGGACCCAACACTGCCCGACGTGCGGCGAACGAATCCAAGCACAGACGCCGCAGCAAATAGTCGATTCAGTCCTCAATCTTCCCGAGGGCACGCGCTACCAGGTGCTCGCGCCGATGGTTCGGGGCCGCAAGGGTGAGTATCAGGACGTGTTTGAGGAATTGCAGCAACAGGGTTTCGCGCGCGCCCGGGTTGACGGAGAGACCGTTCAACTGTCGGACCCGCCTGTTCTGGAGAAGAAGCTGAAGCACACCATCGAAGTGGTGGTGGACCGGCTAGTGGCGCGCGACGGCGTGCGTCAGCGGCTGAGCGACTCGGTGGAGACCGCGTTGAAGCTCGCCGACGGCCTGGTCGTGATCGACCCCGTTGACAGCGATATTCCAGCGCGGCGTTACAGCGAAAAGCGTGCGTGCCCCAACGATCATCTCCTCACCCTTGAAGAGATGGAACCGCGTACTTTCTCCTTCAACGCGCCTTATGGAGCGTGTAGCGAGTGTTCGGGAATCGGAGTGCGGCTTGAGGTTGACCCAGATCTGGTCATCCCGGACCCAGATGCCAGCCTTCGAGCCGGAGCGGTGGCCCCGTGGGCCAACATGGCCTCCGAGTACTTTGGGCGGATGCTCGAGGCGCTGTCAGAAGACTTGGGCTTCGACATGGACGCCCCGTGGTCCTCGCTGCCAACGGAGATCCAGCAGTCGGTGCTTGTGGGCAAGGACTACGAAGTCCACGTGAAGTTCCGGAACAGGTATGGCCGGGAACGCCAGTACACAACCGGCTTCGAGGGCGTGATCACCTGGCTTGAGCGTTTGCATTCCCAGACGGAGTCGGACTGGTCGCGCGAGAAGTACGAGGCGTTCATGCGCGAAGTGCCATGCGCCGCATGTCACGGAGCTCGGCTCAAGCCAGAAGTGCTCGCGGTCTTGATCGGTGGCAAGTCCATCGCAGAGGTCTGTGAACTGTCCATTGCCGATGCCCGCGACTTCCTGCTCACCGCTGAACTTGACGAGCGCGGTCGCCAGATCGCGGTCCAGGTGCTCAAGGAGATTGATGCGCGGTTGGGATTCCTGCTTGACGTGGGGCTTGAATACCTCACGCTCGCGCGTGCCGCAGGAACACTGTCGGGCGGCGAGGCCCAGCGGATCCGGCTTGCTACGCAGATCGGCTCTGGGCTCGTTGGTGTCTTGTACGTGCTGGATGAGCCGAGCATTGGTCTCCATCAGCGCGACAACCGACGGTTGATCGGCACGTTGACACGCCTCAGGGACCTTGGCAACACGCTCATTGTGGTGGAGCATGACGAAGACACCTTGCGCGCCGCCGACTGGATCGTAGATATCGGACCTGGAGCGGGGGAGCACGGCGGCCACGTGGTCCACTCCGGTGACCTCGCATCCTTGCTCACTAACGAACGGTCCATTACCGGCGCGTATGTGTCGGGGCGTCGAAGCATTGCTGTGCCCGCTGAGCGTCGCAGTGCCGACCCCGAACGCGTGGTCACCGTGATCGGTGCACGGGAGCACAACCTCCAGGGAATCGATGTCTCCTTCCCGCTTGGCGTCCTGACCGCCGTGACCGGAGTCTCGGGGTCAGGCAAGTCGACGCTCGTCAATGGCATTCTCTATACCTCGCTCGCCAACACGTTGAACCGAGCGCGGCAAGTGGCAGGGCGGCACACCAGGATCACCGGCACGGACCAGCTCGACAAGATCGTGCACGTTGATCAAGGCCCCATTGGGCGGACCCCTCGTTCGAACCCGGCAACGTACACCGGCGTGTGGGACAAGGTGCGCAAACTCTTCGCTGACACACCTGAAGCGAAGGTCCGTGGATACGGGCCCGGTCGCTTCTCCTTCAATGTCAAGGGCGGGCGGTGTGAGTCTTGCTCGGGCGACGGCACCCTTCGGATCGAGATGAACTTCTTGCCCGACGTCTATGTACCGTGCGAGGTGTGCAAAGGTGCGCGGTACAACCGCGAAACCCTGGAAGTGCACTTCAAAGGCAAGACCGTTGCCGACGTCCTCGACATGCCCATCGAAGAGGCGGCTACCTTCTTTGAAGCGATCCCGGCCATCTCGCGGCACCTGTCAACACTTGTTGAGGTGGGGCTGGGCTATGTACGTCTCGGACAGCCTGCACCCACGCTCTCTGGCGGTGAGGCTCAGCGTGTCAAGTTGGCGTCAGAGTTGCAGCGTCGATCAACGGGGCGCACGATCTACGTGCTTGACGAGCCCACCACGGGCCTCCACTTTGAGGACGTGAGCAAGTTGCTTGCTGTTCTCCAGGGCTTGGTGGACAAAGGCAATACCGTCATCGTCATCGAGCACAACCTCGACGTCATCAAGTCAGCGGATTGGGTCATCGATCTGGGTCCCGAAGGCGGCAACGGTGGTGGCCTGGTAGTGGCTGAAGGAACCCCTGAGCAGGTCGCCGCCGTCGCGGCTAGCCACACGGGAACGTACCTTGCGGAACTGCTGGGCGTTCCTGCGCCAGCGTAGGCTGGCGTGGTGAGCAATCCGGAGGACTACAAGCCAGCGCCGGGCTCGATTCCCGTCAAGCCCGGGGTCTATCGGTTTCGCGACCCGCACGGCCGAGTCGTGTACGTCGGCAAAGCGAAGAACTTGCGCTCACGCCTCAGCAACTACTTCCAGGACCTGGCATCGCTCCACCCGCGAACGCGATCGATGGTCACCACCGCCGCCTCCGTTGACTGGACAGTCGTGCGCAACGAGGTCGAGGCGCTGATTCTTGAGCACACGTGGATCAAGCAGTACGACCCGCGATTCAATGTGGTGTTCAAGGACGACAAGTCGTATCCGTTCCTTGCGGTGACCATGAACGAAGAGTTTCCACGCATTCAGGTGATGCGCGGCGAACGGAAGAAGGGCGTCCGCTACTTTGGCCCCTACGCGAGGGCCTGGGCCATTCGGGAGACCGTTGACACATTGCTCACGGCGCTGCCAGTACGCACGTGTTCCCCGGGCGTGTTCCGCAAGGCGGAGCGGCAAGGCCGGCCGTGCTTACTTGGGTACATCGACAAGTGTTCGGCGCCTTGTGTGGGGCGCGTGAGTGCCGACGAGCACCGCGAGCTTGCGGAGCGTGTCTGTGCGGTGCTCAGCGGCGACGCGAAGTCCATGATGCGTGACCTGACACGGGCGATGGAGGAAGCGGCAGCACGCGAAGACTTTGAAGGCGCCGCGCGTGCACGGGACAGGGTTCGAGCACTCAACAGCGTGCTCGACCGCAATGCCATCGTCTTGCCGCCAGGTACTGACTGCGACATCTTTAGTCTCGATGACGACGAGATGGAGGCGGCTGCTCACGTCTTCTACGTGCGTGATGGCAGAATCTCGGGAGAGCGCGGCTGGGTGGTCGAGAAGCCGGAGCCCCTCGAACTGGACCAGATGGTGACGCAACTGATTCAAGAGGCCTACGCGACCGCAGAGGCTACCGACATCCCGACCGAAGTCCTGGTACCAGTTGTGCCTGCGATGCACCAAGGACTTGTTGAGTGGTTGAGCGGACTCCGGAACGCGAAGGTGACGCTCCGCACGCCGCCGCGCGGACAGAAGGCCGAACTGGCGGGCACGGGATACCGCAACGCACAACAAGTCTTGCAACAGCATCGGCTCAAACGTGCGTCCGATCTCACCACCCGGTCTGCCGCACTACAGGAGTTGCAGGACACGCTTGGAATGGTGGCCGCACCTTTGCGGATCGAGTGCTACGACATCTCCCACACGGGCGGCACTAACCAAGTGGGCTCGATGGTGGTGTTTGAAGATGGGCTGCCGCGCAAGGCCGAGTACCGACAGTTCTCTATCGCCGATGCCGTAGACGACACCGCAGCAATGGGCGAAGTATTGAGGCGCCGGTTCTCTCGCTTCCTTGAAGAGTCGCAGTTGCCACCAGAGGATCGCGAGAAGGCACGGTTCGCGTATCCACCCCAGCTGGTGGTGGTGGACGGTGGGTTACCGCAAGTGAATGCGGCGCAGGCGGTGCTGGACGATCTGGGGATTAGGGACGTCGCGTTGTGCGGGTTGGCGAAGAGACTCGAGGAGGTGTGGACTCCCGGGGAGCAGTTCCCGTCGATCTTGCCGCGCGGCTCCGAAGCCCTCTACTTGTTGCAGCGGGTACGAGACGAGGCACACCGATTCGCGATTCGCCATCACAGAAACAAGCGCAGCAAGGCGATGAAGGTATCGGCGATGGACAGCATCCCCGGAGTGGGGCCCACGCGATCTGCGGCTCTCATCCGCCACTTTGGATCGCTCGCCAAGGTGAGGGAGGCGTCACCCGAGCAAATCGCGCTGGTTCCGGGTATCGGCGCCGCGACAGCCGCCACGATCTACTCGGCTTTACACGGCGACGATGGCATGCTGAAGACATGACGGACGACGCTGACCCGCAAACCTACCCCTCGGGTATCCCCAAGCCGGTCTTCGACGTGCCTCCCGACGCGCCAGAGGTCATGATCGTTACCGGAATGTCTGGGGCCGGACGCACCCGCGCGGCTGCCGTACTCGCGGATTTGGGATGGTATGTGGTCGACAATCTCCCGCCTCAGATGCTCACCGAGCTTGTATCAATGGTGGGGCGGAACGCCAAGCGGAGGCTCGCTGCCGTCGTTGACGTTCGTGGGGGCGAGTTCTTCCAAGACTTGGGCGCAGTGATTGACGACATTGCTGCAGGCGGCGTCGGAGTGTCAATGCTCTACCTGGACGCGGACGATTCCGTGCTCGTATCGCGATTCGAAGAGGCTCGACGGCCCCATCCGCTTCAAGGTAACGGCACCATCCTTGAGGGCATCGCCCGCGAGCGCCTCCAGATGAAGGCCGTCCGGGATCGTGCCGACCACGTGGTGGACACGAGTGGGCTCAACCTGCATCAATTGCGGGATCGGTTGGTGGCCACCGTTGCGCGGGACTCCGATGGAGAAGCGGTGCTTCACGTCAATGTCCAGTCGTTCGGGTTCAAGCACGGGGTTCCGTCCGACGCTGACTTCGTGGCGGACGTCCGGTTCCTGGACAACCCCCACTGGATACCCGAGCTGCGGCCCTTGACGGGTCTCGACCAAGCCGTATCCGAGCATGTGCTCGCGAGTGAGGGTGCCCCCGAGTTCCTTGAGGGCTACGTCAATGTGCTGGCGACGGCGCTGCAGCGCTACCGAGTGCATGATAAGCACTCGGTCACAATCGCCATCGGGTGCACGGGTGGCCGCCATCGCTCGGTTGCCATGAGTGAGGCGATCGGCAAGAACTTGGCCGAACGCGGCTACTCCGTGAGAGTCACCCACCGCGACCGGACCCCCGCGTGAGTGGTGACATGCGCATCGTGGCCCTTGGCGGCGGTCATGGCCTCTACGCGACCTTGACGGCACTGCGCGGCTTGACGGATCATCTCACCGCGATCGTCACCGTGGCCGACGACGGAGGCTCTTCGGGGCGGCTCCGTGACGAACTTGGCGTACTGCCGCCGGGCGACCTGCGAATGGCTCTGAGCGCGCTGTGCGAGGACACGGAATGGGGGCGCACGTGGCGCGACGTCCTCCAGAGTCGCTTTGTCACGGAAGGGCCCCTCCACGGACACGCGCTAGGCAACCTGTTGATTGCCGCCCTATGGGACAAGACTGGTGACGTTGTTGAAGGCCTGGACTGGATAGGCCGGCTGCTTCGATCCGAGGGCCGGGTGCTTCCGTTGGCCGGCGAACCGCTACAGATAGCCGCGATGGTCGCTACCGACAATGGCGAACTGGCAGTTACTGGCCAAGTAGCAGTCGCCACAGCACCGGGCCGCATCACGTCGTTGAGCATCAGCCCCACGAACCCACGGGTGCCCGCAGAAACAGTCGCGGCGATCGACCAGGCGGATCTGGTCGTGCTCGGCCCGGGGAGCTGGTACACCTCCGTTCTGGTGCACTTCTTGGTCGAGCCAGTCGCCAACGCGCTGGGCCGCGCGCAGGACCGGACTGTCCTGGCACTCAATATTGCCTACGAGGACGAGGAGACCGCAGGTACGGACCGCGTTGATGACGTACGCGCGTTGCGAACCTTGGCCCCGGATTATGTCCCGTCGGTGGTTCTCGCCGATGTGGGACACGGAGACGATCCTCGGCTCAAGGCGGAGGTCGCCGCTTGGGGAGCACACCTGGCCGTCGCGTCGCTGTGTGCCTCCGGGACTGTTGACCGCCACGACATAGCCTCCTTACGCGAGCAATACTTGCGTGCGGCCGAACAATTCGCCTGATTCGCCAGAAAGTGACCCGGATGAGTGGCAGGATAAGCGCATGGCGTTGACTGCAAAGGTGAAGGACGAGCTCGCACGAGTTCCCATCGAGAAGCTCTCTGCACGCAAGGCCGAGATTGCGGCGACACTGCGCTTCGCGGGCGGACTTCATATCGTCTCCGGCCGCATTGTCATCGAAGCAGAACTCGACACTGCTGCTGGGGCGCGAAGGCTACGTGCCTTCATCCACGAGGTCTACGGACTGGGCTGCGAGATCATTGTTGTCTCGGGCGGAGCTCTGAAGAAGGGCAACCGCTATGTGGTGCGGGTGGTCAAGGAGGGGGAGTCGCTCGCTCGGCAGACCGGTTTGCTGGATCACCGAGGACGCCCCGTACGAGGACTTCCTCCGCATGTGGTTGGCGGGTCTATCGAGGACACGGTAGCGGCGTGGCGCGGCGCGTTCCTCGCCCATGGATCGCTTACCGAACCGGGGCGATCCTCGGCTCTCGAAGTGACGTCCCCTGGCCCAGAAGCCGCGCTAGCGCTTGTGGGTGCGGCACGGCGCCTGAACATCAGCGCGAAGTCTCGGGAAGTGCGCGGCGTCGACAGAGTGGTCATTAGGGATGGCGATTCGATCTCTGCACTGCTTGCAAGGCTTGGAGCCCACGATTCGGTGATTGAGTGGGAGGAGCGGCGCACACGCAGGGAGGTGCGGGGCACCGCGAACCGCCTCGCCAACTTCGATGACGCCAATCTGCGCCGGAGTGCTCGCGCCGCCGTAGCCGCGGGCGCGCGTGTCGAGAGGGCCTTTGAGATCCTTGGCGACAGCGTCCCCGAGCATCTTCGCGAGGCTGGACAGTTGCGTCTTGCGAACAAGGAAGCGTCTTTGGAAGAACTGGGCAAGCTGGCCAACCCTGCACTGACGAAAGACGCCGTGGCAGGCCGCATCAGACGGCTTCTCGCCACAGCGGACAAGCGCGCGGAAGAGTTGGGCATCCCTGACACCGAAGCCGGTATCAGCCAGGAGTTACTCGACCTCGATTAGGCGCTCGGGGACGATGCCGTGGGACCTTTGTCGCGTGCGTTGGCAGGCTCGCGCATAGTAGGGTTGAGGCAGTGACCCGCTGAAGCGGAGTCCCGTGCACGTAGACGTGCAACATGCATTCACCCACAACCGTGCCGGCTTTGCTCGGTGCGAACCGAGGAGACATACTGTGACCATCAAGGTCGGCATCAACGGCTTCGGCCGTATTGGACGTAACTTCTTCCGTGCTGTGATCACATCCGGCGCTGACATCGAGATTGTTGGCATCAACGACCTCACTGACAACGCAACGCTCGCACACCTGCTCAAGTACGACTCGATCCTTGGCCGCATCGAAGGCGACGTCTCGTTCACCGAGAACTCGATCACCGTTGGCAAGCGTACGTTCGCCGCCTCGGCAGAGCGGGACCCCGCGAACCTCGACTGGGGCAAGCTTGGTGCGGACATTGTCATCGAGTCCACGGGCTTCTTCACCGACGCCACCAAGGCCAAGGCTCACATCGACGCTGGTGCCAAGAAGGTCATCATCTCCGCGCCCGCATCCAACGAGGACGCTACGTTCGTGATGGGCGTGAACCACGAGGACTATGACCCCGCGGCCCACCACATCATCTCGAACGCTTCGTGCACCACGAACTGCCTTGCGCCCATGGCCAAGGCACTCAACGACGGAATCGGCATCGAGCGCGGTCTGATGACCACCATCCACGCCTACACTGCGGACCAGAACCTCATGGACGGACCGCACAAGGACCTCCGCCGTGCGCGCTCTGCTGCGCTGAACATCGTTCCCACCACCACGGGTGCGGCTAAGGCAGTGTCGTTGGTGCTCCCCGAGCTCAAGGGCAAGCTGGATGGCTACGCGTTGCGGGTTCCGGTCGCGACCGGTTCCGCTACTGACCTCACCTTCACCGCAAGTCGCGAGACCACGGTGGAAGAGATCAACGAGATCGTGAAGAAGGCCGCTGACGGCGTGTTCCTGAGGTACACGACCGACCCGATCGTCTCCAAGGACATCGAGACCGACCCCGCCTCGTGCATCTTCGACTCCGGTCTCACCAAGGTCATGGGTGACCAGGTCAAGGTTGTGGGCTGGTACGACAACGAATGGGGCTACTCCAACCGCCTCGTGGACCTCACGGTCTACGTCGGCACGCGCCTCTAGGTCCGTGACTGATAGCAACGTCCGTACACGCATTGCGTGTGCGGACGTTGCTACGTCAGGCCCGTTCACCCTCTCACCTCTTCGAAGGACACTTCATGAAAACCATTGATTCGCTCGGCGATCTCGCAGGCAAACGCGTGCTCGTGCGTTCAGACCTCAACGTGCCGCTCGACGGCACCACCATCACCGACGACGGGCGCGTGCGCGCGTCGGTCACCACCATCAACCGCCTGCGCGCTGCTGGTGCACGTGTGATCGTGATGGCGCACTTAGGACGGCCCGAAGGCGAGCCGAACCCCAAGTACTCCCTAGCGCCGGTCGCCGCCCGGTTGGCAGAGTTGCTCGAGACGCCAGTGCAGTTTGCGACTGACGTTGTGGGGGAGAGCGCCGCGGCGGTTGTCGTAGGCCTCGCTGACGGTGACGTCGCCCTGCTCGAGAACGTGCGCTTCGATCCTCGCGAGGCGTCCAAGGTTGATGCAGAGCGCGAGTCACTCGCGGCGGAACTCGCATCCTTTGGCGACGCGTACGTTTCTGATGGTTTTGGTGTTGTCCACCGCAAGCAGGCTTCGGTGTATGACATCGCGGCGCTCTTGCCGGCCGCAGCGGGAACGCTCGTGGAGAAGGAAGTGCTGTCGCTATCGCGTGCGACGACTGACCCGGAGCGGCCCTACGCCGTTGTGCTGGGTGGTTCCAAGGTGTCGGACAAGCTCGGCGTGATTGCCAACTTGTTGACCAAAGCCGACCGCCTGCTCATCGGCGGAGGCATGGTGTTCACCTTCCTCGCGGCCAAAGGCCACAGCGTGGGCTCATCAATCCTCGAGGAAGACCAGATCGAGGCTGTCAAGGGATATCTCGCGACCGCTGAAGCCAACGGCGTCGAGATCGTCATTCCCGAGGACATCGTGATTGCCGATGCATTCGCTGCGGACGCCAACACCAAGGTGGTTCCGGCGGACCAGATCCCCGATGGTTGGATGGGGCTCGACATCGGGCCTGTCGCCGCGACGGCCTTCGCAGCCAAGATCGTCGACGCCAAGACCATCGTCTGGAACGGCCCCATGGGGGTGTTCGAGTTTGATGCCTTCGCCAACGGCACCCGAGCGGTTGCGCAGGCCATGATCGACTCAGACGGATTCTCCGTGGTTGGCGGCGGCGATTCAGCCGCGGCGGTACGCCGGCTCGGCTTTGACGAAGAGGGCTTCAGCCACATCTCGACTGGTGGCGGCGCGTCACTTGAACTACTTGAAGGCAAGGTCCTCCCGGGCCTGTCCGTACTGGAGGAAACCTCATGACCCGCACGCCATTGATCGCAGGCAACTGGAAGCTCAACCTCGACCACCTCGAGGCGACCCACACCGCCCAGAAGCTCTCGTGGCTCTTGCGCGATGCGGAACATGACTACGCCGATGTCGAAGTCGCGGTGTTGCCCGCGTTCACGGCACTACGGTCCGTCCAGACGCTTGTTGACGCCGACAAATTGGAACTCAAGTACGGTGCCCAGGACATTTCGGAGCACACCGATGGTGCCTACACCGGCGAAGTGTCCGGTGCGATGCTGGCGAAGTTGGGCATCGACTACGTTGCGGTGGGTCACTCCGAACGCCGCCAGTACCACGCGGAGTCGGACGCGATCGTTGCTGCGAAGGCGAAGGCCGCCTTCGCCCACGGCATCGTGCCTATCGTGTGCGTGGGTGAGGGCCTCGACGTGCGCAAGGAAGGCAAGCAGGTCGAGTACACGCTGGCGCAGGTCGACGGAGCACTCGATGGTCTGCCTGCTGCGCACGCGAAAGACGTGGTTATCGCCTATGAACCCGTGTGGGCCATTGGCACCGGCGAGGTCGCCACACCCGCTGACGCTCAGGAGGTCTGTGGCGCGATTCGGGGCCGGCTTGCCGAGCTCTATGACGCGGAGCTCGCTGCAGGCGTTCGGGTACTCTACGGCGGCTCCGTGAAGTCCGGTAACATTGCTCAGATCATGGCTGAAGTCGATGTTGACGGCGCGTTGGTAGGGGGAGCAAGCCTGGACCCCGAGGAGTTCGCCAAGATTGCACGCTTCCGGGCTCACCAAGTGGGCTTGTGACGTTCGGCAATAGGCCGCACGTCGCGTATTCTTAGAGCCACAGCCGACCACAAAGGAGAATTGTGCAGACCCTTACCACCATACTTTGGGTGGCACTCGTAGTGCTCGGCCTGATCATGATCGCTCTCATCCTCATTCACCGTGGCCGCGGGGGAGGCATCACCGACATGTTCGGTGGTGGCCTCGCCTCCGGAGTGCAGTCGTCTGCGGTCGGCGAACGAAACCTCACTCGCATCACGTGGGGTGTGGCGATCTTCTGGGGCATGACAGTGGTGCTCTTGGGCCTCGTGGCCCGCTTCAACATCTAACAGATTCTCAAGGGGGAGATTATGGCTGGGGGCAATGCGATCCGCGGCTCGCGAGTGGGTGCGGGACCGATGGGCGAAGTGGAACGCGGCGAGTCCGCACCACGGGAGGCCGTCTCGTATTACTGTGCCCGTGGGCATGTCAACACTCCCAGTTTCGCAACCGGTGACGATCAAGTGATCCCGGTCGAGTGGGACTGCCCCCGCTGTGGTCTTCCTGGGGGTCTCGATCAGGCCAACCCACCAGAGCCGATCCGCAATGAACCGTACAAGACCCACCTTGCGTACGTTAAGGAACGGCGTTCCGAGGCCGAGGGCGAGGCTCTTCTTGAAGAGGCTCTGTCGGCACTTCGCGCGCGGCGCTCGGCGGTTGCCGTAGCTGCCGACTAGCGTACGTCAGCCATCGCGCGAGGCGACCTAGCCCGTAGCGATGGCGGCAACGTCGACCAGCACGAGTGTCTCGTCGGTTCCACGTACTGCGCCCGCCGGATAGTCACCGGTCATCGCTAGACAGTGCCTCACCGCGTCTGCCTTGTCCGCGCCCGCCGCGACCACCCAGACGCGATGCGCCCGGTTGATTGTCTGTAGCGAGAGCGTGACTCGGGTGGGAGGCGGTTTGGGGGAGTCGTGGACCGCGAGTGCGAGCGCGCTGGAGTCGCCAAAGGCGCTGTGCCCGGGGAACAATGACGCCACGTGGCCGTCCGGACCGATGCCTAGCAGGACGATGTCCCACTCGGGACTACCCTCACGCTCGATCTCATCCGAGTACGCGTGCGCAGCGTCCTCAACGGTCGCGTAGCGATCAGCAGCGCCCATCCGGTGAATGTTGTGCTCGGGAATGGGCAACGCACCTAGAGCGGCCCCTTGTGCTTGGCCCTCGTTACGATCGGGGTCTCCGCTCGTAACGAACCTCTCGTCGCCCCACCACAGATGTACGGCGGTCCAGTCGATACTTCCGGCCAACGGCGAGGCCGCGATGGAGGCAAGAGTCTTGATTCCTACCGTCCCGCCCGTGAGGACAACGTCAACCCGTGGCCGTTGGGACAAGGTGTCGGCAACGACGGTAAGCAGCCTGGCCGCGGTCGCGTCCGCGACCGCTTGTGCGTCCGGGTAGCTAACGACCCGCCTCACGCTAGCCCCCGAGCGAAAGCCTGCAACACTTCCCCATAGACTTCGTCGTCGTCGAGCCTGCGCAGTTCCTCCGCCAGGCAATCGTCGAGGTTGCGTGCGGGAAGCGTGATGATGTGATCGGGCTGGTCAGGCTGAGACAAGGTGGCATTGCGGCCGTCAGGACGCGAGATCCCAATGTCTCCAGACGGGGTCTCCAGGACAATGTGCTGGAGTCCGCGAACGGTGTCATCATAGGTGGCCTCAATATCGCAGCCAAGCACGTGTTGCAACCACGCGCCGAGCAACAGGATCGAGGGGCTACCCGTGTCGCCGTGGATCCTAGCTTTGGTGACCTGCGGGCTATCGATCTGCTCGAGCGCAGAGGCGAGCAACGCGCGCCAGCGCGTCAGGCGCGTCCATGCCAGATCGGTGTCACCCGGCTGGTAGTGCTTGGCAAGCCCCTTGAGGGTCTGCTCGGGACGGGCCTCACCCTTGGTGTCGGTGATGCGCCGTGCCGCCATGTGCCCGATGCCCGTTGCCCAGGTGTTGCCGGGAACCGATGCGGGCCACCACGCCACGATGGGCGCGTCCGGCAGTAGCAGGGGCGTCACCAGGGTGTCACTGTGCTTGATCTGCTCGCCCGATGGGCGCAACACGATGACTTCGGAGGCCCCGGCGTCCCCACCCACCCTGATCTCTGCGTCAAGACAGTCGTCCTTGGTGTCGTGAGGCGCGACCACGATGATCCGGCAGGGGTGTTCACGTGATGCGACGTTCGCGGTTTCGATCGCCTGTTCAGCGTCGGCACCTGTGGCATCGATCACCAGCGTCATGACACGCCCAAGCGTGATCACTCCGCCTTCCTTGCGCACCCGGACTAGCGCCTTGTTGATCTCGCTTGTGGTCGTCTTTGGCATGGTGATGATCATGGGCGCCTCCAGACGCGGCCGTCCTTTGCGAGCATGGCGTCTGCGCTATCAGGCCCCCAGGTTCCCGATCGGTAGGTCTCAGGCTTGCCGTGGCTCTCCCAGTGAGCGGTGACGGGGTCGAGGAGCTTCCACGACAACGCCACTTCCTCATGGCGTGGGAACAGGGGAGGGTCGCCCAGCAGGACGTCCAAGATGAGCCGCTCGTAGGCTTCAGGCGAGGACTCAGTGAACGCGTTGCCGTAGGCGAAGTCCATCGTGACGTCACGGACTTCCATCGTGGTTCCCGGAACCTTGGAGCCAAAACGGAGCGTCACGCCTTCGTCCGGCTGAATGCGGATCACGAGGGCGTTGTTTCCGACCTCTCCGCCTTGGATTTCTTGGAAGTACGGGCTGGGCGCCTTCTTGAAGACCAACGCGATCTCCGTGACGCGCCTGCCGAGTCGTTTCCCAGCGCGGAGGTAGAAGGGCGTGCCCGCCCAGCGGCGGTTCGGTACGTCGAGTCGCAACGCAGCGTACGTCTCCGTGATCGAGTCGGGGGCGATGCCGTCCTCTTCGAGGAAGCCACCCACGCGTTCACCGCCGCGCCACCCTGCACCGTACTGACCTCGAGCGGTGTTCGCGTCGAGGTCTGCGGGGAGCTTGGCTGCCCTGAGAACCTTTTCCTTCTCGTCGCGCAAGTCGTCCGCGTCGAAGGTGGCGGGCTCTTCCATCGCGGTGAGGGCGAAGAGTTGGAGCAAGTGGTTCTGGATGACGTCCCGTGCTTGGCCGATGCCGTCGTAGTACCCAGCGCGGCCGCCGATGCCGATGTCCTCGGCCATGGTGATCTGCACGTGGTCGATGTACTGGGCGTTCCAGATGGGCTCAAAGAGCTGGTTGGCGAACCTCAAGGCAAGCAGGTTCTGGACGGTCTCCTTGCCCAGGTAGTGATCGATCCGGAACACGGAATCTGCCGGGAAGACCTCGGATACCACGGCGTCGAGTTCGTTCGCGGACTCGAGGTCGTGTCCAAACGGCTTTTCGATAACGACGCGGCGCCACGTGTTTTCGTGCGGGTCCGAGAGCCCAGAGTCCCTGAGTTGCCTGATCACCTGGGGGAAGTTTGACGGCGGAATCGACAGGTAGAAGGCATGATTGCCGCCGGTCCCACGCTGGCGGTCAAGTTCTTCGACGGTGTCGCGAAGCCGGGCAAAGGCCTCGGGATCATCGAAGTTGCCCTGGACAAACCGAATTCCCTCCGCCAGTTGCTTCCAAGTCTCCTCACGGAAGGGCGTGCGGGCATGTTCCTTCACGGAGTCGTGAACGATCTGTTGGAAGTCCTCTCGGTCCCACTCACGGCGAGCGAATCCGGTGAGCGCGAACGCAGGGGGCAGGAGACCTCGGTTGGCGAGGTCATAGACAGCGGGCATCAGCTTCTTGCGGGCAAGATCGCCCGTCACGCCGAACATCACGAGGCCACAAGAACCTGCGATGCGTGGAAGCCTGCGATCCCGGGGATCACGCAGGGGATTGTTCACTCGGCTAGCCCTCCAGAAGTGCCGTGAGTCGAGCCACGTGGGCTGCCTCCGTCAGATTGATTCGCAATACGGGCCGGCCATGGTCCGCTAGCACTCTCGCGTCCCCTGCTGCCTGCGCCGCGATGAGTGTCCCAAAGCTGAACGGCCGCTCCGGGATGTCCATGTCGTCGGCGAATGCGCCCGTAACCTGCAAGAACACGCCCTCCGGCACGCCGCCCTTGTGCAACTGGCCGGTCGAGTGCAGGAAGCGAGGGCCCCAACCGAAGGTGGTAGGCCGGCCTGCGCGGGCTGCAAGGGGTCCGCGTATCTTGGCCAGACCTGGGTAAGCCTCGCGGTTGAGGTAGACCATGACCGCGAGGTATCCACGGTCGCCGAGTTCGCGCAGCAGGGCACCAATGGCACCTTCTACGGTGTCGATGCCGTCGAGCAAGCCGTCGGTGGCGAGAACCTCAATGCCGTCGTCCACAAATGCGGGCTGCTCCGGCTCGGGGAGGTCGTCAAGGAGCGCGCGTGCCGCGTTCTTGGCTGACTCGACGTTGGGCTGATCAAAGGGGCTGATTCCCATGATGCGCCCCGCTACCGCGGTGGCGTACTCCCACAGCAGGAACTGAGCACCCAACGTTCCCGCGGAGTTGATGGCGTGACCCTCGGCGTCGTCGTCGCTGTCGAGCGCAACCAGCCGGGTATCGATGACGTCGTGGCTACGAGAATCTGGCGCGTTGGGTTCGGCAACCACGGGTAGGACTCCCACACCGTTCTTGCCGGTGGACTCCGCGATGAGTTGCTCGGCCCAGTCGCCAAAGCCTACGAGGCCAGAATCGTGATCAGAAATGACCAGTTTGTTGCGAGTCGAGCCGGCCATGGCAGCGCCGAGCACAAGGGCCGGGTTGGATTCGTCGTCCTCAGCGAGCGAGTCGGCGATCGCAGCGGCCTCGTCGAGGAGTTCGACCACAGGAACGCCGGCGAGCGCTGACGGCACGAGGCCAAACGCGCTGAGCACCGAGAAGCGCCCACCGACGTTCGGATCAGCGAGGAACACGGCCCGGTAGCCCGCCTTCACCGACTGCTGGTGGAGGGGTGAGTCAGGATCGGTGACGATCACGATGTGTTGACGAGGGTCGAGGCCCTCGCCTTCGAACGCCGCCTCGAACGCTCGACGTGCGGAATCGGTCTCGATGGTGCCGCCAGACTTGGACGAGACCACCACCACGGTGTGGGCGAGATCGGTGCCCATCGCGTCGCGCACCTGGTCGGGATCGGTCGAGTCGAGGGTCACCAGCGGGACGCCGTAGGTCGCGCAGATGACCTCGGGGCCTAGCGAGGATCCGCCCATGCCCGCGAGAACCACACGCGACTTTCCTTCGGCTTGGAGTTCGCCGTAGAGGGTCGACAGCTGGTCGAGAATGCTCCTCGACGTGTCGTGGAGGTTTGTCCAACCCAAGCGAATCTGCGACTCGGCCTCAGCATCCTTGCCCCACAAGGTGTAGTCCTTGGCGGCAATGCGCGATGCAACCTTGTCGGCGACCAGGCTCGGCACAAGCGTCCGTGCCGCGATGGCGGCGTCTCCCGCCACGGTCAGCGCGAGGTGGGCTTCGTTGCCGATGCCTACCCAGGAACTCAGTGCGTCGGTCACTTTGCTGCCTCCACGCTGTCGCGCGCGTGTGCGGCGACGTTCGCTGCTGTGAAACCGAACTTCTCAAAGAGCAGGTCGGCGTCAGCGGATGCACCATAGTGCTCAATGGACACGATCCGTCCGGCATCCCCGACAATCTCGCGCCATCCGAGTGCGATGCCGGCTTCGACGGAGACCCGAGCCTTGACCGCCGCAGGCAGGACCGACTCCCGGTAGGCGTCGTCTTGCTTGTCAAACCATTCCCGGCAGGGCATCGAGACCACTCGAGCCTGGATGCCGTCCTTGGCGAGCAGGTCCCGAGCACCCAATGCGTGTTGTACCTCGGAGCCCGTCCCAATGAGGATGACATCGGGAGCACCGTCAGTGTCCGCAAGAACGTAGGCGCCCTTGAGGACGCCTTCTGCGCCACCAAGGCCACCCTCGCCACGGTCAAAGGTGGGGACGTTCTGGCGGGTGAGGATGATTCCTGCAGGGGACTCGAGGTTCTCGAGGATGCCACGCCAGGCCCACGAGGTCTCGTTGGCGTCCGCAGGGCGCACCACGTCGAGGCCGGGAATGGCACGCAACGCAGCCAGGTGCTCGATCGGTTGGTGGGTGGGACCATCTTCACCCAGACCGATGCTGTCGTGGGTCCAGACAAAGATGCTGGGAACCTTCATCAGCGCCGCAAGCCGAACCGCGGGACGCATGTAGTCAGAGAACGTCAGGAACGTGCCACCGTAGGCCCGGGTGGGGCCGTGAAGGGTGATCCCGTTGAGGATTGCGCCCATGGCGTGCTCGCGAATGCCAAAGTGAAGCGTACGTCCGTAGACGTTGCCCTTGAACATGTCGGTTGAACGCTTCTCCGGCAAGAACGAGGGCTCGCCCTTCATGGTGGTGTTGTTCGAGCCAGCGAGGTCGGCGGAACCGCCCCACAGCTCGGGCAAGACCGGAGCAAGGGCGTTGAGAACTTCGCCCGAAGCGGCGCGGGTTGCAACGGAACCGCCTGCTTCGAAGACGGGTAGGGCGTCGGCCCAGCCGGCGGGCAGGTCGCCTGCCATGGTGCGTTCCAGGAACGCGGCCCGGTCGGGGTTCCCGGCGGTCCACTGCTCGAAACCGACCTTCCACTCGGCGTGAGCGGCCTTACCGCGTTCACGAGCCTCGCGCATGTGGGCCATGATCTCCGGCTCCACGTCGAAGGACTTGTCTGGGTTAAATCCCAGCACCTTCTTCAGCGCAGCGACCTCGTCGCCGCCCAACTTCGATCCGTGGATCGCACCGGTGTCCTGCTTGCCGGGGGAGGGCCAGCCGATGATCGTGCTTAGCGCAATGAAGGAAGGCTTGTCAGTGACGGACTTGGCCTTGGCAAGTGCATCGGCGAGCGCGGTGATGTCTTCCTTGTACTCGTGTCCGTCGCGCTTCCACGCCACGTGGTGGGTGTCCCATCCGTAGGCTTTGTAGCGAGCAATCACGTCTTCGGTGAAGGCAACGTCGGTGTCGTCTTCAATCGAGATGTTGTTGTCATCCCAAATGATCGTCAGGTTGCCAAGTTCTTGGGTGCCGGCCAGCGACGACGCCTCCCCCGAGATGCCCTCCTGCATGTCACCGTCTGATGCGATGACATAGATCTGGTGGTCGAACGGGCTGGTCCCTGGCGCGGCGTCGGGGTCAAGCAAACCCCGCTCGCGGCGCGCAGCCATCGCCATACCAACGGCGGTCGCCACCCCCTGACCCAAGGGTCCCGTGGTGGTTTCGACACCATCGGTGTGGTGAAACTCGGGGTGGCCGGGGGTCTTCGAGTCCCAGGTGCGCAACGCCTTGATGTCGTCAAGCTCAAGGTCATAGCCGGCAGCGAAGAGCTGCAAGTACAGCGTCAGCGAACTATGGCCAGCCGATAGCACGAACCGGTCGCGGCCCAGCCAACGCGAGTCCGACGGGTCATGGCGCATGACATTCTGAAAGAGCAGGTACGCGGCAGGGGCCAAGGAAATTGCGGTGCCGGGGTGGCCGTTGCCGACCTTTTCGACGGCATCGGCAGCCAAGACACGGAGAGTGTCGACGGCGCGGGTATCCTTGTCAGTCCAGTTGACGGTCACAGAGAACTCCTGGGTTCGTGAGGGGTTGACTGGACAAGCCTATCGCCGCAAGACTTGCCTGGGCGACCGAGCTCCGGCGGTACCATGGAGACATGCCCGCAACCACGTCTGTACCCCTAGACGTTCCTGCCCCAGCTGTACCTCGCTGGCTGCTGGCAACGCGTCGTCTCAAGGCATACACGGCCTTGACGAAGCCACGAATCATCGAACTCTTGCTGGTCACGACCGTGCCCACCATGATCCTCGCCGCGAATGGATGGCCGGGAACCTCGCTCGTGGCTGCGACGCTCATTGGCGGAACTCTCTCGGCCGCGAGCGCCAACACCTTCAACAGTTACATCGACCGCGACATCGACGCGGTAATGAAGCGAACTCGAGGGCGTCCGTTGGTGACAGGTGCGGTCACTCCCCGTGCAGCTCTCATTTTCGGCTGGGTTCTAGGAGTGCTCTCCACCGGCTGGTTCTACTGGGTTGTGGGATCACCGCTCGCGACGCTGTTCTCGGTCCTGGCCATCCTTGGTTACGCGGTGGGCTACACCATGATCTTGAAGCGTCGCACGTCGCAGAACATCGTGTGGGGCGGCGCTGCCGGTTGCATGCCGGTTCTCATCGGATGGGCGGCCGTGACTAACTCGGTGTCGTGGACCCCGGTCCTGCTGTTCCTCATCATTTTCTTCTGGACCCCGCCGCACTACTGGCCGTTGTCGATGCGTTTTCGCAAGGACTACGAGCATGCCGAGGTGCCCATGCTTCCTGTGGTTGCGTCGACGCGCCGGGTCGCGATCGAGATGATCGCCTACGCGACCGCGATGCTGCTGACGTCGCTCGCGCTGATCCCAGTCGCCGGAATGACCTGGGTCTACGCGGTTGTCGCGTTTGTCGCCGGGGCGTGGTTCGTGATCGGCTGCATCAGACTGTTGCGGCGGGCGCAGCGAGGTGAAAGCAAGCTTCGGGAGATGCGCCTCTTCCGCGACTCGATCATGTATTTGACGATTGTGTTTGGGGCTGTTCTCCTTGACCCATTTGTTCCGGACGGCTTGACTCTCTGGCCGCTATAGCGATGCTCGCCAAGCAGCGCGACGCCTACCTGGCGCACCTGCGCGTGGAACGAGGGCTGAGCGACAACACGCTGCAGGCGTATCGCCGCGACCTGGAGCGCTACGAAGCGTTCCTTGCCGATCGCGGCGTGGCCGACCTTGCCGATGCCACCCGGCCCGACGTCGCGGCCTTTGCCGAAGCAGTGGGGACGGGCTCCGACGGGAAGGCTGCACTGTCGCCGTCGTCGGCTAATCGAACGGTGGTCTCGGTACGCGGTTGGCACCGCTTCGCGGCGGCCGAAGGCTGGGTAGGCGGTGACGTGTCGCGAGAGGTCAAGCCACGCACGGTGCCTAAGCGTTTGCCCAAGGCGATCAGCACCACTGACGTCGCGGCGATCTTGGAGGCTTCATCGCGGGGAGAGGCCGCCGCGCCGCTGCGAGATCGCGCGCTTCTGGAACTGCTCTATTCGTCCGGTGCGCGGATCTCGGAAGCGGTGGGCCTCGACGTGGATGACGTGTCGTTGGGGGTGGGGGAGGAGTCTGTCCTACTACGGGGCAAGGGACGCAAGGAGCGGTTGGTGCCGCTTGGCGGGTTCGCCGTGAGGGCTCTCGATGCCTACCTGGTGCGTGCGCGTGGAGGATTAGCGACTCGCGGTACCGGAGGTCCCGCACTGTTCCTGAACTCACGTGGCGGAAGGTTGTCGCGTCAGAGCGCGTGGTCGATCCTCAAGGTTGCGGCGGATCGCGCGCACGTACCAGACGTCTCTCCCCACACCCTCCGCCACTCGTTCGCCACTCATCTGTTGTCCGGAGGCGCCGACGTTCGGGTGGTGCAGGAACTGTTGGGCCATGCCTCGGTGACCACCACACAGGTGTACACCATGGTCACTCAAGACACGCTGCGCGAGGTCTACGCGCTCGCCCATCCCCGTGCCCGCGAGTGAAGTCGGACTCGCCGGGGGTAATGTTGGGGTCGTGACCGATTTCCCCAAGCCCTCGCCGCTGTCAAGCCACGGCCCTGCCCGCATCGTGGCGTTGTGTAACCAGAAGGGGGGCGTGGGCAAGACCACCACCACCGTCAACCTGGGTGCCGCGCTCGCTGAGTATGGCCGCAAGGTCCTTGTGGTGGACTTCGACCCTCAAGGGGCAGCCTCCGCGGGGCTGGGGGTGAACTCTCACGAGCTCGACAAGACCATCTACGACCTCCTCATGAAGACCGACGTCAAGACCAAGGACGTCATTTTGAAGACGGCTGACGCCAACCTCGATTTGCTACCTGCGAACATTGACCTCAGCGCGGCTGAAGTTCAGCTCGTGGGAGAGGTGGCACGGGAGAGCTCGCTGTCACGCGCACTACGGCCCATCGAGGATGATTACGACATCATCCTGATCGACTGCCAACCGTCGCTGGGGTTGCTCACCGTCAACGCCTTGGTGGCCGCGCACGGGGTGCTGATCCCGCTAGCATGCGAGTACTTTGCGATGCGCGGTGTCGCACTCCTTGTGGATACCATCACGAAGGTGCAGGATCGCCTCAACCCGCGCCTCACCATGGACGGAATCGTCCCCACGATGTACGACAGCCGCACGCTGCACTCTCACGAGGTTGTCGATCGAGTCCGCGAGGCCTTTGGCGACCGCGTCACCCAGACCATGATTCACCGGACGGTGAAGTTCCCCGATGCCACCGTCGCCGCCGAGCCGATTACGACCTTCGCGCCCACCCATGCTGCCGCAGAGGCCTACCGCGAACTTGCCCGTGAACTGATCGCGCGCGGAGTGGCTGCGTAGCGTGACCACCGCAGTACTGGCGCAGGACGGCGGCTCACGCCCCGGCTTCGAGGTTCACCTCGACAACTTTGACGGACCCTTCGACCTGCTGTTGTCGCTCATCTCCAAGCACGAGATGGAGATCACCGACGTGGCGCTTGCACGCGTTACCGACGACTTTCTGCAGGCGATATCGGCGCAGCACGACCTTTGGGACCTGTCGCAGGCATCCGAGTTTCTGGTGGTTGCCGCCACCTTGCTTGACCTCAAGGCCGCGCGGCTCTTGCCGCAGGGCGAAGTCGAGGACCGCGAGGACCTCGAGCTGCTTGAGGCGCGCGACCTGCTCTTTGCACGTTTGCTGCAGTACCGCGCCTTCAAGGACATGGGCGGAACGTTCGCGACCATGCTCGAGGCGCCCAGGCGAGTGCCGCGTGACGTCGCGCTTGAGCCTCACTTTGCGATGCTGCTACCTGAGCTGGTCTGGGCGGTCACCCCTGAACAGCTCGCCCGGCTTGCCGCCCATGCACTGCAACCCAAGCCCGGTGCCGCTGGCGTGAACATCTCCCACCTGCACAATCCCCAGGTGAGTGTTCGCGAACAGGCGGCGCTGATCGCGACGCGGCTTCAGCGCGACGGCGCCGCGACCTTTCGATCCTTGGTGCACGATGCCGAGCACGTCAACATGGTCATCGCGCGCTTCCTCGCACTGCTTGAACTCTTCCGGGAGTCAGTGGTGGCCTTCGAGCAGATGCGATCGCTCGGAGAACTCACCGTAAGGTGGACGGGCGGCGAAGCCATCGTCGAGGTGTCTGCAGAGTTTGACGAAGACCACCTGCCCGACGACGCGCCACTCGATACTGAAGAAGAGGGAGACGCCACGGCATGACTGAGGCTCACACGTACGGCGCTATCGAGGCCATTCTGATGGTGGTTGACGAGCCCGTCGCTCCTGCGGACATCGCGGTGGCGGTTGACGTTCCCGAGGGCGAGGTACTTTCCGCACTCGAGACGCTCCGGGACGAGTACGCCAACGCCGACCGGCCACGGGGCTTCGAGTTGCGCGAGATTGATGGGCGGTGGCGCATGTACTCGTCACGCCTATACGCCGATGTGGTGGGTACCTTCGTGGTCGACGGTCAGTCCGCCCGGCTTTCGCAGGCCGCGCTTGAGACGCTTGCCGTGGTCGCGTATCGTCAACCGGTGACTCGTGGACAGGTCTCGCAGGTCCGTGGCGTGAACGTGGACTCGGTGATGAAGACGCTAAGCGCCCGTGGCTTGGTGACCGAAGTAGGCGAGGTCGCCGGCGCCGTCCAGTACGGAACGTCGACGGAGTTCCTCGAGCGCATGGGACTGCAGTCGCTCAGTGACCTTCCCGCGCTAGCCCCCTACCTGCCAGAACTGGCAGACGTTGACGGAGAAGGCCACTAATGGAACTCGAAATTCACCGCCCTGAGGGCATCCGGCTCCAGAAGGTCCTTGCCTCCGCAGGGGTGGGTTCGCGCCGTAAGTGCGAAGAGATCATCGAACGCGGCGAGGTCAAAGTCAACGGCGAAGTGGTGGACCAGCTGGGTGTGCGGGTCAATCCTGACGAGGTCGTGATCGAGGTCAAGGGCAAGCGTGTCTCGGTTGACGACAATCACGTCACTGTGGTGCTCAACAAGCCTGCTGGAGTGGTGTCGACCATGAGCGACCCGCAAGGCCGGCCCGCGCTTGATGCTTTCGTGAAGGAGTACGACGAGCGACTATTTCATGTGGGCCGCCTGGATGCCGAAACGACCGGTGTGTTGCTGCTCACCAACGACGGCGAACTCGCCAACAGGCTCGCTCATCCAACCCACGGCGTCCCCAAGATCTACGTCGCCAAGGTCAAGGGCAAGGTTCCCAAGAACATCGGCACCACCCTGCGTGCCGGAGTAGAACTTGAGGATGGCCCGGTGCGAGTCACGTCCTGCACTGTCAAGGACATTCGTGGTGATCATTCACTCGTGGAGGTGGAGTTGCACGAAGGCCGCAACCGGATTGTGCGCCGCATGTTCGATGAGGTGGGCTTCCCCGTTGTCGAGTTGGTGCGCACTCAGTTTGGGCCCATCCGCTTGGGCACTTTGTCGCCCGGCGAGGTGCGACAGCTGGGCCGCGAAGAAGTGGGCGAGCTCTACAACGTCGCGGGCCTCTAAGCGGCCACAGCCGTAGCGGCTTGCCAGATACCATGGGCGACATGACTATCCGAGCGATCAGGGGAGCGACCACGCTCGCACAGGACGAGCGGGATCACCTGCATGAGCGCACGCATGAGCTCGTGGATGCGATGCTGGCTCAGAACGGGCTCACTCAGGAAGACATCATCTCCGTGATCTTCACCTGCACCCCGGACATTGTGAGCGACTTCCCGGCCGCAGCTGCGCGCACGCTGGGCTTTGGGGCGGTCCCGCTCATGTGCGCCCAAGAGATGGCTGTGCCCGGTGCGTTGCCCCTGGTGGTGCGCGTGATGATGCACGCCAACCTCGACACCCCCCGCGACGACGTCTTGCACGTCTACCTCCACGACGCAGTCTCCTTGCGCCGGGACTTGGCCCAGTAATGTCAACCGAGACGCCGCGCACCCACATCGTGGGGGCGGGACTCATCGGCGCATCTGTCGGTATTGGCCTCACTGCTGAGGGCTGGGACGTGACCATCTCTGACAATGATGAGCACGCTCAAACGCTCGCGCGCTCCATCGGGGCTGGCAGCAAGCTGGGCAGTCGTGAGCCGGACTTGGTCATTGTCGCCGTTCCGCCGTCGGCTGCACCTAGCGTCGTGGTCGCATCCCTGAAAGCGTGGCCGGAGGCCGTGGTCACCGATGTTGCAAGCATTAAGGAGCCCATCGCGATGGCGGTGGAGGCTGCTGGCCTGGGCTCACGGTACGTGGGTTCGCACCCGATGGCAGGCAGGGAGATATCGGGGGGGCTCGCAGCGCAGGGCGACTTGTTCAAAGCTCGCCCGTGGGTGCTGTGCCCCAACGGTGCGACCGCTGAGGCGATCGCCCTGGTAACTCAGGTTCCGAACGCACTCCAGTGCGATGTGGTGGTGATGGATGCACAGCAGCATGACGCTGCGGTGGCACGGGTCTCCCACGCGCCTCAGGTAGCGGCCTCGGCTGTGGCCGCCGCGCTTGGCACCCTGTCAGAAGCGGACGTGGCTCTCGCCGGGCAAGGATTGCGGGACGTGACGCGCATTGCGGCTTCCGAGCCCGGGATGTGGGCGGACATCGCCCGCATGAACCGTGCATCCTTGGTGCGCACGCTTGACCACATCATTGGGGACCTCGAAGACGTGCGCGACGCGGACGACATCGGCAACGCGATGACCGACCTGATTGAGCGCGGGCGCATCGAGGTGGGACGAATCCCTGGCAAGCACGGAGGTGCCAAGCGTGACTGGGTGGCGGTGACCGTGGTGGTTCCCGACGCCGCGGGCCAGTTACTGCGCCTGCTCACTGACGTTGCCCAGGTGGGGGTCAACGTGGAAGACATCACCATTGAGCACTCGCCCCGACAACCCGTGGGATTGACGACGCTTTACGTGCTGCCGAACCGCGCGCACGAACTGAGCGTTGCGCTGGGTGAACACGGATGGGAGATAGCTGCCTCATGAGCGGAATCGTCATTGCGATAGATGGCCCTGCAGGGACCGGGAAGTCCACCACGGCGCGCGCGGTGGCGCAGCGGTTGGGATTGGCGTACTTCGATACCGGGGCGACCTACCGAGCGGGCACTCTATGGTGCATGCGTGAAGGCGTAGACCTTGACGACGTCGACGATGTTGCGGCGATGGTCGAGACGATGAACCTCGAGATGAGCCTGGACCCTGAGAACCCCCGAGTGGTGCTCGAAGACGAGGATGTGACCGCGTTGATTCGCACGGACACCATCGCGCTGACGGTCTCCAAGGTGGCCACCAATCTTGAGGCCCGCGCGGTGCTGGGCCAGTGGCAGCGCGATGTCATCGCGCATGAGCGGGTGGGCGGGTTCTCGAAGGGCCGTGGCGTGGTGGTGGAAGGCCGCGACATCACGACCATCATCGCCCCTGATGCCGACGTTCGCGTGCTCATGACTGCGGACGAGGAAGTGAGGGTTGCACGTCGCGCGGGTGACGGCGCCAATGCCGCGACGGTGCGCGACGCCGTCCTTGGTCGCGACCTCACTGACTCGACGGTCGTGAATTTCCTGACTGCTGCGGATGGCGTCTACACGCTCGACACCTCGGATCTGACCATTGACGAGGCCGTTCAGGTGGTGGTGAGACTCGCCCACGAGGCGGCTCTGTGAGGTCCGGGCGCAAGCCGCCTAACCGGTGGGGTCCACGCTGGGGGCGTTGGGTAGGCCGTTTCCTGGCCCGCGTGCTGTGGAACACCGAGGTGCGGGGAATCGAGCGCATCCCAGTCAGGGGCGGCGCGATCGTGGCTGGCAATCACCTGGGGCTGATCGATGGCCCTCTGGTGCACGGGGTCCTCCGGCGGTCCTCGCACTTCCTGGTGACTGCGGACATGTTCCGCGGCCCGCTGGGTGCCATTCTCAGCGGGTCCGGTCAGATCCGGGTGCACGGCTCAGGGCGCGACGCGCTGGTTCGCGCGAAGGCGGTTCTTGACCGTGGAGACATCGTCGGCATCTTCCCCGAAGGCACCAGGGGGCAGGGGACTGCGGACACGGTACAAGGCGGCGCTGCGTGGCTTGCGATCCACACCGGCGCGCCTGTGATTCCTGTCGCGTTGTTCGGGACTCGCCACACCGGGGAGGGCGTGAATGTGTGGCCGCGGCCCAGACGGCGTATCCTCGTGGAGTTTGGTGTTCCGCTTTCGTTGACCGCTCCTGAGGGGCTGACCGGGCGCGCACGTCAACAATGGGTTGAGAACGCGGTCGCCTCAGCTTTGCGAAATCACGTCGCGACTGTCGCGGCCACGACCACCATCGAGCTTCCCGCGGACAATCCCGTGCGGCACAAGGAGAAGTCATGAACGAGCGCCCTACCGCTGACGGAGTCGGCGACGAGGAGGGCTACGCGCGTCCCATGAGCGCTGACGACCCTCTCCCTGCGCCCCGCGAGTCGGACCCAGAAGAGAGCCTTGAGCAGAAGAAGGAGGCCGCGCTGCGTGCCGGCCTCGATGCGTATGATCTCTCGGAAGAAGACTTCGCCACTCTCGACTCAGACGCGGAACCGCTGACTGAAGCGACACTGCCAACCCTTGCCATCATCGGCCGCCCGAACGTGGGCAAGTCAACCCTAGTGAACCGCATCATCGGCAAGCGCCTTGCCGTGGTTGAAGACAAGCCTGGAGTGACGCGCGACCGAGTCTCGTACCCCGCGGAGTGGGCCGGCGTGGACTTCATGCTCATGGATACCGGGGGGTGGGAGTCCAAGGTTGAGGGGCTGGATCTGTCGGTAGCGCAGCAGGCTGAGGTCGCGATCGATATGGCCGACGCGGTCATCTTTGTGGTGGATGCCAAGGTGGGAGCGACTGCCACGGACGAGCAGGTGGTGAAGTTGCTCCGCGCCGCGAACAAGCCCGTGGTCCTGGCTGCGAACAAGGTGGACGGTCCGCAAGGCGAAATCGAGGCCACAGTGCTGTGGAACCTAGGATTGGGCGAGCCACACCCCGTGAGCGCCCTGCACGGGCGTGGCACAGGCGATCTGCTCGACGCGGCCATCGCGGTGCTACCGCGCGAGATGCCGCAGATCGAGGTCGATCCGGATGCACCGCGCCGCGTCGCTTTGGTGGGTAGGCCAAACGTGGGCAAGAGCTCGCTCCTGAACAAACTTGCGGGCTCGAACCGCGTGGTGGTCAACGAGGTGGCAGGCACGACGCGCGACCCCGTAGACGAGATCGTTGAGTACGGCGGGCGAAAATGGGTGCTCGTGGACACGGCAGGTATCCGCAGGAGGGTGCACCAGACGTCTGGGGCGGACTTCTACGCCTCCCTGCGGACCGGTGCCGCGATCGCGCGGGCCGAGGTCGCCCTGGTGCTGCTGGACGCGTCAGGGCCGCTGACGGAGCAGGACACGCGTGTGATCTCGCAGGTGGTCGACGCTGGGCGAGCGATGGTGTTGGTCTACAACAAGTGGGACCTCGTGGACGAGGACAACCGCTTTGAGCTGGAGCGTTCCATCGAGCAAGACCTCGTGCAACTGACGTGGGCGCCGCGCGTGAACCTATCCGCGACCACAGGCTGGCACACCAACCGACTGCTGCCGGCATTGGACTTGGCGTTGTCGAGCTGGGACCAGCGGATCTCCACAGGGCGGCTGAACTCGTTCCTGGGAGAACTGGTGTCTGCGCACCCGCACCCCGTGCGCTCGGGCAAGCAGCCCAAGATCCTCTTCGCGACGCAGGCCTCCACGCGCCCGCCGCGCTTCGTGATCTTCGCGAGCGGCTTCCTCGAGCCCACGTACCGCCGGTTCATTGAGCGCAGGCTCCGCGAGGCCTTCGGCTTTGAGGGTTCGCCCATTCAGGTCTCGGTGCGCGTCCGCGAGAAGCGCTCGCGCAAGAAGTAACTCGCACTGCGGTGGGCCTCGCCTTACGGCCTCAGCACCACCTTGACGAATCCCGGCTCACGGTCCTTGAACTTGCGGTATGCCTCGGGGGCGTCGTCGAGCGTCAGATGCTGCGTGATGATCGCGGTTGGATCAAGCTTTCCCGAGCGGATCAGCTCGAACAGTGCGGGCACGTGAGTGTGCACGTGGGTCTGCCCTCCCACGACGGTCACGCCCTTCGCGAAGACCATCCCCAACGGGAACGTGACGTCGATCCCCGCGAAGATCCCCACCACTGACACTGTGCCCCCCTTGCGGACCGACTTGATCAACTGCCGCAGCGCCTTGGGATTGTCGCGCTGACTCAACACGAGTTGGCGCACACGCGTCGCCACACTGGCGCCGCGCCTACCGTTGGAAGCCATGCCCACCGCGTCGATGGCGGCATCGGGGCCGCGGCCGTCGGTGAGGGCGGCGAGCACCCGGTGGAGATTCTTGGCCTGCTTGTAGTTGATAGTCACCACGCCGGGCAACGCGGCGGCCATCTCGAGGCGCTCGGGCACGGAGTCGATGACGATGACCTTGCCTGCGCCCAGCGCGACCGCGCATCGGGCCGCCAGCTGACCCACCGGCCCTGCGCCGGAAATCGCGATCGTGTCCCCAGGGCCGATGCCGCAGTTGAGGACCGCCTGATACGCGGTGGGGACGATGTCGGTCACCAACAGCGCTTGGTCGTCGGTGATGTCATCGGGAATCTTGATGAGCCCCACGTCGCCGAACGGGACCCGAACGTACTCGGCTTGGCCACCCGCGAAACCGCCAAAGAACTTGGTGTAGCCGAACATGCCGGCAGGTGAGCTGCCGTAGAAGGGCTTGACCAGAAAGCCGTTGGGGTTACTGGTGTCGCAACTGGCGACCAAACCGCGATCGCAATACCAGCATCGGCCGCAAGCGATGACGAACGGCACCAGCACGCGGTCTCCAAGGGCCACGTGGGTGACGTCCTTGCCGACTTGCTCGACGGTGCCCACAAACTCGTGACCCATGATGTCGCCGCGGCGCATGCCCACCACGGCGTGGTCGTAGAGATGCAGGTCTGAGCCGCAGATTGCGGATGCAGTGACCTTGACGATCGCGTCTCGCGAGGACTTGAGGCGCGGCTTGCGAACGTCGGCTACGCGTACGTCTTGCTTGCCGTGATAGACCACAGCCTTCACCGGCGCCCCCAATGCGTGATGCGGCACGCCGCCCGGATGTGAGCGTGCTCAGAGACATCCTGGCATGGCTACGGGACGAGCGGTGGGAGCACACAAGTGTCGCCGCGACCGTCCCGGTCATGGCCAGGAGGTTCGCGGCGACTCTTGCGGATCAATCAATGCGCGTGGTGGTGCTACTCCACGTCGCGAGAGTTGTCGGGACTGTCGGTGACGGTGCCACCGGTGACTTCGCCGCGCCAAGCGCCGCTCTCGAAGCCCTGTCCCTCGATCATTTCCTTGAACTTCTCGAGGTCACGCTTGATGGTCATGTCGTCGATCTGAAGGAGGTCGCCCGCCTTCTCGACAAAGCCTTCTGGCTCCCACTCCATCGTCAGCGTCACCTTGGTGGCGTCGGTGCCTACCTCTTCGAAAGCCACTCGGCCGTTGTGGTGGAGCTCACCAATGCTGCGCCATGCGATGTGCTGGTCGCGCACCTGGTCGGTGATCTCGGAATCGAACTCGCGATCCACTCCGGCCACGTTGACGCGCCAGTGAGTGCGAGTGTCGTCGATCTGCTTGACCTCGTCAACGCTGCTCATGAACGCAGGGTAGGACTCCATCTGGGTCCACTGGTTGTAAGCGGTAGTGATCGGGACGTCGACTTCTACGCTCTTCTCGATTGTTGACATCTGTGGTGCCTCCATTCGTCGTGTGCGGCTGTTGCCGCCCCACTACCGTAGGCACGTGATGTCCGTTTTGTCCTGTTTTAGTCTATGACCCCTGGTGGTAGGCGTAGGCAGTCGCGACCAGGTCACGCAAGACCTGCTCGTCGACGTTCTCGAGGCGCTTGACGTAGACGCACCCGGCGCCTTCGGTGTACGTTCCCAGGCGGGGCAGTAGCTCAGCCCCCTGGGGCGAGTCCTTGAGGCCGTAGATCGACATCTGCGCCTTGCGCGGGGAGAAGCCCACAGCCATCCAGTCGCCTTGGCGCCCGGACGTACCCACGTAGTGGTACTCGCCAAAGCCGACGATGCTCGGTCCCCACATCTTGCCGGATTCGCCAGTCACGTCTCGCATGAGGGCGAGGAGGCGTTCCCCGTCCTCGCGGCGTGCCGTTGGTTCCGCGGCGGCAACGAACGCGTCGACGTCGGCTGCGGTGGGCTGGGTCTTGTTCTCGTTCACCATGGCATCCAGGCTACGTGGGACGGTGCGGATGGGGAAGAGTCGCGACCATTGATGTCTATCAATGATTAGAGGTAGCATGGAGAGATGACCGAGACCCTCCCGCTTACGATCACCGAGCTCACCGCGTGCTGCGAGCCTATCGCCAAGGAGCCGATCAGCGCCGAGAACGCGGAGCAGCTCGCGGCCAAACTCAAGGCCATCGCGGACCCTGCGCGCTTGCGGCTCATCTCCCTGCTGGCCGCCAGTAAGGACTCGGAGGCGTGTGTGCACGATCTGACCGGTCTGATGGACCTGACACAGGGGACGGTGTCTCACCACCTCAAAGTGCTTCGTGACGCGGGCATCGTTGCCGCTGACAAGCGTGGCACCTGGGTCCACTACAGCGTGGTCCAAGGTGCCTTGGCTGAGCTCAGTTCGTTCCTGGACTAGATTCCCGAGAGCAAGACGCTACGCGCAGCAGGGGGCTGCGTTCGAGTTCACGATGGTTGCGTTCTGCGCCTTGGATGTGAGCGCATCGATCTGGGTGCGGGTTGCCGCGACTAGCGCAGTTGTTGCTGCCGCGAGCGGCGCGGCGATCGACAGGCTACGGTACTCCCTCAGGTCCCGCGCGTTGGCGTGGTGGAGCGAGAGGATGGACTCGGGGCTAACGGGGAACATGGCATCTCCTTTGTATTGATGTGCATCGATGTATGCATCGTGACACAAACATTGACCGCTGTCAATACATGCGATGGCGTGTCGCGAGCAGGGTGCCAATCGGGTGCGTGGGGACCTCGATCGTCCGATAGTATTGCGGGGTTGTCCACGGGCTGTGGCGCAGCTTGGTAGCGCACTTGACTGGGGGTCAAGGGGTCGCAGGTTCAAATCCTGTCAGCCCGACAATTGCGATATGTCGCGATATATCGCTAGGCGAGTGAAGGCGGGTCGAACCTCAGGGTTCGGCCCGTTTTTGCGTGTCTGCGCAGGCAGGCGCTCGTGGTGGGGGGCCACTGAGCAACCGCTTTGGCGGGGAATAGCGGTTTGGCGGGCGGATGAGACGGTTCCAGCGGGCCAGGGGGCCGAATCTGGTTGCTCGGTGGCCCCTGGGCCGCCATGCACCGGGGGAGGGCCGGGCCTGTTGAGGCATCGGAAACGCCGTGCGGGACCATTGACCTAGAGGTCCCGTGACGCTACATCTAGGGTGAAACCCGTAAGCACACCCCATATCTAGTGGTGCACGGCCCCGAGTGTCCGCAAGGTTCAACCCGTAAGTGAGAACACCATGAGCATCGCCGACCTTGACCCCACGCCCGCAACGGCAACGTCACAGCGCGTGGACCTCGCCGTGATTAAGCGGGACGGCCGGTCCCTACCGTTCGACGACGGCCGCATCCGGCGCGCGCTGCACGCAGCCTTTGTGGCGGCCCACGGCGACGTAAACGACAGCCACCGCCTCGCGATCGACGCGTTGCTGGTGCGGATCGACGCTGAGCTCGTGTCGCGATTCACCGGCTCCGTCAAGATTTACGAGATCCAGGCTGTCGTTGAACACGAACTCCTGAGCGCCCGCGAGTACGAGGTGGCGCGCGCCTACATTGACTACCGCGTGCAACGCGACTTCGCCCGGAGCAAGGCCACCGACCTGAACCACTCCATCTTGCGGCTGTTGGACAAAGACAGCGCCCTCGTCAACGAAAACGCCAACAAGGACTCCGAGGTCTTCAACACCCAACGGGACCTCACCGCGGGCATTGTGGGCAAGGCGATCGGCCTGCGCCTGCTCCCGGCGCACGTTGCGAACGCCCACCAGAAGGGCGACATTCACTATCACGACCTCGATTACCACCCGTATGCGCCCATGACCAACTGCTGTCTGATCGACTTCGAGACGATGCTGTCCAAGGGCTTTCGGATTGGCAACGCCGCCGTCACGCCGCCGCGTTCCATCCAGACGGCCACCGCACAGATCTCGCAGATCATCGCCAACGTGTCATCGAGCCAATACGGCGGGGTGTCGGTCAATCGCATCGACGAACTCCTCGCGCCGTATGCGCGGCTCAACTTCGCCAAGCATGAGGCCGACGGCGAGGTGTGGATCGAAGATCCCTCCCGGCGCGCGGAGTACGCACGCTCCAAGACGCTGAAAGACATCTACGACGCCATGCAGTCGCTTGAGTACGAGATCAACACGCTGTTCACCTCAAACGGCCAGACGCCCTTCACCTCGATTGGCTTTGGGTTGGGGGAGGGGTGGTACGAGCGCGAGATTCAGCGTGCCATCCTCGAGATTCGCATCCGTGGCCTTGGCGGCGAGGGCCGCACCGCCATCTTCCCCAAGCTGCTGTTCACCCTGAAACGAGGCGTGAACCTTGAACAGGATGACCCCAACTACGACATCAAGGAGCTCGCGATTGAGTGCGCTACCAAGCGCATGTACCCGGACATCTTGTCCTACGACAAGATTGTTGAACTCACCGGCTCCTTCAAGGCACCCATGGGTTGCCGGTCGTTCTTGCAGGGCTGGGAGGACGAGGACGGCAACGACGCTGTCGAGGGCCGCATGAACCTGGGAGTGGTCACGCTGAACCTCCCGCGCATCGCGCTCGAATCTCACGGCAGCAAGGAGATCTTCTGGGCGCTGCTCCACGAGCGCCTTGCCACCGTGCACGACGCCCTGATGTACCGCATCGAACGCTGCAAGGAAGCCACCCCGGCCAACGCGCCCATTCTCTACATCCACGGGGCTTTCGGAAAGCGCCTGGCGCTGACGGACGACGTCGACGAACTGTTCCGCGGTGGCCGTGCCACCGTCTCTTTGGGGTACATCGGGCTCTATGAAGTGGCGACGGCGTTCCATGGCGGCGAATGGGAGTCTGATCCACAGGCCAAAGAGTTCACCCTTGACGTCTTGCGTGCCCTCAGGGCTCAAGCCGCCGAGTGGACCGCGGCGTCGGGGTACCAGGTGAGCGTCTACTCCACCCCCAGCGAGAGCCTCACCGACCGGTTCTGCAGAATCGACAAGGAGCGCTTTGGCTCGGTTCCGGACATCACAGACAAGGACTACTACACCAACAGCTTCCACTACGACGTGCGCAAGAACCCCACGCCGTTTGAGAAGCTCGACTTCGAGGCGCCGTATGCCGCACTGACGTCAGGGGGCTTCATCCACTACTGCGAGTACCCGGTGCTGCAACAGAACCCGCGTGCACTCGAGGCAGTCTGGGACTACGCCTATGACCGCATCGGCTACCTGGGAACCAACACGCCCATTGACCGCTGCTACGAATGCGAGTACATGGGCGACTTTGACCCCACCGCCGCCGGTTTCGCGTGCCCGCAATGCGGCAACGAAGACCCGCGCACCTGCGATGTGGTCAAGCGCACCTGTGGCTACCTTGGCAATCCCCAGCAGCGCCCCATGGTCCATGGCCGCCACGTCGAGATCTCCTCGCGGGCCAAGCACATGAGCGGTGACGTCCGCGTGCCGCTGTCGGCCTTGCAAGACGCCGATGCTGTGGTCACCCCCGGCGCGGCGCGGTCGGACGGCGAATAGGTCGCGTCATGCCTCGTGAGCCCGTGCCTGCGTTGTGGACGTCCGCGCGAGTGAGCCATGGCTATGTGGCCGACTACAAGCCGTTCTCCTTTGTGGACGGCGAAGGCGTGCGGTGCAGTCTCTATGTGAGCGGATGCCTCTTCCAGTGCGAAGGCTGCTACAACAGGGCAGCGTGGAGCTTCCGGCTGGGGGAGAAGTACTCGGTGTCGATCGAGGACCAGGTCATGCGTGACCTTGCCCACGATTCCGTGCAGGGGTTGTCGTTGCTGGGCGGGGAGCCCTTCGTGAACACCGAGGTGTGCCTGAGCGTTGCCCGGCGTCTGCGTCGCGAGTTCGGCCACACCAAGGATGTGTGGTGCTGGAGCGGGTACACCTTCGAGCAACTCATCGCCGATGACTCCGACAAACGCGCGTTGCTCGAGCTGGTCGACGTCCTCATCGACGGACCGTACCTTGAGGCCGAGCGTGATCTGACCTTGCCGTTTCGCGGAAGCGCGAATCAGCGAGTGGTCGACGTGCCTGCGTCACTCGCGGCGAAAGAAGCTGTCCCATGGCACGCGCGGCGCGTTTCCCACGTGCAAGCGTAGGCATCCGGATCAACGAGCTAGGGTGAGAGCATGCCTGTCATCGCCATCATTGGAGCCGGACCAGGACTTGGGGCCGCAGTCGCGAGACGTTTTGGTCGCGAGGGATTCTCGATCGCGCTGCTCTCAAGGGATCAGGCCAAACTCGACGCCCTTGCGGATCAACTTCACTCCGAGGGTCTGACAGCCGCCGGCTACGCCGCGAACGTGATCGAGCCCGCGTCGCTCGAGGCTGCCCTCGCGCAGGCGGCAGCTGAACTCGGGCCCATCACCACGCTCCAGTACAGCCCGTTGCCCTCACGCGACTACCTGAAGCCAGTCCTCGACCTCACACCGGAGCTCGCCCTCGAGGCCCTGCGTTTTTCGGCCCTGGGGTTGATCCACGCCGTGCGCGCCGTCTTGCCTGCCATGCGCGCGGCAGGCGACGGGAGCATCGTCCTGATCAACGGCGGCACCTCGGTGAAGGCGCGCGCGGACTTCGCGGGCACCTCGGTCGCCTTTCCTGCTGAGAGCGCCTACGGCGAGATGCTCCACGATGCTCTTCAGGAGGAAGGGATCCGAGTGTCGCAACTCGTGATTCCTGGTTCTATCCCCAAACTGCAACTCGCGAACGGCCTTGACGACGTCGCTGAGCGCATTTGGGAACAACACGCCGCACCAGGCCCGTTCCGCACCATGCTTATTCCGCTTGAAGACGGCCGCGAATAGCGTGGGAGCGGGGCTCTGATGGCAAAGCTGTACTTCCGCTACGGCGCGATGAACTCATCCAAGACGGCACTTCTGCTCACCGCCGCCTACAACTATCAAGAACGGGACCAGTACCCGGTAGTCGTCAAGCCGGGCGTGGACACCAAGGCAGGCCGCGCCGTCCACTCCCGGCTGGGCGTCTCGCGTGACGTCGACGTCCTGTTGGGGGCCGAGGATTCGCTCATCGCCGCGCTGGAAGCCCACCGGCCACTCGATCAGATTGATGCCGTGTTCGTCGACGAAGCGCAGTTCCTCACGCCCGCCCAAGTGGACGAGGCCTTCACCGTCGCTGTGGTGCTTGGCGTGCCCGTCCTTTGCTACGGGCTACGTGGCGACTTCATGACGCGGTCATTTCCCGGATCCCTGCGCCTGATGGAGATCGCGCATTCCATCGAGGAGCTCAAGACCATCTGCCGATGCGGGTCGAAGGCAATCTTCAACGCGCGCCTCGTTGGGGGAGAGTTCGTCAGCCAGGGCGCCCAAGTTGCCATCGACGGCGAGCAGGCCTCGTATGAGTCCTTGTGCGGCAAGTGCTATCTCGACAAAGTGGGACCACTGACGGCATCGACGCCCTGAGCAGGGGTGTACGTTGACACCATCAGCAAGGAGGCTGTCGTGTCCACATCAACTCCGATCCCGGTGACCCCGGCAATCGCGATCAAACTGCGTCGCTACAACACCGCGATGGGCGTACTTCACGCGATCCAAGGCGTCGCGGTGGTGGCGCTTGCGACAGGCTTCACCCTGCCCGTGGTCGCCACCTTCATGACCGGCCCGCCTGGGGCTCAAGATGCGGCCGTCACTCACTTGTTTGACTTCCGGTACGCGTGGGGCGTCGCCGCGTTCCTGTTCCTGTCCGCAGTGGCACACTTGGTGATCGTCTCGCCGTGGTACTTCCCGACGTACCTCAAACAGTTGTCGCAGGGCCGCAACTACGCCCGCTGGGTCGAGTACTCAGTGTCGTCGTCGCTCATGGTCGCGCTCATTGCGCTGCTGGTAGGGATCGCGGATGCCGCCGCGTTGATCGGCCTCATCGGCGTCAACGCGTCGATGATCCTGTTCGGCCTGTTGCAGGAGAAGTACGAGAGCCCCGGCAAGCGCAGCAGTTTGATCTCGTACTGGTTTGGTTGCATCGCAGGCGCGCTGCCATGGCTGGCCATCGCGCTGTATTTGTGGGCGCCAGGCGTCGAAGCGTCACCCCCGGCCTTTGTGTACTGGATCTTTGTGTCGCTCTTCGTGTTCTTCAACTGCTTCGCGATCGTCATGGTGTTGCAGTATCGACAGGTGGGCAAGTGGGCCGACTACCTCTACGGCGAGTCCACATATATCCTGCTCAGCCTGGTAGCGAAGTCGCTCCTTGCCTGGCAGATCTTCGCAGGTACGCTGGCCGGTTAGCCACTGCTTGTCTTGGTGTCGGGTGGATCACACCACTGCTCAGGAACTAGTGATCGAACACCTCGACCTCTACCATCGAAGCATGCTGGATATCGACACGCTTCGCACCGTACAGGCGGTTTTGGCGATGTGCGTCTTCGCCCTGGTGTTCTTTGGCACCTACCGTGCAACGCGCGCGCCCTATGCGTTCTGGTGGGCAGGGGTGTTGGTCGTATCGAGTGCCAGCAGCGCGATGTACCTGCTCAACACCACGCCCGCGCAGCCCGTAACCGACGCGATCGGACAGGGGCTCGGGCCTGTCGCGGGAGCGTGCGCTTGGGCAGCGTCGCGTTCGCTCCGTTCCAAACCCACCGCGTGGTGGCAGCTCTACCCCGCCGGAGTTGCGGTCTTTGCGTTCGCGTTGATGGACAGGCGCGACGACGGCACCCTTCCTGGCACGCCGGCGCTACTCACTGCGATGGTCGTGATGTTCACACTGACTGCCCGAGAGTTGTGGAAGTACTCTCAGAATCCCCACGTGAGTCGCGACCGTGAGATCGTGCCTGGTGCACGAGTCGGCGTCGTGGTGATGGCACTCGCGTCGGCCCTGATAGCGGTGTTCTATGCGGTGCGGCTAGGGGTGTTCGCCGTGCTGGGGCCCACGTCCCACTTCTACCTGACGTGGACAGGTCCTGTCACCACAACACTGTTCATCTTGATCCTGCTGGTTGTGGTGACGCATACCGTGGGCGCGCTGAGTCAACTTGAGTCGTCACATGAATGGCGACGGCGCGCCACCTACGACGATCTCACGGGCCTCCTGGGCCGTAACGCATTCATGGAAAGGGCGTCGGCGTTGCTGGCGCAGCGCCATGCGGAGGGAGTCAGCCCCACCTTGGTGATCGCGGACTTTGATCGGTTCAAGGAGATCAATGATGAGCGAGGACACGCTGCAGGAGACCGGGCACTGGAGGCCTTTGGCGACGCATGTCACCGCTTGCTCACTCGCGAGGATCTCGCCTGCAGGCTTGGAGGTGACGAGTTCGCTTTGGTTCTGGCCGGTGCCGACGTCGAGGAGGCTGAGGCTCTGACATCGACCCTGAGCACGCTTTTCGTGGCGCTCATGGGAACCGACGTCCCCTGTCCCACGGTGAGCTTCGGAATCGCCCCCGCAGAACGGTCTGCGTCACTGTCGGAGTCCTTGCGATACGCGGACGACGCGCTGTACCAAGCGAAGCGCGCAGGCGGCAATCGAAGCGTCATCTTCGCTCGCGTCACGCGTTAGCGTTGCTCCATCCGACTGCTGTGCGCCGCCCTGTTGGTCGCCGCTGCCCGAGTGTGACAGGGTGCACACATGCATAGTGACGTCTCCGCCCGCCTTGAGATCACGGTTATCGAGCCAGCCAAGATCGTCTTCGCCATTGCGGCCGCTGAAGGGTTAGCCGCCCACGAGGGACTGAGCATCACGGTCGCCGGGTCCAAACTCGAACCCACGCTCCTGACCGATGCGCACGGCACCAGGCTGCATGAGGTGCATGCACCCGCCGGTGCCATGGTGCTTGACTACCAAGCAACAGTCACTGAGGTGGGCCCGCCATCGCCGGTCAACTCGCTCGATCTGATCCGGTACATGCGACCCAGCAGGTATTGCGAGTCCGACACTCTCAGTCCCACGGCTCAAGCCGAGTTCGTGGGGCTTAGCGGTGTCGATCTGCTGGAAGCCGTCAGTTCCTGGGTCGGCACTCGGCTCGACTACATTCCCGGATCAAGCAGACCCACCGACGGCGCAGTGTCCACATTGCTGGCTCGCGAAGGCGTCTGCCGCGACTACGCGCACTTGGTCATTGCGCTCCTGCGGGCAGCGGGAATCCCCGCACGTATGGCAGCCGCATACGCGCCGGGGCTCAAACCCATGGACTTCCACGCGGTCGCAGAAGCCTATGTTGACGGGGTTTGGAACGTCGTTGACGCGACAGTGCTCGCTCCCCGTCAGAACATGATTCGCATCGCGACGGGTCGCGACGCAGCAGATACCGCCTTCATGGATGTGTTGAGCGGTGTCGCCACCCTGGATGGCATGTGGGTGACAGCAGTGACTGACCAACTCGCGACAGATGACGTCCGCGAACTCGTGCAGTTGGGGTAATCATCGAAACCCCGCGGAAGCCATGCCAGACTTAGTCCCGTGAGCACAGCAGGAAGAAGCCGACCGACGCTTGACGAGGTTGCGCTCCTGGCAGGGACCTCGCGGGCCACCGTGTCACGTGTGGTGAATGGCTCTGACAGGGTACGTCCCGCGACTCGCGAGGCGATTCTCGCGGCGGTGCGAGAACTGGGGTACGTCCCCAATTTTGCTGCGCGTAGCCTCATGATCAACCGCACAGACACCTTTGGCTTCGTTGTGCCTGAGGCCCAAACGCGGGTGTTCTCCGACGACGCGTTCTTCGCTACGGTCATGCAAGGAGCCGGAGAGGAACTGGATCGAGCCAACAAGCAACTGCTCTTGATGCTCGCGCCCACAAGCACGAGTTACGAACGGATCGAGCGCTACGCCACCGGTGGTCACGTTGACGGCGTGATCATCGCTTCCATGCATGGTCCGGATCCACTCCTCAGGGCGCTCCTCGCCGCGCAGGTTCCGGTGGTGGCGAGCGGACGGCCGTTGTCGATGGACGGAGTTCCGTATGTCGATGTTGATCACCGCCGGGCCGTGCAGGAGGCGATGGATCACTTCTACCGAACGGGAAGAGCGAACGTGGCGACCATTGCGGGACCGCAAGAGATGGTCGCAGGTGTGGAGCGGCTCGAAGGTTACCTGAACGCAGTGGCGGCGGCGGGTGCGGAGCCCCTGGTGGCGTACGGTGACTTCACTCGCGATTCCGGATATGCGGCGATGACGGAGATTCTGGGTTCGGGAAGGCCCGTCGACGCACTCTTCGCGGCGTCGGATCTGATGGCCGACGGTGCGATCCGTGCACTGCGAAACGCAGGCCTGAGCGTTCCGAACGACGTCGCCGTGATTGGGTTCGATGACTCAGCGGTGGCTCGCTACAGTGACCCGCCACTGTCGACCATTCGCCAACCGCTCTATGAGATTGGGACCACGCTCGCACGCCAAATTCTTGCGATCGCCAATGGTGATCAGATCGATCAAGCCGTGTTGTTGCATACCGAACTGGTGCTTCGCGAGTCGAGCTAGGTCCGGGGGCGCCGCGATTCCCGGCTCTTGCCTGCGTTGGATGGCCCGCCATCGGGCCGCAAGTCGATCAACACGCCGCTGATGCGGGTGCTCGACAACTTCCGCAACACGCCGGGGGAGAGGTCAGCTGGCAGGTCAACCAGCGAGAACCCGGGATGAATCTTGATCGCACCGAAGTCCCCGCGTGTCAACCCGCCCTCGTTGGCAATCGCACCGACAATCTGCCGGGGCTCAACCTTGTGGCGCTTGCCCACGGCGATCCGATAGGTCGTCATCGGCCCGCTGGCAGCGCGCTTGCCGCCAGGCTTGCCCGGACGCTCGCGCGAGTCGCGGTCTGATCGAGACTTCCCGCTACCACCCGCAAACTCCTCACGCATGAAGCGCTCGTCTTCGGCGGACAGCAACAGAGGGCTGTCTCCCTGCGCCACAACAGCGAGCGCGGCGGCGACGTCAACCTCGGGAACGTCGTGGTGCTCGACGTAGTGGCCAACGATGTCGCGGAACCGCTGAATCTCATCGGCGCGAGCCAACGCAGCCGTGATGGAGTCATCGAAGCGGGCCAGCCTGCTCGAGTTGACATCGTCCACACTCGGCAGGTGCATTTGCGTGAGCGGTTGGCGGGTGGCGCGCTCGATGGAAGCGAGCATGCGACGCTCGCGGGGGGTGACAAAGCTGATCGCATCACCGGTGCGCCCCGCGCGGCCGGTTCGTCCTACGCGGTGGATGTAGGACTCCGTGTCGATCGGGATGTCGAAGTTGACCACGTGACTGATGCGGTCCACGTCGAGCCCACGTGCGGCGACATCGGTCGCCACCAAGATGTCGAGCTTGCCGTCCTTCAGCTGAGCGATGGACCGTTCGCGCTGCACTTGGGCCACGTCTCCGCTGATGGCGGTCGCGGCGTAGCCACGGGCTCGGAGTTTCTCCGCGAGCGTCTCGGTCTCGTTCTTGGTGCGTGTGAACACGATCATGGCCTCGAAGTTCTCGACTTCGAGGATGCGCGTGAGGGCGTCAACCTTCTGCGGGTAGGAGACGATCAGGTACCGCTGGGTCAGGTTGACCGAGGTGGTGGTCTTCTGCTTGACCGTGATCTCCTCAGGGTTGCGCAGATACTTCGCTGACAGCCTGCGAATCTGGGCGGGCATGGTCGCGGAGAACAGCGCCACCTGTTTGTCGGCGGGGGTGGACGACAGGATGGTTTCGACATCCTCGGCGAATCCCATCTTCAACATTTCGTCGGCCTCGTCGAGCACCAGGTACTTGAGCTCGGACAGGTCGAGAGTGCCCTTGTCGAGGTGGTCCATGATGCGTCCAGGCGTTCCCACGACGACATGGACGCCACGGCGCAGTGCCGACAGCTGCACGCCGTACCCCTGGCCGCCGTAGACGGGAAGCACGTGCACGCCCTTGGTGTGAGACGAGTACCGCTCGAACGCCTCACAGACCTGCAATGCGAGCTCCCGGGTCGGGGCAAGGACAAGGGCCTGCGGCTGCTTCTGCGTACGGTCCAGCCGAGCGAGAATGGGTAGCGCGAAGGCAGCGGTCTTGCCGGTTCCCGTCTGGGCAAGGCCGATCACGTCGCGGCCTGCAAGGAGTGCGGGGATGGTGGCAGCCTGGATCGCAGATGGCGTCTCGTATCCCACGTCTTGGAGTGCCTTCAGCACCGGTCCCTCAAGCCCAAGGTCGGAAAAGGTGGTGGTGTGGGGCTCGTCGGCGGGCGCTGTGTTCGTATCAGAATCGGTGGGAGGCATAGTTATACGGTAGTCGCTCAACGCTGGGCGCTAGTGCTGAAGACCCTCGACAACGCCGTCGATGTAGGTGCGGACGTCAGCCATCAACTGTTCATTGATGCCGTGGGTGAGCCCAGGATAGACGTGTTCGTGGACCGTGGCGTGTTCCTCGAACCACTGCGCAGTTCGCCGAACGAGTGCTCCGGCAACCACGGGGTCTGCGTCTCCCCGACACCACAACACCTCAGGGCGATCAGCCGCAACATCAAGGTCCGCTGCTTGGACGGCGCTCGTGGTGAACCCCGCAAGCACCACGGCTCCAGCGACGCGCATGGGGCGGGTCCGCAGGAGTTGGAGGGCCATGAAGCCTCCTTGGGAGAAGCCCACCGGAATGAGTGGGGCGCCAGCGGGCACCGTCGCGCCAATCCACTCCCATAGCGCGGCGGTGGCATCAGCGACGGGCTCCGGAGCGGGGTCGCCTTCAAGATCCACAAGGGGGAACCATGCGGCCGCTCCGTAGCCCATGTCAATCGGAGCGCGCGGCGATGCCCAAGGGATACCGGGCGGGAGCATCGGCGCCAATCCGGCGAGGTCATGCTCGTGGGAGCCGTAACCATGGAGAAGCAGCAGGACGGGCTCGGTTGAGGAGTCTTCAGGGCTGGGCCAGTTGGACGAGCACACCGATTGAAGGGAAGGCATGTGCCAAGTATCCCGCGAACGGGCCGGTGCCTCCCGACTGTCGCGCCTAGACTGCTCCCAGAGAGGAGCATCATGACTCACGACGGCACGGAATCAGAACTCACGAAGGCGCGCGCGGAGGGTGCTACCCGAGAGCGCGAGCGCATTGTGGCGTACCTCGCGTTCCATGAGGCGAGCGCGTTGGACAAGGCCAGCAGTGCGGATAATGATGCTTCACGCGCGTACCAAACCACCATTGCGAAAGCGATGACCGCCATGCGGGAAGCCATCGCGGGGGAGTTCCACTGGAAGGCTGGACTCTAGGCTGCTACCAGGTGGAGGGCTGGTAGTCCTTGAGGAAAACGCCGAACACGTCTTCGCCGGCCTCGCCGCGCACAATGGGGTCGTAGACGCGTGCTGCACCATCCACCAGATCCAACGGAGCATGAAAGCCTTCAGCGGCCAGCCGTACCTTGGTGGGATGGGGACGTTCGTCGGTGATCCACCCAGTGTCGACGCTGGTCATGAGAATCTGGTCAGTCTCAAAGAGTTCACGGGCGCTGGTGCGGGTCAACATGTTCACCGCGGCCTTGGCCATGTTGGTATGGGGGTGCCCTGGCCCCTTGTAGCCGCGCCCGAACACACCTTCCATCGCGGAGACATTGACGACGTAACTACGGCCCCTTCCGTCCGCAGATGCACGAGCAGCGGCCGCCAATTGCGGGCGTAGCCTACTGACCAGAATGAACGGTGCGGTCTCGTTGCACAGCTGCACCTCGAGCATCTCGAGCGCGTCGACTTCGCCCACGGCCTGAACCCAGCTGTTGGAATCGTGCAGATCGGGGACCAAACCACCGGCGTCGATCGCCGTTCCATCCGCGTGCTTGGCGAGCGAGGACGATCCTGGGGCGAGCGCCATGGTGGTGAGAATCTGCGCATTGCGTGCCGCAACATCGGCCGATGCCGGGGTTGGCTTGGTTTCGTGCATACCGGTCTCCGCGTGATGGGCGGAGGCAAGCAACGGGTGAACCACCACGGATGCGGCCAATGCATGCGGGTGAACGTCGCTGGTGCGGCCCAGAGTGAGCAAGGTGGGACCGCGTCCTTCCTCCCACAGGCCGGGATTGATCGGCACCGATTCAGCGTCCGCGAGGGGGCCGTAGGCGCCAGGGGAGCGGCGCACCGTCTGCGCGGCGTTGTTGATGAGGATGTCGAGTGGGCCCTGCGCTGCAACGGAGTCAGCAAGTGCCACCACCTGCGCGGGGTCTCGCAGGTCGATGCCTACCACGTGGAGGCGGTGGAGCCAGTCGGCGGCGTCCGGCATCGACGCGAACCTTCGTACCGCGTCACGAGGAAAGCGCGTAGTAATGGTGGTGTGAGCGCCATCGCGAAGAAGCCGCAAGGCGATGTGCATCCCGATCTTGGCGCGGCCACCCGTGAGTAACGCCCGCTTGCCGGAGAGGTCCGTGCGAGCTTCGCGCTTGGCATGGCTGAACAGCGCGCACTCGGGGCACAACTGGTGGTAGAACCGGTCTACCCGAGTGTAGTGCTGCTTGCAGATGTAGCACGCGCGCGACTTCATGAGGGAACCGGCGCTGGTTGACTCCGCCGATGCCGTGAGGGTTAACCCGCGGGTTTCGTCGTCGATCCGATCAGGCGCGCCGGTCGCGGTTGCGGCAACCACGGCACGGTCATGTTCCTGCACGGCTGCTCGCTTGACGGTGCGCCGATGCTGCTTCACTGCCTTGAACATGCGTGCCGTTGCTTGGCGCACGCGCGTGAAGTCGGGGTTGTCTTCGTCAACGTCGGCCATTGCGGCGAGCACGCGCAACGTGGTCGCGATGTCTTCCTGGCTAGGAGGCTCGTTGGCGGAGGTATGGGGCACGCCGGTAAGCCTACCTAGTGGTGAGCGCCGTGGACTCGATGTGTCTGACGCGATGCCATGCGGCACACTGGACGCATGAGGCGAGCCGGCGGGATTCGAGACTTCTTCGCAGGGGCAGGGCTGTTCTGGAGGGGCGTACGCCTATGGTCCAAGAGTCCGCAGCTCATGCTCATGGGGCTCGTTCCCGGATTGGTTGCCGCGCTGGTCTTTGGTGCCGTGCTGGTCGTCATGATCATCAACCTGCGAGGTATTGCTGGATGGATCATCGACGTCGCCGTGACTCGCGACACCAACCCGATGGTCGAACTCGCGGAGGTGTTCGTGGCCTTCGCCCTGTTCTTTGGCACGATTCTCGCGGTGATCTATACCTTTGCGACGGTGACACTGTTGATTGGTACCCCGTTCTTTGAGCGCATCAGTCAGCGGGTGGATAGCGCGCTAGGCGTGCCTGCGAGCTTTGCCGGTGCAGGCCAGGGCAACTCGATCTGGAAGGGCGTCAAGGAATCGCTGCGCAGGCTCCTGCTGGTCGCACCGGTGGGCCTGCTGGTTTTCGTGGTGGGCCTGCTGCCGCTGGTTGGGACGGTCATCGCCTTCACTTTGGGTGCGATGTTCGGGGGCTGGTTCCTTGCGCTCGAACTCACCGAGTACCCCTTGGCTCGCCGGGGCTTGCCATCGCTTGCTCAGCGCCGAGCCATCCTTGGTCACTCCCGCGCACTCTCGGTGGGCTTTGGCGCCATGGTCTTTGTCGTATTCCTCATCCCGGGCGGTGCCGTGCTGGTCATGCCCGCGGCTGTTGCCGGCGGCACCTTGCTTGCCAGGCGCGTGAGCGGGGAGCCCGTGACTACCGCCGCCCGAACGCCTCGTTGACCTGAGGCAGCACGTCACTTCCGATGAGTTCGATCGCCTTCATCACGTGTGAGTGAGGAACCCCCGACCAGTCCATATGAAGCGCGTAGCGGTCCGCTCCCGTCAGGGTGCCCACGGAGATGAGCCGGTCCGCAATCTCGTTTGGACTGCCAGCGAAGATCATCTGCGCGCCGTCCGCGAAGTGGTCAAAGTCCGCGCGGCCCGGCACCGACCAGCCTCGAGCTGACGCCCCATACTTCATCATCTGATGCCAATACGGGAAGTAGATGTCCTTGGCGTCCTGCGAGCGCTCCGCAATCAGCCCAATTCCGCTCATGGTGACGTGCTGCGCGGATGCGTCGTGCCCCGAGGCTTCCGACGATCTCCGGTATAGCTCGACCAGAGGCGCGAACCGCTCGGGGGCTCCGCCGATGATGGCGTAGACCACAGGAAGGCCCAACGCCCCGGCCCGAACAGACGATTGTGGATTGCCGCCGGTGCCCACTGAGATACGGAGTTTGTCTCCGTAGGGGCGGGGGAGAACCTCCACGTTGTCGAGCGCGGTCCGGAACTTGCCGTCCCAGGTCACGGGGTTGGTCTCGTTAAGCGTCATCAGGAGGCGGAGCTTCTCGTCGTAGAGCTCGTCATAGTCGCCCAGCGATGCGCCAAAGAGCGGGTAGCTCTCGGTGAAGGAACCGCGTCCGGCCATGATCTCGGCGCGTCCGGCGCTGAGTTGATCGATGGTGGTGAACTGCTGGAACAAGCGGACCGGGTCCTCAGTGGACAGCACCGTAACTGCGGTTGCAAGCGTGATGTCCTTGGTGATGCTGGCTGCTGCGGCAAGCACCGTCCCTGGATTCGAGATCGCGTACATGTCGATGTGGTGCTCGCCCAGCCCGTAGAAGCCAAGGCCGACATCGTCGGCGAGTTTGATCCGTTCGAGCTGCTCTTTGAGCACTTCATGCACGCTCTGGCGCTCGCCCGTTGCGGTGTCGAGGCGTCGATCGCCAAAGCTCAGCAGGCCGAGTTCCATAGTCGTAGAGTCCCTTCATTGCGAGCATCGAGGGTGGGGAATGCTCTGTTGCAGAGTATCGTTGTAGTTGACATGTCAACAAATGCTTCGGTTGAGTATTCCCGCGCCCCGTACGCTGCGCCTGCCCACCCACGCGATGTCAGCACCATCGCGATCCTTGGCGCGGGCCGAGTTGGCACTGCGTTGGCTCGCGGACTCGTCGAAGCAGGATTTGACGTTCGTGTTGCCGGGCCCGGCAATCCCGACCAGATCAGCCTGATTGTTGAGGTCGTGGCGCCCGGGGCGCAAGCGCTGAGCGCCGCTGATGCTGTCGCGGGTGCTGACCTTGTCATCGTCGCAGTGCCGTTGCACAAGATCGCTACCGTTGATCCAAGCTTGCTCAACGGCACGTTGGTGGTTGACGTGATGAACTACTGGGAGCCGATCGACGGTCACATTCCCCGGTTCGCCGAGGCGCCGGAGGGGACTAGCGCCATCGTGGCCCGAATGTTCCCCGGTGCTCAGGTGGTGAAGACGCTGAACCACATCGGCTATCACGACATCGAATCCGACCGCCGTGAGCCCGGTGACGTGGGGCGTCGAGCGCTCGCAGTGGCGAGCGACCACGCGGAGGCCGCCGCGACGGTGATGATGGTGATCGACAAGCTTGGGTTCGACCCCATCTATGCGGGAGACCTGGCAGACGGGGTGGTTCTCGAGGCGGGCGGCGGCGTCTTCGGAGTGCGGTTGGACCGCGACGGATTCGTGGGGCTCCTGGACGAAGGACGGGCGCGCTAGTTGGTGAGCGAACTCGAGACGCCCACGTCGCGCTCGATACGATCGATCTCAACCCTGCAGGTTTGAGGATCAGTCGCTTCAATGACCTTGAGTGCGGACTGCGCGAAGGACACTGCCTGGGAACTGTCAAGCAGTCCCGTGAAGCTTTGACGGAGCTGGTCGCGGTAGCCGGGCAACGCTGCTTCAAGCGCTTCTCTACCGGCTGGCGCTAACGCCACCCAAGTGCCCCTTAAGTCGGTCTCGCACTCGGTGCGCTCCACCAGCGAACGTTCAACCATTCGCTTGACTTGGTGAGAGATCCGGCTCTTCTCCCAGGTCAGCATCTCACCCAGGTCCCGCGCACGGGCCTGGTGTCCCTCCTGTTGAGAAAGGGCGTAGAGGATCTCGAAGTCCGGGTTCGAGATACCAGCGTCATCGCGAAGGCGCTGTTCGATGGTGCTCGTTAGTTGCCGCGACATCAAGGTGAAAGCACGCCACAGGGCCCAGTCACGCTCACTGAACTCGGTTGATGGCATTCCCTCAGGATAGCCCGATAGGTGACACATCACCATCATGGGCCGTGGATCGACCTCCGGCGACTATGCGCCGTCAATCTCCTCATGAAGCTCGAGTGCGATGGCGAACTCTTCAGGAGTCAACTTGCCCTGAGACTCGATGCCACGCAGCGCACGGGCCAACCCGCCGCAGTGCAACTTGACTTCGTCCTCAGACGCTGCAGCGCCCAGTCCTTCGGTCACCCGCTCGAGCGCAACGACGCCCTGAACGCCGTCACGAGCCCTCAACGATTCCAAGAGCGAGTTCACTCGCTCCAACACCACGTCACGATCGATCATCGGCGCCTCCTCGCGGTCCTGACTAGCACCTTACGCCTTCGCGCCCCTGCTTGGAACCACCAACAGCGATGCGTCTTCCTGGGTCTTTGTGTCGAGCCCTTTAGGGTAGGAACCATGCCCACCACCAGGATCGTCGCTCATGCGCCACTGGCTGAGGTTGCGCCTGTCTTTGAAGGCATTCGCCGGACCGCAGGAGTTGAGGACCAGCACAGTCTGGAGGTGATCCGCGATGCTGAAGCCGGTCGGGAACCGAACGACCTCCCCCACGTGCAAGGGCCCCGGGTAGATGCTGATCACCTTCCGCTTGTGACGATCGACCCCGCCGGCTCCCGCGACCTTGACCAAGCTGTGGCGATCGAGCGCGTTGACGGCCGCTTTCGGGTTCACTACGCCATTGCGGACGTTGGCGCGCACGTCGTACCAGGCAGTGCACTCGATCTCGACACCAGGGAGCGCATCGAGACCACCTACTGCCCGGACAAGCGCATCGGCTTGCATCCGCCACAGATGTCCGAGGGCTACGCGTCGCTCCTGCCCGAACAGCGCACCAAGGCGGTGCTGTGGACCCTCGACCTCGCGTCCGACGGCGAGTTGGACGGCGTGTCTGTTGTGCGTGCGTGGGTGACGTCGCGGCGTCAATATAGTTACGACGAACTGACCGAACGCCCTCCGGAGGAAGCCCTTGACCTGATTGAGTCGATGCGCGCGGTGGGCGACCTGCGGCGCTCCCTGACTCGCGCTCGTGGCGCCGTCACGCTTCCGAAGCCCAGCCAAGAGGTCTCCGAACACGCGGGACACCTCACTCTCGAGTTCCGTGCCGCACGGCAACTTGAGGACGACAACGCCCAGATATCTCTCCTCACCGGCATGGCCGCAGCCCGATTGATGCTCGAGGCCGGGGTGGGCATTCTGCGCACTATGCCCCCCGCTTCCGACGAGGCGATAGAACGACTACGAAGGCAAGCGGCAGCGCTCGGCGTCGTGTGGCCCGCAAGCGCGACCTACGCAGACATGCTTGACCACCTTGACGTGGAGGCGCCGCATGCCGCTGCGTTCTTGGTGGCCGCGGTCTCGCTGTTCCGTGGCGCGAGCTGGGAGCCATTCGACTCCGCCCGTCCTGGCGACTTGCCGATGCCGGAGTCGACCACTCACGGTGCACTCGCCGCCCCGTACGCACACGTCACTGCTCCATTGCGGCGGCTGGTTGACCGCTACGGCACCGAGGTCTGTCTTGCTCACCATGGTGGCTATCCGATACCCACCTGGGCCCTCGATTCGTTGCCCTGGATCGGGACTGCGATGTCAGCAGGGGTTCAACGCGGCTCCACCATCGAGCGTGCCTGCATTGCCGCTGTTGAGACGGCATTGCTTCAGCCACACATTGGTGAGGAGTTTGAGGGCGTAGGACTTGATCGGTCAACGGTGCAGTTGGCGGAGCCTGCCGTGATCGCGCGCTGCAACGGCGATGTCGAGCCAGGCATACTGCAAAGAGTGAGACTTGTGTCCTCGTCAGCACCCCACGGGCCTGTGTTTGAGGTGATCGTGCCGTGACCACCAAGCGCAATGGGCCTGTTTCCGATCGCTCCGACGACGTTCCTCCCATGGTTGATCCTCAGTTCCTTCTCGCCAACGAGCGGACGTACTTGTCGTGGATCCGCACTGCGGTTGTGACGTGACCCACGACGTCGCTGAAACCACGGCGGACGATCAGCACATCACCGTGACCTATCCCACAACCTCATCGTCTGCGTGGGGACCGTAGAAAGCTACTTGGCGCCGCATGAGCTCGCTCATGTCGATGTCCCGGGTGACCCCATAGACCGTGCCCGGGAAGTCGAGTTCGCGCTGGACTTGCCAGAAGTCTTCATGCTCGCCGGGGGAGTGGAGTTGCGCGGGGTCTCCGACGGCGATCCAGCCGATGGGTACCACTGTCTGTGGCGCCAGGTGGGTATGGACTTGAACGACGGCGTTGATGCGCACTTCGCTGCCTTGCCCCACCACGGCACTCGGAAAGACCGACGCGCCGGTAGCCACAAATGAATCGTCCTCGATAACGCAACCGTTGAGGTGCGCGTGCGGGCCGATGAGCACGTTGGAACCAATGACAGCCGGGTGGCCGTCGCGCCCCTTGATGACGGCGTTCTCCATCACGACCACATTGGCGCCGATCGTGACTTCGCCGTCTTCGGCAGTCAGTACCGCGCCGTGAAGCACTCGAGCATGGTCGCCAATGGTGACGCGTCCGCACACCACTGCCGTCGGTGCCACCACGGCGGTCTCGGAGATGACCGGGGTGAAGCCTCGGTGGCGAATGATCATCTAGCCAATGTACCCAACTCACCCTTAGTGAACTCTTGGTGAACGCGCTTCACGGGGCCCCAGCGTCGGCGTAGCGTTGTGGACATGACATCGGAAAAGCCCTCGGCGTTGTTCGTCTGTGTTCACAATGCGGGACGTTCGCAGATGGCAGCGGGCTTCCTGCGACACTACGGCGGCGATCGAGTTGAGGTCCGTAGCGCCGGCACTGCGCCCAAGGACAGCATTAATCCCGTTGCGGTCGAGGCAATGGCTGAACTCGGCATAGACATCGCGGGCAACACCCCCACAGTGCTGTCGGACGATGCCGTTGTTGCCTCAGACGTGGTCATCACCATGGGTTGCGGCGACACCTGCCCGTTCTATCCCGGCAAGCGCTATGAGGATTGGGTTCTTGATGACCCTGCGGGCGAAGGGATTGAGACGGTGCGCCGTATCCGTGACCACATCAAGACTCACGTGCTCAAGCTACTTGAATCGTGGCACCTGGAACCCGCGAACCGCACAGACTCGCCCTCGCAGGCGTAGGTCCCGGCATTGACTCAAACCCGCCGATTGACGCAATGTTCGCTAAAGGGTGAAATCGGACGCACATCGCTTGCGGCCGGGTTAGCGTGGAAGTGTTCGCACCACCAACACCACGGGAGGCGATCATGCCCAAGCAAGGATGGAGCCGCAAGCGAGAGCGGCATTACGGCCACGTCAAGGACAGCGAGGTCCAACGAGGGCACTCGGAAGAGGAGGCGAAAGAGATTGCCGCGCGTACCGTCAACAAGGAGCGCGCGCGCAAAGGCGAGACCGAGGACAGCCACCGTGATGCGGATGGAGACCACGCCACGGTCGAGACCAAGGCGGAGTTGATGGCGGAGGCGAAGCGGCGTGGCATTGAGGGCCGGTCAACGATGTCAAAGGCCGAACTCAGGGCGTCGTTGGGCCGCTAACGACCACGTGCGCCCTTGCCTGAGCGCGGCTAGGGTGGAGGTAAGGGATAGGTAACCGAGGAAGAAGGGAACATCTCATGGAACACGGCAGCGTGACGGAGACCCGGCGGTACCACTTCGAGCAGATCAGGGCTCGCGAACTCGCTCGCGGCGCATCGGAAGATGAGGCTACGCGTGTGGCGACCGAGACTGTCGACAAGGTGATGGCGCTCGAAGAAGGCCGCTCGGAGACATAGGCGAGCATCAGGCGCAACGCCTCTACACTGAGGGGCGTGAACCTTTCTCGCGCCTTTTCGCGGAATCCGGTACCGGTGACCGCGGTATGGACCGTTCCCAACCTCATTAGTTTCTCGCGGATACTGCTGATCGGCGTCTTCATGTATTTGCTGATCGCAGGGCACGATCTCTGGGCGATTGGTGCGTTGGTGCTGGCCGGCGTCAGCGACTTCTTCGATGGGTATCTCGCACGCCGTTGGGATCAAAGCACCACGTTGGGGAGGATTCTCGACCCCGCGGCCGACCGCCTGCTTACTGTGGCCGTTGTCCTCGGGCTCGGCGTCAGGGGCATGGTGCCATGGTGGCTTGTTGTCGCCATTCTGGCTCGGGATGTGTTGGTGGGGATTGCGTTGCTCGTGGGCCGCAGGCACCAGCTGGAGGCGCCGCAGGTCACGTTCGTGGGCAAATCGGCAACGCTAGCGCTCTATTTCGCGCTTCCGCTCGCGTTCCTCGCCTTCGAAAGGTGGCCAACGGTCCACGGCGTCGCCGTCGTTGCAATAGTCGTGTCAGCGGTGGTGTATTGGTGGGCAGGTATTGGCTACATTGCCGACGTCATCGCTCGAGTAAGAGCAAACGATGCCCGTGCACGGTCAACCACGTAGTGCCGCTCGCCTTTACAATGGTGAGACACGCAGGTGAGGAGGGGTCATGCACGATGAAGAAAGCGCCGTTGAGCGCACCATGTCTCTCGATTCGCAACCGGCTGTCGATGAGGGCACCGTCCACCGGCTCTCACCTCATGACCAAGCTGCAGTTGACGCATTGGGTGAAGACGACGCATTGCTGATTGTCCACTACGGGCCTAATCAGGGTGCACGGTTCTTGCTTGATGTTGATGTCACGACTGCAGGCAGGTCCGTGTCCGGCGACATCTTCCTCGATGACGTCACCGTTAGTCGCGAACACGTTCAGTTCATCCGGGACGGCCGCGACTTCTATGTGCGCGACGCAGGCTCCCTCAATGGCACCTACGTCAACCGTGTCCTGACCACCGAGGCGTTGCTCCACGACGGCGATGAGGTGCAGATCGGGAAGTACCGCATGACGTTCTATCCCGGTCGCACCTCGTAGCACGGGATGGCCTCGCTACGAGCTATGACGGAGCCTTCCGCCTACCACGGCGCCTCCGCAACGGGCGATCAAGGGCGTCTCGACCTCGACGGCACGTGGCCCCATGCGCTCTCCCATGAACCGCTCTTGCGGGTGAGCGATGTGTTGGCTCTGGTCCAGCCAGAGTTTCCTACCTTGACCACGTCCAAGTTGCGCTTCCTCGACACGCATGGACTGGTGAGCCCGCATCGGACCGCGTCGGGGTACCGGCAGTACTCCCCGGCCGACGTTGAACGCCTGCGCTTCGTTTTGCGGCAGCAACGTGATCACTACCGGCCGCTTACAGTGATTGCCGATCACCTCGTGGCACTTGACACGGGTCGCATGCAGGAGGTCGTTGAGCCTCATGCCATCGACGGCAACGAGTCACAGTACTTGTCATTGAGCGCGCTGGCGGACAGGGCTGGCGTTGAGCAAGAACTGGTCGAGGAACTTGAGGACGCTGGACTGGTGCAACAGTCGGTGCCGGGAGGCTACGCGAGAACTTCGTTGCCGCTGGTGGTGGCCGCAGGTGCCTATACGCGCGCCGGGGGCGACGTCCGGTCTATCAAGACGCTGCGCAACGCCGCTATCCGCGAAGTCGATCACGCCAGGAACGTCGCAGCGCCAGCCCGCTCGCGGGGAGAACAGGGCGAAGCCCAGATCCTTGCCCAAGAGCGTGGTGAGGCTGCGATCTCTTTTTTCAGCGCTTGCGTGCGTGAACACCTGGATCTGTAGCGCGCGGCAACCCGCGACACGCGGTACCGTCAAGGGGCGAGGTCGTTGACCTGACGGCTTTGCGGCAATAACGTTAAACCACAGGTCGAACGAGGAGTGGATATGTCTGACAGCAACGGCGGTGACATCTCCACTGGTCGCCACCAAGGCGTGCTGTTTGGCAACGCCCTTGCGGACCTCGACCAGGACTCTGGCTATCGCGGCCCTACGGCATGCAAGGCAGCTGGAATCACCTACCGCCAGCTCGATTACTGGGCCCGCACGGGACTCGTGGAGCCCACCGTGCGTAGCGCCACGGGGTCTGGTACCCAGCGGCTTTACGGATTCCGCGACATCCTGGTGCTACGCGTCGTCAAGCGCCTCCTCGACTCGGGAGTGTCTCTCCAGCAAATTCGCACCGCGGTGGAGAGCCTGCGCGAGCGCGGTGTGGAGGATCTGTCGCGGATCACCTTGATGTCTGACGGCGCATCAGTCTATGAATGCACGTCCGACGACGAGGTCATCGACCTTGTCCAGGGCGGCCAGGGCGTCTTCGGGATCGCCCTTGGCAAGGTGTGGCGCGAACTCGAAGGCTCACTGTCGACGCTTCCTGCTGACCGAGGTGAGACCACCGCCGTTGTGCCAAGCGACGCCACTGACGAGCTTGCAGCGCGCCGTGCGCAGCGCAGCAACGCCAGCTAGCACCCTCCTCTTCCTGGGGCGTTGCCGCCTCAACGCCACGCGATTGCGGGCTGCGCGAAACCTGGCAAGATAAAGGCAACGTCAAGAAGGGGTATCAATGTTTTCGAAGGTCCTGGTCGCCAACCGTGCCGAGATCGCGGTGCGCGCTTTCCGCGCAGCCTACGAACTTGGGGCCAAGACGGTGGCGGTGTTCCCGCACGAGGACCGCATGTCCGAGCACCGGCTCAAGGCTGACGAGGCCTACCAGATCGGTGACGAGGGTCATCCGGTCAAGGCATATCTCGACATCGACGAGATGATTCGGGTCGCCAAGCAAGCCGGCGCTGACGCCATCTATCCTGGGTATGGCTTCCTCTCCGAGAACGTCGAGTTCGCACGCAAGTGCAAGGCCGCGGGGCTGACTTTCATTGGCCCGCCTGCTGAGGTTCTCGATATGGCGGGAGACAAGGTCGCAGCGCTCAAGGCGGCCAAGGCGGCAGGGATTCCCGTTCTCAAGTCCAGCGAACCCTCGAAGGACGCGGATCTGCTGATTGCGGCAGCCGACGATATTGGCTTCCCGATTTTCGTGAAGGCCGTCGCTGGAGGTGGCGGCCGCGGTATGCGTCGGGTCGAGAAGCGTGAACAGCTCCCCGAACTGTTGGCCGCGGCCATGCGCGAGGCGCAGAAGGCGTTTGGCGACTCAACCGTCTTCCTCGAGCAAGCGGTGCTCGCTCCCCGCCACATCGAAGTGCAGATCCTTGCCGACAACGACGGCAACGTGGTGCACCTGTTTGAGCGCGATTGCTCAGTCCAACGCAGGCACCAGAAGGTGGTGGAAATTGCCCCGGCGCCCAACCTCGATCCGGCTATCCGTGACGCACTGTGTGCAGACGCGGTGAAGTTTGCTCGCAGTCTTGGATACGTCAACGCCGGCACTGTCGAGTTCCTGGTTGATACGGAAGGCGAGCGCGCGGGACAGCACGTGTTCATCGAGATGAACCCGCGCATTCAGGTAGAGCACACCGTCACCGAGGAAGTGACGGACATCGACCTGGTGAGCGCTCAAATGCGGATCGCCTTTGGCGAAAGCCTCGAGAGCATCGGGATTCGCCAGGCGGACGTACGTGTCAACGGCTTTGCGATTCAGACGCGTATCACGACCGAAGACCCCTCCAACGGGTTCTTACCGGACACCGGCCGGATCGTGGCCTACCGATCGCCAGGCGGCGCGGGAGTTCGCCTCGACGGCGCCACGGGTATGGCAGGAAACTCGATCTCGGGACACTTCGACTCGATGCTCGTCAAGCTCACATGTCGCGGTCGCGATTTCGAGACTGCGGTACGCCGCGCCTCCCGCGCTCTCGCGGAGTTCCGCATTCGCGGCGTCACCAACAACATCCGCTTCTTGCAGGCCGTGCTGAGCGACCCTGACTTCCAAGCGGGAGGGGTCTCGACGTCATTCATCGACAAGCGGCCCGAACTGCTCAAGGTAGGGGAGAGCAAGGACCGCTCGACCAAGTTGCTGGCGTTCCTGGCTCACACCACGGTGAACCGCCCCAATGGCGAACCGATCGCTGAGATGGTTCATCCTGCGGACAAGTTGCCCGACGTCGCGTTCAGTGGCGAGCCGCCTGCGGGGTCGCGGCAAAGGCTTCTCGAGATCGGCCCTGAGCGCTTTGCGCGTGCGTTGCGTGAGCAACAGGCCCTCGCGATCACCGAAACCACCATGCGCGACGCGCACCAGTCGTTGCTAGCCACGCGCGTGCGCACCTACGACCTTCTCAAGGTCGCCGGCCACGTTTCTCACATGACTCCGCAGTTGCTCTCCATGGAGGCGTGGGGCGGCGCCACCTACGACGTCGCACTGAGGTTCCTCTCGGAGGATCCCTGGTTGCGTTTGGCGAACTTGCGAGAGGCAATGCCGAACATCGCGATTCAGATGTTGCTGCGGGGTCGCAACACCGTGGGCTACACGCCCTATCCCGACGAGGTTGCGCAGGCTTTCGTTCAGGAAGCGACGGAGACCGGCATCGACATATTCCGCATCTTTGATGCTCTCAATGACGTCGAACAGATGCGGCCCGCCATTATGGCGGTGCGGGACACCGGCCAGTCGGTTGCGGAGGCGACGCTGTGCTACACCGGCAACATGATTGATCCCAGCGAGGACCTCTACACGCTTGACTACTACCTCAAGCTCGCGGACTCGCTGGTCAACGCTGGTGCGCACATCTTGGCGATCAAGGATATGGCAGGACTGCTAAGACCTGCGGCCGCCTACACGCTGGTCACAGAGTTGCGCGACCGGTTCGATGTTCCCATCCACCTTCATACTCATGACACCGCCGGCGGTCAGATAGGCACCTTGCTTGCCGCTGCAGAAGCCGGCGTCGACGCGGTGGACGTCGCCAACGCCGCGATGGCGGGGACCACTTCCCAGCCCCCGATGTCGGCGCTCATCGCCGCGCTCGAACACACGTCGCGCGACACCGGCATCTCGCTCGCCGCGTCACAGGATCTCGAACCCTATTGGGAGTCGGTGCGCAAGCTCTACGCGCCATTCGAATCAGGTTTGCCCGGACCCACGGGACGGGTATATCGACACGAAATCCCCGGTGGTCAACTGTCTAACCTGCGCCAGCAGGCCATTTCCTTGGGTCTCGAAGACAAGTTCGAGCAGATCGAGGTGATGTACGCCGCGGCCGACAAGATTCTCGGCAGGCTCGTGAAGGTGACGCCGTCGTCGAAGGTGGTCGGCGACCTCGCGTTGCACCTGGTGGCGAATGACGCAGATCCAGCCGACTTCCGAGACAATCCTTCGAAGTACGATCTCCCCGACTCGGTGGTGGGATTCCTCGCGGGCGAACTTGGCGATCCGCCAGGTGGCTGGCCTGAACCCTTCCGCACGAAGGCGCTTGAGGGGCGCAAGACCGAACGCGTGATGGCACAGTTGACGGACGACGATCGGGTCCACCTTGCAAAGTCCGGGGAAGATCGCCGACGCAGGCTGAACCACTTGCTCTTTCCAGGTCCGGCCAAGGAGTTTGACGCCGCTGTCGAGCAGTATGGCGACATTTCCGTGGTGGACACGTTCCACTACCTCTATGGCATGAACGTGGGTAGCGGGGAAGAGGTCATCGTTGACCACGAACCCGGCGTCCGCACACTCGCCACCATGGAAGCGCTCGGCGAGCCAGATGACCACGGCGAACGCACCGCGATGTTCAACTACAACGGTTCCATTCGCCCGGTCCAGGTACGCGATAACGCCGCTGCGATACAGGTAACGGCGAGGGAGAAGGCTGACGCTGCAGCAGCGGGGCAGATTGGCTCACCGTTCTCCGGTGCAGTAAGCGCAAGCGTTGCTGTGGGGGACAGCGTGGCCGCCGGTCAGACCGTTGCTGTGATCGAGGCGATGAAGATGGAGTCATCGATTACGACACCCATCGCAGGCACCGTCAAGCGGATTGCCATCGACGGGACAGAAGACCTCAGCGGCGGCGATCTAGTCCTCGTTATCGAGTAACGCGGTTGTCAAGTAGCGTGCGGTCGTCGGTCTGGGAGACGGTGCGCCGCGGGACTATTGTCCCGCTCCGGTCGCCGAACAACGCGCCAAGATGGTGGAAAGCCCGGGAGGTGCACTGATGAAGGTACTGGTCGCTACTGGATCAAAGTACGGAGCAACACGAGAAGTGGGACGAGCGATCGCTGAAGAGCTCGTGGCGCTCGGTTTTGACGTCGACTGTGAAGATGCGTGCGACGTCAAAACCGTGCGCTACTACGACGCGATCGTGCTGGGCAGTGCCGTCTACGGAGGGCTGTGGCGCCGTGACGCGAGCGGGCTACTCCGGGACAACCTCGAGTTGCTGAAGGACCGCGCTCTGTGGATGTTCTCCGTCGGAATGACGAGTGTTACCGAACCAGGGCAGCCTCTTGACGAGGCCGAACAGCTCGCGATCGACGCGGGGGCCCACGAACACTACCGATTCGACGGCCGGCTCGACCTGGAGCTGCTGAACTTCGGTGAGAAAGCGCTGATTCGCGCGATTAAGCCCCCCGTTGGTGACTTCAGGGACTTCAACGCCGTCAAGGCGTGGGCGCAGCGGGTCGGTGCCGATCTCATGGCGTTGGCCACGGACTGATATCCCCGGTGTCACCGGCGCGCCTCCGTGGTTGCGGATGGAGCGTGGCTCAACCAGCCGTGGTGGTGGGCAAGTTCACGTGTCGCACGCTCGGTTTCGGCACGCGTACGCGCAGTGTCCCAACCTCGTGCCGCCGCCAGGGCTCTCGCGATCTGATCTAGGTGGGACGCTGTAAGGCGCCCGGTGAAGGCCAGGTTGGTACGCCGCAAGCAAATGTCGTTGAGTCGTACGGCATACTCCGTGTTGACCATGTAGTCGAGCTCGCCAGTCGAGAGGGCTCCGTCTGCAATTGGCTTGTCGGTCTGAGTCGCCATGTGCCGGGCCACCTCAATGGCGCGGGTCCCGTACCGCGCGAAGAGCGCTTCCCGGCGCTCTGGCGGTAGATCGGGAAGATGCTTGCGGGGCCATTCGGCCACATCGCTGGCAGTGGTTGGATAGTCGCGGCCGCCGCCGATCGCTTCGTTGAGTGTGGACCCTGACCTGCCACGACCAATGATGCCAAGTACCACGTTCGCCAACGTCTCACCGAGCGCGCGGAACGTCGTCCACTTGCCGCCAACCAGGCTGACGACGGGCAAGTCTCGGCGACTGCGGTCCACCTCGATTCGGTAGTCTCGCGAGACGAGGCCAGGAGCAATGTCGCCGTGACGGGGGAGTGGGCGAATCCCCGAGTAGTGGTAGACGATATCTGAACGGTGGACCTTGATGCCGGGGAACACCTCAGCCACCAGTTCCAAGAAGTAGGCGATCTCGTCTGGCGTACAGACAGCGAGCTCGGCCGGATCGGCATCGATATCCGTGGTGCCCACGAGGACGCGATCATGGAGTGGATGGATCAGCACGATCCGACCGTCCGCGTTCTCGAAGAATATCTCTCGTCCCGCTGTTGCGGCAAGCAGGCCGGGGTGCTCGATGACGACGTGAGAGCCCTTGGTTCCGCCCATGAAAGCGGTGGGACTGCCCAGGGTGTGGTTGGTAATGTCGGTCCAGGGTCCAGACGCATTGACCACAACCCTAGCGCCCAGGGAGAATTCAGCTCCCGTCTGGCGGTCGCGCAAACGGACGCCAGCGTCGTCCAGCCCAATCGCCTCCACATAGTTCACAGCATGTGCCCCACGGTGTGCGGATGTGCCGTCGAGGAGCACGTCGAGCGCGAGCCGTTCGGGACTGTGGACAACAGCGTCGTAGTACGTGGCGGTGTACTTGACGTCGGGGTGCAGCGCTGGAAGCACCTTTCGCGAATCGTCGCGGCGCAAGAACTGGTGGCGGGGGAGTGATCCGTTGTCGCGAGAGAAGGTGTCGTAGAGCGCGAGTCCCAGTTTGATGAGCACCGCTCCACGTGGCTTGGGGCGCTGCCCGCGCGAGTGGCGCAGCGCTCGGAGCGGGGCAGTGAGTAGGCCAGAGAAGGTCGTGAAGATCGGAATCGTGGTCCGTAGTGGCTGGACGTAGTGGGGAGCGATCTTCAGGAGCCTGTTGCGCTCGTGGACGGACTCCCGGACTAGCCGTAGTTCACCGTTCTCCAGGTATCGCAAGCCGCCGTGAATCATGTGACTTGATGCCGACGTCGCACCGGAGGCGAAGTCTTCCCTCTCCACGAGGACGACATTGACCTTCTGCATGGCGAGGTCGCGAAAGGTGGAGATGCCGTTGATGCCCCCGCCGATCACCACCACCGTGGTGCTGCCCAACGCACGCAACTGAGCGACGCCATCTCGCTCGCGAGGCTCGCTTGCGTGGGATTCCACTGTGGTCGTCATCTCGTCCCCTCCGGAGGCCTGTCCATGTGGCCTATGATTGACGGACGCCACACGATTGCGCAAGCACCGTGCACGAATGTGCAACGAGAGGTTCACCATGGACGACATCGCCGCTGAAGAAGACCGCCTCGGTATCGCCCTGCGCGCGTCTCAGATGTACTACCTGCAGGATCAGACCATGGAGGCGATCGCCCGGGAACTCAATATGTCGCGCTCCTCTGTGTCTCGGTTGTTGTCTTACGCGCGGGACAAGGGTCTCGTGGAGATACGGGTCCACTCGCCGCTGGACCGCCGGACCCGGCTCGAAAGACAGATCGTTGACCGCTTCCACACCGCGGCGCATGTAGTTCCCGTGCCGCGCTTGGTCACTGACGTTGACCGGCTCGAGCATGTTGCGATGACGGCGGCGCGGCTACTACCGCGCTTCATCGATACCAATTCGACCATCGGGGTGGCATGGGGGTCGACCATGACCGCCGTCAGCAGGCACCTAGTTGCGCGGGATCTCCACAATGCCGTGGTGGTGCAGATGAACGGGGCGGGGAACACACAAACGACCGGAATCGACTACGCGAGCAAGATCCTGCAGCGCTTTGGGGACGCCTTCGGTGCACAGATCCAACAACTCGCGGTACCCGCCTTCTTTGACCACGCCGCTACCAAGGAAGCGCTATGGCAAGAGCGCAGCATTCGTCGCGTCTTGGACCTTCAGGAGCGTATGGACGTCGCCTTGTTCAGCCTAGGATCGCCGTTCTCTGAGGTTCCGAGCCATGTGTACATTGGCGGGTACCTCGACGAGGCGGAGCATCGCAGCCTCACCAATGACGGCGTGGTCGGTGACGTCGCCACTGTCTTCTTCCGCCCTGACGGCACGTCTGATGGCATCACCTTGAACGCGAGGGCGAGTGGGCCGGATCTTGAGCGGTTGCGGCGCGTCCCGCGTCGGGTCTGTGTGGTGTCGGGAGTTCAGAAGCTTGCCACCGTCCAGGGAGCTCTCGCTGGCAACCTCATCACCGACTTGGTGCTGGACGAAGCCCTCGCGCATGCACTGGTACGTGGCTAGCTACCGTGCACGTTTGTGCATGCTGCCTCGCGGTACGCGGCCGTTGGCATCTAGATTGGCAACCACACGTTGAAGCAAAGGAGCTTGCGCATGACCTATGTGGTTGCGATTGACCAAGGCACCACGAGTACCCGCGCGATGATCGTTGATGTCCAGGGGCTTCCGGTTGCATCCGGGCAACTCGAACACCGCCAGTACTTCCCCCAGCCAGGTTGGGTCGAGCACGATGCAGGCGAGATCTGGCGCAATACGCGCGAGGTGGTGGGTATCGCCCTGTCTCACGCCGACATCACTCGCCATGAGATGGCCGCAGTGGGAATCGCTAATCAACGCGAGACAGTGGTGGTGTGGGACAGGCGCACGGGCGAACCGATTCACCGAGCGATCGTGTGGCAAGACACGCGCACGCAAGACTACGTTGATCGACTCGCCAAGGATGGGGGAACAGACCGCTTCAAGTCGCTCACTGGACTGCCGCTCGCAACCTATTTCTCCGCGACCAAGATTGCCTGGATTCTCGATCACGTTGCTGGGGCGAAGGAGAGGGCCGTGCGAGGCGAGTTGCTGTGCGGCACGATTGACACGTGGCTGGTGTGGAACCTCACAGGCGGGCCGGACGGCGGGGTACACGCCACGGACGTCACCAATGCCAGCCGCACGTTGCTTATGGACATCACGACGCTGCAGTGGAGTGAGGAGCAACTCGAGCTCTTTGACATCCCACGAGTGATGCTTCCGGAGATCAAGGCGTCTTCTGCGCTCTACGGGTCCATCGAGTCGTCGAGTCTTCTGCGTGAAGTGCCGATTGCCGGCATCTTGGGAGACCAACAGGCCGCGACATTTGGCCAAGCGGCCTTCGATAAGGGCGATTCCAAGAACACGTACGGCACAGGCAACTTCCTCATCGTGAACACTGGTGATGAGCTTGTCGCCTCGAGGCACGGCTTGATCAGCACCGTCGCGTACCAACGCGAGGGCCAACCTCCGCGCTACGCACTCGAAGGCTCGATTGCGGTAACGGGATCGCTTGTCCAATGGCTGCGCGATAGTCTGGGCCTCTTCGAGAATGCAGCGGACATCGAGACCCTTGCCATGAGCGTCGACGACACCGGGGGAGTAGTGATGGTCCCCGCCTTTTCTGGGCTGTACGCCCCTTACTGGCGTCCCGAGGCACGCGGTGCGATCTTTGGCCTTACTCGCTATGCCACTCGCGCACACATCGCACGTGCTGCTCTTGAGTCGGTCGCGTTCCAATCGCGAGAGGTCATTGAGGCCGCGCAGGCGGATACCCACACATCGATTCCCGTTCTCAAGGTGGATGGTGGCATGGTGGCCAATGAGCTGCTCCTTCAGTTGCAGGCCGACATATGGGGCAAGCCGGTGGTTCGCCCCAGAGTGATGGAGACCACCGCGTTGGGAGCCGCCTACGCAGCCGGGCTCACGGTGGGTTTCTGGCAGGACACCGAGCAGTTGCGGGGCTTGTGGCACGAAGACAGCCGGTGGGAACCGTCGATCAGCATCAACGATCGCGCCGTTCGCGTGGCACAGTGGCATAAGGCCGTTACTCGCACGTTCGACTGGGTGGAGTGACACGGCCCCGATCGCACAGATGGAGAGAGCGTGAAGTTGAAGGTCCGCTTGGTTGCACTCGCAACGGTGGCTGGAGTCGTGGCACCGCTGGCTGGGGGCACTGCGATGGCGGCTCCGCCGGTGACCGCCTTGGAGGCCACTCCTGATCTGGGGCCCACGATCACCGCAACCGACCAGGCACCGACGGGCTATGAGGTGACGTTCCGGTACGAGGCCCCGCCAGGCACAACTGCCGTGGGGATCGGGGGAGAGGTGTACTTCACGCGGCCAACCGCCATCAGGTCCGACTTCAGTCACGATGGCCGCAGAGGCCATGACTGGCAAGTCGGCGATGTGTCTCATCCGCTGTACCTCGGACCACCGGCGCAGATGACAAACATCGCGGGCGATCTCTGGGAAATCACCATGGCGCTACCGGCGGGCACATACAACTACGGCTTCATTGTGGGGGAGTGCGCCCTCACCTTGCTGTGCACCACTGTTCGTGATCCCGCGAATCCACCGTTTGGCGCGGGGCTCGCAGGTGTTGGACAACAGTCGCTGAGCCAAGTCTTTGTGCCCTCGCATCCGCAGTTCCCCACCTACGACTTCGACTATCAAGGACCTGTCCGCGACACTGCGCAAGCAGGTACCGTCACCAGTTTCACGTATCCCTCCGGGGTGTCGATCAATCCCGTTGGAAAGCATCAACTCGCGGTGTACCTGCCTCCTGGCTATGACGCGGAGCGCGCGGAGCCGTACCCCACGCTGTACCTGTCTCACGGTATGGGAGACAACGAGACTGCCTGGGTCACGCAAGGTGCCGCACACCACATCTTTGACAATGCCCTGGCAGACGGCGATGCGGTGGAGGCCGTGGTGATCATGACGAACTTCAATGGGCTCATTCAAGACGACGGGTTTCACCCCGACTTCCTCGCGACCTATACGAGGGAGCTTGTTGACTACGTGATTCCCTTTGTTGAGAGCCAATTTCATGTGTCCGCGGAACCAGAGCAGCGGGCTTTCGCCGGTCTGTCGATGGGCGGCGCCTTGGGTGTGCATCTGCTGCATGAGCACCCGGATTTGTTTGGCTACTACGGCCTATGGTCCGCGGCGACAGACCTCCAGGGAGAAGTGATCGCGCCGCCGCCCGACGAACACCTGGACGCGGTGCGATCCCGTCTTGGAATACACCTTGGCACTGGCAGGCACGACCAACTGGCACGCATCGCGGAGAAGTCGCTCGCGCGCACGGAATTGTACCGGGCCCTCGACATTCCCATCGTTGTGCATAACGTTGACGGGGGACACACGTGGGCGGTGTGGAGGCAACTGCTGAACGACTTTGTGCGAACCACCGCGTTTCAGCGCGGTGACGAAGCGGCTGAGCCCGTGGACCAGTCCGACCTGTTGCCAGAGCCCGTACGTTCGCCAGTGGCTGGAATCCTGGCGAGTTCACCGCACGACGGGCGCACGGGTGAGTTCCTGACGATCGTCGTGGGGGCGGCGATCCTGGTAGCCGGCAGCGTCCTGGTCGTGGGAGGGGCCGTAGCCCGACGCCGACGACGGCACAACTGACATTCTGACATAATGTACATTATCGGCGTTATGCTCGGAGGCGGCCGCGCTAGGCAGCCACCATCACCTAGCGCGCTGCGGCCTTGTCGCCGAGCGCCTCCGCCAGCGCCTTGAGTCCCGCCAGCAACCGCTCGCGGCTAGCTGGCGTCACCAACTCCAGGATGTGAGCTTCGTTGGTGAGGTGCGCCGCGTGGCATCTGTCGAAGACGTCTCGACCATGATCCGTGAGCCTTACACGCACCACTCGTCTATCCGTCTCATCGGTGTTGCGCGTCACGAACCCTCGCTGCTCAAGCTTCGAGATTCGATGGGTGGTGGTTCCCGACGTAATCATCATGGTTCGGTTCAGTTCGCCTGGGCTGAGTTCGTATGGTTGTCCAGCACGACGCAGCGTGGCCAGAACGTCGAACTCCCACGATTGCAAGCCATGGTCCGCGAACACCACGTCAAGCCGTTCCTGCACGAGAATCGCAAGCCGTGACAGCCTCCCGATGACTTCCATAGGGCTAACGTCAAGATCAGGGCGTTCACGTTGCCATTGGCTCACGTAGTAGTCGACAGCGTCCATGATGATCTCCACTTCTCTTGACATCAAGATATCATGGAACTAATCTCTTGATATCAAGAGAAAGGCACAAGAGTGTCTCCCACGTTTCGTGTCGCCGCGGTCACGTCACTCGCTCCGATCCTTTGGGGCACCACGTACTTAGTCACCACCGAACTGATCCCCGACGGCGGTCCCCTGCAAGCGGCAACCGTGCGCGCCCTCCCCGCAGGCTTGGCCTTGCTCGCCCTCACGCGCACTCTCCCCCGCGGCGCTTGGTGGTGGAAGAGCGCTGTACTCGGATTTCTCAACATCGGTGCGTTCTTCGCGCTCTTGTTTGTAGCGGCGTACCGTCTTCCAGGAGGGGTCGCGGCAACCCTGGGCGCTGTTCATCCGCTGATGGTCGCCGTCCTGGCCATTGTCGTGCTCCGTGAAGTCACGCGGCACCGGGCAATCGCCTCCGCTATCGTCGGGCTATCGGGCGTGGCGATGCTGGTCTTGACGCCCAATGCAGCGCTTGACGTCTGGGGCGCGACGGCCGCACTGCTCGGTGGTGCGTCTACCGCGCTCGGTGTGATTCTCACCAAGAAATGGGGACGGCCCACTGGGTTGCTCAATTTCACCGCGTGGCAACTCGTGGGAGGCGGCCTCTTCTTGTTGATTCCGATGCTGATGGTGGAAGGCGTTCCGTCACACCTCTCCGCCACGAGCGCCGTTGGTTACGCGTGGCTTGCGTTCCCCGGCACAGCGGTTGCCTACGCGGCATGGTTCTACGGGATCTTCCGTTTGCCGGCACCACGAGTCAGCATTCTCGCGTTTCTCGCTCCGCTGGTCGCCACCGTGCTGGGCTGGGCCGTGCTGGGTGAGTCTTTGACTCCTCTGCAGCTGGTCGGCGCCGCCGTGGTGGTGTGTAGTGTCTGGTACGGGCAGAAGTCGTCGCCGTAAGCACGAGGACGCCCATCGGGAATGTGGGCCGGGAACAATCGCCGGTCAGCGTGCGTTCCATCACCACAGGCATACCCCGCCTGCAAAGGGAGGCTGACATGGCTGATCGAGGATTGCGCGGCATGCGTCTGGGTACACAGAGCATGGAAACCGCAGCGCACGCTGAACTCGCAGAGCGAAACGATGTTCACTACGACTGTCCCGTGGGGCACGTCATCACCATGCCGTTCTCCGTGGAAGCCGACATCCCGCTGTCGTGGGAATGCCACTGTGGGGCGCTTGCGCTCCTGCGTGACGGCGAGCAACCCGAGCCACGCGAAGTCAAGATTCAGCGCAGCCACTGGGACATGCTCCTTGAGCGCCGCACCATCCCTGAACTCGAAGAGCTCCTCGAGGAGCGGCTGGACCTCTTGCGTGCGGGACGCCTCGGTTCTCCCGTCAAGTAGAAACGCGCTGCTAGCGCCTGCGGAACGCTCGAATGAGTTGGCGCCACCGGTGCGTGACGCCCCAGGTTGTCACTTTGGTCAAGGCCTCGCGCACAATCGCGCCGCTCATCTTTGAGGTGCCGTAGGTGCGCTCGACGAACTCGATAGGCACCTCAACAACGGTCCCGCCTGCCTTGAGCACTCGCCAGCACATGTCGATCTGGAAGCAATAGCCCTGAGACTCAACATCGCCGAGGTCGAGTTGACGTAATATCGCCGCAGAATAGGCCCGATACCCTGCCGTAGAGTCCCGAACAGGGATCCCCAACGCAAGCCGGACATAGGCGTTAGCCCTGGTAGACAGCAACTTACGCGAGAGTGGCCAATTCACAACACTCCCCTGCGACACCCACCGCGAACCAATGACCAAGTCGTGATCGCCTGCCTTGGCGAGGAGGTCCGGTAGCTGGTGCGCCTGATGCGACCCATCCGCGTCCATCTCGACCAAGGTGCTGTAGCCGCGCTCAAGTCCCCATGCGAAGCCCGCCAGATAGGCGGCTCCAAGGCCGTTCTTCTCAGCGCGATGAAGGACGTGGATCTGGGAATCCCGGCGAGCCGCGGCATCGGCCCACTCCCCCGTGCCATCAGGTGACGCGTCGTCGATGACAACGATGTCCACGTGAGGAGCGTGACGGCGCACCGCCTCGACCTGGATCGGCAATGACTCCAGCTCGTTGTACGTGGGAATCATGACGAGCGTCGCCGCTACCATTCGTACCGCTCCCCTACTCTTCTCAGCATCGAGTACGTCACTAGAAGTCCTGGTACGAGTGCAAAAAGCCACTCTAGCGCGAGTCCCCACTTCACCGCGGGAGTAATCTCGCTGCGCAGTGGCAACTCTGCATACATGTGCTCCGCTGTGAACAGTCCCGTCTGCTCCACGACCCGGCCATTGGGTAGCACCACGGCGCTGACGCCCACCGTCGACACTTGCACGGCCGCACGGCCTGTCTCCATCGCCCGGAAGCGGGTCATCGCTAGTTGCTGAGTGCTCTCGGCAGTGCGCCCAAAGTTCGCGTTGTTGGTCTGCACAATGAGAATCTCTGCACCGTTCGCGACGGAGTCACGGACTACCCAGTCGTAGGCCACCTCGAAGCAGATCACCACGCCCAACGTGACGTCGCGATCCAGCCGTTCCACCGGTAGTGGCACCACTCCAGGCCGGTCGCCCGCCACCATATCGGTGCGCACGCGGTCAACCTCCTTGGAGAAGAACCGAGCCACGCTGCGCATGGGAATGTACTCAGCAAACGGCGCGGGCCGCTGTTTGTTGTACTGCGCCAACACCGTTCCGTCCGCCGTCCACAACAGCGAGGCGTTGTAGCGGCCGTTGTCAGGGCTATAGTCGCCCGTCCCCAACAGAAGGGGAACGCCAGCAATCTGGGCAGCCTCACTCACGGCCTCAAAGGTTCGCACATCAGTGCGGGGGTCATAGTCGGCAGAGTTCTCCGGCCACAGCAACACGTCCATGGGTCCGGGCTCGCTAGCGATCAGCAAGTGCGTCTGCGCTAGGTGATTCTCTGTCACCTGGCGGGCCTGGGCAAAGGCGTCGAGCCCGGCATTTGGCACGTTCCCTTGCACTACGCCAGTGCGTAGAGTGCCAGCTTGGGCTTGGGCGGCTATCGGCATGGCGAGGCCCACGAGCAGTAGCACCACTGCAGCGAACGGTGCCGTGGCGGCCATGAGCGGGATGCGCGCTCGCAACGCCGCGACGCCTATCGCCACCAGCGCGCCAATGGTCACGGTCACCCAAGACACCAGCGGAGCGCCTCCTAGCCACGCCAGCCGCGCCACCGGAGAATCGACCATTCCAAAGGCAACCCGGCCCCACGGGAAACCGCCAAAGGGAACCATCGACCGCAGTTGCTCCATCCCCACCCATACGAGCGCAAAGACTGGAGCACGGAGCCAGAGCAGCCGTTCAAGGACTCCGGACAGATCCACATGAACCCATGCCGCCGCGGCGAGGCCAATCGCGAGCCCCTCCACGATGCTGAGAGCCGCCCACGGGATGGGCCCTACTGAAACGTAGGCCCACCACACATGCGGTGCGAAGAACGCGATGCCGAACGCCCAGCCCAGGCCCAAGGCGGACCACGCCGTCGCATCGTCGATGGTCCACCACAACATGGCGACCGCGACAAAGATCAGCGGCCAAAGGTTCGCGTCAGGGAAGCCAAGGTTGAGGATGGTGCCGCCAGCGACGGCAACAACGAGCTTCCAGATTTTCAGCACTCGGCAAGCCTACGTGAGAACGGCGCGCCTTCCGGTCGCCCCAACTCAGTCTCGAGCCCGGATCGCGGCCTAGTAGGCGACCACGCCTCGACGCATCGCATTGATCGCAGTACGAGCCCGGTCTCGCACCGTAGCCGACGGCGCGACCTGCGCGATCTGATCGAGCGAGTCGATGACCTGCTTGCACCAACGAACCATGTCTCCAGGAGCGATCTCTGTGCCGCGCAGGACGGCATCGAGGTTCTTGCCCTGTGCCCACGCATGAATGGGACCGACGATCCCCCAATGCGGTACAGGCGTCTCTGGCAGCCGGTGAGAGGTGTGAAGGTCATCGACGCGAGCCCACGTGCGTGCCGTCTGAGCCAGCGCCTGGCCCAAGACTCCCTGCGGACCGCCGGGAACGCGCGGCGTGCGGTTGTCATCTTCCTTGCGCCCGTTGTAGAGCAAGGTCGATACCGTCGCGGCGAGGGCCGCTGGCGTGAGGTTGTCCCACACGCCGTCCTTGAGGCACTCCGCGATGACCAGGTCATTCTCGGCGAACACGGTGCGTAGCATCGCCCCGGCATCGGTCACCGTGAGGTCGTCGCCCTCGCCCGCAAGGTAGCCCAGCTCCACGAGCACAGCGCAACGCCTGTCGAAAATGCGCGCGATGGATCCGGTGGCCCGGCTGATCTCCCCGGTGAGCTTGTCCTTCTCGCGCAACGCCCTGAAGTACCGTTCGGCCCACCGCGCGTGCTCCTCACGGTCGGGGCATTGGTGGCACGGGTGGGCCTTGAGCGCACGCGACAGGTGGTCCGCCTCTTCATCGCCTCCCGGCGCGATGCCGCGTGCGCGCTTGGCAGACGGACGGTCAAACGAGTGTCGCGAAGACTCCAGCACCTGAGCAAGCTCCCGCCTGCTACGCGCGTTGCGCGAGTCGAACTTCTTGGGAACCTTAATGGAGCCCACGACTTCGATCCCGTGATGGAGTTCGGATACCGCCAACCGGAACTGCCGGCCGGCATCGGTGATCACTGTGGGCCGCGGGCCGTGAGGATCATGATCGGACGCCACCACCACGGCCATGCCTGCGCGCCGCCCGCCGCCGATCTTCACCACTTGGCCTGGGGCTAGTTGGGAGAGCGTCTGTGCTGTCGCGTCCCGGCGCATGCGCCCAGCCTCCTTCGACGCCCCCTTCTGAGCGCGTGAGAGGCGGTCTCGCAGGGCCGCGTACTCGATGAAGTCGCCGCGGCTGCACTTCACCGCGTCGCGATAGCCCTGGAGGGCCTCATCCATGTCCTTGGCGCGTCGCGCCTTGCCCACCATGCCCTGGTCTGCCTGGTACTGAGCGAACGACATCTCGAGCATCTCGCGTGCACGCGGCACCGATGACGATCCCACCAGGTTGATGGACATGTTGTACGAAGGTTGGAACGAACTCACCAGCGGGTAGGTGCGCTTGGAGGCGAGCCTGCCAAGTTGCGCGGCGTCGAACCCGGGATGCTCTACGACCACAGCGTGACCCTCGATATCGATGCCGCGGCGGCCCGCGCGGCCGGTCAGCTGGGTGTACTCCCCTGCCGTGAGGTCCTTGTGGCCCTCACCGTCCCATTTCACTAATTTCTCGAGCACCACCGAGCGCGCCGGCATGTTGATGCCCAGCGCGAGCGTTTCTGTGGCGTAGACCACCTTGATGAGTCCCGCGGTGAAGAGCTCTTCGACCACCTCCTTGAAGAGCGGGATCATGCCGGCATGGTGTGCGGCGATTCCCGCCTCGAGGTGGTCGCGCCAGTGGGCAAAACCAAGCGCGGTGAGGTCCTCGGTGGGGATTCCCGCGCAACGTTCGTCAATGATGGCGGCAATCCGCGCGCGTTGGGACTCGTCGGTGAGCGTCAGTCCAGAGGAGCGCACCTGGTCCACGGCATCCTCGCACCCCGCGCGGGAGAACACGAACACGATCGCGGGGAGCAGTGCGTTGCGGTCAAGCACGTCCACCACCGCAAAACGGGGCGGCGCCCGGCGTCCCCGTGGTCGCTTGCCGCCTCGAGCGGGCCGGTAGTTCATGCGGGTTGGCCGCGACGAGAACGGATCGTTGCGCTGATGCTTGGCAATCGCCTCAAGCTCTGGATTGAGGCGCGGGCTGGGACCGGGGTCGGTGGCGTCCACCCCAGGCGAGTAGAGATCAAACAGGCCCTCGCGCAGCAGCACGTGTGGCCATAACGGCACCGGCCGATGCTCGCTCACAATGACGCGGGTGTCGCCACGGACTTCGCGCAGCCAGGCACCGAACTCCTCGGCATTGGAGACGGTCGCGGACAGTGACACAATCGCGGTGCGGGCCGCCAAGTGGACGATGACTTCTTCCCACACCGACCCGCGAAAGCGATCGGCAAGGTAATGAACCTCGTCGAGCACCACCACACCAAGGCGGTCAAGGGTTCGCGAGCCCGCGTAGATCATGTTGCGAAGCACCTCGGTGGTCATCACCACGATCTCGGCCTCGGAGTTGACTGACGTGTCCCCCGTCAGCAAGCCCACCGAGTCTGGGCCGTAGACGGCGCGCAGATCGTTAAACTTCTGATTCGAGAGCGCTTTAATAGGCGTGGTGTAGAACGCCTTCTCGCCTCGCTCAAACGCGTGCCGCACCGCGAACTCGCCCACGATGGTCTTGCCCGCACCGGTGGGTGCCGCGACCAGCACGGAGTGCCCTTGAGCCACCGCTTCGCACGCGTCGTACTGGAAGGGATCGAGCGGGAACGACAACGACTCTTCAAACGCCTGCAAGTCCCCGAGCTGCTGACGGGTCTTGAAGGCGCGAAATCGCTCGGAGGGGCTGGACACCACTCCAGGCTACTGTGGCTTGCCGCCAAGAACTCGCAGCGACTTCTTGGCGACCTTGATGTGGAGGGGCTCGGCACCCACGAGTTCGCCGTCCGCAAATGCAGGCGGCATCGTCGCGCCCAGTGGTGTCTGAGTAATGATGACCTCATCGACGGGCGTGATGTGGATCCGGGTGTCGTGGATGTGAGAGCCGTCGTAGAGCTTGGGGAACAGCTTGACCACGTCCATCTTGCTCAGTGGGTCGGCGATCACCAGGTCGAGCTTGCCGTCAAGCACGCTCGACGCGGGCGAGATTATCAGCCCGCCACCAAAGACCGGGCCATTCGCGACCGCGATCAGTGTGCATTCCTGGGTCCATTCGCGTCCGTCGGCCTTCACCCGGATGCCGTACGGCTTGAACCGCGGCAGCTCGCGGGCGGTGGCGACCTTGTACTTGAGCGGGCCGCGGGGGAACTTCATGTTGGAGCCATACGCCGCCACCGCGGCGTCGATACCCGCACTGAGCACGGCAATGAAGTATCGCGGGCGGGCCGGGAGTTCAATTCCAGGTCCGGTCACCGCACCTAGGTCGATAACGCTGACGTCGCCCTCAAGCCCCTGCTCGATCCGTGCTACCGCAGCGTTGATGTCGTGAACGGGTAGCCCCAGCGCGATGGCCGCGTCGTTGCCAGAGCCGGCGGCAACAATGCCGAGCGGCAACTTTCGGGTGGCGCACACCTGAACGCCAAGATGCACCATCCCGTCGCCGCCAACAACCACCAGCGCATCGATGTCGCGCCGATGCTTCATGGCGGCTTCATAGGCACCCGCCCACGAACCGCGAGACAGGTCGCGAATCTGGTGGCCACGGGCAGCTAGCGCGGCGAGCGCCTCGGCGCCCCACCGTTGGCCACGCCCTGAACCGGACGTGGGATTGGTGATCACACCTACTCTGCTCACGATGCCTTCTCCCCTTGGTTTCGCTTGCGCAAGGCACCGATGCCTATGGCGCCAAAGTATAGGGCGCACATGGGAATCGCCAAAGCGAACATCGTGATGACATCGGGCGTGGGGGTCATGACGGCCCCAAAAGTGAACATCACCACCACGGCCCACCGCCACCCCTTGAGCCACGTGCGCGTCCGCACCGCACCACCCCAGGTGAGCAAGACCATCACCACGGGGAAGACAAACGCGATGCCAAAGGCGAGAAAGACCCGCATGGCGAAGTCCAGGTACAGCTGCGCGTCGAGCAGGCTTGTGGACTGGTCAGGCACAAACTCAGTGAGCAACCGCACCGCGTTGGGGAACACGACCCATCCCAGCGCAACTCCGGCCCCAAAGAGCGGGATCGCCGCGGCGAGGAAGCCCACGGTGTAGCGGCGCTCGTGGCGCTTGAGACCGGGCGAGACAAACGCCCACACCTGATACAGCCACCATGGTGACGAGATCAGTAGCCCCAGGAACAGCGCAACCTTGATCCGCATGTCAAGAGCGGTGGCAAGGCCAGAGAAGTTCAGGGTGATGGTTGATCCCCGTTCGCTGGCTACGGCCAGCACGGGTTCCTGGAGTGCTTCAAAGGCTGGCGTGAAGAAGAACCACCCCGCAATGGTCCCAATCGCCAGGCCAATGACGATGAGCGTGACGCGGCGACGCAGTTCCTTCAGGTGGTCCCTGAGGGGCATTCGCGCGTCGGGATTGCGGCGGCGCGCACCCCTACTTGTCACTGGCCTTCTTGGTGCCGGGCTTCTTCGTAGCAGCCTTCTTGGCTGGCGGCTTCGCGCCGGCAGACTTCTTTGCGGCCGGAGTCTTGGCGGCAGGCTTCTTTGCCGTCGGCGTTGTCGCAACCGGCTCGGCCGGGGGACCGTCCTGGTCCTCGTCCTTCACCAGCTGCTTGGTTTCGGCCTTGAGGATCCTGAGCGACTGTCCCACGCTGCGTGCGAGTTCGGGAAGTTTGGGCGCGCCAAACAACAGCACAATGATCAGCAGCAAAACGACAATCTGCCACGTTCCAGGCCTACCCATGCTCGGCTCCTTTTCTGCGAGGTACTGTTTGGCTAGTCTAGCCAGCCTGAGCGGTTTCGACGGCCTTCGCCGCGTCGCCGAGCGCCTGCACTAGCTCTTCCGGCTCCACGACCCTCAGGTAAGGCGCAATGGCCAGTAGCCTGCCCGCAACCCAATGAGCGTTCGTGACGCCAAATGTCGCCTCGACATCGTCACCCACCTCGTCCAGGGCAACGCCAGGAAGCTCCTCGAGCGCCCAACGGCCACTGCGTGCCACCACTACCCGCGCGTCAAAGCGAGGCACCAACGTGAAGCCATCGGCATCTGACGGCGCAGCCACCACGGGCTCGTCTGTGACCGTTACTGCGTTCATCCGATCAAGCCTGAGCGTGCGGTAGTCGCCCGCACGCCGGCAGAAGCACTCCACGTAGCCGATGCCGTCAATGGTGACCAGGCGATGTGGCTCGATCTCCCGCTCGGTCAGGCGATCATGGGCGTCAACGTACGTGACGGTGGCCACGCGCCTGCGCGCCACTGCGTCGAGCAACGCCTGCGAGACCTCGGGCTTGGTTGACGACGCTGGCAGCACCACCATGGGATCATTGCCGTCCATCGCCCCTCGTAGCTTGTCCAGGGCGGTGAGGGCTGCCGCGGGGGCCGTACCGGCGGCGACGAGCGCAGACAGCGCTCCCGTCAGGGCGACCGCCTCCCTTGCGCTCAGCCGCACTTGAGAAACACCGTGGCTCTCAGTCAAGCTCGCAACGCCATGGTCAAAGGCGGAGAAGTCAAAATCGAGGAGGTCATCTGGCATGTATCCGGGAAGGCCTGATACCGACAGCGTTCCCACATCCTTGCGGATCTGATCCTCGCTCACACCAAAGCGTTCGGCAAGCACGGCAAAGCTGGTGGGACCCTGCTGCTCAAGATAGGTCACGATCCCTAGCAGCCTGGTAAGTCGCGGCAAGGCCTTCTCAGCCATGGGTCACCTTCAGTGCCGCCCTCGCGTGTTCGAGCACGCTTGCGGCAAGCTCGGGAGGCTCGACCACGCGCGCAGCCCCTGCCAGTGCCAGTACCTCGTCTCGTACCGCGTCAGGATGATGGAAGGGCACCCTTACCAGATCCCAGTCCCCATCGCTGCTCACGAACTCGCCGCGTGAACGCAAAGCGTGGCCAGCTTCCGCGCGCAGGGCGACAAGCGCGGTGCCCGGGTCCCCTGGGCCGGTCAACATCGTGTCTGGAAGGACCTCGGGAGGTTCGAAACTACCTGGGGATCCCACCTTTTTCACGGCTCCGTGAATACGGCCGATGCGGAAGGTGCGTGGGGCGTCGCGGTCACGGTCGCGCCCCACCAGGTACTCCGTGCCGCCCCGAATCATGAGTCGCCACGGCTCTACGGTGCGTTGCGTGGTGCCCGAGGTCGCGGAGGCGTACTCGAATCGCACCGCCTGGCGGTCGTGCGCCGCCTCGATGAGCGCGGCCGTGGCGTCTTGGGCTGCGGTGGTGCGTGCGGCAAACGGTAGGTCGACACTGGCGTGATGGGTCACCTGGGAGGCGACCTTCACGAGGCCCTGGCGGGCGTCAGCGCCCAAGACGGCACCCTGCCAGTACTCCGCGGCCACACCGATCACCGCCAGCTCAGCTGGCGTGAGATCGATCGCCGGCATGATGGCGTCCGAGGAATGGATCTTGTAGCCGATGTCATCCCCGTGAGCGGCATCTGTCACCGTGCGGATCGGCACTCCCCAACGCCGTAGATCATCCTTGTCGCGCTCAAACATGCGTTCAAACGCCGCGTCTCGCTTCTTGGACTCTTCCTCGCTCATCGATGGGTCGACGGGGTCGTAGCCCTGCACGGTTGCACGGATCTCACTCCGGAGCATTCGCACCCGGGTGTGTGTGAGCGCAATCACCAGGTTGAGCAACCGCTCCGCGGGGTCGATGGCCGCCATCTAGACCCGGACAGCCAGCAGTTCCGTTGTCAGGATGGCGCGCGCGCCCACGGCATAGAGCTCGTCCATCACGTGGTTCATTTCACTACGCGGAACCATCACGCGCACAGCCGACCAGTCAGAGCCGTGCAGTGGCGTCACCGTGGGAGCCTCGAAACCGGGAGTCACGGCGATCGCCGCCTCAAGCTTCTCACCCGGGACGTCGTAGTCCATCAGCACAAACTGCCGTGCCATGAGAACGCCGCGAAGGCGAGCAGCGAGCACTGCGATCTGCTCTTCAGGGACATCGCTGTCACGAATCAAGATTGCCTCAGACTTCAGCAACGGCTCGCCAAAGATCTCGAGCCCTGCCGCGCGCAAGGTGGTGCCTGTCGAGACAACGTCGGCCACAACATCGGCCACGCCCAATCGGACCGATGACTCCACGGCGCCGTCCAGGCGCACCACCTCGGCCTCAACGCCAAACGACTTGAGGTGATTGGTGACGAGGTGAGGATACGAGGTCGCGACGCGCTTGCCCGCGATCTGCTCGATGCTCGTCACCGAGTCCGGGGGTGCCGCGTACCTGAAGGTGGAGGCCCCGAAACCCAGTTCGAGGTGCTCGACGGCATCGGCTCCGCTGTCGAGTAGCAGGTCCCTTCCCGTGATGCCTGCGTGCACCGTACCCGCACCTACATAGACGGCGACGTCACGCGGACGCAAGAAGAAGAACTCGACCTCGTTGCGGGCGTCGAGCAACACCAAGTCGCGGGGGTCGGCGCGCTGCTTATAGCCGGCCTCGCGCAGCAGCTGGCTGGCGGGTTCGGACAGTGAGCCCTTGTTGGGAATGGCAATGCGAAGCACAACTCTCCTTAGAGGTAACGGCCGATGTCTTCAAGTGTGAGTCCGCGCGCGATCATCATCACTTGCGCGTGGTAGAGCAACTGGGAGATCTCTTCGGCGGTCTCGGCGTCGCTTTGGTACTCGGCCGCCATCCATGCCTCGGCGGCTTCTTCCACCAGCTTCTTGCCGATCGCGTGCACTCCCCCGTCGAGCAAGGCAACGGTACCTGAGCCTTCGGGGCGTTGCTCGGCGCGCGCAGTCAACTCCGCGAACAGTTCGTCGAATGTCTTCACGGCCCCAGCCTAGGGCAGGCCCCGCGCGCTGGGCGACTAGACGGGCTGATGCCGGGGCGAGGCAGTGCTGACGGCTAGTGGAGGCCGCGTAGCGCGATAGCGGTGGCAAGGGCAGCCTGGACAGCCTCAGCCCCCTTGTCCTCCTTGGAGCCATCCAGTCCCGCGCGGGCCAGGGCTTGGGCGTCATCGTCGCACGTCAGCACGCCAAAGCCCACCGGAGTCACGTGCTCACGAGCCACGGCGTTGAGGCCCTGGGTTACCGCGTCGCACACGTAATCAAAGTGCGGGGTATCCCCGCGGATCACGACACCTAGAGCCGCAATGGCGTCGACGCCTTGAAGCGCGAGGTGCTCCGCGACGATCGTCAGCTCGAATGCTCCAGGGACGCGCGTGACGCGGTAGTTGGCACCCGCGGCTTCGGCGGCGCGTATCGCTCCGGCGACCAGGCCATCCATCACTTCGGTATGCCACTGAGCAGCGACAATCTCGACGGTGTAGCCCGTGGCGTCGAGTTCAATCGCGGGTGCGCCTGCTCCGCTCACGCGTTGTCTCCCAGAATGTGGCCCATGCGCTCGATCTTAGTGGCACGGTAGGCCTCGTTCTCAGGGTGTGCGCCCACGTGATGAGGGACGCGTTCCGTGACGGTGATACCGGAGGCGCGCAGCCCCTCCACCTTGGCAGGGTTGTTGGTCAGGAGGCGCACTTCGGTAAGGCCCAACTCGTGCAGGATCGCGGCGCCTGCGCCGTATTCGCGGCGATCGACCGGCAGTCCCAGATCAGTGTTGGCGTCAACCGTATCGCGCCCGGTGTCCTGGAGTGCGTACGCCTGGATCTTGGACAAGATGCCAATACCGCGGCCTTCGTGGCCGGTGAGATAGACGACGGCGCCGCCTTCAGCGGCCACGCGCGCAATCGCGCCGTCGAGCTGCGGTCCGCAATCACACCGCAGCGAACCAAAGGCGTCACCGGTGAGGCACTCGGAGTGGACGCGCACCAGCGGCACCGTGCCGGTCTTGACGGGCATTGTCAGCGCGACGTGCTCGTCGCCCGTGCGAGCGTCCCTGAATCCGGTGACAGTGAACTCACCGTGTGCGGTGGGAAGGCGGGACTGCCCCGCAAAGACCACCCGGTGCGGCGACGGTTCGATAGGAGGGGGAACGTCTCCCTTGTGCTTGCGGTAGTGAATGAGGTCGGCGATAGTCATGAGCACCAGACCCTCTCGGTCGGCTAAAGCGGTGGCACTGCCCAGGCGCATCATGGTGCCGTCGTCATTGACCAATTCTGCGATGACGCCTACGGGTTCAAGCCCCGCAAGCCTGCACAGGTCGACTGCGGCTTCCGTGTGTCCAGGGCGGTGAAGGACACCACCTGCAACAGCGCGTAGCGGCAAAACATGCCCGGGCCTGATCACATCGTCCGAGGTCGCGTCCGGCGAAGCCAAGACTTGCAGGGTCCGGTGCCGGTCCGCCGCAGAGATGCCCGTGGATACGCCCGACGCGGCGTCAACCGAGACGGTGTACGCGGTGCGGCGGGGATCCTGGCTGTTGGGGACCATGAGTGGCAGCGCTAACGCATCCGCCTTCGGTTCTGGCATGGGCGCACAGAGGTATCCGCTCGAATGGCGAATGCCCCACGCGACCCACTCCACTGTGGTGGTCTGAGCGGACATGATGAAGTCAGCCTCGTTCTCGCGGTGACGCGAGTCGGAGACCAGCACCGGCTTGCCCTCACGCAGGTCAGCCAGGGCTGCCTCGACCAGCGCAATCGGATCGTGGTTCATGAACGCTCTGCCAGCATGCGCTCCACGTACTTGGCGATGACATCCACCTCGACGTTGACTTTGTCGCCCACGGCCAGGGCATTGAGCGTGGTGTCGCTCAAAGTGGTCGGGATGAGTGAAACGGTGACCTGGTTGCCATCAAGGGCGGCGACGGTCAACGAGACTCCGTTGATGGTGACCGAGCCCTTGGGCACCAGGTAGCGCTGCATGTGCTCGGGGACGTCAAGGGTGAAGTCGTCCCACTCCGCTTGCGAGTCGCGTGCGATCAACGTCGCGACGCCATCGACATGCCCCTGGACCATGTGGCCGCCGAGCCTGCCGTCCGCGCGCATTGCTCGCTCAAGGTTGACCCGGTCCCCCACTCCGATGGCCCCAAGAGTGGTCGTGGCCCGGGTCACTCGCATAACGTCCGCCACCCACTCGTTGCCATCGTGCTGGGAAACCGTGAGGCAGACCCCATCCACCGCGATGGACTCGCCGTGCTGAAGGTCGCCGCCAAAGCCCTCTGAGGTGATGGTGATCTGGCTGCGCGAACCATGGTCATCCACGCGAGTCACGGTTCCGGTCGATTCGATAATGCCGGTGAACATTAGCTTCCTCTCAACAAGTGTGCAGTGATGAGGGTATCGAAGCCCAGCTGCGTCACGGTCACGTTCTTAAACCTCAACGCCTTCTCCATAGTGTCGATTCCCAGGTCATGAACGGCGGTGGGGCCGGAACCCAACAGGGCTGGGGCAATGTACGCGTTGACCTCGTCGACCAATCCAGCCCCTACGAACGCCGACGTCACAGTCGCGCCCCCCTCGATGAGAACCGATCTCACCTCGCGCTCGTGAAGCCGATGGAGAACCTCGAGGGGGTCGTGCATCGTTAACGCCAGGACGTTGTCGTCGCGCCAGAGGGCCGCGCCTTGAGTAGCACGCTTGCCCATCACCACGCGAAGCGGTTGGTGCGGATCGCCCACACCCGAAGGGCGCGCCGACAACTGGGGATCGTCGACGACCACCGTCTGCGTGCCAACCAGGATGGCGTCAACCCCGGCACGGACATGGTGTGCGTGTGCCCGCGCTTGCTCACCCGTAATCCAGAAACTCGTGCCGTCCGCCGCCGCGGTGCGCCCATCAAGGGTGGATGCCCACTTGGCAATGACATACGGCCGTCCCTCGCGCATGGCATGAAGCCAGCGGTGGTTCAGGGCTTCAGCGCCTTCACGAGGCGAATACTGCGCGTCGACGCCATGCTGGGCCAGCATCGACGCTCCCCCCCTGGCTGCGGGGTTGGGATCCTTGACCGCATACAGCACGCGAGCGACGCCTGCCTCGATCAGCGCCTCGGTGCATGGACCTGTGCGACCGGTGTGGGAGCACGGCTCGAGCGTCACAAACGCTGTGGCGCCGAGCACGCTGTTGCCTCGTAGGGAGGCGTTTGCAAGAGCGTCTACCTCGGCGTGAGGGGTACCTGCTCCGCGGTGAAATCCTTCCCCCAACACCGTGCCGTCGGCGTCCGCGATCACGCATCCCACCCGTGGGTTTGCACCTACCGCCGGGCCAAGCTCTGCAAGGTCGAGCGCTCGCTGCATCGCCGCGGTCGCGTCCGCGATGCGCTCAATCGGCGTGAACTCGTCAGTGATGGTGCACGCCCTCGGCTTGCGCGCGGAGCGCTGCGATACTCGCGTGGGGGTTGCCTGCGCCATACACAGCGCTTCCTGCGACCAGGACGTCAGCCCCGGCATCGACAACCTCCGCGACGGTGGCCTCAGAGATACCGCCATCAACTTCGATCCACACCTGGGCGCCTGTTCTATTCGCGGCTTCACGCAGCGCGCGTACCTTTGGCATGGTTTCAGGCATGAACGCCTGGCCGCCAAACCCAGGCTCCACCGTCATGATCAGCACCATGTCGAACTCGTGAAGGTGCTCAATGATCGCGCCCAGGGGCGTGGCGGGCTTGAGTGCCACAGACGCCCGCGTGTGCATCGAGCGGAGGGTGCGCGCCAATGCTACGGGATCGTCACAGGCCTCAAGATGGAACGTCACAGATGCCGCGCCGGCCTCTGCGTAGCGAGGTGCCCAGAGCTCCGGGTTGGTGATCATCAAGTGCGCATCCACGGGAAGCGGACTCACCTGAGCAAGGCGTTCCAACACGGGAAGTCCCAAGGTCATGTTCGGCACAAAGTGCCCGTCCATGACGTCGACGTGAAGCCAGTCGGCGTTGCTTGCCGCGATGATGTCCCGCTCAAGATTGGCGAAATCCGCCGAGAGAATGCTCGGTGCTATCTGGATACCCATGGTTCCAGCCTACTGCGGCGAGACCCCAAGGATTCAGGGCCTCCTCAAGAGCGCCAGGAACATGGCATCAGTACCGTGGACGTGGGTCCACATCTGCACAGCAGGCCCTGTTCCCCACGCCTCTGGAGCTAGGTTGGTAGCCGCGGCCATTGCTGGCCGCGCGTCAATGATGTCCAGCCCCACCGCGCGCTCGATGATGTCCCGCGTCTCCGCCAGAACAGGTGAGCAGGTGACGTAGGCGACCAATCCGCCTGGAGCAACCAGCCTCGCGGCTGCAGCCAACAGTTCTGCCTGCAGTGCCGCGAGGTCCACGAGGTCCTGCTGAGAGCGTCTCCAACGCGCCTCTGGACGCCGCCGTAGCGCTCCGAGTCCTGTGCACGGAGCGTCGAGAAGCACGCGGTCGTAGCTCCCGTCAACACCCCACGTGCGAGCGTCGCCCACATGGACTGTCACCGTGGCAGGATCGAGGCGCGAGACGGCTGTCCTCACCAATGTGGCACGGTGCGAGTGGAGCTCGAGCGCATCAAGCTTCGCTCCAGCGCCGCTCGCAAGGGCCCCCAGTAGCGCCGCCTTGCCGCCCGGACCCGCGCACATGTCCAGCCACCGCTCCCCTGCGTGGACGGGCGCGGCCTTCACCAACGCGGTTGCGACCACCTGACTGCCCTCGTCCTGGACCGCCGCCCGTCCGTCCGCCACCGCTGGAATGGACGCAGGGTCACCGCCTCCCAGCGTCACACCGTAGCGCGACAACGGCGAGGGCTCGGCGTCTGGGACGGACGCAGCCAGTTCCTGCTGTGTCACGAGACCCGGTCGTGCCACAAGGCTCACCTTGGCTCGAGCATTGTTCGCGGCTAGAGCCGCCTCAAGTTCAGTGTGGCGCCCGTCTGCACCAAGGGACTCAGCCAGCGAGTCCGCGACCCACGTAGGGTGGGAATGGCGGGTCGCGAGCGAGGTGCGAGAGGAACCCGGTGCCAGGAGCGCAACCCACGCGTCCTCGTCCCGTTCCGTGATGCGACGCATCACGGCGTTGGCGAACTTCGCTGCACCGACGCCTCCATGCTCGCGAACCATGTCTACTGTCTCCGAGACCGCGGCATGGGGAGGCACCCGCATAGCGAGCACCTGATGCGCTCCAAGCCAGAGGCAGCATCGGACTTCGGGGTTGATGGTCTCTACGGGACGCTTCGCGGCGTGCCCGATGACGGCGTCGTACCATCCCTGCATTCGGAGCGCGCCGTAGGCGAGTTCGGTAGCGAAGGCCGCGTCACGGCCCCGTAGTCCACGCTCACGCAAGATCTTGGGCATGACAAGGTTGGCGTACGCGTTGTCGCGTTGCACCGCTACCAGACAGGTGTAGGCCGCGCCTCTGGCCGCATCTCCGCTCATGCCTCGCCTACCATGGCTCCGTCGGTCAAGCGGGCACCGCGCCACCAGGCTGCGGCGTCCATGGGCTTCTTGCCTGCGGGGGCGATCCACGACAGGGCGACAGGACTACTCCCGGTCCCTACCAGGACGTCTCCGTCGCGATACGCGAGTTGACCGGGGACCGTGCCAACAGCATCGGCCACCATCGAGACCGCGCCGAGTTTCGCCACCGTACCGTCGGGAAGCGTGGTCCATGCGCCCGGGGCTGGGGTGCACCCGCGGACCTGCCGGTCCACCACGTGCGCTGGTCGGGCCCAGGCGACGTACGCGTCCTCGCGGGTGAGCTTGTGCGCGTAACTGACGCCATCAAGCGCCTGCGGGACCGGCGTCACGGAGCCAGCGCCGAGCGCGGTGAGTGACTGCACCATCAAGGGCGCTGCGGCGGTGGCTAACCTTTCAAGCAGATCGCCCGCAGTGTCGGTAGGGCGCACCCGCTCGGTCATCGTTCCCAACACAGGACCGGTGTCGAGGCCTTCCTCAATGACGAAGGTGCTCGCGCCTGTCATGTCATCCCCGGCCATGATCGCGCGCTGAACCGGTGCAGCTCCGCGCCATGCGGGCAGGAGCGAGAAGTGCAGATTGACCCAGCCATGTGCCACCGCGTCAAGGAGTGCCGGCTTGAGTATCTGGCCGTAGGCGACGACCGCGGCGGCGTCAGCATTAAGGCGTCTGATGGTCTCGATGAACGACGGATCCGAAGCCTTGTCTGGTGTCAACACCTGCAGGCCATGGTCAAGGGCCGCAGCCTTGACCGGGCTGGGATGGAGGGTGCTCCCCCGGCGGCCTTTGGCGTCGGGCTGCGTCACCACCGCGACAACGTCGTGGTCCGAGGCGAGCAGCGCCTCGAGTGTGGGAACGGCGATCGAGGGGGTTCCGGCAAAGATGAGGCGCATGGGTCCATCGTAGGGTCGTGCCGCGGTCACTATCGTGCCAGTCCCATGGGCCCATCGACCACGATGCGTAACTCACCCGCACCAAGCCGCGACCATTCCTGCTGAAGTGTGCGTAGGTGATCGACCACCTGCGGCATGGTTCCCCGCGGGGCCAAGATGTAGCGCCCCCGTGGAGCCTCCGCGATCGTCACCCCTGGAAGCCCTGTCACCGCGCCGGCGCCGGGCAACGGCGAGTCAAGGGCACGCTGCACCACGTCGGGATCCCCGTGGAGCTGCAGAACCCGGCGCGCTGGCGGCAGGGCCAGCTCCGCTCGTTCTCTGTAGGCATCGCGGGCGTACTGGCCGGGCAGCCATGCTCGAAGCACGTGACTCACCGGGTCCGGGACGTGTCCCACGACGGTGACGCCGCCCCCGTTCCGCCGGGCACGGGCCAAAGCTGCAACGTTGATCCACGACCGCATTGCAGCCACTTCGGCACCAAGCTCCGCCATGGGCGGAACCGCCGCTCCCACCACCACGATGTGCGAGTAGCCACCGCGAACGGCGGGAAGTGCACTGGGCGTGGCGACCACGAGTCCCTCGCTCACGGCGTAGTCCGCGAGGATGCCCGCAGCCGCGGTCGAGGCGTGAATGCTCCACTGCGGTGCCATGCTCCGCAACTGCTCGATAATCCGTTCCGCCCCTTGGCGGACCTGCTTCAACCCCGCGAAGCGACACTCCGGGCAATGCCAATTCTCCTGGTCCGCACCGCATTTTGTGCACTCTGGCGTTGCCGCGCTCCCCGCCTGCTTGAGCGAGGCTGCGCACTCGCGACACTCAGCCCACTGTCCACACCGTGCGCACGCCAGCGCTGACACGTAGCCTGCGCGCGGAACCACGACGCCCACAGGGCCCGCCTCGATGCCCCGCTGGAGCGCCTTCCAGGCCATGGCGGGCATCCAATGCCAGCCCGTTCCACCTTCCGCTTCCCGACGCTGGCCATCCAACACGTCGATGGTGGCCACGCGATCCCGAGTCTGCGCCCGTTGAGGCTCCACGTGAGCGGCCCACCCATGATCAACGAGGGCCATGCCATCCACGCTGGGCGCATAGCCCGCGAGCAGCAGCCCCGCGCCCTCAGAATCGGCCCGCATCGCCGCCACCGTGCGCGCGTGCGGGTACGGAGCGTGAGGGTCGGCATAGACGCTTGCACCGTCGTCCCACATCGCTATCAGGCCCAACGCTGGAACGGGCTGAAGCGCCGCCGGCCGCGTTCCCACGACGAGACTCACGTGGCCGAGCATGCCTGCCAGGTAGGATCCGTAGCGCTGGGAGGGTCCGTCGTCATGGTCAAGCACCGTGTAGTCCCCCCCGGACCGTGCGGTCCAGCGGGTCAGTTCGCGCTCGCCCAGCTCCCGTTCCACGGCCGCGACGGCCCTCGCGTCAGGGACAACAACGATCGCCGTGCGACCCTGCGCAGCGACGCGGAGGGCAGGTGCGAGCAAGGCCGTGGCGGCCACCGAGCAGGGATCAACCGCAGAAGGTAGCACTTCCCACACCACGCGGGCCGAGCCCTCCCCGTCCCACGCTTCAAGCCCGCTCTGCATAGCCTCGAGGGGCCAGGTCTGGGACGCAGCGAGATAGCGGTCGGTAGGGGGCGCGACTGAGGCCCATTCTCGCTTCTCGACGCTCGCGACACGCGGTGGCGCCATGAGCCGGCAAACGTCCCACAGTGAGCCTCCGTAGCGGGCCGCCACCGCTTGTGCCAGCGCCAACCCAGTCGCGGTGAAGGACGGCAACACTGCCGCAGACTTCACGCCTGCGAGTGTGCCAACGTAAGTGCTGGTACCGGTCAGTTCCACCACGATCGCACTGACCAACCTGCCCGCGAATGCCACGCGTACTCGCGACCCCACTGCGACTACAGGCGCGAGTTTCGCGGGCACCGAGTAGTCGAAGAGCCGGTCAAGGTGCGGTAACGGGCTGTCGATGCAGACGCGCGCTACGCGCAACTCAGACACCGTTGCTACTGGGCAGCGCTCGCGAGGGCGTCAGCGCGATCGGTGCGCTCCCAGGTGAAGTCTGAGAGTTCGCGACCGAAGTGACCATACGTCGCGGTCTGCCGGTAGATGGGCCTGCGCAAGTCAAGGGCGTCGATAATGGCGGCTGGCCGGAGGTCGAACACCTCTTTGACTGCACGCACAATGGCGTCAAGGGACACGGTCTCGGTTCCAAAGGTCTCGGCGTACAAGCCCACGGGGTGAGCGGTACCAATGGCATAAGCCACCTGAAGCTCGCAGCGGTCTGCAAGGCCAGCCGCAACCACGTTCTTCGCAACCCAACGCATCGCATACGTCGCCGAACGGTCCACCTTCGAGGGATCCTTGCCGGAGAATGCGCCGCCACCGTGCCGCGCCATACCCCCGTAAGTGTCGACAATAATCTTGCGTCCCGTCAGGCCCGCGTCAGCTTTGGGTCCGCCGATCTCGAACTTCCCGGTGGGGTTGATCAGCGAGCGGTGGTTGCTGGCGTCGAGATCGAAGCTGGCCAGCACGGGAGTGATCACATGCTCTTCAATGAGACCGCGCAAGTGGGCCATATCCATGCCCTCGCGATGCTGACTCGAGACCACGACGGTGTCCACGGTGACGGCGGTATCGCCGTCGTAACCGATGGTGACCTGGGACTTTCCATCGGGACGCAGGCCATCGACGATTCCCTCTTTGCGCACGTACGCGAGGCGCTCGGTGAGGCGATGTGCGATCGAAATGGGCAACGGCATCAGTTCGGGGGTGTCGCGGCACGCGTAACCGAACATCAGTCCTTGGTCGCCGGCCCCTAGGTCGTCACCAGAGACATCGGTGGCGTGGCTCACGCCTTGCGCGATGTCCGGCGATTGCTCACCAATCGACACGGACACTCCGCACGACTCGCCGTCGAAGCCCACGGTCGATGAGGTGTAGCCGATGTCCCGCAAGACTCCCCGGATAGTCCCCGGAATGTCGACGTATGATTCGGTGGTTACTTCACCTGCGACGTGGACCAGTCCCGTGGTCACCATCGTTTCCACCGCCACTCGAGACGCTGGGTCGACGCGAAGCATTTCGTCAAGGATCGCATCCGAGACCTGATCACAGATCTTGTCGGGATGGCCTTCGGTGACGGATTCGGAGGTGAACAGGCGTGGACTACTCATGGAGTTCAGCATAGCCGCGACCACTGACGGGCCATCGCGAGGCTAGTGCGCGCGCAGGTGGGCGATCGTGTCCACAATGGCATGCGCGACAGCGAGCTTGGTGCCCGAGGCAGAGGCGATCGGCACGCCCTCGTGGTCCAGCACGGTGACGGTGTTCGGCACGTCCCCAAAGCCCAGACCCTCCCCCACTTGGTTGACCACCAGGAGGTCCGCGCCCTTGCGGCGCGCCTTGGCTGCACCGTGCTCCGCGACAGTGCCGTCAGCGTCGCCAGTCTCAGCAGCAAACCCCACCACAATCTGGCCAGCACGCCTGCCAGCAACGAGGCCCGCGAGGATGTCGGGAGTCGCCACCAAGGTCAGGGACATCTCGCCTGACGCAGGCTTCTTGATCTTGTGCGCGCTTACGTTGGCGGGGCGAAAGTCGGCGACGGCTGCCGCCATGATCACGACGTCCGCATCGCGAGAGGCGGTCGCGACGGCATCAGCCATCTCCGCACTGGTCTCGACATCAATACGGCCAATGCCCTCGCCCAGGGGAAGCACCACGTTGGCGGCCACCACGGTTACCTTGGCACCACGCTCTCGGGCGGCCTCGGCAAGCGCGAACCCTTGATGCCCGCTGGACCGGTTGCCAAGGAACCGGACCGCGTCGAGCGGCTCGCGAGTACCGCCAGCACTAATGAGCACTGATAGCCCGGCAAGGTCCTGACCAAAGCCCGTCGGGTCATCAGCGACTGGCGTCCCTGAGGCTACCGCGTAGAGAGCTTCCACCAGGTCATCGGGCTCCGGGAGGCGCCCGGGACCGCTGTCCGCGCCTGTGAGCCGCCCGGACGCCGGTTCGATGATGTGGACGCCACGTTCACGTAGCGTCGCCACGTTGGCCTGCGTTGCCGGATGTTCCCACATTTCGGTGTGCATCGCTGGGGCAACAACCACGGGGGCACGGGTCACGAGCAGCGCATTGCTGAGGAGGTCCTTCGCCTCGCCGTGAACCATCGTCGCCAAGAAGTCAGCGGTAGCGGGTGCCACGAGCACCACATCCGCACTCTGGCCAAGGCGCACGTGTTCAACCTGGGGAACGTTCGCGAAGGTGTCTGACGTGGCCGGCTGGCCGGAAAGCGCCTCCCAGGTGGCGCGGCCCACGAAGTTCAGGGACGCAAGTGTCGGGATGACACGCACCGCATGCCCGTCTTCACGGAGCCGCCGCACCACAATAGCGACTTTGTAGGCGGCGATGCCGCCGGTGACGCCCAGGAGGACGCGCATGGTGAACAGTGGCCGCCTACTCGGCGGTTTCGCCCAACGTCAGCAGGTCGCCAGCGTTAATCTCGCGGAAGGCGACGGAGAGCGCCTTGTCAGTGGTGTCAGCCTCGACCAGCGGTCCCACGTTCTCGAAGTGGCCCTCACCCAGAGCCTCGTAGTACGCGTTGATCTGGCGTGCGCGCTTGGATCCGTAAATCACGAGGGCGTACTTCGAGTCCACCTTGGCGAGCAACTCGTCAATGGGGGGGTTGGTGATTCCTTCGGGACTCGCTACGGTTCCAGCCACTTGCTTCTCCAATGCTTGGGTGAGGAAAACGCTCCTCAAACGCCGTCTATCTTACCGTGAAAGGCCCAGCAACTGCTCCAGGTGAGCCACGGCGTCGTCGATGGAATCGTTCACAACAATCTCATCGAACTCTGCCGCCGCGTCGAGCTCCTCGCGGGCGGTGGCGAGCCGACGCTCGCGTTCACGCGCGTCCTCGGTGCCGCGGCCCTCGAGCCTGCTCACCAGGGCTTCCCACGACGGGGGCGCTACGAACACGAGCAGCGCCTCTGGCATGTTGCGCCTTACCTGGCGCGCGCCCTGAACATCAATCTCAAGAATGCTAGGGGCGCCTGCGATGAGGCTGCTCTCCACGGGGATCCGTGGGGTTCCGTAACGGTGCTTGCCGTGAACGGTTGCCCATTCGAGAAGCTCGCCCGCCTCAGTCATGCTGGTGAACTCTTGCTCTGTCACAAAGTGGTAGTGCTCGCCGTCGACTTCTCCCGGACGGGGCTCACGGGTGGTGGCGGATACCGAGACCCATAACTCGGGGTGCCTGTCCCTCAGCGCACGAATCAACGTGCCCTTACCGACCGCAGTTGGGCCGGCGAGCACCAGGAGTCGGCTCATCGACGCTCGCGCGCCAGCAATGCCTCGGCTTGGTGCGTGCCTAGCCCGCGAATGCGGCGAGCACGCGAAATGCCGATGTCCTCCATCAATGCGGTGGCACGCTTTGGTCCCACACCAGGCAAGCACTGCACCAGGTCGTGGACCCGGATGCCTGCCAACGCATCATCTTGCTTTGCTCGCGAAATTGCCTGCGCGAGTGTCATCTCGCCACGAGCCAGCTCTTCCTTGAAGACACGCCGTGCTGAGCGCACCGCGGTTGCCTTGACTAGGGCCGCCGCGCGCTGTTCATCTGTGAGTTCCGGAGTTGGCACGGGTCCCTCCCTTCGGTTAGTCCTGCGAGCCACCTGACTGCAGTGTGTACTGTGCTGCCCCAGAGGCGGCCTGAATGGCACCTCTGAGCTTCTCGACGAAGGGGCCCGCGTTGAGCACGCCCCTCGACTGATTGACGAGTACGCGGTGCCGCGCGTTCCCGAATACCTGGAGCAATTCCGCAGCGCCCGCGCCTTGCGCACCTACGCCGGGTGCCAAGATGGGGCCGTTGAGCGCGGCCAGGTCGATTCCCAAGTCGCTGACCGCGCTTCCGGTGGTAGCGCCCACCACGAGGCCCACACTTCCCATTGGCGTGGCACCAACATTCAGTGCGGCTGCTTGGGCGGCAATAGACGCCGCCACCGGCACGCCATCCACGCCCACCGCATGTTGAATCTCGTGGCCCTCAGGGTTGGACGTCAACGCAAGCACGAAGACCCCCTTGCCGGTGTGCTCGGCAAGCTCGAATGCGGGCCGCAGCGAGTCGAACCCCAGGTAAGGAGAGACTGTGATGGCGTCGGTCTCTAGGGGCACTCCGTTGGCAAGGTAGGCATCTGCGTACCCCTCCATCGTGGACCCGATGTCGCCACGCTTGACATCCAGGATGGTGAGGACTTCCATCTCGCGGGCGCGCCGCAAAACGTGCTCGAGCGCGGCGATCCCCCGTGCGCCGTGGCGCTCAAAGAACGCCGAGTTGGGCTTCACGGCGGCAGCCGATCGCACAGATGCTTCCAGGACGGTCTCGCCAAATGCGGCCAAGGACTCGGCGGTGTCCGGTAGCCCCCATCTGGCCAACAGCTCAGGGTGTGGATCGAGCCCCACACATAAGGGACCCCATTGATCGATGGCCGCCGCCAAGCGCGCACCAAACGTCATCTGTTCCTCCGTCGCTGTTTCCGTTTTGTACTATTAGTCTAGTATCCCATCTTACCTGCGAGAATCCTAGATCCGGGGAACTACCGCAACGCGGCTTCTTGAAGACTCATGACATCGAAGCGGCGGTTCTGGATGACCTCGATCGCCTGAACCGCGGCCGCAAGCTGTTGCGTGGTCGTGATGATCGCGGCGTCGGCGGCGATGGCCGCGGCTCTGATCTCGTAGCCGTCGGCACGTGCGCCCTGCCCCGATGGCGTGTTGATGACAAAGTTCACCTCGCCCGCGTTGACGAGTTCCACAATGGTGGGTTCCCCGTTGGGACCGGTGCCTTCCGAGTGCTTACGGACTGTGGTGGTCGGAATCCCGTTACGGGCCAAGACCAGCGCGGTGCCTTCGGTCGCGAGAATCTCGAATCCCAACTGGTGCAGGCGCGCCACGGCAAGCGTGATCTGCCTCTTGTCGCGGTCAGCCACTGATACAAACGCCCTGCCGGACGTTGGTAGCCCTCCGAAAGCCGCCGCTTGAGACTTCGCGAAGGCCAGAGGGAACGTCACATCCATGCCCATCACTTCCCCCGTGGACCGCATCTCCGGACCCAGGATCGAGTCCACGATCTTGCCCTCGCGGGTGCGGAAGCGTTTGAAGGGCAACACGGCCTCCTTGACGGCCATCAGTTGCAACGGGTTGAGCACGCTCGCGTCCGTGGCAGGCAGGATGCCACTGGCCTTGAGATCCGCGATGGAACTGCCCGCCATGACCAGCGCCGCCGCCTTCGCGAGGGCCACGCCGGTGGCCTTGGCCACGAACGGGACGGTCCGCGACGCTCGCGGGTTTGCCTCGAGCACGTACAAGACGTCCGACGCCAACGCGAACTGAACGTTCATGAGACCGCGCACGCCGATACCCTCGGCAAGCTTGCGAGTGGACTCGGCCACCCGCCGGATCTCCGACTGTGACAGGGTCACGGGTGGCAACACGCACGCGGAGTCCCCCGAGTGAATGCCTGCTTCCTCGATGTGCTCCATGACGCCGCCCAAGAAGATGTCGGTTCCATCAAAGAGAGCATCCACGTCGATCTCGATGGCGTCATCGAGGAACCGGTCAATGAGGAGCGGCGCGTCGGTCGCGTGATCCCCCACGTCTTTGGATCGCTCGCCGTAATCGACCAACTGCTCGCGCGAGTACACAATCTCCATGCCACGCCCACCCAGCACGTACGATGGTCGCACTAACACCGGATAGCCGATGCGCTCGGCGATTGCCGCCGCTTCGTCGATGCCGTGCGCGGTGCCATAGGCGGGGGCGGGAAGGCCTGCCTTGTCGAGCACGCGGCCAAAGGCTGCGCGGTCTTCAGCGTTATCGATCGCCTGAGGTGACGTGCCAAGAATAGGCACCCCGGCATCGGCCAATCTCTTGGCAAGGCTGAGCGGCGTCTGACCGCCTAGTTGTACGAACATGCCCTTGATGGGTCCAGCCTTGAGTTCGGCCTCATAGACCGCCATCACGTCCTCAAACGTGAGCGGCTCAAAGTACAAACGGTTGGCGGTGTCGTAGTCCGTGGAGACGGTCTCGGGGTTGCAGTTGACCATGATGGTCTCGTACTGGTCTTTGAGCGCCAGCGCCGCATGCACGCACGAGTAGTCAAACTCGATTCCCTGGCCAATCCGGTTGGGTCCCGAGCCCAAGATGATGATCGCCTCGCGGGTGCGCGGGAGCACCTCGGACTCGACGTCATAGGTGCTGTAGTAGTACGGCGTGAGGGCTTCGAACTCGGCGGCACAGGTGTCCACGGTCTTGTAGACGGGCTGCACGCCTAGGTCCGCGCGCGCGGCGTACACCGCCTCGACCGTGGTGCCGCGAAGTGCAGCGATCTGGGTATCGGCAAGGCCGTGACGCTTGGCGTGGCGCAAGACCGGTTCGGTGAGTTTCGGAGCAGCAGCGGTGTCCGCGGCCACCTCGTTCATGAGCATGATCTGGTCAAGGAACCACGGGTCGATGCCGGTGGCAACGTGGATCGCGTCCAGCGAGGTCTCCCCCGTTCCCGCAGCCCGCAGGGCCTGCTGCACCTGGACCATGCGGTCTTCGGTGGGAATCGTGATCTGCTCAAGCAACGCAGCGAGGTCCTCACCCGCCGGCGCAGCGCCCTCCCAGTGGAAGTTGACGCCCTTCTTGTCGATGGACCGCAGCGCCTTGCCAAGAGCCTCGGTGAAGCTACGTCCGATGCTCATGGCCTCCCCCACCGACTTCATGGTGGTGGTCAGCACCGGATCAGCTGCGGGGAACTTCTCGAACGCGAAGCGCGGCACCTTCACCACGATGTAGTCCAAGGTGGGCTCAAAGCTTGCGGGGGTCGAGCCGGTGATGTCGTTGGGGATCTCGTCGAGCGTGTAGCCAATGGCGAGGCGCGCGGCGATCTTCGCGATGGGGAATCCCGTGGCCTTGGAGGCCAGAGCGCTCGATCGAGACACACGCGGGTTCATCTCGATGACGATGACCCGGCCCGTCTTGGGATCCACCGCGTACTGGATATTGCAGCCGCCGGTGTCCACGCCTACCTCGCGCACCACCCCAATAGCGATGTCGCGCAGCTTCTGATACTCGCGGTCCGTCAGGGTCAGTGCGGGTGCCACCGTGATCGAGTCGCCGGTGTGCACACCCACGGGGTCAACGTTCTCGATGGAACAGACCACCACCACGTTGTCGTGCTTGTCACGCATGACCTCGAGCTCGTACTCCTTCCAGCCAAGGATGGACTCCTCGAGGAGCACCTCGGTGGACGGCGAGTAGTGCAGGCCAGCCCCGGCAATGCGGCGCAGGTCTTCCTCGTTGTACGCAAAGCCCGAGCCCAGGCCGCCCATGGTGAACGACGGGCGCACTACCACCGGATACTCGAGTTCCTTCGCCGCGGCGACGCACTCGTCCATGGTGTGGCAGATGAACGAGCGTGCGCTCTCAGCTCCGCAGCGCTCCACCACGCCCTTGAACTGCTCGCGATTCTCGGCCAGGTGGATGGACTCGATGTTTGCGCCAATGAGCTCGACGTTGTACTTCTCGAGCACGCCCGCCTCGTCCAGCCCAATGGCAGCGTTGAGCGCGGTCTGGCCGCCCAGCGTGGGCAACAGCGCGTCCGGACGTTCCTTGGCGATGATCGACTCGATCACCTCCACTGTGATGGGCTCCACGTAGGTGGCGTCCGCAAACTCGGGGTCGGTCATGATGGTGGCCGGGTTGGAGTTCACCAGGATGACGCGCAGGCCCTCCGCCTTGAGCACGCGGCACGCCTGGGTTCCCGAGTAGTCGAACTCGCAGGCCTGACCAATGACGATGGGACCGGAGCCAATCACCAGGACCGATTTGATGTCTTCGCGACGTGGCATTACTTGGTGCTCCCCATCAGGTCCAAAAAGCGGTCAAAGAGATAGGCGGCATCGTGCGGGCCCGCCGCGGCCTCCGGGTGGTACTGGACACTGAATGCGGGCAGGTCAAGGCACTCAAGCCCCTCCACCACGTTGTCGTTGAGGTTCACGTGGCTCACGCGCACGCGGCCATAGCGCGCTTCCGGTGCTACCGGCTCGCCCTCAAGCGGCGCGTCTACGGCAAAGCCGTGATTGTGCGAGGTGATCTCAACCTTTCCCGTGGTGCGGTCCATGACCGGCTGGTTGATGCCGCGGTGCCCAAAGGCCAGCTTGTAGGTGCCGAAGCCCAGCGCGCGGCCCAACAGCTGGTTGCCAAAGCAGATGCCAAAGAACGGCACCTTGGCGTCGAGGATTTCGCGCAGCACCGCAACCGAGCGTTCTGCTGCCGCAGGGTCGCCGGGTCCGTTCGAGAAGAACACGCCGTTGGGCTTCAGCGCGAGGATCTCCGCGGCCGTGGTGCTCGACGGCACCACCCGCACGCGAATGCCACGCTCGGCCATCATTGTGGGGGTCATGCCCTTGATGCCCAGGTCCACCGCGACTACCTCGGCGCGCACGTCGACTCCTGCGGGTGGCTCCACCACGTAGGGCTCGTCCGCGGACACCGCGTCGGCCAAATGAGCCCCCGCCATAGGCGCCGCTCCGCGTACCTTCTCGACCATGGCATCGGCCGAAAGGACTGCATCGCCGGAGAAGATTCCCGCGCGCATCACGCCAGCGGAACGCAACACTCGGGTGAGTTGCCTCGTGTCGATGCCGCTGAGGCCCACCACGCCCTGCGCCTTGAGATCATCGTCAAGAGTGCGCTCCGAACGCCAGTTGGATGGCGCCCGTGCAGGTTCGCGCACCACGTAGCCTGCCACCCAAATCTTGCGCGACTCCTCGTCGTCGGTGTTCATCCCCGTGTTGCCGATGTGCGGCGCAGTCATCACGACGATCTGGCGGTGATACGAAGGATCGGTGAGCGTCTCTTGGTAGCCAGTCATACCGGTGTTGAAGACAATCTCTCCCAGCGTCTCGCCCACGGCACCAAAGGACTGCCCCTCGAAGGTCTGCCCGTCCTCGAGCACCAACACCGCCTGGGTCATGAGAAGGCCCCTTCGAATCGCGGATCAACATGCGTTGCGCGCCCGCGTAGGAACGTCGCGACCGCTCGCCCCGGCAACTCGATGCCGCCAAAGGGCGAGTTGTTGGAACGGCTTGCGGTCGCGGTGGGTTCCACGGTCCACGCGGCCTTGGGGTCCACGAGCGTCACGTTGGCGGGCTCACCCTTGGCCAGCGGCCTCCCGTGAGCCTCGTCGCGGCCGATGCTCGCAGGAGTTTCGCTCATCACGCGGGCTACGTCGCGCCACGTTATGAGGCCGGTGTCCACCATGGTCTTCTGGACGATGCCAACTGCGGTTTCGAGGCCTATCATGCCGAAGGCAGCGCTGGCCCACTCGCAATCCTTGTCCTCATCCGGGTGCGGGGCGTGGTCGGTGGCGACAATGTCGATGGTGCCGTCCGCGAGGCCAGCGTGGAGGGCGTCTACGTCTGCCTGAGTGCGCAGCGGCGGATTGACCTTGAAGCGGGGGTCATAGCCGCGCACGGACTCATCCGTGAGAAGCATGTGGTGGGGCATGGCCTCCGCGGTCACGTTGATGCCGCGGGACTTGGCCCAACGGATGATCTCCACGGAGCCGGCGGTGGACAGGTGGCAGATGTGCACGCGCGAACCCACGTGTTCGGCGAGCAGCACGTCGCGAGCGATGATGCTCTCTTCCGCGACGGCGGGCCAGCCGGTGAGCCCCAAGTCGCCGGACACAAAGCCCTCGTGCATCTGGGCGCCCTCGGTGAGGCGCGGGTCCTGAGCGTGCTGCGCGATCACCCCGTCGAAGGACTTCACGTACTCGAGTGCGCGGCGCATCACCACAGGATCGTGCACGCACTTGCCGTCGTCGCTGAACACGCGGACCTTGGCGCGGGAGTTCGCCATGGCGCCCATCTCTGACAGCTGAGTGCCGCCCAGGCCCACGGTGACCGCGCCCACGGGGAACACGTCAACGAGGCCAATCTCGAGCCCTCGGCTCCACACCTGCTCGACCACACCGGCGGTGTCAGCGGTGGGCGTGGTGTTGGCCATCGCGTGCACGGCGACATAGCCGCCTCGAGCCGCACTGAGCGAGCCAGAGGCGATGGTCTCGGCATCTTCGCGGCCCGGTTCACGTAGATGGGTGTGCAGGTCCACGAGGCCGGGGAGGGCGATCAACCCCGTGCCGTCGATCGTGACCGCATCTGTTGGCGCATCCTTGGCGCTGAGCGACGCGATCACGCCGTCAACCAAGACGAGGTCCGCCTTGGTGTCGCCGTAGAGGCTCGCGCCCGTGATCACAACAGGGCGGTTGGTGGCGAGGTCGCTCACTGAACGCCCTCCTCTCCAGCTAGTAACAAGTACAGGGCGGCCATCCGCACGGCGACGCCGTTGCTGACCTGTTCAACGATGACGGAGCGGGCGCTGTCAGCGGCCTCGGCGGTGATCTCGAGCCCACGGTTCATGGGGCCTGGGTGCATGACGATGCCGTGGTCCGGTAGCCGCCGCATGCGATCCCCATCGAGGCCAAACATGCGCGTGTACTCCTCGGGGCTGGGGAAGAACTGCGCTCCTCCGCCGGTCATGCGCTCGCGCTGGACCCGGAGCATCATCACGGCATCAATCTGGTGCTCGTCCAGCGCGGCGTCCAGCCCATGGCTGATCTTCACGCCCCACTGCGAGATCCCAACCGGAAGCAGCGTGGGTGGGCTGACCACCACCACCGTGGCGCCCAGGGTCTTCAGCAGCGCAATGTTAGAGCGCGCCACCCGCGAGTGCAGCACGTCGCCCACCAGGGCCACGGTGAGTCCCGCCAGGTCGCTGCCCGTGGGGCTGTCGACCAGGTGCTTGCGCATCGTGAAGGCGTCGAGGAGCGCCTGCGTGGGGTGCTGGTGCGTGCCGTCGCCTGCGTTGAGCACGCTTCCGTACATCCATCCCGACGTGGCCAGCCGCTCGGCCGCGCCAGACGCCCAGTGACGAATGACCACGGCATCGGCGCCCATGGCCTGCAAGGTGAGTGCCGTGTCCTTGAGGGACTCGCCCTTGGACACGCTTGAGCCCTTGGCCCCAAAGTTGATGACATCCGCGCTGAGGCGCTTCGCAGCGGCCTCGAAGGAGATTCGCGTGCGGGTCGAGTCTTCGAAGAACAGGTTGACCACGGTCTTGCCGCGCAGGGTGGGCAGCTTGCGGATCTCGCGGTCTTGCGTGGCGGCCATCTGCTCAGAGGTGTCGAGGATCCGGATTGCATCCTCGCGGGACAGGTCCTGGGTGCTCAGCAGGTGCTTCACTTGGACTCCCCTGCCGAGTCGTCACGGCCCGTGATGCGCACCGCGTCTTCGCCGTCGGTCTCCTCGAGCAGCACGCTCACACGTTCCGTGCGCGCCGTGGGAAGGTTCTTGCCCACAAAGTCAGCCCGGATGGGCAGTTCGCGGTGGCCGCGGTCTACCAGCACCGCGAGTTGCACCGCTTGTGGCCTTCCCAAGTCCTTAATGGCGTCCAGGGCGGCCCGAATGGTGCGCCCGGTATGGAAAACGTCGTCTACTAGGACCACCACAGCATCGTCCAATCCCTGCGCAGGGAGCGTGGTGGCGCCTATCGAGCGGGTGGGCTGCTTGTGAAGGTCGTCGCGATACATCGTGATGTCGAGCGCGCCGCAGCGGGCGGCGGCATCGAAGTCGGGTTCGACGGCAGCAATGCGCTGTGCGAGGCGATGTGCGAGGGGCAGACCCCGAGTGGGGATGCCCAGCAGGACTATGGAGTGCGCGCCGCCGTTGCGCTCGATGATCTCGTGGGCAATGCGCGTGAGCGCCCGAGCGATGTCGGACGCGCCAAGAATGGTGCCAGTCACCTGGGACCCCTTTCCCGCCTCACAGGACGGTGGTTAAAGGATGTCGTCGCGCTTCACTCTACAGCAGTGCCGTCAAGGTCACTCGGCAATGCCGGGGCGTCGCGCGCGATGGTGGCAAGCACTCCGTTGACGAATTTCGCCGAGTCATCCGTGGACAGGTCCGCCGCGAGCGTCACCGCCTCGTCGATCGCGACACTGGCAAGAACGTCAGGGTTCGAGAGGATTTCCCACGCCGCAATGCGCAGTAACGCACGGTCCACGGCGGGCATGCGTGCCATGGTCCATTCGGCCGACGCTGCCTGAATGATCTCGTTCAGCTCGCGCCACTGACCCACGACGCCGCGCACGATCTGCGCTGAGTACTCCGGAAGCGGAGTCTGCGCCCCGGAGTCGAGGATGCGTTGCTCGAGGATCTGGAGCACGTTGGCACCGCGCTGGTCCGCCTCAAAGAGGATGTCGAGAGCGCGTTTGCGGGCCTTGGTGCGGGCGGACACTAGTCGTTCACGCGGCCGAGGTACTCGCCCGATGACGTGTTGACCTTGACTTTGGTGCCAGCCTCAAGGAACAGCGGCACCTGGATTTCCTTGCCGGTCTCGAGCGTGGCGGGCTTGGTGCCTCCCGAGGAGCGGTCGCCCTGCAGGCCGGGCTCGGTGTAGGTGACTTCGAGGACCACGGAGCCGGGGAGCTCGAGGAAGATGGGGTTGCCGTTGTGCGAACCGATGGTCGCTTTCTCGTTTTCTAGCAGGTAGTCCTTTGCGTCGCCCATGATGGCGTCGCTGACCGGAACCTGGTCGAAGGTGTCGGGGTCCATGAAGATGTAATCCGAGCCGTCGTTGTACAGATACTGCATGTCGCGACGGTCCACTGTCTCCATCTCCACCTTGGTGCCGGCGTTGAACGTCTTGTCCACCACCTTGCCCGTGAGGACGTTCTTCATCTTGGTGCGCACAAACGCGCCGCCCTTGCCTGGCTTGACGTGCTGGAAGTCGATGATTGTCCACAAGTTGCCGTCAAGGTTCAGCACGGAACCGTTCTTGATGTCATTCGAGGTAGCCATGATGGAAGTCCTTGGGTCAGTGGGAAAGGCCAGCGGCCAGTTTAGCCGACCGGCATAGGGCCTGGGCCCGGCACGCTAGTGGAGACGTGCTGAGATGGCCTCAAGAGCAAGGCGGTAGGAGTCCACCCCAAAGCCCGCGATGGTTCCCGTTGCCACGCCAGAGATCACCGACGTGTGCCGGAACTCTTCTCGCGTCGCGGGATTAGTGAGATGAACCTCGACAATGCTGAGTCCCGCGCTTGGGAGCAGCGCGCATGCGTCCCTGAGGGCGTACGAGTAGTGAGTGAACGCTGCCGGGTTGATCACCACGTGCCATTCGCTGTCGACGGCCTCGTGGAGCCAGTGAACCAGGTCCGTCTCCGAGTCCGACTGCCTCACCACTACCTCGAGCCCCAGGTCGCTCCCCCACTGCATGGCTTCAGCCACCAGGTCATCGTGGGTGGTGGTGCCGTACTTCTCCGGCTCACGGGAGCCCAAGCGTCCCAGGTTGGGGCCGTTGAGGATCAGGACGGTGCTCATGGGAGCCAGCGTAGCGGGAGCCGAGCTCAAGATTGCGCTACCTCGCCGCCGCGCCTGCGACTCAAGGCCCTCCGCACCCCGGCCTACCGGCCCTCCTCACCCCGGCCTACCGGCCCTCCGCACCCAACTTGTGACAGTTGTGACGCGTGTGCACTATTTCCCTGTCTCACGGTCCCCACGCTGCACACTGAGCACAAGGTGGGTGCGGAAGGTGGGCGACGCGGGTGGGTGCGGAGGGTGGGCGACGCGGGTGGGTGCGGAGGGTGGGCGACGCGGGTGGGTGGCGCCCCGGTGTTCGGGTGCGGAGGCTGCTAGCGGCTGATGGCGTCGTAGGCGGAGATCAGCAGCGAAGGGTCGGGGCCCTCAAGACGCACGGGGTTTCCGATCCCCTGCAGGACGACAAACCGCAACATCTCGCCGCGGGTCTTCTTGTCGCGGCGCATGGCCAAGTGGAGCGCATCCCAGCGTCCAGGGGCGTAGGTGGTGGGCAGGCCCAGCGACTCGAGAATCGACCGGTGGCGGTCTACGTCCGCGTCGGACAGCTTTCCCGCGAGCCGCGCAAGCTCCGCAGCGAACACCATCCCCACCGATACCGCGGCGCCGTGCCTCCACTGGTAGCGCTCGGTGTACTCGATGGCGTGAGCGAAGGTGTGACCGTAGTTGAGGATCTCGCGCAGGTGCGACTCCTTGAGGTCTGCGCTCACCACGTCAGCCTTGACCTGGATGGCGCGGCGCATCAGCTCGGTCAACACCGGCAGCGCCTCAGGGTCGAGTCCGCGCAGGTCTGCCCCATCGACTCCCCTTGCGCCCGACTGCGCGGAGTCGGCAGATAGCAGCGCCACATTGGCCTCGACCAGTTCCAGGATCTGGGTGTCGCGAATGAAGCCAGCCTTGACCACCTCGGCAAGGCCCGCGACAAGGTCGTGCCGCGGCAAGGTCAGTAGGAAGTCGACGTCACACCACACTGAGAGCGGCTCGTGAAAGGCACCCACGAGATTCTTGCCCTCGACCGTGTTGATGCCCGTCTTGCCTCCCACGGCTGCGTCGACCATCGCGAGCAGGGTGGTGGGCACCTGCATCACTCCCACGCCCCGGAGCCACGACGCGGCGACAAACCCGGCGAGGTCGGTGACAGCGCCGCCGCCCAACCCAACCACCACGTCACTACGCGTGAACTCGCTCTTGCCCAGCACCTGCCAGCAGAACGCAAGTACCTCCGCGGTCTTGCCTGCCTCGGCATCGGGGACCTCGGCCAACACCACCGTGCGGCCGGTCGCTTCAATCTCCCGCCTCAGTGCCTCGACCGGAGCCAGCATGGGTGCGGCGTGGACAATGAGCACCCGGGCCGCGTCGCCGGGAATCTGCGCCACGAGTTGGGCGGTCAGGCCCTTCCCGACTGTCACCGGGTAGGCGCGTGCTCCGTTGACGTCGATCACGGCGTCGCTCATGTGGACTCCTCTAGGCCGGCAATGAGACGTGCCACTCGTCTGGGATTGTGGTGATCGGTATCGATCACTGTGGTGGCGAGGCGCTCGTAAATGGGCCTGCGTGCTTCCATGAGTTCGCGCCACTGCTGACGCGGGTTCCCCATGAGCAAAGGCCGCGATGTGTTGAGTCCCACCCGGGGTGCCGCCGCGGTGAGCGAGACGTCAAGAAACACCACCTCGCCGCCGTCAGCGACATATGCCTCGAGCGCGCTTTGGGTGCGCTCCGCCAGGACCGCTCCCCCACCAAGCGACAACACGCCGTCAAACTCGGCGACAGCAGCAACTACCGCCTGTGTCTCGAGCGCCCTGAACACCGGTTCACCATCGTCGATGAAGATCTCGGAGATTGACTTGCCCGCGGCCACCTCCACGTCCTCGTCTGTGTCCCGCCGTTCAACGCCCCAGAGCCGCGCGAGCTCCTTGCCCACCGAACTCTTTCCAGAACCCGGCGGGCCAATCAGGACGATGCGCGGGCTGGGCATTACTTGAGGGTGTCCGGGATCGCCGCGACGTAGCTGGCGATGTTGCGTTGCACCTCGGCCACTGAGTCGCCGCCAAACTTCTCCAGCAGGGCGTCGGCAAGCGTCAATGCCACCATGGCCTGAGCCACGACCGCCGCGGGGGCGACTGCGCACACATCAGAGCGCTGGTGAATCGCCTTCGCCGCCTCGCCAGAAGATGTGTCGATGGTGTCGAGCGCCTTGGGCACCGTACTGATGGGCTTCATCGCGGCGCGCACACGGAGCGGCTCACCGTTGGTCATTCCGCCTTCCACTCCGCCGGCGCGGTTGGTGCGCCGCTGGACTCCGCCGTCGCCGTACTCAATCTCGTCATGAGCCTGTGATCCGCGGCGCGCGGCGGTCCGGAAACCGTCTCCCACCTCCACGCCCTTGATGGCCTGGATGCCCATGAGCGCAGCCGCCAACTTGGAATCGAGCCGGCGGTCCCAATGCACATGGCTGCCGAGCCCCACAGGTACGCCGTAGGCGACCACCTCTACCACGCCACCAAGCGTGTCGCCATCCTTCTGGCACTGGTCAATCTCCGCGATCATCTGTGCCGAGGTCTCGGCATGGAAGCAGCGGATGCCGTCAGCGTCCAGCGCTGCAGTACCGTTCGCTGGTGGTAACGGCGCGTCATCGGGAACCGAGATGTGGCCCACTTGCACGGTGTGGGACACGAGTGAAATCCCTGCGGCCTGATCGAGAAAGGCCTCCGCGACGGCACCGAGCGCGACACGGGCGGCGGTCTCCCTGGCCGATGCTCGCTCCAGGACGGGCCGCGCGTCATCAAAGCCGTACTTGGTCATGCCCACCAGATCCGCGTGGCCTGGGCGAGGTCGCGTGAGAGCCGCGCCACGCGCGCCACCCAACTCGGAGGCGTCTACGGGATCGGCACTCATCACCTTGTCCCACTTGGGCCACTCGGTGTTCCCGACTTGAATCGCGACAGGTCCGCCCTGGGTGACACCATGCCGCACGCCACCGAGGAGCGTCACCTGGTCCTGCTCGAACGCCATCCGGGCGCCGCGGCCATAGCCGAGGCGCCGGCGAGCAAGTGCGTCCTGAATCTGCTGAGTCGTGACCTCAACACCTGCAGGTAGACCTTCGAGGGTGCCTACCAACGCCGGACCGTGTGATTCGCCTGCAGTGAGCCATCTGAGCATGGTTGCCATTCTTCCATGCCACAACTACGTGCCTGACTACAGACGCGCGCTATGCGTCTTCGGTGACCTCGTCGATTTTGATCGAGACCTGTGGAGGCTGGCCGAACTCACCCGGCTTGATGTTGGCGTCGATGTCCGGCTGAACCAACGTGAAATAGAACCCCGTGATGGTGGTCTCAACCCAGTTCACGCCGATCGCTGGGCGCACTCCCTCCGCGCCAGCTGGCTCAAGGGACTCGAACAGAAAGGCCTCGACCAAGAAGTAGCGATGATCGCCAGTCTGTAGCTCATCAACGAGCATGAAGGTCTCGAGACGCGGCCCAATGAAGGTCAACTCAAACTTGGTGCCCAAGAGACCGCTGAACTCGAGTTGCTCGACGTACGATTCCTGCCCGTAGAGCGCTGCGGCCGCCTCGAGCGTGATTGAGTTGTCGATCACCGTAGGCCTCGAGATATCCAACTCCTGAATCAACAGGCCGTACTTGTCCATGAGCGAGCTGACTGTACGGATGAAGTTGGGCACATCCTCAACTGGGGGAAGATCCTCGGCAACCAGATTGATCTCGTCGATGATCTCTGGCAAGCGGGCATAGTCCGCCGCCAGTGCATCAACCTGCTTCTTAAACGTCTCGTTGAAGTCGTTCTGCGCAACCGTTGCCGCTCGCGTCGCGGCGATCGCTTCAAGTGTGGGGCTGAAGTAAAAAAGCCATGACGCCACACCGATGACGGCGACTAACAGCAGGGTGACGAGCAGGGTGGTGATGCTCTTCTGTTCGCCCATCAGGCGTTCCCTTCACTCTCAGTGCCGGAGGTCGACTCACCGTTGGGCGTAGCCGTGGCGTCTGGCGCGAAGCGCCCTGACAGCGCCTCGATCGTGATCCTCGCCGAGCCCTCGAAGCCGTAAATGGGTTCTCCCGCGGCAACGCCAAGTTCGCCCCCATCCTCGGAAAGAATCCGGAGCACGAGCTTGATGCGCACCCGTTCAAAACCCTCGACCTGCTCGAATGCATCAGCAAGAGCTGCGGCCGAGATGGGCACCGTCGAGTATCCGGAGAACGTCATCTCGCCGATGTCTGCACGCTCAAGCGGGCCCACTGCCTCCGGCCCGTTCGAGGTCACGGTCGTTCGTCCCAACGCCGTCTTGTCTATCACAACGCCGGGAGGGAGAGCCTCGCCCAATCGACCATAGAACTGCACGTAGTTGATCTCTGTGGCACCCGCATATGCGCGGGCTGCCGAGGCGTTGTCGAGAATGCCCTTGATCACGGGGACTTGCGAGTAGCGTGCTGCCTGAGTCTGGAGATCCAGGTTGCGTTGTTCGGCAAGGTTGAGCTCAGTCTGGGCTTGCGCCCGCACTCCGTCGAGCAGGAAGGCGCCCACGCCAAGACCCAGCACAATAGCGATGAGCACGATCACGGCGACACTTCGTTGGCGGCCGCGCGCCCTGCGCATGCCCACCTCGGGAGGGAGCAGGTTGACTTGCGGAAAACGAGGAGCCTTGACCGCTGCTGGCACGGTGTTCATCGGTTGACCTCACTCATGCCTAGGCCTACCGCTACCGCGACAAGCGACTCCCGGCCCGCAAGTGCACTCTGTACTCGTTTGCTCACCTTCATAGTGCCCGCACCATTGCCAAAACTCACTGGCAACCGGCACGCACTCGCGAGGTACTGACCCAGCCCGGGCATCAGGGAGCCGCCGCCGGTGAGTATGCCGTGTTGAATCACTGCGCCGGCGTTGTTCCCGGTGTAGTACATGAGGGTGTTGCGGACGCTCTCCACCAAAGTCTTTGACGTGTTCACGATGGCATCGGCCGTCACCTTGTTGCCAGACTCATTCGCGGCCGCGATGCCGAACCGGCGTTTGATGTTCTCGGCATCAGGTTGGGGAAGTTGAGTCGCCACCGCTATCGCGTCGGTGACTTCTTGGCCACCGCTCGGCAACATCCGAATGAGCCTGGGCTGCCCATTCTCAACGATCGCGACCGTGGTGGTACGGGCACCAATGTCGACAATCGCCACGGTGGCGTTCATCCACTGCCCGGGAACCAGAGACCGGGTCAGAGCGAACGCCTTGAGGTCGACTCCCTGCGGCTTGAGGCCAGCCGATTCGATGGCGAGGATCATGTTGGACACACTGTGCTTGGAGGCGGCAACAAGCACGCCCCGCAACTTGCTACCACGCTCACCGTCGGCTTGTCCCGTGGGGTAGAAATCTAGCAATGCCTCGTCTGTGGACATCGGCAGGAACTCTTCGACCTGGAACGGTAGCGACTTCCGGAGCTGGTCGATCGGCATCTCTGCGACTTCCATTTCGCGGACTACAGTGCGCGCGCTCCCGATGCCCACCACAACGTCCTTGGTGGAGAACCCACCCTTTGACCACAGTTGCTTCAGAACCGCAGAGGTAGACGAGCTGTCTTGGACTTCGCCATCAATGAACGATCCGGCAGGGAGCGGGACTTCTGCATACTTCGAGAGCGTGCCGAGAGTCGCGCCGGCACGGCCGGATAGGTCCACTTCGGCAGCGCGGATCATCGTGGTGCCGATGTCTAGGCCCACTAGTTTGGTCGCCACATCGCTCCTTCTAGCTCGTGTACTCCTACACTATCGACACAAATCGCCACGGCATGAGCAGCGGTGATCAATGTCACTCCAACTCGAGACACCTGGCTAGCCCACCAGCATTTCGATGTACCAGTCGAACATGGCAGCACCAAAGAAGTAGCCCAACCAAGCACCGGCGATGAGCGCGGGACCAAACGGTATCCGCGACTTCCGTGTCAACCGCCGTGTCAAGAGTCCCGCCGCTGCAATCAAGCCTCCAATGATGGGGCCCCAGAACGCAGCTACCGCCCAGGTGGACCAGCCGAGGAAGCCGCCGTACATGCCGAGCAGACCCGCAGTGGTGACGTCGCCGCCTCCCATTCCCGCGCGGTATGCCATTCGAAGAAGGCCATAGCTGGCACCAAGCGCCACGGCGCCGAGCGCAGCACGGCCCACGTCCCAGAGGTCGCCTTCGGCCAGTGCTGACGCCGTTAGTAGCACCCCCCCAACCACGAACGATGGCAACACGATGGAGTCCGGCAGGCGGTGAACGTCGAGGTCAATTGCGACCAGAATGATGCTGACGGCGGCTAGATATGCGAACGCCAGCGCCGTAAGGGTCAAGCCCCAAGTCACATAGACGGCCACGAAGGCGGCCGCAGTTCCAATCTCCACCACAAGGTAGCGAATGGAGATGCTCTCACGGCATTGGCGACACCGGCCGCGCAGAACAAGCCAGGAGGCCACCGGAATGTTATCGAACCAAGCAATCTTCGCGTTGCAACGCGGGCACATGCTCGAACCCGCAATCCAGGGCATATCACGCGGCACGCGCGCGATCACAACGTTGGCGAAGGAACCCCAGATCAGTCCCGCAAGCGCCACCAAGGCGATATCCATAGAGGCGTACTACTCCCGGATTTCGCGCTTCGTCACGATCTCGACACGGTAACCGCTCGCCGAACTGGTGGTGGTACCCATGTCAACACCGGGGACTCCGATCCCCACGTACTTGAACACACCATTGCCCTGCCCCACCTGAATAGCTCCGGCGTAGAGCTGTCCGCGAGTGTTTGAGGAGTTGTTGAAGTAGAGCGTCCGCGGCGTGTACATGTACACCGAGACTGGCTCTTGGACGTTGACCGCGTTTGAGGAGAAGGAGATGTTGCCTGGGCAGTAGCTGTAGCCGGCGTTGGGAGTGTTGCTACGGCAGGTCGTCTCTGCGATGCCGTTGTCGGGCGTACCGCCTTCAGGCACAATGAGCCACAATTGGTGCGCGCCGCCGTCACCTGACCGAACCACAAGCCCGTTGGACACCTGGAACTGGTGGGCGAAGATGGCAGTGTCCGCGTAGAGGTCCATGGTGAACAGCCCGCCGTTGGCATCAAATCCCCTGGTGCACCCGCGCAGGTCAAAGACTGTGGGAACGCTCGGCATCGCGACGGGAATCTGCTTCCGGTGGGCCGGGATGGTGCAAGTAGGGTTGCCAGTTGCCACGAAGTTGTTGCGCGTTTCGGCGAGCATCCATGCTGGCTCGCTGGTGAGGTTCCACGAAGTCACGATCTGTTCGCCAAAGGCGGTGCGGGTCGAGATGTTGAACCCGTCCCAGTCCGCAGGCTTGTAGTCCACCTCAGGCAAGCCTCGCGGCGTGTAGTCAATGAATGATGTGCACGGGCTACCGATGTTGTTCGAACACGTGGTTCCACCGATGGTGGAGTTGAGGTAGTGTCCCGTCCAGCCCGTGACGATTCCGTTGATGCTCACGTCTCCGCCGATGCGCGTGGGGTTGTTGACGGTCACGTTGCCGTGGCGCACCGTGAGGCTCTTGTGAATGTGGAAAGGCACCGACGGTGTGCAACAAGAGGTGTACCCGTTTCTCGCCCAGGCGTGACCTTTGATCTGGCAGTTGTTCTGGCTCAAGGTCAGGGTGCCGTTGGCGACAACAATGTCGCCGTCGATGGTCACACTGGTGTTGCACGCCCAGTTGCCGCTGTCGATCCACACTGAGGCGGGGACATCCGAGTCCACCGGTTCAAGCGTGAAGCCGGCGCCGGTAGAGAATGACCCAGCAGAGAAGATTGCCGCCCCGGAGTCGGCCACAATCTGCGGCTTGAGATTCACAATCGCTTCAATGGACCGGACCGGATCAATGCCGGGAACCGACCGCAGCGGCGTTGCAGTCGATACGAGGTGAGCGGTGACGGGACTGCCCTGGATTACCCCTCCAGCGCAACCCGTAAGCTCGACATCGTCGGCATCAAAATACGCGATGCTGACGTTCACAATGGACGACGAGTTGCTATCTCCCACCGTCATTGGGCTGTAGCTGGATGCGCTACATGGAAGGGAGCTTTCCAGCTCTTGCAACGCGAGGTCGAGTCCCGACTCCGCAGCGTGGACCTCGGAGGTGCGGAGCCGGTCACGGGCGGTGTCGTTTGCCAGCGAGATCACCTGACTGACCACCACGGTGGTGAGCGCGAGCCCAATCAGTGATACCGCGACGGCCGCGACCAGTGCACTACCGTCGTCGCGGTGTTGGCTAATGCGTTCACGCAGTGTGGTCATGATAGAACCTCGGATCCTTGTGTTCATGATGCGCTCGCCAGCGGGGCGTTGGTGCAACTACTTGCCGGGTACCCGAAAACCGTGTTGCGTCCCGTGACCACCGTCGACACGGACAGCGGTAGCGAATCCTCGCGCTCGCGGGGGTCCTTGAGCCGCAAGGTGATGCGAACAAACTGAGCAATAGTATCGCCGCTGGCCGCGCCATCGACCCAGAACGGCGGCCACGTGGTGGGGTCGTGACGAAGGATGTCGCTCTCGCTCGTGGGAACCACATCCATTTCGATGAGGTTGTTCGCCACGGCTCCCCAAGCGGTGAACTCGTTGACAATGGGGTATTGCGGGTCCCAGCTCCGGAACTCGAGATTCCCAAAGCCGTCTTCGTCGGTATCGATCACTCGCCACTGGACGCACCGGTCGACGCCGTCCTCCTGAGTGAAGATGCGCATCGAGAAGTACGGGGCGACACCGGAACTATCAAAGTCCTCAAGGGCCGGATTGAGAATCACGTTACCCGAGCGCACTTGGCGGTCAATCTGGGCCACGCCAAGCCTCGCCTCCTGGAGCGCTCGCGTGCGCGCAAGGGTGTCCTTGCTTTGGTACGTGAGCGAGATCATGACGCTTGTGACGATCGCCATGAGTATTGAGAACACGGCCATCGACACCAGTAACTCGGTCAACGACACTCCAGCGTCGTCACGCCAGCGATTGCGACGCATCACGCACCCCCAGGTGTGGGAGCGGCCTTGTAGAGCGCGGCACCCGATGCGCCGTTGACTGTGGTGACCGAGGTAACCACGTAGTGATGCGAGGACCATTCAACTTCATAGGCGACCACAAACAAGATGTTTCCGGCAGTAGCGGTGACAGCGCACGCTTCGGTGTTGCAGGTGGCGTCCGCGCCCACAGCGTCGTGGCGACCAGGGCTCACCTGGATCTGTCCCGTCGCGGTGATGGTCACCGTGCCATTGGTCCATTGCACCGGAGCCGTGTAGACAATGGTGTCGGTACTCGCGTTCACCGCCAGAGTCGAGTATCCCGTGGCTCCCAAACCCGTCCAGTACCGGATCTGTCCGCAACGGTCGATCGTTGGTACGGTATCCGTCTGCGCTGCGCCACGCTGCACCAGCACCGAGTCCCGGTAGAACGAACACCCCGTGCGGCCTTCGAGTCGTGCGATGCCACTAGCCGCCTCACCGTTCCACGTGGCGCTCCCCAGAAGTGTGCCGATGTGCAGATCTGCCATAGTCCGGCTCGCCCCCGCAGCAGCACATCCAGCACCCCCAACTGTCTGGCATCCGGTGCTCGCGGTGCCGGCGTGGTCAGTGAAGCGCGCTGCCCAGGCGGTGTCCGAGTTCCCGCCGCTCTCTGCGAGCCGGCGCGACAGCCGCAACACCTGCGGGCTGTTTCCCGGACCGATATCTACAACGATGTACCCAGATCCGGTGGTGTCGTTGGCAAGATTCGTCATGGTCGCGATGGCGCATGAGGTCCCGGCCGTGATACCACTCATGCAGGACTCTTGTGACGACGCGTCAACCACCCCGCCGCGGCGGTAGTCGGACTGGGCACGGAAGCGAACGTGGTCACCCACGTGGCCCACTGTTCGCGTCGCTTCACTTGTGACTCCCTGCGAGTCCACAAGGTCCGCGGGGTTCGTGGGGACGTCGCCTGCCACTGCGGTGTTGTCGGTGGCAAGGAGTTCGTAGAGTGCGTAGCCATACTCGCTGGGGGCAGCGTCGGGATCGTTGGTCACCCCTGTGGTGCCGCCGTACTGCAGCACACCGCGTACCAGCGTGGCTTGCTGGCTGGTGCTCGTCGCCGCGACACCCGCGGAACGCATACTGATGGAGTACTGGTCCACTCCTGAATCGGGGGTCAGCGGAATGGGGACGGCATCCACACCAAGTTCAGCAATCGTGGCCGCGCTCACCGATGTCACGACGGTACCCGAGGTCGCGCTGGACTCGAGGAACGCTTGACAAGCACCGAGGAACGGCTGGGTCGAGAGGTCACCGCACCCGCCCCCTCGATATGCGGTGGACCAAAGTACCGTCCGAGCGTCGTTGCCGGAGCGATCGAACCACTCGACCACCACCGCAAGTCCCACGGCCGGACTTTCGCCTCCCACAGCAGAACCCTCCGCGAACACGTAGGACTTCACATAGAAGTCAACGCCGGCCAGCGACGGGTCCCGTCTGATCTGAATATGTGAGCCCGCAGAGCCAAAGCGAGACGCGCCATCAACGTAAAGCGGGATCACGGGCTCGGACAGATCCGTGGCGTCGTTGATCAGATTCACGGTACGACCATCGACAGACAGCTGCCCGCCTGTGACGAGCGGATCGAATCCCGACGCCGAGTGGAACCCCGTATAGAGGCCGCGGTTGAGTGTGTTCCACGGCAACGCGCGCATCTGCTCGATGGCCTCATTGGCAAACGCCGTCGCCTGCTGGCGTTCGCGTGACTCCGTCACCGACGTCAGCGCGGAGATTTGGATGCCGATCAGGAGCATCAGCACCAGCGCGATGATGACCATGGCCACAACAAGCTCAACCATCGAGAACCCTTGGTCTCGATCGCTCAGCTTGGTGCGCCTGATTCTTGGCACGGTCCCTCTTCCTATTCCGCCCTCAAGGTCTACACCCTGAAGGAACTTGGATGGGGCGGGCGGTGCGCCCGCCCCATCCAAGCCGTTGTGCAACGAACTAGCCTTCAGCTGTTATGTCGGCGAAGGTCCGCCGCCACCACAGCCGGTGTCTTGCAATCCAGCGGTGGACGAGTAGCTCACGCCACCGTTCGCTGCCGTGGCAACGTCGCCTTCTTCGTTGATGACCTGAACACACCAGGCGGTAGCCGACGTAATGGCGACCGTGCCGAGCGTGACGTTGGTCGACGAGTTGCCGACCGCCTGACCGTTGATCAGGTACTCGCCATCCACCTGCGTGATGGTCGGCACAGCGGTGCCGTCAACCCAGTAGGTAGCGATTTCCTTGCCCAGCGTCGAAACGTCGGCGCGTGCGGCGGAGTCCTGGGCCTTGGCACGCTGGCTCAGGAAGACAGGGATGGCGATCGCGGCAAGGATGCCGATGATGATCATCACCACGAGGAGTTCGATCAGGGTAAAGCCCTGGTCGTCTTTCTTGTTGTTACGGAGACGCTCAAGCATGGCGCTCCCCCTTTTCTGTGTTATGTGCATTCTTAGGGTTAATCAGAGCGTCAAGCCGGGCTTGCCGCTCCCTTGCAGGGGCGGTAACAGCTCCGCCACGAGTTTGTCGCTGCGTTTGCATGTTCATCCCACCTCTCCAAAGTCTCGTTACTAGTTGATCAGGTCAAACACGCCGAAGATCGGCATGTACAGCGCCACGATCATGGCGCCGATCATACTTCCAAGCACCGCGATCATGAGCGGCTCAATCAGCGAGGTCAAGGCCTCTGTAGTGGCCTCCACCTCTTGGTCATAGAAGTCGGCGATCTTGTCAAGCATCTGGTCGAGCGCACCGGTGTCTTCGCCAACAGCCATCATCTGCACCACCATGGGCGGGAAGACCGGGTGCGTCGCGAGTGGTCCAGCGAGCGAGTTGCCAGTACGGACAGACTCGCGCACGTCCTTCGCGGCACGCTCGATCACGATGTTGCCGCTGGCCTCGCCCACGATGTCGAGCGACTGCAGGATCGGGACACCAGAGCGCACCATCGCGCCCAGGTTGCGCGTGAAGCGAGCGATCGCGATCTTCTGAACAAGCCCACCGAAGATCGGTACCTTGAGGTAGACAGGCTCGACCTTCTCGCGGAATCCCCGCTTGTGCTTGTTCTTCTTGTAGAGCCAGAACCCAAACCCCAACGCGATCGCGAATGGGACTGCGCCGTACCGCATGATCGCGGAAAGCGTCACGAGCACTTGGGTGGGCAGAGGCAGCTCGCCGCCAAGGTTCTCGAACATCGTGACGAACACGGGCACGATGAAGATCAACATGCCGACCACCGCAACGATCGCGATGACGAACACCACCACGGGGTAGGTCATGGCGGACTTCACCTTGCCGCGCAGCCGCACCTCGGACTCAAAGTTGCGCGCGATCGACTCAAGCACGGTGTCGAGGAAACCGCCCACTTCGCCGGCACGCACCATGTTGATCATCAGCGGTGGGAAGGTGTCGGGGTGCTTGGACAGCGCCACCGAGAGTGAGATGCCGCTCTCCACGTCGCCACGTACCGTTGATACCGTGCGCGCAAGTGCCTTGTTCTCGGTCTGCTCGCTGAGGATCGACAGCGAGCGGAGCAACGACAGGCCGGAGGCAATCATGGTGGCCAATTGGCGCGCGAGGATAGCGATGTCCTTCAAACCTACGCGGTCGGACAGTCCCGGGATGTTGATCTCGGCGTTGAGCCCGCCGGTCTTGACCTCGTTGATCGAGACCGCGTTGAGCCCCATCTCGCGCAACCGGTTTGCAACCGCGGCCTCGCTGGGTGCCTCGATGGAACCCTTCTGGACCTTGCCCTGGCTGTCCCGAACGGAGTAGTCGAACTTCTTGGTTGCGGTCGCCATGGCCTACGCCGCCCCACCGTGAGCTGCGTCGGCGTTACCTGCGGTTCGCCCACACAGTCGGTTGAAGTCTTCGATGTTGTGGCACGTGTCCACACCGGTCTCGTAAGAGATTCGTCCCGCACGTACCAACTCCGCAAGGTGCTGGTCCATGGTGTGCATGCCTAGCCGGGATCCTGCCTGAAGCGACGAGTAGATCTGGTGGGTCTTGCCCTCGCGGATCATGTTGCGAATGGCAGGTGTGGCAACGAGCACTTCGGTGGCGACCGCTCGCCCTGGACCATCTGAACGCGGGCACAGCGCTTGACACACGACGCCTTGTAGTGCGGTCGCCAACTGCACCCGCACCTGTCCTTGCTGGTGGGCGGGGAACACGTCGATGATCCGGTCGATGGTCTGCGCTGAGTCTTGCGTGTGCAAGGTGGCGAACACCAAGTGGCCCGTCTCGGCGGCCGTCAGCGCTACGGAGATTGTCTCAAGGTCACGGAGCTCGCCAATCAAAATGACGTCGGGGTCTTGGCGAAGCACGTGCTTGAGCGCGGTGTTGAACGAGTGAGTGTCAGCACCAAGTTCGCGCTGATTCACCAGGCTCTTCTTGTGCTTGTGGAGGAACTCAATAGGGTCCTCGATGGTCATGATGTGGCCGGCACGCTGGCGGTTCACCAGGTCAATGATCGAGGCGAGCGTGGTTGACTTCCCAGAACCCGTGGGGCCAGTCACCAACACCAGGCCGCGTTGACGGCTCGCGAAACTTGCTACCGACGGCGGCACACCCAGCGACTCGAGCGGCAAGATCTCATAAGGAATCACTCGGAACGCGGCGCCCACTGAGTCTCGCTGCATGTAGAGGTTGACACGGAACCGCGACTCCCCCACCAACGCGTAGGCAAAGTCGAGTTCGAGTTCCTCTTCAAAAGTTTCGCGTTGCTTTTGAGACAGCACTGCGTAGACCGAACGTCGGATGCTCTCTGGTCCCAGCCTGTCATAGCCCTCGAGAGCCTTGAGTCCGCCGTCCAGGCGCACCATGGGCGGTGCGCCTGACGTGATGTGCATGTCCGAGGCACCAAGAGCGAGCATCTTGCGCAATGCGTCGTTGAGATCGAGATCACCTTCCCGAACCTCTTGGCTCAGGCCAACGCGACGTCCCGCTTGGGGTGCCGCCGAGACAGGCGCGGGGCCGGCTTGAGTGCGCGGCGGGAGGAGCAGAGGGCGCGCTCGAGTATCCCATCGCAACCGGCTGCTGCATTGTTGGCTCGCTCACAAGGAACGCACCTCCCTCAACTCTTGCTTCTTCATTGAAAGCCTACGTTGGCCTGAGAGGCTTGGGAACCATTACCCCTGTGTAATGGGTCACATCCGCGGCTCTTGGTTGTTCTTGTCACTTGACGACTCGCAGGAGTTCGGCCACCGAAGTGTTCCCGTCGAGCACCTTGGACCACCCGTCCATGAGCAAAGATTCCATGCCAAGTTGGTGCGCCTGGCGCGCGATCTCGACGGAGGACGCGCGCGCAACGGCGAGACGCTCGATTTCTTCGGTACACGGCATGATCTCGTGAAGCGCGATGCGACCTCGGTACCCCGTCTGGGAGCACGCTGAGCAGCCGTCGGCGCGAAACAGCCGCGGGCGGGGTTGACCTTCCGGCCAGTCAAACCGCGCCAGTTCCGCTGCCGTGGGCTCATACTCCTCTTTGCACTTACTGCACAGGCGCCGCGCTAGGCGCTGTGCCACCACGCAGTCGATGGCGGATCCCACCAGGAACGGCTCAATATCCATCTCGATCAAGCGCGTGATGGCGGAGGGTGCGTCGTTGGTGTGGAGTGTCGACAGCACCAGGTGGCCCGTGAGTGCGGCCTCGATAGCGATCTGAGCGGTTTCTTGGTCGCGAATCTCTCCGACCAGCACCACGTCGGGGTCAGCACGCAAAATCGAGCGCAGTGCCGCAGCGAACGTGAGCCCAGCCTTGACGTTCACCTGCACCTGGTTGATGCCAGGTACGCGGTACTCGACCGGGTCCTCAACGGTGATGACGTTGATCTCGGGCTTGGACACCTGATTGAGGGTCGCGTAGAGCGTGGTGGACTTTCCAGAACCCGTGGGCCCGGTCACCAAGATCATTCCGTATGGCTTGGTGAAGGACCGCTCGTAGATTTCGTAGTTACGTGGCCGGATGCCCAGGTCCTCAAGGTCCATCGCGGCAGTGGTGTTGTCGAGCACACGCATGACGACCTTCTCGCCCCACACCGTGGGAAGCGTCGCCACGCGAAGGTCGATCTTGCGGCCCTGGTGGGTGACCGACAGTCGACCGTCCTGAGGCTTGCGGCGTTCAGCGATGTCGATGTCGGACATGATCTTGATGCGCGAGATCACGGCGTTTTGTACGTTCTTGTTGGCCTTCTGCATGACCTTGAGCACGCCATCGATTCGGTACCGGATGCGTACATCCTTCTCGTTGGGCTCAATGTGGATGTCAGAGGCGCGGTCTTGAATGGCTTGTGTGATGAGCAGGTTCACAAACCGCACAATGGGGGCGTCGTCCTCAAGCACGTCGCCCACGCTGTCGAGATCTACCTCTTCGGCGTCATCCAACGTTCCTTGGAGGTCCTCGAGTTCACTGTCCGCGCGGCAGTACCGGTCAATGGCTGTGAGGACGTCGTCGTGAGCCGCTACCACTGGGACCACTTGCATGCCGGTCATAGCGCGGAAGTCGTCGAGCGCCATGACATTACCGGGGTTCGACATCGCGACCTTGAGCACGCCGTCCGCCATCGCGATGGGTAGCGCAGTGTGGCGCCTACACACGGCGGCAGACACACTCGCCACCGCGCTCTGCTCCACGGGGAAGTCGCCGAGTTCTACGAACTCCATGCCCACTTGGCTCGCGAGGGCGCGCACCAACTGGCCTTCAGAGATGAGTCCAAGCTCCACGAGCGTGCGGCCCAACGACTGACCGCGCTGCTGTTGTGCATCGATGGCGTCCAGCAGTTGCTCTTCGGTGAGCATGCCTTCTTCCAGCAGAATCGAACCTAGTTGCCTCACGAGAACTCCTCCACCACAACCGCACCATTGGCTACGTGGTGAAACTATCATCGGCACCGGCTTGAGGACACGCTCGTGTTACTTAGTTAACTCCGCCCTCAGCGCATCATCCATGGGGCCCAGCGGTGCCTCCCGGCCCGTCATGAGCCGCACCTGCTCCCCCGCCTGGTGGAGCAGCATCCGTTCGCCGCCCACGCGGGTACCGCCACGTTCCGCCCACAGGCCACCCAATGGTGTGATCAATGGGTCGTAGATCGCGTCGAGCAGAACCGCGCCCGCGGCGACATCGGTGAGCGTCTGCGCTACCGCGGCCCCGGCATCGGCCGGAATGGTGGACACTACGGCGTCCGCGTGAGCCAAGAACTGCCCGGCGTCGGCAAGCGACACGAACCGCGGCTCCACCCCCATCTTGGTCGCGGCACGCATGAGCGCTCCGGCCCTGGCTCGGTCGCGCACTGCCACCACGGGTGCCTTCGCGCCCAGGTGTCCTAAGGCGGCAAGGGCCGATGTCGCGGTCGCCCCGCCGCCAAGCACCACGGCATTGGTGGTCGCCTCGCAACCGCCTTCGCGTAGCGCAGCGGTGATGCCGTAGACGTCGGTGTTGCCTCCCACGAGGTTGTGCCGGGATCCCACTGGTTGCACCAGCACCGTGTTGACGGCGCCCACCAGCTTGGCCATGGGTTCCACGAAGTCCATCAACGGAACCGCGGTGACCTTGAGTGGCATCGTCAGACTCAGCCCCGCCCACTGCGGCGTCAGTTCACGCAGAAACTCGGCGAGTCCGTCCTGTTCGACATCGTGGGCGTCATACTCCCAGTCGAGGCCCAACGCCACATAGGCGGCGCGGTGAAGCACCGGCGACAGCGAGTGGCTGATGGGGTGACCCAGCACGCCCGCCCGTCGCGCGGGACTTGTCAACGACCTACGCCTCGTTCTCGGCGTACCACGCCTGCAGGATCTTGACGTTCTTCTGGTGATCGAGGAAGTTCTCGGCGTATGCCGTCTCTCCCGTCCAGAGGTTCACGGTCACAAAGAACGTGAAGTTGTGCTCGGCGGGGTCAATGGCAGCCTCGATCGACGCCGCACCTGGGCCCGCGATCGGTCCCGGCGGCAGTCCCGTGTTCCGGTACGTGTTGTATGGGCTGTCAATCGCGCGCTCATCGGACGACGTAAAGACGCCTTCAGATGGTGACAGGTACTTGACGGTGGAGTCGAACTCCAGCTGCTGATCGATGGCCAAACGGTTGTAGATGACGCCCGCGATCATGGGGCGGTCCTCGTTGAGCTTGGCTTCCTTCTCCACCAGCGACGCGATGGTCAGAATGCGGTGACGATCCGCAGGGGCGACGCCTCGCTGATCAAGGACCCGGATGGTGGTCGCCACCATCTCGGCCAGAATGTCGGTGGGGTGGGTCCCGGGGTTGAACTCGTAGCGCGCAGGGAACAGCCACCCCTCAAGGTTGCCGTTGGCCTCCGGCGGCAATCCCAGGGCGTCGGTGTCCGCTGCCGCGGCCTGGACTTCTTCAAAAGTGTAGTCAGTGAGGTCCGCGATTTTTTGGTAGTAGACGCTCAGCACGTTGCCTTCCGGAATCGTGAAGGTCAACAGGTCACGGTTACCCGGGTCAAGGAGAGCGAGCAGGGCGTACTCCGCCTTCATCTCGCGCTGCATGAAGTAGTAACCAGGCACGATGCGCGCGGAGTCGGGGTTGTTCCGTGCCTCGATAATGAAGGCTTGCGGGGAGGCGATTACGCCTGCCTCGAACAGCGTCTGGGCGATGTCCGCACCGGAGTCGCCTGGGTTCACCACGACTTGGACGGCACCTTGGCCAGCACCTGGGTAGTCGGCAATCACGCTGGTCTCACCAGCTTGGAACGACTTCACCATGCTCCATGCCACTGAGCCGCCTACAGCGAAGAACACCAACCCTATGGCGGTGGCGATCGCGGTGCGCTTGCGGCGCGCAATGCGTCGCTGATTGCGCTGCAGACGCCTCATATCAAGCGACGTCGTGGTGATGGTCTCTTCGAACAACTCAGTCATCATTCCCCTTGCGCGCGACCTCTAGAGTCACTGTACTCAGATTGCCGTGCCTGTCTACGTCTAGCGCACTCTCCAGAATAACCACTGCAGCGGCCTGGTCAATAACCGAGCGCTGTTGCTTGGCAGAGCGTCCCGCGGCTCGCATCGCTCCGGTGGCGGTGCTTGTCGAGAAGCGTTCGTCAACCAAACGAATAGCCGCGTCAGTGTGTTCCGCGAGCTCTTGCGCAAAGGCGCGGGCGTCAGCGGCCGATGCTCCCTCGCCTCCCGCGAGCGTCTTGGGTAGTCCCACAAAGACGCTGGTGGCACCGCGTTCTGCGACGATGGCCGCAACCTGAGCCACGGCATCGGCGCCTCGCTGAACGGTGCCAGCGGGAAACGCCATGGTGCCGTCGGGGTCGCTCGCGGCGAGGCCCACGCGAACGGTGCCCACGTCCACCGCCATGCGAACGCCCTTATCCACGAGTACGGATGGCTTCCGTCACCGCGCTCAGTGCGTCAGCAATCTTTGAGGCGTCCTGCCCGCCACCCTGCGCGAGGTCGGGCTTACCCCCGCCGCCCCCGCCCAAGACTGCCGACGCTACCTTCACGAGGTCGCCGGCCTTCAGTCCTGCGTCACGAGCGGTTTGGTTCGTGGCGACGCACACCTGCGGGCGGCCGTCGATCGCGGTGGCGATGGCCACCACCACCGGGCTGGAGTCGCCCAAGCGTTCACGCAAGTCAGTTGCCAACGTCTTGATGTCGTCGGTGCTCTCCGCGATGTCGGCAACGTGGGCGATGACTCTCACCCCGCCAACATCGGTTGCCGCATCAACCAGTGCGCCGGCGGACCGCAACACGGCTTCGGTGCGGAATGCTGCCAACTTCTTCTCGGCATCGGCTACGCGCTCCAGGAGCTTCTCGATGCGCGGCACCACCTCGCCGGGCTGAACCTTGAGCGTTGAGGTCAGCGCGGACACGAGCGCGCGCTCGGCAGCCAAGTGGTGGAAGGCTTCGATTCCCACGAAGGCCTCAAGGCGCCGCGAACCAGAGCCCACCGAGCCCTCGGAGGTCAGCGCGACCATGCCCACTTGGCTCGAGTGGTCCACGTGGGTGCCGCCGCAGAGTTCGCGCGACCATGGGCCGCCAATCTCCACCACCCGCACCTCTTCGTCATAGGTTTCGCCAAACAGCGCAATCGCTCCCCACTGCTTGGCCTCGGGCAGCGTCATGTACTTCCATGACACGGGCATATCGCCGCGGATAGCGCGGTTGGTGACGTCCTCGACCTCGCTGCGGGCCTCGGCGCTGAGCGCCTGGGGCCACGAGAAGTCCAGGCGCAGGTAGCCGGGCTTGTTGTAGGAGCCGGACTGCAGCGCCTCGGGACCGAGGACTTCGCGCAGGGCCGCGTGAACCAAGTGAGTGCCGGAATGCGCCTGGCGCGCGCCCAGCCGCCACTCGGGGTCCACCTGTGCGGAGACGTCGTCGCCCACCGCAATCTCGCCCTCGGTGACCTTGACGGTGTGAACAATGACGCCCTTGACTGGGCGCTGAACGTCCATGACGTCCAAGGTGGCGCCTGCAGTACGAATGATGCCGGCATCGGCCTCTTGCCCGCCCGATTCCGCGTAGAACGGCGTCTGCGGCAGCACCACTTCCACGGTGTCGCCCTGCTGGGCGCGCTCGACCGTCTTGCCGTCGACGATCAGCGCACGGACTTGGGACGCGGTCTGAAGCTCGCGATAGCCAGTGAACTCGGTGACGCCGGCCGCCTGCAGGCCTTGGTAGACCTTGATGTCCGCGTGGCCGCCCTTCTTGGACTTGGCGTCGGCGCGGGCGCGCTCCTTCTGCTCGAGCATGAGCGCACGGAACCCGTCCTCATCCACGCTGATGCCCTGTTCCGAGGCCATTTCCAGCGTGAGGTCAATGGGGAACCCGTAGGTGTCGTGCAGCGCGAAGGCGTCTTCGGCGTCGAGAAGCTTGCCGCCGTCGGCCTTGGTCTTGGCCACGGCGGTGTCGAGGATGGTGGTGCCTGACGTGAGGGTGCGGCGGAATGCGTCCTCTTCGCCGTACGCGATTTGGGAAATGCGCTCAAAGTTGGTCTCGAGTTCCGGGTAGGACGCCTTCATCACGTTCATCGAGACCGGAAGCAGGTGAGGAAGCGCGACATCCTCGACGCCCAGTAGGCGCATGGACCGGACGGAACGGCGCAGCAGGCGGCGCAACACGTAGCCGCGGCCCTCATTGCCTGGGGTGACGCCGTCACCCATGAGCATCAGCCCGGAACGCACGTGATCAGCGATCACACGCATGCGGACGTCGTCGTCGGTGTTAGCGCCGTACTTCTTGCCCGACATCGCCTCGGCGGCGTGGATGACCTCCACTACCTCGTCGATCTCGTACATGTTCTCGACGCCCTGCTTGAGCAGCGCAACGCGCTCCAGGCCCATGCCGGTGTCGATGTTCTTGTTCTTGAGTTCGCCCAGGATGGGGAAATCGTCCTTGCCGCCGCCTGCGCCGCGCTCGTACTGCATGAAGACCAGGTTCCAGATCTCCATGAAACGCGATTCGTCAACCACGGGGCCGCCGGGCTGGCCGTACTCGGGGCCGCGGTCAATATAGATCTCGGAGCATGGGCCGGCGGGTCCGGGCTGACCCGTAGACCAGTAGTTGTCTGCCATGCCGCGGCGCTGGATGCGCTCCTCAGGCAGGCCAGCGATCTCTTTCCACAGCGCGGCGGCCTCGTCGTCGTCGTGGAACACGGTCACCCACACCGAGTCTGGGTCAAAGCCGTACTTGCCGTCGTCCTCGGAACCGGTGACGAGGTCCCACGCGTACGTGACGGCACCCTCTTTGAAGTAGTCGCCAAACGAGAAGTTGCCGTTCATTTGGAAGAACGTGCCGTGGCGGGTGGTCTTGCCCACCTCCTCGATGTCAGAGGTGCGGATGCACTTCTGCACGGATGTGGCGCGCGGCCACGGAGGCGTCTGCTGGCCGGTCAGGTACGGGATGAAGGGAACCATGCCTGCCACAGTGAACAGTAGCGAGGGGTCCGGGGAGACCAACGATGCCGACGGCACCACCTCGTGGCCTTGGGCCGCGAAGTAGTCCAACCAGCGCTTGCGGATCTCTGCGGTACGCATGATGCTCCTCGGTAGAAATGCCGCGACGCACTGCCATCAGACAGTGCGTCGCGGGAAACTGCGGTGGTGCTGTGGGCTTTGGCCCAGTGGTGCTAGCGAGCGTAGTACTCGACGACGAGCTGAACTTCGCAGGTCACGGGCACTTCTGCGCGCTTGGGGCGACGCACCAGTACTGCGGTGAGCTTCTCGAGCTTGACGTCCAGGTAATCCGGGACCTCGGGAAGCAGGTCGCGGTGGGCGCCTGCCGCTGCGGCCATGTAGGGCTCCATGGTGACAGCCTTGGGCTTGACCTGAATGGTCTGGCCGGGCTTCACGCGGAACGACGGGCGGTCAACGATCTTGCCGTCCACCAGGATGTGGCGGTGCAGCACGGTCTGGCGGGCCTGCAAGATGGTGCGGGCAAAGCCGGAGCGCAGCACGAGCGCGTCAAGACGCATCTCGAGCAGCTCGACGAACGCCTCACCGGTCAGACCGGATTCCTTGCGAGCCTCCTCAAAGGTGCGGGTCATCTGCTTCTCGCGCAAGCCGTACTGGGCGCGCAAACGCTGCTTCTCGCGCAGACGGACCGCGTAGTCGCTTTCCTTGCGGCGCGCGGTGCGGCCGTGCTCGCCCGGAGGGTAGGGACGCTTCTCGAAGTGCTTGACTGCCTTGGGGGTCAGCGCGAGACCCAGGGCACGGGACAGACGCACCTGACGGCGCGCTTTTTGTACTGAAGTCAAAGTATTTCCTTGCAACTCGTGGCGCGCAGAGACGCACCTGACAATGAGAAGTTCGCGGTGACAGCAGCCAACCGACCGCGAGGGCTACCCCAAAGGATACCAAACAACGCCCGGCTACTCGTCCCTTCCCAGCATCTGGCGAATCCGGGCGAGTCGCTCACTCACCGCGCGTTCATTTCCGTGCTCCGTGGGCACGTAGTAGCGGCTGCCAGTGAGCGAGTCAGGGAGGTACTCCTGGGCAGCAACGCCGTGCGGGGCGTCATGCGAGTACTGGTATCCCTTTCCATGGCCGATGCGCTCCGCACCTGAGTAGTGAGCGTCCCGCAGGTGCGTGGGCACCACCCCTGCCTTGCCCGCTTTGACGTCAGCAATCGCGGCGTCCATCGCGAGGTAGGAGCGGTTCGATTTGGGCGCGGTCGCGAGGTACGTGGTTACCTCGCCCAGCACGATCCGGCCCTCCGGCATGCCGATGAAGCTCACCGCGTCCGCGCCGGCTTGGGCGATCACGAGCGCTTGTGGGTCTGCCATCCCCACGTCCTCGGCGGCGAGGATGACCAGGCGGCGGGCGATGAACCGGGGGTCCTCCCCCGCCACGACCATCCGGGCCAAATAGTGCAGCGCGGCGTCGGGGTCTGAGCCGCGCACCGACTTAATGAACGCGCTGATGACGTCGTAGTGCTGGTCACCAGACTTGTCATACGCCACGAGCGCGGCGTCCATGGTCTGCTCGGTGAGTTCGGTGGTCACCACTCCCCCGGCGCGCTGGGCGGCGTCGGCGACGGATTCCAGCAAGGTCAGCGCCTTGCGGGCGTCGGCGCCGGCCACCCGGATGATGTGGTCCCTCGCGCCGTCGTCGATCGCGACCGTGGCTGCCAGCCCACGCTCGTCGGTGAGGGCACGGTCGATCAGCGCGCCGATGTCTGTGTCGCTCAGTGGCTTGAGCGTGAGGAGCAGCGAACGCGACAACAGCGGGCCCACCACGGAGAACGACGGGTTCTCGGTAGTCGCGCCTATCAAAGTCACCCAGCGGTTCTCGACTGCCGGGAGCAGCGAATCCTGCTGACTGCGCGTGAAGCGATGGATCTCGTCGATAAACAGCACCGTCTCGCGTTCGCCCGTGGCGATGCGGCGCTTGGAATCGGCAATGATGGCGCGCACGTCCTTGACGCCAGCCGTGACTGCTGAGAGCTCCACGAACCGGCGACTGCCCGCAACGAGGTACGCCAGCGTCGTCTTGCCTGTCCCGGGCGGACCCCACATGATCACTGACGTGGCGGGAGCATCGTCCCCAATGAGGCGCTGCAACGGCGAACCCGCGCCCAGCAGGTGCGACTGGCCCACGAGCTCACCAAGGGTGCTCGGGCGCATGCGGACCGCAAGGGGGGCATTGGCGGAGGCTTCGGGTACGCCGCGACCGCTCTGCTGCACGGCGTCAAAAAGGTCCACGTGTCCACTCTAGGCGGGTGGGCGCGCATACGATGGTTCCGTGTTCAGCCCTCTCGCGACGTTCATCTCGCACCATGCACGCGCCGTTGTCGTTTCCTGGATTGTTGCTGCGATTGCCATGGTCACCGTTGCCCTCGTGGGCGTTACCGGAGAAGGGTTGTTTGACCGGGTTCACACCGGAGCGCCTGGGGTCGAGGGATCGGACTCGCAATACGTGCAGCAGCGGGCGTCTGCCGCGGTTCCCGAGGACGTGGGGCCAACGATCTCCGCGCTGTTCCAAAACGTTGACCTAGCGGATCCCGCTCAGGTGCAGACCATCAGCGCTGAGGTCGCGAACCTGGCCACCTTCGACAACGTCCGCTACGTGGTGTGGCCGCTGGGTCTTGAGCTGGGCACCGGGGTGGACCCGTCGGCTTTGGCTAGTAACGGGAGCGGCGATCCACGGGACCTGCTGTCGAACACCGGCGACGGGTTCTTGCTCCAGGTGCACATGTTCTCCGTTGAGGGAGAAGACGGGGCGCTGGCCGCGCATCAAGTGATCGAAGAGCGGTTCAACGCGCTTGCAGCGGACCTCGCGGGCCACGCCAGCAACCCGGCTCAGGACGCGGTGCCGCACGTCCTTGTGTACTCCAACCCTTTGCTCTTTGACGACTTCGGCCAACAGATCAAGAAGGACCTGATCACGGGAGAGGCCATCGCGTTGCCGCTCGCGCTGATCGTGATGGTGCTCGTGTTTGGCGGGTTCCTCGCGGCCGCCACGCCGCTGGTAGGCGCGCTCGCCTCCATCGCCGGCGGGCTCCTCGTGCTTTATGGATTCTCCTACCCCATCAAGATGGACGACTCCGCGATCAACGTGGTGACGGTGCTCGGCATTGGGCTCTCCATCGACTACGGCTTGCTTATCGTGTCGCGCTTCCGCGAGGAGCTCCACAAGAGGTCCCTGACGAACCCCCGTGCCTTCGCCGAGGCGCTCGAGGCGACCCTCAACACCGCAGGGCGCACTGTGTTCTTTTCGGCCATCACCGTGGGGATTGCGGTGAGCGGGATGATCACCTTCGAACCGGCAATTCTGCGGGGCTTCGGTTCCGCCGCACTTGGTGTCACGGTGATGGCGCTCGCTGCCGCGCTTACCCTGGTCCCCGCCCTGGCCTTCCTATGGGCGCCAAAGTTAGCCGTGCGCGGGTTCCTGTTCCGGGTGCGGGGATTGCGGCGAATCATTAGCTCAACGTCGGACGTCACCCGTGACCACGGGGTGTTCTCCGCGCTGGCTGGGCGCGTCCAAAGGCACCCCTGGCTCACGCTCGCCGCAGCGTCGGCCCTGTTGTTCGTCCTGGCATCGCCGTTGCTCAGCGTGCAGATGCGCAACTCTCAAGCAGAGTTGTTGCCATCCTTCAACGAGCGACGGCAGTTCCTGGAGGCTTTCCAGCTCGAGTATCCGAACCTCGTTGAGCCCAGCGTGAGCGTGCTCGCGGCGACGGATCCGCAGGCGCTCGACGCCTGGTTGCGGGAGAACGTTGCGGACATCGAGGGCGTGCGAGGCCTTGCCCCCGCGAGGGATCAGGACGGCGAGGCGGTGGCGGGGATCTTCCTCGAGGTGGCCGACGGCGGCAGCGCCGAGGCCGTGAGTGTGATTCACGCGGTGAGCGCCCTTGACCCGCCATTCCGCCTCTACCTTGGTGGCCAGGCGGCCAACCAGGTCGAGTTCATCCAGTCCGTAGAGCAGGGCGCGCCCATCGCGTTCGGGATTGTGGTGCTCGCCACGTTCGTGCTGCTGTTCCTCATGACCGGTTCGTTGCTGGTGCCGCTCAAGGCGCTGCTCATCAACACGCTGTCGCTGGCGGCGACGCTCGGTGTGCTGACGTGGGTGTTCCAAGACGGCCACCTCGATTGGTTGCTGCGGTTTGACTCCGCCGGCGGGCTCGAGACCTACGTGGTGGTGCTGGTGGTGGCATTTGGGTTTGGCCTCGCGATGGACTACGACCTGTTCCTGCTGTCCCGCGTGCAGGAGCTGGTGAAGCGCGGGGTGCCCAACGACGAGGCGGTGCGGATTGGGTTGCAGCGCTCGGGGCGGATCATTACGTCTGCTGCTGCGGTGATTGTGCTGGTGTTCCTAGGCTTCGCGTTTGGAAACCTGCTGGTGATCAAGCAGGTGGGATTCGGGCTGGCGATCGCCGTGTTCCTGGATGCGACGGTGGTGCGGATGGTGTTGGTGCCCGCAACCATGACGCTGCTAGGCCAATACAACTGGTGGGCGCCAGCACCGCTGCGGAAGCTACACGAGCGGTTCGCGATCGCGCACTAGGCGTGCCGCGATTTCCGCGCGCCTCGACAGCGCTCCACTGCCGCGCGCACGGCAACTCTGCCGGGGCGCCGACTGCCGCTGCCGCGCGCCCCGGCGTGCAGAAATGGCGGCAGCCCGGTATCGCGCGACTCAGGAGCCCGAAATCTGGTGTCACATGAGTCACATTGGTCACATCTGCACCAACATGGGACACCGTGCCGCCATTTCTGCACGCTTAGGGCGGGCCCTCCCGCCGTGAGCCAAGGCAACTCGGCTGTCGCGCCGGCGTGTCGCGGGGACTGTCGCGCCGGCGTGAGCCAAGGCAACTCGGCTCTGGCGCCGACACGCCGCGCACACTCGCGATGTGCCGTGCGGACGGAAAGTGGAGTGGCGTGGGGTGGGTTGGTGACGTGCCAATACGGTGCAGCGGGCGGGCTAGGGCTCAGTCTGCGCAACCGGCGCTTCGCCTGCACCGCCGCCTGCCCCCTTGGGCTCTGGCTTCGCGTCCACGCCTGCCTCCTTGCGCTGCTGCGCGGTGATGGGTGCTGGCGCGTCGGTCATGGGATCGTACCCACCACCGGACTTGGGGAAGGCGATCACTTCGCGGATTGAGTCGGCCTTCGCGAGCAACGCGGTCACCCGGTCCCAGCCGAACGCAATGCCACCGTGGGGCGGCGCGCCAAACGCGAATGCATCGAGCAGGAACCCGAACTTCTCCTGCGCCTCGGCCTCGCCAATGCCCATCACCTCGAAGATGCGCTGCTGCACGTCGCGGCGGTGGATACGGATGGACCCGCCACCAATCTCGTTGCCGTTGCACACGATGTCGTAGGCGTAGGACAGGGCGTTGCCGGGGTCGGTCTCGAAGGTGTCGATCCATTCGGGCTTAGGCGAGGTAAACGCGTGGTGCACAGCAGTCCAGGCTCCGGAACCCACGGCGACGTCGTCGTCGTTGCCGCCCACGGCCTTGAACAGCGGCGCGTCCACGACCCACACAAACTCGAAGACGTCGGGGTCCATCAGGCCTCCGCGCTTAGCGATCTCGTTCCGCGCCGCACCCAGCAGCGTCTGCGAGGGCTCCACCGCGCCCGCTGCGAAGAAGATGCAGTCTCCAGGAGCGGCGCCCGTGACGTCAGCGAGGCCGTTCAGTTCCGCCTCGGTGAGGTTCTTGGCGACCGGGCCGCTGAGCGTGCCATCTTCTTGGTAGATCACGTACGCGAGGCCCTTGGCTCCGCGCTGCTTGGCCCAGTCCTGCCACGCGTCCAGCACCTTGCGGGGCTGCGACGCGCCACCGGGCATCACCACCGCGCCCACGTAGTCCGCCTGGAACACGCGGAACGGGGTGTCCTTGAAGTACGCCGTCAGGTCAGTCAACTCGAGCCCAAAGCGCAGGTCCGGCTTGTCTGAACCGTAACGAGCCATGGCATCGGCGAACGTGATGCGCGGGATGGGCAGCGCCACCTCAACGCCAATCAGCTCCCACAGTTCCCGGACAATCTCTTCGCCCACCGCGATGACGTCGTCTTGGTCCACAAAGGACATCTCGACGTCCAACTGCGTGAACTCCGGCTGCCGGTCCGCACGGAAGTCTTCATCGCGGTAGCACCGCGCGATTTGGTAGTACTTCTCCATGCCCGCGACCATGAGCAACTGCTTGAACAGCTGCGGAGACTGCGGGAGCGCGTACCAGGATCCGGGCGCGAGCCGGGCGGGCACCAGAAAGTCACGCGCGCCCTCGGGGGTGGAGCGCGTCAGCGTGGGGGTCTCGATCTCGAGGAAGTCGTGACGCTCCAGCACCCTGCGCGCAGCCTGGTTGACCTTGGAGCGCAGCACCATGTTGGCGCGCGGCTGCGGGCGACGCAGGTCGAGGTAGCGGTGCTTGAGGCGTGCCTCTTCGCCCACATTGACGTGCTCGTCGATGGGCAGCGGCAGCGGCGCGGACTCGTTCAGCACCGTGACGTCCTCGACCACTACCTCTACCTCGCCCGAGGGCAGGTTGGGGTTCGCCGACCCTGCCGGACGCTCACGCACCTCGCCGGTCACCTGGATCACGTACTCGTTGCGCAGGCTGTGCGCGACTTCTTCGCGAATCACCACCTGTGCGAACCCGGACGCGTCGCGCAGGTCAATGAACGCCACTCCCCCGTGATCGCGGCGGCGCCCCACCCATCCGGTCAGCGTGACGGTGGTGCCGGCGTCAGTAGCGCGGAGGTTTCCAGCAAGATGCGTGCGGAGCAAGGTGAGGCCTTTCGGTGCGCGGTGGGCGCGTGCGTGAACGTGAACGTTGTTGAACTGCGGGATCCGGGCGAAGAGTGTCTCAGGTGTTGACTAACCCAGGGGTCAAGTCTAGCCAGGAACCACGCGAGCACGGATGTCCTCGGCAGGAGGCTCCCACGAACCGGCATCAGCGACCACCTGCTCGCCACTGCGAATGTCCTTCACCTCGCCGTCAGCGCCATCCCCCGGGAACCACACAAACGGGATCCCGCGACGGTCGGCGTACTGGATTTGCTTGCCGAACTTCGCCGCATTGGGCGAGACCTCCGTGGGGATGCCGCGCGCACGCAGGCGATCGGCAATAGCGGCCGATGCTCCCCTCGCCTCTTCCTCCACCACCGCCACGAGCACGGCGCTGGGTACGGAGCGGGTAGCGGTGGCGAGCCCGGCAGCGATGATCCGCCCCACGAGCCGGCTCACGCCCACCGACAGCCCCACGCCCGGGAAGCCGCCGCCGCCCACCAGGGAGTCGTAGCGCCCGCCCGAGCAGATCGAGCCAAGGTCCTCGTGGCCCTCCACGAACGCCTCGTACACCGATCCCGTGTAGTACTCGAGCCCGCGCGCAATCCGCAGGTCAGCGACCGCGCACCCAGGCACGGCGGCATTCACTCCTGACACCAACGCTGTCAACGCCGCAATACCCTCGGCCAGCGCAACCTGATGCTCTTCGAACCCAGGCGACAGGGTGCTGGTCTCCCAGAGGTCGTTGATGGCCTCCACGAAGCCCACGTCGGAGGACTTGATCGCAGCCAACGCGAGCACGGCATCGGACGCAGTTTCCGACACCCCCTGTGCAGCGAGTTCCTTCGCGACGCCCTCGGGACCGATCTTGGCGAGCTTGTCCACCGACCGCAGCGCGCCGGAAACGTCGCTCACGCCCACGCCCCGGTAAAAGGCCTCGACAAGTTTGCGGTTGTTGACGTGCATGGTCACGGCAGGAATGGGCAGTGCTGCCAGGGCACGCGCCATCACCACGGCCACCTCCACCTCGAGGTGAGCGGGCAACTGGTCGCGGCCCACCACGTCGATGTCGGCTTGGTAGAACTCGCGGTAGCGACCCTCCTGTGGCCGCTCGCCCCGCCACACCTTCTGAATCTGGTAGCGACGGAACGGGAACTGCACCTGCCCCTGGCGCTCCTCGACATACCGAGCAAACGGCACCGTGAGGTCGAAGTGCAGGCCCAGCTTGGCATCGGCGTCGGCCTCAGCGTTCAGACGGCCCAGGGTGTAGATCTCTTTGGCCGCCTCGCTGTCGCCGCTCAGGCGCGCCACCGGCTCCACGGCACGGGTCTCGATCTCTCCAAATCCGTGCAACTCGAACACCCTGCGTAGCTCCCGCACCACGTGCGCTTCGACGATGCGTTCTTGGGGGGACCATTCGGGAAAGCCGGAGAGCGGCAGCACACGTGACATGCGCACCATTGTTCCACTCCAGTGGCTCTAGACTGGCGAGGCACCCGGCACGGCATCAAGGTAGAGGACAATGACGACCAAAAAGCAGACAAAGGCCCAGGAACGTAAGCGCTACGAGCAACTTCAGCGCAAGATCGCTGAGCGTCGCGTGCGCCGCCAGCGCAACTGGAAGATTGCCGGCATCACCGCGCTGGTGATCGCTGCGGGCGCGCTCGTGTACGCCGTCGTCAACGCAGCCATGGGTGACGACGCCTCAGCACCCGCGCCGGTCGTCACGCCCGAGCCCACCGCGTCCTCGCCCTCGCAGGATCCCACCACGCCGGAGCCCGGTCCCACAGCGTCCGATGATTGGGCTAGCTCTCCCGTTGCGCCCAGTCCCGCTCTGGCGGAAGACCGCACCTGGAGTGTGGTGGTCGACACCAACCAAGGCGTGATTGAGATGGAACTGGATGGAGCATCGGCACCCCAGGCTGTGGCCTCCTTTGTCGCGTTGGCCGGGCAGGGGTTCTTTGACGCCACCGAGTGCCACCGCCTGGTCAATGGTGGCATCTTTGTGCTCCAGTGCGGCGACCCCACGGGCACTGGCACCGGCGGTCCGGCCTACCGATACGGTCCCATCGAGAACGCCCCTGCTGACGATCTCTACCCCACCGGAACGCTCGCGATGGCGCGCGTAGGCGGCAACGGGGAGTCGATGGGCAGCCAGTTCTTCATTGTGTATGACGACTCCCGCATCCCTTCGGATGGCGCTGGCGGCTACACCGTGTTTGGCGTGGTGACCAGTGGTCTCGCTATTGTGGAACAGATTGCTCAGGCCGGCACTGATAGTGGCGGCACGGATGGTCGTCCTGCTCAACCCGTCATCATTAACGAGGTTTCCGTTTCATGACCGCTCCCAAACCGGCCAAGCCCAGCATTCCGAAGCCTGGCTCCTTCGCTGCTCCCAGCCCTGCTGTGGTGGCCGCGCACAAGACTCACCCTGTCAAAGTTCCCGTTGTTGAGGAGATCACAGACGAACAACTGGCAGCTGCGGCGGCCTTTGGCGAGGTGGCCGATGACAAGGTGTGGGTCAAGGACGGCGACGCCCGCCACGAGGTAGGACCGGCAGAAGGTGACGCTCCGCTCGCGAAGTTCTGCAAGGAGTACTACCTGCTCGAGGCGTCCATCGAGCGGTTCCACGCGCGTCTGAGCTCCGCAGACTTGTCCCCCAAGGCGATTGACGACAATCTCAAGTCCCTGCATGCCTCGCTCGAGGCTCCTGCGGTGGTGGGAGACCTCGCCGCGCTGCGCACGCGCCTCGAGAAGGTGGACGGCGAGGCCAAGGAGGTTCGCGACCGCTTGCAGGCTGAGCGGAAGGCCGCCAAAGAAGCCGCGACCGCAGAACGCGAAGCGATTGTGGCGAAGGCGGAGGCGATCGCAGCCAAGCCGGAGAACAAGATTCACTGGAAGGATGACACCGCCGCGTTGCGCGAGCAGCTCGACGCCTGGAAGGAAGCCCAGCGCGCTGGCGCCCGTATCCCCAAGGACGTTGAGCGGGCGCTGTGGAAGCGGTTCACGGTGGCGCGTTCGCACTTCGAGAAGGCACGCAAGGTGCACTTTGCCCAGCTCGACAAGGACAACTCTGAGGTCGCCGCCCGCAAGGAGTCGCTCGCCGCGAAGGCCGAAAAGCTCGCAGAGTCCACCGACTGGGACGCCACGGCACGCGCCTTCAAGGACCTCATGGGCGACTGGAAGAACGCAGGCCGCGGCCGCCGTTCGGTCGACGACGCGCTGTGGAAGAGGTTCCAGGCCGCCCAGGACGCGTTCTTTGAGGCCAAGCGCCAGGTATCTGAGGCTGAAGAAGCCTCGCTCGCGGGCAACGTCGAGGCCAAGGAGTCCGTGGTCAAGGACGCCGAAGCGCTGTTGCCCGTCAAGGACCTCGCCACTACCAAGCAAGCCCTGCGGGTGTTGCAGGACAAGTTTGAGGCCGCGGGCCAGGTGCCGCGCGCGGACGTGGGCCGCCTCACCAAGCGCATGACCGCCGTGGAGAAGGCGGTGCGCGACGCCGAGGATTCCGCATGGTCGTCGCGCAACCCCGAGATCGAGGCCCGCGCAACCGGTGCCGCAGCACAGCTGCACGCGGCCATCGCTGACCTGGAAAAGGACCTCGCGGAGGCCACGGCCGCCAAGAACGCACGCAAGATCAAGGAAATCGAAGAGTCGCTCGAGGCCCGCAAGGCCTGGCTCGCTCAGATCGAGGGCGTCGTTTCCTAGCAGCGGTCTCCAAGAACCTGAACGCAGGCAGCCGCCGTTGTCCACAGATCGCCAGTGACGTGCGCACGCCCAGAGGCGGGCTCGGCACACTGGAACGATGCCTCTGGTCAGCCGCTCCCGTGTTGGCGCGGTGGCGTTTGATCGCCTGATCCGCGACGGCACGTGCACCGCACTGTCCCCAGCCTTTGCACTCCCCCGCGACATCCCTGAGACCCCTGGCCTGCGCGCGCTGGCCGTGCGCGACTCCGTTCCCGCTCACACCGTGTTGAGCGGGTTGGGCGGGCTGTGGGTGGCACTGGGTGGCCCGCCGCCGCCCGTCCTGGATGTGGTGGGCGCGCGCGGCCTGCACCGGGTGGTGACCACGGACACGCCCGCCACCGGAGTGCCCGCGACGCCGCAGGTCGCCTTTCACTCCGGGCTCGCTCACACGGAGGCGTCCGTGACCCTGATGGGGCTTACCGTGGCAAACATCGGCCGATGCTGTATTGACGCCTTGCGGTGGGGTCGCCATGCGTTGGCGATCCCGGCGGTAGCCGGAGCCGTGCGCGGTGGCGACGTCACCATGGAGGCCCTGCATTCAGCCTTTGCGGCTGACCATCCGCGCGGGCCGGGCCATGCGCGCCTGCGGTCCGTGTGGAACGGGCTAGCGCCGGCGCTCGCAGGACTCAGCGCCGCCCACGAGTCCGGCGTTACGACTGCTGGCCGTGCCGCTTTGAGCCCGTAACGCGGCGGGCGTCATACACACCGTCGATGCGCCTGATGGCTGACAGCACCGCGCCCAGGTGGGATGGGTCCGCCATCTCGAAGGCAAAGCTTGACATTGCAACCCGGTCGCGGCTGGTCGCCACGTGGGCGGACAGGATGTTGACGTGATAGTCGGAGAGCACGTTGGTGACGTCGGACAGCAGTCGGTTGCGGTCCAGTGCCTCGACTTCGATCTGCACCAGAAAGGTCGATTCGGTTTGGCCGGTCCACTGCACGTCGATGAGCCGTTCGCTCTGTTCTTTGAGTACGGCGAGGTTGTCGCAGTCAGTGCGGTGCACGCTGACGCCTGAGCCGCGTGTCACGAAGCCCTGGATGGGGTCGCCTGGCACAGGTGTGCAGCACTTGGCGAGCTTGACCACCACGTCGGTGAGCCCGTGCACGGAGACGCCGGGGTCCCCCCTGCGCGTGCGCTGAGACGTCCCGGGCCGGGTGATCTCGGTAACGTCCTCGTCGGCGCCCTCATCCCCACCCACGGCTTCGACCATGCGAGCCACAACATCGGCCGCTTGTTCCTTGTGTTCGCCGATGGCGGCGTACAGAGCCTCGACGTCCTCGTAGTGCATCTCCATGGCGAGCGTGAGCAGCGTCGAGCGACCCATGAGGCGCTGGATGGGAAGGTGTTGGCGGCGGATGGCGCGGGCGAGCATGTCGCGGCCGGTTTCGATGGACTCCTCACGGCGCTCGCGTGTGAACCACTGGCGGATCTTGTTGCGCGCACGGGTGGACTGGACAAACTCGAGCCAGTCGCGCTTGGGGTGGGCATTCTCGCTGGTGGTGGTGAGGATCTCGACGGTGTCGCCGTTGTCGAGCGTGGAGTCCAGGGACACGAGCCTGCCGTTGACGCGGGCGCCAATGGTCTTGTGCCCCACCTCGGTGTGAACCGCGTACGCGAAGTCCACGGGCGTTGCCCCCTGCGGCAACGCGAAGAGCTTGCCGCGGGGCGTGAACACGTAGACCTCGGAGCGCGAGATTTCGCCGCGAAGGCTGTCCAGAAAGTCGCTGGGGTCCGCGGTTTCTTGCTGCCAGTCCGCGATCTGGCGCAGCCACCCCATGCTGTCCGATGCCGTGGAGCCTGAGTCTCCAGCCTTCGCGTTTTCCTTGTAGCGCCAGTGGGACGCGAGTCCGTACTCGGCGCGACGGTGCATGTCGTGGGTGCGGATCTGGAGTTCAACGGGCTTGCCGGTGGGCCCGATCACCGTGGTGTGAAGAGACTGGTAGAGGTTGAACTTGGGCATCGCGATGTAGTCCTTGAAGCGCCCAGGCACCGGCTGGTAGCGCGCGTGCATGGCCCCCAGCACCGCGTAGCAGTCGCGAACCGACTCCACCAGCACACGAATGCCCACAAGGTCGTAGATCTCGTTCAGATCCCGGCCGCGCACAATCATCTTCTGGTACACCGAGTAGTAGTGCTTGGGCCGGCCGGTGATGTCGGCCTTGATCTTCATGGCCTTGAGGTCTTGTTCGATCTCTGCACGCACCTCAGCGAGGTACTTCTCGCGTTCGGGCTGGCGCTCGGTGACAACCTCGACGATCTCCTGATACACCTTGGGGTACAGCGTGCGGAAGGACAGGTCCTCGAGCTCCCACTTGATGGCGTTGAGACCCATCCGGTGTGCGAGTGGCGCGTAGATCTCGAGCGTCTCTTGGGCCTTGCGCCGGGCGGTGTCAGGCTTGACATACTCCCAGGTGCGGGCGTTGTGGAGGCGGTCCGCGAGCTTGAGTAGCAGCACACGGATGTCCTTGGCCATGGCGACCACCATCTTGCGGACGGTTTCCGCCTGCGCGGCATCGCCGAACTTCACCTTGTCGAGCTTGGTGACGCCGTCCACAAAGTCAGCGACGTCGTCGCCAAAATCGGCGCGAATGGTCTCGATCGGGTACGCGGTATCTTCCACCACGTCGTGGAGCAGTGCGGCGGCCAGCACAGTGTCCGGCAGCCCCAAGTCCGCGAGGATCTGCGCCACCGCGATGGGGTGAGTGATGTACGGCTCGCCGCTCTGGCGCTCCTGCCCGCGGTGCGCAACCTCCGCAAGAGCGTAGGCGCGCTCGATGAGCACGTTCTTGCCCTTGGGGTACATCCGCTTGTGGGTGTCAAGCAGTGCATCAATCGCAGTGGGCTCCTTGCCGGGACGGCGCAGGAAGCCCAACGGCCCCGCTGGGGTGGTGGAGGCGCGGGTCTCTGTCATGCGCGTCTCCTTCCCTTGGGGTGGAGGATCAAGTCTACTTGCGGCCCTTGCGCTTGGGTTGCGCGCGCGTGCCGCGGTGTCCACCGGGAGCGAGGGCGCCCACACGGACCTGGCCATCGTCAGTGAGAACCACGTCCGACTCCCCAGATTCGCGCAACGCCAGCACCTTTGCGGTGTGTTCCTTGATGCGGGTCTCATTTCCCCGGAACGCGACCTCGAGGGGTGTCGCGACAAAGACAGATGAATACGTTCCCACGAGCATTCCCAGGAACAACGCGAGAGCGATGTCGGTCAAGGTGCCTGCGCCCAGCAACATGGATCCGATGAACAGGATCGCCGTGACGGGAAGCAGGGCAACCACGGAGGTGTTGATGGACCGCACCAGGGTCTGGTTGATCGCCAGGTTCGCGAGTTCCGCGTAGGTGTACCGGAACTGGGTAGTGAGGTTCTCGGTGTTCTCCTTGACCTTGTCGAACACCACCACGGTGTCATACAGCGAGTAGCCAAGGATCGTCAGGAATCCGATCACCGCCGCTGGGGTGACTTCGAAGCCCACCAACGCGTAGATGCCGATGGTGAAGATGAGGTCGTGAGCCAGCGCTGCCAATGCCGCGGCTGCCATGCGCCACGCTCGGAAGTACACGGACAACACTGCGGCCACGAGCAGCAGGAAGATCACCAGCGCCTGAATGGCCTTCGCGCCAATCTCGGCCCCCCACGTGGGTCCAATCTGCGAGAAACTGACGTTCTCTTCTGTAACGCCGTAGGCCTCCGCCAATGCTGTACGGCCCTCGATGACGCGCTCTTCAGGAAGTTCGCCCAACCGGACACTGATGTCGGTCTCCCCCGCCACCACCACGGTGGGAGTGGATTCGGGGGCAAGGGTGCTGAAGACATCTTCGGCGATGCCGATGTTCACCTCTGCGGGGGCGGAAACCCGGTACGCGGTACCACCGGTGAAGTCGATTCCAGGGGTGAGTCCCTTGAAGAGCAACAACCCCAGGCACAGCGCCATCAATAGCGCAGACGCTGCGAACCACCGCTTGCGCTGGGCAACGACGGGGTAGGTCTTCTCACCTGAGTGGAGTTTGTTGCCCCACACGGCCAAGTTCATCCGCATTACTGCTCTCCCTTAGCTGCTGCGGCCTTGCGTTCCGCGAGCGTGAGTGTGGAAGTGGGACCGGTCTTGACGCGCCCCCGGCCCTTGTACATCGCTTCCCGTCCCAGTTGGGTGGGGTCGAGCCCGGAGAGCTTGTGGCCATTGCCAAAGAACTTGGTCTTAGCCAGAAGCACCATGGTGGGGTGCGTGAAGAGGAACACCACCAGGACGTCCACAAACGTCACGAGTCCCAAAGTGAAGGCGAAGCCCTTCACGCCTCCTACGGCGAGCAAGTACAGCGTTGCTGCGGCGAGCAGACTAATGAGGTCCGACGCCAGGATGGTGCGGCGTGCACGGCGCCAGGCGTGGTCGATGGCACTCACCAACGAGCGTCCTTCGCGGAGCTCGTCACGGATGCGCTCAAAGTAGACGATGAACGAGTCGGTGGTGATACCAATCGCGACAATCAACCCGGCCACGCCCGCGAGCGATAGTCGATAGCCCATTCCCCAGGACAGCAGGGATATGAGTGAGAACGTGGTCGCGCCAGCAATCAACAGCGATGCGATGGTGACGAACCCCAGCGCCCGGTATTGGATCAGCGAGTAGAGGAACACCAGCAGGAGGCCCAGCGCGCCGGCGAGTAGACCGTTCTTGAGCGAGTCCTCGCCCAGACTTGCCGAGACCAGCTCGTTGGCCTGGACCTCGAGCGTCAATGGAAGTGCACCGAACTGAAGCTGGTTTGCGAGGAGTTCGGCGGACTCCTGGGAGAAGCCTGGGTTGCCGCCACTGATTTGCGCTTGACCGCCGTACTGGCGGTTGTTGACGGAGGGTGCGGAGATCACCGATCCGTCGAGCACCATTGCGAAGCGGTTGCGGTCGCCGGTAAGTTCATAGAGACGGCCAGCGATCTGGTCAAAGATGCGCGCACCTTCACTGGTGAACTTGATATCCACCACGAAGGCACCTGTGGGCGTACCAGTTTGCGGTCGGAGCTCAGCAGTCGAGGTGGCGGTGTCGATCTCGCCACCGGTGAGCTCAACGGGCCCCAGGACGTACTTCTCGGAGCCGGTTTGCGAGCACGCCACCAACGCGAGCTGGGGGTCGCCCATGGGGGCTCCTGCTCGGTTTGCGGGGTCGGTGCAGTCAAGCGCCGCGAACTCGTCGTAGATCTCGTCCGTGAACCACAGAGGTGAGGAGGGGTCCGTCACGCCGGGTTCTGGTTGAAGCTGCTCGAGAGGCGAGAACCCGGGGTCGAGCGTCGGCTCAGCGTCGGGTGCGGACGTCGGTTCAGGGTCAACCGCACCGCGCACGTACGAACGCTCGGTGGCCGTGGGCGACGCCTGCGGGGTGGGCGTAGCGTCGGGGCTCGTCGCGGCATCCGGGGTGGGTGTGACATCGATGCCGGGCTCCAGCGGGACGTCACCGAAAGGCCCCGGGTTTTGGCTTGCCGCGATCACAGGACGGAACTGCAGCTGTGCGGACTGCCGCACCAAGTTAATGGTGTCTTCGCTCGGGTTACCTGGTAGGCCCACCACGATGATGGTGGAACCCTGCGTGGAAATCTCGGCCTCGGCCACACCGCTCGCGTCAACGCGCTGGCGGATAATCGCCACCGCCTGCTCAAGGTCCTCAGGGGTAACGACCTCGCCGCCTTCGGTCACGGCCTCCATGATGAGTTGACGCCCACCGGCAAGGTCGAGTGCCAGTCCGGGCGTCACGGTCGCGTCGCCCCAGAGCACGCCGCCCGCAAGGGTCGCGTAGAGCCCGGTCACAATTACAATCAGCCAGACGAGCGCCCTGCGCGCGCCTTGAGTCACTTTTGACACTGGATTCCTCAATCGTCGAATTGCTCCGTAGAGCCTTGCCGATTCTAGGCGGTCCGGTGCCGCTAGTCGAATAGGCGCGAGCCGGTAGCCCCGTGTAGTGCGTCTGGAGGAGGCTCTAGCCCTAAGTGAACCCAAGCATCGGCTGTCGCAATGCGACCCCTGGGGCTACGGCTCATGAGGCCCTCGCGCACCAAAAACGGCTCGGCGACGGTCTCGACAGTCTCGGATTCCTCGCCCACGGACACCGCCAACGTGGACAGCCCCACGGGACCGCCACCAAAGCGGGTGCACAGCGCGAGCAGCACCGCACGGTCCAGCCTGTCCAGGCCACGGGCGTCCACTTCGTAGATCAGCAGCGCCTCGCGGGCGGCCTCCATGTCGGCGTGCCCGCTGCCATGCACCTGTGCCCAGTCGCGCACGCGGCGCAGCAGGCGGTTGGCGATGCGGGGTGTGCCGCGCGAACGCATGGCAATCTCCCCGGCGGCGTCGACGTCGATGTCGATGCCAAGCAGTCCCGCCGAGCGGTCGATGATAGTCCGCAGTTCCGCGGGTTCGTAGAAGTCCAGGTGGGCGGTGAAGCCAAAGCGGTCGCGCAACGGCGCGGGAAGCAAGCCGGCGCGAGTGGTTGCGCCCACCACGGTGAACGGCGGCAGGCTCAGCGGGATCGAGGTCGCACCGGGGCCCTTACCCACCACCACGTCCACGCGGAAGTCCTCCATCGCGAGGTACAGCATCTCCTCGGCGGGGCGCGCTAGGCGGTGGATCTCGTCGAGGAACAGCACGTCGCCCTCATCAAGCGAGCTCAATATCGCCGCCAGATCGCCAGCATGCTGGATCGCGGGACCTGACGACACGCGCATCGTGGCACCCATCTCCCCCGCCACGATCATCGCGAGGGTCGTCTTGCCCAGGCCGGGCGGGCCGGAGAGCAACACGTGGTCGGCGCTCGCCCCGCGGCTCCGTGCGGCGCGCAGGACCAACGACAGCTGGTCACGCACCACTTGCTGGCCCACGAACTCGTCGAGCGAGCCAGGACGCAGCGCGGCCTCGTTGGAGCGCTCAATCGCGTCCGCGTGGGAATCCACCACGCGCGCCTCCTCATCCACGCGAGCCTCCTAGCGATTGCAGCGCCGCGCGCAGAGTGTCAGGCACCGCGGAGTCATCGATGGGGCCGTCTGTCACGCCCTCAACGGCCTTCGCGGCGGCCTTCGCGTTCCACCCAAGCCCCACGAGCGCCTCAGCAACCTGATCGCGAGCATCCCCCGCCCGCGCCGGGGAGCCGTCAGTCTCCGGCATCACGAGCTTGCCTCCCAGCTCGAGCAACAACCGCGCGGCCACCTTGGCACCCACGCCGGGCACCTTTTCCAGCGCGGCCCTGTCTCCCGCCTGCACCGCCGCAGTGAGATCCCTTGGCGAGTGCACCGCGAGCATCGCCAGTGCGAGCCTGGGCCCCACGCCCTGCACGTTCTGCAACGCCACAAACGTGTCACGCTCGCTCGCCGCCCCAAAACCGTACAGAGTCAGCGAATCCTCGCGGACCACCAGGTGCGTGTGCAGACGCGCCACGCTCCCCACGCGCAGCTCAGCGAGCGTCGAGGGCGTGGACAGCACGTGCAGGCCCATACCACCCACCTCAATCACGGCCGCGGACGCGCCCACGTGCACCACTGTGCCAGCGAGTTGTGCGATCACCGCGGCCTCCTCATCCTCAACGCGCTAGTCGAACGTATGTACGATTACGCTACGCGATGCAGGCCCGTCAGCCCCGGCGACGCGCCGCACGTTCTGCGTCGGCCCATTGGCGCTGTGCGGGCGTGGTGGCGCTCAACTCGCCCTGTGACCCCGACGCAACCGGCGCTGCTCCCCCGCGCCACGCATGGGCGATCGCGATGGCCAAGGCGTCCGCAGCATCGGCCGGTGTGGGGGGCGAGTCCAAACCCAGCACCTTCGCGACCATGAATCCCACCTGGGCCTTCGCGGCGCGCCCGTTGCCGGTAACGGCCGCCTTGACTTCGGATGGCGTGTAGAGGGCCACGGGGATGTCGCGACGCTGGGCCGCGAGCATCACCACGCCGGATATTTGGGCGGTGCCCATCACCGTGCGGACGTTGTGCTGTGCGAACACGCGCTCCAAGGCAACGGCTTGCGGCCGATGCTCGTCCAAGCACGCTTCCAGGGCGTCAGCAATCTGGGCGAGCCTTAGCGGCACCTCGGTGTGCGCGGCGGACGTGGCCACGGAGACGTCGACCAACGCGACTTGGCGGCCGGCGCTGGCGTCGATCACGCCCAGCCCACATCGGGTGAGGCCGGGGTCCACGCCCAGGATGCGCATGGCGTGCGGGCTACTCTTGGGCCGCGGCGATGACCTCGTCTGAGGCGTCAAAGTTGGCGTAAACGTTCTGGACGTCGTCGCACTCTTCGAGCGCGTCGATCAGGCGCAACATCCTCTTGGCGCCGTCCACGTCCACCTCGATCTGCATCGAGGGCAGGAAGGTGGCCTCCGCGGATTCGTAGTCGAGCCCTGCGTCCTGCAGCGCGGTGCGCACGGCCACGATGTCCGTGGCCTCGCAGATGATCTCGAAGACCTCGTCGTGATCGTTGATCTCTTCCACGCCGGCCTCGAGCGCGGCCTCCATGACGGCGTCTTCAGTGACCCCGCCATCCTTGGAGACCACCACCTGGCCCTTGCGGTTGAACAGGTAGCTCACCGAGCCCGGGTCAGCGAGAGTGCCGTTGTTGCGGGTCAGCGCCGTGCGCACTTCCATGGCAGCGCGGTTGCGGTTGTCGGACAGGCACTCGATCAGCAGCGCGACGCCGTTGGGCCCGTAGCCCTCATACATGATGGTTTCGTACTCGGCGCCGCCTGCTTCCAGGCCAGCGCCGCGCTTGAGCGCCCGGTCAATGTTGTCGTTAGGTACCGAGGACTTCTTGGCCTTCTGCACCGCGTCAAAGAGCGTGGGGTTACCCGCGAGGTCCGCGCCACCCTGGCGAGCCGCTACCTCAATGTTCTTGACGAGCTTCGCGAAGAGCTTGCCGCGCTTGGCGTCAACAACCGCCTTCTTATGCTTGGTTGTTGCCCATTTGGAGTGACCGGACACGATGCTCCTTAGGTTTCAGGATCAGGACTGGTGTTCATTCTAGGGCAGGCGTGGTGGCCTGCTGGAGTCGCGCTTGGGCTTGCGGCTGAGTCTCACGCCAGTGGAGCGCAGTTCGAGGTCCGCCAATACCAAGAGGGCGGTGCGGTCTTGGCTGCGCCAGGCGTCGGCTGGATTGGGTAGTGCGCGCATGAGGACTTCGGGCTTCTGGTTGAGCAGCGCGCGCAGTGCGAACAGGTCAACGCCGGCGCCGCGGTTTGCGAGTGCCTGAGCCTTGTGCGCGCGGATGGCGAAGCGGATGCGTGGTACGAGCCACAGCACCAGGATGGTGAGAATGGGGCCCGCGGAGACGGCGATGCCCAGGCCAATGGCAAGGTCTGTGAATGCCTGCTGCTGGGCCTGCCCGGCTGCCTCAAGCTCGGCGCCTGCGCGGCTCGCTGCGTCAAACGGGGTGCGGATGCCGTCGCCGATGAAGGGCACGGAGCCGAAGTCGTTGCCCAGGTCCGTCATGGTGCGCCGGAAGCCAGCGCCGGACTCTTCCATGCGTTCACCGAACACGGTGAACTTCTCTACCTGGGTGTAGACCCAGTTGCCGATGCGCACCCACATGTAGATGAGGAGCACGGCGGTGACGTCGCAGAGGATTTGGCGGATGCGCCGGGGCATGTAATCCGAGTAAGGCTTCATCCCTCCATCATGGTGCCCTGAGGTGGATTGTGCGGTGGGGTCTGCAGCAGGGATTGTCGACGGACCGGACTCTTAGCAGTCATCGACCTCTTCATCCCAGTGCGGGAAGTTGGTCATCACGCCGTGCTGGTTGATCAGAATCAGCAATGCGTAGGCGCTTGACGCCTCGTTGATTGCGCGTTCAAGTGGGTGCTCGGGTTCACTCCAATCCACGGTCTCTAAGGGCGGCGCGAATGCCCACACTGCGTTGACGACGAGGGCCTTGTCGTCGTCTTGTGGATCGACGGGTGTCATCACCACCTCCGCCATGGCGCGATTGCTCAAACATGTTGCCGCTTGGGCGGGCAAGTTCGCGAGGCCCTCCTCAACGAACATGTGGCGGGCTGCATCGGCGGTGGCCCGCAAGGTGAGATTCTCCCCTTCGATGTAGAGACATGCCACGGCATCGTCATCAAGAAAGTAGGTCTCGACCGGCAGATCCTCACAAGGGACAAGCTGCGATGATCGAACCTCGGCATCCTGCCTTTGTGCGGTAGTGGCCGTGCACCCGGCAAGCGCAAAGATGGCGATGAGCGCCGCGGCCGCGTAGCGGAAGAACTGTTCAGGGAACGCTCTAGCCATGACGACATCCTGCCACCAGGACCCCCAACGGGTCCTAGAAGTCAGTATTCACCGATCACGGCACTAGCCCTTTGCGGCGGTCAGTGTGCGTGGCGATCTAGACGGTTACGGAGAGACGGGCCGGTTCCACGGCTTGTCGTTTCGCATCTAGTCCCGGCGGGCCATCAGCACCGACGTATCGCGATCCCCACAGTATGAGAGGTACATCTTGTCAAAGTTGACCTTGTCGAACCAGACATCAAACGTGAACTCCACGGTGAAATCCTCGAACCTGACCTCGTACCAACCATCTCCCAGGTTCGCCCATTTCCCGAGAGTGCGCCGTTCTTCTACGTCATCGACACAGTCAGGAGGGCCATCAGCGCCAAAGTCGACAATGGCATCGCGATCTGCATCGATTTCAACGGTGACTGTGCCGCTGAATGCCGATTCCCACGTGCTGGGAATGGGTATGCTGTCGCGGGAACACCCTGCCAAACTCAGCAGTGCCATCGCAAGTGCAACCGACAAGAGCGACCTTTTCGCGACTCTTGCAGGCGAGACCCATCGCGACCGACTGGCTGTGGTGTTGCCCGAATCTGCTCCTTGCATCAGTTCACCCCCTGGCCGTGCGCAGGTCTCGATAGTGATCCGAGTCGAAGTAGTCGACAACGGCCTCTGTTGCGGGGACCATTTGATCCCGCTGGTGCCGACGATAGCCCACGCGAGTCCTAGTGTCGTCGAACGATTCTGCAGTGCCCAAGATACACACCGAGTCATTCCAAACCACGTCGAACTCCTTCATCACGTATCGTTTGAAGTCCTAGCGCCTTCGCCGAAGCCGACAGCTCCGCCGTATCGCTCCTATCCACGGATATTCTTGACGTTAACGTAATACACACGTTCCCGACCATCGACCTCTGTGTCGAAGGAGTATCTGTCCTCGTCCAAAAGCAGGGACTCGGCGATTTCCCGGCCAACGAGCGTTGGTTCGTCTTGCCAATGCCCTGTCCAGACTTGGATTAATTCGTTCCTGAGGAGGTCCACCAACGCGAGCGAAATAGTGTCAACGGGGCGGCCCTTCCTGATTTCGGCTAAGACCTCGGGATCAAAAACTGCCTCGGCAAGCGGGATGAAGTCCTCGAGCCCCAGTTCGAGGAGCGCTTGCTTTACTCGCGTCATCTTCGTCATGAGGCACTCATCGGAACTCGAAACCCAGCGCCATGTCTGTCAAAGAGCCACAGGTAGGGGCCTGCGTCGATTCCGTGTGCCCCACCACTAATAGGTCGCGTGACAACACCGGTGAAGGCGACCATGGCATCGTCCGCACTAACCAGCCCCGACGAGGCGGAACTGTCATCCCCGGACTCCACGCAATCGGTCGCCCACCCAAAGCCACCCGCAAGGGTGTTGGTGGCGAAATCATCCGACACCACCGTTGTCGTCTGAGACTCCACGCCCTTGACCGCGTGGAACGCATCAGGATCCGTGTAAGCAAAGGTCCGCGCCACCTGGGTGTCAGCAGCCACCAGGTTGCTGATCCCTGCGATCCTGCCCGAATCCGAATACGACCACTCAGTGGCATACGCCGTACCCGCATGACCCGTACCCCCAAGGGCCGTACCCGCCAGAGACGAACCACCCGGACCCTCAGACCACCAAGTCTCACCCGCCTCAGGCGCCGCCCACTCACACGTGAAAGTCTCAGTGTTGCTAGCGAACTCAGTCCACGCAGCAGCCGAACGATTGAAATCGTCATACTCGAAACACTGCGCACCATAGAGCTCAGACGCGGCAGCAGAGGGACGGTTCACACCATCGACAATACTCGCGACAACACTGCATTCGGCCGATGCTTGGGCGGGGTTGGTGCGGTAGGCCGATGCTAGAGCGGTGGCCGGCTCCCAGCGACACGTGTGCCATGTGTCGGCACGCCAGTGAGCCGAGGACGCGCACACATCAACTAGTAGTCGTCGACTCGCTCAAGCCACAGCGGTGGCCAATCGTCAAACCCGCAAGGGTAGTACTCAAGAACCGCCCAGTTGCCCGGCTCGATCAGGGCGACCGCGTATGTCGTGAGCGGATCGGAGTGATAGACGAGCGAAACGGACGTCTGCGCGTCACTCGGTCCCCACAGTTCCCACGTCGCGTCAACCGGGGTCGCTTCTGGCCACCTGCTTCCGTCACACGTGGTGCCAAGCGGCTGAGACGGAACTAGTGGTAGGGCGCCCTGAACTTGGTTGCCCTCTTCTGACAATTCTAGGAAGTAGTTGCCGTCAGCGGACTCCCAGCGACCGGGCTGAAACGGGCCAGTGCTTTGAGCATCGGGCACCTGAACACAACTCGAGAGCAATGCAGCGAGCGCGAGCGCCAACCCAGCGACGTTGATGATCAGTTTCATGAGTCAACCAAACCTTCAGCACTCCCGGGGCGACCCAAGGGGCCGTTCACACCGAACACGGGGCCGTGCGACAACAACTGAAGGTCACCGGTAATGGCCGTTCCCTGTCTCACCACGCGCGGTTGTACTCCGCTCGAGCGCCGGTCGAGCACGACAAGACGAGCAACGGCGCATCACCCGCGAGATCGATCACCGTTGCCGCGACTTCTTCGTTGCCGACCTCGACGCTTGCTTCGATTCGTCCATCTTCCCACTCAGTCGGCGCGAATCGTGTCGCGAAAGGCCACTCCGCTGCCCCAATATCGCACAATGCCGCCACGCCCGATTGCTCAATGGCTTCCCACTTGATCCAGCCCGGATACACGATGGCGGCAGGTGCTCCGTCGGCGCCTCCAAAGATTATCGGCACCGATTCGGGAGAACCTGGGATCGACTCGGTCTCGACGTCTAGGGTGATGTACTTCGCCGCAAAGTCGTCATCGGATTCGAGGCACGAATCGAGAAACGGTTCGTGCCATGACCTTTCTCCAAACTTGCCGCTGGGGATGAGCGCGAACTCGCGGCCAGCCATATCGATGAGAATCGTGCCCGTTTCGTCCTGCACCCACTCGAACACGCCGCTCGCCGTAGCGTCGTCGACGCACGCAGGATCATTTGGCGCGGGCAGATTTGCGCCGAATCCCGAACCGTCCGGATAGAAGACGATCGAAGACGCATATCCGAGGTTTGGCGCCTCAAACAACGCCGGAGCCGGAAGCGGTGGCGTCTCGCTCGTGACCTCAGAACAACCGGCAAGAGCGAGACCAAGGAGGACCGCTACGGCTGAAATACGCCACAGCGGCGCAGGCAAGCTATGCACGACGCACCCAGTCGGTCGCCCAACCCGTGCCACCGGCATAGGTGTTGGTGGCGAAGTCATCCGACACCACTACCTGCGTCTGAGACGCAACGTCGGTGACCGCGTGGAACGCATCCTGCTTGCCGTAATCGAAGGTCTTCACCAACGCAGCGTCAGCCACCAAGTTGCTGATGCTGGTGATACGCCCCGAGTCCGAATACGACCACTCAGTGGCGTACGCGGTGTCAGCGTGACCCGTGCCCCCCAGAGCGGTGCCCGCCAGCGACGAACCACCCGGACCCTCAGACCACCACGTCTCACCCGCCACAGGCGCCACCGACTCACACGTGAAAGCCTCAGCGTCCTCGGTGAACTCAGTCCACGCAGCAGCCAAACGATTGAAATCGTCATACACGAAACACTGCGCACCATACAACTCAGACGCGGCAGCGGAGGGACGGTTCACACCATCGACAATACTCGTCAAGACACTTTTTTCGGCCGATGCGCACCCACATGTAGATAAGGAGCACGGCGGTGACGTCGCAGAGGATTTGGCGGATGCGCCGGGGCATGTAATCCGAGTAGGGTTTGATCCCTCCATCATGGTGCCCTGGGCGGGATCGTGGGCGGCGAGTCGGCACCCGGCTCCTTCGGTTGGCGCAACCCTTCGAGGAACTCCCTCAGCTCGTGCTCGACTTCCGCGTTCATCTCCACAGCAGTGCGTATTCTGGCCTCTAACCCACCCGTGCGGATGCGCCACAATGCAGTCTCGCGGTGACCCCACAGCACCCACTCCCGGCCGGAGCCAGTCACGTCCAAGCGAAGCTCCGTTTGAGACCCGATCAGCCGTCCGCGGCCAAACGTCATAGCGAGAAAGCTTCCAACCTTGAGGCCGCCACTACCGCGGCGTGCGATCAGCACTGGAAGCCGACCACGCAACTGAGCCAGGTAGAACAGCCCCGATGCAGTATGCCAGAGGCAATAGATGGCCAACGCAAGGAAGAGTGTGCGCATGACGAAAGGGCCAGGTCCGCGGGCATAGATATCGAAAAGAGTATAGGTGCGCGGTACAAGAAAGAACATCAATCCAATCAATCCGGTGACCAGCGTCAGGATAACGGTGTAGCGGAGCGCACTCACTCGCGTCTCAGTAGAACCGCGCACTGTGCGAAAACTCACCACGGGAACCTTCCTCTCGGGGGTAGGGGCGGCACTGGTCCACCGACACCTGGCGGCCCTCCCCCGACGCTGTTCAAGACTTGATCGACTACGGGACTAAAGCACTGAATCACCCCGGGTGAATCGCCCCGGGTTTAGTGGAGGGCGAGTTCTCCCAACAGCGGTTGCTGCTGGGTCGTGTTCTCACGGTAGTACAGGTCTTCCTTCTCGATCGGGGTGAGGTAGCCGATCGAGGAGTGGAGGCGGCTCTCGTTGAACCAGTGGACCCAGCTGAGGGTTGCTAGTTCCAGTTCGTCCGTGGTCCGGAACGGGCCGTCGAGCTTCACGCACTCGTTCTTGTAGAGCCCCACGACGCCCTCGCCGAGTCCATCAACGCCGCCCACAGAACCGAATTGATCAGGGCACGCAAGCCATGGCGCACCATCGAGGAAGTCGAGTTCGTGACCCTCGAATGGGTCCACTGGTTCAACACCACCCGCCTTCACGCCAGTCTCGGCCACCGCACCCCCGAAGAAGTCAAAGCCAACTACTACGCTGAACCCACGAGGGCACCCGCCCTCACAACCACCTAGGAACAACACCCAGGGCAGTTCACAGTCCCATGTGACCCTGCGCTGGTCGCCCACCAGCAGGTCAAGCCTCAAACTGACCAACTACCACGACGACCTAACACTGTCCCTCTCCGTTCAGCGCAATGGAAGTTGGTAGTGCTTCTTGCCTTGTCGGAATCTAGTCTGAAGTGCTACGAAAGAAGCGAGTCGCTATCACAGGCTGCACGACTATTCCGGTCGGGCGCCGAAGTCCCACAGCACTTCTCCATCGCACGGATAGACGAGTCCCTGATCCGTCAGTGGTTCACCTAACCAGTAATTGTAATAAAATGCGATCTCACCTGACTCTATCTCTATGATGAAGCCGTTTCCGGGCTTGTCTCTCCACACTCCTGCGATTTGATACTCAGTGAGGTCGAGACTGCAATCTGCGGGCAACTCAAGATCCCACAGCGCCGTGAGAGTCGCCTGTCCGTCTTCATGCAAACGAATTCGGGCGGAACTGTCATTGGGGCCCCACCAGAAACCGACCGGTGATGGTTCAGCCGTACAAGCACTTAAGAGGAGCGACAATCCAAATGTCGCCGCCGTAAGGACGCCTAGTGAGCGTAAACGTTGCCTGACTTCTTCATTCAATGAATAATTCCTTTGTGAGTGGCCATTATCCGGCAGCGAGGGGGACAGTCTTGAGATAGGCGTCACTTTGCAAATAGGAAAGCATGTCCTCGGTAGTCAGCCCGTCCGGATGAAGTGAATACAACTCGTACCCCGCAACAATGCTCTGATCGTCCAGCTGGTCTATTTTGCCTGCTGGACCTCCCGAATTCGAACCGCCGAGTGCGTTCTCAAGATCAACGCCCCAGCTCGCCATCATATATCCAAACTGCATATTTCCAAGCGAGTCGGCGCGCACCGTTGATTCAGTCCCGGGCAAGTGCAGGTCGACCTTGTAACTCATGCCGAACTCCGCACGCTCGTAGGTCTTGAAATCATGCGGACCGCCTGTACGCCAGTAGCGGAATAGTCCTGCAACTGCCATGTATTCCTCTGTGTAGTCGTTGGGACCGCTAGACAGGAGTCCGTAGCCAACACGATAGTAGTTGCGCATCAGCGCTCCGAAATCGAGAGACATCACGGGCCTCAATCCCTCGCGAAGGATGTAATTCAAGCGCGAGCTATCAAGTGTCCGGATATAGTCTGCGGTGGGGCTCGAGTTCCAGTCACTGGTCAAAGCGACCATGCGACCAATAACAAGCATTGAAAGCTCGGGGGGCGAATTTAGGCGTCTCACTTGCTCTGCCCAGCCTCGCTTGATTCCCGCCTGATCTGAGTAGGCTTGCTGCTTAACCTTCCTGAGAATTTCACCGCTGTTCTTACTCGCGTTGGCGCAATCCTCTAGTTCCTTCGCGTTCATGTGCACCGAACACAAACCGCTTGCATCTTTGAGCATCACGGGGTTGTTATCTGCGTAGCGGTATCGATCGAGCGTTCTCGGGTCGCCCGGGTCCATCAGTGGGTCTGGCGAGAGGAACCGGCCGAGGGTGGGGTCGTAGTAGCGGGCGTTCAAGTACATCAACCCGGTGTGGTGGTCTTCGGTTTGTCCCAGCCAGCCACGGTCGGTGGTGAGGTTGTCTGCGCCGCGGATGGTCCCGTAGGGGGTGTAGGCGTTGCGGGTGATCGTTGACTCAGCCCAGTCCGGGTTGCCCTCAGAGTCACGCGCATCAAGCATGGTGAACGTCGCCGAGCCTTGAATGTCCCCAATCAGATACTTCAGCCCTGTGGCGTCTTTCATGGCGACGGTGGCACCAGCGAACGTGTAGTACCTCGTGGCCGTCAAGTCATCTTCCACGAGCTCATCGGTGTTAGGGTCTTCGATCTCGGTGTCCCCAAAGTACGCCGTCGCCGACTCTTCGCCGATACGCGCCACACGTTGCCCACCCGCGTCATACACATACATGGTCGTCACAGGGGGCTGTACGCCGACGGTCGCCGTCGTCGACACCAAGTTCGAGGACACATCCCACACGAACGTCGTCACCACATCGCCCACCGTGCGGGAGATCATCCGACCAGCATCGTCATACCCGTACAGGTCACTACTCGGCGCATCCATCAAGGTCACCGTGACATCAGTGACGTGCACCTGCTCCACATCCACCGAATCCGTCCCCGTCACCCCAGAAACCACCTCAAGACTGACCGTCAGGGTGGTTGCCGGTAGCAAGCTGGACGCATCCACACTCACCGGCGTGGTGGACGTGGTCGGGTTGCCCGCATCCCACGCACTGACCATGTCACCAGTGATCATTTCGGACACGCTCGCCACTGGATCCGCATCATTCGTGACCGTCACACGGAACGAGTCGCTGGCATCCAAGTCCAGCACCCCGTGGGCCACATTCACGCTCACTTCAGCCGCCACTTGATCGGTGACGTCGAGGTCACGTGCCAACACCGCGTTGACGCCCGGAGAGACAACACCGGTGAAGGTGATTATCGCATCGGCCACACTGACCAACCCTGTGGAAGCGGAACCGTCATCCCCGGCCTCCACCCAACCAGACGCCCAACCAGAGCTGCCGGTGTAGGTGTTGGAGGCGAAGTCATCCGACACCACTATCTGAGTCTGAGACTCCACACCCTTCACCGCGTGGAACGCATCCGACTCGTCATAGTTGAACGTCTTCACCAACGCAGCGTCAGCAACCAAATTGCTGATACTGGTGATCCTGCCCGAATCCGAATACGACCACTGCGTCGCATACGCCGTACCCGCATGCCCCGTGCCCCCAAGAGCCGCGCCCGCCAGCGACGAACCACCCGGACCCTCAGACCACCACGTCTCACCCGTTGCAGGCGCCACCGACTCACACGTGAAACTCTCAGTGTCGCTAGTGAACTCAGTCCACGCAGCAGCCAAACGATTGAAATCGTCATACACGAAACACTGCGCACCATACAACTCAGACGCGACAGCGGACGGACGGTTCACACCATCGACAATACTCGTGACCCTGCCCACTTCGTCGTGTTCGAAGTCGTCGTGCTGGATGTACTTGGTGAGTTCTGCATCGTCCACGTAGGACGCCTGCAGGGACTCCACCGCCCCCGTGACATTGTCATACGTCAACGACCGCGTCACCGTGTTCGCATAGGTGCGCGACACGAACCGACCAATGTTGTCATAGACCACACCAGTCACGACGGGCGTTGTCACCGTCGTAGCACCGTCAACACCGATGATCTCCATCGATACCGCTTGACCGAACCGGTTGTACTGCGTGATCGGCGTCTCCTGAAGGAGACCTCCCACCGCGGGCAACGTCACCCGCGCCCGACCCAACGGATCATCGCCATAGTCAAAGGTGCGGGTGTAGGAGTGATTGCTGAGGTCACCCAAGCTCGGGTGCGTGGGCAACGTGGTAGTCGACGACAACGGCCGATGCAACACATTCGTGTCGTCCCCGTAGTTCATCGTCGTCTCGGTCGTCAAAGCCACCGCCGTGAGGGTGCCGGCACCGACCACGGTGGTAGCAGTCTCCTTCTCCAACACACCAACATGCGGGGAATCCTTCGAGTACTCCCACGACGCCGAAGACGAGACCACAGTGCTGTTCGGAAGCGTCGAGGTACGCGTCTCCAAACGCCCCAAAATGTCATAGCCCATCTTGATCGTGCCAGTAGCAGAGTTGATCTCGTCGATCTGACCGTTCTCGTCATAGAAGTAGGTCGACTTGCCCGAGTTCGGGTCCGTGAGATGAATACGCTGACCGGCAAGGTTGGACACAAACACCGTGTCGTTACCCTCAGGATCGGTGACGGTCACCCGAGTGCCGCCCTCGAGTTGATCGCCCAACGAGTACTCCACAAGGGCATCAGCGTCGAGGAACTCGTACTCATAGGTCGTGATGTGCGCGGCGTCCAGGTCGTAGCCCGACTCCGGGTGCAGGACCTGGCTCGTCATCCGACCCAACACGTCTGTGTGGACCTCGGAGATCGCATCAGAGGCGGACGTGGTGGTCGTCGTACTGGGCTCGTAGGCGTACGTGGTCTCACGGATCTCGTCGTCGCCGCTCATCAACTTCTCGCTGAGCGCACGCCCCGCCCAGTCGAACTCCGTGACCGAGTACGACTCCACCGAGCTGTAGTCCGGATTCAGCAGCCCCGACGCCACCGCCGCCGGCTGCGTGTCATACATCGCCGAGGACGTTCTCCACGCGTTGCCGCGCTCGTCGTAATCGGTCGCAACGATCACACGACCGCCGTCACCACCGGGCGATACCGAGTGCTGCTGACGCACACGCCCGAACCCGTCCAGATAGGTGTACGAACGGTTCACGAAGCACGCGGCTTCTTCACAGTAGAACTCGGTGCCGTCGAAGCCCACATGCTGAGCCGACGTCACCACCACGGGCTTGGTGCGCACACCCCAGCCCGGCGCGTAGACGTCGTACGCGAACATCACAGACGGGGCGATTTCGTTTGCGTGCAGGCCAGCTACCGCCGCAAATGGCGTTCTCTCGTCGATGTCCACTGGATCAGCTGGATCCTGCAGCTCATCGAACGGGTTATCTCTCACGTGCTCGCCGAAACGGTCCCACGCCCAGCCTGCAGTGAGCATTCCCATGGCGTCGTACTCGTAGTACGTGCGGTCGCCATTGACGTTCGTGGTCTTCACCACGTTGCCACGACGGGGTTCCACCCAGGTGGTGTGCTGGTTGAGGATGACGTCCGGCTGACCTTCTTCGACAACGACAGACTTCACGTTGACCGACGACAGACCCATGTCGTCGCGTCCGTACACCCACTTGGTGCGCTCGTTGGGCTCGGATTCACCGACCTGACGGGTCCATGCTTCCTCGATGCGGCCCTGCTCGTCGTAGGTCGCATTCGCCTCCACGACCTTCGCCGCGGTTTCGTCATACGCAGGTTCAACCAGGCTGGTCTCGCGCGTGGGCAAACCCAACTCCGGCGTGTTGTTCTCAAGATCGGTGGAGCCGTCGTAATAGGTGTGGGACTGGCCCGTGAGGGTGCCTGTGCCACACTCGCCGCGGTGACTGTAGGTGCTTTCGGGGCGCACCAGGTAGGTTCCAGAGTTCCAGCCCGCGGCATCGAAGTACCCGTAAGGGTTGCTCGAGCTGTCCTCGCCTAGGTTCCAGGTGTACGTCTGGGTGGTGCAGGTAGTCTCCATCACTTCCTCATCCACTGAGACCTCGGTCTTGGACTCCTTGACCTGGCCCTCTGGCGTGTGAGTGAGCGTCGTCGTGACCGTGCGCACCTCGTCCGAGGTGACGGGGTCAAACTCCGTTGAGACTGTGGCCTTGGCACGCACCGACGTAGCGCCGCCCAGTGCGAGCTCTCCCCCACCGGAGGTCGCCGCACCAAAGATGACCTTGCCCCTGCCCGGCTTGAACCCACCGGCGCCGTCGCCGGAGAATAGTTCGAGCTCGCCGGCCGCGTTGAGCGCAATGATGTCGTTCCGCCCGTCGCCGTCAAAGTCTCCAGGGCCAGCGATTTGTGGGTACGCAGTGAGTGTGAAGCCGTGCGACTGTTCGGGTTGGGCCGAAGGATAGGCGACAGCCCCGGGACCCGAATACTCCCTGGTCACGCCGGTGGTCTTGTACACGCCGAGCAAGTCGACCTTGCCGTCGGTGCGCCAGTCGCCCACACCGACCACGTGCTCGAATATGCCCCATCCGTTGCCGATCTGCACGTACGTCTGGATGTAGCCACCAGCGCCGTTGCCGGTGTAGATCCTGAGAGAGCCATCCGCTGTCATGCGGCGGATGATGTCGTTGTGGCCGTCGTTGTTGTAGTCGCCGGGCGTGATGAAGTCGCTTCCTCCCCAGCCGGAGCTGTAGACGGCCGAGTTGTGGGCGGCGAAGGTGCCGGGGCCAGTACCGGCGCGGGCATACATTCTCCCGTTGCTCGCCACGCCAAACAGGTCCGGCTTGCCATCGCCATTCCAGTCACCTGGCGCGATGATGTGCTCATACATGCCGAAGCCGCCGTTCACGGTGACCCCGTCTGCGAGCGTCACACCGCCGCGACCGTCGCCTTCGTAGAGCGTGAGCGCTCCGGTGGACGACCACACCAACAGATCAGGGTGGCCGTTTCCGCTGACGTCTCCTGGGGTCAGAACGTCTCTTACGGTGATACCACTCAGATCAACGACTTCAACCAGTTCCGGGTCGAGCACTCGCTCCACCGCATAGTTCGTGTGGCTCTCCGAGACCACACGGCCCAGGTTGTCGAGTGTTCGAGATGCCGCGAGCCGGCCCTGCAGGGCCAGGTGGTCGACGACGACCTCGCCGTCGGTCATGCGAGTGATCGAGGCGGCCTGCCTGTCGGTGTTGCCCAGGTAGTTGCCGTCCAGTCCGCGGTAGTACTGGTTACGTGACGTGGTGGTCAGTGGGCCAACAACCCACTGGTCGGGCTGTCCCTCTTCCTTCACCAGATCTAGTCCCGTGGTGACCTCGACGGTCTCGTAGCCGCGCCAGTCGGTCCAGGTAGCGTCGCCGTAGCCGATCACGTTGAGCCCACCTCCGGCATACGCCCAGGCCGGGGTACCCAGATAGTTGTAGTGGAAGACCTGCTTGTCCCAGTTCGTGTCGAGGTCGACCAGTTCGATGCTGTCCACCAAGTACTTGTGATACACGGCAGTGGTTGACCCGGTCTTGACGCGGTAACAGTCGCTATGCGGTTTGGTCCAGTCAACGAGGGCATACCACGTGGTGTAGGTAGTATCCGCAGCGCCTGCCGTGGGGCAGTGGCGGTGAGTGGTGTTCTCCCCTGCGACCTGGTGGTCAGTGTGGTAGTTGACCTTGATCATGCCGCCAAGCTCGTTGACCACCTCGGTGATGCGGCGCTTCTTCTGACGGGTCTTGGGGTTTGCGACCGTGTAGTCGACCCGGTTGTCGAACTCGGCGCCAATGAACTTGATCGCGTAGGTGTCGAGGGCACCAGCGTTAGGTTCGGCAACCGTGGCCTGCGTGTGGTCGTAGGAGCGCGTGTAGACAGAGTCCAACCACAAAGACTTGGGGTTACCGTCTGTGGGCATCGCGAACACCGTGACCAACTGCATGGTCGCCACCGCGGTCCAAACGGCGGTGCCTTCCAGCTCAGGTGCGACGAACACCTCGGTGGTGATCTGCGACAAGCGCTGCTTCTTGAAGAACGCCGGCGTGTTCTGCGCCGTGGTGCAGTTGCCCACAGCACAAATCAGGTCGCTAGGGACGTCCGGGTACGAAGCCGACTCGGTACCTGTGGGGGCATCGCACTTTTCAAGGTGCTCCGCAATCATCGGATTGTAGTAGTCGCTTTCCTCCGTGCACCGGAACTCATACTCAAACACCACGCGCGCCTCTGCGTGGACGTGCTCGCCTTCATCGTCCAGGATCGCACCGTACTCGATGCGAAGCGGGTAGATCGCCGCATCGTACGGCGCGGACTTGGCTGCTACTCCGTCGACCGCGTAGCGGTTCTGTTCCGTTTCATAGAAGTAGGTGGTCTCGTAACCGAGCGGGTCCACCGCTTTGGACAGCATCCATCGGTATGTGCGCTCACACGCGGTAGTCCCACACGTGGGCTCACCGGTGTTGTTGGAACGCACTGGAACTACCGCCTCAGAATCCGTGCCCGGGTCGCCCGGTCCGTTGCCGAGGATGTAGCGCGAACCGTCAGGAGTCGCGACCTCGAAGTACTCGCCCTGTACCGGGTCCACGGTCGCGTTGTGTCGGAGCACGCGCAACCCGGACTCGTCGGCTGTCCGGTAGCGACTGCCCCCGGTGAAGTCGCCGTCCCACACCAACACGTGCGTTTGACCCCCCAGGCTCATCACATACGGCGCCTGCAACGGCGCGTTGCTGTAGGGCGAGTACCAGCACAGATCCAACTTGGTACTGGCCATGCCGTCATCAGCACACGACTTGTACTGGCGTTCAATGTAACTGGTAGCCATCGACCAGCCGTCACCAATGATGGACGCCTGCGGGTTGGCCGATGCCGTCTGACCGTCCACGGTCGCGGAACTGTAGTCCAGGCTCACCTGGGGCGCCGGGCCGAAGCTCGCCGGCGGCACCTCCACGGGCACCGAGTACGTGAATGCGCCGGACTGCTCGCCCACCGCCCACGAACCGATCGGGCTCAAATCGGTCGCAGCGAAGGACCCACCAGGCCCGGCCGCACCGGCAACGGCAGCAAGAATCGTGCCGGAACCGGAGCCACCCGCAAAACGCAAACCCTGGGACTCAGCGACTGATTGCACCAGGTCCCCTGATCGCACCCCGGTACCCACCTGCATCCCGGCGCCGTAGCGACCAACTTCGCCGTCCAAGCGCAACCCGGGCGCAGCATCGGCCGGAACCGTCGCCATCAACACACCATTGTCATCCCGGTAGGTGTGCAACGGCACACCATCGGAGCAGCCACGCTTGGTGGGCATAGTCAGCACACACTCGGGGAACGCCATGATGGTCAGGCGCCCACCATAGTCACCTCCGTACAGGTGGTCCACCCCCGAGGTGTCGATGGCGATGTCCACCCAAGACGCATCAGTGCTTAAGGGGGCGGCCATGGCGACCGTGAGCGCGAACGCGCTGCCCGGGATCGCGTCGCTTGCGGGGAACGTGTCCACCACAATCTGGTCGCCAGGAACCGCGCGCGGCAAAGCCAGCATGGTGAGGTCCGGGCGGCCTGTGGTGACAGGCAGAACTTCGAGGATCGCTTCCGGGTTGGCCGATGCGTGGGCTGACTCGATCGGCGCGGTCGCGGCACCGCGCACGGCGTCGTATTGCCCGAGCGTGGACGGGTCTTGGTTGGTGCTGTCGGCGCGCACCCACAGGCCTTCGCTGACGATGTCCTGCTCAAGCTCAGCCGGAGGCTGGACGGTGATGAGCTGGCTCGTGATCTCCGGCAGACGCACCACTGCTTCACGGCCACCCAGGTCTGGTGTCTGCGGCAACTCACGCGGCTCAAACCCCTCACCTTCCACGGGCCTCAGGGGCTCCTGAACAGTTGGCTCAGTCTCAAGTTCTTGAGGTGTGACACTGTCCTTGGCGGGTTCCTCAACAGTCTCGTCAGGGGCCGGCACCGTGGTTGGTTGTTCGGGGACGATGGTGTCCTCAACAGCCGGGGATGGCTCCGGTCTGGGCTCCACTTGTGCGTTGACCGGGCTTGACGTCACCACCATCAGACCGATCGCGACCACGGCCGCCAGTCCCCAACGTTGAGCCAGTTCGGTATCAGCAATCCGGATCATGGTGCCACCCCCACGCACTCGGTGTCAGTGACAACGACGGCATTCACGACCGTGTCACACACAGTTGGGACGTCGTTCGGGTCAACTCCGGGGATCCTGAAGCCCCACGTTGGCACCGCCGCATCCGCAGACTCGAGCTTCGCGTCCCGCGCCTTCACCGAGACCTTGTAGACCGCTCCGGGCGTCAGCGCAAACGGAATGGAAAGCGTCGACACGTTCTCAGAGAGCACCGACGAGCCCACAAGGCCGTCCACCACCAGCACACCATCTTGGTAGATGGAGAACGCAGCCTGAACGTAGCCGCCATTGGGATCGCTCACCTTCGCGCCGAGCGTCACCGCACCCGGCTCCAACAGCACCGTGGCGCCGTCGCCGGGAATGCTGCCGTTAAGTGTCACGTCCGTGGGTGTGTTCGGCGCCATGTTGTACGTGTACGACAAGTACGGTCGTTGCGAAGACGTGCCCCAATCACGCGAGTAGAAACGCTTCCAGAAGAAGTTGTCTGTCTCGCTACCCGCATCGATGCGTACCGCATGGGTCGTGACTGTCGACTCCGACCAGTACTTCACCATGTCAGTGATACCCACGCTCACCCAACCACCTGCGCACGACGCCGAGTACCCCTTGGTGGCGTTCGTCGTAGACGAGTTCAACGAGTATGCTGCCGGCTGCGTGCTCCACGTCGTCGAACCGAAGGCAGCCTCGGCCGTATACGCAGTCCAGTTACGTGAACTACACGACCACGAATGGTTGTTCCACAAATACAAACTCGCGGACGTGATGTCCACGTGCTTGATGTTGGAAGTGTTGAAGTTCACGAACGTGCGGTAGCGCGACACTCCCGAATCCGGAGTCCCGATGAATAACTCAGGACCAGTGCTGTATGACGAGGTCGGATAGTTCGAGCGCACATACAGGTCACCTGAGGTCCCCATCGTGGGGTCAATCACCACCGGATAGACCGTGTCCTCAGACGCAAGCCACGCAGGATCCGCCGTCAACGCGATCAGCGTTGACTCTCCCGTGTGGGTGGCCTGCATCGCAAGGGGGACCTCCACAGGCAACTCCCTGCCCTCCGTGGCCCGTTCAATGGCATCGACCGTTGCCGACGGCAAGATGCCCTCACCAGGCCGCATCCCAGGCGACAAGTTGATCGCGTTCTCCCACGGCTCTAGGACAGGCTGAGCCTGCTTACGATCCTCGGACGCGTCCCATGCCATGGCAGCGGGAATAGACGCGACCTCGTCACCCGCGGGATCCAGGATCGCTAGACTCCCATCATCCCGGTCCACCACACTGCCCCCATCGACGGCAAGCTCAAAGTGCCAGTCGCTGAACTGCGCCGCCGCCGCAGGGGTGTGAAGCACATAGAACTGCTCAAAGCCGGTGGCGAAAAGGTCCACCACATAGTCAACGCCGGGCGCGATGTCCCGGTAAGTCGCACGCGGACCTTCCAACTCAACAGGCGGCAAAACGCTACCGTCCCACAGCACCGTCACCGATACATCAGACCCAGCGATGCCGGACGTGAGAATGTAGTCAGCAGGCGCGCCGCCAGAGTTGAGCGCAAAGTCTTGACCGTAGGCAGTGGGCCGTACCAAGCCGTCGGCATCAACGCGAAGCCGAGTATTGATGCGCGACCAATCGGAGGCGCTGGCACCATCTCCGTCCACCACCACCCACTCAGTGCCCGAATACACATCCGCACGCCACGTCCCATCCGGCAGCGCAAACACCTGCTCCGTTGCGGTGCGTTGAGACAAATCCTCCACCGCCTGCCCCAACGCGAACGCAGACGCCTGCGCCCCACTGGGACTTGGCGCCACAAGATCTGAAGGACGGAATGGGCCATCGAGACTTCCCAAGGGTGTCACAGACAACGGCGCGTGGACATCTGCACCCGCCACGGCACCCGGCATCACGACTGCGATCGCGGTCAGCGCGACCATGGCCAGCTTGGTGCGGCCCGCACCTGTGCGCCCTGCGTTCATCACTCCCCCAGACAGTGGATAACCCCCAGGGGCTAGCCAGAATCTAGCGGAAGGTCTTGGGGTTACACAACCCCCAGTTTGCAGGCGCTACTCGTCACTTTCCGCGATCAAAGCGAGCAATGCCTCATGCACACGCGAGTCGCCCGAGATCTCGGGATGGAACGCCGTAGCAATACAACGCCGATACCGGACGGCTACGACCTTGCCGCCATGAGCATCGGCCGTAGCCAAGACCTCAACCTCAGGATCATGCGCCTCGACCCACGGGGCTCGAATAAACGTGGCGTGCATCGACGACCCATCCGGCACCCACGTCAGCTCCACTTCAGAAGAGTCCACCTGCCGCCCAAAGGCATTGCGGCGCACCGTCATGGGGATCGCGTCCAGTGTCTGCTGCCCCTCGATCCCTCCCAGGATGTCCCGCGCCATCAGGATCATCCCGGCACAGGAGCCCAAGGTTGGCAGCCCGCCCGCAATCGCGTCCTTGACCGGCCCAAACAGATCAAACGCACGCAGCAACTTGTCGATGGTCGTGGATTCGCCGCCGGGCAACACCAGCGCGTCAACGGACTCAAGCTCGGATGCCCGCCGCACCAACACCACCGTGGCGCCCAGTGACTCCAACACCGCCCGGTGCTCGCGCACGTCCCCCTGCAGCGCCAGCACGCCCACCACGGGAGCGGGCCGCGCCGCGCTCACACGTTCTCCCGGCCCAGATGCCGCAGCGTGCCGTCCCACGGCGAGACCGTCGCGAGTAGCCGCCCCAACGTGGTGGGAAACACCTCGATGTCCAGGCTCAGCACCTGGGCAGGCGTGAACCAGCGCAGATCATCGAGCGTCTGCAGCTCGGCATCAGTCAGCACGCGTTCCACCGTGGGCCCGGTCGCGTCAATACGCGCCACGAAGAACTGCTCGTGCTGCACGTAGGGCTGCTCCATGAAATCGAACACCGCCGTGCGCTCCCACACAGGCCCCTGCAGCTGGCTGTCAGGGACGTCGTAGCCGGTCTCCTCGAGCAGCTCGCGGCGCGCGGCATCCCGGTGCGATTCCGAGCCATCAAGCCCGCCGCCCGGAGTGAACCACCACGAGCGCGCCGGCTGATGAGGATCGTGCCCACGCAGCAACAGCACGCGACCATCGCCGTCAAACAGCAGCACGCGCGCGGCCTCGCGCGCGATAGCCGTGGACTCCACGGGAACGGCTACCAACCGCGTTCGGCCAGGCGGTGGGGCTCGGGAACGTCGTCCACGTTGATGCCCACCATCGCCTCACCCAAACCGCGCGACACCTCCGCGATCACCGAGGGGTCGTCAAAGAACGTGGTGGCCTTCACGATGGCCTTGGCGCGCTCGGCGGGGTTCCCGGACTTGAAGATGCCCGATCCCACAAACACGCCCTCCGCGCCCAGCTGCATCATCATCGCGGCGTCTGCGGGAGTAGCAATGCCACCGGCGGTGAACATCACCACGGGCAGCTTGCCGGTCTTCGCGACCTCCTGAACCAGCTGAATGGGCGCCTGGAGTTCCTTGGCAGCCACGTACAGCTCGTCCTCGGGCAGCGAGGACAGCCGCGCGATCTCCGCACGGATGGTCCGCATGTGCTTGGTCGCGTTGGACACGTCACCGGTGCCTGCCTCGCCCTTCGAGCGAATCATGGCCGCGCCCTCAGAAATGCGGCGTAGCGCCTCGCCCAAGTTCGTGGCACCGCACACAAACGGAACGGTGAACTTCCACTTGTCGATGTGGTGGGCATAGTCCGCGGGGGTCAACACCTCGGATTCATCCACGTAGTCAACGCCCAGGCTTTCCAGCACTTGGGCTTCCACAAAGTGGCCGATGCGCGCCTTCGCCATCACCGGAATGGACACGGCGGCGATGATGCCGTCAATGAGATCCGGGTCGCTCATCCGGGCCACTCCGCCTTGTGAGCGAATGTCTGCGGGCACCCGCTCCAGCGCCATCACCGCCACCGCACCGGCGTCTTCGGCAATCTTGGCCTGATCAGCGTTGACCACGTCCATGATCACGCCACCCTTGAGCATCTCGGCCATGCCGCGCTTGACCAGGTCGGTTCCTACCTGAGGCGAGGGGGCATCGGCTTGCTTGCTCATGGGGTGGTTTCCTTCACGTGGTGGGGGTGGAACTCAGCATCCATTCTAATCGCGTCCCGGTACGTCTCTTCGACTCTGGGAGCAACGTGGTGCCAGTCGAACGCAATCGCGCACTCCCGCCCACGCGCCGCAAGCGCCTTGCGCTCCTTCGGGTTGCGCAGCAGCTTCTTGATCTGCTCGGCCATGTCCTCAGGGTCCTCGACCTTGTGCAGTGCTACGCACAGCTCGCCGTCGGCGTTAGTCCCCACGTCCTGAAAGGCGGTGAGGTCGCTCGCGACCACCGCGGCACCCGCCGCCATGGCCTCGACCAACACGATGCCAAAGCTCTCGCCACCGGTGTTGGGCGCGCAGTAGATGTCAACCGACGCCATGAACTGTTCCTTCTGGGAGTCGTTGACCTCGCCCACGATCTCCGCCCCGGCACGCGCCGCCCGCGCGGCCACGCGGTCGGAGAAACGCCCTGCGACCAAGAACCGCGCACGCGGGAACTCGTCACGAACCATCGGGATCATCGCGAGGAAGTCATCGAGACCCTTGCGCGACTCGTCGAGCCGTCCCAGAATGCCAATGGTGGGCGCGTCTGGCTTGCCCTGCCACACCGCACGCGGCTGCGCGTTGACGTAGTTCGAGGTGTCCACGCCGTTGGGAATGATATGGGTATGGTCCAGCCTCAGGTGCTGCTTCACGGTACGGGCGGCCGACGGCGACACCGCAATGCGAGCGTCGAGTTCCTCGTACCCCGGCTTGATGAACGGCTTGCCGATCCGCATGAGCCGGGAGGCGTCATTGGACGTGTGGAAGGTCGCCACGGTGGGCCCAAGCCGGGCCCACATGGCGATCACGCTAAGCGACGCGGTGCCGGGCTCATGAAGATGCACCACGTCAAAGTGGCCTTCGCGCAGCCAGCGCCTCACGCGCATCGCTGCCACCAAGCCAAAGGTCAGCCGCGCCGTGGAGCCGTTGTACCGCACGGGGAAGGACCTTCCCGCAGTCTGAACGTAAAGGGGCACGATGGTGTCTTTGGCCGCGGGCGCGAGCACTGAGACCTCGTGGCCGCGCGCCATGAGTGCCTTGGCGAGGTCAGTCACGTGGATTTGCACGCCGCCGGGGTGATCCAACGAATAGGGACACACAATGCCGATTCTCATGACACCCACCCAAACCGCTGCAGCATGTGCCAATCCTGCGGGTGGAGCGCAATCTGCTCGGCAACAAAGCTGCTCCACGCGCGCGTCATCACCTCAGCCTGCTCCCGCGTGGTGCCCGCTGGCACCTCGATGGGCTCGCTGAACGTCATCACGATGCCCCACTTGCTCTTGGCGACCTTGCGCCGCGCGCGCGTTAGCTGCTCGTAGTGAACCATCAGGCCATACAACTCGGTCTTCGTGGTCGCGGCAAGGGCGGCAGGCCCCGGTGCGACCCGCACCGCGTGACCCCACATCTCCACTTCGATGCCGGATCCGGACATGTCGCGGTCCGCCACGAGCGCGAGCACGCCGCCGTGCTCCTTGGTTACCGAGATCAGCGAACGGAACGTCGACGATCCCTCGTGACCCAGAATCCGCATCCCCAAGCTCTCGCGGTAGCCCATGAACTCGTCAAAGACCGCGCGCGGCTCAAGGACCTCCGCCACCGATGTGACCGGCGCGATCCCGCGCGTAGCCCACGCGCCTGTTAGGTCCCAGTTGCCCGAATGCGACAGCGCCACCACAATCCTGCCATCACGAGCGATCGCGGCGAGCGGCTTGTCAGGGTTGACTACGCGCACGCGCGCGTCGATGTTTGCCTCGGTAAGGCGCGGGAGCTCCAATACTTCGGCGTAGTAGCGGGCGGCCGACGCCATGCCACGCCTGCTGAGCCTGCGCAACTGCTTGCCCTCGAGCTTGGTGACGCGGTTGAGGTTGAACTCAAGGCCCTTCACTGGCTTGGCGTGAAGCGCCCACGCGATCCACGCGGCCGCGCCCGCGAACGCCCGCGTCATCCCGATGGGCAACCGGCGCGAGACCCGCCACGCGATCAGGAAGCCGGTCATGCGCCCGCAGAAGGCTCGGAGTCCCGGTGGTGATCGCCCGCCAGGTCAGGGTTGGCGCGGGAGGCCTTCATCACCGCCCAGGTGCGCTGACCCACCGTAATCGCGGCGGCAAGAGCGAGCGCCAACAGCGTCCACGTCAGCACCGCGACGGGCAGCCCCAGTCCTACCAGCCCCGTTGCGGTCAGCGCCACCACAAGCCTGTCGGCCCGCTCGGCAATGCCCACCTTGGCGTCAATGCCCAACGACTCCGCGCGAGCGCGGGCGTAGGGAACAAACGATCCCACAGCAAGGCACACCAGAGCTGCGAGTGCCGTGGGGCGATCCACATCAAGAAAGGTCCACACCAGTGCGCCAAAGATGGCGGCGTCGGCCACACGGTCCAGCGTGGAGTCCAAGAACGCACCCAGACGGGACGTCTTGCCGCCCAGGCGCGCCATGGTGCCGTCCAGCATGTCGGTGACAAGGAAGAAGGTAATGACCATGACACCCCAGAACAGCATCCGGTCGCCTTGGGGGAAGAAGAAGAACGCTCCAAACAGCACGCCAGCCGTGCCCACAATTGTCACCGCGTTGGGATGAACGCCCATCGCGAGCAGCGCTCGTGCCGGTGCCTTCCAAACGATGGCCATCAGTGGCCGGAGTTTGCCGAACATAAGAAACCGATTCCTTTGACTTGTACGGGCCGTGCTTCGAGCAGGTGGCGCTAGCGTGTCCATTCGTCGCTGACACGCTGCCACGTGTCGTCGAGCAGTTCCGGGACCGCCTTGGTCTTCGCGATGATGGGCAAGAAATTGCTGTCCCCCACCCATCGTGGCACTACATGCTGGTGGAGGTGTTCGGAAATGCCCGCGCCTCCCGTGACGCCTTGGTTCATGCCGATGTTGAAGCCCTTGGTACCGCTGATTCGCTGCAAGACATGCATGGCCTGCTGGGTAAGCACGCCCATCTCGTCGCGCTCGGCGTCGGAGGCCTCGGTGTACCAGCCGATGTGCCGGTAGGGGCAGATCATCAGGTGGCCGGGGTTGTAGGGGTAGAGATTGAGGACCACGTAGCAGTGCTCTCCGCGGTGGACAATGAGGTGCTCACGATCATCGCCAGCGTCCTGTTTCTTGCACAGCGGGCACTGGTTCTCCGACTCAAAAGACTTGCGCTCCGATGAGTTGCGGACATACGCCATGCGATGCGGCGTCCACAGGCGCTCGAACCCGTCCGGTTCGCCGCCCATCATCTCGCCGTCGTCGATGCGCATCAGACCTGCGCCCGCGTCCTGACCGCTTCGACGATGCGCTTGACGGCGTCCGCGACCGGCACCGCGTTGTCCTGGCTACCGTCCCGGAACCTGAACGAGATCGCGCCTGCCTCCGCGTCCTCTCCCCCGGCGATCAGCACAAACGGCACCTTGTCCTTGGACGCCGTGCGGATCTTCTTGGGGAAGCGCTCGTCGGAGTCGTCAAGCTCTGCCCGAATGCCGTAGGTACGCAACTGAGCCACAACATCGGCCACATAGTCATTGAACGGCTCTGCCACCGGAATGGCGCGCACTTGGACGGGTGCGAGCCACACGGGGAACGCGCCGGCGTAGTGCTCGGTGAGGATCGCGAAAAATCTCTCGATGGAGCCAAACAGCGCGCGGTGAATCATCACGGGGCGCTGGCGGGTGCCGTCGGCGGCCATGTACTCGAGGTCAAAGCGCTCGGGCAGGTTGAAGTCCAGCTGGATGGTGGACATCTGCCAGGTGCGGCCGATGGCGTCGCGGGCTTGGACCGAAATCTTGGGCCCGTAGAACGCGGCACCTTCGGGGTCGGGGAGAATCTCGAGGCCCGACTCGGCGCCTACCTCCGCGAGCACCGCGGTGGCCTCTTCCCAAATCTCGTCCGAACCCACCGACTTCTCGGGGTTACGCGTGGACAGCTCGAGGTAGAAGTCCTCGAGGCCGTAGTCCTTGAGCAGGCCCAACACGAACTTCAGCGTGGTGGTGAGCTCGTCCTTCATCTGCTCGCGGGTGCAGTAGATGTGGGCGTCGTCTTGAGTGAAGCCGCGCGCACGCGTCAGGCCGTGGACCACGCCCGACTTCTCGTTGCGGTAGACGGTGCCGAACTCGAACAGGCGCAACGGGAGCTCGCGGTAGGAGCGCCCACGCGAACGGAAAATCAGGTTGTGCATGGGGCAGTTCATGGGCTTCAGGTAGTAATCCTGGCCCTGCTTGGTGATGTTGCCCTCGGCGTCGCGTTCCTCGTCCATGTGCATGGGCGGGTACATGCCGTCCGCGTACCACTCGAGGTGGCCCGACGTCACAAAGAGCTGCGCCTTGGTGGCGTGGGGGCTGTAGACAAACTCGTAGCCCTCCGCGATGTGGCGGGCGCGCGAGTACTCCTCCATTTCGTGACGGATGATGCCGCCCTTGGGGTGGAACACGGCGAGCCCCGAGCCGATCTCATCGGGGAACGAGAACAGGTCCATCTCCGCGCCCAGGCGGCGGTGGTCGCGGCGTTCGGCCTCAGCGAGGCGCTCCTTGTAGGCGGTGAGCTCCTCCTTGGTGGGCCACGCGGTGCCGTACACGCGCTGGAGTTGCGGGTTCTTCTCGCTGCCGCGCCAGTAGGCGGCTGCGGAGCGCATCAGGGACCAGCCGTTGGCCAGCACCTTGGTGGATGGCACGTGAGGTCCGCGGCAGAGGTCCTTCCAGACGGTCTCGCCCTGGCGATTGAGGTTGTCGTAGATCGTCAGCTCGCCCGCGCCAACTTCAACCGAAGCACCCTCGGCGGCGTCGGCGCTGCTGGACTTGAGGCCCACCAACTCGCACTTGTACGGCTCCGCGGACAGTTCCGTGAGGGCATCGGCGTCGGTGACTACTCGCCTGCGGAAGGTCTGGCCGTCCTTGACGATGCGCTGCATGGCCTTCTCGAGGGTCTTGAGGTCCTCAGGGGTGAAGGGTTCGGCAACGTCAAAGTCGTAGTAGAAGCCGTCGGTGATGGGCGGGCCGATGCCCAGCTTGGCGTCCGGGTTGATCTGCTGCACCGCCTGCGCGAGTACGTGGGCCGCGGAGTGGCGCAACACCGAGAGGCCATCGGGGCTGTCCACGGTGACTGCCTCGACCTGGTCGCCGTCGCTGAGCTCGCGCGCCAGATCCAGTAGTTCGCCGTTGACACGCATCACCACCACGTCACGGCGCTCGCCAAAGAGGTCGGTGCCCGTGGTGCCGGCGTCCACGTGTTGCTGGTCGCCGTCAATGTTCACGGTCATGCTTGCCACCGGGGCCTCCTGAGTTGATTGCACTGAGTGGTGTGGTTCACCACCAACGATGCTACCGACTACGGGACCGGTGACCGCGCGCAACGCAACTGCGGTATCAATGGGCGCGGGTTACTCCAGATGACTTGAAACTCTGGTGGGCGATACTGGGTTCGAACCAGTGACCTCTTCCGTGTGAAGGAAGCGCGCTACCACTGCGCCAATCGCCCCGTGAGCGGCTTCCATACTAGCCGCTATTGCCCCTCGGTGGTGCAGGGTCGGGATCCACCGCAGCGTTGGACTCAAACAGCTCACTCAACGCCTTCAACATCGGGCCTGTCAACACTGGTGCGCCGTCGAGCTTGGAGATCATTTGCACGCCGCGCACCGCTGACGTCACCGCAGCGAACGCAACCCCGCTCGCAACCTCGTCAAGAACCGCCATGGCGAGTTCTCCCGGGGCTGCAACTCTGACGGGGATGCCGGCTCGCGCACCCCATTCGAGCGCCAGTCCGCGCACAATTCCCGGTAGGCACCCGGACGCGAGTGGCGGCGTCACAATCTCGCCCCCCATCTCCATGAAGATGTTGGTTGACGTGCCCTCGCACAGGTGACCATGCGTATTGGACAGGATCGCCTCGTCAGCACCCTTGGAATCGGCATACGTAGCGAGCACCACGTTCTCCGCGTAGGACGTGGTCTTGATACCTGTGATGGCGGAGCGTTCATTGCGCTTCCACGGCGCCCGCACCGCGTGGCACGTGCGCGGAGGTGGGGGGTCGCCGCCCACCACCACCACGGTGGGATCAGCGGTGCCGCGCAATGTTCCCATGGGTCCAGGGCCAGAAGTTACGGTCACACGCAGGCGCGTCAACTGTCCGGAACCCTCACTCATGACGGCCGCGACGCCGTCGTGAATCTGAGCCTTGTCAATGACTCGCATGCCCATGCGCTCGGCCGAATACTGGAGACGTGCCAGGTGTCGCGACAGCGCGAACGGCCTCCCGTTCCTGACTCCTATGGTCTCGAAGATTCCGTCCCCCACGGTGAACCCGTGGTTGAACGCAGTGATGACGGGTTCGTTCTCCGTGCGTAGCACGCCATTGGCCCACACCACGTTCTTCATGCGGACAGTCTGTCCGCTGAGGCGAGCGCAATCAACCTTGTGGCCTTCAATTCCGTTTCCGCCCACTCTCCCGCAGGGTCCGATCCCCATGTGATTCCGGCCCCCGTGCCAAAGTGGAGCCTCCCGCCGCGTTCAGGCGTCCACCAGAAGGTGCGGATTCCCACGGCGAGTTCCGCCGTGTGGGAGTCGGCATCAATCCAGCCGATTCCCCCGCAATAGGGCCCACGCGGGGTGGGCTCTTGGGCGCGAATGACGTCGAGCGCCGCGGCCTTGGGCGCGCCGCTGACTGATCCCGGTGGGAAGGTGCCCTCGAGAATTGCTGGCCACATGTCAGAGGTCCATTCGAACTCCGGCGCAAGGGTCACCGCCACGGTGGACTGAAGGTGTGTCAGGCCCGGGTGCGGGTGATGCGCCAGCAACTCCGGCACGCGCACCGTTCCAGGCATGGCGACCCGGGAGAGGTCGTTGCGAATCAGGTCGGTAATCATCACGTTTTCGGCGTGATCCTTGTCGAGCATGTCCACGCCTGGCGCCGCGGTTCCCTTGATAGGCGAGGACTCCACCGTGGCGCCGTTGATCCCCAAGTACAGTTCCGGGGACGCGGAGACAATCCACACGCCCGGGTGGTGGGCGGACTCCGGCACCACGATGCGGGACGCGTAGCGCGCCGGGTTTCCACGCGTCAGGCGCTGCGACAGCGCCACCGCATCTGGGCCCTCGCGTCCGGCAACCAGCGGAGCGCTCAGCGTGCGGCACAGATTCACCTGGTACACGCCGCCCTCGCGGATCACCGCGCGAATGCGCTGGACGCCCGCCTGATACTGAACTTCGTCAAGTGAGGTCTCCCAAGCGTCGGCCGGTGGGCCCTTCCACACAGCGGCCGATGCGGGGGTCTCCCTCTCCGGTAGAGCTCGCTCCACGTGGGCGAACCTCCAGGCGTCAATGCGGCCCTCGAAGGTGGCGACCATGACCCAGAATCCGCCTTGGGCCAGGCGGTGTGCGTCCCTGGTCGCATCAATGTGTTCCAGCACTCCGGAGGCGCGGATTCCCCGAAACTGCGCACTTCCGGGGCTCGGCGGTGCGGATGGGGGGTTCACCTCATCAACGCTACTGGTCCTCGTCTGGTCACGACACCTCGAGTCGCCACGCGGGCACGCGCGTAAGTTGGAGGTTGACCCCGAACTGGGCTATTGTCAGTTCCTGGTCAGAGCGCAGGCTCAGACACGCGGACGTGGCGCAGTGGTAGCGCATCACCTTGCCAAGGTGAGGGTCGCGGGTTCGAATCCCGTCGTCCGCTCGGAGTATCGGTATTTGTACTGCCTTTGGTGGAGTGGCCGAGAGGATAGGCAGCGGCCTGCAAAGCCGTCCACACGGGTTCGAATCCCGTCTCCACCTCGCATGGGCGATTGGCGCAGCGGTAGCGCGCTTCCCTGACACGGAAGAGGTCACTGGTTCGATCCCAGTATCGCCCACCAGGCAGTACAGGCCCCGGAGTAGCATCCGGGGCTTTGTCATGTGGCTCGGCGAAGCGCCTCCGCGGCGGCCTCTTGTGTCTCTCGACGCCGATCACCTTCTGACGATGAGATCCATGTCGATCGGGCCCGAGTTGTGTGTACCTTGTGCCCCCAGACAGGGCAGACTTGTCGCGTGCGAATCCTCCTCCAACAAGGCGAGAAGCTCCTACGTTTCGTCAAGTTGGAGGTGACCGAACGCGACGGATCTGTGATTCTCGCGTTTCCCACCAAACCTTCAAAGGGCGCTGTTCGAGGGTTTGTGTCAACTAAGGGCGGGGCGTACACGACCACAGAGACGGACGACGAGCCGTCCGAGTCGTTCAAACTCACTCTCCACTCCTCTGGAAGGATCAACTTCGGAGGACGCCATCCAGCGATTTTCGTAGGGCCACTGTGGTCCCTGGCGAAGGCGTCCCCGGTGCTCGTTCGTCGAGTCGGGAGACTATCCAGCCTCACAGAGTTGAATAGGCCCGTCGCGAATGGCGACGTCATCCTTGATCTAGCCCAAATCCGTCCGCCGTTGAGCTTCGAGATTGCGATTTCTCCAGAACCTTTGCCCGCAGACGATGGGCCACGTGTCCAAGTCGAACTGCTCAAGCGCCTCTTCGTGACCTTTCGACTGGTGGACATTGAAAGCCTGGTGCCAGCCAATTTGGTTGGTGCAACATCGAACTTCTACCCCAACGTGGGAACCCTTGAGACCCAGGCCATTGGCGAGGACTTGGCGCTGATTGAATACCACAAACTCCTCCACGGCAAGGCAAGTCACCTACCGGTTGGGCCCAACAATGTTGGCGAGTATCGACTGGTCTTCCAAACACAAATGCGCGTAGCACCGGACGCAGTGATCAAAGCTCTCAACCCCGACGTCGAGGCGGAAGTCATCGATCAAACTCGCGACCCACGAACGAACCGGGTCCAGGTCCGATTTCGCTTCGTGGAACGGAAATCTGGGCGCGTCATCAAGACTCCAGTCGAGATTGCGGAAGTCACCCTATCGGCGGAGCTGTAGCGACCGAACACGACGTGGCTCAGGTGACGGTCGAACCGGTGGTTGCATCTGGCGAAGGCCGTGCACGCCGGGCGCAGTCTGAGTCTTGACACCTTTGCGCGAGTCGCGCCTGTCGACTCCCCGCCAGTAGGACAGCAGACAGAAGGCGGTCTCCCAGTCAAGACGAAGCCGCCCTCCCTGGTTCCCCAGCGGGGTGCGGGTGCAGGCACGCAAAGAGGAGGCGGCGGTGCGGCCGCACGCGCCCGTTGCAACGGGTGGACCGCAACCCGGCCGCGTGGGAAGAGATTGAGTTGTCGCTGCCCCAGGCCAACTGGGCTCAGGCAGGCGCCCCGATCGACGCGCCCCCGCCCGCCCGGTCAGTCTGCCCGTGGTGCTCGAACCCGAGCTCGACGAGGCCGAAGCGATCATCGGCGACCCGGCCACCGTGTCGATGCTCGACCGCGACTAGATCGACATCCGCTAGATCTGAGCGGGCGCGGACCGCGAGGGAGCGACGACCACGAACCCATTAGTCCGCAACTTCGTTCAGTTCCGTGTCGAGCTGCGCGCCGACCCGCTCCTCGCATAGCCCGCCGCTCTGCGCGTCACAATCCACGAGGCATAGCTACCGTGTCGCGCGTCAATGCCACCCCGGCAGCCTCAAAGTCTTGGCAGCCCATTCTTCAAGGCGTCCGGCGAACGAGGTTGGCGAGGTCCCAGACCGCATACCGTTGACCCACCAACGCGCAACCAACAGCAGCGGCCCCGTCCATGGGTTCGCCCGGAAGGACGAGGGCGCAACTCTTTGTCGCGGCAGAACGGCCGTGACATACTCTCCAAATGGCACGCTATCCGCTTTGGAAGTTCAACGACGTTTTGGCCGACGAGTGGGGTAAGCGCCTCGACTTGAAGCACGCCCAAGACCATCTTGGATCGGGACAACTCGCCAATCTCGTCGACAAGCGAACGCCGGAAATCAGAGACGCGCTCAACAAAGTGTCTCAGGACCGAAACCTCGAGCTCGCCGTTCTTGACCATGCCCGTTCGTTTCGGAAGGTACCAGGCAGTTCACAGATCGTCGCCGTTACGTCCGCGCCTTACTTGAAGGCAACACTCGGCTGGCTCGGGGACCCTGACATTGCCAACGCCCGTATCCACGAGATCGCGAAATCTCTCGGGCTTTCCATTCGGGTCGGTCACCCGTACGACGTCACGTACTTGTCGACCTACGCCGATGACCCAACGCTGCCAATCGTATGGTGGAACCCCGATCGCATCCGTCTTCCATTTCCACCCATCGACGATCCGTGGTCGAGGTTCGCCGAACGCATCGAAGAAAACCCGATGGGGGGCTAGTCCCGGGCTTCGACGAGTTCACACGCATCGACCCAGCGAGCGAGTGTGCTCAAGACGGAGAGCTGCTCGAGCGCCTCTTGTTGCGCTAGTTCCTTGGTGCCGTGTGTAGCCGGGTTGCGGATTGCCATGAAGCACCCCTGGCTGAATTGCAGTAGCCCGCTGCGCATGGCCTTCACGGTCAAGTCGGTGCTATTGCCGGGCCATCGAAGACGCGGCCTTCCTTCCTCCGGCGCACCCAAGGAGAAGACTTGCGCCATCAGCGGACTGTCAGAAAGGTCGCTTCGCCCTGTCAGGTCCTGTACATGAGCGTTCAGGAACGTCGCCGCACGCTGAACCGCCTGAGAACGATGCCCGTCATGCCACAACCTAGAGGCAGCGTCCCAGATCAACGGATGCAAACTGTCTGCCGCCAACGTGGGTGCTCGGGTGCCCGTGATGTGTTGCGACGTCTCGGCGGAGGTTGCGAGCACGCCAAGAGCGCGATGTGCTGCGTCGAGGCCAGACTGCAGCTCCACGAAGTTGTGCCCACCCGGCATGGCGGATACTAGGTAGCCGACCTTCTGGACGCCGAGCACCGCCCTGATCACGCGCCGCGCTTGATTCTCTCGGGCGAGGAGTTCGTCGGTCTTCGGGCCCGACGAGCAGAATGAATGCTCGCGCCTACCGCGACCAGCAGTGAGCGCCGCGTCCGCGTGCTCCACCCACCACTCGAGGACCTCCTTCGCCCACTCAGGATCCACGCGCTCCGCCACGGCCCCACCTTCATCCCTGTTCGACACATCGGAACCAGCCACCACAAGACCCTGACTGCCGATAGCGCCAGCCCTCACGGACCGACTATCACCCTAGCCCAGCGCGAGTGCATGAATCCCACGCGCACGAGTGGCATCGGGCCTGGACGGCCGCCCCTGGGCACATGTTGCGCCCACACGGACCCCCAACCGGGGCCGATTTGCCGACATCCGCCGGTGTACGCTGACACCACTTCGTCAACATCCACCAGGAATGACGCACACCGGCGCACGAAAGCGGACCCCGCGCGCTTCCCTGACACGGAAGAGGTCACTGGTTCGATCCCAGTATCGCCCACCACTAGTGGAGTCTCGTTGGCTATCTGTTGCAAAAACGGACATACCGTGCCAAAGTGGACATATGACACTAATAATCATACTGCTCATCCTCGCGATCATCTTCGGTTTTACCGGAGCACTCGTCGAGGGCCTGATGTGGCTTCTCGTGATTGCGGCCATCCTCTTCCTCGTCTCTGCCTTCATGGGCTACGGACGCCGGGGACGCAACCGCGTCTAACGACGCATTCCGCGATCGGCAAGCCTCGCGCTTGCGATGGCAACCAGCTTTGACACAACAGCCGCAGTGGTCAGCCACTGCGGCTGTTGCATGTCCGCAAGCGTCTGACACAATGGCAGACCAGGTAGATGGGTTTTCACCGTGACAGACGTTTCGCACGAGCACAGCAGGCGGCTTGGCCACCGCCAAGGTGCCGCCGTCCCTGTCTCGACGTACCGTCTCCAACTCAGCGCCGACTTCACCTTCGCCGACGCCACGCGCCACCTGCCCTACTACGCCGCCCTGGGCGTGAGTCACCTCTACCTGTCCCCCATCCTCACCTCCGCACCAGGTTCAACCCATTTCTACGACGTGGTGGATCACTCCCGTGTGGCCAGCGTCCTTGGGGGCGAGCAAGGGCTGCGCGAGCTCTCCTGGGAGGCGGGCAAGCGAGGCATCGGTTTGGTGTGCGACCTGGTCCCCAACCACATGGCGGTGCCCACCCCCGCGTATCACAACGCCAATCTGTGGTCCGTCCTCGCCCTTGGCGAAGACTCCCCGTTTGCTCACTGGTTTGACGTGGATTGGGCAAGCGGAGACCCCGTGCTCATGCCCGTGCTGGGCCAGCGCATCGGCACGGTACTGGCCGCCGAGGAGTTGTCGCTTGACTCGATGGTGGTCCCCGGTCGTGAAGCCGAAGGCGACGTCCCCGTGCTGAGGTACTACGACCACGTGTTCCCGGTCCGTCGAGGCACCGAGAACCTGCCGCTGGCCTCCTTGGTGGACCAGCAGCACTACCGCCTGGCGTACTGGCGGGTTGCCAACGAAGAGTTGAACTACCGACGCTTCTTTGACGTGGGCTCCCTTGTGGCCGTTCGCGTGGAAGACCCCGACGTCTTTGACGCGACGCACCGCGTGATCGTTGATCTGGTCAACGACGGCACCATCGAAGGGCTGCGGATCGACCACCCTGACGGGCTCGCGGACCCAGCCGGATATCTGGCCCGCCTTGCGGACGCCACCAACGGAGCCTGGGTGGTGGTGGAAAAGATACTGGAAGACGAAGAGAAGCTACCCACCTCGTGGAAGACCGCCGGGACCACCGGGTATGACGCCGCGTGGCGCATCGGCGCCCTGCTGCGCGACCCCGCGGGATCCGCTGGCCTCGCTGGCACGCTGCACCGCGTGGCGGGAGACGCCATGGGTGAGCTGCCGGCGATCATCGACCAGGCCAAGCGTGAGATCGTCAAGGACTCGCTGTCCAGCGAAGTTCATAGGCTCGCGACAATCGCCCATACCGTCTGCACCAGCGACGTCCGCCTCCGGGACCACACCTGGAGAGCCCTCTACGACTGCTTACGGACCATGCTGGTCACCTTCGATCGCTATCGCGCCTACGTGGTCGCCGGCGTCGCCCCCAAGCCGATGTCGCTCGAAGCCATTGACCTGGCCGCCGAGCGCGCCCGCACCCTGCTTGACCCCGAACGCCACGAGACCCTCGAGGTCGTGGTGGACCTACTCAAGGGTGCCGAGGTAGGCAGCGCGGGCCGCACCACCGACGCCAACCGTGCGCAGTTGATCACTCGCTTCCAGCAGGCGTGCGGTGCCGTCATGGCCAAGGGAGTGGAGGACACCGCGTACTACCGATGGACCCACCTGTTGTCCCTGTGTGAAGTGGGCTCCCCCGCAAGCCGCTTTGCCCTCGCGCCCGCAAGTTTCCACGCCTGGGCCGCCGACCAACAACTGGCCTACCCCCATGCGATGACATGCCTCACCACGCACGACACCAAGCGATCGGAAGACATGCGCGTCACGCTGAGCGTGTTGAGCGAAGACGCGGAAGGCTGGGAGACGCTCGTCCAGGACCTGCAGGGCGCGACGGCACGACTACGTCCCGCCGAACTTGACGGGCGCACAGAGAACCTGTGGTGGCAGACCCTGGTGGGCACCAGTAGCGCAGGCGACCCCATCGCGTGGGAACGCCTCGAGGGCTACCTCACCAAGGCCATGAGAGAAGCCAAGACTCACACCACCTGGACGTCCGTGGACACCACCTACGAGGCACTGGTGCTCGAGTTTGCCCAGGCCACCCATGGTGACCCCAAGGTGCTGGCCCTGGTCGCGGCATGGCACGAAGCGACGGCGCCGGGCGTGCGCGCTGCAACGCTTGCTCAGAAGCTCCTCCAACTGACCGTTCCCGGCGTTCCTGACGTCTACCAAGGCACCGAGAGTGTCGCCATTTCCTTGGTTGACCCCGATAACCGCCGGGCCGTGGACTTCGACTCGCTCGCTACGCGCCTGGAGCGTCTCCAGCGCGGCTCCAAACCTAAGTCGCTTGGTGACGAGAAGCTCTCGGTGACGGCGGCCGCTCTGCGCGTGCGGCGCGATCATGCGGACGCCTTTGTGGGCCCGTCAGCGGATTACCTGCCGTTGCCGTCATCCTCCGGCCATGCCGTGGTGTTTGCGCGGACCGTCGCCGAGCGTCCCCGCGTCATCACCGTCGCCACCCGGCTAGCACTCGAACTCGCGCGGCTGGGCGGCTGGGGCGAGCACACGGTCCAACTGCCCGCTGGCGCGTGGCGCGACGAACTCACCGGTCAGACCTATGGCGGGGGGCCTGTGCCGGTGGCCGATCTGCTGCGCGTTCTTCCCGTGGCGCTGCTGGTCCCCGCGTGATGCGCGCGCGCGTCTGGGCTCCCAACGCCACGGAAGTGATGTGCGTCACCGACGGTACCGATGGTCGCACCACCCACCCCATGTCACGCGTCGCTGATGCCGGGGACGGATGGTGGGAGGGACCCCAACTCGCGATGGGCACCGACTACGGGTTCATGGTGGACGGACACGGCCCCTACCCTGACCCGCGTAGCGCGTGGCAGCCGGACGGCGTGCACGGTCTATCCCGGGTGTTCGACGCCAGCGAGCACCGGTGGATGGACTCGCAGTGGGCTGGGAGGGACGCGCGCGGCGCCGTGACCTACGAGCTCCACGTGGGAACGTTCACGCCGCAGGGAACCCTCGACGCCGCAGCAGGCCAGTTGCGCGACCTCGCGGCCCAGGGCATCGAAATGGTGGAACTGATGCCGCTCGCGCCCTTCCCCGGCCAGCGCGGCTGGGGCTACGACGGCGTGTCGCTGTATGCGGTCCACGAGGTCTACGGTGGACCCGCCGCACTCCAACGGTTTGTCGACAAGGCGCACCAGCGCGGCATTGCCGTGTGCCTGGACGTGGTCTACAACCACCTAGGCCCCGACGGCAACTACCTGGCGGCCTTTGGTCCGTATTTCACGGACGCACACGAGACCCCGTGGGGCTGGGCGGTCAACCTCGACCAAGACCACAGTGCACCTGTGCGCGACTACTTCATCGACAACGCGCTGCGGTGGTTCGATGACTTTCACATCGACGCGCTCAGGCTCGACGCCGTGCACGCCCTGCGCGACAATTCCGACCACCACTTGCTCGCGCAATTGTCGATCGCCACGGCTGAACTCGCCCACAGCATCGGCCGCCCGCTGTCTTTGGTCGCAGAGTCCGATCTCAATGACGACGCCATGGTCACCCCCGTGAGCGAAGGCGGGCTGGGCATGACCGCACAATGGGCGGACGACGTCCACCACGCCTTGCACGCCTACCTCACCGGCGAACGCCACGGCTACTACGTTGACTTTGGGTCCATCGAGACGCTCGATCACGTGTACCGGCACGTGTTCTGGCACCATGGCACGTACTCGCCGTTCCGCGGCACCGCCTGGGGCAAGCCCGTGGCCCCGGATCGTGACCGTCGCCAGTTCGTGGTGTTCGCCTCCAACCATGACCAGGTGGGCAACCGGGCCATTGGTGACCGCCCGGCATCGTCCCTCTCCCCTGGCGCGCAAGCGACCTCGCTCGCCATGATCCTGCTGTCGCCCTTCACTCCGATGCTGTTCATGGGCGAGGAGTACGGGGAGACGCGACCGTTCATGTACTTCACCGATCACGACGAACCGCTGGGCTCGCAGGTGTCCGAGGGCCGGATGGCAGAGTTCGACGGCCACGGCTGGGAGGAACTCTACGGCGGCCCTGTCGCGGTGCCAGATCCCCAGGATCGCACCACCTTTCTGCGCTCCAAACTGGGCCCCGGGCTAGGGGCCTCCGGCAAGGGACACGACGACCTGCGCCGCTGGTACCTCGACGTCATTGCGGCCCGCCAGCGCACCCTCGACGCCACGGCGTGGCAGCAGCATCCCGTTGGCGTATCCGAGGCCGCACCCCGCGTGGTCACCATGCACGGGCCAGTCAGCGTGCACGCCAACCTGACCGGCTCCCCCGCCGTTGTCACAACGGGCGAGCCCATCGCAATGTTTGGCCCTGTTACCTGGGAACGCATAGGCTCCGGGGAAGCATTCACCGTGACACTGGGGCCCGATGCCGTGGCGCTAGTGGCGCACTGACGAGAGCGAGCATCGGCCATGACCCCGTCCGGTTGGACCACCTCCCCTAGCGAGTCCCTCAGAGTGGGGCCGGGGTTTGTTCTGACGGACGTCGACGCCCGCAGCACCCCCGGGTTTGAGGGCACCAAGGCCGACGGTGCCACCCTCATTGCAGAGCGCGGCAAGCGATTGTCCGATCTTCAAGAGATGCTGTACGCGAATGGCCGCCAAGGCGATCCCCGCTCCGTGCTCGTGGTGTTGCAAGGCATGGACGCTTCCGGCAAGGGTGGGATTGCCCGCAACGTCCTTGGCATGGTGGACCCGCAGGGCGTGCACGTGACGGGCTTTGGCAAGCCCACCCCGGAGGAGCTCGCTCACCACTTCCTGTGGCGCATAGAGAACGCGCTGCCTGTGGCCGGAGACATCGGCCTCTTTGACCGCTCGCACTACGAAGACGTCTTGGTGGCGCGCGTGCTCAACCTCGTGCCCGCGCCAGTGTGGGAAGCGCGCTACGGCGAGATCAATGCATGGGAGCAGCGTCTCACCAACCACGGTGTGGTTGTCATCAAGTGCGTCATGGTGCTGTCCAAAGAGGAACAACTGGAACGCCTCGCCGCGAGGCTCGAGGACCCCCACAAGCACTGGAAGTACTCCACGAGCGATCTTGACGACCGCGCGCTGTGGGACGACTACCACGTGGCGTATCAGGCAGTCCTGGACCGCTGCACCACCGACGCCGCCCCGTGGTACGCGGTACCCGCGGATCGCAAGTGGTTTGCGCGCCTTGCTGTCACCGAGCTCCTCATCGAGGCGCTTGAGGGAATGAACCTGGCGTGGCCGGTGGCGGACTTTGACGTCGAAGAGGAGCGTGCCCGCATCGCCCAGCTACGCACCACCGGTGGCTGACGCCGTCTCGCCCTGGGCGGCCGACGGCTCGTCCTCCCCCACCACCAGTGACAGCATGCGCGACAGTGCCCGCAGGTACTTCTTGCGGTAGCCGCCCTTCATCATGTCCGGAGTGAAGACGTCAGCAAGCGGTTCGCCGGCGGCGATCAAGCGCACATCGCGGTCGTAGAGCCTGTCTACCAGTGACACCCACCGCAGGGCCTGGTTCTGGTCACGCAACGGTGCCACCCCCGTGAGTCCCAGGGTGTCGATGCCGTCAAGGTACGCATTGTAGCGGCTGGGATGCACGTGAGCGAGGTCGCCCACCAAGGCACCAAAATCCTCACACACCGCGCCATCGCGATCACATTGAGCGCGCACGTCCGCCTCGGTGTCCGGCGGCGGGAACTCATGGGTCTCGCGGTGGCGATAGTCAGGACCATCGATCGAAACCACCTGAAAGGAACTGGCGAGGGACTGGATCTCGCGCTGGAAGTCGGCTGCGGCAAAGCGCCCAAGCCCCAGCGAGCCCGGCGGCGTGTTGGACGTGGCGGCCAAGGCAACCCCGGCATCAGCCAGTTCCCGCATGAGCCGCGCCATCAGGAGCGTGTCGCCGGGATCATCCAGCTCGAACTCGTCGATGCACACCAACCGGAACTCCTGGAGTTCGCGCCGCGCGCTCGGGAAGCCAAGGGCTCCCACCAGCGACGTGTACTCCACAAAGGTCGCGAACGCCGCGCCGGGAACCGCGTGGGCCAAGGCCGCAAGCAGGTGGGTCTTCCCTACGCCAAAGCCCCCGTCCAGATACAAGCCCGGCGTTCCGCTGCTTCGCGACGAGCCACTCGAACGCGGCTTGAGGCTAGCGGCCACGGCGCGAACAGTCCCGAGAGCGGCCGCCTGGCTGGGAAACTCGGGGTCAGGACTGTAGGTCTCGAAGGTCGCGTGGGCAAAATGGTGCGGAGGGCGCAGCGCACCAATCAGCGCCGCCGTGGGCACGTCAGGGCGGCGGCCCAGCAGTGTTGGTTTCATGACACCACTACTGTACTTTCGCTAGTGTTCCAGGAAAGCCAAGAGACGGGATGAGCGTGACCCAGGACGCAGTGCTGGCCCAAACCCACCCCGAAGAACGGGACCTGCCCCCAACGGCCCAAGAAGGGGCCCTGCGCGCCCTCTACGCCCACGAGCCTGGCGTGGTGAGGCTGGGGCTCATTCAGTCCGCTGACGGCAAGGCTGCCGGCCCCGACGGATCCTCGCGATCGCTCAACGGACCCGAAGACTTACGTGTGCTGAGGGTGCTACGTGCCAACGCCGACGTCGTGGTGGTAGGCGGCCGGACCACGCGCGGCGAACGCTACCGCGATGTCGCCGTGCCCGCCGAGTTCGCGATCCAGGCCGCCACCTCACTGCCCGGGCCCGACCTCGCCATCGTCACCTACACCGGGGTGATTCCCGAGGAGCTCAGCCCGGAACGGACCTGGATCGTCACGACCAGTTCCGCGCCAGCCGCGACCGCGTCTAGCTCCGCGTGGGCGGACAGAATCCTGGTGACTGGGGATGACAGCATTGATCCTGACCTCTTGCGTGAAGCCCTCGCGGCGCGCGGCCTGGCGCGGGTGCTTTGCGAAGGCGGCCCCGAGCTCGCTCACCTCTTTGTCAAGCACGACGCCATCGACGACTACTGCCTGACCACGAGCAACCGGATGGGTGGTCTCAGCGCACCCAAGGTGCCTGCCGTGCCCGCTCACATGCAACTCACCCACCGCCTCAAGGGAGGCGGCTTTGTCATGGAACGGTTCTCGCGCTAGTTGCCTGTCGCCGTGGGCCTGGGATAGAAGGCGCGGTACTTGCGCCAGTAGTTAGCCGTGAGCGCCAGCACGGTCGCGATGCGCCGGGGAGAACGGTCCCCCGGGGCCAAGAGCGGGCGCGCTACCGACCTGCGCGCAGCCGCCATCACGCGCTTGCGGAGCGCCCTGTCCAGCAGGTAGCGCCGCAGCAGCGCGATCGGCACCACCGAGTACAGCACCTGGGCCATGACGCGCATGGGTTCTATGTCACGCGAATCGAGGTCCGCCTCCACAAACCGCGCCACATTGGCACCAGCAGCGGTGACGTAGTAGTTGTTGCGGCCGATGCGCGGATTGACTTCAAAGAACACGTGGCGGCCGGTGCGCTCATCACGCTTGTAGTCGGCATTCGCGAAGCCCCGGTAGTCCACCCGCTCAAGGTAGGCGGCCATGGCATCCATGGCATCGGCGTAGGGCTCAGTCAGGATGGCAGCTGGGATTCCCAGCGTGCCGGGCGTGTGCTCCTCCAGCAGCACCCGGCCGGTGCACATGAGGGTCACCACGCCGCGACTATCCCGGTACGCCGTGAGCGAGCGCATCTGGGTCTCGTCGCCTGGAATGAACTCCTGCAGCAGAAACGTGCCGCGGTAGCCGGCGCCGCGCAGTGCGCCCAGCAAGGTGTCCACCTGATCGCGGCTGTCGAGGTGGTGAATCTTGCGCTTGCCCGGGAAGTCCACGTAGTAGTACTCCGCGCTTGAACTGGGCTTGCCAATCACGGGATAGGTGAGGCTCGCAAGTAGCGCGTCATCGTGCTCGGGCTTGGCCACCGCGACATCCACGGCGACCTGGCGCGGCACCGGGATGCCAAGCGCGTCGCAGTCCTCGTGAAAGGCGCTCTTGGATGAAACGCGCGCGAACGCCGCTGCAGAGCACATAGGAATCTCGTAGAACTCCTCGAGCACGCCCCGGGCGTTGATAATGGCCTCAACGTACCAGTCCGCGTTGCTGAGCAAGACCAACCGCTGCCCTGCCTTGTCCCGAGCGACCTCAAGCAGCGCAGCCACCAGGGCGTCGGCGGTGTCAACATCGGCCACCCGCACCTCGGCGAGCTTGGTGTGGGCAAACACGCGCGTATGCACCTTCGCCACCACCACACCGCGCACCCCGGAGTACTCGTAGAAGGCGCGGATGAGCGCGTAGGCACCGATGTCGCCGCCTACCACCACGGGAATCATGAGGAGCTAGGCCTGCACCTCGCTGCGGTCCTCAGACCACAACGTGTGGAAGGAACCTTCAGCGTCGATGCGCTTGTAAGTGTGAGCACCAAAGAAGTCCCGCTGGCCCTGAATTAAGGCCGCAGGTAGGCGCGGCGAACGCAAGGCGTCGTAGTACGACAGCGACGATCCAAAGGCGGGCACCGGGATGCCAGCGAGTGCCGCCTGCGCGACCACGCGACGCCACGCGGCGGTGCCGTCGCCAACCTCCTTGGCGAAGTACGGGTCAACCAACAGTGACACCAGGTTGGCGTCACGGCCGTAGGCCTCAGAGATGCGGTTGAGGAAGCGGGCGCGAATGATGCAGCCGCCGCGCCAGATCCTGGCCATGGCGCCACGGTCGATTCCCCACCCAAACTCTTCTGAGGCCGCCTGAATCTGGTCGAATCCCTGCGCGTACGCCACCACCTTGGACGCATACAGCGCCTGGCGGACATCCTCGATGAACGCGTCGCGGTCTGCGATGGCGAATTCTTCAGCGTTGCCCTGCAGGACCTTCTGCGCGGCCACGCGCTGGTCGCCGTGGGAGGAGATGGCGCGTGCGAACGTCGCCTCCGCGATGCCCGTGATGGGGATACCCAAGTCGAGGGCGGAGATCACGGTCCAGCGCCCCGTGCCCTTCTGACCGGCCTGGTCCACAATGACGTCCACCAGCGGCCTGCCGGTCTTGGCGTCTACCTGGCGCAGCACCTCGGCAGTGATCTCAATGAGGAACGATTCGAGGTCGCCCTTGTTCCATTCCGCAAAGATGTCGCCAATCTCTGCCGGGGTGAGGTCCAGACCCGCGCGGAGTAAGTGATAGGCCTCGCCAATGAGCTGCATGTCCGCGTACTCGATGCCGTTGTGGACCATCTTGACAAAGTGGCCAGCACCATCAGGGCCCACGTGCACGCAGCACGGCTCGCCGTCCACCTTGGCGGAGATCTTCTCAAGGATGGGGCCGAGCGTCTTGTAGGACTCGGCAGGGCCGCCGGGCATGATGGACGGGCCTAGGAGCGCGCCTTCTTCGCCACCGGACACGCCGGAGCCCACAAAGTGGAGCCCCTGGGCCGCCAGTGCAGCCTCGCGGCGGCGGGTGTCTTCGTAGTGGGCGTTGCCAGCGTCCACGATGATGTCGCCCTTGTCGAGCAACGGGATCAGCGCGTCGATGACGGCATCAGTGGGGCCGCCTGCCATGACCATGACCACCACGGTGCGCGGGACCGACAGCGCGCCCACAAAGTCTTCGAGGCTTTCGCAGCCAATGAAATCGCCCTCATCGCCATGCTCCTCGATGAGCGACGTCATGCGCTCCACGGAGCGGTTGTGGACGGCTACGGTGAAGCCATTGCGGGCAAAGTTGCGGGCCAAGTTGCGGCCCATGACCGCGAGTCCGGTGACACCAATGTGTGCGAGGGGCATGTCTGTTCCTTACGGGGATTTTGGGTACCGCAATAGCCTAGAGGGTAGGCGACCGCGTGGCGTACCTGGAAGGCGGCGTGGCCCGGCATACCCTCAAGCCATGGGCCGTGACACTCACGATGCGCCGCCAGCCTTTGCTGAGGCACTGGTGTCCCTGCGGCACGCCAAGGTGCGCGGCGACGTCGCGCTGGTGGAGACCCCCGCACCGTCACGGATAGCCCCCTACGCCGTGGCCATTAACGGCGAGGTCAATGCGCCGGATGCGGAGAGCTCCGGCCGTTTCGTCGTGCTTCACGATCCCGCTGGCCAAGAAGCGTGGGACGGCACGTTCCGGGTAGTCGCACTCGTCAAAGCCGTGGTTGAAGCCGAGGTTGGTACCGACGACATGTGGGCCGATGTCGCATGGTCGTGGCTCGCAGACGCCCTGGAAGGCGTGCCACACCACGCGCGCGGGGGTACGGTTACCAAGGTAGTGTCGCGATCGTTCGGCGAACTGGCCGACCGTCCGCTCGAGGTCAACGTGGAACTTCGCGTCTCGTGGACTCCCGACACCACCGACCTTGCACCGCACATCGAGGCGTGGGGTGAACTGCTTGCCGCGTGCGCAGGCGTGCCACCCGTCCCCGAGGGTGTTCGCCTCTTACATGGAAGGACCGCGTGACCGATCTCAACCAGGACCCACCGTTGACTGCTGCCGCGGCGGATGCTGATGCTCCCGCAGAAGTCGAGACCACACCGTTGGTCGCGCCTGCCGGCGGCGTTCCCCCCATCATCGACACCCCTGAGGCCCTAGCACGCGCCATCGACCAGTTTGCCGCCGGCACCGGGCCGGTGGCCGCCGATGCCGAACGTGCCTCCGGCTTTCGCTACGGCCAAGCGACGTACCTGGTGCAGTTCAAGCGCCGCGGCGCGGGCCTCATCCTGATCGACACCGCCGCGCTTCCAGACCTGTCCGCGTTCAGCGCCGCCTTGGGCGACGTGGAGTGGGTGTTTCACGCTGCGAGCCAGGACCTCCCCGGCATGCATGACCTGGGGATGTACCCAGCATCGATCTTCGACACGGAACTTGGCGCGCGGCTACTCGGGTGGCCCAAAGTGGGCTTAGCCGCAGTGGTGGAGCGCGAGTTAGGCCTCACCCTCGCGAAGGAGCACTCCGCGCAAGACTGGTCCACCCGCCCCCTGCCGCCTTCGTGGCTCACCTATGCGGCGCTCGACGTCGAGGTGCTTCTCGAGCTCCGCGACGCCATGTACGCCCACCTTGAGGCCGCAGGCAAGCTTGAGTGGGCCAAGCAAGAGTTCGAGGCCGTGCGTCTGGCCCCCCCGGCGGAACCGCGCGAGGATCCGTGGCGGCGAACCAACGGATCTCACGCGGTGAGAGACCAACGAGGCCTGGCCATCGTCAGGAGCCTGTGGGAAGCGCGCGATCAGGAAGCCCGCAAGCGCGACACCTCCCCAGGGCGCGTGCTCAGGGACGCCGCCATCGTGGCCGCAGCGCTAGCCAAGCCCACGTCCGTGGACGAGCTGCTGGCGCTACGCGAGTGGCAATCGAAGGGCAACAAGCGTCGCGTCCCCCAGTGGTACCCCGCCATTGCCGAGGCGATGCAACTTCCGGACAAGGCCCTGCCGTCCAAGCGCGGCCCTCGGATCGACGGACCGCCTCAGCCGCGCATGTGGGCCGACAAACGCCCCGACGCACACGCGAGGCTCACCCATGCGCGTGAAGGGATGGGCGAACTCAGCGAGGAGCTCGACATCCCCGCAGAGAACGTCTTGCAGCCGGATGCCTTGAGGCGCCTGTGCTGGGACTACGACGGCGGTGGCGAGCCTTCGATCCGCTCGTTCCTTGCGGAGCGCGGCGCGCGCCCGTGGCAGATCGACGTGACAACGCCCATGTTGCTCGCAGCGTTCGAGGCAGCGACGGAAGAGATCCTTGCGCAAGATGCGAAGGCAACCGACCCGTCCGCGTAGCCATTAGTCCTTGAGTGCACGCTGACCCTTGAGCACGCCGATGGCGACGCTCGAAATCGCTCCAGCGTCAAGGCCCACCGCTTCGACAATCTGCGCGCGAGACGCGTGGTCCAGGAACTCAAGCGGAATGCCGTGGTGGTGCCAGGTGGCAGTGTTCCCCAAGGTGCGGGCAGCATCGGCCCATTCCTCGCCTATGCCGGCATCGCGCAGCCCGTCCTCGACCGTGACCACCAGCGCGGCGTTGCCCACCACATCGAGGAGCCCTTCGGGGACGGGGTGCACCCACGTGGCGCTCGCCGCTACCACGCTCACGCCTTCGGCGGCAATCTTTCCCGCCACCTCAACGGCGGTCGATGCCATGGCACCCAGGCCGAACACCACCGCCTGCGGGGCGGTTCCGTGTTCGGCGACGATGTCGACGCCACCCACGGTCCGTAGAGCCGGAATGGGGTCGCCCACCGGACCTTTGGGGTAGCGCACCACGGTGGGTGCGTCATCAACGTCGAGCGCCTCCCTGAAGGCTTGGCGAAGCGTGGGTTCGTCGCGCGGCGCAGCCAGGCGCAAGGTGGGGACGTGACGCAACAGTGCCATGTCCCACATTCCGTTGTGGCTGGCACCGTCGTCTCCCGTGATGCCCGCACGGTCAAGCATGAACGTCACGCCCGCCTTGTGGAGGGCGACGTCCATGAGCAGCTGATCGAACGCCCTATTGAGGAACGTCGCGTACACGGCGAACACCGGGTGAAGGCCAGCAAAGGCGAGTCCGGCTGCCGACGTTACCGCGTGCTGTTCGGCGATGCCCACATCGATGGTCCGCTCCGGGAAGGCATCGGCAAACGGCTGAAGCCCCACCGGTTGTTGCATGGCTGCCGTTAGCGCGACCACGTCTTCGCGCTCGTGGCCTACCTTGACGATCTCGTCGGCAAACACGGACGTCCACCCAAAGCGCGACGGCTTGACCGGAAGCCCTGTTTCGGGGTGGATCTTGCCCACTGCGTGGAAACGATCGGCCTCATCGGTCTCAGCGGGCGTGTAGCCGCGGCCCTTCTCCGTGAGCACGTGAACGAGTACCGGCCCGCCGAAGTCACGGGCGTGCTGTAGCGCCCACTCGAGCTGCGCAATGTCGTGGCCGTGGATAGGTCCCACGTATTTGATCCCAAGGTCCTCAAACATCCCCTGCGGCCTGATGAGGTCCTTCACCCCGCGCTTGGCACGCAGCACCCCGGTATAGGTGAAGTGGCGCAGCCTCCCTCGACCCTCGAAGTTTCGCTTGCCCCAACCCAAGAACTGCTCGTAGCGACGGTCCGTGCGGATTCCGTCGAGCTTGCGCGCCAGTCCACCGATGGTGGGCGCATAGGACCGGCCGTTGTCGTTGACCACAATCACCACGCGGTCATGACACGCCGAAAGCGAGTTCAGCGCCTCCCAGGCCATGCCACCCGTCAAAGCGCCGTCGCCAATCACCGCGACCGTGGTGCGGTCGGTCTCGCCGCGCAACGTGTGGCCTCGCGCAATGCCTGCTGCCCAGGACAGCGATGTGGACGCATGCGAGTTCTCCACGACGTCGTGCACGCTCTCCGCACGCGACGGGTAACCAGACACCCCGCCGCGCGAGCGCAACGCAGCAAAGTCACGCCTGCCGGTCAACAGCTTGTGCACATACGACTGATGCCCCGTGTCGAACACAATGGGGTCATGAGGCGAGTCAAAGATGCGGTGCATGGCGATGGTGAGTTCAACCACTCCCAGGTTGGGGCCCAGGTGGCCGCCCGTCTGAGACACCGATCGCACCAGGTATTCGCGGATGTCAGCGGCCAGTTCGGTGAGTTCAGCGTGCGTCAAACCGTCAAGGTCACGCGGTGACTCAATGCGCTCCAGCACGCTCACTCCTCCTTCTGGCTTCCACCACTGTACGGTCCTCGCAGGCCAAAGCCCTTGCACGCATTGGCGATTGTGTGTCTTAAGCGGTGACCAGCGAGCGCAACACGTACTGAAGGATGCCGCCGTTGCGGAAGTACTCCGCCTCACCGGGAGTGTCGATGCGCACCCGCGCCTCGAAGGTGACGGTGGAGCCGTCAGTCTTGAGCGCGACCACGGGAAGCGTCGCGGGGTGTGCGCCATCGCTGAACGAGCTCACGCCAACGATGCTGAAGGTCTCGGTACCGTCGAGGCCCAGGCTCGCTGCGGACTCGCCCTGCGGGAACTGCAGAGGCAACACGCCCATTCCGATCAGGTTGGAGCGGTGAATGCGCTCAAAACTCTCCGTGATGACCGCTCGGACACCCAGCAGGCTGGTGCCCTTGGCGGCCCAGTCGCGCGATGATCCGCTGCCGTACTCCTTGCCCGCAAGCACCACGAGCGGCACCCCGGCCGCCTGGTAGTCCTGAGCGGCATCGTAGATCGTGTCCTGCTTGCCCGTGAGGTGGTTGAGAGTGAAACCACCCTCGACGCCGGCGCCGTTGTTCTCGGCGGCGAGCAGCAGGTTGCGCAGCCGAATGTTGGCGAAGGTGCCACGGATCATCACCTCGTGATTGCCGCGTCGCGACCCGTACGAGTTGTAGTCGCGGCGCTCCACGCCGTGATCGGCTAGATAGCGACCGGCGGGGCTGTCGGCCTTGATGGCACCGGCGGGAGAAATGTGATCAGTCGTCACCGAGTCGCCCAGCAAGGCAAGCACCCGCGCGCCCTCAATGTCCTCAACCCGTGCGGGCTGCATGGTCATGCCATCGAAGTACGGGGGCTTGCGCACGTAGGTGGAATCGGCATCCCACTCAAACACCTGCGAGTCCGGCGTTGGTAGCGACTGCCAGCGCTCGTCCCCCGCAAACACGTCGGCATAGTCGTCGGTAAACATCTGCTGGTTGATCGAGGAGAGCACAATCGACTCCACCTCGGCGGAGTCAGGCCAGATGTCGCGCAAGAAGACGTCCTTGCCGTCTTGATCCTGGCCCAGCGGCTCGGTCTCGAAGTCAACGTTCATGGTGCCGGCAAGTGCGTAGGCGATCACGAGCGGAGGGGACGCAAGGTAGTTCATCTTGACGTCCGGGTTGATGCGGCCCTCGAAGTTGCGGTTGCCAGAGAGCACCGACACTACGGAAAGATCATGCTCGTTCACCGCGTCGCTCACGGCCTGCGGGAGCGGCCCCGAGTTACCAATACACGTGGTGCAGCCGTAACCCACCAGGTGATACCCAAGCGCCTCCAGGTCAGGCCACAGGTTGGCCTGCTCGTAGTAGTTGGTCACCACCTGGGACCCTGGCGCCATCGACGTCTTGACCCATGGCCTGACCTTCAGGCCCTTACGGTTCGCGTTGCGCGCCAGCAGTGCGGCGGCAAGCATCACTGACGGGTTCGAGGTGTTAGTGCAAGACGTAATCGAGGCGATCACCACGGCGCCGTGATCCAGTTCCGTGACCGTGCCATCCTCAAGCGTGACCTGGACCCGCTTGGAAGGGACGCCGCGTGGCCCAGCCAAGTCAGCATCGGCCGGCTTGTCGCTGTCATCCGTTTCCACGCTTGACGCCACGGGGTCCGATGCCGGGAAGGTCTCTTCAACCGCCTCATCGAGACCAGTGGTGACCTGGTCCTCATGGTTCGCGTAGTCCATGATGGCCCCAGCGTAGGCGCGCTTGGCGTCGGTGAGGGCAATCCGGTCCTGAGGGCGCTTGGGACCGGCGATCGAGGGAACCACCGTCGACAAGTCCAGCTCGAGGTATTCCGAGAACGCGGGCTCGACGTAGTCGCTCGCGGTGGGGTCATGCCACATTCCCTGCGCCTTGCAGTACGCCTCGACAAGCGCGACCTGCTCCTCGGAACGGCCGGTGAGGCGCAAGTAGTCAATCGTGACCTGGTCAATGGGGAACATCGCCGCGGTGGAGCCGAACTCGGGCGACATGTTGCCGATGGTCGCTCTATTGGCCAGCGGAACCGCGCCCACACCCTCGCCGTAGAACTCCACAAACTTGCCAACCACGCCGTGCTGGCGCAGCATCTCGGTGATGGTCAGCACCACGTCGGTGGCGGTCGCTACCGGCGGGATCTGGCCGGTCAGCTTGAAGCCCAGCACCTTAGGAATGAGCATCGATACGGGCTGGCCGAGCATCGCAGCCTCCGCCTCGATGCCTCCCACGCCCCAGCCCAGCACGCCAAGCCCATTGATCATGGTGGTGTGGGAGTCGGTGCCTACGCACGAGTCCGGGTAAGCCTGCAGGATGCCCTCAACCTCACGTGCCATCACGCCGCGGGCCAGGTACTCGAGGTTGACCTGGTGAACGATTCCGGTACCTGGCGGCACCACCTTGAAGTTGTCGAACGCCGTCTGACCCCAACGCAAGAACTGGTAACGCTCGCGGTTACGTTCGTACTCCAGGTCGGTATTGAGCTTGAGCGCATCGGACCGGCCAAAGACGTCAATAACTACCGAGTGGTCGATCACCATCTCGGCGGGCGCGAGCGGGTTGATGCTCGCGGGGTCTCCGCCGAGCTCCGCGACGGCCTCACGCATAGTCGCGAGGTCAACGACACACGGCACGCCGGTGAAGTCCTGCATGACCACACGCGCAGGCGTGAACTGGATCTCCGTGTCGGGCTCCGCCTGAGGGTCCCAATTCGCTAGCGCCTGGACGTGAGCGGCCGTGATGTTCGCGCCATCTTCCGTGCGCAACAGCGCCTCAGCGAGAACCTTGAGCGAGAACGGGAGTCGATTGAGACCCGGCACGGCGTCCAGCCGGAAGATCTCGTATGCCTTGCCTCCAACGTCGAGGTTGGCGCGTGCTCCCAGGGTGTTCTCGCTCATTAAGTCCTCCGCTTGTAGTCCGGACTCCATCCTAACGGGAGGGACGCGGGGCCACTCCCGGGCTCCGCATAGGGCTAGCGGCGGTCAAAGCTCGCGACTACCTCGACGTGGTGAGTCATGGGGAACAGGTCCCACGCGGTGGCGCTGGTCAG
>PHEW01000012.1 GCA_002841315.1 Actinobacteria bacterium HGW-Actinobacteria-4
CGCCAACCCCAACTCCACCCGAGACGTCCGCGGCACCCACACGGTCCGGTGCGCCGCCACCCGCAGCCCCAAAGACATCGACCCATACAGCGCAGCCACGTGGATCGCGAACACGGGGTTCACGGCGATCGCCACCATGTCGCTACCCCGCCGCAAGCCAATCGCATCAAACAAGTGGCCGACGGCGAGAGCCCACTCGAGCGCAGACGCCTCCGCAGGTGCACGCCCCAGCAGGTTCTCCACATCAGCGACGACGAGCCGACGCGCGACCGTCCCCGCGAGTGGCTCGCAGTTGCGCGTGGTGGTGAGTGTGGCGGTCATGTGGGGATCCGTTTCGGCGTGACTGACACGGTATGGCGGAGGTCTGACAAACGATAGTCAGGACCCGACGTCCGGCGACGGATACGCCGAGGAATGCTGACCCACGCCAACGATCCAGATTCTGGCCGATGCTGCGCTATGCGCGCTTGGCTTCTCGCAGACCGGCAACCAATAGCCGAGTCAACGCGCTAGAAACATCTGCTGGACCCTGCTCTCGATCCGGAACTCCTGCATGTCCTGCTCGAGCCTGGCGCCTGCTGGCGCAGTAGCCGGGTCCGTGTACCAGTACAACTGACGCGCGCCTTTCTGCGAGTGCTGTTGCGCCAGTTCGCGGGCTTCGGCCAAAGTGAAGAGCCACACGGAATCGGAGGAGAGCCGCACCAGAGCCAAGAGGTCCGCGGTGCAGTCATGAGCGAAGAACCACCCACTCGACATCGCACCTTTTCCACCCGCCTTTGAGGCGACTGCAGAGGTCTTCACTTGGATCGTAAGCGCGGTTGCCACTATTGGCGAATACGCGACGAGGTCAACTCCCGAGTCTGTTGTTAGCCGCGCGCTGTCTACACCGTGCTTGAGGAGACGATACTGGACCAGTAACTCCCCCGCGGCGCCTATGTGGAGAGTTGTCATGAAGCAATACTTCCATGCGAGCTGCGGGAGGAATCCCAGCCAGTCGGCTAGTTTGCGATTCGCGACCCTCACGGTTGTCTCGCGTTCTCCTCCCACGTCTTCGCAAGGCATCGCCGTCGAACTCCAACCTAGTGAGAGCCCACTGGCGGGACTCAATACTCCAGCGTCCGCAGCTCCGGCGGGCGAACTCGAGGTCAGGCTACCCGCTAGAGTCCAGAACTATGTACGAGGACTTCCGCGCTGCCGCAGAACGCATCGAAGCCAACCCGCTGGGACGCCTGATGTATGGCCACCGCGAGTTGTTCCACAGCAACTTGCTCGCATGGTTCTTTGACTACCTGCCCGATGCCGCTGACGCAGTGTTCGCTCCGCTCACGTCCACAGGCACCGACATTGCGCGCAGCGTGGACCGCGAGAAAGAGAATCTCGACCTGGTCATGCACTGGCCGGACAGAAGGCCCCTCGTGATCGAGAACAAGGTGTTCTCGCTGCCCGACAAGAGCCAACTGGATGCCTACCGCGCCAAGGTCGCTTCCTGGCACGTACCGCCCACACTCGTACTCATGGCGATCAGCGCGCCTCACTTCTCGGATCCTGCATGGCACTACATCAGCTACAGGGAACTCGCGGATCGCATCGACGCCGCGCTCCCCCGCGGCTCTCACTACGAACTCGAGACCATGCGAAGATACGCGTCACTGGCGCGCGACCTCCACGCACTCGTATCTGCAGTTGACGTAGCCTCGCCTGACGAACCCGTCTGGCTCGAAGGTCCACTAGTAGAAGTGATCTCGAGCTCCCAGACCCGCTCCGCGCTGATCAAGGCTCGGGCACAGCGAGTCGCGAGGTGGATCAACGACGCTATCCCAACGCTGGAGCAAAGTGCCAACAGCGGTTTGACTCGTGCTACCCCACTAGTCGAGTCTTTTGAGTACATCCACACTCAAGGGGTCCACGTGCACCTCGGTTGGCAGCTCCAGGGCTCACAATTCCGGCGCGGCGCGATCTACCACGACGAAAGCATCCAAGGCAAGGATGCCGCATCCCGCTCCGCACGCGAGGAAGTGAGCCGCCGTCATCCTGAATTCTTCGCCATGCCCGGATCGCTTCCGCAAGGTCGGGGAGGGCGGAAGGAATTCAACCACTTCGCGCCGAACTTCGTGTACACCTATGTCAACGCACCGGGCCTCACCCTGCGAGAACTCGTGCAAGCAGCCAGCGAAGTGCACGCGGGCATTGAACGCCTGAGAGAAGCTGAGCCTGCTGGCGCTGAGCGGCCGCCGAACGCCATCAGGAAGGCACCCTAGCCTCGGAGTCCAAAGCCCCAACATTTCCCGCGACACCGCGTTCCTCACCGCCGAGTACGCCCGCGCCGGCTCCCCAATCGGCCTCACTCATCACGACACGTTGTGCACCATGCGCCTCGCCTCGCAGTACCTACCGGGCGCGCCAGCCAAACTCGCACTCTGCTGCGAGGCCGCAGGCATCCAGCTGTCCGACGCCCACCACGCCCTCGCGGACACCGAGTCCACCGCCGCGCTCCTCTCCCTCTACATCGAACTCTCCGGTGACTACTCAGTGTGGTCCAATTGGCTCGATTTCGGCGAGGCCTTCCCGTGGCCGATGCTCGCGTGCGCTTCAACCACGGTCGTCACGCGGGGTGCGGCAAGCCCGGGCAACACGCTCCTGCAAAGCGTCGCTGGCTCATTCACACGGGTTGAGGGTTTGGACGGCGCCGACGAATACCTCGACCTGCTCGACAGGGTGCTCTTGAATCGCAATATCTCGGGGCCAGAGCGCCAAGCTCTCGACGCGCTCGCCCTCCAACTGGACCTGACGCAGCAAGACATCACCCGACTGAACCGCCACTACATGCTGAACGTGGGCGAGTAAAGCGTAGATCGGCGACCGCTACGAAGGCGCAGGCAAAATCCCGCGACACATAGCTCGCCTAACCACCATACAGACTCCATTGGCATCTGATATGCGCTACACGGGTGCATTCACTAGTGTGTTCTACTAGGAACATTGACTAGTAGGAGGAACCGTGGGCGATCCCGAGATCGAGGCAATGTCCGCTGTCGCCACTGCGCTGAGCGACGTCGAAGAAGGCGCGCAAGGTCGTGTTCTGCGCTGGGCGGCAGAGCGATACGGAGTGATGATCGCGACAGCGAGTCCCCGAGCCGGCGAGGGCACCCGCGACCAAACAGCGCATCGAGTTGATGAGGTCACCGAGGAAGAGATCGCGGAAGAGGCTCCTGCCTACGAGCACCTCGCTGAACTGTTCGCGAAGGCGCAGCCGAAGACGGATGCGGACAAGGCGCTGGTTGTCGCGTACTGGCGACAGGCACTTCAGGGCGACAGTACGTGGCAATCAGCGACGCTTCAGAAGGAACTCAAGAATCTCGGCCACGGAGTCAGTAACATCACTGATGCGTTGAATAGCAACATGCGGAAGAAGCCGCAAAGGATCATCCAGTTGCAGAAGGCTGGAAACAGCAAGCAGGCACGTAAGACCTACAAGGTGACCCACGAGGGCCTTGTTTACGTCCAGGGAATGTTGCGCGGCGAGGACTCCTGACGTGAGCCTGGCCCCAGCGGATGCATTCTCAGTCCTTCCGAGCAGTCTGCGTGATGAGCTATTGAACGCCTTCAATGAGATCGTCAAGAACTACCGTGAGCACCGTTGGGAGCCTTCGGAACTGAATGGAGGTAAGTTGTGTGAGGTCGTCTACACGATCTGCAAAGGTTGGCTTGAAGGAGGCAGCTATCCCTCTCGCGCCGAGAAACCGAGTCGATTCCCCAACAAGTGCTGGGAGATGGAGAGCCACTACCAAACGGTTCCAAACAGCAGGTCCGCACGCATCCTCATTCCGCGGATGATGATCGGACTATATGACGTTCGGAACAACCGCGGAGTGGGTCACGCGGGCGCCGAGGTCAATCCAAATCACATGGATGCCACTGCAGTGCTGTATGCGTCCAAGTGGCTCGTCGCCGAATTGGTGCGCTTGCTCCACGCGCTCACCACGGACGAGGCTACCGCAGTCGTGGACGGCTTGGTTCAGCGCGAAGTCGCCTGGGTATGGACTCACGACAACAAGAAGCGCGTGCTGCGAGCGGGGCTAACTTGGAAACAGCAGGCGCTTCTGTTGCTGCTCACCGAAACAAGCGAAGTGGACGAGGCCGACTTGTTCCGCTGGTTGGAGCATCCTGGTTTGCCATCCTTCCGCAAGGATGTTCTAAAACCACTCCACAAGGCCCGACTGGTCGAGTACGACGCGACCACGCGAGCAATACGCCTACTACCTCCCGGCGTAGCGGCGGCAGAGGCTCTGGTCGAGGCGCAACCATGATCTTGTCTGTCAGCGCTACTCGCGTTTGCGAGATCAGCGATCGGTAGCCGCAGGCGCATGGTGATTCAACATCCTTGCGCAACACCGCGGGAGGTGCAGGTCAATATGGCCGGTAGCGATATCGACAAGTGGCGCGCATCCGTTCTCGACGCGGGCGGATCTCCGGGATCACCCGCGCCCTCGTGCGGGTGACCAAATTTGGACCGCAGAGGCACGAACGGAAGAGCAGAGGCAATCAGAAAGACGACTGACCCCCCGCCGACGGTGTCGAACGAGAGGTCAGTCGCAAGTTTGTTAGGGACCCTAGGCCCTTTGTGTTCTCGACGGAAGGCCTGAGGCCAAGGTCGAGGAACGCGCTACAGGCCTGCGGCCAGGGCTACGTTCGCTCTCAATTATGCCCGAACAGCAGCGGGCACGCAACCCTTTACTTGCGAGTCGACCGAGCACGGCTCGTCAGAATGTTGACGCGGCTCGTACGTGTATCCGCCAAGGAGGGGACCCCGAACGAGGCTGCGAGCATTCTCGCAACTGTTGCCTTCGGTGAGAGTTCTCTGGTTGCATGCCCGGCTACATTGGTAGATCGCAGGCGGCGGTCGCATGAGATGGCCCCGACCACTAGATCCGCAAGCTGCAGTCCGTCGGATGATTGTGAGTCGAGTGTTACTGCCGAAACGAGGTTCATCGATTCCAGTTTTTGGTTCACCCGCTCAAGAATCGTCTCTTCAATAGATACTCCGGTCGGCGTCGAGCACGAGTCCATCAGAAGCGTTGCAACTTCTGCGCGGTTGATGTTCCCGTGTAGCAGTTGCGTTACGACGCGGGACTGAGCATCCCACTGTGGAACGTCCACGAACGGATCGCGCAGACGTTTGTCGATCACGAACGCCACCAAGTGCACATCAGAATCCGAGAGCACGTCAATGAGATCCCGATAGATGGGCAAGGTACCTTTCGTCAGTTCGGCAAACTTGAGCTCACGGTAGAATCTGTGCTTGTCGCGCACTGCCTTAGCTTCGCGCAACAAGTGCCCGGGCTGACGGGTCTTTATTCCCCCGACTACGAAGAAGTGACCCCCAGTTCCCTTTGAGCCGCTCTCGTCCAAGAAGAACAGAGATGACGCAGTGCCCAACGGCAGGGAGACCACCGGCTCCTTTGGCAGTCGCGATCGCGACACAGCCTTGGCCGGATAGGCCCCGGTAGCTTTAGGTGTCGCAGGCAGAATGGTCGTCACGCCGACACTCTATCGCGACACTAGGACATCAGCGGTAACGCTGAACCGAAAGGCCAAGCCAGACTATCTATGACATTTCGGTGGGGGCGCTTCGCGGTGTCGTACTTGAACCCGTGGGTTCGTCAGCACCTGTTGCGTAGCCGGGTGATTTCTGCAATTCGTTCCACAGCACCTCGGGAACGTTGCGCGAACTCCCGTTGGCTAGGTACCCACTAGTCAACACACGACATCCTGAAGGACCGCAGTGCTGTGGCTCTGGGCCCTACTCCTGGAATGAGCCCAGCCCAAGGAACCGCTCGAAGTACCGTCCCAGCATCTCAATCACCCGTTGCTTCTTCTCGCCGTGGCCGCCATCTGCCGCGAACCGCGACGCCGGCGGCAACACCTTGGTGATCGCGGTCCCGGTCGTACGTAGCGCACCATCACGGAACGCGACCTCCATGAACTCACGGGTTGCGTCAGCACGAAGGCTCTCCGCAACGATGATCGCCTCGAGCTCCGCCTCACGCCGCGCCGCGATGAACGCCTGCCATTCATCGTCGATCGCGCCGTCGACGGTCACGCGGCGCACGAAGTCCTCGATGAGATCCCTCTTGTTGCGTAGTGACGGGCTCGCGTCTACGGCACGTGTGATTGCTGCGCTCAGCTCCTTGTCATCACCGTCGCCGTGAGCCTCGCGGTGCGCTTCAACCAGCATCAAGATGTAGTCCACATTGATCTCGACCTGCTTGATGAGCTCGATCTCAAACACGACGTCGTCGTTGATTTGCTCCTTCTCTGCGTCGACAAGCGGGCGGAATTCTGCATACAAGTCCAAGTACACGCTGCGATAGTCCTGACTCTCGCGAGGATTGAGCAACTCACTGCCCGCGAACTCGTCAAACGACGTCAGGATGTTCTGCAGGCGCAGGATCGCACCAAACAGCGCGATGAACTCCTTCTTCGCGGTCTCGCCAATGATCTCTTGACCAATCGGGAACCGCTCCAGCAGCTCACCAACCTTCACCGAGTACTCGCTGTAGTAGTCCCCGTAAGGCTTGAGTAGCACGATGCCGCGCGCTTCCTTGTTGCCGAACAGTTCGAGCGCCTTGTTGGTCTCGTCCTCGAGGTCCCGGAACGCGACAATGTTTCCGTAGGTCTTCACCGAGTTAAGGATGCGGTTGGTGCGCGAGTACGCCTGGATCAGACCGTGCGCACGCAGGTTCTTGTCCACGAACAGCGTGTTCAGCGTGGTCGCATCGAACCCGGTGAGGAACATGTTGACCACGATCACCAGATCCAAGTCCCGGTTCTTGAGCCGCTGCGACAGGTCCTTGTAGTAGTTCTGGAACTTGTCGGCGCTTGTGTCGTAGCTCGTGCCGAACATGTCGTTGTAGTCCTGGATCGCGTCCTCCAGGAAGGTTCGCGCATCGGGGGCCAGTCCGTCGGTGTCGAAGGCCTCGTCGTCGAGCACGCCGTCATCAGCCGCATCGTTCGCGCCATACGAGTAGAGCAGCCCGATCTTGAGGCGGCGATCCTCCGGCACCTCCCACTGCTGCTTAGCGAACTGGCTGTAGTACCGCCGCGCCGCGTCGATCGATGCCGTCGCGAAGATCGCGTTGAACCCGCGCACCCGCTTGCGCTCCCGCAACGCCTCCGCTTGACGCCGCGCACGCGAAGACTCCGCAACGTTGGTCACCACCGAGTGCTCGTAACTGGAAGCGCGCTTGGTCTTCTGATCGAAGTGCTCAAGCGTGTACTTCACAATCTCGCCGATGCGCTCTGGAGCCAGTAGCGCCCGTTCAGTATCAATGGCGGAGACTTGGGCATCTTTCACGTTGCCCACCTTGATGGTGTTGACGTAGTCAATGCGGAACGGCAGTACGTTCTTGTCGGTGATCGCGTCCACGATCGTGTACGTGTGGAGCTTGTCGCCAAAAGCTTGCTGGGTCGTCTTCAAGTGCGGGTTGCCGCCGGCACCGGCATTGGTCGCGAAGATCGGGGTGCCGGTGAAGCCAAACAGGTTGTACTTCTTGAACGCCTTCGTAATCGCCGAGTGCATGTCACCAAACTGCGACCGGTGACACTCATCAAAGATCAACACGATGTGCCCCGCGTAGATCTCATGGCCCTTGTTCCCGGCGATGAAGTTCGCGAGCTTCTGGATGGTCGTGATGATGATCCGCGAGTTCGGGTCCTCCAGCTGCTTCTTCAGCACCGCCGTCGAGGTGTTGGAGTTCGCGGCGCCCTTCTCGAACCGGTCGTACTCCCGCATGGTCTGGTAGTCGAGGTCCTTGCGGTCCACCACGAACAGCACCTTGTCCACACTCGGCAACTTGGACGCGAGTTGCGCGGTCTTGAACGAGGTGAGTGTCTTGCCGGAGCCGGTGGTGTGCCACACATACCCGCCGGCCTCCACCTTGCCCAGCTGCTTGTAATTCGAAGACGTGTCGATCCGCTGCAGAATCTTCTCGGTCGCCACAATCTGATACGGGCGCATCACCAACAACTGCCGGTCCGCCGTCAGCACGCAGTACCGCGTCAGGATGTTCAGCAGCGTGTGCTTGGCAAAGAACGTCTTCGCGAAGGAGGTGAGGTCCTTGATCGGCCTGTTCTGAGCATCGGCCCACCAGGATGTGAACTCGAAGCTGTTCGAGGACTTCCGCCCGCGACCGGGCTTCTGCGCCTCCTTGAGGTGCTGGTGGCGGACCGTGTTCGAGTAGTACTTGGTGAGTGTGCCGTTGCTGATCACGAACAGCTGCACGTACTCGAACAGGCCCGAGCCCGCCCAGAAACTGTCCCTCTGGTAACGGTCAATCTGGTTGAACGCCTCCCGAATGTCCACGCCCCGGCGCTTGAGCTCGATGTGCACCATCGGCAGGCCGTTCACCAGCACCGTGACGTCGTAGCGGTTGGCGTACCGCGCGCCGCCTGCCCCGCGGTCGATCTCGTACTGGTTGATGACCTGCAGGCGGTTGTTGTGGATGTTCTGCTTGTCCACCAACGTGATGTTCTTGGTGGTGCCGTCGTCGCGCTTGAGGATCTGCACGTGATCCTCTTGCACGCGGATGGTCTTCTCGACAATGCCGTCGTTCTTGCCCGCGATCTTCTCGGAGAAGAATCGGTCCCACTCGCCGTCGGTGAACACGATGTTGTTGAGGGCTTCGAATTGGGCGCGCAGGTTGGCGACGAGCTGGGCTTCGGATGTCACGGTCACGTACTCGTAGGCCTGCGACCCCAACAGCCGCACCAGTTCCTGCTCGAGCGCCGCCTCCGACTGATACGCCGCCTCGGACTTAGTGTCAGTCACATACTCTGCGACGACCGTACTCTCCGCAGAGACCGCGATCGGATCGTACTTGCGCGGAGTCGACTCGGTCATGCTGGGGTCTCGTCGAAGGTCAGAAGTTTGTCGCGGTAGTACTCGTACTGCTTGCGGCGTGCGTCGACTTCCCCTGGGAGACCGATGCTCAGGTCACTCACGAGGGCATCGAACTCGTCGAGCATTCTCGCTACCTGCATCTGTCGTTCAAGTGACGGCAAAGGGATCTCGACCTTGACTAACTCTGCCTGGCGAATGCCGGACACTGTGGAACCAGTTGAGCGCGAAAGCAGTTCCGAACGCGGGGCACCCGAGCGCAAAAGGTGAAACAAGTACCGTCCGTTGAGGATCAGCGGATCCGGACGCAGAGCAAACAGACGTTGCCCGATGGCCCAGGGTCCTGGTGACTCGAGATATGCTACGGATCCAAGCGGTGCCTCAGAAGTGAGCAGCACGTCCCCGCTTTGGAGTGGCGTCGACATCCATTTCGCGTACATTGCCGCGCTGATGTAGTGGTGATCGTTGGAGTCGACTGCTCCGTTCCTAATGTTTAGCGCCGAGATCACTCGGTGTCCGTGAGGAGTCCAGCCGCCCCCCAGTTTGGCGGGCGTCTTTCCCCTGTGATCAATGACGGTGGTGAGGACTTGCCCCAATGGACGGACGATCTCGACCTCCGAAAACCCCGGCGAGAACAACCGCTCGCTGTAGTGCTCGTACTGCTGCCGGCGTGCTCTCAGCTCCGCTGCCAGCTCCGCTTCCAGATCCGCTTCCGACTTCGTGAACTCCTCCAGGATTCGCACAATCTCGCGCTGCACCTCGAGAGGCGGCACCGGGATTCGTAGTCCGTTGAGGACGCTCTGCGTCTGACTTGGCACACCGCCGGCCTGGTTCATGTCGCCGAGGTTCATTGTGAGCAACTGGTGATAGAGGAACTTTGGCTCCAATTGCGTAGTATCGATCTCCGTTCTAAAGATCGTGTCCACCACCCAGAACGGCCCTTCGACATAGAAGACGTTCCCTAGTGAGCCCTTGCGTGGTATCAGCACAGACGGGCCGTGCGCGGCAGCCGCATCCGCGAACCGCATGATTCCCCCGCTGCCGTAGACAGGAATCTCTCCATCGCCCAGGTGCTTGTGGTCTTTCCCGTTCCTGATTCGCAGAACGTCGCCGAGTGTCTTGAACTCGACACCATCGGCGCATTGCTCAGCAATGAGGTGATCTATGCGGCTCACGTCGAGTCCTCCAAGTCCGCGACGATGGCGTCGATGGCGGTGCGGAGTTCTGACTGGCGGGCGACAATGCGTGCGATCTCCGCGTTGAGCTCGGTGATGTTGACCACCTCGCGGGTGTCTTCGGCTTCGACGTAGGAAGACACGGCGATGTTGTAGTCGTTGGAAGCGAGGTGCTGGTTCGGCACGAGCTTGGCGACGTGATCCACGTCCACGCGGGCAAGCAGGGTGTCGAGAATGTGCTCCTGGTTCTCGGGTGCGAGTTTGTTCTTGTTGCCCGTGCGCGTGAACTCCGCGGAGGCGTCGAGGAACAGCACCGCGTTGTCAGTCTTGGACTTCTTGAGCACGATGATGCAGGTGGCGATCGTCGTGCCAAAGAACAGATCCGGGGGCAGTTGGATGACTGCGTCTACATAGTTGTTGTCGATGAGGTACTTGCGGATCTTCGCCTCAGCGCCGCCGCGGTAGAGCACGCCGGGGAACTCGACGATCGCCGCGGTGCCGTTGACGGCCAGCCAGGACAGGATGTGCATAGTGAAGGCCAGGTCAGCCTTGGACTTGGGTGCCAGCACTCCGGCCGGGGAGTAGCGCTCGTCGTTGATGAGCAGCGGGTTCGCGTCACCGTCCCACTTGATCGAGTACGGCGGGTTGGACACGATCGCCTCGAACGGTTCGTCGTCCCAGTGCTGCGGGTCCGTGAGGGTGTCCCCGTGGGCCAGGCTGAACTTCTCGTAGTTCACGTCGTGCAGGAACATGTTGATGCGCGCAAGGTTGTAGGTGGTCAGGTTGATCTCCTGACCGAAGAAGCCGCCTACGTTCTCCTTGCCGAGCACCTTCGCGAACTTCAGAAGGAGTGAACCCGAGCCGCAGGCTGGGTCGTAGACCTTGTTCACCCGAGTCTTGCCGGCCACGGCAATCTTCGCGAGCACCTCAGATACCTCTTGCGGCGTGTAGTACTCACCGCCGGACTTGCCCGCCTGCGAGGCGTACATTTGCATCAGGTACTCGTAGGCGTCACCAAACAGATCGATCGAGTTGTCCCCGAAGTTGCCCAACGGGAGGTCGCCGATAGCGTCGAGCAGCTTCACGAGCTTCTCGTTGCGCTTGACGACCGTGTTACCGAGTTTGGAACTGTTGACGTCGAGGTCATCGAAGAGCCCCTTGAGGTCGTCCTCGCTGTCGCTACCCACCGCCGAGCCTTCGATGTTCTTGAACACCCGCTCGAGAGTTTCGTTAAGGTTCACGTCCAGTGGCGCCGCGCGGCGCACGTTCTGGAACAGCTCTGAGGGCAAGATGTAGAAGCCCTTTTCCGCGACAGTCTCCTTGCGGCCGAACTCGGCGTCAGCATCGGCCAAACTTACGTAATCAAAGCTGGCGTTGCCAGCGTCATGCTCGTGGGCGTTGAGGTATAGGGCGAGGTTCTCGGAAATGAACCGGTAGAAGAGCATTCCCAGGACGTAGGTCTTGAAGTCCCACCCGTCCACGCTTCCGCGCAGGTCATTCGCGATGCGCCAGATGGTCTTGTGGAGCTCGGCGCGTTGTGCTTCTCGCGTGGTGGGTGTCATCCTTCAACTCCTGCTGCTCAGCGCGCACTCGAACTACGCCCGGTTTCTTGTCTCACCGTACTGGTGGGGTCTGACGCTGGCTAGAGGGCGCGCGGTGACTACCAACCGCCACCAGTACTGGCTGTCTGCCACAAGAGACGTTCAGACCGCCATCGTGGCACGATCGGTTGCGTTCCTAGTGCTCGAACTGCCAGCGGTTGTAGTGTGGCGATATGAATGGTCGAGTTCCGCCGCCGGCAGGCGCCGAGGACCGTAGCGCGCTAATCGCACGCATCCGGATTCGCGCTGAGAAAGACAATCGAGAGTTCATCCATCGTGAGGCGCGCGAAGCGCAACCTGATCGCCCGCCTAGTGATGACGTGATCGGCATGGGTTTCCCCAACGGCCGCGAGTCTCGCATGCTATACATTGCGGGTGACGATCTCGATCAACTCGAGTCGACTCGCTTCGAGAGGTTTCACGTTGCTGGAGACTACGTCTCGCTTGTGGACATCGAATCCGACGTGGTCGAAATCCGACTTGCGCGAAGTGGCGGAGGCCCGTCTGGCCTCATGGCTGGCTCACTTTGGCGCCTACCTGGGGCCGAAGTGAGCCGCACGAAGAAGCCCGGCGAAGGTGAAACCTCGGATCGTCCCAGACTCGGCGCATTTCGCTACACAGAACGACCCGACACCTGGAAGGTTGTCGCAACGGACAAGGAACGCGCGCTTGAGATCTCTCCATCGACGCCCGAGTTCGACATGTTCTGGCGGCGGCCGGGTGGAAGGCCGACGATCAAGATGCGGGGGTTTGACGTGACGACTAACACCGCCGTGCTCAATGCAATCGAAGGTACTGTCAGGGACTACTTGCTCGAACTCGATCTCCGGTACGGCATCGATCTCGACCTCCAATCGGATTCTCCGATGCCCAGGAACCCCCAGCGTCTGCGCCGCACCGAGGAACCACCAGCGTTTCCCAAGAACTCGTATTCACGGGTCCCCCGCGATCTCTACCGACATGGTCGAGCAGCCGTAGGTTTGCCGCTCTTGCAATATCAGTACTATTACCAAACGGTCGAGTTCTTCTTCCGGACTTTCGTGCATGAACAGGCGATCGCGCGAGTGCGCCGAGAGGTCGCCGATCCACGCTTCTCGGCTACCCGAGACGAATCGATTTCGGCGATTATCGACATCGCGTCGAGCGCGAGCACTGGAGGAATGCGAGAGCGAGACCAGTTGCGATACACCGTCGAGGGGTGCGTGCTTGAAGGTCAGCTCGGAGTGTGGCTGGATGAGCTTGACGAGAGGTTCGACGGCCACTTCTCGAAGAAGAGTCAAGCCATCCAAGGGGTCGGGGCGATTCACCGCACCGGCGACATTCGCCAACAAGTGTCCGACCGAATCTACACGATTCGGTGTCGGATCGTACATGCCAAGGAGGACGGCGGTCCAGCACCGATCGCCCAATTGGTGCCGTCGAGCAAAGAGTCACTCCACCTTCTACCAGACGTTGAACTGGTGAAACGCATCGCGGAGAAAGCCTTGGTAGCGCGCGCTACCGCACAGGATTAAGCGGCCTGTCGGAGCCTCGTCGTGAGTCTAGGTTCGCTGGTTCTCTCCTACGCGATTCAACGCCCTGTCGTGGGCGGAATCGGGCTGGGGAGCGGCATGTACAAGATCAGCCTGCTGGAGCTAGCGTTCTGCGGAATTGGACTCCGCTGGTCTCCAGCTCCGCGGTCCAAACCTCAGGCACGACCAAGCCTTCCGCCTAGACCTGCGAGAGCCGAAGGGGACCGGATATGAAGGAAGTGAATTACCCAGCAATCGAGCGAGCCCGGCGCGATCACGCTGAGCAGTTCGTAGGACTCCCAAACGCGAGTGGCCGAACAGTCGGCGACTTCTGGGCCTGGGCATACTCCGACATCCTGTTGAACACGACTCGCGGCGTGTTGGCCGAGTACCTCGTGGTGATGGCTGTTGGCGATGGCTCCGTCGTACGGGACGCCTGGGCGCCGTTCGACGTTTCCACGCGTGAAGGTGTGACCGTAGAGGTCAAGTCAGCTGCGTACCTGCAGTCGTGGTCGCAGAAGAACCTCAGCAAGATCACCTTCGGGTGCCGCCCCACGATGGGCACTGACGATGCCACAGGTCTATATGCCGGCCTGCAGTCTCGCAAGTGTGACGTGTGGGTGTTTGCACTGCTCCATCACGAAGATCCGGTGACCATCAATCCGCTCGATGCAAGTCACTGGTCCTTCTGGGTAGTTCCTACCGGTTGGCTTGATGAACACATGGCGACCGCCAAGACAATCTCCCTCGCGCGACTGCGCGCTTCACCTTATGGTCAGCCGTTCACTGTGAATGAACTGGCGGACGCAATCCAGGACGTGGCGGTGTAGGCCCGCGGCCACACCTCCTTGTCGTTGTCAGAGCCCACTGCCAGGATCGATTCATGACAGTTCTAGGAATGGATGCATGCAGGGGCGGCTGGGTCGCCATCGCCGTGGACGAGCGCGGGTACGTCGGTGGACTCGTAGAGTCGAGTCTTGCGAAAGTCGAGGCAGAGGCGATCGCGAGATGGGGTGTGACCACCATCGTGATCGACATCCCGATCGGGCTTCCCGACAACGGGAGCCGGACGGCCGACACCGAGGCGCGACGGTTCATCCAGCCGCGGGGCTCGAGCGTGTTTCCTACGCCGGTACGCGCTGCGCTAGAGAGTGAGTCGTACGCTGAGGCGCGGGTGGCGTCGGTGGCGCGGTCGGGCAAGAGCCTTTCTGCGCAGGCCTACGCGATGCGCGAGCGCATCCTTGACGTGGATTCGTATGTGAATGATGCCCGCGTGCGGGTGCTGGAGGGTCACCCCGAGGTGTCGTTCCGCGCGATGTCCGGCGCGGCGTTGCTTGAGCCGAAGAAGACGCTTGAGGGCGCGATGCTGCGGACCGAGTTACTCGCTGGCGAGGGCATCGTGATTCCTCCGGACGTACGGAAGTCGCTCAAGCCTGCGGCGCTTGATGACATCCTGGACGCGGCGTCGATGGCATGGACCGCACTGCGCGTGGAGGCTGGGACTGTGGAGTCGTTCCCGCGTGTGCCCGAGCTGTTTTCTGATGGCACGCCTAGCGCGATCTGGTTCTAGAGCGATGAACTTGCCGAAGGCCTTGCGCGTCCTGCCCACCTCAATTGCCCGTGGATACCGGCGCGCAGACTCGCGCCTAGCGACCTGGCTCAAAGTCTCCCCGGATTCGTTCTACGGCGTAGCGTTTTGGCTCAGCGTGATCGTGATCCTGACTATCGCTCAAGTTGACCCGTACTTGTACGAGGTGTCTTGGCGGTGGACCCTCATAGTCAACGGCGCGCTCAGCGGGTCACTCATCTACCTGGTGTGGTCCAACATTGAAGCTCCCGTTAGGCGGCGCAAGCGCACTGTATGGAGCACCAACACTCAGATTGGTCTGCGTTCTGTTAGACAGGCATGGTGGCTCCTAGTAGCTATCGCCGTCGGTTGGCTCGCGGGGCAAGCGTCCTCTCTCGATCAGCTAGTAACGACGTTCTCTGTGGTTGTCATTGTTCTAGGCATTGGAATCGTCGGTCAACTACTCCGCCGCGCTGTTCAGGACACGAGACTCGCGCTCGACCAGCATCGACTCAAACGCGCAGAAGACGGGTCGCAAGGCGCTCCACAACCTTGGCTCGCTGCCCAGGACGGCAAACGCGAGTCTCTAGTTGTGGTGCACGGATTGAACCTGGCACGAAGCCACCTCGGATCTTGGTACGCACTCATTTCGGTAGGTGTGGCGCTAGCGGTACTTGTCGAGCTGCAGATTCCCTAGCCGCCGATAGCCGCTGGCGACGCCGACAACATAGGCGAGCCAGCATCGGCCGCCTGACATTCTCAAGCAGGCCCGCCGCCGCTCAGCCGTACCAGCTCCCCCGCATCAATCCCCGGCCAGCCGTGTAGCACCTTCAGCCACGGCTCCGGCATTGCGCGGGCGCCCACCAACGCGCCGGCCAGCATGCCCGTGATCGCCGCCACCGTGTCCGTGTCGCCGCCCGCGTTGATCGCGTTCTCCGACGCCTGGCGGAACGCCTTGGGTGTGTGAGTTGCGGGGTCGGCGACGTCGAGGCCCGCCCGCGACAGCGCGCACCACGCCTCCTGCGCCGCAGCCACCACCCAGCCGTTATTGCCAAAGTTGCCCGGCTGGCCCACGTGGGCATCCGCGAGCAGCGTGCGCCAGCGGGTGCGGCGGGGTTCGGGCACGTGCGAGAGCGCGTGCCCGACGTCCACTGATCCGCGCAGCACCGCGTCCCGGATTGCCACCGTCCAGATCACGCATGCGTCGGATGCGTCGGCCTCAACGTGCGTGAGTTCGCTGAGCGCGCGGGCGGCTTGCGCGGTGCGCTCTGCGGTTGCGTCTTCGAGGTAGGCGAGTGCCACCGGGGCGGTGCGCATCAGGGAGCCGTTGCCTCCTGACTTGCCGTATGCCTCGTGAATGAATTGCGCTTGCTGGCGCGCTTCCGCCATTGCAGGGAATGCCAAACCGCTCAAGACCTGGCGAGTGTGGATCCCAACGTCGGGAGCATCGGCCGCCCATTGTTTCCACGCCGCGACGATGCGGTTCTGTGTGGGCGGGCTGAGCAGGTCCGCGCCGGCGGCCACCTCGCGGAGGATCGGGATCGCCATCGAGGTGTCGTCGGTCCACTCCCCCGGCGCCCAGCCCAGGTCACCGCCGCCGCACATGTCCGCCTGGTCGCCGCGCAGGGTGATGCCCGGTGAGGCGTGGAACTCGTAGGGCGCGCCCAGGGCGTCGCCTAGGGCTAGGCCCAGGATGGTGCCGGTGGCGCGGGACTGCCGTTGCTCGGTGACGTCCATGTAGTGATTGTTGCGTGTCCGAGCCGCCCTGTCAGACCTCGCTCATAGCGTGGCAGACCAGACCGGAGCGGAACTTCAGGGGGTTTGCATGCTTTCCATCAATCAGTTCGAGTCGTCCTGGCCAAGAGACGGTTTCGACTGCGGCAATGCGCACATCAACGGGTGGTTCGCGCGGCAAGCGGGTCAGAGCGAGCGCAGAGGAACCACGCGGACGTTCATGGCTTTCGATACCTACACGTGCCAACTAGTGGGTTTCTACTCCCTGATGAACCACACCGTGAAACGCGACGAGTTTGAGGAGCCGGTCAGGTACGACAAGCCAGCAGTGCTGATCGCTCAACTGGCGGTGGACAAGGCTGCGCAGGGCACCGGCGTGGGCAAGCTCATGCTTGCCGACGCGCTGCGCCGCCTACGACTGATACTCGACACTGTGGGCTTTGAGCTTGTGGTCGTTGACGCCATCGATGGCGCTGCGGCCGCCTTCTACGAGAAGCACGGATTCAGCCAACTCACCAAGGACGGCTCGCGCTGGTTCCTTCCCTCCACGAGCCTCCTGGCGAACTAGCAACGGCGCTGATGGAATTGACTAGGTACTGACTAGGTACGTACCATGTACTGCAACCGGGAAGGGTTAAGCTCTTGAACACCACGGACAAGCGCCTCAACATGCGCATCTCTGAAGACAACCGCGAACTATTGCGCGATGCCGCGCAGGCTCAGGGCCAGGACCTGACGAGCTTTGTGCTGGGGGCTGCGCTCGACCGCGCGCGTTCGGTGTTGGTCCAGTACAGCGTGACCCGGCTTTCGCGGGAAGAGGCCGCCAACCTTGATGCTGCGCTGGCGCGCGAGCCTGAGGCGATCCCCGCGATCGTGGAGCTGCTGCGCCTCGCCGAAGACTCGTCACTGATTACGCGGGCGGCGCCGCGGGCCTAGTGCGCTCGCGGCCCGGCGGATTGCAACATAGATGCCCGACCAATTGCGACGTTGGGGTCGACCGTGATCGGTCGTTCCGAGCAGGGCTTGTCTTCAGCGCTGTACGGACAATGTCCGGACACGCCCATCAACGACCCCCGGATTCGGTGCTGAACCCGCGGATAGCCGCAGCGTACCGCGCTAGGCGAGCCAGCATCGGCCGCCCCGACCACCACCAGCCTCACACCACCCCGTCGCGCCACCCCGGATCGCTGACGTCCTTCTCTTCTGCCGTCAGCAGCGCCGCCCAGCCCTCGTACTCGCCGTTGTACTTGGACGCGAGCTCCTCGCACAGGTCCACCGTCTCCCGCAAGAAGTCCGGCACCAGCGGGCCGCGGCCGCGTACAAACAGCATCCATTCGGGCACATCGTGGCTGGGCTCCACGAGCTCGTGGCGCAGCCGCCGGGAGCGCAGTTCGTCCGCTGCGGCCTTGGCCCGTACGTCTGAAGTGAACGACAAGAAGAACTCGCTCTCGCGCGGCGACTCGGCATCGGCGCCCCTGGACTCGAGCGCTGCCAGCTGCTCGGCGTCGGCCGCCCAGAGGTTCAACGGCTCCACGCGTGCACGCTTGGCCCCAAAGATGCTCGTCAATCGACCCATGACGCGACGCTACACCCCACGGTGCGCGCGCCATCCTAGCGGATCGGGATTCACGGCGGTATGGTATTGGTATGACAACGCAGATCACCGTGCGCCTCCCCGACCACCTAGTGGAATACCTCGACACCCAGGTCCGGGCCGGGGACGCCGCGAGCCGCGCAGCGGCGGTGGCCCGCGCGATCGAACGCGAGCGCCGGCACCACGTCGCCATGGAGGACGCTCGCATCTACGCGGCCGCGAGCGACGACGCCGACCTCGCCGCGTTCACCGCCCGCGCCGCCGCCAACTCCCCCGCGCTGGACTAGGCCCGTGCGACCCATTCACACGGCGAGGCTTGACAAGGTCCGGCCCGTGGTGCTCCTCACCCGCGAAGAGGTGGTGCCGTACCTGGCGCGCGTGAGCGTCGCGCCCATCACGTCCACGGAGCGCGGGCTGTCTACGGAGGTTCCAGTGGGGCCGGCCAACGGACTCGAGCAAGAGTCGGTGATCTCGCTGGACAACATCGCGACCGTTGAGCGCGCGTCGCTCGGGCCAGTGGTCGGATACCTCTCCGCGAGCCAGGAACGCGAGCTAGCCCAGGCGATCGTTGCGGCATACGACCTAGACGTCTAGCGGCGCGCCCCCGCTGAACGCCGCTCCGCGCGATAGCGTGGAACCACACCCCCGGGAGGCAGCAGTGACGCCCACAGACACACCGCACGGCCCGCTGGTCGACGCGCACGCGCAACTTGCCGAGGCCATCGAACACCTGGGCGCCGACGACGGCACTCACCGCCTGCTCGCCACGAGCCGCCGCGAGATGGCAGTCTCCGTCCCGCTGCGCCGCGACGACGGCACCACCGCCGTCTATGAGGGCTTCCGGGTCCAGCACAACTTCTCGCGCGGCCCCGCGAAGGGCGGCTTGCGGTATTCGACTCACGTGGACTTTGACGAGGTCCGCGCGCTCGCCATGTGGATGACCTGGAAGTGCGCGCTGGTGAACCTCCCCTACGGCGGCGCAAAGGGCGGGGTGGCGATCGAGCCGCTGGACCACTCCACCGCCGAACTCGAGCGCGTGACCCGGCGGTACACGTCGGAGATCCTGCCCATCATTGGCCCCGAGATCGACATCCCCGCACCGGACATCGGCACCGACGAACAAACCATGGCGTGGATCATGGACACCTACTCGGCATCCGTGGGCCACACGGTGCCCGGCGTAGTCACCGGCAAGCCCATCAGCTTGGGCGGTTCGCTGGGCCGGGCCACCGCTACCTCCCGCGGCGTCGCGCACATTGCCCTCAAGGCCATGGCACTGCGCGGCATCGACCCCGAGGGCGCCACTGCCGCCGTTCAAGGTTTCGGCAAGGTAGGTCGCGGTGCGGCGCGCTTTTTGGCCGATGCTGGCGTACGTGTGCAGGCCGTTAGCGACGTGGGTGGTGCCGTGTGGGCAGAGCAGGGGCTGGACATTCAGCGGCTGGGCGACCACGTGGACCAGACGGGCAGCGTGGACGGCTTCGAGGGCGGTGGGCCCGTTGGGGGTGCTGAACAGATTGACCCGGCGAGCATCGTGACGCTGGACGTGGACGTGCTGGTGCCGGCTGCCGTGGAGAGCGTCATCACCGTGGACAACGCGGAGCGGGTGCAGGCCAAGATCATCGTCGAAGGCGCGAACGGCCCCACCACGGCGGGCGCCGACGCAATCCTGGCGGACAGCGACGTGCTCATAGTGCCGGACATCCTCGCGAACGCCGGCGGCGTGATCGTCAGCTACTTCGAGTGGGCGCAGGCCAACCAGGCGTACCAGTGGACCGAACGCGAAGTGAAGGACCGCCTCGAGGAGCGCCTCACCGCGGCGTGGCATGACGTGGTGGAGTATGCAGAAGCGCACTCGATGTCCTACCGACAGGCGGCGACCGCGCTGGCGGTGCGTCGGGTCATCGAGGCCCACGAGCTGCGCGGGCTGTACCCCTGACCCCCGTATCTCTACCGCAGCGGCGCAGCGCCTTCAAACAGAACAGCGCCGTGAAGGACCTTGTGCGGTTCGGCGCGTGGTGGGCGCGCGACTACGCATACGCCGTGGCGTGGCAAGCGCGAGGGCTCGTCACTAGGGTCGCGCCGGACGCCTTCCTCACCGGTACGGGCAGACCTGTGGTGATCTTGCCCGGCATCTGGGAGCCGTGGAGTTTCATGCAGCCGCTCATCACTCAACTGCGCGCGCAGGGTCACCCGGTGCACGTGGTGGCGGCGCTGCGCCGCAACCATGGTCCGGTCCCCGAGATGGCCGAGCACGTGGAGGCCTACCTCACAGCGGCGGGCCTTGACGATGTGATCCTGGTGGCGCACAGCAAAGGCGGGCTCGCGGGGAAGCTCGCGATGATGGGCCCCGCGGGCTGGCGGATCAGGGGCATGCTTGCCATCGCGACGCCCTTTGGGGGATCTCGGTACGCGCGCTTGATGCCGCTGCGGTCGTTGCGGGCCTTCTCGGCTAACGACCCAGCGATCACGAGGCTCGCGCTGGAGACGGCGGTGAACGCGCGGATCGTCTCCGTGTACTCGCGGTTCGACCCGCACATTCCTGGGGGAAGCGAGCTGCCCGGTGCCAAGAATGTTGCGCTGGACACGGGCGGCCACTTTTCAATCTTGGCGCATCCGGAGGTGCTGGCGGAGTTTGCGAGCTTCACTGAGTAGAGGTTGACTGTCTACCCTGCCTGTTCTACCCTTCTACCATGAGCCTCAACATCAAGAACGAGCGCACCGTCCGCCTGGTGCGCGAGCTCGCTGAACGCACCGGCGAAAGCCAGACCAGCGCGATTGAGCAGGCGGTGGCGGCACGGCTCGAGGCGTTGGGTGCGTCCGCCGACGGCGGGGAACGCGAGCGCCGCAATGCGCGGGCGCGGGCAGTGTTGGCTGACTTGCGGGCCACCATCACCGATGCCGACCGCGCTGCCGCGCGCGCGGCCCAAAGGGACCTTTACGACGATGCCGGACTCCCCCAGTGATCCTCGACAGCTCGGCGGTGTGCGCGGTGGCCTTCGACGAGCCCCAGGGTGCGGCGGTGCTGGAGCGCATCGAAGCCGCGGAACACCTGCGAATGAGCGCCGCGACCATGGTCGAACTCGCCGCAGTTCTCGCACGCTCCGGGCGTCCCGAGGTGGGCCGCCGAGCGGAACGCCTGCTCGCCGCATGGGATGTAGACATCGTCCCTTTTGATGCCGCCCAAGTGCAGGTGGCCAGTCAGGCATACCGCGAATACGGACGGGGCTCGGGCCACCGCGCCGCGCTGAACCTAGGCGACTGCTACGCCTACGCGCTATCTGCCACCGCTGGGGAGCCCCTGCTGTTCGTGGGAGACGACTTCCCACACACCGACGTCGAGGTGGCGCTTCGCTAGCCGCCGCGACGCGCGTCACCATTGGAGGTCGCGCCACCCCGGGTCGCTCGCGCCACGGCGACCATTGAACCCCAACCGCCCGTGCCTCGTGTCACCATGAAACACAGAAACGAACGGGGAGCCCCCAATGCCACCCAGAGACGCCGAAGCACTGCGCGCGCTGCATGACCAGCACGCCGCTGTGATCTGGCGATACGCCGTGCGCCTCACAGGAACCACCACGCACGCGGACGACGTCGTGCAAGAGACCCTCCTGCGCGCGTGGCGCACACCCCGCATCCTCCATGACGACCCCGGCACCACTCGCTCGTGGATGTTCACCGTGGCCCGCAACATCGTCATTGACGAGGCGAGATCGGCCCGCAGCCGCCGCGAGTCGCCCACCGAACACCTGCCGGAACGCCCCACGGACGATGCCACGAGCAACCTGTTCGACTCGCTGCTGGTGGCCGAGGCGCTCCAAGCACTCACCCCCGACCACCACGCGGTGGTCACCCGCGCCTACTTTGGCGGCCTCACGACGGCGGAACTCGCCACCGAGTTAGGCATCGCGGAAGGCACCGTCAAGTCCCGCCTGCACTACGGTTTGCGCGCGCTGCGCTTGGCCCTCCAAGAGAAAGGGGTGACCCGATGAGCACCCACACTCCCGCGGCACCCGACCACGCCGCCTTCGCAGACTGGGACGCCGCCTACGTGCTGGGCTCCCTCACACCCGACGACCGCGCGGCCTACGAATCCCACCTGGACGCGTGCGCACGCTGCCAGGACGCCGTGGCCGAACTCGCACCCATGCCCGGCCTGCTCACGCGCGCCCGCCCGCTCATCGAAGACGCCGAGCCCCTTCCCGTCCCGCCCTCCAACCTGATCGACCTCGTGCAGGCCCGCGAGCGCCAGCGCGTCCGCACCTTGCGCCAGCGCGTCATCGCGGCGACCGCGGCCGTCGCTGCCGTGGTCGCGATCGCCGTGGCCGTGCCCATTGCACTCAGCCAATCCCCGGTGCCCACTGCCGTTGTCGCGATGGCGCCTGTGGGGTCCACCTCGCTCACGGCATCGGTCGCACTGACCGAGCAAGAGTGGGGAACTGCGCTCGCCATGGATTGTGTTTATGGCGCCGATGCTCTGGCTAGGTCTCCCTACGGCGCGGCCGGGGGCATATTCGTGCTGTGGGTCATTGACGATGCTGGCGAGGCCAGCCAGGTGTCAACATGGGCTGCTGCGCCGGGAGACACAGTGTCTCTCACCGCGGGCACTGCGGTGCCGCTTGCCCAGATCGCCGCGCTCGAGATCCGCACGGCGGACGGCCAGATGCTCCTGCAAGCATTGCTGTGAACCTTTGTGCACCCTGCCTCGTGTCCTGAGTGATCGCAACCTCAGCGGTCCTGAATACGACTCAAGGAGCCACCATGAAGACTCGCCTTGCCCTTGGCATCGCCAGCATTGCACTTGCCACACTGACGTTCACCGCTTGTGCCGGCGACGAGCCCGTCGCATCGCAGCCCGCCGTTGACGAGACCACGGACACGCCCGAGGCGCCCGCCGCAGGTGGGCTGTCGCTGGCCACGGCCGAAACCGAGCTGGGCACCATTGTGGTGGACGGCAACGGCTTCACCGTATACATGTTCGACGCTGACACCCAGGGTGCGGAGACGTCCTCGTGCGACGCGGGCTGCCTCGGTAGCTGGCCGCTGGTCCCGGGCGACGCCGACGTCTCACTCGATGGCGTGACCGGCACCGTGGGCACCGTCACCGCCACGGACGGCTCCACCCAGCTGACCTTGAACGGCTGGCCGCTGTACTACTGGGCTGGCGACTCCGCCGCAGGCGACGCCACGGGCCAGGGCGTGGGCGGCGTGTGGTGGGTGCTGGACGCCTCGGGCGAGCCCGTCCGCTAACCGCTCCACAGATCAACCGGCAGGGCCGGGCGCGACGTACCCCCACGTCGGCCCGGCCCTGTTGGCGTGTGAAGCTTGATGCGGATCTCATCCGAGCATCGGCCACATCGATTGCGCGTCCAATGCCAACCGCGCCACCGGTGACGAACGGTGGAGAACTGCCCAGTGCCGTCGGCAGGGTCGCGAAAGCGGGCCAAATCTGACCGGTGGGGCGTGCGGCAACTGGCCACCGACCTGGTGACCACCTGGGCCCACCGGTAGGCTCTGAAGGAGCGCACGCGCGCCGCCCCCACCGGCGCACCACGTCAGGAGAGCCCTATGACCGACGCAGCAGTGGAGACAGGCGACCTGAACGAGGACCAGATCCAGCAGGCCTTCACCGAAGGCTACGACGAGGCCCTCGAGGCTCTGGGCCGCTTCAACCTGGCCATCGTGGGCGACACCGGCGTGGGCAAGTCAACGCTGGTCAACGCGATCTTTGGCAGCGACCGCGCCGCCACCGGTATTGGAGCGCCCATCACCGTGGGCACCGAGTACCACCTGCGGGACGACCAAACGTTTGGCGTGTGGGACTTCCAGGGCTTTGAACACGGCGCCCAAGCGACCCCGGTCGAGACCCTGCGCAAAGGCCTCAAGGCCAACCAGTCCGAGGACCCCGAGCGCGCCATTCACGTGGCATGGTTCTGCTGGGATGCCTCGGGTGCACGCCTCACCGAGGGCCACCGCCTGTTGATCCGCGCATTAGCCGATGCTGGGATTCCGGTCATCGGCGTCCTCACCAAGGTGCACAAACGGGGTGAGCTCATCAAGAGCGATCACCTGCGGTTCGCGGAGTACCTCGAGGGCGAGAACCTGGGCTTCGCCGACCCCCACGTTTACCTCACGGCGGCCTTGGCGGATGCGGAGTTTGGGCTTGAGACCCACGGGCTCAAGAAGCTGCTCCACGCCACGATCGCGCTGGCACCCGAGGCCGCCAAAGATGCAGCGCGGCGCGCTCAGGTGATCGATGCCAAACTCAAGCGCAACCTAGCCTGGAAATGGATCAGTGCCGCGTCAGCATCGGCCGCTGTTATTGCCGCCACCCCCATTCCGGTGGCCTCGGCGGCGGTGCTGGCCCCGTTGCAGCTGGGCATGTTCGGCAAGATTGCCGCGATCTACGGCCTCAAGATGAAGGACATCCTGGGCGGCGGGGCGTCCTTTCAGGTGCTGCTCCAACTGACCGGCAAGGCCGCGGCGATGAGCCTGGTCAAGTTTGTGCCCGTGGCCGGATCGGTGATCAACGCGAGCGTGGCGTCGGTGTGGACAGCGGCGGCCGGCGAGGCGTGGCGGCGCATGTGCGAGCAGGCCGCCAAGGGCGACCTCAAGGTGAAGACGTTCCAGGAGTTCCGCAGCACGTTTGGACCCGTGGTGGAGGCGCTGTTCAAGAGCTGGATGGAGCGCGGCGGCAAGCCCGAGGCTCCTCAGTGAACGCGGGTCCACAGTGAGCGCGGGTCCACAGTGAGCGCGGGTCCACAGTGAACACCGCGCGGCGGCTGAACGTCGCCATTGTGGGAGACACGGGCGTGGGCAAGTCCTCGCTGGTCAACGCGATCTTTAACGACCAGCGCGCTGCGACGGGCATCGGCGCGCCCGTCACCGAGGGCGCTGAGTACCACGTGAGCCACGACGGCACGGTGGGCGTGTGGGATTTTGGGGGGTTCGAACACGGGGGTGACGTGCCGCCGCTGGATGGGCTGCGGGAGCGGCTCGCGCAGATCCAGTCGGGCAGCCAAGATCAGGCGATCGCCGTCGCGTGGTTCTGCTGGGATGCGTCGAGCGCGCGCGTGACGGACGGCCACCGGGCGCTCATCGCGGCACTGGTCAATGCGGGTGTGCCCGTGGTGGGCGTCCTGACCAAGGTGCTGCGGCGGGGCGACGCCATCAAAGAGGAGCACAGCGAGTTCGCGCAGTGGATCGAGGGCGAGGACCTAGGGCTGGCGGACCCGCAGGTCTACGTCACGGCCGTGGTGGCGGACCCTGACTTTGGGGTGGAAGTCCACGGTCTCGCGCAGTTGCTACGAGCGACGTCGGCTCTCGCATCCGCGGCTCCAGAAGAGCTTCATTGACGGGACAGTGGCGCGCCACTACGGTGAGATTCACCATCACCATCGCGTGATCTCCGCACCACCATCGTCACCAAGAGTGAGGACACTGCCATGCAGGAAACGGCCGGCAACACCTACATTGGCTCGTTCATCTGGCTGGCGGCCGTGTCCATCGTGGCCGGAATCGCCGGCGGGCTCGCTTTTCAAGTGCCCTACGAGGGCTTCAACTGGGGTTGGTGCTTCCTCGTTGGCGCGTTGGCTGCTGTCGTCAACGCTCCCGTGGTGATGGCTTTCTGGCTATTCGGCACCTTCGCTCATCAGACCACCAGCCGCCTTGAACGGGTGGAGGCCGAGCTCGTGACGCTGCACGGCATGCTCACGCCACAGCCTGATCGTGGAGACGCGCCTTAGCCAACCCACCCCTCGCACAGCCAGGAGGCACCACCCACACTCGCACCCGACGTACCCTCAAGATGTGCCCACCGCTCAGACACCGTCGCGCCGCAAAGCGCCCCGCCACCCCCGCACCCGCCCCCGCTCGTGGCGTGAGATTCTCGCGCCCAGGTTCAGCCGCGTAGGGCTGCTGGCTGGCCTACTGTTCGTGTCCCTGTCGCTGGTGCCGTCGCTACTCCCGCGCACGCCCATCCTGCAGGGAGTGGTCACGGGCGTCGCGGTGGCGCTGGGCTATGGAATGGGCGTAGCGGCGCGCGCACTATGGCGATTCTTCGAGCTCCCCATCCTGGCCACACACGTGCGCCGGCCCGCCGCGCTCGCCGCCCTGGTGGTGCTCACGGCCGTCCTTGGCCACCGGATTTGGCACTATGTGGGCTGGCAGAACGAGGTGCGCGCGCTGTTCGGCATGCCCACGGTGGGCGCAGGCGTGTGGGTCAGAATCATCGCCGTCGCGTTCCTCACCGCCGCAGTGCTGCTGGTGATCGCGCGCACGCTCCGAGTGATCTTCCGCAAGATCGCCGATGCTCTCTCGCGTTTCCTTCCCCGTCGCCTTGCCATCACCATGGGTGCCACGCTGTCATTCCTGGCCGTGTGGGGGCTGGTGACCGGCGTGCTGGTGAACGCGTTCTTTGTGGGCGCCAACTGGATGTTCTCCCCCGTTGACCTGGCCACGGCACCCCGGGTGGAGGAGGCCCGGTCTGTGTTCCGCTCCGGCAGCCCCCGCTCCGTGGTGGAGTGGGACTCGCTGGGTCGCCAGGGCCGCAACTTTGTGGCCAGCGGTCCGTCGGTGGATGACCTCAACGCCTTTCACGGAGGCACCGACGCCAAGATGCCCATCCGCGTCTACGTGGGCCTGCGCTCCGCGGAGACCACCGAGGAACGCACCCAACTGCTGCTGGACGAGCTGATCCGCACCGGCGCGTTCGAGCGCGAAGCGCTCATGATCGCCATCACCACCGGCACCGGCTGGCTCGACGCCAACGCCATGGCCACGTTCGAGTACATGTTCAACGGAGACACTGCCATCGCGGGCGCACAGTACTCGTACCTGCCCAGTTGGATCTCGACGCTCGCGGACCAAGAGGTGGTAACCGCCCAATCGCTCGCACTGTTCCGCGCCGTCCAGGATCACTGGTCCAGGATGAACCCGGAGACGCGGCCCAAGATCTACCTGTTTGGACTGTCGCTTGGCTCCTACGGCGTGGAGGCGATCCTGCGCTCCCCCAGCATCATCAACGACCCCATCGAGGGCGCCCTCATGGCAGGGCCCACGTTCCTCAACCCCATGCACTCCGAACTCACCGACGGCCGGGACGCCGGCAGCTCCGCCGCCCTGCCGATGTTCGACACCGGCCGCACCGTGCGCTTCACCGGCGAGGACAACAACCTGACCCGCGGCCTGGCGACGTGGGGCCCGTCGCGCATTGTCTACCTGCAACACGGCTCTGACCCCGTCACGTTCTTCTCCCCCGAACTGGCCTGGTCGCGCCCCGCGTGGCTCGACAACGGCTACCGCGCACCGGACGTGTCCCGCGAGATGGGCTGGGCACCGGTGATCACCATGTGGCAGGTCGCGATCGACCTAGCCAGCGCAGACGGCGTGCCCGTGGGCTATGGCCACAAGTACTCGGCGCAGGCGTTCGCGCAGTCGTGGGCGGGCGTCATTGGGGACGATGCTTGGGATCAGCGACGCGTCGAAGCGTTGGTGGCGTTCATGGCCAGTGAGCAAGCCGGGATTCGGTAGGCGCGCCTGGGCGACCTGGACCACCGCGGCTTGAGGGTCCACCGCGGCTTCCGGGCACTAGTTCCCGAGCCCTCGTTCCGCTTCCGTGCCATGCTGAGAACAGCCGCACCAACCCGGAGGGCCCCATGCACACCACACCCTGGACCGCACGCACCACAGACGCCGCGTCTGACACCGAAATCCACGGCATCGACAAGTGGTGGCGAGCGACCAACTACCTCAGCGTCGGCCAAATCTACCTGCTGGACAACCCGCTGCTGCGCGAGCCGCTGCACCGCGACCATGTGAAGCCGCGCCTAGTGGGCCACTGGGGCACCACCCCGGGCCTCAACTTCATCTATGCCCACCTGAACCGCATGATCACGGCGCGCCGCCAGCCCACCATGTACATCATCGGCCCCGGACACGGCGGGCCTGGCCTGGTGGCGTCGTCGTTCCTTGACGGCACCTACACCGAGACCTACCCGGACATCTCGTATGACGAGGCTGGCATCGGACGCCTGTTCAAGCAGTTCTCCTTCCCCGGCGGCATCCCCTCGCACGTGGCCCCGGAGACCCCGGGCTCGATTCACGAAGGCGGCGAGCTGGGCTACGCACTCAGCCACGCGTACGGCGCAGCATTCGACAACCCTGACCTGCTGGTCGCGGCGGTGGTGGGCGACGGCGAGGCGGAGACCGGGCCGCTCGCCACCAGCTGGCACTCCAACAAGTTCATCAACCCCGCGACCGACGGCGTGGTGCTGCCCATCCTGCACCTCAACGGCTACAAGATCGCGAACCCCACGGTGCTGGCGCGCATCAGCGAGGACGAACTGGAATCGCTCATGGTGGGCTACGGCCACAAGCCGCACCTGTTCACGGCCGGGTTTGACGACGAGCCCGCGTTGTCGATCCACGCCCGCTTCGCGGCCGTCTTGGACAACGTCATGGATGAGATCGCCGCGATCAAGGCGGAGGCAGCCACCAACCCGGACATGCCGCGACCCATGTGGCCCATGATCGTGCTGCGCTCGCCCAAAGGCTGGACGTGCCCGCCCACCATCGACGGCAAGAAAACGGAAGGCTCGTGGCGATCGCACCAGGTGCCCCTAGCATCGGCCAGAGACACCGACGCCCACCTCACAGTGCTCGAAGACTGGATGCGTTCCTACGAACCCCAGACGCTGTTCGACGAACACGGCGCGCCTCTTCCCGACGTCACCGCGCTCGCTCCTGAGGGCGAGCTGCGCATGAGCGCAAGCCCCCACGCGAACGGCGGGCTGCTGCTGCGGGACCTGCGCTTGCCCGACTTCCGCGACTATGCCGTCGACGTGCCCGTGCCGGGATCGGCCATCGTGGAGGCCACGCGCGTGCTGGGCGGCTACCTCACCGGTGTGATGGCGGCGAACACCGACAACTTCCGCATCTTTGCGCCCGACGAACTGGCCTCCAACCGCATCCACGGGGTGCTGGACGTGACGAACAAGGTGTGGAACGCAGGGCTGGACGAGGACGACGAAAACCTGGCACCCCACGGGCGCGTGGTGGAGGTGCTGTCCGAGCACCAATGCCAAGGCTGGCTCGAAGGCTACCTGCTGACGGGGCGTCATGGCCTGTTCACGTCCTATGAGGCGTTCATTCACATCATCGACTCAATGTTCAACCAGCACGCCAAGTGGCTCAAGGTCGCGGGTGAACTCCCGTGGCGCAGGCCCGTCGCGTCGCTGAACTATCTGCTGTCCAGCCACGTGTGGCGCCAGGACCACAACGGGTTCTCGCACCAGGACCCCGGCTTCATCGACCACGTGGTCAACAAGAAGGCCGAGGTGGTGCGGGTGTACTTGCCGCCGGACGCCAACACTCTGCTGTCGACGTACGATCACTGCCTGCGCTCCCGCAACTACGTCAACGTGGTGGTAGCTGGCAAGCAACCGCAAGCCTCATGGCTCACCATGGACCAGGCCATTGACCACTGCACGCGCGGGCTGGGAATCTGGGAGTTCGCCTCCAACGTGCCGCTGGGCGAAGAGCCGGACGTGGTGTTGGCTGCCGCAGGCGACGTGCCAACGCTTGAGGTGCTGGCCGCGATCGACATCATCCGCACCCGGCTGCCTGACCTCAAAGTGCGCATGGTCAACGTGGTGGACCTCATGAAGCTGCAACCCGAAGAGGAACACCCGCACGGCATGGCGGACCGCGACTTCGACCAGGTGTTCACCACGGACAAGCCCATCATCTTCAACTACCACGGCTACCCGTGGCTGATCCACCGCCTCACCTACCGCCGCACCGGGCACGCAAACCTGCACGTGCGCGGCTTCAAGGAAGAGGGCACCACCACCACGCCGTTCGACATGGCAATGCTCAACGACATTGACCGGTTCCACTTGGTCATGGACGTCATCGATCGGGTGCCGGGCCTGGGCACTCGAGCGGCGTCGCTGCGTCAGGAGCTGTTCGACATGCGCTTGGCTGCGCGCCGCTACGCGCGGGAACACGGCGCTGACCTGCCCGAGGTCAACGACTGGGCATGGCCCGCCGCCCGGGAAATGGTGGACCGCGATGTCAGCGCGACGGCCGCGACCGGAGGGGACAACGAGTAAGGCCCTGGGTGACAGGCACTACTGAGGGAGCGCGTTATGGCGGAGCCACCTGGTCAGGAGGTCGGCGACATAGACGAGGCCGATGCTCAGCGGGCCTTCGCCGCAGGCTACGACGAGGTGCTCGAGTCCATCGGCCGCTTCAACGTGGCCATGGTGGGCGACACCGGCGTGGGCAGGACGCGCTCGGCGCCGAGGGCTAGTCGGTGAGCAGGTGCCCCGGCACCCGCTGCGCGAACTCCCACGCCAGCGCGAGGTGATCGGTGAGCGGAGCATCGGCCCTCCTGCCGCTGTCCCACACCAGCACGTAGCCGTTGTCCACGCGCACCGCGAGGTCCTCGCGCGGGTAGTTCATCAAGAACTCCATCATCCGCGGGTCCAGCACGGCGTGCGCGGTGCGAGCGTCGGTTGCCTTGACGCGCCAGCGGTCGTTGAACTGCGGGGACTCAAATTCGACGTCAGCGGCGCCCAGGAGGCGTCGGAGCGCTGCGTCGAAACCCTCGGGTAGCAAGTCAAACGCGGGGATCGGGCGCGGCAGCCTCGCGTATGCCACACGGAGGGCCACCACCTGCACCTTGCCGCCCACGCCAGCGTCGCCCTGGAAACGGAACGCACCGCACTCGAGCCCCTCGCGCTCGCCGCGCACGGCGGGGCGCACCATGGCGCCGCGCGCGCCCGCGAAGGGAGCTAACGTCCAGCCTTCGGCGAGGTCCGGAGCATCTGGCACGAACGTCCAGTGATGGCGGCGTGCCAAAGACTTGAGCTCGGCGTTGATGGAGTTCTCGCGAAGATTGGTGCGGGCCGCGAAGACCCACGCAGCAACCATGGGCACCAGGGCGAGCCCGCCATATAGCAACCAGCCGTCGTAGAAGCCCGCACTTATCCAGCCTTGCACCACCCACGCGCCACCCATCATCGCCACCACGATGTAGACCACCAAGAAGGGGATGCTGCACACCACAATGAGTTCGCGCGTGCGGCGAACACCCTCCAGTGTGCGGAACTGCTTGTTGCCCAACGCCGAGTCCGTGAAGCGGGTGCCGGGCTTGCGGGTGTCGGCTGGCAAGGGGGTGCCAGCTTGGGTGGCGGTTGCGGCACTGGCACGGCTGCGACTCGTGGCGAGGCGCGCCAACGCGCGGGCCCGACGAAGTTCTCGCATGCCGAACACTCTAGCGATGGGCGGCGCGAATGGCGCGGGTGGTGTGGGTGGCGGGTGCTGAAGCCGCGCAAGCGCGCCAAGACTGACCAATAGGTTCACGCGAGGTCAGAAACCGTGCCAGAACTGACCACCAGCGCGCCGGCTGGGAGTGATGTGGGCGGCGCGTGCGGGGTCAGTTACGCGTCGCAGTTGTCCAGCTCAGTCTCCGCCAACGGAAGCCCCTCAGGGGTGACGTAGGTGACGAGCAGCACCACGGCATCGGCGCCCTCGTTCTTGCCTTCGTGGATGTAGCCGGAACCCTCCGTCAGCGAGTCACCGGCGCTGTACTCGTGCACGCCGTCCGGGTAGATGGGCGCGTAGTGGGTCAGCGTGCCCTGCTCGACCACGGCGATGAGGCTGCCGTAGTGGCAGTGGAGGCCGGTGCCCGCGCCGGGCTCAATGGTGATGCGGCGGAACGTCACATTGGTGGGGCCGTCGACGTCCACGTCCACGTCTGATGCTTGCGTGCCCGTGGCGAGGTCCTCGGCGGTGACCGGGGCGGGGGTAATGATGTCGACGGGGGTCGTCGCTTCTGCTGGCTCTTCGGCGGAGCAGGCTGCGAGGAGCGCGGCGGCGAGGGCCACGAGGGCGGCGGCGGTAGCTGCTGTGCGGGGGCGGGCTGGCGTCGAGGTCATAGGGGGACGGTAGCAGGGACCGTGACCGAGGAGACACGTAGTCGCAACCACTCCGTGACCTACGCACGCGGCTCCCCTGCCACACTCGTCCCATGGCTGCCATGACTGCGCCGGGTTCCCGGCTTCGCGTGACAATGCGCGTCGCCGTAGTCGCCGCGACTCTCGTAGCCGGGCTCACTTTCTCAGGATGCACCCACGAGTCGGCGCCCGCGATACCCACCGACGTTCCCCATCGCGAGAGTCCCCAACCCAACGTCCCCCGCCCCGAAGGCCACGGCGAGTTGCGCTGGGCCTCAGACATCGATCTCGAGGACCGGCCAAGCGCAGGGCTCGCTAGCAGAGGCTACGTGCTCTTCATTCCCATGGACGCTCACGACCAGTGGTGGTCCGCGTTGGGATGGGGCGTCCAGCCCATGGTGGAAGTCGAGTACCTCGACGGCCGTGTGGTGTCGCCCTATGGGATGTACCAGGGCGCGAACGCCAGGGTGGGACGAGACCTGCTCGATGAGGTCGCCAAGTTCGGCACCGTCTCCGTAGTCTCTCAGCACGGCTACTTCCTCGAGCCCACCGAGCCGGGCCTGTACTGGGCCTGCGTGGCCGACGACTACAGCGGCGGCCTGTGGGTCAGCGGCTGCGACATCGTGTTGCTTGGGGAGCACCACGTGGTGCTCAACGAACACATGGGGGATGTCACAGCAACTAGCGAGTACAAGGATTACAGCATGGACTACCCAGAAGGATGGACGAACATCCCCGGGTTCAACTCAAGCGCGGCCCCTGAAGTGTGAGGAACCTCACCAGCGGACTCGAAGAAGGCGCTCCTGACAAGGGCCAGTCACCCAGCTATCGCAGTGCGGCCTTGTCAATGAAATGACCTCGGCGACGGCAAGCGTCGGCCCACCACCGTTGGTGAGGGCTCAAAACGTTGGCATCCGGGATTGGCTAGAGCGCGCTCGTTGTCGGGTAGCCGTCATGCCCAAACTCAGCATCGATATCCGCAGTCAGCATTCGCATCATCTTCCTGATGTTGCGGCGGGTGGTCCAGAAGCCGAGAAGGTAGCCCCTACCCCACATCTCAATGAGGGCGTGCGCGTCACCCTGGCTCACGCGCAAGGTGTAGTGCTCACCCCATGTCAGCACGCTGTACGGGGTCGTGAAGTGGACCGTCATAGCCTCCGGGTCGATGCCCTTCAGCGGATGACGCCGAGCCACTGCGTTGCAAACCGCCTCGAAGACCGGGCCGGGCCGGGCCCGCACACGGTGCTCAAGGTAGAGCGGAGAGTTCCCCAGGGACATGGAACAACCGTACCGAACCCCTGTGCCAGACCCCAACGATGGACGTGAGGCATGACATCGACCGACTTGCCGCAGGCGGACACCCCGAGTGTCGACGCGCTGGTGCGCGGGATCGTGGAGGTGGACAGTCCCGCGGATGATGAGAACCCCGCGCAGTGGGGCTGGCCGTCGCGAGAAGCGGCGGTCAGCCGCCCACGTACTGCGCCAAGTGCTGCCCCGTCAGCGTGGATCTCGCCGCGACCAGTTCCGCGGGAGTGCCCTCGAACACGATCCGCCCGCCGTCGTGGCCAGCGCCCGGGCCCAGGTCGATGATCCAGTCCGCGTGAGCCATCACCGCCTGATGATGCTCGATGACAATCACAGACTTCCCCGCATCCACCAGCCTGTCGAGCAGGCCCAGCAGCTGTTCGACGTCGGCCAAATGCAGGCCCGTGGTGGGCTCGTCCAGAATGTAGACGCCGCCCTTGTCGCTCATCGAGGTGGCGAGCTTGAGGCGTTGGCGCTCACCCCCAGACAGCGTGGTGAGCGGCTGCCCCAGTCCCAAGTAGCCCAGCCCCACGTCTGCGAGACGCTCCAGAATCGCGTGCGCCGCCGGGGTGCGCGCCTCGCCTTCGCCCCAGAACGACACCGCCTCGGTGACGGGCATCGCGAGCACCTCGGCGATGTTCTTCCCGCCCAGCCGGTACTCGAGCACCGACGCCTGAAACCTCTTGCCCTCGCACTCGACGCACTCGGACGCGACCGTCGCCATCACGCCCAGGTCCGTGTAGATCACGCCAGCCCCGTTGCACGTAGGGCACGCTCCCTCCGAGTTCGCGCTGAACAGCGCTGGCTTCACCCCGTTGGCCTTGGCGAACGCCTTGCGAATGGGCTCGAGCAGGCCGGTGTACGTGGCCGGATTGCTGCGCCGCGACCCGCGGATCGCGCCCTGATCAATCGAGATCACCTCGGCACTGGCAGGAATCGACCCATGAATCAGCGAGCTCTTGCCCGAACCCGCCACCCCGGTGACCACCGTCAGGAGACCTAACGGGATGTCGACGTCGACGTTCTGCAGATTGTGCGCCGATGCTCCCCGCACCTCGAGCTTGCCCGTCGCCTTCCGGACAGACGGCTTCAGCGCCGCGCGGTCATCAAGGTGCCGCCCCGTGAGCGTGCCGCTGGCCCGCAGCCCCTCGAGATCACCCTCGAACACGATCTCGCCGCCCGCGGTGCCTGCCTGCGGCCCCAGGTCAACAATGTGATCGGCAATCGCGATCGCCTCGGGCTTGTGCTCCACCACCAGCACGGTGTTGCCCTTGTCCCGCAGGCGCAACAGCAGCGCGTTCATGCGCTGGATGTCGTGGGGGTGCAGGCCAATGGTCGGCTCATCGAACACGTAGGTGATGTCCGTTAATGACGACCCCAGGTGCCGGATCATCTTGGTGCGCTGCGCCTCTCCCCCGGACAACGTCCCCGACGGCCGGTCCAGCGACAGGTACCCCAGGCCAATCTCCACGAACGAGTCCAGCGACTCCCCCAACGCCTTGACCAGCGGCGCGACGGAAGGATTGTTAATCGCACGCACCCACGCGGCCAGGTCGTTAATCTGCATCGCACATACGTCGGCGATGTTCTTGCCTGCGATGCGCGAGGAGCGCGCCGCCTCGCTCAGCCGGGTGCCGCCGCATTCGGGGCAATCCGTGAACGTGACCGCGCGGTCCACGAACGCGCGAATGTGCGGCTGCATGGCCTCGCGGTCCTTCGCAAGGAACGACTTCTGGATCTTGGGGATCAGCCCCTCGTAGGTGAGGTTCATGGACTCCACCTTCACCTTGGTGGGCTCGCGGAACAGGAAGTCGTCCAGTTCCTTGGCGGTGAAGTCCTTGATGGGCTTGTTGGGATCGATGAACCCCGACGCTAGGTAGACCTTCACCATCCAGCCGTCGGTGGTGTACCCGGGGACGGTGAGGGCACCCTCGGCGAGCGACTTGGTCTCGTCGTAGAGCTGCGTGCGGTCGAAATCGGTGACCTTGCCGCGGCCCTCGCACGGCGGGCACATGCCGCCGGTCACGGAGTAGGTGGCCTTGACGGCTTTTGCCTCGCCTGCACCCTTGGCGACCTTGATCGCACCGCTGGCAGTCACCGAGGGCACATTGAACGAGAACGCGTTAGGCGAGCCGATGTGCGGATCCCCCAGCCGGCTGAACAGGATCCGCAGCAGCGCGTTGACGTCGGTAGCGGTGCCAAGCGTGGAGCGGGCGTTGGCGCCCATCCGCTCTTGGTCCACGATGATCGCGGTGGTGAGCCCGTCCAGCATGTCGACGTCGGGCCGGGCCAGCGAGGGCATGAAGCCCTGCAGAAACGCGCTGTACGTCTCGTTGATCATGCGCTGCGATTCGGCGGCAATGGTGCCAAAGACCAGCGAACTCTTGCCGGAACCGGACACTCCGGTGAAGACCGTAAGCCGGCGCTTGGGAAGGTCGAGCGAGACGTCCTTGAGGTTGTTCTCGCGAGCGCCGCGCACGCGGATCACGTCGTGGGCGTCGGCGGGGTGGGAGCCGGGAGTGGGCGACCCAGCGGCGGATGAATCGGTGTGGGGACTGGCCATGTGCCCATCGTGCCACTGCAGCCCGCAGTTCCGCGCGTTGCATCGAGATGCGGTCACACCTGGGCGCTAGGCGTGACGGTATCTAGATGAGGGAGCCGCGCGCATGCGCCCCGCGCCCCGCGCCCCGCGCCCCGCGCAACACCTTGTAGTCCCACTTGCAATAGTGTGTCAGACACAGTATTGTGACAGACATGCTCGATCCCGACCTCCTCGCCACCCACCGCCAGGAACTCCGGCGCGGCACCACCGTGCTCGCCTGCCTGGTGGTGCTCACCACCCCCGACTACGGCTACGCCCTCCTGGACCGCCTCGCGTCAATGGGTGTCCACACCGAGGCCAACACCCTCTACCCCCTGCTGCGCCGGCTTGAGTCCCAGGGCCTGCTGACCTCGGACTGGGACACCCAAGACGCCCGTCCGCGCAAGTTCTACCGCACCTCAGAAGCCGGCACGGAACTCGCCCAGCAGCTCTACGCAGACTGGGCCACCCTCTACGCCTCGCTCACCAAAATTCAAGGAGACCCGCGATCATGACCGCCACCACCAAACCCACCGGCACCAAGCCCGGCTCCCCCACTCTCACCGACCGCTACGTCTACGCGGCCCTCAAACACGTCCCCGCGCAGCAGCGCGACGACCTCGAACCCGAACTACGCGCCTCCATCGCAGACGCCACCGATGCTCGCGTCACCAACGGCGAAGCCGTCGACGCCGCCGAAGTCGCGGTCCTCCAAGACTTGGGCGACCCCGAGGCTCTCGCGGCCACCTACGCGGACCGCCCTCTGCACCTGATAGGCCCACGCTTCTTCCTCGACTACAAGCGCATCCTCATCCTGTTGCTGTCAATCGTGGTGCCCATCGTGACGGTGGTCATCGGCGTCACGAGTACCTTGGGAGGCGCGTCGCTCGGCTCCGCGATCCTCGAGGCGCTCATGGTCGGCGGGCAACTGATTGTTCACCTCTTCTTCTGGATCACCCTCGCCGCCGTGGTCCTCGAGCGGGTCGCGAAGCCCAGCGACAAACTCGAGACGGAGTGGACCGTGGGCGACCTTCCCGAGGTGGTCACCAACCGCATCAGCATCGGCGAAACGCTGTGGTCGCTGGTGTGGATCGCGATCGCGGCCAGCGTCATCGTCTGGCAACAGGTGCAACCATTCGACCTCACCCGCTCGGGCCAGCCAGTACCAGTACTTAACCCTGATCTATGGACCTGGGCCTGGCCACTCATACTGGTCTTGCTCGCGACCGAAGCCGCCCTCGTGATACGCCGCCACCTGGCGGGAATCTGGACCACAGCATCGGCCGCCCTCAACGCTGGCCTCAACGCCGCGTACGTGATCGTGCTGATGGCGCTCCTCACCACCGGGACACTCCTCAACCCGGCGTTTGTGACTCAACTCGAGAACGTGACTGACCCGCTGGGATCAGCGCTCAGCATCGCGGCCATCGCCAGCTTTGTGGTGCTCGTGGCCGCGATCCTCGACACGGTGGAGGGCTGGCGCAAGGCCCGTCGCGGTCACCGCGCGGCCCCTTAGGGACAACTGAACCGCAAGCGGCTCGTGACTGCGATACGGTTCAGGAAGGACACCGGAGCCACCTCCAAGCACCGCGCCCGAATCCCACGCCGAGAGGAGCCGCCATGCCCCGCAAACTGCGTCCATGCCAAAGCGCCCAGTTGTACGTCCTCGACGTCGCGAGCGGGGAGTCGACGCTCCTGTTCGAGTCCTCAACGTTGCTGTTCGAGGCCCCCAACTGGAGCCCCGACGGCAACTGGTTGGTCATCAACGGCGACGGCAACTTGTACCGCTTCCCCGTTGACGGGAGCAACGCGCCCGAACAGATCGACCTCGCCGGCGTCCCCGAGATCAACAACGACCACGTCATCAGCCCCGACGGTCGCACCGTCTACGTCTCCGCGGAAGACGGCCACATCTACGCCGTACCACTCGTAGCATCGGCCGATGCTACGGCGCCTTGGGGCGGATCTCACCGTCGCGTCTCGAACGATCGCGGGGACAAGTTCAGGTACTACCTCCACGGAATTTCGCCCGACGGCGCCACGCTCGCGTACATCGGGCTGCGCCACGGCGAGGTCGGCGTTACCACCAACGTGTTCACCATTCCCGCGGCGGGCGGCCCTGACACGCAGTACACCGATGACGATTACCCCGACGACGGCGCCGAGTTCTCCCCCGACGGTCAGTGGATTTACTTCAACTCCGAGCGCGCCGGCCTGGTGCCGGGCCACGCGCAACTGTTCCGCATGCCAGCAGCGGGCGGCAAGCCCGAGCAGCTGACGCACGACGACCGCGTGAACTGGTTCCCGCACGTCAGCCCCGACGGGAAGCACATGGTGTATATCAGCTTCCCTCCCGGCACGCTGGGCCACCCTGCAGATCTGCACGTGAGCCTGCGGCTGCTTCCGCCGGATGGCGACCAGGGCGGAACGGTCGCGCCGCGCGAACTCGTGAGACTGTTCGGCGGGCAGGGCACCATCAACGTGCCCAGTTGGGACCCCACGAGCACCAAGTTCGCGTACGTGGCGTACCCCATCGAGTAGGTTGGCGCGCGGGGCGCTGTGCGCTAGGCGCGGGCGTCAGCGCACGAAGCCTAGCGCTCGGCGTCGGTCAGTTCGCCGCCCCAGCCGTCGTACATTCCGTCGCCAGCGGCGGCCAGCTCTTCGCACGCGTCAATGGTCTCGCGAAGGAAGCCGGGCATGAGTGCGCGTCCGGTAGACCGAGCAATCACGTTCCGGTAATGGGCGTCCTCTGGAAACTCGGCGAGGAACCCAACCGACGGACGCTCCACTCGCACCTCGAGGCCCCGGCCGTGGAGCACCTCGGCGCAGGTCTTGGCTGCGTCAACCGAGGGAAACTGCACGTAGAACGTGGCGTCGCGGGGCGCCTCAGGGTCCGCTCCCTGCGAGATGAGTTCCTCCAGCACCTGCAGGTCCCTGAGACGTAACCCCTCAACTGAGGTGCGGGCGTCCAGGTCCGGCCCGGACGCGGGGCGTGCCGGCGGTGTAGACCTGAAGAGATCGAAGAGCCCCATTGTGCTACACCACGCCCTGCTGCAGCATCGCGTCACCCACGCGAATGAACCCACCAATGTTCGCGCCGTGCACGTAGTTGCCTGGCACGCCGTACTCGTCCGCGCGCTCGGCGCACGTGCGGTGAATGTCCTTCATGATCTGGTGAAGCTTGGCGTCCACTTCGCCACGACTCCACTGAGAGTGGCTCGAGTTCTGCGCCATCTCTAGTCCAGAGACCGCCACGCCACCCGCGTTCGACGCCTTGCCCGGAGCGAACACAATGCCGGCCTCGTGAAACGCCTCCACAGCATCGGCCTGGGATGGCATGTTGGCGCCCTCCGCTACGAGGCGCACGCCGCCCTCGATGAGGTGGGCAGCGTCGGCAGCATTGATCTCGTTCTGCGTGGCGCATGGCAGTGCGATATCTGCGGGCGTAGACCACAGCGGGTTGTGATCGAGCGACGCGTCCACGGGGGTGAAGGTGGCGCGAGGGTATCGATCGGCGTACTCGGCGATGCGACCTCCGCGAACGTTCTTGAGGTCCTGGATCCAGTAGAGCTTGTCGCTGTCGATGCCTTCGGGGTCGTAGATGAAGCCTCCTGAGTCCGACATCGTGACGGGCTTGGCGCCCAGGTCAAGGAGTTTCTCGACGGTGAACTGCGCGACGTTGCCTGCCCCCGACACAAGGCACACCTTGTCATCGAGCCGCTCGCCCCGCACCTCGAGCATCTGCTCCACAAAGTAGACCAGTCCGTAGCCGGTGGCCTCGGGGCGCAACTTGGAACCGCCCCATGCCAGGCGCTTACCGGTCATGGTCCCGGTGAACTCGCCGCTGAGGCGCTTGTACTGGCCAAAGAGGTAGCCAATCTCGCGGCCACCCACACCGATGTCTCCCGCAGGCACGTCCACGTTGGGTCCCAGGTGCCGGTAGAGCTCGGTCATGTAACTCTGGCAGAAGCGCATGATCTCCGCATCTGACTTGCCTTTGGGGTCGAAGTCCGCGCCGCCCTTGCCGCCGCCCATGTTCAGCGCCGTGAGCGAGTTCTTGAAGGTCTGCTCGAACGCCAAGAACTTCATGACCGCGAGATTCACCGACGGGTGGAACCGGGTGCCGCCCTTGTACGGGCCTACGGCGTTGTTCTGCTGCACTCGATAGCCCCGGTTGATCTGCACCTCACCACTGTCATCCACCCACGGGACGCCAAACAGGATGGCGCGCTGGGGCTCAATAATGCGCTCGAGTACCTTCGCCTTCGCGTACTCAGGATGGCGGTCAATCACCAGTGCGACCGACTCCGCGACTTCCTGGACAGCCTGGTGAAACTCGGTCTCACCGGGGTGGAAGTCGCGCACGTGCGCCATGAGGTCGTGGACGTAGGAGGTAGACATGAAGACCAATCGGGTGAGGATGCGGTGGGGTGCCGGCGCGGTGGTGGGGTCTACTACCCAGTGTGACAGAGCCTCGCACAAGTGGGATGCGCATGGGGCGCGAAACCGCCTCGGTGAGCGCGGCGGCGACCGGGCCGTGGCGTCCTAGTGGTGAGCGTCTTTCGCCACGGTGAGCAACACGACGGCGTCGGTGATCGCGGTGAGGTCGTGGCGCTCGGGCGGAATCGCCACGAAGTCGCCTGCGGCAAGCGTCCAGCTCTCATCAAGTCCGCTCAGCGTGACCTCGCCCTCAAGGACTTGCAGGGTGGCCTCGCCGGGACTGGCGTGCTCCCCCAGTGAGGTGCCTGCGGTCAGAGCCATCAGCATGTGCCTCAACAGGTGCTCGCGGTCTCCATAGAGCGAGTGCGAGCTGCGCCCGTTGCTCGATTCCCGGGCCACCGCGAGTTGATCGGCGGCGCGCTGAGTGAGAGAAATGTGGTCCATGGGGTCACCCTTCGTCGAACCCGCTGGCGACACAACTGCGTCGGTGCATCGCCAGGGGTTACGTCCCATGGTGCCACGGAGTGGACCACAGTTCTTTGTAAGCGGGAGAACTAGTCCCCCGGCAGCACTTCTGGCGCCTCCGTGCGGGAAGGCCGGTCGCCGATGATCGCCACCAGTGCGAGCACGACGCCCGCGATCGTCACCACAAAGCCGAGCGAAATCGCGTCGAACCCCTGGCGCAGCACGTCAATGAGCAAGATCAGCCCGATGGTGGTTGCCGTGATGGTGAAGTACAGCGCCCACGTCACACGCTTCAGAAGCAAGAACACCGCGATTGCGATTCCGGCCACGAACTGCACCATCGAGATCGAGGTGGCGGTTTCTCCGTCGGCCCATGACACGCCGCCAAAGTTGATGAAGACTGCCAAAGCGATCAGGATGCCGCCGAAGGTGCCAAGAATGGCGTTGGTGCTCATGGTTACTCCGTTGCTGAGTTGACGTGACGTGGGTCGCTGCACATGCGTACAGACGGAACTCGGTCGCTAGCGGTTACCGACTACCGACGCGATGAACGCGAGGATGATGCCAACGGTGAGGACCACGAACTCCGCCGTCAGGCCCGCGAGGCCGCTGAGGACCATGATGAGCCAGATGGTGAGAGCCGCGATGGTCGCGTACGCCGCGAACTGGCGGTTGGTGAGCACCATGAAGACGATCACCAGGATTCCTGCGATGAAGAGGACGAGGTCCATCTTGTCTGACAGTGCACCCGCCGTGAACGTTGCCGTGTTGCCGCTGAAGAACACGGAGATGGCAATAAGCACACCGCCGATGACGCCTAGCATGCGGTTTCTGCTCATGAGTTACTCCTTTGTAGGCCGGGCATGCGATGGGGGACCAAACCACCCGGTACTCCTACCTTAGGGCAACCCGGCAGCCGCCACCGGGTGGCGAACTGGACACACGTCGCCCATGCCGCTCTTGGGGAACGAGCCGCAGCACGGCGTCGGCGGGCTCTAGCCGGTGAACGCGGCAGAGATGCCGGGCCCTACCGGGTCCACGATCACGGCGTTGGCCGAACCGTCGGCGTCTCCCGCTTCACCATCGGTGAGATCGTAGGTGATGGTGGTGCCATCGATCTCAGCGTCGACCACCTGGAACCACACGCCGTTCTGGTTCTTCCACAGCGACGTCGCCGGGCTGGGCAGTTCGAGCTCAACGGTAATGGAGCCGCCGGGAACTGCGATCGCCGCGGTGAAACCGATCGCTGCGAAGGGGAAAGCCACCCCAGCAGGAGCGGTTCCACCAAGCGAGGCGATGGTGTGCGCTCCCACGCCGCTCACCGTCAGCGCGCCGTAGACACGGCCCACGATCGTGCCGTGAGGGGTGCTCACACTGAACTCAACATACGCGGGCACCGCTTCCACGGCGCCGATGTCGCACGCAGCCGTGCCGTCCCCGTTGCCGTCAAGGGGGCGCAGAATCTGACGCTGGTCGTGGTCCAGGAAGCACTCTGCCGCCGGTATCGCGTCAATCAAGGGG
>PHEW01000017.1 GCA_002841315.1 Actinobacteria bacterium HGW-Actinobacteria-4
ATATTCCCCACTGCTGCCTCCCGTAGGAGTCTGGACCGTGTCTCAGTTCCAGTGTGGCCGGTCGCCCTCTCAGGCCGGCTACCCGTCGTCGCCTTGGTGAGCCATTACCTCACCAACAAGCTGATAGGCCGCGAGTCCATCCTAGACCGAAATTCTTTCCAGACGATGAAGATGCCTTCTCGTCTCGTATCCGGTATTAGACCCAGTTTCCCGGGCTTATCCCAGAGTCTAGGGCAGGTTACTCACGTGTTACTCACCCGTTCGCCACTGATCGCCCGGAGCAAGCTCCAGGGTCACCGTTCGACTTGCATGTGTTAAGCACGCCGCCAGCGTTCGTCCTGAGCCAGGATCAAACTCTCCGTAAATGTTTATTAGTACTCCGCCGAAGCGGTTTACTTACCTACGAAATGGTTCCGAAGAACCGTTTAATCTCTAGCAAATGAACAAATGTCACTGACATTTATTTCTTTACCAAAGGAATCCTGCATCACGAAGCTCTGGACCAAAGGTCCATCCCGTCGCGATGCCGGAGTTTTTTGGCATCGACTATGTGGCACACTGTTGAGTTCTCAAGGTTCGAGCGCGCACTAATTGGATCCTCTCGGACCGGTTTCAGGGCAACCCTTCTAACTTACTCCCCTTGACCCACCCTGTCAACTCGCCTTGCCGGCGTGTCTCCAGGTTGGAGGGGATCTCTATCGTACATCTCTTTGGGCGCGAACGCGACCATCAATCTGGTTGATAGAGGTGGTTGCTTCGAGGTGCGCTCCGTGGCCTTCTTCAGTCCTCCGGCGGGCGCTGCCCTCCGTGGCAACAGGTGAAACACTACGGGTTCTGCACCCCCACGTCAAATCGCTCAGCACCCGGGCGTGTCGCGCCCATCGTGCCTGGTAGGTGGCCCACTCCGGCGTGTGCGGTTCGTCGGCGTGTCAGACCACTTTCGCGAGGCCTACCGTCTTCTTGCCGCGTCGGACCACGACCCAGCCGCCGGCGAGGTGGTCGCTCGTCTCAAGGGTGGCATCGGCATCAGTCACCTTGACGTTATTCACATAGGCACCGCCCTCGTGGATGGCCCGTCGTGCGGCGGATTTTGAGTCCGCGACACTCGTCGCGACGAGCGCGTCGATGATCGTCGTGCCAGCGGCAACCTCGACGCCACCCAACTCGGCCGCGCACCCCGCCAAGGTGACGTCGTCGAGCCCACTCAACTCCCCTCGGCCGAACAGCGCCTGCGACGCCTCCACCACGGCATCGGCCGCACTATGGCCATGAACAAGCGCAGTCACGTCCCATGCCAGGACCTTCTGGGCCTCGCGCTTGAACGGCTCCTTTGCGACGAGTCGCTCGAGCTCCTCGATCTCGGCACGCGATCGGAACGTGAACACCTTCAACAGGTTCACAACGTCGGCGTCATCGCTGTTTACCCAGAACTGGTAGAAGGCGTACGGACTCATCATGTCTGGCGCGAGCCACACGGCCCCGCCCTCGGTCTTGCCGAACTTGGTGCCGTCGGCTTTGGTGATGAGCGGGGTGGCGAGCGCGTGGACGCTGACGCCTTCGGCCTTGCGCACCAGCTCGGTGCCGGCGGTCAGGTTGCCCCACTGGTCGGAGCCACCCGTCTGCAGAGTGCACCCGTGCCTGCGGTAGAGCTCGAGGAAGTCCATGCCTTGCAGCACCTGGTAGCTGAACTCGGTGAACGACAGTCCCTCGTCGGACGCAAGGCGACGCGACACGTTCTCCTTGGCGAGCATCGTCCCCATGCGGAAGTACTTGCCCACGTCCCGCAGGAAGCTGATCGCGTCGAGGTCCTTGGTCCACTCGTAGTTGTTGACCATGACCGCGGCGTTGTCGCCCTCGAAGCTCATAAGCGGTTCGATCTGGGCGCGGATGCGCTCCACCCACTCGTGCACGGTGTCCACGGGGTTGAGGGTGCGCTCCCCCGACATCCGCGGGTCGCCGATCAGCCCGGTCGCTCCGCCAACCAAGAGCAGCGGCTTGTGGCCCGCGTCCTGGAAGCGCTTGACAGTGAGGATCTGCACCAAGTTGCCATGGTGGAGGCTCGGCGCGGTGGGGTCGAACCCACAGTAGAGCGTGACCGGGCCGGCGTCGAGAGCTTCGCGCAGGGCAATGTCGTCGGTGGTCTGGGAAATGAGTCCGCGCCAGGCGAGGTCGTCCAAAAGGTGAGTCATGATGGGTCTATTGTGCCAGGCCGATGCTCCCTCGTGCTGGACACATGGCTCACGGCGAGCACAGGGATAAGCAGGAGTGCGATCGCGCCGCCGCCGATGGCAAGCGCTGCGAAGCTGGCGTGCGCGACAACCAAGCCCGACGCTGCGCCTCCCGCTGCACCGGCAAGCGCGATGAGGAAGTCCACATTGCCTTGCGTGCGCGCGCGGTGGTCCACCGGCGCGGCGGCGGTGACCATCGCCGAGCCCGAGATGAGCCCCAGGCTCCAACCCAACCCAAGGAGTGCCAAAGAGAGTGTGAGCAACGGCACCGACGCTGGAGGGCTCGCGGCGCCCACGACTGCCGACGCGAGGAACACCACCCCCGAGAGTGCAGCGACGGTGCGCGCGCCGTAGCGGTCCACCAGCCAGCCCGAGACGGGCGACGGAAGGTACATGGCTCCCACGTGGATGCCGATCACGATCCCGATCGCGCCCAACCCGTGACCGTGTGCACCCATGTGGACCGGCGTCATGGTCATCAGAGCCACCATCACTACCTGCGCGACGATCATGACCATCGCCCCCATGGCGACAGCCTTGCGGTCAACCATTGGCGCGGGCGTTGCCTCCGTGACCGGCGCCGCGTCCAGTGCCTCGAGGTGCATCTCCCGAGCCACCGCGAGGGGATCCGGACGCAGCGCAACCCACAGGACCACCGCACCCAGCGCGTACGCGACGGCCGCAAGGAGGAACGGCCCAGCAAGCACCGGTATCCCGATTGACGCGGCAAAGTCGCCCATCACGCCGGCAAGGTTTGGTCCGGCGACCGCACCCAACGTGGTCGCGAACAGCACGATGGCCACTGCCCTGCCGCGGCGGTGGGGGGCGGCGAGGTCCGCTCCCGCGTAGCGCGCCTGGAGGTTGGCCGCAGAGCCCGCACCGTAGATCAACAGAGCCGCGAATAGTAGAGGAACATGGTCGAGCACCGCCGCGACCACGACTCCCACGGCGCCGACCGCACCGGCGAAGTAGCCCGCAGACAGGCCCGCACGGCGTCCGCCGCGCTGAGACATCCGGCCTATCGCGACCGCAGATACCGCTGTGCCCACGGTGATGAGCATCGACGGGATACCTGCCAGGGCCGTGGACTCCAGCATGTCCCTCGCAAGGAGCGCGCCCACGGTGATGCCAGCGGCCAAACCTGCGCCGCTCAGGATCTGCGCGCTCACCAAGACGCGAATCACTCGGCGCTGTTCAGGCGCGTCGTGCTCGAGTCCGGGCTGGGCGAGCTGGCCCACGGCGCTCACGAGGCCTCCCTGGCCGACCCGAGCGCTCGCCACTCGAGCACTCCTTCGTCGAGCACGTGTGCCGTCCATCCGTTCTCCGAAAGCACTGCGGCGGCCTGGTGGGCCAGGAGGCAGTACTTGCCACGGCAATAGGTCACCACCGTCGAACTCCTAGGAATCTCGCCCATCCGGGACGCGAGCTGATCAACCGGGATGTTCACCGCGCCGGGAACATGCCCCGCGTCGAACTCGTCAGCGGGCCGCGCGTCCAGGAGGAACACCTCCGCGGACTTGCCCAGCACAGCCAGCTCCTCGCGTGTCACGCTGTGGCTGCGGTCAGGTAGGTAGTTGACCACTGCAGCGCTGACATCACCGCGCCGGCTCTCGGCCACAGCGTTGAGTCTCGCGAGCAACTCAGCGACGTCGTCGCCGGCCAAGGAGTAGGACACGTGGGTGCCTTCCCGGCGGGCGGTCACGAGCCCGGCCTCGCGCAGAATCTGAAGATGCGCGGAGACAGTGGTCACGTTAAGGTGCGCGAGCTGCGCGAGGTCATTGACGCCTCGTTCGCGCTGTGCGACGAGTTCCAGAATCTCGAGCCGCTTGCCGTTGGCGAGGGCTTGTCCAGTGCGGGCGATGAGGTCGTAAAGGTCCAGCTTGGTCGTCATGCACACAGTATTCCATGGATTATTGGAATATAGGTTCAGTTCCGTCCACGTCGTAGTGAGCAGCCGCTCGCGTTCCTTCGCGCTCCAGGAAGGGCACCTCGGCTGCCTGCCACCGCTCCCACTCACTGCGCATGTGTTCACCGTCGCGCGCGAGGCCTCGGCGCAGCCGTTCCTCCCATGGTGCGTCTATATAGACCACAAGGTTCGCGAACTCTCTCCCCCGCCGCTGCGCGACGCCCACGCCTTCGATCACGAGAGCACGTGCACGGGGCACGTCGATCACGTCACCACGCGAGCTCGCGACCCAGTCCCAGCGCCGGAACCGCCCACTTCGGCCCTGCGCGAGAGGCAGTAACACCTGCTCCCCGAGCGTCTCCCACAGCGTGCCGAGCCCATTCCAGCCCTCGTACATGTCGTCGCCGTGCAGCACCTGTGCGGATAGCGCCTCGCCCAGCGCGCCCGCAAGCGTCGTCTTGCCCGACCCCGCAGGGCCGTCGATCAGCACAAGCCTCGTGGACCCGAGCATCGGCGCTCCTGAAAGGGCGGTTTCAACCATGCGGCCGATGCTGGGATTGGGCATGCGGTCAGGATACGGTAGCGGCATGCACCCTTCTACTGCGCGCATCCGCGACATTTTGGCCGACGCTGGGGTCGATGCCGAGGTTCGGGAGCTCGCGGAGTCCACGCGCACCGCCGTCGAGGCCGCCGCCGCGCTGGGCTGCGAGGTGGGCGCGATTGCGAGTTCGTTGGTGTTCATGGCGGACGGCGAACCTATTCTGGTGCTGACGTCGGGTGCACACCGGGTGGACACCGAGTTCTTGGCTGGGGCAATCGGCGCCGCGGCGATCACGCGAGCGAGCGCAGATCAAGTGCGCGAGGCAACGGGGCAGCCGATTGGCGGGGTGGCGCCGGTGGGGCATCCGGGGCCGCTGCGGATGTACCTCGATGTAGCCCTGCGCGAGCATGCGCTGCTGTGGGCGGCGGCGGGGACTCCGCGGTCGGTTTTCTCCATCACCTACGCGGAACTGGCGCGTGTGACGGACGCCGTCGAGGTGTCCGTGGAGTCCCTCTAGCCGCTACTCAATAGGCATCAAATAGCCCACGATGTCAAGAATGAATCCCGTCGAAGCACCGCTCACCGCGACATTGATGAGCCGGTCAGCTGGCAGCTCCACGATCGCCCCGCTCGCGATGTTGCGGCCGTCGATGAAATTGATGGTCGAAGTTGCCGGAGGAGGCGTCAGGGCAGTCCCGTCAATGTCGCCATAGACCACGAGGTGCCCGCCGCCGCCGGGCTTCACGGCAACCACGTTCACCACCACCGCTGTCGCACCAGCAGGAACCAGCTCGAACGGCACGCCAATGTTGTATATCCCGTCTTTCTGCAAGTTCCCCGCGATGCTTCCGGTTTGGTTGGACCCAGAAGTGTTGGCGATTCGTGTGGGTGTGATGGTGTGCAGTGCCCCAGGGTCGACTACGTATCCCGTGACGTCGACCCTCACGTGCACATTTGACCCTTGGGTTCGCAT
>PHEW01000005.1 GCA_002841315.1 Actinobacteria bacterium HGW-Actinobacteria-4
GCAGTGATCACTAACCGTGCTCTCGACATGACAGCACCCTGACGGACCAGAGTTTCCTATGTCTTGAGACATCAGTTGCCTATGTCCTGAGACCAGACATTGGTCGCGATAGGGTCGCTCGCTCTGGGAGTGATAGCGGCCTATGCGTGGAATGAAGCGCAACCCGACGTAGACGTTGTGGTGCCCACAGCGTCGGCCGATTCTTCGGCCACACCACCTCCCAGCCCCGCCGTGTTGCCAACGGAACCAGCGCCCACCGCAACTGAGCACACCTTCAACACGGAGCTCCACTCGATCGACGCGGCGACGTCGTTGTGGGTGGTGGTGAACAAGGTGCGTCCGCTTGAGCCTGCGACCCATGAACCGAGCCCCCTGATCCCCCTGACGGCGCTGCCCGGCGGCAGTGACCAGCAGCTAGTCTTGGAGGCTGCGGCGGCGTTGGTGGCCTTGTACGAGCGCCTTCAAGCCGACGGACTGCCGCTGAGCGTCGCGACGGCCTATCGCAGTTACGAGTACCAGTCCGAGATCTACCAGGAGTACGTCGCCGTGTGGGGGCGCGCCCACACCGAGACTCTCGTGGCGCGCCCAGGCTACTCCGAGCATCAGACAGGCCTCGCGGTGGATGTCTTCGCGGCCAGCGCATGCCGTATCAAGGAATGCTTCGCGGATGAGCCTACGTACGCATGGCTGGTCGACAACGCCGCGGACTTCGGCTTCATCGAAAGATACCCCGCCGGCGCACAGGCAGTGACCGGCTACCAGTTCGAGCCGTGGCATTGGCGCTACGTGGGATCAGAGCTCGCGCAGGAGATGCGGTCACAGGGGATCTTGACCCTCGAGGAGCTCTTTGACCTTCCTCCAGCGCCCACCTACGCGGAGTAATCGCGAACCAGCCTGCACGCGAGCATCAGTAGGATGGAGCGCATGGCCCACATTCTTTCCGCTGTTGCCTGGCCGTACGCCAATGGGCCTCGCCACATTGGTCACGTTGCCGGATTCGGCGTCCCCTCTGATGTCTTCAGCCGCTACATGCGCATGCAGGGCCACGACGTCCTCATGGTGTCTGGCACCGACGAACACGGCACCCCCATCTTGGTGCAAGCCGAAGGCGAGGGAGTGGGCCCGCAAGAACTCGCTGACAGGTACAACCGCGTCATTGTTGAAGACTTGACGTCGCTGGGCCTCAGTTACGACCTCTTCACGCGGACCACCACCGGCAACCACTACAAGGTTGCGCAAGCCATGTTCAAGGCAGTCCACCAGAACGGCTACATGGTTGCGGAGACCACGCGCGGCGCCATCTCGCCGTCAACGGGGCGAACGCTACCCGACCGCTATATCGAAGGTACGTGCCCGCTGTGCGGCTACGACGGCGCGCGCGGGGACCAATGCGATAGCTGCGGGAACCAGTTGGACCCGGTTGACCTCAAGAATCCTGTGAGCCGAATCAACGGCGAGAAGCCGGTGTTCGTCGACACCGAGCACTTCTTCCTCGACCTGCCCGCCGTTGCCGGACAACTTGACGAGTGGTTGGGATCGCGCCAGGGTTGGCGCCCCAACGTGCTGAACTTCTCCCGCAACCTCCTTGCCGACGTGCGCCCGCGCGCCATGACCCGTGACATCGACTGGGGCATTCCGGTGCCGCTGATGGGATGGGAAGACAACCCCAACAAGCGGCTGTACGTGTGGTTCGACGCGGTGATCGGCTACTTGAGCGCATCCATTGAGTGGGCGCGGCGCTCCGGCAACGACGACGCGTGGCGTCAGTGGTGGAACGATCCCGAGGCGATGTCCTACTACTTCATGGGCAAGGACAACATCACGTTCCACTCACAGATCTGGCCCGGCGAGTTGCTCGCGGCCAATGGGCGCGGCTCGCATGGCGGCGAACTCAGCGAGTTTGGTGACCTGCAGCTGCCCACCGAGGTGGTGTCGAGCGAGTTCCTCACCATGGAGTCAAACAAGCTGTCGTCCTCCCGCGGCCACGTCATCTTGGTGCGCGACATGCTCGCCCGGTATCAGCCTGATGCCTTGCGGTATTACATCGCAGTCGCGGGTCCCGAAACATCCGACGCCGATTTCACATGGGCGGAGTTCAAGCGTCGCACCAACGACGAACTGGTAGCGGGCTGGGGCAACCTCGTGAACCGTACGGCGTCCCTGCTGAACCGCAACATCGGCGCCATCCCTGAGTTGACGGATCTTCAACCCATCGACCACGAGGCGCTGGACGCCTCGCGAGATGCGTTCCCGGCGGTGGGAGCGCTCCTTGGGGCACATCGCCAGCGGGCGGCAGTGTCCGAGGCCATGCACGTGGTGGGTAAGGCCAACAAGTACCTCGCAGACACCGCACCGTGGAAGCTCAAGCTCGAAAACCCGGAGCGCATGAAGACGGTGCTTGGCGTGGCGGCCCAGTTGGTGCACGATGCCAACACGCTTCTGTCCCCCTTCATGCCACACAGCGCGCAGCAGGTTCATGAGGCTCTGGGTGGCACGGGCGTGTTCTCGCCGATGCCTCAGATGAACGACGTTGACGATCTTGACATCCCAGATCGCAGTTACTGCGTGATCCAGGGAGACTATGGCGACCAGACGGGTCGCTGGGGCCGCCATGCGGTAATCCCCGGTACCCCGGTAGGGCCACCCACGCCCATCTTCACCAAGTTGGACGACGACATCGTAGAGATCGAACTTGAGCGCATGCGCGCCCAAGCCGATTAATCCGACAGCCTCGTTCACCCATCCCACCATGACTCGCGCTGGCGCTTGGCCCCCATCACCTGATGCTCTGCCAGTGCCGGTGGTCGACAACCATGCTCACCTGGAGTACCCCGCCGGTGACACCCCGCGCACGGTAGCCCAATCCCTTGACGCCGCCGCTGCGGTGGGGGTCGACCGTGTGGTTCAGATCGGTTGCGAACTGGATTCTGCGCGCTGGACGGCGAAGGCAGTCGAGGAGTTCCCCGCGATGCTCGGCGGCGTTGCGTTGCACCCGAACGAAGTGCCAAAGCTCAAGACGGAGGGTGCCTACGACGCGGCCTTCGCCGAGATATCGGAAATCGCGCTCGGAGAGCGTATCCGGGTGGTGGGCGAAACAGGTCTGGACTTCTACCGAACCGGGCCGGAAGGGCACGTCGCCCAAATCGCGGCGTTCCGTGACCACATCGCGCTTGCCAAAGAACTCGGTCTGGTGCTTCAGATACATGACCGTGATGCTCATGCGGACGTCATCGACGTGCTGATGCGGGATGGCGCACCCGCGGCCACCGTCTTCCACTGCTTCTCTGGAGACGCCGGGATGGCCAAGCTGTGCGTGCAGCGAGGCTGGTATCTCAGTTTTGCCGGTCCGGTGACCTTCACGTCAGCCCATGGACTGCGCGCCGCGCTCGCGGTGACGCCACTCAGCCAGGTCCTGGTGGAGACAGACGCGCCTTTCCTCACCCCGCACCCCCACCGCGGTGCACCGAACGGCCCGTACTTGGTGCCGATCACGATGCGCACCATCGCAGATGTGACGGGGACAGAACTCGCGGAGGCATGCGCAGCGGTGTCCCGAAACTCAGAGGACCTTTACGGGCCATGGTGAGCACGGGGGCCCTGCACGTCCTTTCAGGTTCTCCCTCCCGGTGTCGATAACTCCAAGGGAAAGTAGAATTGATTCTTTAGCCCCGTGAGTTTCGACGCGCGATGGAAAGGACGGCGTGAGTTACCTGCGCAATCGCCCCATGCCTGGAGGTCGCCGTGAGCGCCGCCTCCAGGATTCGTTGCGCTCGCGCACAGCGCGCCAAGTGAGCGTCAGCGTCGCTATCGTGGCGTTCGCGATGGGTGCGGTGACGTCGGCTAGCGCTACGGGCATCGGCGGAGTCTTTGTCCCTCACGGTCCGGCATCTCTGGCAGAGGTACCGCCCATTCACGCGGCTCAATCGAAGCTTGAGGTGGTGACGGAGACTGCGGAGATCACCCTTGATCCTGCATCGCGGCAAGAGACCGATCCCTACGCGATGGCAGGTAACACCCGGGTGGTCACCGAGGGCGAAGCGGGGTCAGCGATAGTGAGCTACAACGTGACGTACCAGGACGGTGTTGAAGTCTCTCGCGTCGAGACCATTACGGTGGTCATCAAGCCAGCCAGAGACGAAGTTATCGCTGTGGGAAGCCTGGTTGTCCCCGCCACCACTGCGGCGCAGCAGGGCACCAATCGCGCGCTCGGACAGCAAATGGCCTCGGACCTCTACGGCTGGGCGGGTGACGAGTGGGCCTGTCTCGACGCACTGTGGAAGCGTGAGTCCAACTGGCGGCACACCGCCGAGAACAAGTCCTCGGGAGCCTACGGCATCCCCCAGGCGCTCCCGGGTAGCAAGATGGCGACCAAGGGCGACGACTGGCGCACCAACCCTGCAACCCAGATCGAGTGGGGCCTCGGCTACATCAAGAACCGTTACGGCACTCCATGCGGCGCCTGGGCACACTCTGAAGAGATCGGCTGGTACTAGTCGGTGGCCAAACTGCTAGGCCCCACCGATATTCGCGTGCTCGCTGAGTCCCTTGAGGCGTCCCCCACCAAGAAGTGGGGTCAGAACTTCGTGGTGGACGCGGGCACCGTCAGGCGCATCGTCCGGATCGGTGCCGTGACCGCCGCAGACCACGTGGTGGAGGTGGGGCCAGGACTCGGTTCCCTGACCTTGGCGCTGCTCGAGACCGGCGCGCGGGTCACGGCGATTGAGATTGACCCGCGACTCGCGACCGCGTTGCCCGCGACGGTCGCAGCGCGTGCACCAGATCATGCTGCGCAGTTGACGGTGATCTCGCAGGACGCGATGACGGTCACCGCGCTTCCCGGCGCGCCAACCGCGCTGGTCGCGAACCTGCCCTACAACGTGTCGGTGCCGGTGATCCTGACATTCCTGGAACGCTTCCCCACCATCGACAGGGTGTTGGTGATGGTGCAGTCCGAGGTGGCAGACCGCCTCGCTGCGCCCTCAGGATCGCGCACCTACGGCATTCCGTCGGCGAAAGCGGCGTGGTACTGCTCCGTTCGCAGAGCGGGCAACGTGGGGCGAGCCGTGTTCTGGCCCGTGCCGCGCGTGGACAGCGCGCTCGTCTTGATGGAGCGCCGCCCACAGCCTGAGACCACCGCTTCGCGTGAAGCGGTGTTCGCGGTTGTTGACGCCGCATTCGCGCAGCGTCGCAAGGCACTGAGAGGGGCCCTCGCCGTCCTCGCAGGATCCGCTCCCGCTGCGGAGCACGCTCTGCGATCTGCCGGTATTGAACCTCTGACCCGCGGCGAAATGCTCGACATAGGTGACTTTGCCCGCATCGCTGAGGCGCTCGCGACACCGGACCCCGCACGCTAGGGCAATGACCCTTCCGTCTGGCACGCTGGGACCATGACGCGTACTGTGCGGGCCCGGGCAGCGGGCAAGGTGAACCTGCAACTAGCTGTGGGCGCCAGAGGTGAGGACGGCTACCACCCCTTAGTGAGCGTCTTTCAGGCAATCGGTCTGTACGAGACGGTGACGGCCACGTCCCGCGAGGACGGCGAGTTCACGTGCCGGATTGACGGCGCGGCGAACCTCGCCATAGCGCCGGGCTCCATCCCGCTTGACCACACTAACCTCGCGGTCCGCGCAGCACGCGCGGTAGCTCAGCGCTACGGAGTCACCGCTGGAGCCGACCTCCACATCCTCAAGGGCGTTCCGGTCGCGGGGGGGATGGCTGGCGGCAGCGCCGATGCCGCGGCGGCTCTCGCAGCCTGTGCGGAACTATGGCAGGTGGGCGCCTCGCGTGACGACCTCCTGAATCTCGCCGCTGACCTGGGTGCCGACGTTCCCTTCGCGTTGCTTGGGCACACAGCCGTAGGCATTGGCCGTGGGGACCAGCTGTCACCGGCGATGGCACACGGTGAGTTCCACTGGGCCTTCGCGATCGACTCCACCGGGCTGTCCACTCCGGCCGTCTACGCCGAACTTGATCGCCAGCGTACGGAGGCCGGTGTGGTCGAGCACGAGCCTAGGATCGACGCTGACCTGATGCGCGCCCTGATGTCGGGTGACGCTTACACGCTAGGGCAGTGCCTCTCCAACGACCTCGAAGCGGCGGCGCTCGCGCTCGCGCCTCACCTTCACACCACCATCGACATTGCGCGCGATGCGGACGCCCTGGGCGTTGTGGTATCCGGATCCGGGCCCACGGTGGCGGCGCTCGCGCGTTCCCGACAGCATGCGCTCGCCATCGCGGCGCACCTCACCGCTCGCGGGGTCGATGGACCGGTCTTGACGGCGAGCGGCCCGGTGCCGGGCACGGCAATCCTCTCGCCAGCGTCCTGAGATCCCGCCCGGACTGAGGCTTCAGCCGGTTGCTCAGGGCGCGAGGTTTCGCGCTAGAAGCGAGGCGGCTCTGTGCGCGGCCCCGGCGTGCCAGTGTCGCGAGTAGCGAGCAGGTCGCGAATCTCGGTCAGCAGCGCAAGTTCCGTGGGCCCAGCCGGTTCCGTCGCGGCGGCGTCGCCACGCGCCGCAAGTCTGTTCATGGGCACCACGATCAGAAAGTAGATGGCGACGGCGATGAGCAGGAAGTTCAGCGCACTGGTGAGCACCGCGCCAGGGTAGAACTCGGCGCCATTGATGGTGAACGCGCCCACCGTGGAGAAGTCAGGCTCTCCAAAGATCGCCGCAACGAGCGGCAACAGCAAGTTTGTGTTGAGCGAGCCAACGACGGCGCCAAAGGCGGCGCCGATCGCGATGCCGACGGCGAGTTCGACCACGTTGCCGCGCAGCACGAAGGCTTTGAATCCACTAAGCATCGGGTGAGCCCTTCTGGGGGGTGGGACGGTCCGTAGACCCGAGGTCGTCGTCCTGAGACGGCAAGGTGGGGTTGTTGTCGAAGTTAGAGAGCCCGTTCCACGCCAGGTTCACCAGGTGGGCAGCGACCACGTTCTTCGCGGGTTCGCGCACTTCCGCCCAGTGTTGGCCCGTCAACGCAACCTGGCCCACCAGCATTTGCGAGTACAAGGGGGCGGCGGAAGGGTCGAGTCCGCGTCTCACAAACTGGTGAGCCAACAGTCCCTCGACCTGGGTGGCGACGTCGCCAATGAGTGACGAGAAGGTGCCGCTTGCCTGAGCGACCGGAGAGTCTCGTACCAGAATGCGGAAGCCATCAGGCGAGTCCTCGATGTAGCCCAGCAGCGCCAGCGCCGCACGCTCAACCAGTTGCTTGGGGTGGCCGCGTTCAGCAAGCGCGCCGCTGAGGGCGCCCAGGAGCGATTGCACTTCACGGTCCACAATCACCGCGTAGATGCCCTCTTTGCCGCCAAAGTGTTCGTACACCACTGGCTTGGAGACGTCGGCTCGGGAGGCGATTTCCTCGACCGAAGTGCCGTCGAAGCCCTTCTCCGCAAACAGGGCGCGACCCACGTGAAGCAGTTGTTCTCGGCGGGCGCGAGCGGTCATGCGGGCACGCGGGGGCTTTTTCTCTTCTTCGCTCACGTACCTAGTGTGCCGTGAATCCTGGCAGACTGTACCCCTGAGAGTCGTGAACCGGCTCGGTCCGCCCTAGTGTAATGGCAGCATGCAGGCCTTTGGAGCCTTGCGGTCTAGGTTCGAATCCTGGGGGCGGAACTTACCTGCACCGTTGACCACAACGCTGCAAGCGTCGAAGCGGACACCCGCTGTGGCCGGTAGAGTAGGCACTGACATAGCCGATGCCCGTGTCTGGGTGGATTTCTAGGGGGCCAGGTGAGCGACGCCCGACCCGCCGCCGTGATGATTCTTGCGGCTGGCGCCGGAACCCGCATGAAGTCCGCCACTCCCAAAGTTCTGCACCGCATCGCGGGGCGGTCGCTCGTGCACCACGCCCTCGCAGCCGCAGAGGCCCTAGATCCGCAACGCATTGTTGTAGTGGTCCGCCACGAGCGTGAACAAGTGGCCGCGCATATCTCTGAGATTGCACCCCATGCCTTGCTCGCAGACCAGGATGACGTTCCCGGAACGGGGCGAGCCGTTGAATGCGGCATGAGTGTGCTCGACGCCACCGCGATCGCTGCGAGGGTGGCGCAAGGTGACGTTGGCGACAGTGACGTGCTGAACGCCCAGATCCAGGGCGCAGTTGTCGTGACGTCGGGCGATGTTCCGTTGGTGGATGGCCCGCTGCTCCAGTCCTTGGTCCAGGCGCACATGAGCGCGCAGAACGCGGTGACCGTGCTCACTGCGGTAGTCCCCGACGCAACTGGCTATGGCCGCATTGTCCGCGACCAAGCCACCGGGGACGTACTGGCCATCGTTGAGCACAAGGACGCGACCGACGCCCAGCTCGAGATCCGCGAGATCAATGCGGGCATCTATGTGTTTGACGCGGCGGGCCTGCGTTCGGCACTCGCGCACGTGAACCGGGACAACGCGCAGGGCGAGATGTATCTGACCGACGTCATCGAGATTGCCCGCTCGGAAGGCGGCCGTGTGGGTGCGTTGGTAGCGCCAGACGCCGCCTCCGTCGAGGGAGTCAATGACAGAGTGCACCTCGCCCAGGCTGGCGCGGCGATGAACCGCGCCATCGTGGACAACTGGATGCGCGACGGTGTGAGCGTTGTGGACCCTGCCACCACGTGGATTGACGTCGATGTCCAGCTCGCTCCCGATTCAACGCTGCTGCCAGGGACTCACCTCCATGGCGACACGTCGATTGCGGCCGATGCCGTGGTGGGGCCGGACACGACGCTCACCAATGTGGTGGTGGGGCAGGGCGCTCACGTGACCCGCACCCACGCGAACGACGCGGTCATTGGTGCCGGCGCGAACGTCGGGCCATTCACCTACCTGCGTCCCGGGACCACGGTGGGGGAAGACGGCAAGGTAGGCGCGTTCGTCGAGACCAAGAACGCCACGCTCGGCAAGCGCACCAAGGTTCCCCACCTCAGTTACGTAGGCGATGCCACCGTTGGGGATGACACCAACATTGGGGCCGCGACCATCTTTGTGAACTACGACGGCGTCAATAAGACGCACACTCACGTGGGCTCACAGGTACGCATCGGCTCCAATACGTCGCTGATCGCACCGCTCGAGGTAGGCGACGGCGCGTATACCGCTGCCGGAGCGATCATTCGCCGCGATGTTCCTGCGGGTGCGCTCGGCATCAACTCGGTGCCGCAGCAGAACATCGAAGGCTGGGTTGAGCGCCGAAGGCCAGGCACCGCATCGGCAGAAGCCGCAGCTCGTGCGCTGCGAGCTGGAGCCCACTCACAGGGACTTTCCGCAGGTGCACACGAGGAGCGCGCAGCAGCCGCCACTGACGAGGGAGAACAATGACCGCGATGATCTCGAACCCGAGCGAACGCCGGCTGGTGTTCGCGGGCGGGCGCGCGCATCCCGAACTGGCCGAGGCAATCGCGGCGCAAATGGACATTGAACTGTTGCCCACGACCGCCTACACGTTCGCGAACGGTGAGCTGTACGTGCGCTTTGGGGAGAGCGTGCGTGGCGCCGACTGCTTCGCGCTGCAGTCCCACGCCGCGCCCATCAACGAAGCCATCATGGAACAACTGTTGATGGTGGACACCCTGAAGCGAGCATCGGCCAAATCCATCACCGCGATCATGCCGTGTTACGGCTACGCGCGTCAGGACAAGAAACACAAAGGCCGCGAACCCATCTCCGCGCGGCTCATGGCTGACTTGTTCAAGACCGCCGGCGCCGATCGCATCATGGCTGTGGATCTTCACACCTCGCAGATCCAAGGGTTCTTTGACGGGCCGGTCGACCACCTGTGGGCGATGCCGCTGCTCGCGCAGTATGTGCGCACGCGCGTGGCACCAGACAACCTCACTATCGTGTCTCCGGACGCAGGGCGCGTCCGTCTTGCCGACCAGTGGTCCGACCACATGGGTGCACCGCTTGCCATCATCCACAAGCGACGCGACCCCTCCGTGCCTAACCAGGTGAAGGTCCACGAGTTGGTCGGTGAGGTCAAGGGGCGCACCTGTGTGCTGGTAGACGACATGATCGACACCGGCGGGACCATCGTGCAGGCTGCGGATGCGCTGTTTGAGAACGGTGCGAAGGATGTCATCGTGGCGTCCACCCACGGGCTCCTGTCCGGACCCGCCGTGGAGCGGTTGCGCGACTCGGGGATCTCGGAAGTGGTGGTGACGGACACCCTGCCGATCTCCGACGAGAAGCGATTCGACAAACTCACGGTGCTATCGATTGCGCCGCTCATCGCCCGTGCCGTGCGCGAGGTGTTCGACGACGGCTCAGTGACGAGCCTGTTCCAAGGCAACGCCTAACGCACGACGGCTAGCACCACGCTCGGGGCGAGAACTCGCGGTTCAGCTGGACAAACCAGCCGTTGCCATCCGGTGCCGGCGTGCCGAGTAGCGCACCGTGCGCGATGAAGTCCGCTACTGACGCGGCGCCCGGGAGCGAACTCGGGTCCTCCCCGAACGCGACGAGAGAGTCGACGTACATCGCGTGGCGTTCGATCGCCACGGGGTTGGTGGGCTGAGGCGCGTACAGCGGGCCAAGGTCGGTGGAGCCCACGAGCGTCCACTGGGCGCTGCTCTGGCCTAGCACCAATACCTGAGGCAGCGGCTCCCCACCACAATGGATGTCCAACAGGTCCACATATTCAGTGGCGGGGCCAACAGCGATACCAGAAGCGTCGATGATCGCGGAACCGTCGGCGAGCCCTAACGGGTCAAAGCGAACCGGCACCCAGAGTCCGTGGGGGAAACGCACCAGGTAAGCGACGTGTCGGAGGTTGGCGGTGTTGAGACCACCTTGCGTGCTGATGAGACCCTCCGGGTAGTCAATGCCGCTCTCGGTTCGGTAGACGCCTACATTGGCGACACCGCCCACGAGGTCTTGCGTGGCACCGCTCGGGTAGAAGTGTCCCCACATGTCGCGAATGCTGAATACGTAACCCTCGGGGGTGGTGAACGTGGCAGGCGTGGCGAGGCTGTCGTAGTAAATCGATCCGTCCGTGACAATTGAGGCGCCGTACCAGTTGCTGAGGTCAGGCGGGACGTCCTTCATCGGTGAGGGCTCGGCAACGTGCACGGCCTTGCCGTCGGAATCGACTTCGAACATCTGGAAGCTCCCCAGTCCCTCCGAGATCACGACGATGTCTGCGTCGCCTCGCGCCCCCACCGTGAACCACTCATCCCACTCGTAGCTCAGCATCTCGACTCCTGCCGCCCAGGCAGGGGTAGCGATAGGGACCGGCGCGGGTAGCCAAGTCTCGCCGGTGACCACCCGCTCCGCGCGCAAGAGGGCTTCCGCGTCACTCATGTCTGGATTTCTCCCCTCGGGCACCGGTTCGAGGGCGGGGGACGGGGTGGGCTCATCGGAGACCGGCGCTGTCGTTGGCGACGGGCTCACCTCGGGCGTGGGTGTGCACCCGGCGAGAGATAGCAGCGCGATGCTGGTGCCTGCTAGATACGCGATGAGGGTCTTCATGGTGGACCTCCTGCTTGTGCCGGGGCCAGCGACATGCTGCACTTCTTATCGTAGAACTCGCCGCGACTAAGGGTGCCGCAAGAGCGAGCGAGTCGTGTTCCGCGTTAGCACCACGCGCGGCCGGAGTACGTGCCGTTGAGGTACACCACCCACGCGCCGATGTCCCGCGAGTAATAGCCCACGAGCGCGGGCGCGGCTGCGAAGGCGTCGAGGCTCACCTTGCTCCGCGGGTTCGCTTGGCGATAGACCTCATGCATGGGCGCGATCAGCGGATTGGTGGATGACGGAACGTACACGGTGTCACCGCGTGGGTTCACACCCGCCGCCTTCCAGTCGGAGTTCACCAAGCCGTCCACCACGGTGTTGTGATCGGTGTCCCAGATTCCGCAAGCGATGTCATTGAGGTCTACCAGGTAGGCATCGCGGCCAAAGTCTGTGGTCACAGTCCAGTCCACGTCTTCGAGAATGCCGAACGGCGAGTACGTCAAAGGAATGATCATTCCGTAGGGAGTCTCAAGCACGTAGAACACATCGCGAAAGTTGACGGCTGTGGGGGAGGCAACGTCGTACACCTGCGACCATACCCACGCTACTGGCCGCTGGTAGCGCGCCAACTGGTAGTCGCCCACGGAGCGCACCGGCGTTGCGGTGGCGCGTGTGGCATCTTCGGGCAGGGTGGGAAAACCCCACCCGGTGAATGGCGTGAGCAGTGGTTCACCGCTCACCAGCGTGATGGTGAGCGGCAACGAGAGGGTGTCGTAGTAGATGAAGCTGTTGGGAGTGACGCCAACCGCCCCCTCGCCAACGCTCTGCGTGACAAGCGCGGCCTCGCGCGGCGAGGGGAACAGCACCCAGGTCCAGTTGCCGTCTGCGTCAATCTCGAAGAACTCCTCGAGGCCCGGGTAGCCCACTCCCACGATGGTCGACGTACCACGGCGCCCCAACTCCCACCACGTGCTGAGATCGTTGTCCCAAAGGGGGTCCTTTTCTGCCCACAGTGGTACCGGGATCTCGCGAGGCGTGGTGAGCCAGAACTCGCGCGTGCCAGGGTTGTCGAGACGTGCGAGCGCCTGAGCATCGGTCATCTCGGGGTCGCGCTTGCGGAACTCCTCGGGGATGCTCGCGGGGTCGAGCGTGGCTAGGGGCGACGCGGAAGGACCGGCGTTTGCCCCAGCGGTAGGCGAGGGGCTGATGGATGGCTCCCCGGCATCGGCGCCAAACGTGCAGGCGCTCATGGCCAGCACCAGCGTCAGGGCGAGGCTGCTCAACGCCCGGTGTCTTTGGGTGTGCATGATGCCTCCTTCCTTGCGCGGGTCGTTCCGCATGGTCCGTACCCCACTGTAGGAGTGATTGGCGGCACCGCGTACGGGGAGGGTGTCACAGCCTCGCGACGATTACCGCGCGCCCCTGCCCAGGGGGTAGACTTCACGGGTTCCTCGGCGAGGCTGGACCCGCGGGTCTGGCGTGATCGACGCGGCAGATGCGTACGTGCCCCTGCCTCACCGTGGCCACCATCTGACGCTAACGAGGAGAACCATCATGGCTGACCAGATTCGGCTTGCTGCCGAAGCCCGCACCGAGTTCGGTAAGGGTGCCGCACGCCGCGCCCGCATGGCTCACAAGATCCCCGCCGTGCTCTACGGCCACGGTGTGGACCCCATCCACGTGCTCCTTCCTGGGCACGACACCATGATGGCGCTCAAGCACCAGAACGCCCTGCTCAACATCGACCTGCCTGGCAACGACCAGATGGCCATCGCCAAGGATGTTCAGCGCGACCCCGTCCGTCGCATCATCGAGCACGTTGACCTGCTCATTGTGCGCAAGGGCGAGAAGATCACGGTTGACGTGGCCATCCACCTCGAGGGTGAGTCCGCCCCCGGCACCATTCACGTGCTCGAGAACTCGACCATTTCCGTTGCCGCTGAGGCCACGCACCTGCCTGAGTCGGTGACGGTCAGCATCGAGGGCCTCGAAGACGGTGCACGCGTGCTCGCAGGCGAAGTCACACTCCCCGAGGGCTCCGTGTTGGTCACGGACCCCGAGCAACTCGTGGTCGCCGTCTCCGTACCGCGCGCGTCTGCTGAAGACGAAGCCCTTGACGCCGAAGCGGCTGCTGAGGCCGTTGAGGCTGCCGAGGCAGAAGGCGACGCAAGCTCCGACTCCGCTGAGGGCGGCGACGAGTAAGTCGCCTCGCCCTAGGCACTCATCGTGGTTGCGCTCGTCGTGGGGCTCGGGAATCCCGGGCCTGACTACGCGGCGACGCGCCACAACATCGGCCACATGGTGGTCGCGGAACTCGCGCGCCGCGCGGGCACCACGTTGTCATCCAGTCGCAAGACCCATTCCCAGTCCGCCACGGTGCGGCTGGGTGGGTTGAGCGAGCCGGCCGTCATCGCGATGCCGATGTCCTACATGAATCTCAGTGGTGGCCCTGTGGCCGCGCTCGCGAAGTACCACTCGGTGGAGCTGGGGGACGTGGTGGTCATTCACGACGACCTTGACCTGCCATTCGGCACCGTGAAGCTCAAGCGTGGCGGCGGATCTGGGGGCCACAATGGCCTCAAGGACACCACCAAGGCGCTGGGCACGCCCGAGTACGTGCGGGTTCGTTGTGGGATTGGCAGGCCTCCCGGCCAGATGGATGCGGCGACGTACGTGTTGCGCCCCTTCGGGACTGTGGAGCGCAAGGAACTGCCTTGTGTCATTGACACCGCGGCCGATGCCGTGGAGGCTTTGCTCGCCGACGGCCTCGAGGCGGCGCAACAGCGGTTCCACACCGCGACGTAGCGCGCCCGCGGCCGTGCACCTCGCACCATCCACTCCTCGCCGTGCGCACGGTCGCGGAGCGCCAACTAGCATGGGGGTACCGGCAATCGCCGGACCTGTCTGCCTGCCCCGGCGCATTCCGCACCGCGCCTCGCCCCACCCCTGCTTCACCTTTGCTTTGGAGAACTGTGACTCACATGCCCGCCTTGACCGAGGTCCTCACAGCGCTCCGCGCGGAACCCGGGCTTGCGGGACTCGTAGGCCCGGCCTCTGCCAAGCGCCAAGGCGACACTCACCTGGTAGCCCCCACGGCATCGGCCCCAGCGTTGATCGCGCTGACGTCCGAAGATGCGCCCGGCCCCACCATCGTCACGACCGCGACTGGCGCTGATGCCGAGACCTTCGCCGATGCCCTGGGCGCCTTCATGGACCCCGCTCACGTCGCAGTGTTCCCGGCGTGGGAGACCCTCCCGCACGAACGCCTGAGCCCGCGCGCGGACACCGTGGCCCGCCGGCTCGCCGCCTTGCGCCGCCTGGTCCACCCCGCTGACGTGGAGCGCGAGACCGGGCTGCCGCCGCTGCGCGTGGTGGTCGCGCCTATACGCGCGTTGCTGCAGCCCATGGTGGATGGGCTCGCGGACCTCGCCCCCGTGCACGTCACGCGTGGCCAGCAACTGGACCTCACCGACTTCACCGAGGCACTCGCGGGTGCTGCGTACACGCGCGTTGACATGGTGGAGCGGCGCGGCGAGTTTGCGGTGCGCGGCGGGATCGTGGACGTGTTTGCGCCCACCGACCCCCACCCCATCCGGGTGGAGTTCTTTGGCGATGAGGTGGACTCCCTGCGCGCCTTCGCCGTGGCCGACCAGCGCTCACTCGCCGACGTCCCGCGCCTGTGGGCCCCGCCGTGCCGCGAGCTGCTGCTGACCGATGACGTGCGCGCCCGCGCCCGCGCTCTCCAAGACCAGATCCCTGCGGCCGCGGACATGCTGGGCCGGATTGCTTCCGGGATTGCCGTGGAGGGCATGGAGTCTCTGGTCCCCGCGCTTGTCGACAAGCTTGTTCCGCTGACCGACATGCTCCCCGCGAACACGCGGATCGTGGCCATCGAACCCGAGCGCCTGGCCCGTCGCGCCGAGGACCTCACGCGCACCGCCGCCGAGTTCCTCAGCGCCGCCTGGGTCTCCGCCACCGCCGGTGCTGACGCGCCGATCCAAGCCAGCGAAGGCTCGTTCTTGACCCTCGACGAACTCCACGAAGGTGCCGCAGAGCGCGGGCTGACCTGGTGGAGCATCGGCCCCTTCGGTGCGGCCGATGCTGTGGCAAGCGGCCTCGCCGACGTCGAGGACTACCGCGGTCGCCTAGGCCAGGTGCTCGGCGCAATCGGTCAGCGACTCGCGCAGGGGCAGCGCATCCTGATCACCGCCGCTGGCACGGGAAGCGCACACCGCATTGTCGAGCAGTGCGCTGATGCCGACATTCCCGCGCGCGTGCAAGAGGCCTACGAGCCGGTGGACGGCGTGGTGTCGGTGGTGCCGCAGGTGACGGCGCGCGGCTTCCAGATCCCGGGGGCCGGACTGGTGCTGCTGAGCGAGAGCGACTTGACTGGCCGCGACTCGCGCGCGGCCGGGCCCAAGGTGAAGATTGCCTCCCGCCGCCGCAACGCGGTGGACCCGCTTCAGTTGCGGCCAGGAGATTTTGTGGTGCACGAGGCCCACGGCGTGGGGCGGTTCGTGGAGCTCGCCAAGCGGTCGGTGCGGGGAATTGAGCGCGAGTATCTGGTCATCGAGTACGCGGCGTCGCGGCGCGGCGGCCCCGCAGACCGGCTATCGGTGCCGACGGACCAGCTGGACCAGATCACCAAGTACGTGGGCGGCGAGGCGCCGTCGGTCAACAAGATGGGTGGCAGCGACTGGGCCAAGACCAAGGGCCGTGCGCGCAAGGCCATCAAGGAGATCGCTGCCGAGTTGATCCGTCTCTACAGCGCGCGCATGGCCACCAAGGGCCGCGAGTTTGGCCCGGACACCCCGTGGCAGCGCGAACTGGAGGAAGCCTTCGCTTACGTCGAGACCCCTGATCAACTCAGCAGCATCGACGAGGTCAAGGCGGACATGGAGAAGGCGGTCCCCATGGACCGGCTGATCTGCGGCGACGTGGGGTTTGGCAAGACCGAGATCGCCGTGCGCGCGGCGTTCAAGGCCATTCAGGACGGCACCCAAGTGGCGATCCTGTGCCCCACCACGCTGTTGGTCAAGCAGCATTTCGACACCTTCTCCGAGCGCCTCGCGCAGTTCCCGGTGAAGATCGCCTCGCTGTCCCGCTTCCAGAGCGACAAGGAGGCCAAGGAGGTCATCGAGGGGCTCGCGGATGGCACCATCGACCTCGTGATCGGCACCCACCGGCTCATCACCGGAGCGGTCAGGTTCAAGGAACTCGGCCTGATCATCGTGGATGAGGAGCAGCGCTTTGGCGTGGAGCACAAAGAGACGCTCAAGGCACTCCGCACCAACGTGGACGTGCTCGCCATGAGCGCCACGCCCATCCCGCGCACGCTCGAGATGGCTGTCACTGGCATTCGCGAGATGTCAACGCTCGCCACGCCGCCGGAGGACCGTCACCCCATCCTCACCTACGTGGGCCCGCACGAGGACGCGCAGATCATCGCCGCGATCCGGCGCGAACTGCTGCGCGATGGTCAGGTGTTCTTCATTCACAACTCGGTCGCGACCATCAACCGCGCGGCGTCCACGTTGCACGAACTGGTCCCGGAGGCGCGCATCGCCGTGGCGCACGGCCAGATGTCAGAGAAGGAACTCGAGCGCGTGATCGTGGACTACTACGACCGCCAGTACGACGTCCTGGTGTGCACCACCATCGTGGAGACCGGCCTCGACATCAGCAATGCGAACACGCTGATCGTGGAGCGCTCCGACAAGTTTGGGCTCAGCCAGCTGCACCAACTGCGCGGCCGCGTGGGACGCGGCCGGGAACGCGCCTACGCGTACTTCCTGTACCCGCCGGACCGGACGCTCACCGAGCTGGCTCACGACCGCCTGCAGACCATCGCCGCCCATACGGACCTGGGCTCCGGTATGGCGGTCGCCATGAAGGACCTCGAGATCCGCGGGGCGGGCAACCTGCTGGGCGCTGAACAGTCCGGCCACATCGAGGGTGTGGGCTTTGACTTGTACGTCCGCATGGTGGGCGAGGCCGTGGCCGGCTTCAAGGGCGAAGGCGTCGAGGAACGCAGCCCCGTCACCATCGACCTGCCCATCGACGCCCACATCCCCACGGACTACATTGAGCACGAGCGGCTGCGTCTCGAGGCGTATCGGAAGATTGCGGACGCGGGTGACGCGGACACTCTCGAGGCCATCGAAGAGGAGCTCGCGGACCGCTACGGCACGCTGCCGGAACCTGTGCGGCAGCTGTTCATGGTGGCACGCCTGCGCCTCGACGTGCGCGCCGCTGGTCTCACCGAGGTGGTCGCCCAAGGCAAGTTCGTACGGTTCAGCCCTGTCGAGCTTCCCGACAGCGCCGCGCTGCGGATCAACCGCCTCTACCCGGGCACGCTCATCAAGCCAGCCGTGCGCCAACTGCTGGTGCCAGCGCCCACCAGCCAGCGCATCGGCGGCACCCCCACGGAAGGGCCCGACGTGCTCGACTGGGTGCGCACCGTCATTCAAGCGACCCGATCAGTCCCATTAGGATGATTGCCATGACTCAGCCCCGCCTCCGCCGTGTGCTCGCCGTCGCCGTTGCCGCCGCCGCGCTGTCCTTAGCCGCGTGCGCTCCCCCCGGCCAGGAGGGCCAACCCGGCGTCGCCGCGGTCTACAACGGGACAACCTTCACCAACAGCGACCTCGACGCAGTCCACGAGGCGTGGCGCGTGGGCACCAACGGCAATGACGTGCCCCGCCGCCAGCAGATTCTGACCATTGAACTGATGCGCGAGCCCGCAATCGAGGCCGTACGCGAGCTGGGCTACACGTTCTCGGATCAAGAGATCTCCGCTCTTGCCGCGCAGTGGCTCGAGTACCTCAGGGTCGATGCTGAGCCCACAGGCGAGTTCGCGCTTGCTGTGGAGGGCGTCTACGCCATCGCCGCGCTGGTGGCGCTTGACCCCTCGATGCAAGTGATCTACGGCATCGCCGTCGACGTCGAGGAGTCCGCAGTTCTCAGCCCAAGGTCAGGATCATTCACTGCTAACGCCTTCATGAAGTCGGTCGAAGACGCGCGCACGGCGGCGATCGCGCAGGACCTGGGCAGCCGCTTCTACATCGAGTTTCAGCACGTCAACGGCTTCGAGCGTGTCGCGACGCCGTGGATCGACAATGGGTGATGGCCTCACCCGTCTGATCGAGGTGATGGACCGGCTCCGTTCGCCAGGCGGTTGCCCGTGGGACGCAGAGCAGGACCACGCGTCTCTCGCGCCGTATGCGTTGGAAGAAACCTACGAACTTCTCGAGGCCATCGAGACCGGCACCCGCGCTGACCTGCGCGAGGAGTTAGGCGACGTGCTCTTGCAGGTGGTGTTCCACGCGCGGGTGGCGCAAGAGCACCCCACCGAACCTTTCGATATTGACGCCGTGGCCCACACGGTCGCGGACAAGCTTGTGGAGCGCCATCCTCATGTCTTCGCCGATGCCGATGCCGGGTCGGTTGCCGACGTTCACGCGCGCTGGGACGCGATTAAGGCTGAGACTACGCAGCGCGACTCGGTGTTCGACGGCATTCCTGTGGCGCAGAGTGCTCTCGCCCGCGCGCAGAAGGTGGTGGGTCGGGCCCAGAAGGCGCGCCTGGCCGTAGCGGATGAGGCCGGGGTGGACATCGGCAAGCAATTGCTCGCGTTGGTGGCGCGGGCGCAAGCGGAAGGCATTGACGCAGAAACCGCGCTCCGTGAGGCTACTCGCGCCTACGAGAAGGCGGCTCGCGACGCTGAACAGCGCTAGGACCTATGTCGTTGGCCCGGCGTGCACGCACCCCAGTAGACTCAGCAGTAGACAATCCCCCTACAAAACAAGGAGCATCATGGCCAGCATTGAGGCCGTAGGAGCGCGCGAGATTCTTGACTCGCGCGGAAACCCCACCGTTGAGGTGGAAATTGCACTCGAAGACGGCACGTTCGCGCGCGCCGCAGTGCCCTCGGGCGCATCGACCGGAGCTTTCGAAGCCGTCGAGCGCCGCGATGGCGACAAGGGCCGCTACTTGGGTAAGGGCGTTGAGCAGGCCGTTGACGCTGTGATTGAAGAGATCGCGCCCGAGGTCGTGGGCCTCGATGCCGCAGATCAGCGCCTGATTGACCAGATCATGATCAACCTTGATGGCACTGACAACAAGGGCAAGCTGGGCGCAAACGCGATCCTCGGTGTTTCGCTCGCCGTGGCCAAGGCCGCTGCTGACAGCGCCGACCTCCCGCTGTTCCGCTACGTGGGTGGCCCCAACGCGCACGTGCTGCCCGTTCCCATGATGAACATCCTCAACGGGGGATCGCACGCCGACTCGAACGTCGACATCCAGGAGTTCATGATTGCTCCCGTGGGCGCTGACACGTTCAAGGAAGCAATCCGCATGGGAGCCGAGGTCTACCACGCACTCAAGGCAGTTCTCAAGGAACGCGGCCTCGCCACGGGTCTAGGCGACGAGGGCGGCTTCGCCCCCGACCTGCCCTCCAACCGCGACGCCTTGGACCTGATCCTGGTCGCGATCGAGAAGGCCGGCTACAAGCCTGGCGACGACGTGGCGCTCGCGCTCGACGTCGCAGCCACCGAGTTCCACAGCGATGGCAAGTACAACTGGGAGGGTGGCGAGAAGACCCCCGACGAGATGATCGCCTTCTACGAAGGCCTCGTGAAGGACTACCCCTTGGTGTCGCTTGAAGACCCGCTGGACGAGGATGACTGGTCCGGCTGGCAGGCACTCACGGCATCGGTGGGCACCAAGACGCAGATCGTTGGAGACGACCTCTTCGTCACCAACCCCACGCGCCTTGGACGCGGCATCGCCGAAGGCTCTGCCAACTCGCTGCTGGTCAAGCTCAACCAGATCGGTACCCTTTCCGAGACGTCCGATGCTGTGGCAATGGCTCAGCGCGCAGGCTTCACGGCGATGGTTTCTCACCGTTCGGGCGAAACGGAAGACGTCACGATTGCTGACCTCGCCGTGGCCTACAACTGTGGCCAGATCAAGACCGGCGCACCTGCCCGCGGAGAGCGCATCGCCAAGTACAACCAGCTGATGCGCATCGAAGAGGACCTGGACGACGCCGCCGTTTACGCTGGCCACTCCGCGTTCCCGCGTGCCGCCAAGGAAGTCAAGGCAGCCAAGAAGTCCAAGTAGTAGCAGTAACCCTCTGGCGCGGCGCGCCGGGATGTAGGTGGGTGTTTGTGCCCCCAGCGTCCTGGCGCGCCGCGCTTGTTTGTGCCGAGCGGGTGACGCCTCCTATCGCTACACTGGTGCCGATTAGTACGCGCTTGAACGAAACCCGGAGGTCCCCATGGGTGAGTCAGTCGGTGCTCCCGTCGAAGCGGTCTCATCGGGCCGGCCGCCCGCCAACCGCACCGTGCGAATCCTGGGAGCGGCGGTCGCGGTTCTTGGCGTGCTGATCGTGGTGTTGCTCGTGTTGCTGTTGGCGAATCGGGAGTCGCCTGCGGCCGAGCCGAGCGCGTCGCCCACGCCAACGCCGTCCGCCACGCCGTCCACTTCCCCCACCCCAGCGCCCAGTCCGTCACCCACCCCGACGGTGGCCGCCGAAGCTCCCACCGCGCCGGAAGAACCGCCCCCGCCACCACCCCCGCCTGCACCGACCGGACCGGTCTTCACATCATTCTCGGCTCCCAGCAAGGCCGGGTGCGACGGCGACTCGGGCTCGGTTGAGATGACGTTCACGTGGAGCACGTCCAAGGCTGTCAAGGCGTGGTTTGGGATCGCCACCACCAATGCCAAAGCTGCGCCCTATGAGGACGTGAGCGTCCAGGCCGGGAGCTATACCGCGTACTACCAGTGCTCCGAGGCAAGCCAGGTGTACACCGTGACGATCGAGGACGCCGACGGCAAGCTCACCCACGAGACGCGCACTATCTCCCGCAACTAGCGCGCGTGGGGCGTGCCGGTGCGTGGCATGGTGGAAGCATGAGCAACCTCGACGCCGCGCCCGATGAAGTCGCGTACACGCCCTCGGAACGACCGCCCGCAGATATCCAGGTGATTGACGGTCGCGACGTTCCGTTGGGCGGACCGCGCGCGCTGACCGTGCGGCGCACCTTGCCGCACCGCGAGCGTTCGTTCGTGGGAGCGTGGTGCTTCGCGGACCACTACGGACCTGCGAACACGGGCATGGACGTGCCGCCTCACCCGCACACGGGTCTGCAGACCGTGTCCTGGCTGTTCTCCGGCGAGGTCGAGCACCGCGACAGCATGGGCACCCACGCGCTGATCCGTCCGGGAGAGATGAACCTCATGACCAGCGGCGCAGGCATTGCGCACTCGGAGGTCTCCACGTCGAGTTCCTCGACTCTGCACGGAGTGCAACTGTGGGTGGCGCTACCCGCCGGCGACGCCCACGGCCCACGTGGCTTTCAGTCCTTCGCCACCGAGGCGGTGGACTGGGCCGATGCTCCGCTCGCCAAGGTGACGGGTGGGGGCCAGGTGCGGGTATTCTTGGGCGACGTTGCCGGGATAGCGTCCCCCGTGCCCACATTCTCGCCGCTGCTGGGTGCAGAGGTCACCTTGAATGCAGGAGCCAGCGTCGAGTGGCCGGTAAACCCTCGCCTTGAACACGGGGTGCTGGTGGATCGAGGTCCCGTCGAGGTAGGTGGCACCGTGGTTCACCCGCACGATCTTGGCTTTGTCGCGCAGGGTCGGGACTCGCTCCGTCTGAGCGCTCTGCCTGACAGGCCCGCGCGGGTGGTGCTGCTGGGCGGCGAGCCGCTCAACGACGAGATCGTGATGTGGTGGAACTTCGTGGGTCGCTCGCACGAGGAGATCGTGCGCGCCCGCGATCAGTGGCAGGCGCAAGACGCCCGCTTTGGTGCCGTCGCGGGGTACGAGGGAGCGTTGGCGTGGTTGCCTGCCCCTGAGTTACCGAATGCGCGGCTCAAGACTCGCCGCCGCCTGCCGTAGTTCGCGCCGGGATCAGCCAATGCTCCGACTCGCTGCCACCGCAGCGGTCATCTGGCGCGGCGCGCCTGGACAATGGAACGTGTGAGCACCCCTCGTCGTCCTGGAGCACCGCGCTCGCCAGCGCCCACGCCAGCGCGCGCGGGTGCTCGCACCTCCTCGCGTGCCGAGCCGCGCGCCCCGCGCGGCGACGCGCGAACCGACAAGCCTGCGGCACCTCGGCGGACGCCAGGGCCGGCGACGGGCGGGCAGCGCCGGGTCGCGACCAGGCCCAGTGGTCCTTCTGGCCCCGGCCGCGCTCCTACGCCCACACTGAAGCCCCGCATCGAGCCTGCGCGCCCTCGCGGGTCCTGGTCCGCGATGGTGACGTGGCGCGGTGCGGTGTTGGTAGGCGTGGTAATTCTGTCGCTCGCGGTGCTCCTGCCCACCCTGCGTGTCTATATCGATCAGCAGGGAGAGTTGCGCGCGCTACGCGCGGAGGTGGAGCAAGCACGCGATGAGGTTGATCACCTCGAGTCGGAGGTGGCCCGGTGGGACGACCCGGCGTTCGTTGTCGCCCAGGCGCGCGAGCGGTTGGCCTATGTGTTCCCAGGAGAGACGCCCTACCGCGTGATTGACCCGGAGTTTGTGACCACTCATGCCCAGGGTTCGCCCGCCGCAGCCGACAACCCGGCCCAAGGATCGCAAGCGCTCTGGTATGACGTCATGTGGACGTCAATGCTGGTCGCGGGCAACGGCGATCCGGATCTGGCACCTGCAGTTGAGCCTGAACGCGACAGTGATGAGGCGGCGCCGCTCACCGACGTAGACTTTGGCCGATGACCGCAAGCACAGTGACCGCAGCTGACCTCGAGACGTTGCATCGACAGTTGGGCCGCGAGCCGCGCGGAGCAGTCGCCATTGCCGCCCGCTGTGTATGCGGCCGCCCTACGGTGGTGCGGACCTCTCCCCGGCTACCAGACGGTACCCCCTTTCCCACTCAGTACTACTTGACTCACCCTGGCGCGGTCGGCGCGGTGTCCACGCTCGAGGCCAACGGGGTGATGCGCGAGCTCCAGGAACGGCTGCACGCCGATACCCAGCTTGCGGCTCACTACCGTGCGGCTCATGATCGCTACCTCGCTGAACGCTACGAGCTCGACGACGTTCCCGAGATCCACGGGATCTCCGCGGGCGGGATGCCCGATCGCGTCAAGTGCCTGCACGTGCTGGTAGGCCACGCGCTCGCATCAGGTCCAGGGGTGAACCCGCTGGGGGATGAGGCACTCGAGCTCATCCGCGACCAGTGGCGACCCGACCGCTGCACGTGCTCCGACATTGAACCGCCGAGTCCCGCAGAGTCTCGCCCCACCGACACCGAGGAGCCTGTATGACTCGCGTTGCTGCTATCGACTGCGGCACCAACTCGATCCGGCTCTTGATTGCCGACGTCGATGTCGTGGCCGAGACGCTGACCGATGTGGTGCGCACGATGACCGTGGTGAGGTTGGGTCAGGGCGTAGACAAGACCGGCGAGTTCGCCGCCGAGGCACTCGAGCGCACGTTCGCCGCAGCCGACGACTATGCGCGGCTTTGCAGTGAGCACGGGGTTACCCACATCAGGTTTGTCGCGACCAGCGCCACCCGAGACGCACGCAATCGCGAGGTGTTTCTCGAGGGGATTCGCGAGCGACTCGGTGTGACTCCCGAGGTCATCAGCGGAGAAGAAGAGGCGGCGCTGAGCTTTCGAGGTGCCGTCAGCGTTATTGACGCTGGCCACGCCCAGCCGTACCTGGTGGTGGATTTGGGCGGCGGGTCTACCGAGGTGGTGCTGGGCAAGGAACACCCCACGGTGGGGTGGTCGATGGATGTGGGTTGCGTGAGAATGACCGAGAGGCACCTCGTGAGCGACCCGCCCACGGTAGCCGAGATTGACGCGGCACGCTCCGATGTCCAAGCCGCGCTCGACGCGGCCATCGTCGAGGTGCCGCTGGCTCAGACCCGCACGCTCGTAGGGCTCGCGGGATCGATCACCACGGTCACCGCGCACGCGCTGGGTCTCACTCACTACGATCGCGACGCGATTAACGGGGCCGAGGTCACGATAGACGCTGCTCTTGAGTCATGCGAAGCACTACTGGCCAGTACCCGGGACCAGCGCGCAGCGATGCCTTTCATGCACCCAGGCCGCATCGACGTCATCGGCGCCGGCGCCTTGGTTTGGAGCGAAGTGCTGCGGCGAGTGCGCCGTGAAGTCCACGCTTCAGGTGGCGCGCTAGACATCGCCGTTACCAGCGAGCACGACATCCTTGACGGCATCGCGTTCTCTGCGGCGTCCCGAGCGTAATGCCCAGGTGTGGCATCGGCCGCCCGTACGCCACAATGGAGGGCACGCCCCCGTAGCCCAACTGGCAGAGGCAACCGACTTAAAATCGGTCCAGTGCGGGTTCGAAACCCGCCGGGGGCACCTTAGGAATCGTCGCTGTTGTGCTCGGCGAGCTCGTCGAATATGGGGTTCGCCATGGGAACTCCCGTGAGGTAGGCCGCGCGAGCCAGCACGATGCTCCCGATCGCCGCGGTAGCGAGCTGCAACACGATCAGCGCAATGACCTTGACGACGTTGACGATGCCGGGCTGAAGGAGCAACGCGCCCACCACCACCATCACGATGCCGAGCCCCGCAGCCGTACTCACAGCAGAGGCGCGCGTGTAGACATCGGGGAAACGGAGTACGCCCAGGCCGGCGGTGGCGAACGTGATCGCACCCATCACAATGAGCACCTGCCCAATGATGTCGAGAACGCTCATCGTTTCCCCCTGGTGACGGCGCGGGCGAGTGACACGGTGGCGAGGAAGCCCACCAGGGTGGCGACCAGCACGATGTCGAATGTCGCGCTTGACGCCGCCCGCACTCCCGCGAGCGTGATCAAGCCGATGATCGCGAAGAACAACAGATCAGCGGCCACCGCGCGGTCGGCGTCCCCGGGCCCGCGCGCCATGCGGATCGCGGCCGCCACGACAGTAGTGACGAGCAGGGCGATTCCGATGTCCACGCCAATCATGGTCGCCACCCTTCGCGTCGGACCGCGTTCAGCATGCGCCGTTCCATGGCCCACAACTGTTCGCGAAGCTCGTCAGGGCCGGGTAGGTACATTCCGTGGACGTAGATGCTGCGCTCCGGGCCCGGGCCCGGGCCATCGCCGGCCGTGGTGAAGGCTCCGAGTGTCAACGTGCCCGGCGTGAGGCTGATGAGCGCACTCAGCAGAGTCACCTCGAACTCGGTGCGGCAGTGTGTAGTCAGGTTAACGATGCCGGGCGTCGAGTTCTGGCCAGGCGTCACGTTGTCGCGAATCACCGCGAGGTTCGAGACCAAGAGCTCTCTCGCGTACCACGCGATGAACGCCACGATTCGAGGCAACCATGTCATGAGACTCATGATCCCAGCACCGCCTGGATGTAGGGGGCGGTGTCCACCAGGCCCGCGGCGGCGATCTGGGTGAGGCTCAGGAGGCCGTGGGCGCCCACGCCGAGTGCAAGGGTCAGCGCGGCGAGGAAGAGCGACGGCGCAATCATTCCTGCACCGATGCGTCGCTTCTCCGCCACGGCGACGGTTCCCGAGGTCACTTTGATGGGCCCCTGTGTTGCAGCGACGGCCTCTTCGCCGGGTTGTTGCTTGCCCCAGAACACCTCGGACCAGATCTTGAGCATCGACAACAGCGTAATGAGGCTCACGGCGATGGCCGCGATCACCACCGCAACCTGGCCGGCGTCGATCGCCGCCATGATGAGGGCGAGCTTGGCCACGAACCCGGAGAATGGCGGCACTCCGGCGAGCGACAGGGCGGCCGCGAAGAAAGCCACCGCGATGAGGGGCTCGCGCTTCGCGATGCCCTTGACCTTGCCCAAGGTGCCGGTTCCATACCTCACCTCGATGGCGCCTGTCGAGAGGAACAGCGAGGCCTTCACAATCATGTGGTGAAGCTGATAGAAGATGCCGGCGGCCAGTCCCAGTGGGCCAAAGAGGGCCACGCCCAGCAGGATGTAGCCAATCTGGCTCACCATGTGGAACGCGAGGATGGAGCGCATGGTGGTCTCGCCCACCGCGCCCAGCACGCCCACGATCATGGTCGCGCTGAACAGGAGCAGGCCCACCCAGAGGAACCGCGCATCGCCCTCGAAGATCACCGCGTAGATCCGATAGATCGCGTAGATCGCCACCTTGGTGTGAAGCGCCGAGAAGATGGCGGTGACCACGGGGGAGGTCACGGGGTAGGTGCGCACCAGCCAGCCGTGAACGGGAACCACGCATGCCTTGATGGACAGGGCGAAGAGGCATACCGCCCCGGCAATGGCCACGCGGGTATCCTCGCTGGCAAGGCCGGCGAGCTCCGCGATGTTGACCGTCCCTGCCACGCCGTACATGAAGCCCACCCCGGCCAGGAAGACGGTCGAGGCGAGCAGGTTCACGGTGACGTAGAGCCGGGCGCCCTTAATGCGTTCAAGGTCGGCCTTGCCCGGTGCAGACATGACCAAGAGTCCGTACGCGGACAGCAGCATGACCTCGATGAACACGAACATATTGAAGAGGTCCGCCGTCATGAGTGCGCCACTCACACCCGCCGTGAGGACCAGCACCAGGGTGGGGAAGAATCGTCGGGCAGCGTGACCGGTGAAGATGGCGAACACGCAGCACACGGTGGTGAGCAGCGCCGTCACGGTGAGCATGAGGGCGGTGAACATGTCCACCACAAAGGGAATGGCGATGCCTGCCGGCCACAGCGCCACGGAGTGCGCCACGACGGTGCCGTCGACGGCACCGATGACCAACACCACTCCACCGGCCGTGGCCGCGACCAGCACGCTCATCAGCACGACGATCGTCAGTCGCGTGTACCGGGACACCATCGTCAGTGCGCCCGCCGCGAGCAGTGGCACGGCGACCAGGAGCGAGATGAGCGAGCCGGTCATGACTGGCCCCCTTCCCGCTCGCTCGCGAACTCGTCGAGAGTTTCGGCGGGGTTGTCGTCGCTCGGAGTTGCTTCCGACGCGGCGGCGTCGGCGTCCACGTCCATGTCCGGCTGGCTGTGCACCGGAATGAGGTCGTCAGTGTCATCGTCGCCCCGGCCAGCGACCGCGAGCGCGAGCATGAAGATCGTGATGGCGAACGCGATCACAATGGCCGTGAGCACAAAGGCTTGCGGAAGGGCGTCGGCAGTGACGGCGGGATCGGGGTCCGCCCCCAGTGGCTCTCCGCGCCGCGAGGTCCCGCCGGCGGCCATGATGATGAGGTTCACGGCGTGCGAGAGCAGGATGAAGCCCAGCACGACGCGCAGCATGCCGCGCTGGAGCATCAGGTACACCGCTCCGGTCACCAGGATTCCAGCCGATAGCGCCAACGTCATGAGACCTGCTCCTTTGACGCCGTGCGGGTGGGGGCCTCTGCATCAGGCGGCGCATCGAGATCGCGCATGGCGCGCCGCGTGGGCGTGCCTAGCAGGTTCAGTGACGCGACAACCACGCCGATCACCACAAGATAGACGCCGACGTCGAACACAACTGCCGTGGAGATGTGGACGGTAAACAGGTCGAAGTGAAGTGGCCGGAGGAACGACTGATCGACATAGCCGAGCAACCCAGTGACCACTGCGAGCACCACGCCGCTGCCGATCAGCGCGAGCGCGGGCAGGCGGCTACGGGCGGACTCGTCACTGTCTGCGGCAAGGTAGATGAGCGCCACGCCTGCGCCACCGATGAGCGCCGCGATGAAACCACCACCGGGAGCGTTGTGGCCGCGAAGCAAGAAGAACAGAGACAGCACCACGGTCAGAGGGCCCACCAGCCGGCTCAAGGTGCGCAGGAACACCGCGTTGTCGCGTTCGCGGCGCAGAGGAGAATCCGGGGATACGAAGATGCGTGCTGACTTGCTCGACAGGAGAGTGCGCGACTGGACCAGCACAAGTACTGCGACCCCCGCCATGGCGAGCACCGTGATTTCGCCCAAGGTGTCCAGCGCACGAAAGTCCACGAGGATTGTGTTGACGACGTTGGTGCCGCCAGTATCAGTCTTGACTTCCCGCAGGAAGTACTCGCCCGCAGGGGACAACTCCCTGCGCCCAGTAAACGCGAACACCGCCAGAGTTGTGGCAGCTCCCGCGACAGCTGCGATCATGCCCGCACCCACGGCGCGGCGTTTGCTCGCCTTGCGGAAGGTGGCCGGCAAGCGGCGCAAGAGCAACACCATGACCACCACCGTGAGAATCTCGACCAGCAATTGGGTGAGCGCAACATCGGCCGCACCCAGGGTGAGGAACCACAAGGTGACGCCGAATCCCACAATGCCGATGATTGCAATGGCGGCCACACGGCTGCGGGCCGCGATTGCCCCAGCAACACCGATGACAAGCAGGCCCACCAAGACCCAGTCGAAGGGGCGGGTGGGGTCGCCGACGATCGCGGGCAGGTCCGTCAGTGTTGCCACCGCTACGCCAGCGATGATGACCAGACTGACAATGGGCACGGCGAGGTGCCGGTTGGGGGAGTCGGTGCGAGTGATGTCGCCCATCCGGTCACCGAACCGGATGATGCCCACGCGAGCCTTGTCGACGATCCGCAGGGCGGAGATCGGTGAAGCCAAGGGCTCGACGAACCGGTCGACGCGCGTGCGGGCTAGCGCCAGCCCAACTCCGGCCGCCATCACCAGTAGCGACATCACCAGGGGCGTGTTGACGCCGTGCCACAAGGAGAGGTAGCCATCCACCGGTGTGCCGGAGGCATTCGCGCCGGCGTCGTAGACAAGCCGGTCAACGGGCGCTGGCCAGAGGCCCACCAGTAGCCCGGCGAGCGCCGGAAGCGCAACGGGGAAGAGGTAGATCGGTGCGGCTTCCTTCACCGGCTTGGTCATCGCTGGACCGCCAATGATGCCCAATACCATCTTGCTTGCGTAGCCAAAGGTCAGCACGGCGGCAAGCACGCCGAGGGTCGCCACTGTGAAGCCCACCCACGCGGGACCCGGAGCCGTTAAGAACGCCGCGAAGATCCCTTCCTTTGACATGAACCCGAGCAACGGCGGCACACCAGCCATGGACAGGGCGGCCAGGCCGAACAGCACGGTTGTTGCCGGCATGGTGGTATGCAGGCGGCCAAGGATCCGAATGTCCCGCGTACCGGTCTGGTGGTCAATGATGCCGGTGAGCAGGAACAGCGCGGACTTGAACAGCGCGTGCGCGACCGTGTGGACGGCCGCCGCGACCAGCGCCTCAGGCGTGCCGATGCCGATGGCCGCTACCAGGAATCCCAACTGGCTCACCGTTGAGTAGGCGAGCATGGACTTGAGGTCGTAGCGCCGCAACGCCGCGAAGGCACCCATGACCGCAGTCAAGAGGCCCACCGAGATCAGCATGGCGTTCCACAACGGCAACTCGCCCAGCACGCTCGTGAAGCGCATGAGCAGGTAGATCCCGGCCTTCACCATCGCCGCCGCGTGGAGATACGCGCTCACCGGGGTCGCGGCAGCCATGGCGTCCGGCAACCATGCCTGGAACGGGAACTGAGCGGACTTGGCGAACGCGGCAAAGGCCAGCAAGACCGCGACGGTGGCAGCGAACGCAGTGTCGTTCCAGGCGTCGGAGGCGAGGATCACCGTCAGTTGAGTGGACCCCACGGTGACGGCCATCGTGGCGGCGGCCGCGAGCAACGCGAGTCCGCCTGCGCCTGTCACCAGCAGCGTCCGGATGGCGGGTTCCCGTGCCGGAGGTCCGGACCGCGCAATGAGGAAGAAGGAGCAGAACGTGGTGATCTCCCACATCAGGAACAGCAGCACCACGTCGTCGGCCAGAACCAGGCCGAGCATCGCGAAGGCGAACAGTGACATGAGGCCGTAGAAGTTGCCGTGTGGTGCCACTGTGAGGTGGCGTGCAGAGTACGTCAGCACCGCTCCGCCAACCAGCAACACCAGCAACGAAAACATGAGCCCCAGGCCGTCAAGGCGCAGTGAGAACGCGACGCCCAGCGACGGGATCCAGGTATAGGACTCGGGCGCGGGATTCGAGCTACTCGCGACCCACAGCGCAACCCCAAGTGCGAAGAGCGCAGGCCCCAGCACCCAACCGGCGCGACGGCCCATCGCCTGACCCAAGAAGGGTGCGGCGACGGCCACCGCTGCGGTGGCGATCAGGAAGGTTGCGAGCACAGGCGTATTCCCTTGTCCGGGGGTTAGAAGTCATGATAGGGCCCAGCCTTGCGACGCGCGGGAGCCGGCGGCGGGCTGTGCCCTTGTGGCCAGGGCTAATGAGCTGGCGGCGCTCCGGCCAGGTTTGCGCCCCAACTCGACACGTGCCCGTTGGTGCCTACGTGGGCTGCGCGGGAGTGGGTCACCGCTCAAGACTACCGCAGCCGCATAGGTACACTAGGTGCAGTACTCACACAAGGAGGCCCCCGTGGCAAACCCCGTATTCAACAACGACAAGGCGTTCAAGAACACCTATCGCGGTGACGCATCTGCGACGGGAACGCTGTCACCTCAACCGTCTGCTCCGAGCGTGCCTGGCTTTGGCGACTCGAGTGTGATGTCCTATGACGGCGTGCTCGCCAAGGCCCTTGGCCTGTTCGCGTTTGCCGTGGTTGCCGCGCTCGGCGTGGGCATCCTCGCGCCGTTCCTCGCCTTCCCCTTCCTCATTGGCGCGCTGGTGCTGATGTTGGTTGCAGTGTTCCGTAAGGGTGCTCCGGCTCCTGGGCTCTACATCGCGACCATCGGCCTCTATGGCGGCGCGGCTGGCGGCATCAGCCGTTTCTACGAGGTGGAGTACAACGGCATCATCATGCACGCGCTGGTGGCAACGGCATGCCTGTTCGCGGTCACGCTCGCGGTGTACAAGTCGGGACGCATCCGGAACGTGGCGAAGATCCGCAAGTTCGTTGCGATCGCCCTGCCCGCGGTGATCGTGCTGTTGATCGCCAACCTCGTGATGGTGCTCATCTCTGGCCCGCAGGCGAGCGTCTTCGAGGCGAACTTGCCCGGCACGAACATCCCCTTGGGTCTGATCTTGTCGCTGTTCCTCATCCTGCTAGGTGCCTTCATGCTGATCGGTGACTTCGACTTTGTCGACACCGGGGTGCGCAACGGGCTTCCCAAGGCGTACGAGTGGACCGCAGCGTTCGGCTTGGTATTCACCACGGTGTGGGTGTACATCCAGATGCTGCGCCTGCTCTCGTACCTCCGTGGCAGGTAGCGACGACGGTCCCCTCGCCAAGCCGGGCGAGGACCCGTACCGCATCGAGTGGCCCGACGACGCAAAAGAGTTGCGCGCCGCCGAGCGTGCCAAGCAGGCCAAGCGAGCTGCAGTGCGCCCGGCTCCGCGCTACCTTGCGGCGCTCGTTCTGGGCCTAGGCGTGGTGCTCACGTTCTTGCTGATCATTGCGGTTGCGTTGGGACAGATCGGGCTGTTCCCGTTCTTGTCGTTGCCCGTGATCGTCTTGGCGGTGACCTTGGCGTTCCCCATCTGGGTGTTGCTGGAGCGAGTGACGAGCCGTTGGCGTACAGGATTGCCTGAGATCGCGTTTCTGGTCGTGGGGTTCATGATCGGACTGTCGTGGACCTACGCCGTGGTCACGATTATCGGGAACACCTTGCCGGTGTTCGACAGCGAGACTGACGCCGCCTTCTTCCGCACCGTTGCGGGGCTCTTCATGGGCACAGCGACGGCATCGGCATTCATGGCCGCCAAGTTCTGGACAGATGGTCTTCGCCTTCAGCCCAGGATCGTGTATGGCCTGGCAGCGGGAATCGCCGTGGTCTCGGTGCTGGGTGTGCTGACGTGGACTGTGGTGCCACTTCCTGGGGCGTAGATTCTTCCCATGGCACACATTGACCTCCCGCTGTCGGAACTTCGCACCTACCAACCCGATGTCCGCGAGCCCGCAGATTTCGACGCGTTCTGGACGCGCACTCTTGCTGAGGCGCGAGCCATCGGTGGCGATGTGGAGCTCACCGACATCGATGCCCGTCTGCCCCACGTCTCCATCAGCGACCTGACCTTCCCTGGCTTTGGCGGCCACCCTATTAAGGGCTGGTTCTCGCGCCCGGCCGATGCTGACGCGGCTTTGCCTGTGGTGGTTCAGTTTGTGGGCTACGGCGGAGGTCGCGGGACCGCGTTTGAGCACACCTTCTGGCCGTCTGCGGGCTATGCGCACGTGGTCATCGACAATCGCGGCCAGGGCTCCAGTTGGGGCAACGGCGGCGAAACACCGGATCCCGTAGGCGCCGATGCGTCGCTGCCGGGGTTCATGACTCGCGGCATCTTGAACCCCGAGGACTACTACTACCGACGGCTCTTCACCGACGCCGCACTCGCGGTTGATGCCGCGCGCACCTTGCCTGGCGTCGACCCTGCACGCGTGATCATTGCCGGAGGTTCGCAGGGTGGCGCGATGGCCGTTGCTGTCGCCGGGCTGGTGCCAGACGTCCTTGGCGTGATGCCCGATGTTGCGTTCATGTGCCACCTTGAGCGTGCGGTGGCCATGACTGACGCGGATCCTTACGGTGAGGTGCGCCGCTATCTTGCCGTCCACCGCGGTCACGAGGACGTCGCTTTTGACACCCTGAGCTATTTCGACGGAGTCAACTTCGCCAAGCGGGGGCGAGCGCCCGCACTGTGGTCGGTCGCCTTGATGGACGAGACGTGCCCGCCGTCAACAACGTTTGCGGCGTACAACCACTACGGGGCAGGCGCGACTGTTTCGAAGCAGATCGAGGTGTACCCCTTCAATGGCCATGAGGGAGGCCAGGGCCACCACGGGCGCAGGCAGTGGGAGTTCGCTCAAGCGCTGGTGGGCGCGTAACTCACCTGACAAAACCCGTGGTTGCAGTATCCTCCTGGGTTCTTGTGGAGGTAGCCCTGGTGATAGTCCTCTGCGTAGTAGAAGGTGCCGTCTCCCGCGTTGTCACGGTCGGCAATCTGGGTGGTGATGGCGCCAAAGCCCTGGTGGGTGAGCCGCTCCTGATAGGTCGCGCGTGAGGCCTCGGCAGCCGCATATTGCTCGGGTGTGGTGGTGAAGATTGCGCTGCGATATTGGGTTCCCACATCCCCTCCTTGGCGGTGCAACGTGGTGGGGTCATGGTTCTCCCAGAAGGCGGCGAAGAGCTGGTCGTACGTCACCAGGGTGGGGTCGAACACCACTTGGACCACTTCCGCGTGACCAGTGCGAGCGGTGCAGGTCTCCTCGTAGGTGGGGTGCTTGGTCCACCCGCCCATGTAGCCCGCAGCCGTTGAGTACACGCCGGGTATCTGCCAGAAGATGCGTTCGGCACCCCAGAAGCAGCCCATTCCAACGTAGATGGTCTCGTGCCCCTCAGGCCACGGTTCCGTGAGAGGGGTTCCCAGCACCACGTGCGTGCCCGTCACCGCCATCGGGGTCTCGCGGCCAGGCAGTGCCTGCGCAGGGGTAATCATTTCGGTCTTGCCCAGTCCAAACATTGGCGTGCCTCCTTGTGAGTGACAACACCGGCCGCGCGCCGCGTGTTCCTGTGGTCATCCTGCCAGCAAGGTGAGGAGAGCGATACGCTCGGTCCATGGCCTCTTCGCAGACTCCGCCCCACGCCCCCGCGCCCCGCCCGGCGATCGAGCACGTTCCCTATAGCTTGCGCGTCGCCGCGGCGTGGGGTTGGCGGCTCATCGTGGTGGGAGTCATTGTCGCGACGCTCGCCACGGTCTTCTCTTCGCTCGCCACCATCTTGTTGCCCATGATCATCGCGTTGCTCATTGCGGCTCCATTGGAGCGTGTGGTGACCCGGCTTGAGGCGCTACGGGTTCCGCGCGGCCTTGGGGCGGTGATCGCCATCCTCGGCTTGCTCAGTGTCTTCGTCGGACTTTCAATCGCTGCGGGTGCGGCGATCGTCAACGGATTTGAGCAGTTGCGGCGCGGTGCCCTGCAGGGTTTTGAGGAGCTCTTGGAGTGGCTGACAAATGAGCCGCTGAACTTGAGCCGCGAACAACTCGACACCGGCATCGAGAACATCGGCGAACAGGTTCAGGCCAATGCGTGGGGCCTCGCAAGTGGGGCGCTCTCGGTCACTGGCGTGGTGGGCGGGATGGTCGCTGGAATCATCATCTCGATGTTGGCGCTGTTCTTCTTCTTGCGTGACGGTCGCACCATGTGGGCGTGGATTGCTGGCCTGGTGCCGGGGGACGAGGCGTCGGCGCGGGTGGAACGCGCAGGCATGGGTGCGTGGCGCACCCTCCGGCGATACACCCAAACCTCGGTCTTCGTGGCGTTCATCGACGCGGTGGGAATTGGGCTCGTGGCTTGGATCCTCGGCGTGCCGCTCGCGCTACCGATCGCGATCTTGACCTTCGTGACCGCGTTCATTCCGCTCTTCGGTGCGACCATCGCTGGCCTCGTCGCCACCCTGATTGCACTCGTCGACGGTGGTTGGACCACTGCGGCGTTGATGCTCGCGGGCATCTTGGTGGTGCAACAGATCGAAGGGAACGTGCTCTACCCGTGGCTGTTCGGCAAGGCTGCGCAAATCCATCCGTTTGTGATCCTCATGACGATCTCAGCGGGCACCCTCACCGCGGGCCTGGTCGGCGCGGTCATTGCGGTGCCCATCCTCGCGTTCCTCTACACCTTCATCCGGGGACTCCGGGGCGAGTACACGCGGGCAGACGAGGTTGAGGATGCCACTCCTATCACCTCTAAGATCCCGATTGTCGCGAAACGCGGGCGCGATGCGATCGCTCACGCCATCAGCAAGACCGGTGAGATTCGCATTCACCAGGACAAGAAGAGCCCGCCGTCCAAGGCGAACCCACGCGACAACAGCTAGCCCGTGAAGGGCTCGACGGACACGATCGTTACTGCGATCTGGTTGCCATTGGGGGCCTCGTAGGACGCCTGGTCGCCGGCCTTCTTGCCCATCAGCGCCTCGCCCAACGGTGACTGGGCGCTGAAGACGTCGATGTCGGTGCCCTCGGCGACCTCGCGAGACCCCACGAGGAAGCGCATGTCGCGACCCGCGACCGTTGCGACGACCACGGTTCCTGAGGTGACCGAGCCGTCGCCGTGCGAGGGCTCGCCAACGTGGGCGGTGTCGAGGAGCCGGCGCAACTGCTGAATGCGCGCCTCTTGCTTGGCCTGCTCTTCGCGTGCCGCGTGATAGCCGCCGTTTTCCTTGAGGTCGCCTTCTTGCCTGCGGTCATCGATTTCCTTCGCGATGGCAGCGCGGCCAGCGCTCGAGAGGTGTTCGTACTCCTCTTTGAGGCGGTCGTATGCTTCCTGGGTAAGCCAGGTTCCGGTGGTCTCAGACACGTGTCACTCCTTGTTGGACATGACCCATCAGGATACCAAGGGCCCGCAACAAAGTCACTTATGCGCGGCGCCGTGACAGAATCCTCGGCTCAGCCACGTCGAAAGCTACGCTGCCGGATCAGGCTCGCAGTAGGCCACGATCGCCGTGGTTGCCTCGTGGATGGTGACCACAGGGGTAGAGAAGCGTTGTTCAGATCCGTCCGCGGGGTCGACCTTCTGCGTCGCGACACCCACCTCGGCGAAGCTCTCGCTGAGCGCCTTGATGCGGCAGGTCACTGGTTGGTCCGTGTAGAGAAAGACGTCATAGGTGGCGACCGCCTCGCCCGGCGGAGTGATGGTGAAGCCCACGTCCTGCCACCGCACCGGTTGAGATGCTTGGCCCCAACCAATCCACGAGGCGAGCGCCACCAGGGCCGCGATACCGAGCGCGCTCAGGGCCTTGGCGCGCATCGACATGGGCGGCCGCGCGAAGGACCGCTCGTCTTCGTCGTCGCTCAGGTAGTGAGCGGAACCCGTGTTTGTCATCATGAGGCAGGATAGTGGGAAAGGGAGGTGGTTGCCGTGCGGGACTTCACTGGCGGACCAGGATTCATGGCGTTTGTGTTCACGTTTGCGGTGGTCATCGCGGCGACATTGCTGTTCAGGTCGCTGGGCAAGCACTTGCGCAAGGTGCGCACGAGTCCGCCCGAAGGTGCACCGCAAGCAGGTGGGGTAGTGCTCCCGGCAGGGTCAAGCACGGAAGATCGCGAGCGCAGTAGCGGCGTAGTGGCACAGGAACCCGACGACGGTTAGCGAGTGAAAGATCTCGTGGAACCCAAAGTACCTCGATGAGCCGCGGGGCCATTTGGTTCCGTAGATGATGGCTCCTACGGTGTACGCGAGACCGCCGCCAGCGATCAGGCCCACCACTATCGGTCCGCCCGCCTGATAGAACGGGCCCATGAAGCCCACCGCGACCCATCCGAGCGCGAGGTACAGCGGGACGTATGCCCATCGTGGTGCGCCCAGCCAGAAGATCCGCGACAGCAGGCCCAGCACGGCGCCGCTCCACACCACCACCAGCAAGATGGTGGCCGTACGGCGGTCTAGCAGCATCACGGATAGTGGCGTGTAGGTGCCGGCGATGATGAGGAAGATGTTCGCGTGATCCATCCGGCGCAGCGTTGCAGCGGTGCGCGGCGACCAATCGCCGCGGTGGTACACGGCTGAGGTGCCGAACAGCATGACGGCGGTGAGCGTGAAGATCGCCGAGGACACGCGACCGGACAGGGTGGGAGCGAGCACGACGAGCACCATCCCGGCTACGAGCGCAATGGGCGCCGCGCCCAAGTGGAGCCAGCCGCGCAGCAGTGGTTTCCCTGGAACGGGAAGGTTCTCAGCCATGAACCTACGATACCGTAGGTTACGTCGACGGGGTACCGTAGACCCAGAGAATCGTCCGCGTTCGCGCACCATTGTGAAAGGCACTCCATGGGCTTGCGCCATTTGCTCTATGGCCCCTACGAACGGCAGCTTGTTCGCACCCTTCAGCGTCAAGCGCAAGTCCCCCGGCATATCGGTGTCATTCTGGACGGCAACCGCAGGTGGGCACGTCACGCCGGAGCGTCCGCAGCGCACGGACATCAGCGCGGGGCAGACAAGATCACCGAGGTACTGGAGTGGTCTCAAGAAGCTGGAGTGGAAGTTGTCACCCTGTGGATGCTGTCCACCGACAACCTAGACCGCGATCCTCAAGAGCTCGCGGCGCTGCTGGACATCATTTGCGCCGCAGTTGAGCGCCTGGCCGAAGACGGGCGGTGGCGACTCCAGCATGTGGGAGACCTCACCTTGTTGCCGGCCGTCGCAGCGAACCGCATCATCGCCGCCGTGGCCCGGACCGCCGAGTCGCCCGGACTGCACGTCAACGTCGCGGTCGGTTACGGCGGGCGCCACGAGATCGCAAGTGCCGTGCGCGCCGTGCTACGCGAGGGCGTGGATGCCGGGCACTCACTTGAGGAGGTCGCAGGGACGTTCTCGGTTGAGCACATCGCCCAGCATCTGTATACCTCGGGGCAGCCCGATCCCGACCTCGTCATCAGGACTTCGGGCGAACAGCGGCTCAGCGGGTTTCTGATGTGGCAGAGCGCCCACAGCGAGTTCTACTTCTGCGACGCCTACTGGCCGGACTTCCGGCACGTCGACTTCCTGCGAGCGTTGCGTGCCTACGCGCAGCGAGAGCGGCGCCTGGGTCGCTAGCCAGGCGTGCTGCTTCGCACGAGGGTGCTTGCTGAGCGGCCTTAGGTCGCTTGCGGGCCAACACGCCCGGCCGCGGGGGCGTAGGTGACGACTGTGTGAAGCCCGGCGTGTCGCCGCGATTCGCGCGAACCCCGGCGTAGCGTCGAGAACGTGGTAAGCGCTAGAGGTCGGACCATTTCGCGTTCGACATAGGACCCGCCTCAGGGCGGTTGGCGCCCTGCGGCCATATCGCTGGGAGCCCCCTTGACCGTCACCGCCGCTGGCACCTCCACCCACATCACCCCCCACTCCGCAGCACCCCAACACGTCGCACTCAAGACGTTCGTGCTCGACACCTCGGTCTTGCTGTCAGACCCGCGCGCCATGAAGCGGTTCGCTGAGCACGCTGTGGTGTTGCCCGTGGTGGTTGTCACTGAGCTCGAGGCCAAGCGTCATCACCCAGAGTTGGGCTACTTCGCGCGCTCCGCGCTACGCATGTTGGACGAACTCCGCCTCACCCATGGCCGACTCGACGCACCGCTGCCCGTCAATGAGGCGGGTGGCACCGTACGCGTCGAGCTCAACCACATCGACACCGAGGTGCTGCCTTCAGGATTCCGTTTGGGTGACAACGACACCAGGATTCTCGCCGTCGCGGCGAACCTCGCTGCCGAGGGGTGCTCGGTCACCCTGGTGTCGAAGGACATGCCGATGCGGGTCAAGGCGGCGGCACTGGGCATCGAGGCGCAGGAGTACCGAGCAGAACTCGCCGTGGAATCTGGCTGGACCGGCATGCGGGAAATTCAGATCACTGACGAGCAGATGGCGTTGCTCTGGGAGCACGAGGTGCTGGACGCGCCGCCGGCCCAGGACTGTGGCGAAGACGTGGTGGCTCTTCCTGTGCACACTGGATTCGTCATTCACTCGGGACGGGGTAGCGCGCTAGCCCGCCGGGCCACGGACGGACGGCTTCAGTTGGTGCGGGGTGACCAAGAAGTGTTTGGCGTCCACGGGCGCTCTGCAGAACAGCGCATCGCGATCGATCTCCTCATGGACGAGTCCGTTGGAATTGTCTCGCTGGGTGGGCGCGCGGGAACCGGCAAGAGCGCGCTCGCGTTGTGTGCGGGACTCGAGGCCGTGATGGAGCGCAGGCAACACAAGAAGATCATGGTGTTCCGGCCGTTGTACGCGGTGGGCGGTCAGGATCTGGGGTACCTGCCGGGTTCGGAGTCAGAGAAGATGAACCCGTGGGCACAGGCTGTGTTCGACACCTTGGGCGCGATGGTCAGTTCCGAAGTGGTTGAAGAGGTCATGGATCGCGGCATGCTCGAGGTGTTGCCGCTGACGCACATCCGTGGCCGTTCACTCCACGACGCCTTTGTGATTGTGGACGAGGCCCAGTCGCTCGAGCGCAACGTGCTGCTCACGATGCTCAGCCGGATTGGCCAAGACTCCCGCGTGATCCTCACGCATGACGTTGGTCAGCGAGACAATTTGCGGGTGGGCCGGCACGACGGCATCGCGGCCGTTATTGAGGCACTCAAGGGACACGAACTCTTCGCACACGTCACGCTTGAACGCTCTGAACGCTCGGCCGTCGCGGCACTGGTCACGGATTTGCTCGAGCGGCTCGACCTCTAGACGGCGAGCCGCTCCTGGTCAGCGCCGTGGGTGTCTGGTAGTCATGGTGGTACCGACTCTGCGATGACTGTCGCATGAACCTGGCTGGGGGATCTACTGTGCTCAAGGTGCGCGTGCCGCGGCATCCCGCCAACATTGTCTCCGGGGTACTGAGAACATTCATTGCGCTGGTGTCCTTGGGCGTCTGCGTGGGGGGCGTCCTTGACGGCGGGCCGGTGGTGATGCTGGCGTTTACGTGGCAGTCCAACTTCATGATCGCCGCGTCCTTCTTGTGGACGGCGTGGGCATTGTTCCGCGACCGGCGCACGCCACCGGAGTGGCTTGCCGGCAGCGCCGTGTTCTACATCGTGATCACGGGGCTGGTCTACAACTTTGTGATCAGCCCAGGGTCGTTCCGGGTGGGCAACTACGTGATCGCCGGGCTCACTGGCTCCGACATTGCGCATGTGCTCATACCCGTTGCGGCTGCGGTGGTGTGGCTGGTGTTCGAGGAGCACCGCCGCGTGCCATGGAGGTACATCGGTCTGTGGCTGACGTACTTGGTGGGGTACCTCGTGCTGATCATTGGCCTCATCTCGCTGGTTCCCGGTGTGCGATCTCCGTACCCGTTTCTTGATGTGGGTGTGATCGGATGGGCGGGCGTTCTTGAAGAGTGCCTTCAATTGCTGATCGCGTTCGGATCGCTCGCCGCGATCATGGTGGCGACCGATCACTGGATGCCCCCGCGCACCTTCATCAGTGAGCACGATCGCTTCGATGAGTTCAACAAGCGGTTGGCGGCACGGGCCTAGAAACCGCACGCAGCCTGATCTGGACCAAAGTCCCTGGATGGACGAGCTCGGGCCCGCCTATCGTGACGAGAGAGGAGGAAGGCTCTCGCGATGCACGCACTCGTGGTTTACGAATCGATGTTTGGCAATACCGAAGAGGTGGCACGCGCGATCAGCGACGGGATGTCCTCGCACATGAGTGTGACTGCCGTCGAGGTGGGGCACGCCCCTAGTGCCGTGCCGCTCGCGGTCGATCTCTTGGTGGTGGGGGGACCCACGCACGCCTTCAGCATGAGTCGCGAGTCGACACGCAAAGACGCGATCGCCAAGACCCCAGAGCCGCTCGTGTCCCAAGGAGCAGGAATTCGGGAATGGATCGACGGCTTGAAGCGCGATCCGGGCCTGCTCGCTGCGACTTTCGACACCAAGGTGTCCAAGCCAAGTCTGCCTGGCTCCGCTGCGGCAAAGGCCGCCAAGCATCTCGCCAAGACAGCTCACGCTTCGGTGCTTGAGCACCAGACGTTCTGGGTTGGAGGGATGACCGGCCCGCTTGCCGATGGCGAACTCGACCGCGCCCGCGATTGGGGCAAAGAGTTGGCGATCAGGGCCGAGGCGCTCGCGGACTAGTCCCGTTGCGCGACGCGAGATTGCGCGCTGTCGACACCGATCTCGGGCGCAGGGCAAGCGTCGTCCGGCACGTCCACATCAATGCCGTAAAGCGCGCGAATCGCTTCCAAGTAGTTCTCTGAGGCACCCGCCTGCGCATGCTCGCGAGCGCGCACTGTTGGGGTGTGGAGGAGAGTCTTGGCGAACCGGCGCAGGGCCATCTCAATGGCTTCCGCTTGCTCGACGCTCGCTGGATCCGCTCCGGTCGCGGGCCGCACGCGAGCCAGTTCGCGCTCAAGGAGACCAAAGACGTGCTCCCGTAGAGCAACCACCGCGGGGTCCAGGCCACGTGCCGTCTCTCCATCGCCAAAACGGGCCACGGCGTGAGCCACGATGGCGCGGGCGGCCTCAATCGCGGTGAGCGACTCGCCGGGCGCCTGCGCGCCCACATCGTCAAGGTTGACCACATGCACGTCACGCAGGTCCGAGACCCCGGGAGCGACGTCTCGGTGAAGTGCGAGGTCAACGATCGTCAGTGGCCCGGTCGACTGCGAGCGGGCAGCAGCGACCATCGCAGGCGTGAGCACAATGCTCTCTCCGCCTGAACACGCATAGACAACGTCGGCGTCGCCGAGCTCTGACGGCAGATCCTGGAGGCTCACCGCGGGGATGGAGTGCCGGGCACCGAACGCGGCCGCGCGCCCCGACGGCGAAAACACGCCGCGAATGTCCGCTCCGCGCGCGAGCAACGCACCCACGCCCGTCTCGGCGAGGGCACCGGTCCCAATCATGAGTACCTTGGCGCGCTCCCAGTCCACCGTCGCGTCAGCGAGGTCAAAGGCCACCGACACCACCGAGCGCCCCGACGTGCCTAGCCCCGTAGACGAGGCGACCACTCGTGAGGTCCGTAGCGCCGACTGGAACAACCGGTCAAGCAGCGGGGTCATGTGGCCCTGGGTTTGCGCCTCGATGTGAGCACGGCGCACCTGCCCTGAGATCTCGCGCTCACCAACCACCATCGACTCAAGCCCTGTCGCGACAGAGAGCAAGTGCTGGACGGCATCGTCCCCCACATAGGTGCCGAGCGCGGCGTCGACGGCAGCACGGTCAAGTGACGTGGATTGCGACAAGTGATCGACCACCAGTTCACGCGCTGCGTGGGGGTCACGGGCATCGAGGTACACCTCGAAGCGGTTGCACGTGGGCAAGACCACGGCACCGTCGATGTGAGGGCCTGCGGACACCACGGCTGCGCCCAACACGTCCGAGCGCACACTGAGTTGCTCGAGGACGGCGAGGTCGCGATTGCGGTGACTGGCCACCAGAGACATCAATACCACCCCGCCATTCTGACACGCGCTGAGAACAGGGCAGAATCAAGGGATGGCACCCTCGCTCACCACCTTGCCCAGCAATCACCCCTATGCAGACGGGCGCGTGACGGGTTCCGCGCTGATCAGCGCCTACGAGGGCCGCCCCGGCCCGCACCGTCCCGTGTGGTTCATGCGGCAGGCGGGCAGATCGTTGCCTGAGTACTTGGAAGCGCGCAAGGGGACCACCATGCTCGAGTCGTGCTTGACGCCCGCACTGGCCTCGGAGATCACCCTGCAACCGGTGCGGCGCTACGGCGTTGACGCGGCGATCTTCTTCAGCGACATTGTGGTGCCCATGAAGGTGGCCGGCGTGGGCGTGGACATCGAACCTGGCGTAGGCCCCGTGTTCGCGCAGCCGGTGCGGACCATGGCGGATATCGACGCTCTTCCGGAACTGGGCGAACTCGGTGACGGTGGTGCCTTCGACGCCGCGCTCACTCCCGTGCGCGATGCCGTGGCCATGACCGTTGCAGAACTCCACGAGACTCCGCTGATTGGATTTGCGGGCGCGCCATTCACGCTCGCCGCCTACATGGTGGAGGGCCGCCCGTCGCGAGACCACCTGGGTGCCCGCGAGTTGATGTTCAGCGCCCCCGATGTGTGGGACGCGCTGATGGTGTGGACGTCGCAAGCGGCAGGCATGTTCCTGCGAGCGCAGGTGCTCGCCGGCGCCTCTGCTGTTCAGTTGTTCGACTCCTGGGCGGGGTCGCTATCCGAGGCGACGTACCGCGACAAGTGCGCCGAAGCATCGGCCGCTGTGTTTGCGCATGTGAATGATCTCCCGGTGCCGCGCGTCCACTTCGCGGCACACGGCGGCCACTTGCTGACCGCGATGGCAGGCGTGGGTGCCACAGTGATGGGTGTCGACTACCGGATGGGGCTAGACGAGGCCAACCGGACGCTCGGCTCCGCCGTGGCCCTCCAAGGCAACATCGATCCGGCGCTCTTGGGTGCCCCCGCAGATGTGCTCGAGCGTCACGTCAGGGACGTGCTTGACCGGGGGAGTGAGGCTCCGGGTCACGTGGTGAACCTTGGCCATGGCGTGCCCCCCGGCACCGACCCGGCTTCGCTCCAGCGCATCGTGGACTACGTGCATACGCATGGGTAGCCCAACGACGCACGTCGTGGTGGGCGGCGGCATCGCTGGCCTGCTCGCTGCGAGGAGGCTCGCGCGCGGCGGCGCAACGGTGACGCTGCTGGAGGCGGCGGACCACTGGGGCGGCCGGGTGTCCAGTCTTGAACTCGACTCTCTGGTGCTTGACGCCGGGGCGGAGTCGTTCGCAACGCGGGGTGGCGTGATGACCGCGCTGGTGAGCGAGCTTGGCCTCGAGTCTGCGATCGTAGCTCCCACCAGCGCCCCCGCGTGGGTGGTGTCTCCGGAGCGCTCCTACCCCCTGCCCGCGACAGGCTGGTTAGGGATCCCGCTACGCCCATTCGAGTCAGAGGTTCGCAGGATTCTTGGGTGGCGCGGTGCCGTGCGGACCCTGAGCGACCGGTGGCGGTCGTTGGGTAGCGTCCCTGATGACATCACGGTGGGGGCCCTGGTCCGCGATCGGCTTGGGGATGCGGTCGCGGACTTGCTCGTGGCCCCGGTGATCGCTGGGGTCTACTCGCGATCAATCGACGAGATCCCGCTCGCGTCGATCGCTCCCGGGCTTCCCGCTGAGGTGCGAGCGGCAGGCAGTCTCATCAAGGCGGCCACCAGCAGGCGCAAGGCTTCTCCGGGGGGGTCGGCCGTGCTGGGTATCGAAGGCGGGCTCGCGCGCCTCACGGGCGCACTTGTCAGCGAGTGCGAAGCGGCAGGGGTCAGACTCTTCACGAATGCCCGGGTTGCCTCGATCGCTCCGGGAACCGACGATTGGCGCGTCGTGGTGGATGGCGCGGGCGTCTCGGGAGGGGCGAAGTTTGTGGCCGATGCTGTGGTGATCGCCGTGCCGCTGCCTATGGCCCTTCAGTGGTTTCCTGACATTGGCTCAGACGCCGCGCGCTACGTTGCGCTCGTCACTTTGGTGCTGGACGCGCCGGCCCTGGATGCCGCTCCTCGGGGTACTGGGGTCCTCACAACAGGGGCAGTGACGCGGGCAAAGGCGCTCACCCACTCGACCGCCAAGTGGCCGTGGCTTGCTGCGCGTGCCGGAGGTCGACACGTGGTCAGGCTCTCCTACGCGGTCAACGACCCGGAGGAATCGGTGATCTCCTACGCGGTGGGCGACGCCTCGCGGCTCTTGGGCGTTCCGCTTGAGTCCTGGCAGGTGAGGGCCGCGACTCAGGTGGTGTGGCCGGACGCCGGCCCCGTGCAGGTTGATCTCTCACGCGTGCCGCCTGGCATCGAGTTGGCGGGGAGCGCAGCTGGCCTGACCGGCCTGGCAGCGATTGTCGCAGCCGATGCTCAGGCTAGGTAAGAATGAGACCATGACAGACCAACCGCACGGCTTTGCACTCTGGGCAGTACTCGACGGATACCTCGACTCCGAACATGACGCCTTGCCCCATGTTGCGGCGGCCTTTGAGGCGACGGTCGCTGAACTCGGTGCAAGCGACGTGACGCTGCGCGGCATCTATGACGTCTCCGGCCTGCGCGCCAACTGTCAGCTCATGCTCTGGATTCATGGTCCTGACCTTGCGGACCTTCAGGCGGCGTTGCGGACGCTCTTGGGAACCGAGTTGCTGGAGGCGACCGAACCCGTCTGGAACGCGGCAGGCGTGCATCGCCCGGCCGAGTTCAATAAGCGGCACATCCCCGGATTCCTGCGCGGCGAGCACGCGAGGCAATGGCTGACGGTCTACCCGTTTGTGCGGTCCTACGACTGGTACCTCTTGCCGGAGGATGAACGATCGCAGATGCTGCGAGACCACGGCATCGCCGGCTCCAAGTATCCGGGTGTGATCGCCAACACCGTGAGCGCGTTCGCGCTAGGTGACTACGAGTGGATTCTCCCCATGGAGGCCGACGACCCATTGGACCTCGTGGACATGATGCGCGACCTGCGCTACACGGAAGCCCGCAGGCATGTACGTGAGGAGGTGCCGTTCTATACCGGGCGGCTCATCACGGCGGCCGAGGCCGCCGAGGTGCTGGTGTCATGACCACCGCAGAACCTGGCGCGCAACGCCCTCCCTTGGCGGCATCGGCTCGACGCGTGCCGTCGCGACGTTATGACGCGATCCTGTTGACCGGCTTTGGTGGGCCTGAGGGCCAAGACGACGTCATCCCCTTTCTGCGCAACGTGACTGCTGGACGCGGCATCCCCGATGAGCGGCTCGAAGAGGTGGCGCATCACTACCGAGCCTTTGGCGGTGTGAGCCCCATCAATCAGCAGAACCGCGACCTGCAGGCGGCACTGCAGGCGGAACTGAAGAGGCGCGGCATCGACCTGCCCGTCTACTGGGGCAATCGCAACTGGGATCCCTACCTGGCTGACACTCTGCGGGACGCACACGCGAACGGGCACACCACGTTGCTTGCGCTTGTCACCGCGGCGTTCTCGAGCTATTCGGGCTGCCGGCAGTATCGCGAAGACCTCGCCAAGGCCGTGTCGGAGGCCGGGCTAGAGGGCCAAGTGCACGTGGACAAGATCCGTCAGTACTTCGATCACCCTGGGTTTGTGCGGCCCAATGTCGAGGCGGTGCGCGCCGGACTGCACCGGTTGGCGGCGGAAGGCAACGGTGCTGCCCCCCACGTGATGTTCGCAACGCACTCGATTCCCTTGAGTGCCGCTGATGCGTCGGGGCCCCGCGAGACCCAGCCCGACGGTAGCGAGGTTCCCGGCGGCAACGCCGGTGGTTGGTACGCGTTGCAGCAGCGTGCTGTTGCCGAGCTGATCATGGCGGAGGTCGCGCACGACTTTCCTGACGCCGAGTGGTCGCTGGTCTACCAGTCGCGCTCGGGGTCGCCGCAGGTGCCGTGGCTTGAGCCCGACATCAACGATGCGATTGGCGACCTGCCGGGCGATGTCACGGGACTGGTGATCTCACCGCTCGGCTTTGTCTCCGACCACATGGAGGTGCTGTGGGACCTCGACACTGAGGCGCTCGCGACCTGTGCCGACCGCGGCTTGCCCGCAGTGCGCGTGCCCACCGTTGGCATCGACCCCACCTTCATTTCCGGGTTGGTCGACCTCATTGAGGAGCGCCACTCAACATCGGGACAGCAAGAGGGCATGTCACGCGAGGCGATGAGTGACTTTGGCCCGTGGCAAGACATCTGCCCGGTTGATTGCTGCGCTGGGCGTGAACTCAAACCGGTTGTCGCCGCGGCGACCTAGTCGCTCGCCACCGCCCGGGTCGAGGAGCGCACAATCAAGTGTGTCGGTAGCGGGGTGTCGGTGGTCTCGCTGTCCGATTCCTCGAGTGCGACCAACACCTTCTGCATCATCATCTGACCCAGTGCCGCGAAGTCCTGGCGAACCGTGGTGAGGGGCGGGTACAGGAAGCCCGCCTCAGGAATGTCGTCAAAGCCCACGATGCTGACATCGGACGGAACGCGCAGGTCGCGCTCTCGCAAGGCCGAAAGCAACCCAATCGCCATCTGGTCGTTGCCAACGAAGATCGCGGATCCCGACGCAATGTCGAGCGCTGTCGCTGCCGCGTAGCCGCTTGCAGCAGTCCAGTCGCCATGGAAGGGCTCGGTCGCTTCGAGGCGGTGGGCGGCCAGTTCGTCGCGCCAGCCGCGCACGCGTTCCATCGCGTCAGCCGCGGGGCGCGGTCCAGCGACGTGCAGGATCTGGGTGTGACCGATCTCCGCGAGGTGGCGCACGGCGGAGCGTGCTCCGCGGTATTGGTCAATGGACACGATGTGTGGGTCGCGGCGCGGGGACGACACCGAGGCGACCACCGGTACACCCAGGTCAAGGCCCTTCACGAGCTCGGCAACTAACGTGTCGGTGACGACGATCACGATGGCGTCAACGCGTTGCCGAAGCAATGCCTCGATCGTTTCGCGGACCGCCTCGGGGCTACTGTTGATGGTGCTCACGGTGTCCACGCTGTAGCGGGCTGCTCGCGCGGCAAGGTTGAAGTGCATGGCTATGGAGGTGGGCCCAAAGTCGGCGACGCTCGGCGTGATCAGTCCGATAGTGCGCGTCCGGCGGGTGACGAGGGCGCGAGCGGCCGGCGACGGACTGTAGCGCAGCTGCACGATCGCTTGTTCGACGCGCTCCTTTGTTGAAGGCCGCACGTTGGGGAGTCCATTGAGCACCCGGGACACCGTTTGGTGCGATACGCCGGCGAGGCGCGCGACGTCGAAGATGTTCGCCGCGCGCGCTGGCTTGTCTGCTGCCACGACGGTTCCTCAGGCAGCCGATGCTGGGGGGCAGTAGGTACGGGAGGGCACCATGGCGGTGTGACAGCACGCCAACGCTTGGGCCTCATTCACAGAGCCATTATGACCTGTTGCGGTGACGGTGCACCACCTTGGTGCCCATGAGCCGTGAACCAGGTGGCCGCAGACCCCATACCTACCTGCTTGGTCACCCCGTGAGCCTTCACACTTGCTGTCACAGGACGGGCAAGCGCAACGGGTGACTTCAGGCTGAACTGCCTCAAGAACACGCGTGTTTGTGGGGAAAACTCGCCACTCGTTACCGAACCGTGATGTTGAGGGGTTGCGGACACCCCAATTGTTAGCGCTAATATTCATCACACGGGCCGCGCAGCGGTTCCGAGGGCGATCGGTCCCGACCCGGCACAGGTGCCGGGCCAAAACAAGGAGGTTTTGGGTTATGAGGAAGAGTTTTCTTTCCACCATCGCGATGGCAGGGGCTACCGCTCTCGCTCTCGCAGCGTGCTCGGGTTCGACCGAGCCAGGCACCACCAATGACCCCGGCACTGGCGGCAACGGCGATGAACTGATCACCGTTGGCTTCGCACAGACCGGATCCGAGAGCGGCTGGCGTGCAGCCAACACTCAGTCCATGCAGACCGCGTTCTCCGAGGACAACGGCTTCAAGTTGGTCTTCAACGCAGCCGACAACGACCCCGCCGCACAGATTGCTGCGGTTCGTAGCTTCATCAACCAGGGCGTGGACGCGATCGTGATCGCTCCCATCGTCTCCGACGGTTGGGACGACGTTCTTCAGGAAGCCAAGGATGCTGGCATCCCGGTGATCCTCGAAGACCGCACCGTCAGCGCATCGGATGATCTGTTCGCAACCTGGGTTGGACTCGACTTCGAACGTGAAGGCGTGTACGCAGGCGAGTGGGCAGCTGAGTACTTCGGTGACACCCCCACCCGCATGGTTGTCCTTGAAGGCACCACCGGCTCGGCTCCGGCCAACGACCGTGCCAAGGGCTTCAACGATGCCATCGCTGGTTCAGGGATTGTGACCATCGACTCGCAGACCGGCGACTTCACGCGTGACGGCGGCAAGTCCGTCATGGAGGGCTACATCGCCAAGTACGGCATTGATGGCATCGACCTTCTCTACGCACACAACGATGACATGGGCCTCGGCGCGATCGAAGCGATCGAAGCAGCCGGCGGTAAGCCCGGTGAAGACATCATCATCATCACCATCGACGCGGTGCGTGACGGCATGCAGGCACTCGTTGACGGCAAGATCAACTACATCGTCGAGTGCAACCCGCTCCTCGGTGAACTGGTGGCAGGAATCGTGAAGGACGTCGTCGCGGGCAACCCTGTCGACAAGGAGTACTTCGTCGAAGACCAGAAGTTCACGCAGGACGAAGCCGCAGCAGTCATCGACTCTCGCCTCTACTAAGCACCACGAGGCAAGAAACGAAGCAACGCTGTTAGGACGTCTCACCGGGGGCCGGTTCGCGCCGGTCCCCGGTGGGGACGTTTCACCACCACTCACGAAGGACTACCAGTCATGGCCGTGGACACCGCTGTCCCCCCGATCGTTCAGATGCGAGACATCACCATTCAGTTTCCTGGAGTGCTTGCACTCGACCAGGTTGACTTCTCTCTGCGCCCAGGCGAGATCCATGCACTGATGGGCGAAAACGGCGCTGGCAAGTCCACGCTGATCAAGGCCCTGACCGGCGTCTACCACATCGATAGCGGCACCATCGAAGTCGCAGGCGCGAGGCGAGTCTTTGACTCCACCGCAGCCGCACAAGACGCGGGCATCTCGACCGTGTACCAAGAGGTCAATCTCTGCGCGAACTTGTCGGTGGGCGAGAACGTCATGCTCGGGCACGAGCCGCGCCGCCAAGGGCGCATCGACTGGACCGCAGTGCACGCCGAGGCGCAGCGCCACCTGAAGAACTTGGGTCTCGAACTCGACACCCGCTCAGTCCTGTCAAGCCACTCGATCGCCATCCAGCAGCTGGTCGCGATCAGTCGAGCCATGGTGCTCGATTCCAAGGTCCTGATTCTTGACGAGCCCACCTCAAGTTTGGACAGGGGCGAGGTCGAACAGCTCTTCGCTGTGATGCGCGAACTTCGCGAATCCGGGGTAGCCATATTGTTCGTCAGCCACTTCCTTGACCAGGTCTACGAAGTATCTGATCGCATCACTGTGCTGCGCGACGGCGGGCTCGTGGGCGAGTTCCTCGTTGCTGACCTGCCGCGAGACGCGCTGGTCACCAAGATGATCGGCCGGGAGATGACGGACCTGGCAGAGATCTCGGAAAAGTCGGACCGCGCGATCGATCGCGATGGCGCGCCGGTGCTGAGTGCTAGCGGCATCGGCCGACGCGGCGGCGTCGCCCCTGCGGATGTCTCCGTCTACAAGGGCGAGGTCATCGGCTTCGCCGGTCTGCTGGGATCGGGTCGCACCGAACTTGCGCGCCTGATCTATGGGGCAGACCGCGCCGACTCCGGTGAGATGCAGATTCACGGAGATAACGTGAAGGTGCACTCGCCGCGCCAAGCGATGGAGCACGGCATCGCCTTCTCAAGCGAGAACCGCCGTGACGAGGGCATCATCGCGGACCTCACTGTCGCGGAAAACATCGTGTTTGGCATCCAGGCGCAGCGCGGCTGGACCCGCCGCGTCAAGAACGGCGAGCAAGACGCCATCGTCAAGGACTACATCGCTGCCCTGGGAGTGCGCCCTGCGGACCCCACCATGCGCGCGGGAAACCTGTCTGGCGGTAACCAGCAGAAGGTGTTGCTAGCACGCTGGCTAGCGACTGCCCCAGAGCTGATGGTCCTCGACGAGCCGACCCGCGGCATTGACGTGGGAGCCAAGGCTGACATCCAGCGCAAGGTCGCCGAGTTGTCAGATAAGGGTCTGTCCGTCATCTTTATCTCATCGGAACTCGAAGAGGTGTTGCGCCTTGCGCAACGCATTGTCGTGATGAGGGACCGCCACAAGATTGGCGAGCTCGACTCCCATGACGTGGATGCGGCAGGTTTGATTGACTACATCGCGAACAACGAAGCGGGGAGCGTGGCACGATGACCAAGATTCTCAAGCACCGGCTGTTCTGGCCCGCAGCCGCGTTGGTGAGCCTCTTGGCGGTCAACATCATTGCGAACCAGAGCTTTGCGCGTATCACGATGCGCGATGGCCAACTGTATGGCGCACTGATCGACATTCTGCGTCAGAGCGCACCGCTCATGCTGGTTGCGCTTGGCATGACGCTCGTGATCGCCACCCGAGGCATTGACCTCTCCGTGGGCGCGATCATGGCCGTGTCAGGTGCGGTCGCGCTGACCATCATCGACTCGTCGCCGTCGCCAGGGAGCCTTGGCACCGTGGCGGTCGCTGTGGTTGTTGCGCTGCTGGTGTCGCTGGTGCTCGGAGCTTGGAACGGGTTCCTCGTATCGGTGCTTGGCATCCAACCGATCATCGCGACGCTGGTGCTGATGCTGGCTGGTCGCGGTGTCGCGCTACTCATCACTGGTGGAGCGATCACCACGGTCAACAGCGCGCCACTCAAGTTCATCGCGAGCGGCTACCTGTTCATCCTGCCGTTTGCCTTCTTCATCTCCGTTGCTGCGATCGCCACCGTGGGGCTCCTTGAACGCCGCACCGCACTAGGCGTGTTGACCGAGGCCGTGGGCATCAATCCGGAGGCCAGCAGGCTGGCGGGTGTGCGTGCTCGTGGGATCAAGTGGAGCGCGTACGTCGCGAGCGGCCTGCTGGCGGGAATCGCGGGCGTCATCTACGCGTCGAACATCTCGGCAGCCGACGCCAACGCGGCTGGGTTCCTGATTGAGCTGTACGCGATCTTGGCCGTGGTGTTGGGAGGGACCTCCCTCATGGGAGGCAAGTTCTCCATCGCGGGCACCGTTATCGGTGTGCTGACAGTGCAAACTCTCGGCTCGACCATCCTCTTCTTTGGTGTGCCATCGGCTCAAAGTCCAGTGGTATTCGCCGCCGTGGTGATCCTCGTAGTGCTGCTCCAGTCAGACCTGGTGCACCGGACCGCAAAGAGAGTCTGGTCGCAGGTTCGCGCCGAGTTCACATCTTCCAACCAGCAGGACACGGAGGTCGCATCGTGACGACTGTTCAGACCACTACCGCAGATCGCGTTGCCAGTGTGACGTCCTTCTTGCGCACGTTTACCAGTCGGTATGCATCGGTGCTGCCAACGCTCGCCGCCGTCGGGGTGCTCCTGTTGCTCTTGATGGGCGCACAGTCCCGCTTTGGCAACTTCGTGTCACCAGGGAACATGTCGGCGCTACTGCTCGACAACGCCTACTTGATGATCCTGGCTGTCGGCATGACCTTCGTGATCGTGACTGCCGGGATTGACCTCTCCGTGGGTTCTGTGATGGCCTTCACAGGCATCTTGGGCGCGAGCATGCTGAGTACAGGTGTGCCGGTGTACATCGCTGTGCCGATCATGTTGGGCGGCGGCGCGACGATCGGCCTGCTGCTTGGAGTACTGGTGCAGTACTTCAACGTCCAGCCGTTCATCGCTACTCTCGCGGGATTGTTCTTGGCTCGTGGACTCGCATACGTGGTGAGCTTGTCGTCGATTCGCGTCGAGGAGCCCTCCTTGCTGTGGCTCCAGGCCACGCGCTTCAGACTGGGCGACTGGTACATCACGCCCACGGGAATCATCGCCATTGTCGTGGTGGCTACCGGCGCGCTGGTCATGCACTTCACGCGATTCGGTCGCACGGTCTACGCCATAGGAGGTTCGGAGCAGTCCGCACGCCTCATGGGCCTCAACGTGGCACGTACCAAGGTCATGGTCTACGTGATCAGCGGCTTCTGCGGTCGGCTCGCGGGCCTCGTGTTGACGGCGTACTCCGGTGCGGGTTACCCGCGCAACGGCATCGGCACGGAGCTCGACGTCATCGCGGTGGTGGTGATCGGTGGCACGTTGCTGACCGGTGGTCGCGGATATGTGCTCGGTTCGATGGTTGGAGTGTTCGTCTTCGGCACCATCAAGTCGGTGATTTCCTTCATGGGAGCCGAACAGTCGTGGACCCACATCATCGTTGGCGCATTGCTGCTGGTGTTCATTGTTGTCCAGCGCGCGATCGTCGCCAGATCTGATCGGCCTCGTTGAGTTTCCGTCACACTCCTCCGCGGAAGGTAGTCGCACCTCGCTCCACAGGTCATAATGGCTCTGTGGACGGGGTGCGACCGCTGTTAGAGCTCTCGGGCGCATCGGTGCGCTTTGGGCCTATCGTCGCGCTCGATAACGTGTCCTTCCGAATGTACCCGGGCGAGGTGCACTCGCTCATGGGGGAGAACGGCGCAGGCAAGTCCACCCTCATCAAAGCGATCACGGGCGCGCATGAACTCACCACCGGCACACTGACGCTTGACGGCAAGACGGTGCACTTTGACTCGCCCCGCGCGGCTCACGCAGCTGGTATCAACGCGGTCTACCAGGAGATCGATCTGCTCCCCAACTTGTCGGTTGCGGAGAACATTGCATTGGGCCGCGAGCCACGGCGCTACGGCATGATTGACAACCGCCAGATGCGTGAACACGCCACCGAAGTACTCCGTGACCTGGGTCTCGACGTTGACCCCGCGTCCATCCTGGGACGGCACTCTCTCGCAGTGCAGCAGCTGGTGGCCATCGCGCGCGCGATCTCGACCGACGTCAAGGTGCTGGTCCTTGACGAGCCCACCTCGAGCCTCGACATGGACGAGGTTGCCGAACTGTTCCGAGTGATCCGCGAACTCAAGCAGCGCGGTGTGGCGATCCTCTTTGTGTCGCACTTCCTTGAGCAGGTCTACGAGATCTGCGACCGCATCACGGTGTTGCGCGACGGAGCCTTGGTGGGGGAGTACCTCACCACCGAGCTGCTGCGGATCGATCTTGTTCAGAAGATGTTGGGCCGTGATCCTGCAGAGTTCACCTCGCGCCGCCGCGCCGCCATCGAGCAAGCCGCCAAACCCGCGTTCCTGAGCGCGCGCGGAGTGACAACGTTCCCCGGTATCGCAGAAGCCGACATCGATCTGGCAGAGGGCGAGGTGATTGGCGTTGCGGGGCTGCTGGGTTCCGGGCGCACTGCGCTGGCGCGCGCGATTACGGGCGTTGACGTGCTTGAGCAGGGCGTCGTCAAGGTTGAAGATAGGGCGCGCAGGCTTGACCCGCCGCGGCGTGCGCTTGCGCTCGGCGTCGCTTACTCGTCGGAGAACCGACGCACCGAGGGCCTGCTCGGTGACCTGAGCGTCATTGACAACATCACTCTCGCATTGCAGGCGCAGCGCGGAGTCTGGCGTCGCATTCGGCCTGCGCGCCAACGTGAACTCGCCGCGAGCTGGGCCGATGCGCTTGGCATTCGCCCGTCGGATCTGGACCGCCCCGCAGGCACACTTTCTGGGGGGAACCAGCAGAAGGTGATGCTTGCGCGACTCCTCGCGTTGGCGCCACGAGTACTCGTTCTCGATGAGCCCACTCGCGGTATCGATGTGGGTGCAAAGGTGGAGATCCAGAATCTGGTCGCCGATCTCGCTGACAACGGCCTCGCGGTGGTGTTCATCTCAGCAGAACTCGAAGAAGTTCTCAGGGTGGGAGACCAGATCGCCATTCTGCGCGATGGCGAAATTGTCGACATCCTGCCCTCTGAGGGATTGAACTTCGATGCTCTCCTTGCACTGGTCGCAAGACCGGATATGCCTGCCGCCTAGCGCGGCGAGGGTACGGCGACTACCGGGGCGGCTCGGGTGTGCTCTGCGCTGCCTCGATGAATGCCCGCCGCGGCTCGTGGAGCCGCCCCATCGACACGAGGTCGCGCCTGAAGAACAGTGCCGTTGTCCAATCCAGAATCACGCGCGCCTTGCGGTTCGCGGTGGGGATCTGTGCCATGTGGTAGGTGCGGTGCATGAACCACGCTGGCCAGCCGCGCAACTTGACCCCCATGACGTTGGCCACGCCCTTGTGAAGTCCGAGTGAGGCCACTAGTCCGAGGTGGCGGTGCTTGTACGGCCTCACTTCCTTCCCGCGCAACTGACGGGCAAGGTTCTTGCCAAGATGACGTGCCTGCCGCACAGCGTGCTGGGCGCTCGGGGCGCAGTAGGCGCCGTCGCCGGCGGTGAGGTCCGGGACCTGCGCACAGTCCCCCGCGGCCCATGCGCCGGGCACGACGTCCCCGTCTGCGGTGGTGACTTCAAGGGTGGGCGAGCACATCACATGCCCGCGCGGTCCCAGCGGCAGGTCGGAGTGGCGAAGGACGGGACTGGGCCGCACGCCCGCGGTCCACACCACGGTGGCGGCATCGAACCGATCGCCGTTGGACAGCTCGATCGCGCCGTTGACACAACTCTCGAGCAGTGTCTCGAGGTGCACCACCATGCCGCGTGAGCGCAATTGGTCCGTGGTGTAGCGACCCATCGCGGGGCCCATCTCCGGGAGGATGCGGTTCGCCGCTTCGACCATGACAAAGTGCAACTCTGATGGCGCAATCTCGGGGTAGTGGCGCATCGCTGCCCGCGCCATGTCTTCCGTCTCTGCGAAAGCCTCGACGCCGGCGAACCCGCCGCCCACGAACACGAAGGTCAGGAGGCGCTGGCGAGTGGCGCGATCCTCCGTTGAGGCTGCGCGCGCGAGGCACCCCAGGACTCGGTTGCGCAGGTGGATGGCCTCTTCGATGTACTTAAACCCAAGGCCAAATTCTTGCAGGCCAGGAATCGGAAGCGTCCGTGCGATCGAGCCAAGTGCCACCACCACCTGGTCGTACTCGACGCGCTGGTCGTCGCCAAAGTCGGTGGCGATCCCCGCGGACCGGTGCACGTGGTCGATATCTGTCACGGAGCCTTGAATCAGGCGCATCCCGGTGAGTTCCTGGCGCAGTGGGACCACAGCGTGGCGAGGCTCGATGGAGCCCGCAGAGGCCTCGGGCAAGAACGGGTAGTAGGTCATGTAGGGGCGGGGGTCAACCACTGTCACGTCAACCTTGCCGCGCGCCTTGCGCCGCAAAGTCAGTGCTACGTAGAGGCCCACGTAGCCGCCGCCAAGAATGAGCACTCGCTCGCGACTGGGGATACCCAGCGACTTCCTGGAGTCATTCACTCGTGGACCACCGCTAGTTGCCGCCGGTCATCGTCGTCACGTCAAGCAGCGTGTCGAGCTGCTGCTCGGTGATCTCGCCGCGCTCGACGAACCCGAGCGCCACGGTCGCGTCGCGCACCGTCACGCCGTGTTTGACAGCGTGCTTGGCGATCTTTGCGGCGTTCTCGTAGCCGATGACGCGGTTCAGCGGGGTGACGATGCTGGGTGAAGCTTCTGCGTAGTGGCGCGCACGTTCAACGTTGGCCACGATGCCATCCACGGTGGTGGTCGCGAGCAGGCGCGAGGCGTTGGCGAGCAGGCGCATGGACTCCAGCACGCCCAGTGCCATGACCGGGATCTGCACGTTGAGTTCAAACGAGCCGGACGCCCCGGCCCACGCGACGGTAGCGTCATTGCCCACCACACGCGAGCAGACCATCAGGACCGCCTCGGGCACCACCGGATTGACTTTGCCAGGCATGATGCTTGAACCCGGTTGGAGGTCAGGGAGGCTAATCTCCGCCAACCCTGTGTTGGGTCCGGAGCCCATCCACCGGAGATCGTTGCAGATCTTGGTGAGCGACACCGCGATGGTCTTCAGTGCACCGCTGACCTCGACCAAGCCGTCGCGCGCCGATTGCGCCTCGAAGTGGTTGCGCGCCTCGGTGATCGGGAGCCCCGTGTCATCCGCAAGCAGGTCGATGACCCGCGCGGCGAACCCATCCGGCGTGTTGATACCCGTCCCCACTGCGGTGCCACCGAGGGGCACTTCGGCTACTCGTGGGAGGGCCGCCTCGAGACGCTCGACGCCGCCCCTCACCGCGGCTGCGTAGCCACCAAACTCTTGGCCCAACGTGACCGGCGTGGCGTCCATGAGGTGAGTACGGCCTGACTTGTAGACCTCGGCGAACTCGGTGGCCTTGGCCTCGAGCGAGGTCGCGAGCACCCCCAGCGCGGGGATCAGGTCATTGACCATCGTGGACGTCGCTGCCAGGTGCACCGACGTGGGAAACACGTCGTTGCTGGACTGCGAGGCATTGACGTGATCGTTTGGATGGACGTCAGTGCCCAAGGCTGCCGACGCGAGAGTTGCGATGACCTCGTTGGCGTTCATGTTGGAGCTGGTGCCAGAACCGGTCTGGAAGACGTCAACGGGGAAGTGGTCGTCGTGCGCGCCGGAGGCGACTTGGTCCGCCGCGGTGACAATGGCATCGGCCACGGCCTGGTCGATCACGCCTAGCTCGGCGTTGGCACGTGCAGCGGCCTTCTTCACGCGGGCTAGAGCCTCGATGTGACGGCGCTCAAGGCGGATGCCGGACATGGGGAAGTTGTCTACGGCGCGCTGGGTTTGTGCGCGGTAGAGGGCATTCGCAGGGACCTGCACCTCGCCCATGGTGTCGTGTTCGATGCGGAAGTCGGCCATGGTTCCTATTGTGTCAGGTGCCGAGCTCGCGACGGCGTGGCGGGTCCGCGCCGGGACGCGACACGGTAATGGCTGCGATGTAGGCGCTCCGCTCGAGGACGTAGGTCAACCACGGGCCGTCGATGTTGCGAAGTTCCTCGCGCTTGTCTGCGCCCAAGAGGTCCGCCTCCCACAGCCCGTCAATCAAACCGGCCATGAAGGAGTCGCCCGCGCCCACGGTGTCCGCCACCGCGACCTTCGGAGCCACGACGTCGACCGTCCGACCATCCGCGACGAAAGCCGTCGCGCCAGCTCCGCCGCGCGTCACCACGACGATCGCGCCACCGAACTCCATCAGCCACCGACGCGCCATGGCGTCAGGGGTACTGTCTGGGGCGAGCCACAGCAAGTCTTCATCGGAGACCTTGACGACGTCAGCCTCGGCCACCACCCGTTCGATGGACTGCAGCGCCGTGCGCGGATCCCCCATGAGCGCGGGACGCGCGTTGGGGTCATAGGTAATGGTCGCAGTGCTGCGGTGGTCTTGGACCATCTGCAGAACTGTCGTTCCTCCCGGCGGAAGGATGGCTCCAATCGAGCCAGTGTGGACCACGATCGGCCGCTTCATGGGAGAGGCCTTGGGACTGATCGCCCAACTCAGGTCAAAGTCGTAGTGTGCGGCACCGGTCTCGTCCAGGTTGGCGGTGGCGACGGAGGTGCGCATCGCCGACTGTGAGCCGCGGGCGAGTTGCACGCCGGACTCCTCAAGGTGGCGACGGATCATTGACCCGTTCTCGTCGAGCCCAAGCCACGCAAGCAACTCCACCTCGCGCTCGAGCCGGCCCAGGCCGATCGCAACGTTCGCGGGGGAACCTCCGGGGTGCGCGGAAATGCGACCGTCGGTCTGGCGAACCATGTCGACGAGGGCCTCGCCAATCACTAGCGCGTGCGGTTTCATGAGTCCCTTTCGTGATCCGGCTCGTCACCCCGAGCCTCAGAGATGCGCTCGCGCGCTCCATCGAGGAGTTCCTGGCACCTGCCCGCGAGGGCTTCTCCCCGCTCCCAGAGCGCCAAAGACTCCTCGAGCGTAGCGGCGCCAGCTTCGAGCTTGGCGACAATCGCGATCAGTTCGTCCCGTGCTTGCTCGTACGTCAGCGCCGAGACGTCTGCTGGGGTCTTAGTCACGAATCTCACGGTACCGCGTCATAGAGTGACCTTTCGCCCGTCTCATCAGGTGTAGGACAACTTTCACAATGGGGTGAAAATCATGTACAGCGAAAAATACCAGCGTCAGACGGCGATCGGTAGCGCCGAAAAGGCACTCGATCCCAACCTGACTGACCACGAGTTGGCCGCGTTCGCGCGGTCCCCGGAGGCAAAAGTGCGCGCGACCGTCGCGGAACGCCCCACGACTCCTCTCACCGCGCTCCTCAAGTTGCTCGAGGACGAGGCTCCAGCGGTTCGCGCCGGGCTTGCTCGCAACCCGCGCCCGGACATGCCAGAAGACGTCTACATGATTCTTGCGCAGGACAAGGCCCCGGAGGTTGTCCACGCCCTGCTCAAGAACCGTGCGGTTCCTGACAAGATCATCGCCAAGTTGGCCCGCTCCCGCCACAAGGACTATGTGGTGGCAGCGCGAGCACGGCTGGCGGAAAAGGGCACCAAGGCGAAGGTGCTCGGGATGGTGGGAATCGCGTCCAGCTGAGGGGGACGCGATTCCCACCCCCTCCCGCCAGGGGGATCAGGCTAGGTGGCGGTGGCGCTGATGTCGCCGCCGGCCACCGTGAGGTGGAGGGCGTCGCCCGGCGAGACCTCGTCGGGCTGACGCACCACTGACCCGTCCGCTGTCCGCACCACCGCGTAGCCGCGATCAAGGGTGGACTGTGGGCTCAGCGCGCGCAGAGACGCGGTGAGTTCTCTGGCCGTGGCCTCCGCGATGGTCATGAGCGCCACCAAGGCGCGGCCCGACGCCTCCCGGGCAACCCTCACTTGATCGCGATACGGGTCGAGCAACCGCTGGGGTTGCGCTAGGACCGGGCGCGACACGAACGCTTCGAGGCCGCGTGACTCTCGGTCCACCTTCGCCATCACTGCTGCGCGCATGGCCGCTCGCGCCTGGTCCATCCCGCGCCGCTCCGCCGCAGCATCGGGCACTATCGCTTTGCCCGCGTCGGTGGGCGTGGAGGCGCGGTAGTCGGCCACCAGGTCGAGCAACGGCGAGTCCAGTTCGTGCCCGATTGCGCTCACCAAGGGGGTCTCGCACGCTGCGGCCACTCGAATCAGCCGTTCGTCGCTGAACGGCAGCAGGTCTTCTAGCGAGCCGCCGCCGCGCGCCACCACGATGACGTCTACCTCGGGGTTTGCGTCGAGCTCCTGAATGGCCGCCGTGGTCTCGGGAACGCACCGCGCGCCTTGAACCGTGACCCGCCGAATCTCGAACCGGACCGATGGCCAGCGCCGGGTCGCGTTCTCGACCACGTCATGCTCCGCGTCCCCTTGGTTCGCGCAGACCAGCCCGACGAGGGTGGGCACGAACGGCAAGGGAACCTTGCGGTCCAGCGCGAAGAGTCCCTCCGCCGCGAGCATTTCCTTGAGTGCCTCGATCCGTGCGAGCAGGTCGCCCAGCCCAACGGATTGAACCGTTTTGCCCTGGAGTTGCAGGTCCCCGTTCTTGGTCCACCACGCGGGCTTGGCGTGAATCACCACGCGTGCGCCGTCGTCGAGTGCCACTCCCAGTGCATGAACTTCGCTCGCGGGCAAGGTGGCCTTGAGGGACATGTTCTCGGACGTGTCGCGCAGCGTCAGGAACACGAGGTGCTTCCAGCGCTTGACGTTGAGGACCTGTCCCTCAACCCACACCGGTGACATCTTGGCGATGTACTCGCCGATCTTGGGGGAGAGGTGGCTGACGGGCCACGGCCGTTCGGCGGTGGTTTCGGCTGCCGTTGACGGCAAGCTGACCATCGCGTCCGGCTGCTCGCCGGCGTTGATGGCCTCGCCGGTCGCGGCTCGGTCCGTCTCGCTCATGCCCCTAGCGTCCCACGCCGTGCAGTCCGCCCCGTGTGCGGCTAGCCAAATGCGGGAATGGCAAGCGTCGCGACAAACGCGACCGCGATCACGATGGTCACGATCCTCAGAGTTCGTTGGGACATCGGTTCAGGTCCTTTGGAGGTGGTGGGAACTCCTCCGAAAGTATCAGATTGGCGCTGGCCCCAAGCCCGGAGGCCAGCGGACAGATGCCACGTAGACTGGTGACCATGTCCCAGACCATAGAGAAGCGAGTCCTGCTCGCAGCACCGCGCGGTTACTGCGCCGGAGTTGACCGCGCCGTGATCGCCGTGGAGAAGGCGCTTGAGTTGCATGGCGCCCCCATCTACGTGCGCAAGGAGATTGTGCACAACAAGTACGTAGTGGAGACGCTGAGCGAGCGCGGCGCCATCTTTGTCAACGAGACCGACGAGGTTCCCGAGGGTGCCCGAGTGGTGTTTTCCGCGCACGGAGTCTCACCCGCCGTCAAGCAGTCGGCCGATGCTCGCAACCTGGTGTCGATCGACGCCACCTGCCCTCTGGTCACCAAAGTGCACAAAGAAGCAATCCGGTTTGCTCGCGAGGATCAAACCATCCTGCTCATTGGCCATGAGGGTCACGAGGAGGTCGAGGGCACCGCGGGGCACGCGCCCGACAACACGATTGTGGTGAACTCCCCCGACGATGCCGACCTCATCGAGGTTGCAGATCCCGAGAACGTGGTGTGGCTGTCGCAGACCACCCTGTCTGTGGACGAGACCATGGAGACGGTGCGCCGCCTTCGCGCGCGCTTTCCTCATCTTCAAGACCCGCCCAGTGACGACATCTGCTACGCCACTCAGAACCGCCAGGTGGCCGTGAAGAAGATGGCCCCAGATTGCGACCTGCTCATTGTGGTGGGATCAGCCAACTCCTCGAACTCCGTTCGGTTGGTCGAGGTTGCGCTTCAGGCAGGTGCGAGGGCTTCGTATCGCGTGGACCGGCATCTTGAGATGGAAGACGCCTGGTTCGAGGGCGTCGACACCGTTGGGGTGACGTCCGGGGCGTCGGTGCCCGAGATCCTGGTGCGCGACGTGCTCGATGACCTGGCGCGACGCGGTTATGAGACCGTCAGCGAGGTCCGTACGGCAACAGAGGACCTCATGTTCTCGCTACCCCGGGAGATTCGCGCAGACCTCAAGGCACAAGAGGCCCAGCGCGCCATGACCGCCTAGTCGTCGAGCCTGCTGGTCAACTCCGGCGCGGCGATCTGCCGCACTTCGGTCTCGATCATGGTGGGAGCGAACTCTGCCTCGATTTCCTGCAACTGACCAAAGCGCCGCGCGGACGGCAGCACGCGCCGCTCGAGCGCCCCGATGGTGTCGTTGTAGGCCTTGCCCGCGGAGTCGATGGCCTTGCCAACGCGCGCGAGGTGGTCGCCCATCTTGGTGAGTCGCTCGTACAGTTCCTTACCCGTGACCAGCACGTCGCGAGCGTTCTTGGCAAGGGTGTCTTCCTTCCACGCGTGTGCCACGGTCCGCAGTAGTGCCACAAGGATGGTGGGCGTAGCGATGACCACGCCCTGTTCGTAGGCCCACTCCTGGATCCGCGGATCGTGCTCGAGCGCCAGTTGCAGGAACGACTCCGCGGGCATGAACAAGATCGTGAACTCAACAGGGGAGTCGAACTGCGAGGTGTAGGCCTTGCTCTTCAGTTCCGTGACGCGCTTGCGGACGCTGTCGGCGTGGCGGCTCAGGACCTCGGCGCGGTCGGTGCCGTCGTTCTCAAGGTCCAGGATCGCGTCGATCGACGTCTTCGCGTCCACCACGATGGTGCGACCGCCCGCGAGCCGCACCAGCATGTCGGGGCGCAGCCTGCGGCCCTCGTCGTCCACGCCGGACACTTGCTCCACGAAGTCCACCCGGTTGACCAGCCCAGCGACCTCCACCACGCGCTGGAGATGCAGCTCACCCCATCGACCTCGGACCTCGGGCCTGCGCAGCGCGTTCTTCAGCCCGGCCGTCTCTTTGCCTACGAGTGTTGACGCATCCATCAGCTGCTTGACCTGCTCAGACAGCTTCGCTTCACTCTGGGCCCGGAACTTGTCCGCCTCCGTGGTCTGACGCTGTACCTCAGCGAGGGCCTTCGCCATAGGCTCAACCAGGTTCTTGACCGACTCCTCGCGCTTGGCGAGCTCAGCCACGTTCGCCTCTTCAGCGCGCTTGAGGCGCTCGCTCGCTACCTCAAGGAACTGCTCGTTGTTGGACTTCAGAACGTCCCCCGCGAGAGCCTTGAACTGCTCCTTGAGAGCATCCTGGTCCGCGCGCACCTGATCCACGTAGCGGTCGTGCTGCACACGCAGCGACTCTTCGGTCTCCTTGGCGCGGGCGATCGTCTCCGCCACCCGCTCCTCAAGCGCCGCCGCCCGCGCCCGCTCCAAGGCGAGATCGGTACGCAACTGCGAGTCGGCATCGGCCGAATGCCGGGAGCCGTGCCAGAAGTATCCCAACGCTGTACCGACCACGAGCGCCGCGGCGCCAACAACAAGCTCCATCATGTAACAACTGTGACACATACGTCTGACATGCTGGAGAGGTCAAAGTGAGGGGTCGCGAGGGGGACCAAAGGTCCTATCAGGGCCCAATACGTACGCTTACGGTGTGGAATAGGTCACATCTCAGGCAGAAGTGTCGCGTTCGTTATCAACCCGAGCCCGTTCACTCGATGTTAACGATTAACCTGTTTGGACAACGGGGGAACTCTCCCCGTTGGGCAGTGCGTGTGTAGCCGGGCGCCTACAAGGCGGGCTGGAGGGACACACGCCTAACGAGAAGGAGTCAACAATGAAGCTTGGCAGAAGTGTGAAGGGGATCGCGATTGCCGCTGTGGCAACGCTTACCCTTGCCGCCTGTGCGGAAGAGTCGGGGATCGTGGAGAACACGTCCGTGACCGCCGCCTGGAATCAGGCGTTCTATTCGTTCAACCAGAACACCACCAACGGCAACGCTACGGCGAACGCCAACATCTTGTACCTCACGCAACAGTCGTTCAACTACTACAACGACGACCTCGAGCTCATCCCTAACACGGACTTCGGAACTTACGAACTCGTGTCGGAAGACCCGCTCACCGTGAAGTACACCATCAAGGACGGCGTCACGTGGTCTGACGGCGTTGCCGTGGACGCAGTCGACATGCTCCTTCACTGGGCTGCCCTGTCCGGCAACTTCAACCAAGGCGAGGCCGAGTACGACGCTGAGACGGGTCAGATCATTCCGTCCGACGACGTCTACTTCGACACTGTCGCCATTGGCACAGGCATTGAGCTTGTCACCCAGACCCCCGAGATCGGCGACGACGGCCGTTCCTTGACGCTCATCTACGACGAGATCCTCGTTGACTGGGAGACCATCTTCACGAGCGCGGGCCTGCCTGCTCACATCATCGCCCAGCGTGCCCTCGACATCGAGGACGCCCAGGAAGCCAAGGATGCCGTGCTCGCGGCCATTCAGAACGCTGATGGTGCGGCCCTCAAGCCCATCGCGGACTTCTGGAACACCGAGTTCGACCACGTATCCATGCCGTCGGATCCAGGCATTGTGGTTGGCAACGGCGCGTACATCGTGACTGACTTCGTTCAGGACCAGTACATCACGCTGACGGCACGCACCGAGGGTTACGTCGCAGGCCCCCAGCCTTCGATCGAAACCATCACCGTGCGTTTCATCCCCGACCCTCTTGCATCGGTTCAGGCGCTTGCCAACGGTGAAGTAGACATCACACTTCCCCAGGCAACGACCGACGTTCTCGAGGCTGCCCAGCAGCTCTCGGGCGTGACGATCCTGAACGAGCCTGAGTCCGTGTACGAGCACGTCGACCTCGTCTTCAATGGCGAAGGCCCCTTCTCTGCTGCCGCGTATGGTGGCAACGAAGAGACCGCCAAGTTGGTGCGCCAGGCATTCCTGACGGCACTTGACGTCAACGAGGTCATTGACCGCCTCATCAAGCCGTTGCAGCCCAACGCCGAGTGGAACCAGAGCCAGATCTTCTTGCCTGGTTCGCCTGGATACGACGAGGCAATCGCCGCTAACGGTTCCGAGGCCTACGGCCAAGGTGACGCCGACGGTGCAGCAGCTCTCCTTGAGCAGGCTGGTGTGGCAACGCCGATCGACGTGTGCTTCCTCTACGGCTCGAACAACACGCGCCGCGTGAACGAGTACCAGCTGTACGCCGAGCAGGTCAGCCAGGCTGGATTCAACTTGGTCGACTGTGGTTCCGAGACCTGGGGCTCGCTCCTTGGTTCGGGCACCTACGACGCCTCGTTGTTCGCATGGCAGTCCACCTCGACGGCAGTGACCGCGTCTGAAGCCACCTTCCGTAGCAACGGTGGCAACAACTTCACGGGTTACAACAACCCCGCAGTTGACGCTCTGTACGACGAGCTCAAGGTCACGTTCGATGCTGATCGTCAGCGCGAGATCCTCATCGAGGTCGAGACCATCCTCTGGGACGATGCCTACGGCATCACCGTTTTCCAGTTCCCAGGAATCACGATCCACAACAGCGACCTTGGCAACATCAAGCCCTCGCCGCTGTCTCCGCAGTTCTTCTGGAACTACTGGGAGTGGACGGCTCCGGCAGACGCTGAATAGCTTCTTGCTGTAGTCCGTCCGGGTGGGGCGGTCGCGCAAGCGGCCGCCCCACCCCTCACCAGAGGATTCCTCGATGCTTGCTTTCATTGCCCGGCGACTCATGATCGCCGCAGGCGTGCTCATTGCCGCCTCCTACATCTTTTATCTTCTCGCCGCCAGCTCCGGCGATCCGCTTGAGGACTTGCGCGCCTCGACGCAGCGCAACCGCGAGCAGCTCGTCGAGTTGCGCACCGCAGAGCTGCAGCTCGACGTGAACCCCGCGCTCCGCTACTTCACGTGGGCGGGTGGCGCCGCAAAATGCCTCATCGGTCAGTGTGACCTGGGCGAAGACTGGCGCACGGGACAGCCCGTCACCACCATGCTGGGCAGCGCGATGGGATCCACGTTGCAGCTCATCGGATTCGCGTCCATCTTCGCGATCGTGGTGGGCGTCGCGGTGGGCATTGTCAGCGCGCTCAGGCAGTACACAGGCTTTGACTATGGTGTGACGTTTGCCGCCTTCCTCATGTACTCGCTGCCTTCGTTCTTCGTAGCCGTCCTCCTCAAACAATGGGGGGCCATCGGCTTCAACGACTTCCTTCGAGATCCGGTGATACCGATCCCCGCGCTCCTGGTCATCGGCGCGGTCGCGGGGATCATCGTGGGCTCCGCGCTATCGGGGTCCTGGCCGCGCAAGATCGCCATCGGCGGCACCTTCGGGCTGGCCACGGCCGCAATCCTGGGAGCGCTCAGCGCGACCGGATGGTTCCTCGACCCCCGGCTGGGCCCTGTGGTCATCCTCGTGTTCGGTCTCGGTAGTGCGTACTTTGTGACGTTCATTGCAGCCGGCCTCAACAACAAGCGCGCGCTCTACACGGGTCTCGCAGTAGCAGTCATCGGCGCGATCGCGTGGTTCCCGCTCCAAGAGGCGTTCCGGTTCGCGACTGTGTGGATGGTACTCGGCGTGCTTGCCGGACTCATCGCGATCGGCATGGTCATTGGCAAACTCGCCGGCGGGCCGGACAACAGAGTCCAGATGCGTGTGGGCGGTTTGACCGCGCTACCAGTGTTTGGGCTGCTGTTCGTGGACTACTTGATGAGCTGGTGGGAGAGGTACTCCAACTCGAGCACCATCGGTGGCCGCCCCATCGCGACAGTGGGGTCGCAGACCCCGCAACTCGCGGGATCGGGGTACTGGGTCGAGACCCTCGACACCTTCACCCACCTGATCTTGCCGGTGACGGCTATCGTGCTGATCTCCTTGGCGGGCTACACGCGTTACGCGCGTGCCAGCCTCCTGGAGGTCATGAACCTCGACTACATTCGCACCGCGCGGGCCAAGGGCTTGAACGAGCGCACCGTGGTGATGCGCCACGCTTTCCGCAATGCACTCATCCCGTTGGCGACCATCATCCCGCTTGACATTGCGGCGCTGATTGGGGGCGCGGTCATTACGGAGACCATCTTTGGCTGGAACGGGATGGGCAGACTGTTTGTCGAGTCGCTCAGACTGGTGAACCTCGACCCGCTGATGGGGTACTTCCTGGTCACAGGAATCCTGCTGCTGATCGGAAACATCCTGGCAGATATCCTCTATGCGGTCCTCGACCCAAGAATTCGGGTGGAATAGCATGAGCACCTCGTTGGCACAAACTCCTGAGACCGACGTCCACGGCGAAGGCGCCTCGATGGGCCGGATCGTGTGGAAGCGGTTCACGCATCACCGTGTAGCGATGGTGTCGGCGATCCTGCTCGGCCTGACCATCCTGCTCGTCGTGACCTCGATCGGGATTGGCCCCATCCCCGGTTGGTGGCAGTGGAACTACACGCAGACCAACCCCGTCCTCAACCCACGTGGGGCCCCCACGATGGGCTGGGAGAATGGCACCTTCGTGTTCGGGGCGCACCCCTTTGGCCAGGATGAGATTGGCCGGGACATCTTCGCCCGCGTCATGCGCGGTGCGCAACAGTCCCTCATGGTGATGGTGATCATGGGCCTCATCGCCACCGCCGTGGGCGTGATCGTTGGCGCGTTCTCCGGGTTCTACCGCGGCCGCCTCGACAACGTCTTGATGCGTATGACCGAGGTCGTCATCGCCATTCCTACCCTGGTGCTCGCCGCAGTGATCGGCAAGGCTTCGGGCGGCGGGGCCATTCCGCTTGCGATCCTGCTGGGGTTCGCGCTGTGGCCGGTGCTAGCGCGGCTCGTTCGAGCCGAGTACCTCAGCCTGCGGGAGCGCGAGTTCGTGGACGCCGCCCGCGTGGCGGGCGCCTCGGACCGCACCATCATGTTTCGCCACATCCTTCCCAACTCCATGGGAGTCATCATCGTCAATGCGACGCTGCTCATGGCGGTCGCGACCATCCTTGAGGCCTCGCTGTCCTACTTGGGGTTCGGTATCCAGTTCCCCGATGTCTCGTTGGGCTACCTCATCAATGAATACAAGAGCGCGTTCACCGTGCGTCCGTGGTTGTTCTGGTGGCCGGGTGTCTTCATCATCACGTTCGCGTTGACGGTGAACCTGATCGGCGACGGGCTACGCGACGCGTTTGACCCGCGCCAGAAGCGCATCCCCAAGGACAAGGACTTCGCTCGCGCGGGCCGTGCCGCAGCCAAGGACAACCCGGGCCGCGAGGTGATCAAGTAATGCTGTTACAGGACAAAGCCCAGGATGGCGGCGGCCACACCCACGGCGAGCAGGCCCACGCCCACCGCGTTCACGCGGCGTTCGATGGCGCGACCCTGCTTTTCGCCCATGTGGTCAGGGTGGGCATCGCGCCAGCTCGCCCACGCTGTGCGCACCAAGAAGGCCGCCTCTCCGGATGCCGTCCCGCGTCGGTCACCCACGCGTGCGGCGCCGCCCACGTAGGTGTCAGCAGGAAGTCCGCGCAGGTCGGCGGCGCTCGTTGCGCGCACCGTCCGTACGCCGGGACTTGGAGCCGCGAAGGCGGTGACCTTGCGGCCGTCGTCTCCCATGAGTTCGAGCGCCCAACGGGTGTCGACGTAGGCGAGACGATCAAAACCGATGCGCGCAACGGTCACCACGTTGTGGATTTCGACGTGAGCGTCGCCCACGAGAACCCTGGGGCGTATGTAGCCAGCGATCGCGACGCACCACGCCAGGATTGCGAGACCGATGCTCGGTACAGCTTGTTGACTTCCAACCGCGATCACATGAGCGATCGCACTGGTCGTGAAGAAGGCGATGAGCGCGGAGGCGATCACCAAGGCAGAACGGGAACGGTAGCGGCGCATCGCACTATCGTGGCACACCGTGTGCTGTGCAACGGAGGAATGTGATCATGGCGAAGAAGGACGTAGTACTCGAGGTTGACGGACTTAACGTTGACTTCTGGGTGGATGGTGTCTGGGTGCCTGCCGCCGTCGATGTGAAGTACTCGGTGAAGGCCGGTGAGGTCCTCGCGATCGTGGGCGAGTCCGGCTCCGGCAAGACGCAATCGTCGATGTCGATCATGGGGCTGTTGCCTCGCAACGGTCGCGCGAGTGGTTCCGCGAAACTCCGTGGACGCGAACTCATCGGCCTGTCTCAGCGCGAGCTGTCGGATGTCCGTGGTGACGACGTTGCCGCGATCTTCCAAGAGCCCATGACGGCACTCAATCCGGTGATGACGGTGGGCAGCCAGATCGTTGAGGTGCTGCGCACTCACCGGTCCATGCGACCGTCCGAGGCCAAGGACCGCGCCATCGAGCTGCTCCGTATGGTGGAGATCCCCGAGCCAGAACGGCGTTTTGGCAACTATCCTCACCAATTGTCGGGAGGTCAGCGCCAGCGGGCCATGATCGCTCAGGCGCTCGCCTGCGATCCCACCCTGCTCTTCGCCGACGAACCCACCACTGCCCTCGACGTCACGGTGCAGGCCGAAATTCTGCAACTTATCCGCAACCTGAAGGACCGCTTTGACGCCGGTATTGTGCTCATCACCCACGACATGGGCGTGGTGGCCGATATGGCTGACCGCATCATCGTCATGAAGGATGGGCGCATCGTCGAGGCCGGCGACGCGAACGAGGTGTTCAAGCGTCCCAAGCACGAGTACACCAAGACCTTGCTAGGTTCAGTTCCGTACCTCGGCGCATACGTGGCTGAGGCGGATCCCAGCCGTATTCCGGCCGATGCCCCGCTCGCCCTCGAGGCGAAGTCCTTGGTTATCGAGTACCCCAAGCAAGGCCGCACGCCTGCTTTCCGCGCCGTTCACGGCATCGACCTGTCCATTCGCGCAGGCGAGATCATGGCGCTTGTGGGTGAGTCGGGCTCGGGCAAGACCACCGTGGGGCGCGCCGCCGTCGGCCTGTTGCCCGTTCATGAAGGTTCGCTTATTGTCGCGGGCCATCAACTCAAGGATGCGTCCAGACAGACGCTCCAACAAGCGCGCACCGATGTCTCGATCGTCTTCCAAGACCCGGGCTCCTCGCTCAACCCGCGCTGGCCCATTGGACAGTCGATCGGTGAGCCGCTCACGCTACGGATGGGCCTCACGGGTGACGCGTTGCGCAACAAGATTAGCGAGTTGCTCGACCAGGTGGACCTGCCGCGCAACTATCGCAACCGCTACCCGCATGAGCTCTCCGGCGGCCAGCGCCAACGCGTGGGAATTGCGCGCGCGATCGCGCTCGAGCCGAAGTTGCTGATTGCCGACGAACCGACCTCAGCGCTCGACGTGTCAGTGCAGGCGCGTGTGCTCGAATTGTTCCGCGACCTTCAGCGCGAGCACGGCTTCGCGTGCCTCTTTGTGAGCCACGACATCGCCGTGGTGGAGCAGCTCAGTGACCGGATTGCTGTGATGAAGGAAGGGCTGCTCGTGGAGCAGGGCTCTGTGGTGGACGTGCTCACCAAGCCGCAGGACCCGTATACGCGCCGCCTCATCGCCGCCGTGCCGGTTCCGGACCCCATCGAGCAGGCCCGCAGGCGCGAAGCCGCAGCCGTCTAGTCCCAACTAGACTGTGCTGTTGTGGCCTTAACTATCGGAATTGTCGGACTGCCCAACGTTGGCAAGTCAACCCTGTTCAACGCACTCACGCGTGCCGAGGTGCTCGCCGCGAACTACCCGTTCGCGACCATCGAGCCCAATATCGGTGTGGTGCCATTGCCGGACCCGCGCCTGAGCGTGCTCGCAGGGATCTTCGGATCGGAGCGGCTGCTGCCCGCCACCGTGTCCTTTGTGGACATCGCGGGCATCGTGAAGGGTGCCTCTGAGGGTGAGGGCCTGGGCAACGCGTTCCTGGCCAACATTCGCGAGGCCGACGCCATCTGCCAGGTGACCCGCGCCTTCGCCGATCCCGACGTGGTCCACGTTGACGGCAAAGTGGACGCGGCATCGGACATCGAGACCATCAACACAGAACTGATCCTCGCCGACCTCCAGACCATCGACAAAGCGCTGCCCCGGCTCGAGAAGGACGTCAAGATCAAGAAGGCCGAGGCCAGCTACCTCGAGGCGGTGACCACCGCGAAGGCGATCCTTGAAACTGGCACCACACTGTCCGCAGGAGCCAAGGGTGCTGGCCTGGACCTCGCTGACGTCCGCGAGCTCAGCCTGCTGACCGCCAAGCCCTTCATCTACGTCTTCAATACGGACGATGCTGGCCTCCTTGACGACGCCAAGCGGGCCGAGCTTTCGGCCAAGGTGGCACCGGCCGAGGCGATCTTCTTGGACGCCAAGTTCGAGTCCGAGTTGGTTGATCTCACGCCCGAGGAGGCCGCCGAGATGCTCGCCGAATCCGGCGTTTCGGAGGCTGGCCTGGACCAGTTGGCGCGCGTCGGCTTTGAGACCCTTGGTTTGCAGACCTACTTGACGGCTGGCCCCAAGGAGTCGCGCGCGTGGACCATCCGCAAGGGCTGGACCGCGCCGCAGGCGGCCGGGGTCATTCACACCGACTTCGAGAAGGGCTTCATCAAGGCCGAGGTGGTCTCGTTTGACGACCTGGTCGCGGCCGGCTCGATGGCCGACGCGAAGGCAGCGGGCAAGGTGCGCATCGAGGGCAAGGAATACGTGATGCACGACGGCGACGTGGTGGAGTTCCGCTTCAATGTCTAGCACTCTGCCCCCCTGTCCGGAGTGCCGCGAAGCGTACACCTACGAGCAAGGCGCGCTACTGGTGTGCCCAATGTGCGGTCACGAGTGGGCTGCGGGCGAGGTTGGCGACGCAGCGCTGAGTCCAGACTCCGCGAGTGTGATCAAGGACTCCGTTGGTAATGTGCTCGCTGACGGAGACGACGTGACGATCGCGAAGGACCTCAAGGTCAAGGGTGGAGGCGGTGGCGTTGTCAAAGTCGGCACCAAGGTGCGTGGCATCCGCCTGATCGAGGATGGCGTGGGCGATCATGACATCGACGCGACGGTGCCAGGCTTTGGGCGGATCCAACTGAAGTCGAGCGTGGTCAAGAAGGTCCTCTGACCCGCTGCAACCGAGGCGCGCAGGATGCTGTTCCCATCTATCGAGCGTGCCAACAACGACCATGCCGCCGTCAACAGCACCTCTCGCCACGGCAACGCAGTCCTCTCTACCCGGGCCAGACTAGCGACCGCGTGCTCGAGTAATCCCTGGGGCTGCCGTCGACAGGGTCCGTGAACTGCAGGCGGCGAGCGACGAGCTGTAAGGGGGCGGTGAAGTCCTCCGGCGCGACCTTCTGGATCGTGGGATACATCGAGTCGCCCACGATGGGCAGTCCCAAGGCGGACATCTGCAAGCGCAGTTGATGAGTCTTGCCTGTGGTAGGAGTGAGTCGATAGCGCGCGTGATTGCCCCGTGTCTCCACCACTTCCACCAGGGTTTCGGCGTTGGGTTCCCCGGGCACCAGCTCGGCTTGCAGGACGCCCCGGCGCTTCTCGATCCGGCCGCTGAGACGGCGCGGGAACTCAAGTGCGCGGTCAAACGGCGCCAGTGCTTCGTACGTCTTGATCGCGCTACGGGACTGGAACACACCTGCGTAAGCCGCGCGGTGCTCGCGGCGAGTGGAAAACACGAGCACTCCTGCGGTCAGACGGTCGAGCCGATGCGCGGGAGCGAGCTCGGGCAAGTTCAACTCAAGTCGCACCTTGATCAGAGCGGACTCTCGGACGTGAGCACCGCGAGGCGTTGTGGCCATGAAGTGCGGCTTGTCCACCACGACGAACCGTTCGCTGACCTCCAGGATGTCGAGAGGAAAGGGCGCTGGCGTCTCCGGCGCGAGCGGCCGGTGGAACCATACGAAGGTGTGGGGCCGGTACGTCTCGCCCCCTTCCCAGGGGCGTCCTGACGGGTCCACAAACTCGCCGGCGTCCAGCATGCGATCGATCAGATTTGGGGACGGCAGCCGAGCATGGAGGAAGTCGCGCATCGTTGCCCACTGCGGCGCTTCATCGGTTGCGACTCCGGGGGTCCGCAACCAGGCAGCATCAAGCCCGTGACGCTGAGGTAACGGAGAGCGCGGCGGCATCAGCGCGCTGCCGGGCACGGATACGAGGTCACGACGAGCATCGTACTGGTAGCCGCTTCGCGAGCGGGAACCTGGCTGGGATAGGGTGCCCGTATGAGTCTCGAAGACGACCCCTTCAGTTACCGCATCACGAAGGACGGCCGAGTTCTGGTCTCGCGTGCCCGCCTGCTCGGAACAGGGGCCGTTAGTTGAGCCCCGACGCCGAGCTCAGCGCTCGCATCGTCCTCTTCCTATCGATGGCCGTCGCGGGCGGCATGCTGCTCTGGTTGGCGCGAGCCACCGTCACTGGGCGACTGAAGCGCAACACATGGGCCGGGATTCGCACGCCGAGTACCTTGGCGAGCGACGAGGCTTGGCTCGTGGCGCATCAGCGGGCTCAGCGCTCAACGATCTGGGCGGCAGTGTTCGCCTTCATCGGCTGCGGCTTCACGCTGGCACCCGTACAGGAGGAGGTTGTCTATGCGGGCGTGTTCGGCGGGACCGTAGCGCTGTTGGCGACCGTCTTATACGGCGCCTATGTGGGAACCAAGGCTGCCAGGGCGATCGATAGCCACGATGGTGCCTCGCGATGACACGTGCTTTCGGCATCAAGGACGGCTTCGAGATATAGCGCCTTGCGCTATGAACGCGTCACGCTAGGCGTCTGGGCGGTGACCGGTTGGACCAGCACAGCATCAGGATCAACGATCAGTCGCGGATGTAGCCCACAGGGCAGGCCAGTCAGAGGTTGCCGCGATCGTGCGCCGTGTCGCTAGTGACGCGTGGAAACCTAGCTGATCCAGTCTTCGCTTGGCACTCGCATGGACTCGGAATGGGGGATCCCGAGCAACCGCTGCCGAGGAGCAGCTGCGAGTTCGTCAGAGAACACGACAGTGGTCTCAATCGGATGCGCAAGTGATGAGTCCACTGCAACGCTAGCGATCGGGAGACTGAGCGCCGCTGCGGCAGCTTCGCTCCGCTCGCGACGCGAGCGACGGGACTCCAGTGGTCCGACAGGTGGCACGTGCACTTCGGCGGCTGGGCCAGCGGGAAGGTCTACTTCGTTTAATTCGCTCATGATGATCCTCAAGTCGACGCGAACAGAGTCGGTCACCAGGGTCTAGAGCAACTACTGGCACCTTAGCACGCTACTCCGCTGCCTGCACCCGCGCCGCGGTTGAAGAAGTCGCCATGTCCTGCACGGCTAACTCTCGGTCACTCACACGCTCGGAGACGGAGCGGATGGTGAGGTTGCGGTCGCGCGCGTACTTGCGCAACAAGGCAAAGGCGTCGTCCATGGTCACAGAGAGCGCGCTAGCGATGACCCCCTTGGCCTGCTCGATGACGATGCGGCTGTCGAGCGCCCGGTGCAGTTGTTCTTCGACAATCTGGCCTTCGCGGATGACTCTCTCCTGAAGGATGCCGATGGTCGCGACGTCAGCAAGAGCTTGAGCAACAGCGGCATTCCTGACGCTTACTTCCCCTGCGGTCTCGCTGAAGAGGTTCATCGTGCCAATCACCTTGCCGCGCAGCTTCATCGGTGTCGCGAGCGCGGAGCGAAACCCGTGTGCAAGAGCCACCTTCTTGAACTCGGGCCAACCTCCGGCATCGTCTGCGATGTCGCTCACAGCCACTGCGCGACCCGTGTTGAAGCAGTCGATGCACGGACCGGAAGAGGCAGCCATCTGCATGACTTCCACGAACTCCGCCGCTTCGCTTGTCGATGTCATCAGATGGAGTTCACCAGTCGAGTCGGCGAGCATGAGCCCGCCTGCATTCATTTCCAAGATCTCGACGCAATCGTTGACGAGTGTGTGGAGCAACTCCACTGCATCGAAGTCGGTGGTCAAGATGTCTGCGACCGCAACAAATGCGGCGCTAATGCGTGTTTCGCGGACTCCAGCGTCCATGATTATGCTCCTTGCTCGGTGATGTGAGTTTCTGGCAAGTTGTTGAAGGCAAGCCTGCCCGCCACAACGTCGTGCGCAATGGCTTCGATGGGTCTGCCCGTGACAAAGGCGTACCCCTGGAGGCGGGAAAAGGCAGCTGTCGCGGACAACTCAAGTTGGTTGATAATGACTCCGGTCGCCTGGTGAACCTCGCGGCGTAGGGCAGGCGCCATCGCCGACTCGTGGGAGTCGTGATTCGCGGCCGAGTTCAACGCCCGGTTGACTGCCGGCATCGCGGCTCGACCCGCCGCAAACAAGCCACGCTCGACGAACTCGCGGTCGACCTTGCGAGCCGTGTTCGAGTAGAGGCCGACTACTCCTACCAGCGCGGCACCCATGAGCATTGGGAATGCGAAAAGTGAACCTATCTTGAGCCCGCGAGCTCCGTCCAAGAACATGGGCCATCGTGACTCGTCGCTCGCGGCTAGGTCGGACACCATCACTGGCGCCCGCGCCGACATCGCATCCCACTGTGGACCCTCACCGAGTTCAAACTGCAAGGCCTCAAGCCGTGCGGCAGTGGGATCGCTCGAATAGATTGCCGACTGCCTACCGCTGTGACTGACCACGGAGACGGAGGCACCCGCAACCTTCAGGTCGCCCACCAGCGCGGCGCACAGTCGATCAAGGGTGGGCGGAGGTTGCCCGTCGGCACTCTCAGAGCTTCGAGCCATGGGCTCACCTTCAACCGGCTATTGATCTAGCAGAGAACCCTTGTGGCGCAGGCGGAGTCCGGGCGCGAGAGACGCCATACGTTGACAGTACGCGGTTCTTGTTGGCATTGTGCGGTGGGCGCGCTCAGTACGGTTCACGACGGCTGCGGCAGGCTCAATGGGCGCCGCGATCCGATGGGAGCGGATTCCGCCCGCAAGGCCACCAAGCGCCTCGTTGAGTGTTTGATAATCTTGATCCGGTGGTTCGCGCCACCGACAGCACTTCCACGTGAAGACCACGTGAATCATTGCGGAGAGACCCGAGCAAATCAGGACATGTCCGGATGGGGTGCGGCGCACGACTGCGTCGACTTCATTTCGCCGATTCTAGACATCGGCCGACGAAAGGACATGGCATGTCATCGAAGGACGAGAAGAACCTCGCTCAGGTGATCGACAAGATCGCGACAATGGACGAACCGAGGCGGTCGGTCATGCGGCATGTCCACGACCTCATCCTGACTGCGGCCCCCACCTTGAAGCCGCGAATCTGGTACGGAATGCCCGCCTACGCCGAATCGGCAAGCGCGCCGGCGCTCGTGACGCTACGCAATGACGAGCGCTTGAACCTCGCGATCACGGAGAAGGCCGATTTCCGGGCGGCAGGCGGCGCGGACGGCACGTTGATGCCTGCTGCTTGGTACTTCGAATCCGTGGACGAGGAAGCCGAGAAGCGCATCTCCGAGATTGTTCGTTCGGTGGTCGCGTGAGAGGCGTCGCGGACTCGACTGCGGCGTCTGCGAGGGGGAGGCGAGACTTAGTCGCGCTTCACCCGTCCTGACGCGTCCACCGTGAGTACCACTTGCATGAGCTTGGGCCGGAGCACTCGGTAGAAGACGTAGATGAGCCACAGGCCGCCGGTGAGGGCGGAGATGATGAGGTGCACCACCCACCACAGCAACCCCAGTCTGCGCTGCTGTGACAGCACCACCTGCGTGGGCGTCCGCGAGTCAACGGTGTAGCCACGTCGCACGTAGTTCGTAACGTAGTCGTTCAGCGGATCGGCCTTCATCGGTGCTCCTCCCTTTTCCCCAACGCCAGCGTACACAGCACAGCCTTCGTCGCGTTGGAGAGCCCGTCGCGGCTAGAATGGATTGCCGGTCAATGCGTGACCGCTCATCCCCACCCTGAAACGAGTTCTTTATGTCTGTGCGCTCTGACCTGCGCAATGTCGCGATCGTGGCCCACGTGGACCACGGCAAGACCACCCTTGTTGACGCCATGTTGGTGCAGGGCGGCGCTTATGGCGATCACGCCCACGTGGAAGACCGCGCCATGGACTCCGGTGACCTGGAACGCGAGAAGGGCATCACGATCCTCGCGAAGAACACGGCCATTCGCTACACGGGTGCTGCCGCAATCCCCGGCGGCGTCACCATCAACGTGATTGACACGCCAGGTCACGCTGACTTTGGCGGTGAGGTGGAGCGCGGACTGTCCATGGTCGACGGCGTGGTGCTCCTTGTGGACGCCTCCGAGGGCCCTCTGCCTCAGACTCGATTTGTGCTCCGCAAGGCGCTCGCGGCACACCTTCCCGTGATCATTGTGGTCAACAAGGTGGACCGTCCCGACTCCCGGATATCTGCCGTGGTGGAAGAAACCCACGACCTTCTGTTGGGCTTGGGCTCGGACCTCCACGACGAGGTGCCGGATCTCGATATCGACGCCCTCCTCGAGGTGCCGGTGGTTTACGCTTCCGCGAAGGCAGGCCGTGCCTCGCTCACTCAACCGGCCGACGGCGGACTCCCCGATAGCGACAACCTTGAGCCGCTCTTTCAGACGATCATGGAGCGCATCCCAGCGCCCACCTACGACGAAGGCGCGCCTCTGCAGGCTCACGTGACGAACCTCGATGCGTCGCCCTTCTTGGGCCGGCTCGCGCTGCTGCGCGTGTTCAATGGCACCATCACCAAGGGTCAGACCGTGGCGTGGGCGCGCGCCGACGGCACCCTAAAGAACGTCAAGATCACGGAACTCCTCGAGACCAAGGGCCTCACGCGAGTTCCTGCAGAATCTGCGGGTCCGGGCGACATTGTGGCGGTCGCTGGCATCGAAGGCATCACCATTGGTGAGACGCTCACCGACCCCGATGACCCCAAGCCGCTGCCACTCATCACCATTGACGACCCCGCCATCTCGATGACGATTGGTATCAATACCTCGCCGCTTGCTGGCCGTGTCAAGGGAGCGAAGGTCACCGCGCGCCAGGTCAAGGACCGGCTCGACAAGGAACTGGTAGGCAATGTCTCGATTCGCGTCCTGCCTACCGAGCGCCCTGACGCCTGGGAAGTCCAGGGCCGCGGCGAGCTCGCACTAGCGATTCTCGTCGAGCAAATGCGCCGCGAAGGCTTCGAACTCACCGTGGGCAAGCCGCAAGTGGTGACCAAGGTCATCGACGGCAAGGTTCACGAACCGATGGAGCACATGACCATCGATGTGCCCGAAGAGCACCTCGGTGCCGTCACCCAGCTTCTCGCGAGCCGCAAGGGCCGGATGGACTCGATGTCCAACCATGGCACTGGCTGGGTCCGCATGGAGTTCATCGTGCCCGCGCGTGGCCTTATTGGCTTCCGCACCATCTTCTTGACAGAGACCCGCGGCACTGGCATCGCGTCCTCGATCGCTCACGGCTACGAGCCTTGGGTGGGTCACATCGAGTTCCGCACCAACGGATCCCTCGTGGCTGATCGTGCTGGCGTGGTGACGCCGTTCGCGATGACCAACCTCCAGGATCGTGGATCCTTCTTCGTGAAGCCCACCTCCGACGTCTACGAAGGCATGATCGTAGGCGAGAACTCGCGTGCCGAAGACATGGACGTGAACATCACGAAGGAGAAGAAGCTCACCAACATGCGTGCGGCATCGGCCGACTCGTTCGAAAACCTCACGCCGCCCCGACTGCTGACTCTCGAGGAGAGCCTTGAGTTTGCACGCGAGGACGAGTGCGTCGAGGTCACGCCTCACGACATCCGCATCCGCAAGGTGCTTCTGGATCAGACGGAGCGCGCACGCGCCACGTCCAAAGCCAAGCGCCTCGACGGCTAATCGCACCCAGTAGCCTCTATCCTTAGCGACATGGCCAAGTCAGTCCTCGCTTACGCCCTCATCGTGACAATGGGCCTCGTTGTGGCCATTGTTGGTACATCGGCGCACCGGGCGATTGGCGGGTGGGGAGTAGTCCTTGCGATCCTCATGGTGCTCGCGGGCGCTGTCTTTGCCCGCACCTGGAAGCTCTGGACGGGCATGGGGGCGTTTGCCATCGCCTGGTTGATGCCAACAAGTCTGTTCGCGCTGGAGGGGCCCGGGGGGTCTGTGCTGATAGTGCAGGACACCTTTGGGCTGGCGTGGATCATCGGTGGCGCACTCGCCATCGTGACGGCCGCCGTCGCCCCGCGTCAGCTGCTGATGGGAGCTGACGGTGTCTCGAGCTAGGGATCTCCAGCGAGCACAGGCCGAACAAGCGCTGCGGCGCAAACGCCGTCGGGTCGCGCACCGCGCGCTCGCGAAGAGGGCGGAACGTGGCCGTGGCGCCACCAACGGCGTCCCGCCGGTCATTCAACAGCCGCCGCGCCCCGCCCGCGTCACCAAAGTGGTACCAGCCGCACCACTCGTTGAGCGTGATCTCTCGGCCTCCGCCGCGCCCACGGAGGTGGCGAAGAAGCCTCGTGGAGACGGGCAAGCATGGGTGCGGAAGGCGCTCGCCCGCGCCGGCACGGTCGCTGCAGCAACACTGGTGGCGACGTCAGGCGCCGTCGCCAGAGTACGGGCGCGTGCGACAACAGACATTGCCAGAGCTCGGGCCTATGCCGCGGCACCTGCGCAGGAGCGAGCTGAAGCGCGGGCGCAAGCGCAAGCTGAAGCTGCTGCTCAGGCGCAGGTGCGCGCGGAAGCCGAAGCGCTCGCACGCGCGGAAGCCGAAGCGCTCGCACGCGCGGAAGCTGAAGCTCAAGCGAAGATCGAGGCGGAAGCGCGCGAGCTTCAGAGGGTTGAGGCTGAGGCTGAGGCTGAGGCTGAGGCTGAGGCTGAGGCTGAGGCTGAGGCGTTGCGCGCCGAGCCGGAACCGGAGCCTGAACCTGAACCTGAACCTGAACCTGAACCTGAACCGGAGCCGGAGCCGGAGCCTGAACCGGAGCCGGAGCCGGAGCCGGAGCCGGAGCCTGAGCCTGAACCGGAACCTGAACCGGAATCCATCCCGGAACCTCTCGCGAAGACGGCCGGCTTTCCAGCGGTGCGCCGTGATCGGCATCGCCGCGCGAAGGTTGCGGTGGGGCTAGCGTCTCTGGTGGTGCTTTATGTAGGAGCGCAGGCCCTGGCGACGGTGCGCGTCGCACCTCAGACCGAAGTCATGGGCATCACCATTGGAGGGCTGTCCACGGCCGATGCCCGGAGCCTGGTCACTGAAGCCGCCGTTGCGGCGAATGAAGGAACCTTTGCCATGACAGCCGCAGGCTGGGAGTACACGGTGGCTGCCGCAGAGGCGGGACTCGTCGTCGACGCGGACGCGACAATGGCTCGCGCCGCTGGCTTCACGCTTGACCCGGCGAGGCTGTGGCAACAACTCGCCGGAGCCGGCGAGATTGAGCCTGTAACTGTGGTTGTCTCCAGCGAACTTGACGGCGCGCTCAAACAAGCGGCGCAGGCGCTTGACCGCGAAGCCGTCAACGCCAGTGTGGTCATTCACGAGGCTCGCGCCACAGCAGTAGCTGGCCAGCCCGCAGTTCGCGTCAACGTTGAGGAGTCCGCGCAGGTCATCGAACAGAACTGGCCCGCATCAGACGTGATCGAGTTGACGGCCCAGGTGGTGGCCCCGGACGTCGTGACGGAAGAGGCCGAGCGCTTGGCACGCAATGTCAACGACTACGTCTTCGCTGAGCCGGTGACGCTGACAGGGCCTCACGTCACCATGGTCTTCACGCCCACGCAATTGAGCGAGTTCTTGAGTGTCGACGTTGACGGCGCCTCACTGGTGCTCCGCGCTGACGGTGAGGCACTGTCAACGGAGCTCCTCGCGCGCGACTCCCGCGTCATCAACAGTGCGCGTGATGCGTCAATCGTGTTCGACAAGGACCACATGCTCCAGGTGGACCCGGGTCAGCCTGCACGTGTGATTGACGAGGCAACCCTTGGGGACGCAATGGTCCTCGCGGCCACCAGCCTCAGCCGAGTGGGCGCGATTCCCTACATCGAGACCCCTCCAGCCGTGACAGCGGAAGAGGTGAGCGCGTTGGACTTCGTGGAGCGGATATCGTCGTTTTCCACGTCGTTCACGCCGCGTGGGTGGGCCCGCGAACGAAACATCGCGCAGGCTGCCGAGTACATTTCCGGGATCATCGTGAAGCCGGGCGAGACCTTCAGTATCAACAGCTCGATTACCCCGATCACGCGGGCGCGCGGGTACGTGGATGCGGGGGCGATCGTCAACGGCGAACACGTCGACGTCCCGGGCGGTGGGCTGTCGCAGATGGGTACCACGATGTACAACGCGGCGTATTGGGCCGGAGTGGACCTCGTTGAGCACAAGCCGCACTCTGAGTGGTTCGCACGCTATCCAGCGGGACGCGAAGCAACACTGTTCATTGGCGTGCATGACGTCAAGTGGAAGAACGACACGCCCTACGCCATCCTGATCAACTCGTATGTCGACAACGCGCGGATCTATGTGGACCTGTGGTCAACGCCGTACTACGAAGTCCAGGCGAGCAGTTCGACCACGCCACCCACGCGCTGGGGTCTAGGGTGCGCCAAGCCTGGCTTCTCTATCACTGACTACCGGAAGGTCTACCTCGACGGCAAGCTCATCAAGGATGAGTCTCGGCGCTGGTCGTACCGAACGGTGGACTTCTGCAGTATCGAAGACTGACGCCATCGCGCTGACCGGACAGCCCCAGGCTGAGGCCCCGGTATGATGGTGTCTCCTATAGTGACCTTTCTTGAAGGGGGTTCTCGTGACGTATGTCATCGCCTTGCCGTGTGTGGATCTGAAGGACAAGGCCTGCATCGACGAGTGTCCCGTTGACTGCATCTACGAGGGTGAGCGCATGCTCTACATCCACCCGGATGAGTGTGTCGACTGCGGTGCCTGCGAGCCCGTGTGCCCCGTGGAGGCCATCTACTACGAAGATGACACCCCAGACAAGTGGGCGGAGTTCTACACCGCGAACGTGGAGTTCTTCTCAGAGATTGGCTCCCCTGGGGGAGCAGCCAAGATGGGCCTGATCGAACACGATCACGACATCATCAAGGCTCTTCCCATCCAAACCCAGAGCTAAGCCGTAGGGCAGGCCAGCATGGGGCTCTTTCCGCACGCCCTTCCCGATTTTCCTTGGGACTCGCTGGCTCCCTATCTCGAGACTGCGAGCGCGCACCCCGGCGGGCTCGTCAACCTGTCGGTTGGCACGCCCGTGGATTCCACACCGGCCGTTGTCCAAGAGGTTCTTGCGGATACGGCCGATGCTCCCGGCTACCCCACCACTCAAGGCACGAGTGAGTTCCGTGAGGCCGTGGCCGCGTGGTTCGAGCGTCGCCGTGGCGTCGCGGGCTTGGGGCCGGAGGCGGTGTTGCCAACCGTGGGGTCGAAGGAACTCGTGGGGTTGTTGCCAGCGATGCTTGGGCTCGGTCAGGGCGACATCGTGGTGCACCCGGCCACCGCCTATCCCACCTATGACGTGGGCGCACGGCTGGCGGGAGCGACCCCTGTGGCGACCGACGATGTCGCCGTATGGGAAGGCAATCGAGCAGTCAAGCTGGTGTGGGTGAACTCCCCGTCAAACCCCACGGGCGCGGTCGCGACCACCGCCCACCTTGCGGCGATCGTGGCGGCTGCCCGGAGCATCGGCGCTGTGGTGGCATCCGATGAGTGTTACGCCGAGCTTGCCTGGACCGAGCCCTTCGTCGAGTCCGGGGTGCCTTCCATCCTGGATCCTGCCGTCTGCGGTGCTTCTCACGCTGGCGTGATCGCGGCGTACTCGCTTTCCAAACAGTCAAATCTGGCGGGCTACCGCGCGGCGTTCGTGGCGGGAGACCCTGCGCTCATCAAGCAGGTGCTAGAGACCCGCAAGCACATCGGCCTGATGATGCCCACCCCCGTCCAGGCCGCCGCAACGGCAGCCTTGCGTGACGACTCGCACGTTGTGGCCCAGCGTGAGCGTTACCGGTTGCGGAGGCGCCACCTGTGGGATGCGCTCCAGGTAGCTGGCTTCCGGATCGACCATTCCGACGCAGGTTTGTACCTCTGGGCGACTCGCGATGAGGACTGCTGGGAGACCGTTGGCTTCTTGGCGGACCTCGGCATCCTGGTGGCACCGGGGTCCTTCTATGGTGTGACGGGCAGTCACCACGTCCGGGTTGCGCTTACCGCGACCGACGAGCGCATCGAAGCGGCGTGTGAGCGTATAGCGTCGACGGGTGGGCGGAACACCTCTGCGGCGACCCGGCTTGCCAAAGACGGATAAACTGTCCACCAAGGTAATGGAACACGAGCGCTCCGGCGCACCGGAGGTTGTTGCATGGCACAGGTTGTAGATGCCCGGTTGATCGTCGATGGAACCACGCGCGAACTTCCCATCGAACGAGCGACCATCGGCAACGACGGCCTGGGGATCAGCACCCTGCTCCGCGATACCGGCTTGGTCACGATGGACCCCGGATTCATGAATACCGCAGCATGTGAGAGCGCCATCACCTACATTGATGGCGATGCCGGAATCCTGCGTTATCGCGGCTACCCCATCGAACAACTCGCGGAGCAGTCCACGTTCCTTGAGACGGCCTACTTGCTGATCCACGGCGAGTTGCCTTCAGAGGACCTCCTCACGGCTCTCGAGAACCGCGTTGAGCGCCACATGCATGTTCACGATGGCATCAAGGCATTCCTCAACGCTTTCCCTCGCGACGCACACCCGATGGCTGTGCTCTCGGGCGCCATTAGTGCGCTGAGCACCTTCTACCCAGACTCCCTGGGCACTAGCGAAGACGAGCTGGAGCTCGCCACCGTGTTGCTGCTTGCCAAGACCGCTACGGTGATTGCCTACCTCCAACGTCGCGCCAAGGGCGAAGACCTGATTGAACCGCGCCGCGAAGGCAACTACGTTGATGAGTTCATGCGCATTGGCTTCTCGCCCGCGTCGGGAGAGCTTCACGTTGACCCCACATTGCGCAAGGCGCTCGACCTCCTGCTGATCCTCCACGCCGACCACGAGCAGAACTGCTCGACGTCCACCGTGCGCATCGTGGGATCGTCGCAGGCGAACATCTACGCAGCGATCTCCGCGGGCATCGGTGCGCTCTCCGGACCGCTCCACGGCGGTGCCAACGAGGCCGCATTGAAGATGTTTGACCAGATTAAGGAATCGGGCGACACCGTTGAGCAGTTTGTCGCGAAGGTCAAGGACAAGGCCGAAGGCGCCCGCTTGATGGGTTTCGGCCACCGCGTCTACAAGTCCTATGATCCTCGCGGCGCACAAGTCAAGAAGGTGGCGGACAAGGTCCTTCAACAGCTTGGCGGCAACAATGAGACCTTCGAGATGGCCAAGCAACTTGAAGAGATCGCCCTGAGCGACGAGTACTTCATTGAGCGCAAGCTGTACCCGAACGTTGACTTCTATACCGGTCTGCTCTATTCGGCGATGGGCTTCCCCGCTCCGATGTTCACTCCGCTGTTCGCATTGGGCCGCATGCCAGGCTGGATCGCTCACTATCGCGAGATGCTCAACGACCCTCGAACCAAGATCGGCCGCCCGCGTCAGTTGTACACCGGGCAGACGGAGCGCGCCTACGTGCCGCTCGATCAGCGCTAGGACGCTCGTGGAGCCCGTCATCCTCCGACACCGCGATGCGGTGCGACAGTCCTTGACCTACGCGGCATTCGCGATCGTGGTCAACGCCGTCATCATCACCGCGTTCCTGCTGCCGATGCCCGGCTATTGGTTCACTTTGGTGTTGCTCCCGGTGGTGGTGTTCCTGGTCTACTCGAGCCTGCGCCTTGCCACGCTCAAGGTGCGTGTGGACCGCGAAGGCGTGTGGGAGCCGAATCCGTTCCGGCTCACCTACGTGACCCCGTGGGAGGACATCGCACACGTGCGCAAACGCACCAGCTCAGGAGCGCTCCACACGCAGTTTGTGAGCGTTGAGATTGTCCACACCGATGGCGACACTCACGAAGTGCTCGCGCTCAAGATGCAAGGTGGAGCCGCATACGCTGAGCCCACCATCGAAGAGTGGCTTGACCAGATCCGCGAGGCGAAGAAGGCCGCTCGCTAAGTCTGCGTGCGGAGCTCTACCGTCACAGCCCCAGCGGGACCGCCATCGGGGACCTGGTACTCGTCGCTCGAGCGCGACCAGCCCTCGCCATCGATAGTGACCGAGTGCACGGGCAGTGAACTGGCAACGGCAATCGACCATGCTGCGAGGGCATGAAGGTCTTCGGTGGTGCCAGACAGGGGCGTCACGGTGACGGCGGTGTACCTGCCAGTAGCGTCCTGTGCCTCCACCTGGTAGAGGCCGTCGCCAAAGTCGGCCGCCACCCTGCCCACGAACTCCTCGACCGAACCTACGCGTGCCTCGCCCAGCTTGCATGTCACGGCCGAGGGGCCAGAGAATCCACGCAACGCAGACGCCCATAGACGGGCTTCGGGTTCACGGTTGCCATACGCCTCGGGGAAGGCCGAGCGTTGCACGGCTTGGGCGGCCTCGGTGATCGGTAGGTCCCGCCAGTGACGAACAGTGACCAATACCTCGTAGAACTTGTCCGTGGAGTAGTAGGGGTCCATGACCTGTTCTTCGGAGCCCCAGCCTTGCGACGGGCGTTGCTGAAAGAGGCCCAGCGAGTCCCTGTCGCCGTAGTTGATGTTGCGAAGGCTCGACTCCTGGATTGCGGTAGCGATGCCGATGGTCGCGGCGCGTGCGGGCAGTCTGCGCTGGATGGAGCGGGCAGAAATGAGCGCCGCGTTGTTGGCTTGCTCGGCAGTCAGCGTGTGTGCATCCCCGGCGAGAGTCACGGTGCAATGGGACTGGGACAGTAGCCGGTCGCCATACCTGTTCAGCAAACCAGGTCCTACCACGATCACTGCGGCCGCGGCCAGAACAAGAATCAAGAGAACCGCGACGCACCCGCCTCGGCGTGGGCGTCGCGTCATGAGTTCGCGTGAAGTTCCTCGTTCAAGACCACACCGGCACCCTCGCGCACCACTACTTCGATGCCGCCGGTGATCGAATTGCGCCTGAACAACAGGCCATTCCTGCCGGCGAGGTCCTTGGCCTTGACGATACGCGGGTTGTTGTGGTGATCCACTTGCCCCGCGATAGCTACCTTCGCGCCGGCAGTCAGGTAGAGGCCCGCCTCCACGACGCAGTCGTCGCCAAGTGGAATGCCAAGCCCCGAGTTGGCGCCCAAGAGCGTGCGTTCGCCAATGGTGATGACTTCTTGGCCGCCACCCGACAGGGTGCCCATGATGGAGGCGCCGCCGCCAATGTCGGTGCCGTTGCCCACCACCACGCCAGCGGAGATACGTCCCTCCACCATCGAGACCCCCAGGGTGCCGGCGTTGAAGTTCACAAAGCCCTCGTGCATGACGGTGGTACCTTCGGCCAAGTGCGCGCCCAACCGGACACGGTCAGCATCGGCGATCCGCACCCCTGAAGGGACCACGTAGTCAACCATCCGAGGGAACTTGTCTACGCCGTACACCGTGAGGTGCTTGCCGAATGCGCGAAAACGCACACGGACCTCGTCGAAGCCGTCCACGGCGCATGGGCCTTCGCTGGTCCACACCACATTGGTGAGTACACCAAAGATCCCGTCGAGGTTGACGTCGTGCGGGCGCACCAGCCGGTGACTCAGCAGGTGAAGTCGCAGGTAGGCGTCTTCGACGTTCGCGGGCGGGGCGTCGCAGTCGATCTCGGTGGAGACAGTTGTGATGGTCACATTGCGCAGGTCGTCAGTGCGCTCGGCAGCTGCGAGGGCCTTGGGTGGCATGTGCTTGGTTTTTCGCTCGCCAAGCGCGGGGGAGGGGTACCAGGTGTCAAGTGCCGTGCCCGTGGGGTCGATCGTGGCGAGTCCGTATCCGTGTGCAACGCGAGTCATGCAGACAAGAATACGGGGCCTAGGGAGGTGGACGCTCGCTGCGGTGCTGGCGCCTGGATAGGGTGGACGCATGGCACCCCTCGACCTTGCGGCACCCGTAGAGCAGCTTGCGCGTCAACTGGTCGATATCCCCTCGGTGAGTGGTTCCGAGCGTGAGATCGCCGATGCCGTGGAATCCGCACTGAAGGCATGTGCGCATCTGTCGGTCATTCGTGATGGCGACGCCATTGTTGCCCGGACCGATCTAGGTAGGCGAGAGCGGGTCATCATCGCGGGTCACCTTGACACGGTCCCTATCGCGGGCAACGTTCCCGCGACATGGGCCGATGCCGGAGCCACCTTGGTAGGCCGCGGCACCGTGGACATGAAGGCAGGCGTGGCGGTACTTCTTTCCGTGGCGGCGGAGGTGAGCGACCCTGTCCGCGACATCACCTGGATCTTCTACGACCACGAGGAGGTCGAAGAGACAAAGAACGGACTGGGGCGCCTCGCTCGCAACCACCCCGACTTGCTTCAAGGCGACTTCGCCGTGTTGGGCGAGCCAACATCGGCCCGTATCGAGGGGGGCTGCAACGGGACAGTCAGGGTCGACGTGACGATTCCCGGCGTGGCAGCCCACAGCGCGCGCTCGTGGAAGGGTGTGAATGCCATACATGCAGCGGGACCGTTGCTCCACGCGCTCGCGACCTATGAGCCCGCCACGGTAAGCGTTGATGGGCTTGACTACCGCGAGGGACTCAATGCGGTGGGAATCCGGGGCGGGATCGCAGGCAACGTGGTGCCCGACTCTTGTGTGGTGACCATCAACTACCGGTTTGCGCCCGCGCACTCCACTGACGACGCCATTGAGCATGTCCGGCGCGTGGTGGCGGACTCGGGCCTCACGGACGTTGGATTCGAGGTCACCGATCGCGCTGACGCGTGCCGACCAGGCCTGGAGGCCCCGCTCGCTACGTCTTTCGTGGCCGCAGTGGCCTCAACCGGGGTAGGCCCACCCACGGCGAAGTTTGGGTGGACCGACGTGGCCCGGTTTGGCGCGCTCGGAATTCCCGCCGTCAACTATGGCCCTGGCAACCCCGAACTCGCCCATGCCGACAACGAAAACTGTGCCGTTGCCGAGATCGTTCAATGCCGTGCCGGCCTCGCCGCATGGCTTACCGCCTGAGGAGGCCCCATGAAGTATCAAAAAGGACCCATCACGCTGCGCGGAAAGAACATCCCAACGTCGTCAACGAGCGAACGTCTGCTGAACGAACAGGACCCACCCAACTGGCTTCACGAGGACCCGTGGCGGGTGCTTCGCATCCAATCAGAGTTCGTTGAAGGCTTCGGGGCGTTGGCCGAGCTGGGACCCGCGATCTCGGTGTTCGGCTCTGCACGCTCCAAGCCCGGTGCCGCAGACTACGAGGCTGGCGTGCGCATCGCTCGCGAGTTGGTGGAAGCCGGCTTCGCGGTCATCACCGGCGGCGGCCCCGGCATCATGGAGGCGGGCAACAAAGGTGCGGACGAGGCTGGCGGCACGTCGGTGGGACTTGGAATTGAGCTGCCTTTTGAACAGGGTCTTAACGACTACGTGAACCTGGGCATCAACTTCCGGTACTTCTTTGCGCGCAAGACCATGTTCGTGAAGTACGCGCAGGGATTCATCGTGTTGCCGGGCGGCTTCGGCACTCTGGACGAGTTGTTTGAGTCCCTCACGCTTGTTCAGACTCGTGTGGTCACGCAGTTCCCGGTGGTACTCGTGGGGCATTCCTATTGGGACGGCCTGGTTGACTGGTTGCGCGATACGGTGGCGGCCGACGGCAAGATCGCGTTGACCGATCTTGACCTGTTAACGGTCACCGACGACCCGTCGGAGGCCGTGCGGTACATGGTGGAGCACGCGCGCGCCGCGAACATCGCGAAAGACCCTGAAGTCGAGCCGGAGCACGAACCCAAACAGGCATGATTATGGGGGACTCCCATGGCACCGTAGAATAGGTGACAGACGTTGCGGACCACGCAGCGAGCACGGACTTCCAAGGAGTAAGAAACGATGGCTGCTATGAAGCCCCGCACCGGCGACGGACCCATGGAAGTAGTGAAAGAGGGTCGCGGTTACGTCATGCGAGTGCCGCTGGAAGGCGGCGGCAGGTTGGTAGTCGAGGTCAACGCGGATGAGGTCCGCGAACTCGGCGACGCCCTGCAGGCTGCGCTTCAGTAGCGACCCGCCCCGGCGAACCTGCTGGGCACCCTTAGTTCTTGATGGCGGCCAGCAATCCGTCGCCCGAGGGCACCAGCATTGTGGTCAAGGTGTCGTTCTCACGGACGGCCTTCAGCGTTTGGCGCACCGCAGTGGTGTCGTGGTCCCGCTGAGCGGGGTCGGGTACCCTGCCATGCCACAGCGCGTTATCCATGATCAGCATGCCGCCCACGCGCAGCAACCGTAGTGCGTGCTCGACATACGCGGGTGCATCCGACTTGTTGGCGTCGACAAAGACGAGGTCGTACCCGCCGTCGGTGAGCCTGGGGAGCACGTCGAGTGCGCGCCCCGCAATCATGCGGGTCCGGGATACAGGGAAGCCTGCGGCCGCGAGGGTCTCCTTTGCCGCACGGTGGTGCTCAGTCTCGAGGTCGATGGTCGTGAGCACGCCCGCCGGGTTCATGCCCCGGAGCAGGTATACCGCGGAGACCCCGGCGCCGGTACCGATCTCGACCACATTGGTCGCATCCATAGCCTGGGCAAGGAGTTGAAGCACTCGCGCCGCGCCAGGTAGGACAGGCACGCATCCCAACTGATCTGCTGCGTCGCGCGCAGCGAGGATGACCTCGTCCTCTGGGATGAAGTCTTCTGCATAGGCCCAATTGGCCGCGTCGTTGGTCATCGTAGGCCTCCTTAACTGCATGGTAGCCGTGCCGGGCAGCGCCCAGATGCGGCGCTGGCCACCAGATCATGGGAACATAGTGTCTAGAGAACTCGTTGAGACAACTATGTACGTAGGAGGCAGCACCGTGACCCGGACGCCCTTGCCCCCGGCAGATGCACAGGTTTCGATGGCGGCCCCCGAACTCACGTGGGAACGCATCGTCGAAGATCACTCGGGGCGTGTCTACCGCCTCGCGTACCATCTGACTGGCAACCAACACGACGCCGAAGACTTAACCCAAGACGTCTTCATTCGTGTCTTCAACTCCCTGTCGCAGTACAAGCCAGGTACCTTCGAGGGCTGGCTCCACCGCATCACCACCAACCTGTTCCTCGACCGGATGCGCCGCAAGAAGCGCATCCGCTTCGACTTCATGGCTGATGATGACGCCGCGGTGCCGACATCGGATAGTTTTGACCGCCACGAACGCTCGGGCCAGCCCGAAGACGCGTTCGACATGGCACACCTGGGCGATGACATTATCGAAGCGCTCGGTGACCTGCCGCCCGAATATCGTGCGGCTGTGGTACTCAGCGACATCGAGGGACTGTCCTACGAGGAGATCGCTGCGACCCTCGGAATCAAGATGGGGACGGTGCGTTCCCGGTTGTCTCGCGCCCGCGCAAAGCTACGCGAGTCTCTCGCACACCGCGCCCCGGTGCGAGGTGACGTGTGACAGGGAAGCACCTCGGCGAGCGCATCCACGATCTGCTCGACAACCGTCTGAGTCGCTCCGACGCCTACGCCGCGATGGAGCACTTGGGCGAGTGCGATGACTGTTCCGCGAGGTGGCGCGAGTTGCGCGAAGCCCGCGAGGCCCTGAACTCCTCAGAGGCTGGCATTGACATGCGCTTCACACAGCAACTGCTGGACAGGGAGCGCATGGCACAGATCGCCAAGGGAGAGACCCGGCACCGTGCGCGCGCTGCCTCGGGCCGCGCACGTCGACCCATCACGGCCGCCGCCGCCACTGTGAGCGTCCTCGTGCTATCCGTGGCTGCCGCGTACTCCGCTGGCGCGCCCAAGGCCGTTGATTATCAGTTTGCGGCGGCACCGTCTTTGGGCGGCGCCCAGAGCGTTGCCTTCCATGGCCCTGACTCGATGCGTGCTGGCGATCAACTGGGCAATTGGGTCCAGCCAGACTGGCACGCGAGCGGCCTTGTTCCCATCGAGGCCAAAGTGGTTCGCAACCCCGAAGGCTCCACCGTCTTGGTCGCCGCGATCTTGTCCGACATGGAGCCGGTCATTGTGACCCAGCAGCACGGCCGCCTGGTGCAGTCGCTCGTCGAGGACTTGCCGCGCGCTGATGTCGAAGGGCGCAACGTCTACATTGTGAGCGAGGACCCGGCTCAGGTGGTGTGGCAGACCCGTGAGGTCGTGGTGTCGGCGCTATGCGAATGCGATATGGCTACCCTCGAAGCCGTTGCGTCGGCCTTTCCGGCAGACAAGCAGCCAGGTTTCGTTGACCGCGTCGCGACTGGCGTGGGTGAGCTGGCCGACGCCCTGACCGGCCAGTAGCGAAAGGGCCCTTGTCGATGAACGACTCCCGTGTGCCACCCTTCGAGCAACTTCCATGGCCGTCTCGCCCTGACCTCGACGGCACCCCGCACGCTCCCGCGCCGCCCACCTTTGCTGGCCCCGGCACTGCGGCGCCACGCCCGCCTGCCGGCCCCGGCTACGGTCGCGTACGGCGATCCACGGTCGCAGGTATTGCCTTCGTTGCGTTGCTCGTGGGCGCGGCAGGTGGCGTAGGCGCTTCGCTTGCCGTGGACTCCCTGCAAGACACGCCGGTAGCCCAGCTCCCCGGCGCTGCGGCCGCAGACATCGCGCGGCCCGAGGGATCCGTCGCTCAGGTGGCAGCCCAAGTACTGCCATCAGTGGTGTCGATTGAGGCGACCAACAACGGGGTACGTACCTCGACCGGCTCAGGATTCGTGATTCGTGAAGACGGATACATCCTGACCAACGCGCACGTCATCGAGTCTTCCGATGGTTCCGTGTTGGTGTTGCTGTCCGACGGACGTGTGGTGGACGGCGACGTTGTCGGATCCACAAGCGACTACGACCTTGCTGTGGTCAAGATTGACGAGACCGGCCTGACCCCGTTGGTGTTGGGCGATTCTGACGCCATGGTGGTGGGCGATCCCGTGATTGCTATCGGCTCGCCCTTGGGACTCGACGCGACGGTCACCACAGGCATTGTGTCCTCGTTGCACCGGCCGGTCACCGCAGGCGGTGGCTCGGCAGCGCCAGCCTTCATCGACGCGATCCAGACTGATGCTGCGATCAATCCCGGCAACTCAGGGGGACCGCTACTCAACGCGGCCGGCGAGGTCATTGGTGTGAACTCCGCAGTGGCGGCCCTGCCTGGCGCAGCGGTGACCGGTTCAGCAGGGTCGGTGGGGCTAGGCTTCGCGATCCCGTCGAATCAGGCGCGGCGCACCGCAGAGGAGCTCATTGAGACGGGCACGGCGACCTTCCCCGTGATAGGCGTCAACCTGGACAGGCGCAACCAGGGCCGTGGTGTGACAATTCTTCAGGATGATGAGGTCAGTGGTGTGGTGGGCGTGGTGCCCGGCGGGCCTGGCGCTCTCGCGGGACTCAGGCCCGGAGACGTGATCTTGGCGATCGATGGCCGCACCGTTGCTCGAGCTGATGAGCTGGTGGTGGCCGTGCGCTCCAAGGCCCCTGGTGACGAGGTAGTCCTGACCATCCTTGCAGGCAGGGACACTCGCGATGTGACGATTGTGCTGGTGTCCAACACGGAGGTCAACTTCGGTGAAGAGGTACCGCCACCCGCCGAAGGCGACTAGCCAGTGTTCGGCGTCAACGGCGGCGAGTTCCTGATCATCGTGATTATCGCGATGATCGTGGTGGGGCCCGAGCGGCTACCCGAATACGCCCAGCGGCTCCGGGAGTTCGTGGTGCGTGGCCGCACCTATGTGAAGCAGGGCCAAGAGTCGCTCACACAGGAGTTGGGCTCGGACATCGACTGGACCAAGCTGGACCCTCGCCAGTACGACCCCCGTACGATCGTGCGCGAAGCGCTCCTGGACGACGGCCCTGCCCCGACCGCCGCCCCCACCCGAGCATCGGCCGCTGTGGTGAGACCGCCCGCCGCTGGAGAGCGCGCTCCGTTCGATGCAGACGCCACTTGAGCGTGGCCACGCGCGCATGAACGCCGCCCAGAACCTGGAACAATGGTCACCATGAAACCCCGCGTGTTCTCGGCGATGCAGCCCACTTCTGACTCCCTTCAACTCGGCAATTACTTGGGAGCGCTGACGCAATGGGTGGCGCTTCAAGAGACCCACGACGCGATTTACGGAGTGGTCGACCTCCATGCGCTGACAGTCGCCCCGGACCCGGCAGTACTGCGACACCGCACCCGGGTGACGGCCGCCCAGTTCCTCGCAGCGGGTGTTGACCCCCAGCGATCCCTGATCTTTGTGCAGTCGCATGTGCCGCAGCACACTCAGTTGGCGTGGATACTGAGCACCTTCACGGGCTTTGGCGAGGCCGGCCGCATGACCCAGTTCAAAGACAAGTCAGCGACCGTGGGGGAGTCCGGCACTAATGTTGGCCTGTTCACCTACCCGATCCTGATGGCCGCCGATATCTTGCTGTATGACACCAACCTGGTGCCCGTGGGCGAGGATCAACGCCAGCACCTTGAGCTGTCACGGGACCTCGCGCAACGCCTCAACATGCGACTCGGTGAGGGCACCGTGGTGGTGCCGGATGTGCACATCCTTAAGGCCACCGCGAAGATCTACGACCTTCAGGAGCCCACCAAGAAGATGTCCAAGACGGGCTCCTCGCCTGGGGGTCTGCTCGACATTCTCGATGACCCCAAGGTGGTCGCCAAGCGGATCAAGTCCGCAGTGACGGACACGGACACGGTCATCGCCTTTGACCGGGACACGAAGCCCGGGATATCCAACCTGCTGACCATCTTCTCGGCACTCGATGGCCGCAGCATCGACCAGCTCGTTGCCGACTACGAGGGCAAGATGTACGGCCACCTCAAGGTGGATCTCGCCGAGGTTGTCGTGAACTACTTAACTCCCATCCGCGAGAGCACGCTTGAGTGGATCGAGTCGCCCGACAAACTTGACGCTGTGCTTGCTGACGGGGCGGCGAAGGCGGAGGTCATCGCCCAGGCGACGCTTGACCGCATCTACGATCGCGTAGGGCTGCTCGCGGCACGGGGTCACGGGAGCTAATGGTTGGCTCGAGCGACACAGGGGCGGGCGTGGGCGGCGTCTTTCGCCGGGTCCTTGCACGAGCCAAGCATCTCAAGGAGCGGCTTGACGGCAGCCACGTGGGCAGGGCGCTGAAGCGCTTCTCGACGCACCATGGCAACGTCCTTGCAGGTGGAGTCGCCTATCACTCGCTGACGTCTATCGCGGCGGGCGTGGTGCTGGCGATCACGATTGCGAGCGCCGTGGTGGGCGGCAGCGAGCGCTATCGCAACGCTTTCTTTGAGTTCCTGGGCAGTGCGGTACCGGGTGTGGTTGACGGCAACGGCTCGGAAGGCCTGATCAACCCCGATTCACTGCGGCCCACGCCCATCACCGGGGTTGTGGGTCTGATCGCGCTGGTGGTCTTGCTCAACACCGCCACGAGGTATCTCGCGGGGCTCCGAAACGCGGAGCGGACCATGCTGGGACGGGCGTCATCGTCGCCGCTCACCGGCAAGCTTCGGGACCTGGTGGCGCTGATTGCGGTGGCGTTGGTGGTCATCGTGGGCGCTGGACTTCAGGTACTAAGTTCGCGAGCGGCGACCGCGATCGGTGACATCGGCGCTCCTGAAGGGTTCTCCGAATGGAGTGTCCGCGGCGGGGCGATGGGCGTGGGCTTTCTCGCCGATGCCGCGTTTGTTGCCGTGGTGCTGTTGGTCTTAGGGCGTGCACGTGCACGCAGGTTGGTCCTCATCACCACGATCGCGGGCACCGCACTTGTGATCGGCATCATCCGGCAACTGAGTTCGCTGCTCGTGGCCGGGGTTGCGGACAACCCTGTGCTAGCGCCATTCGCGGCGATCATCACGCTGCTGATCTTCGTTGACTTCGTGGCGCGAATCTTGCTGATCGCTGGGGCGTGGATCGGTGCAGTGTCCACCCCTGACGATGAGGGGGCGTCTGACGGCGAGTACGTGATCACCACGGACAACGACAGCTCGCGCAGGCGGTCCGGAATCACGACCCGCCGTGCGACCACGCGCACCAAGCCCGCAGACGGCTAACGTCGGGCCTATACCTCGCCGGTGTTGAGCGCGTGCTTGACCTCGGAGATTGCCTTGGTGACCTCGATGCCACGCGGGCAGGCTTCGGTGCAGTTGAACGCGGTGCGGCACTTCCACACCCCAGCGCGGTCGTTGAGGATCTCGAGGCGTTCCCACTGGCCCTCGTCGCGACTGTCGAAGATGAACCGGTGTGCGCCCACGATGGCCTGTGGTCCAAAATACTGGCCGTCGGTCCAGAACACGGGGCACGCGGTGGTGCATGCGGCGCACAGGATGCACTTGGTGGTGTCGTCGAATCGTTCGCGGTCCTCGGGCGACTGTAGGCGTTCACGTTCGGGCGTGGGACCGGTGGTCATGAGGAACGGCATGATCTCGCGGTAACTCGCGAAGAACGGCTCCATGTCCACGATCAGGTCCTTGAGCACGGGCAGCCCAGCGATGGGCTCCACGGTGATAGGGCGCGCGGGGTTGAGGTCCTTGAGCAGCGTGGAGCACGCGAGGCGGTTCTTCGCGTTGATTCGCATCGCGTCAGATCCACACACGCCGTGCGCGCAGCTGCGCCGGAAGTTCAGCGTGCCGTCCACGTTCCACTTGATCTGGTGCAGGGCGTCGAGCACCCGGTCCGTGGCCAAGCAGGTGAGCTGGAACTCTTCCCAGTACTCCTCGCCCGGACCGTGGGCGTCATTGCCTTCGGGGTTCTGGCGCTTGACACGCAAGGTGACCTCGAAGGTTTCCACGGCGCCGATCTCAGCGGGGGCTTCAGCGGTGGCAGTCATGGTTAGTACTTCCGTTCCATGGGCTGGTACTTGGTGACAACAACGGGCTTGTAGTCGAGCTTCACGCCCTTGGAGGTGGCGTACGCCATGGTGTGGCGCATGAAGTTCTTGTCGTCTCGCTCGGGGAAGTCCTCCCGGTAGTGCCCGCCGCGGCTTTCCTTGCGTGCCAGGGCGCCGGCCACTACGACTTCCGCGAGATCGAGCAGGAAGCCCAGCTCGATGGCCTCGAGGAGGTCGGTGTTGAAGCGCTGTCCGCGGTCGTGAATGGCCACGTTCTCGAAGCGCTTCTTGAGGCCCACAATGACCGCAGCAGCTTCCCTGAGCGACTCGTCTGTTCGGAATACCTGGACGTTGCGGTCCATGGTCTCTTGGAGTTCCCGGCGGACGTCGGCGACCTTCTCGGTGCCATCCGAACTGCCCACAGTTGCCCGCAAGGAGGCAACCTGACCTGCGACAGCCGCGTCAGCGTCGGCCGGCATGGGTGCGAGCTTCGCGGTCTTCGCGTACTCGGCCGCGGCGACGCCTGAGCGCTTGCCGAACACATTGATGTCGAGCAGCGAGTTGGTTCCCAGCCGGTTGGCACCGTGCACGGACACGCAGGCGCATTCCCCAGCGGCGTAGAGCCCCTTGATGACGTCGGTGTTGTTGCGCAGCACCTCGCCGCGCACGGTGGTGGGGATGCCACCCATCGCATAGTGGGCGGTGGGGAACACGGGGATGGGCTCGGTGTACGGCTCCACGCCCAGGTAGGTGCGCGCGAACTCGGTGATGTCAGGTAGCTTCGCGTCGATGTGCGCGGGCTCAAGGTGGGTGAGGTCGAGAAGCACGTAGTCCTTGGCGGGGCCACAACCTCGACCCTCGCGCACCTCATTGGCCATCGCGCGCGCCACCATGTCTCGCGGCGCGAGGTCCTTGATGGTGGGGGCATAGCGTTCCATGAAGCGCTCGCCTGTGGAGTTGCGCAGGATTCCGCCTTCCCCGCGTGCGGCCTCGGACAGCAAGATGCCGAGCCCAGCCAAGCCGGTGGGGTGGAACTGAAAGAACTCCATGTCCTCAAGCGGAATGCCGCGCCGCAGCGCGAGCGCCATGCCGTCTCCCGTGAGGGTGTGGGCGTTGGATGTGGTCTTGAAGACCTTGCCCGCACCGCCGGTCGCGAAGATCACGGACTTGGCCCGGAAGGTGTGAACCTCGCCCGTGGCCAACTCGTAGGCGATGACCCCGGCAACGGCAACATCGGCCGATGCTGTGGCGGCTTGCGGGTCGCCGTCAAGAATCAGGTCTAGCACGTAGAACTCGTTGAAGAACTCGACCTCTTGCTTGATGCACTGTTGGTACAGGGTCTGCAGGATCATGTGGCCGGTGCGGTCCGCCGCGTAGCAGGCGCGCCTCACCGCAGCCTCGCCGTGACCGCGCGTGTGGCCGCCAAAGCGACGCTGGTCAATAGTTCCCGCGGTGGTGCGGTTAAACGGCAGGCCCATCTTCTCGAGGTCGAGCACCGCGTCAACGGCCTCGGTGCACAGGATCTCGGCGGCGTCTTGGTCCACCAGGTAGTCGCCGCCCTTGACGGTGTCAAAGGTGTGCCATTCGGCGTTGTCGTCTTCGACATTGGCGAGTGCGGCGGCCATGCCGCCCTGGGCTGCGCCGGTGTGGGAACGCGTGGGGTACAGCTTGGTGAGCACGGCGGTACGAGCTCCTTGAGAACTCTCGAGCGCGGCGCGCATGCCGGCGCCACCGGCGCCGACAATCACGACGTCATATTCGTGGTTGGTCATAGTCGTCCCAAATCCTCACAGAGTTCGATGTTCAAGAGTGCAGGGTCTGTGCCTTCGGGGCACGGGTCAAACGTGAAGATCACGAGGCTCCCGAGCACGATGATGAGGGTGACGGACGTTGCCAGGGCCACCTTGAGCGTCTTGCGGAGCCAGGTGGTACGCGCATAGTCGTTGATGAGCAGGCGCATGCCGTTGCCGCCGTGGATCATCGCCAGCACCAGCATGGTGAGGTCCCAGACCTTCCACAGCGGGCTTGCCCACTTGCCAGCGACAAAGGCGAAGTCGATCTGGTTCACGCCATCGCCGGTGAGGAGGTTGATGAACAGGTGCGTGAAGATCAGCACGATCAGGATGACTCCCGATGCCCGCATAAAGATCCACGACCACCGCTCCACCTGCGTGCGGGAACGACCGGACCGGACAAAGGCGGGGGCCTTCAGTTCAGGAGCTTGCATCACGCACCGCCAAAGACGTGGGACAGGTGCCTGGGGAGGAAGCCAGCCATCAGCACGATCATGATTCCCCACACCACCCACACGAGCGCCCGCTGGTGCTTGAGTGCCCATGGCCAGGTGTCGATGGCAATGATGCGCAGGCCATTGAAGGCGTGGAGGATGATAGCGGCCACCAGGCCGGCCTCCACGAGGCCAAAGATCGGGGTCTTGTAGCTCGCAATGACCTCGTTGTAAGCCTCGGGGGAGACGCGCACCAGGGCGGTGTCGATCACGTGGACCACCAGAAAGAAGAAGATCGCGACGCCGGTGGCGCGGTGGACAACCCACATCCACATGCCTTCGCGACCGCGATAGAGCGTGGGTGCGGACTGCACGGAATCTCCTTCGAGTACGACGACGGGTACGTTCCATCCTAATGTGGACTCTGTGACCACGACGCAACCCCTTGGCGGAGCCGTTGACGACCTTGTCGCGGTAGTGCCCGCCGGCGGCATTGGTTCGCGCCTGTGGCCCCTCTCGCAACCCGATCGACCCAAGTTCTTGCTGGACCTGCTCGGGACCGGGCAGTCACTGCTGCAGGGCACGCTTGACCGGATTGCCCCGCTCACGGCTGAGGTGATGGTGGTGACCGGCGTCGCTCACGCCGCGGCAGTAGGTACCCAACTACCCGGCTTGCCCCAAGCGAACATCCTCACCGAGCCAAGCCCGCGCGATTCGATGGCGGCCATTGCACTCGCGGCGGCCGTGATCGAGCAGCGGCACGGAACGCGCATCATGGGATCCTTTCCCGCTGACCACGTGATGCGTGAGCCGGAGCAGTTCAGGGAGTCGGTTCGCATTGCCGTCGACGCGGCGCGCACGGGCAAGGTGGTCGTGATCGGCATCGAGCCTACGGGTCCGTCGCCTGCCTATGGCTATATCCACTACGGCGACCGGATGAGCGACGTACCGGGCGCGTCCGCAGTGCAAGCGTTCACGGAGAAGCCCGATGTCGACACCGCGTCCCGGATGCTCGCTGCTGGCGGATACGCCTGGAACGCCGGGATGTACGTGACGGCGACCGATGTGCTTCTGGCCCACCTAGAGCGCCTGCAGCCCACCCTTTACGCAGGAATCAGGGAGATTGCCGCAGACTGGGACGGGCACGCCCGCGCCGCAACGCTCGAGCGGCTCTGGCCCACGCTCACACGAATCGCCATTGATCACGCCATTGCTGAGCCGGTGGCAGCCGAGGGCGGTGTGGCTGTGGTCGCGGGGAGCTTTGACTGGCACGACGTGGGCGACTTCGAATCGCTCGCCTCGCTGGTTCCCGCCGACGCCGATGGCGTCACGCGGATCAACCGCTCGGCGACGGTCTCGACCACTGATGCGCAGCGCACCGTGGTGATGGGCGGCAGCAAGCCGATCGCCGTGGTGGGGCTTGACGATGTGGTGGTGGTGGAGTCCGACGAGGCCATCTTGGTCCTGGGACGCTCTGCGGCGCAGCGCGTCAAGGACGTTTCTGCACCTCAGTGAGTAGTGCGAGCGTGACCAATCTGTGTCCTACTCGCAATCTTGGGAGCCGTGATTGGCAACAATTCCCCCGTACGATAGGAAGTACGTACAAGCCTGGCGTTTCAGGCCAAAACAAGTGAGGAAACACTCATGAAGAACTCCATTCGCTTCGGCGCGGCTATCACCGCGTCGGCGCTCGTGCTTGCTGCATGTTCCGCAGCACCCGAAGCCACCCCGGCACCAACGGATGACACGGCAACCCCGGTCGAGACCGTTGACTACAAGCCCTGCATCGTTTCTGACGCCGGTGGTTTTGATGACCGCTCGTTCAACCAGGCGGGTTACGAGGGCCTCCAGGAAGTCGTTGCCGCGTACGGCATGGACACCGCACAGGCTGAGTCAGCAGACGACACGGAGTACGAGCCCAACATCTCGGCGCTCGTTGCTGCAGACTGCGACATGATCATCACCGTTGGCTTCTTGCTTGGTGACGCAACCGCCAACGCGGCTGCCGCCAACCCTGACGTCGACTTCGCCATCATCGACTTCGCGTACAACGAGCCGATCGACAACGTGAAGCCCCTGCTCTTCAACACCGACGAAGCCGCATTCCTCGCCGGCTACGCCGCTGCTGCTACCACGCAGACCGGTACCGTTGCCACGTTCGGTGGCATCCCGATTCCGCCAGTAACCATCTTCATGGATGGCTTCCTGAGCGGTGTCAACTACCACAACGAGACCCAGGGCACCACGGTGCAGGTACTGGGTTGGGACGGTACTGACGGCTCGTTCACTGGCAACTTTGACGACCAGACTGCTGGCCAGAACCTGACCACCGGCTTCATCGACCAGGGCGCAGACATCATCCTGCCCGTCGCTGGACCCGTGGGCCTTGGCGCTGCCGCTGCTGCTCGCGAAGCTGGCAACGTGTGGATCATCGGTGTGGACCAGGACTGGGTAGTCACCGCTCCTGAGTACGCCGACATCATCTTCACGTCCATCATGAAGAACATGGGACCCGCTGTCTACGACGTGGTTGAAACCACCGCCGTAGGTGCAGGCTTCTCCAACGCGCCGTACTTCGGCACGCTTGAGAACGAGGGCGTGGGCATTGCGGACTTCCGCGACGCACCCGTGTCGGATGAACTGCTCGCAGCTCTTGAAGAGATTCGCGCTGGCATCATCGACGGTTCCATCACGCCGTAACGTGTGAGGACTTTCGAGTCCAAGCCCGAAGGGCGCGCTGCGTGATACGCGGCGCGCCCTTCGTGTTCCTCGATACTCCTGGTTCGTGCTTGACTTGGCTCATGCACCTGTTGTTGCTGTCACCAACGAAGGGACAGGCGTGAAACTCGAGCTCCGCGGCATCACCAAGAAGTTTGGTGACTTCACTGCGAACAACAAGATTGACCTGCTGGTGGAAGAAGGCAAGATCCACGCGCTGCTAGGAGAGAACGGCGCGGGCAAGTCCACCCTCATGAACGTGCTCTTTGGCTTCTACGATGCCGACGAGGGCACAATCCTGCTCGATGATGAAGAGGTGGTGTTCGCAGGTCCGGGTGACGCCATGGCGGCGGGCATCGGGATGGTGCACCAGCATTTCATGCTCGTGCCACCATTCACGGTTGCCGAGAACGTCATGCTTGGCCACGAGGCCGTGACAGGCTTCGCGAAGATTCTGGACCTTGACGCCGCGCGGGCTACCGTCAGAGAACTTTCTGAGCGGTTCGGGTTTCATCTTGACCCCGACGCCAAGGTGGAAGACCTCGCGGTGGGTGCGCAACAGCGCGTCGAGATCATCAAGGCGCTCTCGCGTCAGGCAAAGGTGCTGATTCTCGATGAGCCCACAGCCGTGCTCACGCCCCAAGAGACCGACGAACTCCTCGAGATCGTCAAGCAACTGCGCGATTCCGGCACGTCGGTGGTGCTCATCACCCACAAGCTTCGGGAAGTGCAGGCAGTTGCTGACACCATCACCGTGATCCGCCTGGGCAAGGTGGTGGGGACCGCCAAGCCCACCGCGTCCCGCGAGGAACTCGCGTCGATGATGGTGGGCCGCGATGTGAGCATGACGGTGGACAAAGGCACAGCCAAGCCAGGCGACGTGGTCCTTGCCGTGAAGAACCTGAGTGCCAAAGACGAATCGGGCCACGAGCAGTTGCGGCGTGTGAGCTTCGATGTGCGCGCGGGTGAGATCCTCGCGGTTGCCGGGGTCCAGGGCAATGGGCAGACCGAACTCATGGAGGCGCTCTTGGGAGTGATCCCCACCACCGGAGGCAAGGCCACGGTGGACGGTGAGGTCATTACCGGCAAGTCGATCGGTGATGTGCTCATGAGCGGCGTGGGCTTTGTCCCCGAGGACCGCACCGAAGACGGGTTGGTGGCGACGTTCACGATCGCGAACAACCTGATCCTTGACCTCTACGGCATCGAGCCGTACTCCAAGGGTCTGGCCCTTCAGCCTGCCGCGATCACTGAGCATGCCGAGCGCAGCGTGGAACAGTTCGACATCCGTACCACCTCGATTCGGGCCACGGCCGGGTCGCTGTCTGGAGGCAACCAGCAGAAGGTGGTGCTCGCGCGTGAACTGTCGCGCCCGCTCAAGGTGCTCATGGCATCGCAGCCCACGCGGGGCCTCGACGTGGGCTCGATCGAGTTTGTTCACAAGCGCATCATTCAAGAGCGTGACGCCGGTACCGCGGTGTTGATCGTGAGTTCTGAGCTGGATGAGGTCACCGCGCTCGCTGATCGAATCGCAGTCATGTACCAGGGCCAGATTGTCGACATCGTGCCGGCGGACACCGACCGCGAGACGCTGGGTCTGATGATGGCCGGGGCACATGGAGAGGACGCCGCATGAGTGAGTCCACAGCCACCACGGATCGTTCATCCGCTGACGGGCCCGAGAGCGAAGGATCGCCGGAAGAGGCCGGCCGGGACTTCGGCCGCCTCATGCGAGAGATCACCCAGAGTGACCTGCTGGTGGTGGTCTTCGCCATCTTCGCGGCGATGTTGCTTGGCGGCCTGCTCGTGGTGCTTGCAGACAAGGACGTCCTCGCCACCACAGGCTACTTCTTCTCGCGGCCAGGCGACTTCTTTGCCGCGGTGGGCGGAACCTTATCGAGTGTCTTCACCACCATGTTCCAAGGCGCGATCTACAACACCAATGCCTCCGACGTCGCGGTTGGCATTCGGCCCTTCACTCAGACACTTACGGTGGCGACTCCGCTGATCCTCGCGGGCCTGGGGCTTGGGCTTGGCTTCCGCGCGGGCTTGTTCAACATTGGTGCCCAAGGCCAGATCATCATCGGCGCCACGGTGGGTGCCTATGTGGGCTTCGCGTGGGACCTGCCAGTGGTGCTCCACCTGATCGTTGCCGTGGTGGGGTGTGTTTTGGGTGGTGCGATCTGGGGGTTCATCCCAGGATTCCTCAAGGCTCGCACTGGTGCGCACGAGGTCATCACGACCATCATGCTGAATTACATTGCGCTCAACCTGGTGTCATTTGCGCTGTCCAAGACGGCATTCCAGCGCCCGGGAAGCACCAACCCACAATCGCCGCTCATCGCGGAGACCGCCGAATACCCCTTGATCCTTGGCTCGGCCTACAACCTGCACCTGGGATTCCTGCTGGCGCTCGCAGCTGCGGGTGGGGTGTGGTGGCTGCTCGAGCGCTCTACCTGGGGGTTCCAGTTCAGGGCCGTGGGTGCGAACCCGCATGCGGCGCGGACCGCTGGAATGAGCGTGAGCAAGGTCTACATCCTGGTGATGGTGACCGCAGGTGCCCTCGCGGGGCTTGCTGGTTCCGCGCAGATCCTTGGGACCGAGCACTCGCTCACGGCGGGAGTAGCGGCATCGTTTGGGTTTGATGCGATCACCGTGGCACTCTTGGGGCGGTCGCGGCCGCTGGGCATCGTGTTCGCCGCCCTGCTCTTTGGGGCGCTACGCGCTGCGGGCCCCGCTCTTCAGGTGCAGGCGGGAGTGCCGGTGGACATTGTGCTGGTGATCCAGTCGCTCATTGTGTTGTTCATCGCTGCTCCGCCGCTGGTGAGGACCATGTTCCGATTGCCTGCGCCGGCTCATGTGAAGGAGGTGGCGGCATGACCACGTTGGTTGACGCGCCGGTGACGCCGGCGGCAGACGACGCCTCGGCGCGGCGTCGATGGGCGGGCCCGATTGGCCTGGGACTCATCGGCCTTGTATCGTTCATCTTCTTTGGCATTGGATCTGGCGGCGGAAACGAGACCACGTTCAGCGTGGCACGCCAGAGTGACTTCTTCACTATCCCCACGCTCACGGTGCCGTCACAGTTGACGGCAACGGCGTTGAGCGTGATCGCGCTGGCTCTGGCTGGCCTTGCCGTCTGGGCGACGCTCCAGCGCCGCACCCTGGGGTGGTGGCTGCCGGTCGTATTCACCATCGCGGTGATGGGGTCGCTGCTGACCTGGGCGGGGGCTGGGCGCGAAGGGACCAACGTTCAGATCACGGGTCTCCTGACCAGCGCAATTGTGCTGTCAATCCCCTTGGTGTTCGGAGCGCTCTCGGGCACCCTGTGCGAGCGTTCCGGCGTGATCAACATCGCCATCGAGGGGCAATTACTGTTCGGCGCGTTCCTGGCGGCGCTCGTGGCGAGCGCTACCGGTAACGCGTATGCGGGACTCGTGGCCGCGCCCCTCGCAGGCGCGTTGGTCGGCGCACTGTTGGCGATCTTCGCGGTCAAGTACTGGGTGGACCAGATCGTGGTGGGCGTGGTGCTCAACGTTCTGGTCATCGGCCTTACGAGCTTTCTGTTCGGCTCGCTCATGCGCGACAACCCCAACCTGAACCAGTCAATGTCGCTGGGCAGGCTGCCCGTTCCGGTGCTCTCCGAGATCCCGATCATCGGCCCGGTCCTGTTCAACCACAACGCGCTGGTGTACATCATGTACGTCACGGTCATCGTGCTACACATCATGCTGTTCAAGTCCCGGTGGGGCTTGCGCGTGCGAGCTGTCGGCGAGCACCCTAAGGCCGCCGACACCGTGGGTATCAAGGTGAACCGCACGCGCGTGCGCAACGTCATCTTGGGCGGCGCCATTGCCGGTCTGGGCGGCGCATTCTTCACCGTTGCTGCTGGCTTGGCATTTGGCAAGGAGATGACGGCGGGCAAGGGGTTCATTGCCCTCGCCGCGATGATCCTGGGGCGGTGGAGCCCCAAGGGGGCGTTGCTGGCAGCACTGCTGTTCGGATTCGCGGACGCCCTGCGACTGCAGTTGGGCATCATGGGATCGCCCATTCCCTCGCAGTTCCTCGGAATGCTCCCGTACCTCGCAACCATCTTTGCCGTCGCCGGTCTGGTGGGCTTCGCGAAGCCACCGGCCGCCGAGGGCAAGCCCTACAAGAAGTGAGCGATGTGACCACCATCGATTGGGCGGCGTTGCGCGAGGCGGCACGCGCGGTCTCGCGGCGCGCATACGTGCCGTACTCAAAGTACCCAGTGGGAGCCGCCGCGCTCACTGAGTCCGGCGAGATCATCGCTGGCTGCAATGTTGAGAATGCCTCGTACGGCCTCACTCTCTGCGCCGAGTGCGCGGTGGTTTCCGCGCTGCATTCGACCGGCCCCGGCGGAAGGCTCGTCGCCCTGGCTTGCGTGGACGGCAACGGCGACGTCTTGACTCCGTGTGGCCGCTGCCGCCAGTTGTTGTTCGAACACGGCGGCGCGGACATGCTCGTCGACCATGCCGGTGGTCCTGTGACCGTCGCCCATCTACTCCCGGGTGCTTTTGGCCCGGATCACCTGAAGGACGTACCGTGACCGAACGCCATGATGCCGTAGACGTGATTCGCACCAAGCGAGACGGCGGGGTGCTCGCGGCGGACCAGATTGCTTGGGTGGTTGATGCCTACACCCGCGGCGTGGTCGCCGACGAGCAAATGAGTTCCCTCGCCATGGCCATCCTGCAGCGCGGCATGACGCGCGAGGAAATTGCGCAGTGGACCCAGGCCATGATCAACACAGGGGAGACCCTGGACTTCTCGGACCTGGATCGCCCCACCGCAGACAAGCACTCCACGGGTGGTGTGGGCGACAAGATCACCCTGCCGCTGGCACCGCTCGTTGCGGCGTGCGGGGTCGCGGTGCCTCAACTATCGGGCCGCGGATTGGGGCACACGGGCGGCACGCTCGACAAACTCGAGTCGATTCCTGGCTGGCGCGCCGACCTCACCAACGAAGAGATGCACGCGCAGTTGCGCGCTGTTGGTGCGGTGGTATGCGCGGCGGGCACTGGCCTGGCCCCCGCAGACAAGAAGTTGTACGCCTTGCGCGACGTCACCGGAACCGTCGAGGCGATACCCCTCATCGCATCGTCCATCATGTCCAAGAAGATTGCCGAAGGCACCGGCGTGCTCGTGCTCGACGTCAAGGTGGGCACCGGCGCGTTTATGAAGGACCTGGAGCAGGCGCGCGACCTCGCACGCACCATGGTGAACCTGGGCAACGATGCTGGGGTCACCACATCAGCCTTGCTCACGGACATGTCGACGCCGCTGGGCCGTGCAATCGGCAACGCGCTCGAGGTCACGGAATCGGTGGAAGTGCTCGCCGGAGGCGGTCCCGCAGACGTGGTGGAACTCACCGTGGAGTTGGCCCGCGAGATGCTCGCCGGCGCCGGAATCAAGGACATCGACCCTGCGGACGCGCTCAAGGACGGCCGTGCCATGGACTCGTGGCGCGCGATGATCTCCGCACAAGGCGGCGACCCCGATGCCCCGCTCGCCCAGGGCAAGCACGTGGAGGAGGTGCGCGCGGAGTCGGACGGCGTGATCACCTCCCTAGATGCGCTGGGCGTGGGCGTGGCGGCGTGGCGCTTGGGCGCGGGGCGCGCTCGCAAGGAAGACAAGGTTCAGGCCGGTGCCGGCGTGCTGCTGCACAAGGTCTTGGGAGACAAGGTCAACAAGGGCGACGTCATCATGACGCTCCACACGGACACGCCTGCGCGGATGTCCCGTGGCCTCGACGCGCTGAGCGAGGCACTCGACGGAACGGGGGCCGTGAGCATCGGCTCCGGCGACGTTGACAGGCAGATCATCCTGGACCGCATCGGGACGGCGACGTAGCGCATGGGCTGGACCCTGACGGCGATAGCGACCCGCGCGGGAAAGGCCGTGGGGCTCCGCCGGCGCTGGACAGGGCCGTACGCCGTCGCGCACGCGGCCGGGCGAGCGCAACGCGGCCCTCGCCCTGGCGCGGACAACCTCGCCTCCCGCGTCTATGCGCATCGCTTGACGAAGGCAAACACTGCCGATCGCAAGGCTCTCGAGGCAGCGCACTCGCAGTTGGCGGCCGATGCCGGGGTAGTGGAGCGGGCCGTGGCCAGTGGCGCTCCAGTCGCCGCGGTGGCGGCGCTGGCGAGCATGTGGCAACAGCTTTCCCCGCCGGACCAGGCAGCGGTCCGCAACCCCGTGGGCCGCGACAGCGCGGGTCCCGTGGTGTGGGGCACCGTTCCTGCAAAGCAGATGGATGGCACCACCTGCGGAGCCGCCGCCGTCTCGATGATGATTGCCATGGGCGACCCGTTCGTGGCGCTGTGGGTCATGACCGGGCGCCTGTGCGCCGGATACGCCCCGCGGGAAGTAATGGCGGCGTCGTGGCACGGGCCTGTCAAGCGCACGGTGGAACAGCGGTGGCACGCCCTTCAGCGGGCGGTTCACGTGACCGTGACGGAGCGGGCCCTGTTGGGACTGCCATGGCCCCGCAGTTTGGGTACACCACCGTGGGGAGCTCGCGGTGCCGCGCGGTTCCACGGACTGCGCTTCAGGGGTGCCATGGTCAACGATCGTGACGGCTCGGACATGCGGGTGCTGATCGCCCACGCGTCGGCCGCCTTACGCGACGGTATCCCCGTGTTGCTGTACTCGTCGGGGGACTCCAAAGCGGGGCTACAGGCGGTGGTGCCTCGCCATGTGGTGCTCTTGACGCGACGCATCGAGGGCGGATTCCACGTCTTCGAACCTGGTACTGGAGCGCTCCATGTGTTGCGCGACCGCCAGATGTCAGAGGCGACCAAGCCACTTGCCGCGCTGGGGAACTGGAAGCGGATCTCGTGGATGGTGCTACCGAGTCCACGGGTGCGCTGAGTCTCGAGGCTCTCAGCGCGGCACACCTACGAGCGCAGTACCTTCTCCATGGCCTTGCCGTGTGCGAGTTCGTCCACCAGTTTGTCGAGGTAGCGGATCTTCTGCATGAGCGGGTCCTCGATGTCCTCGACCCGGATCTTGCAGACCACGCCGGTGATCAAGGATGCGTTGGGGTGTAGGTGGGCCTGCGCGAAGAAATCCTCGAAGGTGGTCCCCGACTCGAGGTGACCCGCCAGGGCAGTGGCATCGAATCCCGTCAGCCACTCGATCACCTGATCTAGTTCAGCCTTGGTGCGCCCCTTCTTCTCAACCTTGGCCACGTAGTGCGGGTAGACCGACGCGAAACTCATGGTGAAGATTCTGCTCATTGGTCCAGAGTAACTCGATAGGTGCGCCATCAAAGTGTCACGGAAAGGTCACGCCTAGGTTACGGAACGGCATCGACGCTGCGGCCTGGCGACAGGTTGTGCAAGCACGGCGACAGTTCGTGCCATCCGAGATTGCGCCACGTAGCGGACTGATTGACTCACGATTGGGCAAGCCAGATCGGGTTCCGTTGACGTCAAGGCCAGCGTGCTGGACCACAACCAACGGCTCGAATCGACCTTCCCAGGTAACGACGCACGGCGTCCGGTGACCACGACAGTGAACACTGGAAGAAGATCGGGAACTGCTCCGAGTGGCGCAGCGGTCCCGAGCCACCATCCGAACAGGAGAAAGCAACAATGTCAATGATGACAAGGAACGGCGGGGCACCTGAAGCCCCCATGAGGCGGCTACCCGTCAAGGGAGTCGTGGCGCTGGCAAGCGCGAGCTTGGTGCTCGGACTCGCCGCGTGCAACTCCGACGAGGCCTCTCCGGATCCCTCGCAGGAGCCCGCCTCGTACACGATGCGTGAAGTCACCGACGGCTCGGTCACCTTCGTAGTGGTCGAGAACCCTTACGACGGCCCGCGACTGACGTACTCGGTCGATGGCCCCGTCACGCTTCTCGAAGAGATCATCGACGGTTCGACGTACGCGTTCAAGGACATGAACGCCAACGGCACCCTCGACCCGTGGGAAGACTGGCGCCTCGAAGCAAGCGCGCGCGCAGCCGACCTTGCGGACGAGCTGACCAAGGAGCAGATCGCTGGCCTCATGCTCTTCAGTTCTCACGAACGTTCTCCCGGCGACGGCCTCACCGACGCCCAGAAGGAGTACCTCACCGATTCACACCTACGCAACGTGCTGAACGCTGCGGGTAGCGACGGAAGCACCACCGTGGCATGGGTCAACGAAATGCAGGCATACGTGGAGGACCTGGCAGCCTCCGGTGGCCTTGCTTACGTTCCCGTGAACTTCAGCTCAGACCCGCGATCGACGGCAGGTTCCGGCGGCTACAACGCCGACGGTGCCGACATCTCTCGCTGGCCTTCGAGCCTGGGGCTGGCTGCGACGTTCGACGCGGACCACACGGCGAAGTTCGGCGAGATGGCGTCGGCCGAATACCGCGCGTTGGGCATCACCACCGCTCTGAGCCCGCAGATTGACCTTGCCACCGAACCTCGATGGTTGCGCGTAGGTGGCACGTTCGGCGAGGACGTCGACATGAACGTCGAGCTCACTGCGGCGTACGTGAATGGTTTCCAGGGCACCGGTGGCGAAGACGCTTGGGGCCCAGACTCCGTCAACGCGATGGTGAAGCACTGGGCTGGCGACGGTCCGGGTGAAGGTGGACGCGAGTCACACACCAATGCAGGAAAGTATGGCGTGTACCCCGGCGGCAACTTCGCGGAGCACACCGAGGCCTTCCTGGGTTCGCTGAACTCCGCAGCAGTCATGACCTCGTATTCCATTGCCGTCGATGGCAACGGCGAACCGCTGTTCGATCGAGTCGGCACTGCGTACGACGCTGCACGCATGGGCCTGCTCCGCGAGGACAACGGCTTTGAAGGTGTCATCGTCACCGACTGGGGTGTCATGAGTGGCTCCAACGACGAAGGCGCCTTCTTTGGCATGGCCTGGGGCGCCGAGGACCTGACACCTGGCGAGCGCTACTTTGAGGTGTTGCTCACCGGTCACGACATGTTCGGTGGCGTCAACAACTCGACTCGCATTCTCGAGGGTTACGACATCTGGCAGGAACGCTTTGAAGCAGGCGACGTCGACGTGGACGCGGAGACTCGCTTCAAGCAGTCCGGCGCACGCATTCTGACGATGCTGTTCAACCCGGGCCTGTACGAGAGCGCCTACCTGGACCCTCAGGAGTCAGCAGCAATTCTTGCCAGCGATGACAAGGTCGCGGCAGGCTACGCTGCGCAGCTCGACTCGGTGGTCATGCTCAAGAACGACGGCGACACCGTCACCGCGAGCCAGGCAGCTGACTGGGCAGACAAGACGGCCTACATTCCGAGGTCGTACAACGTCGGCGTCGCTAGCGCGTTTGGTCCGGCGGCATACACCGAAGCGCCCGGTCTGACGATCGACGTTGCCGAGCGCTACTTCGCCAACGTCGTCACCGACGAAGCAGTCATGGACGCCGACGGCGTGGTCACGAGCTACACCGCTCCTGACCTCTCCACCGTCGACATCGTGCTGGTTGGCATGGCAAGCCCGGACAGCGGCGGCAATTTCTCCAACGTTGGCCACGATCGTGAGACGGACGAGTGGTACCCGATCTCGCTTCAGTACCGTCCCTACACGGCTGACGGAGACAACGTACGCCGGACCTCCATCTCGGGTGACATCCTCGCGGACGGCACCCAGGAGAACCGGTCTTACTTTGGCAACACGTCACGGATTGCGAACGAGGCTGACCTCGACGCGTTCGAGCGTGCCGTCGCAGCAGTTGAAGCCAGCGGCAAGGACATCCCGGTGATCACCGTTCTCAAGGCGATCAACCCGGTAGTCCCGGCTGAGTTCGAGGCAAAGTCTGACGCGATCATCGTGGGCTTTGGCACGAGCGACCAGGCACTGATTGAGGTGGCGCTGGGGCTGTACGAGCCCAAGGGTCGCCTGCCGATTCAGTTCCCGCTCAACATGGACACCGTCGAGGCTCAACTCGAAGATGTCGCTCGGGACATGACTCCGTACACCGACGCCAATGGCAACGTGTATGACTACGGCTTCGGTCTCAACTACTCGGGACCGATTCGCTAACACGTACATCAGCACCATCAAGGGTGGCCGGCGGCACCTGTCGCCGGCCACCCGACAGCACCATCGGCTACGGGGCATCTCGAGCCAGATCTCAACAAGGGAGTGGACATGAAGCAACACAAGGTACTGACAACCGGGTTCGGACTGCTGATCGCGCTCACGGGCACGGTTGGCCTTGCGGCCTGCAGTGACAACACCGGCGGAGAACCCGCTGTCACCGTTGAAGTGAACGTCGACATCGCGGACGACCTCAACAACGCCCGCGCCGCCGTCGCTGACGCGCTTGCGGAAGACGACAGCTGGGCGCAGATCATGCTCGCGAGCGATGTCGAGCACCCGACGGTCAAGTACGGGCTGCTCGTCGTGCCGTACTCCTACTCCGACGCCGCCTCGCACGTCCAAGGCACCATCACGATCGCCGACGGAGGCAGGTTCACCATCAAGGCGGATTCCGCCGCGACCGGCGAAACCTGGCAGATCGATCAAGACGGCACCATCACCCAGGTCACTGACTAGTTTTCTCGCGCCCGCCCGGCTCACATCCGGGCGGGCACCGCACCACCATCATCACCACACATCATTTCCGAAGGAGATACGACGTGAACGCACGAGCACCTCAGGATTCCGTCGCCGCAAAGGCGCCGAAGTCCAACAAGGCCTACCTATCAATATGGATCCCGATCGTGGCGCTGGTGACCATCGTCGTTGTCGTCGCGAACGCGGCCCTGGTCGTAGCCGGAGGCTGGGTGTCCTCGCAGTTCGGATCCGGTACCTACACATTCACCAACTCTGAGCGGTCAGCCGGTTGGGACACCGAATACTACAAGTCCGACTACGCCGATATGGACGCGGTGGATGAAGCTGCTCGTGCCCTGGTCGAGGAAATCGGTGCGGGCGGCATCGTGCTCGCCAAGAACGACAACGCGGCGCTCCCCCTGGACGCCGGCGCTCAGGTCACGATGCTGGGACGCGCTGCAGCTGACCCCATCTTTGGTGGCTCGGGCTCTGGCTCGGTCGACACGAGATCTGCCGTGACCGCCCGTGGCGGCCTCGAGAACGCAGGCTTCTCCATCAACGATGGCGTGTTCGCCGCGATTGCAACCTTCGCGGAGGAGAACCGTCGCGGCCACATCGAAATGGACAACGTCGAGAAGTCCACGTACAACATCGGCGAAATGCCGGTTGGAGAGTACGCGGCACAGGCGTCTTCCTTCGCACAGTACTCCGACGCGGCCATCGTCTTCATTGGACGCCCAGGCGGCGAAGGCGGTGACCTTTCTCAAGACATGACGGGTTGGGACGCCAACGCGGTCCCCGGCCAGCACCAACTAGAACTCAACCAGGACGAACGGGAGTTACTTGCGCTCGCCAAGGACAACTTCGACACCGTGGTGGTTGTCGTCAACGCATCGACCACCCTCGAGCTGGGCGATCTCCAGGGCGACCCCGGCATCGACGCCATCCTCCTTGCTGGCTCACCTGGCGCAACCGGATTCAACGGCTTGGGCCGGATCCTCTCAGGAGACGTCAACCCGTCTGGTCGCACCGCAGACCTGTGGGCAGCGGACTTCACCGCCGATCCCACCTACGTCAACTTTGGCCACTTCATCTACGACAACATTGAGGCGTCATACCCAGTCTCCGCGGCGGAGCGCATCACGTCCAACGCGACCGTCACTGCCGACGCGCCTTTCGTGAACTACGCCGAAGGGATCTACATTGGCTACCGGTACTACGAGACCGCTGCCGCAGAAGGCTTCATCGACTACGCCAGCGCTGTGGTCTACCCATTCGGGTACGGTCTGAGCTACACGGCGTTTGACTGGGAAGTGGTCGGGACGCAGGCCGGCGCCGTCGATGGCACCATCACCATTGACGTGGAAGTCGCCAACACGGGCCAGGTCGCAGGCAAGGACGTGGTGCAGGTCTACTACTCCGCCCCCTATACCCGCGGCGGGATCGAGAAGGCCGAGGTGGTGCTGGGCGGCTTCGCCAAGACCGGCGTGATCGAGCCCGGGGCCACCGAGTCAGTGACCATTGAGCTTGCGGTCGAGGACATGGCGTCGTACGACTACCTCAATAACCGTGCCTACGTGCTTGAGGCCGGTGACTACGTGCTGAGCGTGCGCACCGACTCTCACACGGTCGCGCCGGGAACCGAGGCGGTCATTTACACGGTCGCGACAGACGTTGTCTACTCCGGCGAGAATCACCGGGCATCGGACCTCTCAGAAGTCACCAATCAGTTTGACGACGTGTCCGCGCAGTTCAGTGCTGACGGCAGGGACGGAACCATCCAGGTGATGTCTCGCGCGGACTTCGCGGGGACGTTCCCCACCGCTCCGAGTGCCGCACAGTTCGTGGCGGACCAAGCGACCATCGAGGGCTTCCAGGCCTGGGACGTTGACGCCGCTGCGGCCGCGTTCGACGGCGAGATGCCCACCACCGGCGCGAGATCAGACCTCACTCTGATCGAGATGCGCGGGCTACCCAAGGATGATCCGCAATGGGATCAGTTGCTGGACTCGCTCACGGTGGGAGAGATGACAGGCATGCTTCTCAATGGCGCCTACCAAACGGCGGCGATCGAGTCGATCGCAAAGCCCCAGACGTTGGAACCAGACGGTCCTGCCGGCTTCTCCTCCTTCATCAACTCGCAGATCAACGGCGTTGCGTACCCATCGGAAGCGCTGATCGCGCAGACCTGGGACGTCGACCTCGCGACCGCGATGGGTGTGATGCTCGGGAACGAGGCACTGCACAAGGGCATCAACGGTTGGTATGCACCTGCAGTCAACCTGCACCGCTCGCCGTTTGCCGGCCGCAACTTCGAGTACTACTCAGAAGATCCGTACCTGTCAGGTGCGCTGCTCACCGCAGTCGCGAATGGCGTCGCCACCAAGGGCGTCTACACGATGGTGAAGCACTATGCGCTTAACGATCAGGAGACCAACCGCGTCAACAACGGCATCGCCGTGTGGGCCACGGAACAGGCCATCCGCGAGGTGTATCTCAAGCCCTTCGAGATGGGCGTCAAGAACATCACGATGGACGTCCAGTACTTGGCGGACGATCAAGGCACTCTCGCCACCACGACCATCGGCGCTGGCGGCATGATGAGTTCGTTCAACCGCATAGGCGCTACCTGGGCGGGCGGCTCCAAGCCGCTCATGGACACGGTGCTCCGGCAAGAGTGGGGCTTTGAAGGGTTCACTGTCTCCGACTTCAATCTCTACTCCTACATGAACCCGAACGAGGGCATCCACGCAGGTACGGATCTGACGCTCACCTTCCAACCGTCGAAGTCGTTCGGCGACACCTCGTCGGCTAAGGCTGTCACCGACATCCGGCAGGCCACCCACAACATCCTGTTCACCGTGGCGAATTCCAACGCGATGAATGGGTTGGCCCCCGGTGCGACGGTGGAATACACGCCCCCGGCGTGGGTGTACTGGCAGATCGCCATCACGGTTGCCGTGGGCCTCGCGCTCGTCGGTGCCATCGTGATGATGGTGCTGCGGGTACGCCGCCACAGCTCGCGCACGGCAGTGACGCTGCAGAAGAAGAAGGCAGTCAAACCTCCCGTGTGATCGACGCCGCAACGAGCCGCGGTACCGGACGGGTCTTCGCCCCCTGGCCTGTCCGGTACCGCACTTCAGGCCCTCCATCACGTCAACCGCCCCAAGCACCCTCCCAACAACCGGAGCACCCACCATGTCCCATGAGCTCACCGTCCTCGAGAAGGCCGCGCTACTGAGCGGCGAGAACGTCTGGCAGTCGCGCGCCTTCCCGCACGCAGGCATCCGGTCGCTCTTCTTCGCCGACGGTCCGCACGGTGTGCGCAAGCAGACCGGCTCTGGCGACCACTTGGGCATCGCGGCCTCACAGCCAGCGACCTGCTTTCCCACGGCGGCGACGGTCGCGAACAGTTGGGACCCCGCGTTGGCGGAAGTGGTGGGACGCGCGCTGGGAGCTGAGGCCGCCGCGCAGGGCGTCGACGTCCTCCTGGGACCGGGCCTCAACATCAAGCGCAGCCCTCTTTGTGGGCGAAATTTCGAGTATTTCTCCGAGGACCCGTACCTCGCTGGGACCCTCGCTGCCGCCTATGTACGGGGCATCCAGTCTCAGGGAGTGGCTGCGAGTCCCAAGCACTTCGCCGCCAACAGCCAGGAGCTGCGGCGCATGGCGAGTGACTCCGTGGTTGACGAGCGAACGTTGCGGGAGATCTACCTCACGGCGTTTGAGATCGTGGTCCGCGCATCGAGTCCTCGCGTGATGATGTCCAGCTATAACCGCATCAACGGGGTGTACGCGCATGAGAACCCGCACCTGCTCACCGACATTCTGCGCGATGAGTGGGGCTTTGACGGCGCAGTGATTACCGACTGGGGCGGCGGCAATGACCCCGTGGCCGCAGTGCGGGCCGGTGGCGGACTCGAGATGCCCTCGCCGGGACTTGACTCGGCTCGGCGCATTGTCGACGCTATCGAATCCGGGGAGTTGGACGCCGGAGCGCTCGACGCCCGCGTTGCCGAGGTCCGCGCGCTCGTCGACTGGATAGATGCGGGTGAGGCTGGCGACGCGGACGTCGACGGCCATGATGCGCTTGCACGGCAGGTGGCACAGCAGTCGATCGTCTTGCTCAAGAACCACGGCGGGATCCTGCCGCTGCAGGCGGGCGAGAAGGTCGCCGTCGTCGGCGACTTTGCAGCCAACCCGCGTTACCAGGGAGCAGGATCCTCCCTTGTCAACGCCACCCGCCTCACCACCGCTCTCGAGGCGCTTGAGTCTTCCCAGCTCGACGTCGTGGCCTACGCGCAGGGCTTCCGGCGCAATGGCGGCGCTGATGAGGAACTCGCCGCCGAAGCTGTCAACGCGGCGCGCGACGCCACCACGGTGTTGCTGTACCTGGGCCTCGACGAGGTCAGCGAGTCTGAAGGCAAGGACCGCGACCATCTTGGGCTCAACGCCAACCAAATCGACCTTCTCTACCGGCTACGCGCAGTGACGGACAGGATTGTCGTGGTGATGTCCGCAGGTGCCGTGGTGGAGATGCCGTGGATTGACGAGTGCGCAGGCCTGGTGCATGGCTACCTCGGAGGTCAAGCGGGAGCGCCCGCGATGATTGACGTGTTGTCCGGCACCGTCAACCCCTCGGGCAAACTCGCCGAGACCTATCCGGTGGCGCTAGAGGACTCTCCGAGTCACGAACTCTTCCCGGCTACGGGCCAGGCTGCGTGCTACACCGAGGGGCTGTTCGTGGGCTACCGCTACTACTCGACCGCTGGCGTGGCGGTGCAGTTCCCGTTTGGTTTTGGGCTGAGCTACACGTCATTCGAGTACAGCGATCTCGTGGTGACCCACGAGGGAGCGATATTCACTCTGACCAACACTGGGGCCAGTAGTGGTGCGGAAGTCGCGCAACTCTATGTTCGCCGGTTGTCTGACGGTGCGATCCGGCCTGCGCTGGAACTCAAGGGGTTCAGCAAGGTGTACCTAGGGCCCGGGGAAGACGTCAGGGTGACCATCCCCTTTGACCGGTACACGTTCCGCATCTTTGATGCCCACGGCAAGCGTTGGGTTCAAGAGTCCGGTGACTACCAGGTGGTGGTGGGTTCGCACGTGGCCGATGCCCGTCTCATCGCGCCGTACTCGGTTCCGGGCGACGCGCTCCTGCCGGTATCAAGCGACCTGCCTCACTACGCGACAGGCGCTGTCGCCAACGTTCCCGATGAGGAGTTCGAGCGCCTGCTCGGCCGCGCCTTGCCCCCGCCAAGGTTAGGGCGCGCCGTACTCGAGGTCAATGATCCCTTGCGGGCCATGCACGGGGCCAAGAGCCCGTTGGCGCGCTTCGCGGCGCGCGTGCTGCGAGCGCTTATCGCGAGATCAGAGCGCAAGGGTGCCCCTGACCTCAACCTCTACTTCCTGTACAACATGCCGTTCCGAGCCATCGGGAAGATGACGGGCGGCGCAGTGAGCGCCCCCATGGTTGACGCCATCGCGTTGATCGTCAACGGTCACTTCTTTCGCGGCACCGGGCGCCTGGTACGCGCCTACGTCCGCAACCTGTCCGACGCGAAGCGGCTCACGTCCGCGCTCGTGGCCACCGCACGTCGTGTCCCAAGTCACAAGGAGTAGCTGATGTTGAAGTCCGTTGGAAAAGCATGGAACCGGTTTGTCGAGCGCCGCCCCGGGTTTGCGCAGTTCCTGATGTTCTTTGTGTTTTCCAACGCTGTCACGGTGCTCCAACTTGCGCTCATGCCGTTGTTCCGGGCGTGGTTCAACCAGACGTGGCTGCTTCATACCGACTTCCAGCGTTTGGCCGTGGGATCAAACGTTGATGGCTCGCAGTACTACATGTTCGACTACCCGGCGGGCGAGTTTCCGGCTGGCGGCGGTGGCCTCGCCTACTTCATGGCAGTGCAAATCACGCTGGCGATCGCGCAGATCATCAACTTCTTCCTGCAGCGCAACATCACCTTCAAGTCAAACACCTCGCCTTGGATCGCGGCGATGTGGTACTTCATCGCGTACGTGGTCATTACGTTCATCGCGGCAGCCGCTCAGGGCTTCTACAAGGCGCCGGTGTATCAGTTCTTCATCGACACTTTAGACTGGGGTTCCACCGGCGAGACTGCTGCTGATGTGCTGACCATGGTCATCTACGCCGGGATTTCCTTCTGGGTGTTCTTCCCCATCTTCAAGGTCATCTTCAAGCGTGTGCAGGACGACGAGCCCTTAGTGCCCGCAGAGCCAGCTACCGCCGGACCTGCGTGACGCTCGCGAGGAGACTGAGCCCCCATGAAGAACCTGCCGCAGACTACGCTCACCGTCGTGGTGCCGTCCTACAACGCCGCCGACTGGATGGAGCGCTGTATTGACTCGCTGCTCACGGGCGCGACCGACGTTGAGGTCTTAATCATCGACGACGGATCCACAGACGCCACGGGTGCCATCGCAAACCTGTACGAGGCCGAGTACCCCGGCGTGGTGCGTGCCATCCATCAACCCAACGGCGGGCACGGCTCAACCATCAACGTGGGCATTGACCAGGCACGTGGCCGCTACCTCAAGGTTGTGGATAGCGATGACTGGGTTGATCCCGAGGCGTTCGAGGCCTTGCTGGCAACCCTGCGGGGGTTTATTGCGGACCAGCAGTCCGTGGACCTCGTGGTGAGCAACTTTGTGTATGAGAAGGTAGGCAGGCGCCGCAAGCGTGCCGTCCGCTACCGCAACGTGCTACCCCGCGGCCGCGTGTTCACGTGGAGCGAGGTAGGTCGCTTCCGGACCAGCCAGTTCCTCATGATGCATTCGTTGGTGTACCGAACAGACGTGCTCCGCGAGAGCGGCCTGTGCCTGCCCGAGCACACGTTCTATGTCGACAACCTCTACGTGTATCAGCCACTGATGTCGGTCGAGTCGATCTACTACCTGGACGTCGACCTGTATCGATACTTCATTGGCAGACCGGACCAGTCGGTGAATGAGGCGGTGATGATCCGGCGCATCGACCAGCAACTCAAAGTGAACCGCATCATGATGGACGTCAACGTCAGTCCGTTCGACGTCCCCGACGCGCTCTACCGGTACATGCTTCACCACCTGCAGATCGTATGCGTCATCTCCTCGACCATGTTGCTGCGCTCGGGCCGTGACGAAGACTTTGCTCGTAAGGTGGAACTATGGCGCGAGATTCGGTACGACGACCCCGCTGTGTACCGGCGCCTGCGCCGCACTACCTTGGGTCACCTGGTGAACCTACCCGGCAAGTCGGGGCGGCGCGCCACCCTTGCTGCGTATCGCGGCGCCAGGTGGGTTCTGCAGTTGAACTGACGGGCCGCGCGCACCGGGGTGACAAGCGATGACGGACTTGGTGGTTGTGGGAGCTGGACTGTTTGGGCTCACGGTCGCGGAGCGGATGGCCTCGCAGCACGGCTGGAACGTGGTGGTGCTCGACCGGCGCGAGCACATCGGTGGCAACGCCTTCTCCTACCGCGAGCCTGCCACCGGCATCGAAGTACATCGCTACGGCGCGCATCTGTTCCACACCTCGAATGAGCGGGTGTGGGAGTACGTGAACCGTTTCACGAGTTTCACGGACTACCGCCACCGCGTCTACACCACCCATCGCGGCGAGGTGTTCCCGATGCCCATTAACCTGGGCACCATCAATCAGTTCTTTCGTTCGGCACTGTCGCCAGCTGGGGCGCGGGCCTTGATCGCCGAACAGGCCAGTGAGATGGCGGGCCGCGAACCGGTGAACCTTGACGAGCAAGGCGTCGCGCTCATCGGCCGGCCGCTGTACGAAGCGTTCATTCGCGACTACACCGCCAAGCAGTGGCAGACGGATCCACGCGAACTACCCGCGTCGGTCATCTCCCGTCTTCCAGTGCGCTACACCTATGACAACCGGTACTTCTCGGACACCTACGAGGGACTGCCCGCCGATGGTTACACCACGTGGTTTGAGCGGATGCTTGATCACCCGCGCATAGACGTGCGCCTTGAGCACGACTACCTGGTGGGAACATCGGCGTTTAGCAGGGACTTGACGCGCGGGCAGGTGCCGGTGGTCTACACCGGACCCGTGGATCGGTACTTCGGCTACACGGAAGGGGAGCTCACGTGGCGCACCATCGACTTCCAGACGGAGATACTTCCGCAAGGCGACTTCCAGGGCACGGCGGTGATGAACTACGCCGACGCTGACGTGCCCTACACCCGGATCCACGAGTTCAGGCACTTCCACCCGGAGCGCGACTACCCGGCCGACGCCACCGTGATCGCGAGGGAGTTCTCGCGCTTTGCAGCCCGTGATGACGAGCCGTATTACCCAGTGTCCACACCGGGCGACCGCGCCAGGTTGGAGCGCTACCGGGAGTTGATTCGCGGTGAACCTGGGACGCACTTCGGAGGACGCCTAGGCACGTACCAATACCTCGACATGCACATGGCGATTGCGTCTGCGCTCACGTTGGTCGACAACGTGCTCGCGCCGTCTGCCTGAGGAACCGTCAGGCTCAGGAAGCGTCAGGTTGACGCCGCATCAACCGGGCTGGCCTCCGGGACAGGGATCAAGGTGCGGACCACGAACCAATCCTCCTCCGCGCGAGCGGTCAACGACCCGCCGTAACGTTCTGCGGTCTCCCGCATGTTCTTCAATCCATAGCCGTGCTGCAGAGCGCGAGCCTTGGTGGTGCGCGGAAGCCCGTCGACCACATCGACTGAGCCCTCGAAGTAGTTCTCGAACCTCAGCATCGCGAACTCTCCCTGCCGGTAGATGGCGAGCCGCACCAGGCGCTGTTCCGGGGTGCGCAGTGAGGACGTGGCCTCGATGGCGTTGTCGATCGCGTTTCCCACAATCGTCACGAGATCCATGGGGTCCATGAACGCCACGGCGTTGCCGTCAGCGACACACGTGAGCGTGACCGACGAACGCTCAGCCTGGCGGATCTTGGACGCGAGGATCGTGTCGAGCACGGGCGAGCCTGTCTCGAGAGCCGAGGTCTCATACCCGCGGATCGAGCTCTCGAGTTGATCCACGTAGCCTGCTCTGGCCTCCGGGTCTGCCTCGGCCCGGATCGCGTGGATGTAGTGCTTGAGGTCGTGATACTTGCTGTTCACCACGTCGATGTCGTGCTTGGACTGGAGGTAGCGCTCCTGCTGGTTGCGTAGCATCATGCTGACCGCCGCCACCTCCACGCTCCGTTGCAATTCGAGGAGCTGTCCGCGTAGCGCGAAGAGCATCACGAATCCGCAGAGGTCTACCAGGGTGCGAATGTAGAGAACCTCTGGGCCCAGGCGGCTCGAGAACGGGGTGTTCGACGCAACAAAACTGAGGTTGGACATGAGGAAGGTGACACTCGCAACGGCCGCTACAGCCACGAGCGCCCGGTTGGTGATCGGTACGTGCTGATCGCGCGGGAAGTGGCGTCGCTCAAGCCACCAAGCGAGGGGAAACGCGCTCGCGTAGATCACGGCGAGCGGCAGTATCTGCCATGGAGTGCCCGTTTGATCGTGGAAGAAGAACACGTGAAGTTGCCACTCGAGCGAGGCCACCAGTTCCGCCAACACGAACGCTCGTGCGACCAGGTCACCCGCTTCGCGCGGCGAGATGTCGGCGCACAACACAATGAATCCGTACATGGCCGCGACGGCCAGCGCCATTCCAGGGACCCAGAACTCCACGGGCATCGCGTCCGCAAGCACGTGAATGCCGAACAGCGCTGCTAGCGAACCTGCCATGGCGAGCACCAACGGCACCCGAGGCAGCCGCTTGCGCATGAGCAGGATGTAGACCATGCATGCCGACCACTCGGCGAGTGCGGTGAACGCCCGCGGGATGTCGGGCAGGATCTCCGGGTTCACAGCACTCGACCCCCCACGTAGTCAGTGAGCGCGTCCAGAAAGGCCTTCTTGCGGGGCCGGCTCACCTGCAGTTGGACTCCGCCCACCATGGTGCAACTAGAGTTCTCCACACCGGTGACGTGGCGCAGGTTCACCAGGTAGCAGTTGTTGGAGCGGAAGAAGGTCTCGCTCTCGAGCGCCTGTTCCACCGCCTTGAGAGTGCCGCTGAAGGTGTAGTCCGCGCCAAGGGTGTGGATGGTGATCCGGTGCTTGATTGACTCGACGTACACGATGTCCCCGCGATCGAGCTTGGCGATGCGCCCTCCCACGTTGATCACCACCTCATCTGAGTCCGCCTTGCGTAGCTTCAGGAGCGACCTGCTCAGTTCTTGGGCGAACGCGAAGTACGGGACGGGCTTGACGAGGTAGCTGAGGGCGTCGACCTCGTACCCCTTGATCGCATACTGGGCCATGTTGGTGACAAAGATGATGATGACGGAAGGGTCAGTCTCGCGGATGCGATGCGCTGCTTCCAGCCCGTCCATGCGCTCCATCTGGACGTCGAGAAAGAGGATGTCGAACTGGGGGCGGTAGTCCGCGACCACGTCGGCCCCGTCGTCGAACTCCGTCGTGTAGAACTCAACCCCATGCTCCTCGGAGAAGCGCGCGAGGTGATCAAGGAGGGCTTCGCGGCTCGCCCGCTGATCCTCGACTATGCCTACGCGTATCACCTATCGATGCTACCAACGGCACCCGCGCGCCGACCGCCCGCTCGCGCCGTTAGCCTTAGTACATGACCCTCTCCACTGCCGACATCCTCGCGATGCCCAAGATCGCCCTCCACGACCACCTCGATGGGGGCCTGCGCCCGCAGACCATCATCGATCTCGCAGAGCAGGCGGGGCACTCACTCCCGGCCACCGACGCCGATGCGCTCGCGACGTGGTTTGTCGAGTCAGCCGACTCCGGCTCGCTCGAGCGTTACCTGGAGACCTTCGACCACACCATCGCAGTCATGCAGACGGCCGATGCTCTGGCCAGGATCGCTCGCGAGGCCGTGGTGGACTTGGCTCGCGATGGCGTCATCTACGCCGAACTGCGTTATGCGCCCGAGCAGCACCTGCAGCAGGGTCTGACGCTCCAGCAGGTGGTTGAGGCTGTGCAGGAGGGCATCGAAGCGGGCGTGACCGAGGCTGCCGAAGAAGGCCTGGGGATTCGTGCAGGCGCGCTGCTGACTGCGATGCGCCACGCTGACCGCGGCCTGGAGATCGCACAATTGACCCTCGACAACCGCGGCACCTGCTGCGTGGGCTTTGACATCGCTGGTGCCGAGAACGGCTTCCCGCCCAGCAAGCACGCAGACGCATTCGCACTCTTGCGCGACCACCACATGGCGGTGACCATCCACGCTGGCGAGGCGGCGGGTGTTGAGTCGATCTCTGAAGCGATCGGGCTGGGAGCTGCCCGGCGCATCGGGCATGGCGTGAGGATTGTGGAGGACATCCAGGATCTCGACGGTGACGACCCTCGCTTGGGCTATGTAGCCCAGATGGTGCTCGACCAGCAGATCCCGCTGGAACTGTGCCCCACCTCGAATGAGCAGACTGGGGCAGCCGCATCCGTTGCGACGCACCCGATCCACGCCTTGCGGGACCTTGGCTTCGCGGTCACGATCAACACCGACAACCGCCTGATGTCCGGAACGTCTATGGGCCGCGAGATTGAGCGCCTCGTGACCGAAGGCGGGTGGACCCGCGACCAGATTGTCGAAGCGACACTCACGGCGGCGTGGGCAGCGTTCCTGCCCTACGACGAGCGCGTGGACCTGGCAGAGCGAGTGCTTGAGGGCTTTGGAGTCGAGTTGTAGGCTCGCCACGCCTCGGTCAGTTCAGGCGCGTAGGCTGACGTCATGACCCTCACACGTGCTGAACTTGCCCGCTATGTTGACCACACGCTCCTCAAGCCGGAGTCCACGCGCGAGGACGTTGACGCGTTGATCGCGGAGGCCGCCCAACTGGGCGTCTTCTCGATCTGCATCTCGCCTTCAATGCTCCCTGTGACCACCCCCAAGGGCCTCGCGATCGCAACGGTCTGTGGCTTTCCATCAGGCAAGCACCACTCGCCCATCAAGGCAGCAGAGGCCGCACTCGCGATTGCCGACGGAGCCGACGAGGTCGACATGGTGATTGATGTGGCTGCGGCTCTGGCTGGCGATTACAAGGCCGTGGAGGCCGACATCGCTGCGGTGCGCGCCACCGTGCCCGCGGGCAAGATCCTCAAGGTGATCATCGAGTCGGCGGCGTTGACAGATCCTGCGATCGTCGGCGCGTGCATGGCGGCCGAGGCTGCTGGTGCGGACTTCGTCAAGACCTCGACCGGTTTCCACGGTGCTGGCGGCGCGAGCGAGAGCGCGGTCGCGCTGATGGCGCAGACGGTAGGCGGGCGCCTGGGTGTGAAGGCATCCGGTGGCATCCGAGATGCGCAGACGGCACTTGCGATGATCAACGCGGGCGCGACGCGACTGGGGTTGTCTGGAACCCGCGCGGTACTAGATGGGCTCGACGGAACGGGCGCAACCGCTGGCGTCAGCAACGGCGACTACTACTAGCCCGCCACCCGCGACGCTCCGCACCCACATTGGGACAGCAGTGAACAGTGCGGCGTGAGTGGTGTCGACTCTAGCCACAGGAGACTCTTCCGTCACATAGTGGGTGCGGAGCGTCGCGAGGGGGTCGGCGGGGATGCCCGCCGGGGGCTAGGTGCTGATCCCCAGCGCCGCGCGAACGTCAACCTCGAGCGCCTTCATCGCTTGCTCGGCTCGCAGGCGCGCCCGGGCAACTTCGCCCTCGGCCGGCACGATCACCTCGAGGTACGCCTTAACCTTGGGCTCGGTTCCGGATGGTCTTACAATCACGCGGGCACCTGCCGCAGTTGACAGGTGCAACCCCGTGGTGGGCGGCAGCCCGTGAAGCCCGCGCGACATGTCGTCCACCTCAGTGACGTCCGCACCTCCGAGGCTGGTGGGGGGCGCATCCATCAGCCTCACCATGGTCGCGGTGATATCTGCCAGATCCGTGTAGCGGGCAGCGACCTGTCGCGTGAGATACACGCCGTACTCGCGAGCGAGATCGTCGATGGCGTCCTCAAGCGTTCTCCCTGCCGCTTTGAGCTCGGCAACGAAGTCAGCAACCACCACGGCCGCAGAGATGCCGTCCTTGTCCCGCACATGCTGGGGGTCAACGCAGTAGCCCAGCGCTTCCTCGTATCCAAAGATCAACCCCGGCTCGCGCCCAATCCATTTGAAGCCAGTCAGCGTGTGCCGGTGCGTGTGTCCGTGGCGTGCGGCGATCTTGGCGAGCAGTTGCGAGGACACGATCGAGTTGGCAAGCACCTGCGAGCCCGGTGCCATCCTGAGAAGTGCCCGGTGAGCCGCGATCCGCTCTCCGAGCAGCGAGCCCACCACATCGCCGTGAAGCATGGTCCAGACGCCGTTTAGCTGGGTCGCAACCGCACACCTATCCGTGTCAGGGTCATTGGCGATCACCACGTCCGCATCCACCTGAGACGCGAGCGACAGCGACAGGTCAATCGCGCCCTTCTCTTCCGGATTGGGAAACGCCACCGTGGGGAAGTCGGGATCAGGGCGTGCTTGCTCGGGCACCGTGTGGAGGTCGTCGAACCCTGCCGTCCGGAGCACGCGCTCCACAGTGTCACCGCCCACGCCATGCAACGGCGTCAACACGATCCTGACGTTTGCGCGCTCGCTCGCGCGCTCGCCCTCGGGTGCAGGCACTACGGCCGATGCTGTGGTCACGTAATCATCCACCACCGAGTCATCAAGGAGTTGCCAGCCCGTGGTGGCTCGGGGCACCGACGCGACCGTGTCCACGGCGTCGATGCATGCCGCGATCGCCGCGTCGTAGGGCGGCACGATCTGGGCGCCTTGACCCTCGTCGGTCACTACTCGTCCGCCTAGGTAGACCTTGTACCCGTTGTCTGCGGGAGGGTTGTGGGACGCGGTGACCATCACGCCGGCGTCGGCATCGAGCGCGCGCGTCGCGTAGGCCACCAGGGGAGTGGGCAGAGCGCTGGGGAACAGCAGCGCCTCGTGGCCCGCGGCGGTCATCACTGCTGCGGTGTCCACCGCGAAGTCATACGACCGATGGCGCGCGTCGTAGCCAATCACCACGCGCGCACCGGTGTCGCTGGTGCCACGCTCAGCCAAAGCATCGGTCAAGTACTGAGCCAGCCCCGCGGCGGCTCGAATCACCACTGCACGGTTCATGCGGTTAGGTCCGGCACCAATCGTGCCTCGCAGGCCCGCAGTGCCGAACTGAAGCGTGCCGTCAAAGCGATCGATGAGGTCGGCGGACGCGCCAGCGACACCCGCGTAGTCCGCCTGCAGGATGGCAAGCAACTCCTCGCGCGTGACAGGATCTGGATCGTCATCGATCCACGCCTGGGCGCGTGCGTGCAGGGGGTCGCTCATGCCATCGCCTTGACGATCTCGGCGAGCAGTTTCGAGATACGCGGGCCCGCGTCGCCGCCCACCTCGAGAACCTCGGCGTGGCTGAGATCTCCGGCACCAAGCCCCGCCGCCATGTTGGTGACGAGCGAAAGCCCCAGGATCTCCATCCCGGCCTCGCGGGCGGCGATCGCCTCAAGTGCGGTGGACATCCCGATGAGGTTCGCGCCCCAGCCCATCGCCATCCGCACTTCCGCAGGGGTCTCATACTGCGGTCCGGAGAACTGGATGTAGACGCCGTCAGGCAAGCTGGAGTCGATGCTCCGGGCTAGGTCACGCAGTCGCGGGGAGTAGACGTTGGTCATGTCCACAAAGGACGCACCCTCTAAAGGGGTCGCACCCGTGTAGTTCAGGTGATCCGCGAGGAGCACAACCGAGCCGGGCCCTACGTCGGGCCGGGTGGATCCGCAACCGTTGGTGAGCACCAGCTGGGTGCATCCCGCAGCGGCGGCCATCCGCACGCCATGTGCCACCTTGACGGCGTCGCGCACTTGATAGAAGTGCTGCCGAGCGCCCAGCACCAAGACTGCCCGACCGTCGGTGGTGCGCAGTGACTGGATGGTGGGGTGGTGGCCGGGGATCGCGTGGGCCTCAAAGCCGGGGATGTCGCCCGCGGGAACTGAGGCGACTTCCTCTCCGATCAGGGCGGCGGCAGCGCCCCATCCTGAGCCCAGAACGAGGGCGATGTCGTGGTGGTCCACGCCGGTGCGGTCGGCGATGATCTGGGCGGCTTCCGTAGCCGCGACGGTTGCGAGTGTCATACCTGTGAGCCTATCTCCGCTACGAACGCCGCGCGGCTGGTGCGGCCCGCGAGCACGTGAGACACAATGGACTGATGCGTACTCACCTTGTGATTGTTGGCGGCGGACCTGGCGGATACGAATCGGCGATTGTGGCGGCCAAACTCGGGGCGGACGTCACCCTGATCGAGCGTCAGGGAGTGGGCGGGAACGCGGTGCTCACGGACGTGGTGCCGTCAAAGACGGTGATCGCGACCGCCGAATGGCGCACTATCGCCGAGCGGGCTCCGCAACTGGGCATTCGCGAAGTGAACGGTGCCAACACGGAGGAGTTCGCCACTCACCACGTGGACATCGCCGCTGTCAACGCGCGCGTGCATGACCTCGTGGAGAGGCAATCCGGAGATGTGCGCGCGCGTCTCGAGAAGAACAACGTCACCGTCATCGAGGGGGAGGGACGCCTCCTGAGCCCGTCGCAGGTTGCGGTGGGCGAGCGGGTGATCGACGCCGATGCTGTGGTGCTTGCGCTGGGAGCGCGCCCCCGCGTCCTTGATTCCGCAGTGCCCGATGGCGAACGGATCGTTTCCTGGACTCAGCTCTACGGACTCAAGGAACTTCCCGAGCATCTGATCGTGGTGGGTTCCGGCGTCACCGGTGCCGAGTTCGCGAGCGCGTACCGCCTCCTGGGCAGCGAGGTGACGCTGATCTCTTCGCATGACCGGGTGTTGCATAACCAGGATCCTGAGGCGTCAGAGCTGGTGCAAGAAGTCTTCGCCGCGCGCGGCATGAATGTGGTGCTAGGCATGCGCGCTGAAGGCGTGGTCAACACTGGAAGCGGGGTTGACGTCACATTGACGGACGGCACTGTGCTGCACGGGTCCCACTGCCTCATGGCGGTGGGCTCGATTCCGAACACCGATGGTGTGGGCTTGGTGGAGGCTGGTGTGGCGCTGGACTCTCAGGGCAACGTGGTGGTGGATAGGGTGTCGCGCACTTCGGTGCGCGGCATTTACGCGGCAGGCGATTGCACGGGCGTGTTCCCCTTGGCTTCCGTGGCGGCGACCCAGGGGCGCATCGCTATCGCGCACATCATGGGAGATGTGGTGCAGCCCATTGAGTTGGGCCACGTTGCCTCGAACGTGTTCACGTCCCCGGAGATTGCCGAGGTGGGCGCCACCGAGGCCCAACTCAAACAGCGCGGCATCTTCTACCAAGTGTCTCGGTTGGACCTTGCCCGCAACCCCCGCGCCAAGATGCTGGGGATCGATTCGGGATTTGTGAAGATCTTTGGCCATACGGTCACGGGCCAGGTGTTGGGCGCCGTGATCGTGGGCGTCCGTGCCAGCGAACACATCTTCCCGCTGTCGATGGCCGTCGCGAACCATCTCACCGTGGACGCGATCGCCAACTCCTTCACGGTCTACCCGTCGCTCAGCGGCACCATCGCGGAGGCGGCGCGCAGGCTCCATCACATGAAGGACCCCGACAATATCCGGAGGCCCGCCTAGGGCGCACCCCGCCCGCCTAGGGCGCACCCCGCCCGCCTAGGGCGCACCCCGCGGGACTCCACTACTACAGCAGGTCAGGGATACTCTGCTCCTCCGCGACGTTGGCACGCCGGAAGTAGACGGTGACTACCGTCGCCACGATGACGATGAACAGGGAGTACAAAGCCGGCACCAAGAGCACCAGTCCCAGCTGCGAGCTGCCGGCGAAGGAGATGGTCACGATGGCGATGGCCAAGGGGCCATTCTGGATCCCGGTCTCGAGCCCGATGGTGCGCGCGTTGCGTGGATGGAGTTTGATGGCGCGTGCAATGGCGTAGGCGACCGCGATGCCAAACAAGCCCAGCCCAATCACCACCACATACACCTGCCATGGGGTCCAAGCGAGCAACTGCCAGTTCCGTGGCACCCAGGTGGCGACCAAGAACACGATGAAGAACAGGCCCACCACACTGCCCAACAGTTCCATGACAGCGCCCACGTTGGGGCTGTAGCGGCGCACCACCATGGCGATGGGCACCGGAATGAGGATCGTGGCGAGCGCCACGATGATGTTGCGCATCGGTATCTCCAGTTGTACTTCCGCAGGCATGAAGCGGGTGGCGTAGATGTACAACATGAGTGGCGTCATGAGCAGTGCCCAGAGCGTCGAGTTGGTGGTCATCATGACGCTGAGGCCCAGGTTGCCCTTGGAGAAGTAGGTGAAGATGTTTGACGTGGTTCCGGCCGGCACTGCACCCATGAGCAGTGTGCCCAGTGCCAGAGGCGCGACCACCTCAGTGGGTAGCTGCACGATCAACGCCAGGACCAGCAGGAATGCGAGCAGTGGCATGATGCCAAACTGTGTGCACCACGCAATGATGAGACCCTGGGGGCGGCGTAGCGCGGATGTGAAGTCCCGCGGGGTGAGACTTGCACCTAGCCCGAACATGATGATGAAGACGAGCACGACCAGCATGTACTGCTCGAACTCGGTGACCACCTCGTAGTCAGACGGAATGCTCTCCACTCCGCTCAGGAGCCGTGTCATGTTCAGCATTGCTAGTCCCTACCGTTCTGCATGGTCGCATGCGGCGTGGTGTCAGCGAGCGCGCGCAGCTCCTTGCGCAGGATCTTGCCAACGGGGTTCTTGGGTAGCGAGTCACGGAACTCGATGCTGCGGGGAACCTTGTATGCGGCCAGGTGTTCGCGACAGTGAGCGATGACGTCATCCCGTGTTAGTCCGGGAGTGCGAGTGACGATGTACGCGCGGACGGCTTCGCCCGTCGTGTCGTCAGGTATGCCGATGACGCCTACTTCGCGCACGTTCGGTAGTGCAGCGATGCACTCTTCAATCTCGTTGGGGTAGACGTTGAAGCCGCTCACCAACACCATGTCCTTCATGCGATCGACGATCCGGAAGTAGCCGTCCTCATCCATCTCGGCGATATCTCCGGTGTGGAGCCAACCATCCTTGAGGGTGGCCTTGGACTCTGCCTCGCGCTGCCAATAGCCAGCCATGATCTGCGGGCCCCGCGCCACCAGTTCGCCCGCTTGCCCCGCAGGCAGCGGCTTGCCAGCGTCGTCGACGCAGCGCACCTCGGTCGACGGCAACGGGATTCCTACGGTTCCGTCCTTGACGGTGCCGCCCAGCGGGTTGAACGTCAACACCGGGGACGACTCGGTGAGTCCGTATCCCTCGACGATCGGGGTTTTCGTGACCTCTCTCCAGCGCTCGGCAACAGAGCTGTGCAGGGAGGCCCCGCCGGCCACGGAAGCATGCAACGCCTTGGGCGGGTACTCCACGAACCACCGCTCATTCAGCAGCGCGTTGAAGAGAGTGTTCACTCCAGTGAGCCAGGTGATCGGGTAGTTCTCGAATGCTCGGCGCAGATTGCTTGGCGGGCGCGGAGACGGGATGAGGATGTTCCGTCCTCCGAGGTGGTAGAACGCCACCAAGTTCACCGTAAACGCGAACACATGGTAGAGCGGCAGAGCCGTCAGCACGGTTTCCTTGCCGGGGCGTAGGTGCGAGCCACAGATCTCGATGATCTGCATGGTGTTGGCTATCAGGTTGCCGTGGGTCAGCATGGCACCCTTGGAGACACCCGTAGTGCCGCCGGTGTACTGCAGTGCCGCCAGAGAATCCGGTCCAAGCTGGCTGGCGTAAGCGGAGGCGTCCACCCCAGCGGCGATGCGCTGGCGTCCCATGGCCAGGGCTGACCGGAAGGCGGTGTGCTCGACCGTGATGGTGGGGAGTGAGCGGTTCCAGAAACGCTGGGTGGCGCGGATAATTCCGGCCACGACCGAGGGGAAGAACTCCGAGATGCGCACGGTCACGACTGTCTCCACGCTGGTTGCGGACAGCACGGGCGGTAGGCGGTCCGCGAACATGTCAATGATGACCAACACCCTTGCACCCGCGTCGTTGAGTTGGTATGTCATCTCGGTGGCTGTGTACAGCGGGTTGGTGTTCACCAAGACGCACCCGGCCTTCAGCACGCCGAACGCCACTACGGGGTATGCCAGGCAGTTAGGCATCTGGACGGCGACCCGGTCTCCCTCGCTGAGACCCAGCTCCTCGCGCAGGTAGACGGCGAATTCGTCGGAAAGTCTCTCGATGTCGCCAAAGAGCAGCGAACCGTTCATGCCGTTGGGCATGCACTGCGTGAAGGCGACGGCATCGGGTCGCTGATCAGAAGCGACCTTCATGAGTGCAGGGACGTGGGGGGCGGGCAGGTCGCCGATGTCCGGACGGGTGTCCGAGGGGTAGTGCATGTGCCATGGGGACGTGGTCATGCCTGTTCCTTACTCTAATGTGACATTGACAAGCATTGGCAGGTGATCCGACCACGGCGAATCGATGACCGTGTAGTCGCGAAGCACTACTCCGCGCCCAAAGATGTAGTCGATCTGAGCCTGGAAATCAGGCCCCACGTAGGTGTCTTGACCCTTCCCCTCTCCGTGGGCGCTAAGGAAGCCCGCCGCGATCATGGTGGCGAAGGTGCGCGAGTCGGCAGTGTCGTTGAAGTCGCCGCCCACCACGAGCGGACCGGTGTCGCCAAGTGCATCGAGTAGCGCCTCCACTTGGGCAACCCGCGTGGCGTCCCGCTCCTTGTGCTGGAGGTGAACCGACGCGTACGCGACGCCCATGAAGTCCACCACGGCGGCGCTGCGTCGCTGCGGTCCGTCGCCGTAGGGCAAGACCACCGTGCGCGCGTTCGCGAAGGGTCGCGACGTGAATACTGCGTTGCCGAACTGGGGATCATGCGCGGGGCTGTAGGTGAACTCCATGTCGAGTTCGCCTGCGAAGTACTCGAGCAGGTCTACGCCGCCCGCGAGCACCCACCCACGGTCAACTTCCTGCAGGAGCAGGACGTCCGGGTTGGCTTCTTTGACCACACCAACGAGTTCGTCGAGGTCGATTGATGGCCCTCCGCTGAGCCCTGGGGTGACGCCGTAGTGGAGGTTATAGACCATGACCGTGGGAGCCTCGATGAACTCCATGGTGTACGCGCGGGGCTCTTCGTACTCGGTGTAGGTCCACAATGCGCTCAGGACCGCGAACCCTGCGAGGCCCACAAGCCCAATGGTCACCACCTGGACCGGGGCGTCTGTCGACTCTGTCCGGACCGGCTTGCGCATGGCCAGCACTGCCGCGAGCGCGATTGCCACGCCGGCGAGCGCTACTGGGGTGATGTGGGGAATGCCGAGTGGGACGTCGTAGTCGAGTTGAACCAGCATGAACGGCAACAGCGCGAGCAGCCCGAACGCGACAGCGGCGCCGGTGTAACGGCGCACCGACAGGTGCGCCTGCGACTGGCCATCGTTCACCCGCACCGCGCGGCTGACCGCGACAGTAAGCGTGGCCGCGGCGATGGGGAGCGCGTAGGCCGCCGCGGCACCGGGCATTGTCAACACGATCACGATCGCGGGTATCGCCAACGCGCTCAGCACGGTGGTGAACAGTGCGGGCAACCGCCGCGCGTGGCCGGCAAGGTGCGCACCGGCAAGCAGGCCGCCTACCAGTGCCACGCTGGCGATCGACATCCGCAGGCCAGTCTGAGAGTTGGCAAAGGCGATGTTCCCCAACGCGTAGAAGACTATCGAGAAGAACAACCCATAGGCCCACCAACCGCGAGTGGGGACATCGGCGGCGACGGAGCGGCACGCCCATGCGGAGCCCACCACCGCGATGGCGAGAACCACGATCGCGATCCAACCCAGGGCGTCGTCACGCCAAACTGCGTCCCAGGTGCGCAAGACGGTCTGCTCGAGCACTGCCATGGAGGCACCAAAGGCCGTGCCAGCAGCGAGGCCAGCACCACCAGTCGCGGCGACGGCAATGCGCGCCGACGTCAGGAGGAAAGCGAGGGCCCCCACCGCGAGGACTACTCCCACCACGATGAGCAGGTCTTCGGAGAGTCCGGTAATGGCGAACCGCAGTGCCACGATAACCAGGGCGAGGCCCACGAGCACCGTGCCATGTCCCCAGCGCCGGCCCAGCAGCACCACAAGAGCCGCGAGCGCTCCGCCTGCGGCAAAGGTCGCGAAGCCTACGCCCGCGGCCACAGTCACACCGATGTCGAACAGGTCGCTCAGCAGCGGTCCCAAGGTGCGGATAGCGTCGATCACAAACCAGGTCGCGACGGCCATCAGGCCAATCACTCGTCGTTGAGTAGATTCCATGGACACACGCTACCGTGCGTGCGCATGGTGCGCTACGGTTTGTGCTCCCGCGCTACTGGGCGGCAGCGACGGAGTCGGTGATCTCGCAGATCGCAGTGCCCGAACTGACCCCGGTGCCCACCTCTGCGGTCAGCCCGGAGATCACGCCGGCCTTGTGGGCGACCAGCGGCTGCTCCATCTTCATCGCCTCAAGCACCACCACCAGGTCACCCTCGGCGACGGTGTCGCCTTCAGAGACGGCGACCTTGACGATGGTTCCCTGCATGGGGGAGCTGAGCGTGGTGCCTGACGCGACGCGCACGGGGCCGCCGTTCCTGCGGGCCGCGCGTCGTGCCGGAGCGGTCTTGCGCGAGTTGGCCCGTCCGGCCTGAGCAAGGGCAGCGGGCAGGACGATCTCGATGCGTTTGCCGCCTACCTCGACGGTGACGCGCTCGGTCGCTTCTTGCTCGCCCGCGCTCCCGGTGGCACCGCCCGACGTCCCCAGTGACGCCACGGTGTCGGCGAAGTCTGACTCGATCCAGGTGGTGAACACCCCAAAGTGGCCGTCGGCCGCGACGAACTCTGGCGCGTTGAGGACCGCCTGGTGGAACGGCAGCACCGTCGGCATGCCCATGACGTTCATTTCGGCGAGGGCGCGGCGTGCGCGCGCGAGCGCCTGGTCTCGGGTGGAGCCGGAGACGATCACCTTGGCGATCATGGAGTCGAAGGCACCGGAGACCACGTCGCCTTGGACCACGCCGGCGTCAACTCGTACGCCGGGTCCGGAGGGGAAGTGCAAGACGTTGAGGCGGCCAGGCGCGGGCATGAAATTGTTGCCGGGGTCCTCGCCGTTGATGCGGAACTCGATCGAGTGGCCGCGCACCTGAGGGTTGAGGTTAGAGATTGGTTCACCTGCGGCGATGCGGAACTGTTCGCGCACTAGGTCAACGCCCGTGACCTCCTCGGTGACCGGGTGCTCAACCTGGAGGCGGGTGTTGACCTCAAGGAAGCTGATGGTGCCGTCGGTACCCACCAGGAACTCACACGTGCCAGCGCCCTCATAGTTGGCCTCGCGCAGGATGTTCTGGCTGGCTTCGACGAGCCGAGCGTTTTGATCGTCGGTGAGGAAGGGAGCGGGGGCCTCTTCCACGAGTTTCTGGTGACGGCGCTGGAGGGAGCAGTCACGAGTGGACACCACGACAACGTTGCCGTGGGAGTCCGCGAGGCATTGGGTCTCGACGTGCCGCGGCTTGTCGAGGAACCGCTCCACAAAGCACTCGCCCCGACCAAAGGCGGAGATGGCTTCACGGACGGCGGAGTCGTAGAGCTCAGGAATCTCCTCGCGGGTGCGTGCAACCTTGAGGCCGCGTCCTCCGCCGCCAAAAGCTGCCTTGATGGCTACAGGCAGGCCAAATTCGTCGGCAAAGGCCACCACGTCATCGGACGTCGTTACGGGGTCCTTGGTTCCTGGAACCAGGGGCGCCCCGGCGCGCTGTGCGATGTGGCGCGCGCTGACCTTGTCTCCTAGAGCGTCGATGGCCGCGGGCGACGGTCCAATCCACACGAGTCCCGCATCAATGACGGCCTGGGCAAAGCTCGCGTTCTCGGCCAGGAACCCGTAGCCGGGGTGGACGGCACCGGCACGCGAGCGCTTGGCCACCTCGATGATCTTGTCGATGTCGAGGTAGGTGTCCTTGGCGGTGGCGCCGTCGAGGCTAAAGGCCTCGGTCGCTAGCCGCACATGTTGCGCGTCCCGATCGGGCTCCGCATAGACCGCAATCGAGCGCAACCCGGCATCCGCGCAAGCCCGGATAATCCGTACTGCGATTTCGCCGCGGTTGGCGATGAGAACTGAAGAGAAGGCGGGCACCTGGCAACCGTAGCGCGGCCTGGGGCGCGCTGACTAACCGCACGAAACGCGTAGGGCAAGTTTGGGCGCAGAACTAAGCGTTCTCGCCAACCTTTGTAGGATTCCTACAACGAAAACGGGCTCAAACGGAGTTACGCGCCCGTAGGTTGTCGTTCGCCCACAACTATGGTGAGCTCCACAACTCGTGGATGGCGATGTCGAGCTGTGCGAGCAACTCGCGAAGCAGTGGCAGGCTTAGGCCCACCACCGTGTGATAGTCGCCATCAATGGCACTCACGTACGGTCCGCCGATGCCGTCAACCGTGAACGCGCCAGCCACGTTAAGGGGTTCGCGGGTGGCGACGTAGGCGTCGATCTCGGCGTCGGTGAGGTGGGCAAAGTGCACGGTGGTCGAGGCCGTGGCGCCTAGTGTTGCGCCGGTGCCGTTGTCACGGTCGTCAATTAGCCAGTGGCCCGTGTGCAGGACGCCAGACTTGCCGCGCATAGCGTGCCACCGCTCGGTCGCGATCTCCACCGTTTGCGGCTTGCCCACCACCATGTCGCCAAACTCGAGCATCGAGTCGCAGCCCAGCACCAGTGCGTTGGTTTGGTGGTCCCTCGCCACATCCTCAGCCTTGGCACGCGCGAGGGCAAGCACGGCATCGGCCGCCTCCAACGCTCCGTAGCCAGCGGCGGTGGACGCTTGGTGTGCCTGAACCAACACAGCATCCTCGTTTACCCCGCTCACCAACACAGTGGCGTCGATGTTGGCGGCGCGGAGCGTGCTGAGCCGTGCGGGCGAGGCCGAGGCGAGAACCAGGGGAATGCTCATCACGCGAGCCTAGCGAGACTCGCGGCGCGCCGCACATGCCCCTGGTCGACCCACACCCCGCGAGGCCCTGCCCGTACCCCGCGAGGCCCTGCCCGTACCCCGCGAGGCCCTGCCCGTACCCCGCGAGCACCAGATGTGGCGCTCAGCGTCGGTCCGGGGAAGTCTTGGACACCTATGTGGCGCTCAGTGTCGTTTACGCGTACTGCTGCGCCTGCAAGGAGTAGAGATCGGCATACAGCCCGCCCAGCGCCATCAGTTCGGCGTGCGTGCCAGCTTCCGCAATGCGATTGCCGCCCATCACCAAGATCGTGTCCGCCATCCGCACTGTCGAGAACCGGTGCGAGACCAGCACCGTGATCGCCCCGGTGCGCTGAGCCACGCGGCGCGCACCCAAGGCGTACTGCTGGAACAGGTTGTGTTCCGCCTGGGCGTCAAGCGCTGAGGTGGGCTCGTCAAGCAGGAACAGCAGCGGGTTCTCACGCATCATGGCGCGGCCTAACGCGAGCTTCTGCCACTGGCCACCGCTCAGGTCGGTACCGCCGTCGTAAGACTTCCCCACCAGGGTGGCGAGACCTTGCGGCAGGCGCTTCAGCACGTCTTCGGCACGCGCACGCCCCAGTGCACCTTCCACGGCGGGCGCGCTGTCGATGTCCGGCTGCGACCCCAGCCCCACCACGTGCTGCGCCGCGAACTCGTATTTCGCGAAGTCCTGGAAGCCGGCCGAAATGCGCTCGCGCCAGTCCTCGATCGGCATGCGGCGAACATCGATGCCGTCCACCTTGATCAGCCCTGCGTTGGGCTCGTAGAACCGGCACAGGAGCTTGATGAGAGTGGACTTGCCCGCGCCGTTCTCGCCACAATAGCGATGGTGGCGCCGGCCGGAATGTGCAGATTGACACCCGTCAGGACGGGCTCGTCGGTGCCAGGGTAGGTGAAGTCGACATCCTCAAAGGTGATGCCGTCGGTCATGGTGTTCGGTGCCTCGGCATCAACGGGGACCGGCAACTGCTGCTTGACCACGCCGCGGATCCACCTCATCTCCGCGAACAACGATGCCGTGCGCTGCAAGCCCTGCAGCATGGTGACGGCGGCGGTGACCTGCGCGTTGACCTGCGCCGCGAGGGTGATCACCATCAGCACATCGCCCACGGTGCGCTCACCGGCAACCGCGGACCGAACCACGAGTAGCGTGGCACCCACGTAGGCCACCCCAAAGATGATCTGACCCAGCGCGCGCAGCATAGTTGCCATGTTCTCGCCGCGCACTTCAATGGCCGATGCCGCGTTCCAGGAACGCTGTTGGCGATCCCTGACCTCTTGCTCCAGTCCGCTGGTACGAACCTCCTTGATGGGGCCCGCGTCCGCGAGCAGAGCAAACATGTGGTTGGCCTGACGGGTCGCAGGGGCAGCCTTGGTGCGCGCAGCCTTGGCGACAAGCTCGGCCTTGCGCCCCAGGAGCAGCGGCGGGGTGGCCGCTACAGGGAGAAGCAACAGCCATGGGTTCAGCGACGCGAGCAGCATCCCGGTCACGCCGAGCGCGAGCACGATCGCCACGCCGCCATAGAGCGAACTGACCGTGCCCCACGCGGCGCGGTCGGCCTCGCGACGGATCAAGGCCATGCGGTCCGCGTACTCAGCGCGCTCGTGATGCTCAAGGCCCACCGAGCCATTGGACAGCACGGCGATGTCCCGCTCGATGAGCGCGGCCATGTCCTCGGCGGTCTTGAAGTAGAAGATGTGGGCAAAGTGCTCTGCAGTCAGCGCGAGGATAGCGAGCCCCGCCACCACGGCCGCCCAGATCACAGCTGTACGTGCCTCGCCAGCAATCGCGTTGTCGACAATGCCCCGGAGGCCCACGGCTGCCATGGGCAGCGCCACCGGTTGGATGAGCATGAGCCCAAAGCCCATGATGAAGTTCTTGGGCCCAGCGCGCCACGCGAAGCGGAAGGTATCGGCAATTCCCTTGAGGACTTCCATTAGCGACTGCCCTCCATGAGATCGGCGTCGGCGTCGTCGTCGGCATCGAGCCCTTCGCGGAAGCGCCGTGCCTGGAGTTCGAACAAGCGCTTGTAGTGGGAGTCCGACGACATCAAGTGCTCGTGCGAGCCCTCTTCGATCACCTTCCCGTGCTCGATCACCACGATGCGGTCGGCGCGGCGCACGGAAGAGAACCGGTGCGAGATGAGTAGCGTGGTTGCGCCTTCCGTGAACGTCACGAACTCGTTGAAGAACTCCGCCTCGGCGCGGACGTCGAGCGCTGCGGTTGGCTCGTCGAGCACCAGCACCCGGGCGCCTTTGCTGAGCGCGTACAGCGACCTGGCGATTGCGACCCTTTGCCACTGGCCGCCAGACAGGTCAATGCCGCCGTCATAGGCGCGGGCCAGCATGGTGTCGAGGCCGTGCTCGGAATCCTGCAAGGTCTCCAGCATCCCGGTCTTGGCTGCGGCGGCCTCGATCGCTGCGCGGTCGGGGGGATCGAACGCGGCACCGTTGGAGATGTTGTCGGCAGCGCTGAGTTCGTAGCGCACAAAGTCCTGGAACACCACTGACAATGTGCGCCGCCACTCAGACAGTTCAAGTTCCGCGATGTTGATGCCGTCCACGTAGATACCACCGGCGGTGGGCTCGTAGAGCCGCGCTAGCAGCTTCATGAGTGTGGTCTTGCCCGCGCCGTTGACGCCCACCAGCGCTGTGGTCTTGCCAGCTTCCAAGGTGAGATTCAAGCCTGAGAACACCACCTCATCGGCCCCGGGGTAGCTGAAGTGCAAGTCGCGGAACTCGATCGCGGTCACGGGAGCACCCTCAGGCACCGGCGTGTGTCCGCGTGGCGCGGTGTCATCCGCAAGCACCGCCTCTTCAACCTCACGCAACGCCGTCAACGCGTTCATGCCGAACTGGGTGGGAGGGTCGGACTCGGGGTAGTCCCGCGCAAGCATGAGCGCACCCATCAGCGCCTGCAAACCCAGCGTGAGGTCCCTGAGGCTCATGGTGCCCAGCTCGAGTTCACCCGCGTCCAGTCCCGTGCCCGCTGCCCGGGACACGAGCGACGTCAGGGCCCAGACCACGGCCACAATCGCGATCGCGGTGTAGACCAGGTAGGGCTTGAAGTAGATGCGGCGGCGTTCGCGGTCCACGGGGTCGGCGAACTCGTAGAAGGTCTTCTTGTGGTTGGCGCTCAGCCATGACATGGATCCAAAGATCCGGATCTCCTTGGACGCGACCGAACCCATGGTGGCGTCGCGCAAGTACACCAGCCTGCGCCGGACGCCGCCGTTGGTGCGCCAGATCGCGGAGTACATGCGCAGCCCGCCGCGGTTTCCGGTGCGCAGGATGAAGATCGCGACGGTCATCCCGAGAGTGATCGCCGGTCCGAACAGCCCCCACATGATGAACAACAACGCGAACAGGGTGGTGTAGCGCGCAATCAGGTACAGCATCCCGGAGACCGCGTTGCCGGGCGTGTGCCAGTTGTTCTCGAACCTGACGCGCGCCTCGGAGAACTTCGACAGCGTCTCGCCGTCTTCGAGCGCGGCGATGCCTACGGAGGATGTCACGGCGGCCACCGCCTGGTCACGCACTTTGCCGTCCACCGCGCGCTGAACCGCGAGCCCCAGCATCTGCTGCACGGGAGCCAGGATTTGTTGCACCATGAAGGCACCGGCGGCAATAAGGAACAGCCTGACCAGTGAGTCCCATTCGGCCGACGCGATGCCCGCCTCGACGGCGCTCGGCACGCGCCCGATCATCTCCGAGGTGGCAAGCATGAAGACCACGGGCAGCAGCCCAATGATGAGTCCCAGGCCGCCCAGCGCGACGATCCGGCCCCATCCGCCCAGCGGCATGATGCGCCAGATGCGAAGGCGCGCCTCGATGGCCGCGTCGTAGTACGCGTCAAAGCGCGCGCGCACGCTTGGGCGCGCGGGAGCGGACTCCGTCTCCGGAGAAGTAGTGGGCACGTTGCCACATTACGCCCCTGGTATCCCAAAAGGAACGCGGTAAGGATTACGGTTCGGCGACGACTTCGAGCGCGCTACAGGTCTGCGGCGCCATCGGGAGTGCGGCCTCGCCACACGTCGAACACCGCCTTCGCGATCGCCGGAACCTCACGGATATGGCCACGCACTGTGCTGCCGGTGAGGCGCGGCGCCGGGTACGCGCCTTGCGCGGGCATGCCCGTCTGCTCGCACACCCATACGGCTCGAGGCACGTGGAACTCCTGGCTCACCATGATGACGCTCTGCGCACCGAACTCGTCCCGTGCCCGCACGCACGTGGAGTACGTGTCCACGCCCAGAGGGTCTTCCTCGATGGCGCTTGCGGGCACGCCCATCTCTTCGGCAACGCGACGCATCACGGCGGTCTCGCCAAACCCGGAGCTGTCGCTGCCGTCGCCGCTCATCAGAATGCGATCAACGACGCCTGCTTCATAAAGGCCGACGCCCACCTCGACGCGTTCGCGTAGGAACCGTGATGGCCTGCCGTCCTCATAGACTCGTGCGCCCAGCACCACGGCGACATCGGCGTGGGTGAACTCGCTTGTGTCGCGGCGGATCGAGTCGCTGGTGGAGATGCGCACCACCGCCCAGGGCGCGACAATCACCGTGGGCACAGCAATCGCAATCGCGGTCAGCCACACAGTGCGGCGCCTCATCGCAGCGCGTGGCGCCAAGCATTGGGGCCGCGTCCCAGCACGCCCTGGCGGTGCCCGCGCATCGACCGTGAGCGGTCCATCCACGCCGAGGTTGGCGCGGCGGGGTCGTCATCTTCTTCTGCAGCGGCGTTCATCGCCACCATGCCTGCAACGAGCGCGACCAGCTCCGTCTCGTCGGGGGTGCCGCGCACCACCTTCATGCCGGGCACGGCCTCGGGGGTCTCCTGGGTCATAGTGGGATGTTCTCATGCTTCGCGCTGTACAGGGGACATCCGGCGCACATCACGGTATCTGGCGCGCACGCACGGCACCCCGGCGTGCTGCGGTCCGCGAGCCGGGGCTCAGCGACCTCCGCGAGGCCGTATCGCGCGGCATCGTCGAGTAGCAACTCCACCGCGTCCTCGCTCATCGCCAGCGACCGGGCAAGCTGCGCACGGGTGGCGCCCTGGCTCGCGAGTGCAATGACTTCGGTCAATCTGCTCATAGCAGCCTCCCGATCGCGAAGGTCGCGGAGGCCAGGATCCAGGCCAGCGCCAGTTGCGCGACTAGTGCCCCGTAGGCCCACCGGCGCCCCAACAGTCTGCGCTGTTCCGCCAGTGTCGCGACACACGGCGTGTAGGTCAGCACGAACACGAGGAACGCGGCGGCGGCGGCGCTGGGGTACCCGCCGGAGGATTCGGTCAGAGTGCGGTGGAGGCGGGTGGAGAACTCTTGCGACTCGCCGGCGTCGTCGTCCAGTGCATAGCTCTGGGCGAGGGCGCCAACCATGACCTCTTTCGCCACGAAGCCGGTCATGATGGCAGACGCCACCCGCCAGTCGTCGAGGCCCATGGGGGTGAGTGCAGGCGCGATGGCGTGGGCGACCACTCCGTACGCGCTGTCCTCCACAGCCACGTCGCCAAACTCGTGGTCTCCGCGCACGTCGAGGGACATGGCGAGCCACACCACCATGAGGACCACCACGATGGTCTTGCCCGCCTTGGTCAGGAACGCGCGGACCCGCGTCAGCACCGTGGGAACCACGGTGCGCCACACCGGCCATTGGTAGGTGGGCAGGATCATGATGAGTGGCAGGGTGTGGCCGCTGGAGCGCGCACTGCGTGACAGGACGGTGCTGGCTGCGACGATCAGCAGCACCGATCCCGCGTACATGCCGAGCACCACCAGGCCCGCGTGGGCGGGAAAGAACACGGCAGCGAGCATGAGGTAGACGGTGAGCCTGGCCACACACGAGGTGTAGGGGATCAACAGCCGCACCACGAGCCGATGCCGTGCGTGGGGTAGCGCTTGAGTTGCGGCAAGCGCGGGCAGATTGCAGCCAAAGCCCACAATGAGCGGCACCACGGCGCGCCCGTCGAGGCCGATGGCCCGCATGGCGCGATCGGTCACCACTGCCGCACGCGCCAAGTAGCCGCTTGCGTCCAGCATGGTGATCGCGGTGTGCATCAGCATCATCAGCGGGACAAACGCGGCGACGGTGCCGATGGCCACGAGCAGGCCGTCGGTCAGCGCGCCGATAGTCCAGGCGGGGGTGCCCCACGATTCGAGCCACCCGCTAAGGGCAGGCGCGGCGGTATCTTCGATGAGGAAGGTGACGGCGTCCATGAGCGGGGCAGCGAGGCGGGTGGCGAGCTCGAACAGGAGCCACAGCACCGCCGCGAAGCACGGGAGCCCTATGCCGGGTTTGAGAAGCCAGCGGTCCAGGCGGTCTGTGGCCGTCATCGCCGGGGCGCCGGTGTTGATGAGGTGTGCCGTGGTGCGTTCCACCCAGTCGAATAGCGACGACGCTCGGGCTAGTTCCGCAGGAACGGTGGGGTGGGAGGGGTTGAGGGCAGGGCCGGCGGGGACGATGCCACGGACCTGGTGTCGCGTTTGCGTTGCGGCGATCACCGCTCTGCGCAGTTCGTCTGTGCCGCTTCTGCCATGCGCTCCGAGCGTCACCACGGGGATACCAAGGGTCACACCCAACTCGTCAGGATCCCAACGCTGGGCGTCGATTCCCATGCGGTCCGCCTTGGTGACCACCGCAACCACCGGTAGTCCGCGCTGGGCAACCTGCCCCAACAGGTACACGGAACGGGTGAGTGCTGTTGCGTCGATGACGACTACCGCGACGTCGTGGCCCCCGGCTCGATCAACCGCATCCGTGACCACGTGTTCGTCGGGGGAGCGAGCCATCAGGCTGTACGTGCCGGGCAGGTCCACCACGCCGATGCGCTGGTTGTCCGAGGAACGCCACCGGCCGCGTGCAAGTTCGACGGTGGTTCCGGGGGCATTGGTGGCGCGCTGGCTGGCCCCGGTGATCGCGTTGAAGAGCGTGGACTTGCCCGCGTTGGGATTACCGATCAGCAATGCGGTGACGGTAGTCGTTGGAGCTCCGGCTTCACGTCTCATGGCGGGCTCGATTCGCCGGTGGTGATGGTCGATGCTAGCGAGCTTGCCAGCGCAATCCGTTGGTCGCCCACGCCTACCACGACCGCGTAGTTGCCGCTGCGGTGCATCACCGTCACGGCCTGCCCGGGACGGATCCCGAGCTCCTGGAGGCGCACTGCCAGTTCCGAGTCCGCGATGGCGCAGACGGACACAGTGACGCCCTGCGGCACATCACTTAGCAGCATGATTCGACGGTAGAACTTAGGCAAGCCTTACCTGTGCGCCAAAGGTCCTACACGGCCCCACGGACCGAGCCTGCTAGAGAGGGATGTTCCCGTGCTTCTTGGGCGGCAGCGAGGCGCGCTTGGTGCGCAGCGCCCGGAGAGCGCGGACCACCTGGGCACGTGTCTCATGCGGTTCGATCACGGCGTCCACGTAGCCGCGGTCAGCGGCGTCGTAGGGATTCACGATCTTGTCGTCATAATCGTCAATGAGGCGCTGACGCTCGGCCTCCACGTCGCCGCCGTCCGCCTCCACCTGCGCGAGCGCGCGGCGCTGCAAGATGTTGACGGCACCGGCGGCGCCCATCACGGCGATCTGGGCGGTGGGCCACGCAAGGTTGACGTCGGCCCCTAGTTGCTTGGACGCCATGACGATGTACGCGCCGCCGTAGGCCTTGCGGGTGATCACAGTGACGAGCGGGACGGTCGCCTCGGCGTACGCATAGATCAGCTTGGCACCACGGCGGATGATGCCCTGGTACTCCTGATCGGTGCCCGGCAAGAACCCAGGCACGTCCACGAACGTCAGCACCGGAATGTTGAAAGCGTCGCACGTGCGCACAAAGCGAGCCGCCTTTTCGGCAGCGTTGATGTCCAGCGTCCCGGCCATCGACAGCGGCTGGTTCGCGACAATCCCCACGGAGTGACCCTCGACGTGCCCAAAGCCGATGACGACGTTGGGTGCAAAGAGCGGCTGAATCTCGAAGAAGTCGCCCTCGTCAAGCACGGCCTCGATGACGGTCTTCATGTCGTAGGGCTGGTTGTCCGAATCGGGAATGATGGCGTCCAGCGCCGTGTCCTCGTCGGTCAACTCGAAGTCGGCCTCGTGCTCCCAGGTGGGGGCATCGGTGAGGTTGTTCTGCGGCAAGAACTGGATCAGGTGCTGGACGTACTCGATCGCGTCCACTTCATCTGCGGCCAAGTAATGCGCGACGCCTGACTTCTGATTGTGGGTGTGGCCGCCGCCCAGCTCTTCGAAGGTGACGTCCTCGCCGGTGACCGACTTGATGACGTCGGGTCCTGTGATGAACATCTGGGACGTGCCGTCGGCCATGATGATGAAGTCGGTCAAAGCGGGGGAGTAGACCGCGCCGCCGGCGCTGGGACCAAGGATGATCGAGATCTGCGGGATGACACCAGATGCGGCGACGTTGCGCCGGAAGATCTCCGCAAACTGGGTGAGCGCAGCCACACCCTCCTGGATGCGCGCGCCGCCGCCGTCAGAAATCCCAATGAGCGGCACGCCCGTGCGTAGCGCGAAGTCTTGAACCTTGGCGATCTTCTGGCCGTGCACCTCGCCGAGTGAGCCGCCAAAGACCGTGAAGTCTTGGGAGTAGACGCACACCTGGCGGCCGTCAATGGTGCCGTGACCGGTAATGACGCCGTCGCCGTAGGGACGGTTCTTCTCGAGTCCAAAGTTGGTGGAGCGGTGGCGGTTGAGTGCGTCGAGTTCAACAAAGGAATCTTCATCGAGCAGCATGAGAACACGTTCGCGCGCAGTCTTCTTGCCGCGTGCGTGCTGCTTGCCTTGTGCGATCGCCTCGTGGGCCGCACCGGCGGCGTCGACCTTGGACCGCAGGTCCTCGAGGGCGGCTGCGGTGGACTTGCTGGGCTTTGGCTTGGACACGTCTTCCCCTTCAGTGAACTGCATGACAGCCTAGCCCGGTGACCGTGTCAACGCCCACAGAGGCCGCTATCCTGGCGTGATGAGTTCACACGGCGCCGACGCTGTGGCCGCCTCCCGCGCGCCGCTTACGGGAGACGCGGTGGAGCCCTTGGTGAAGTCTGGGGTCCTGACCCGCGCCGCGGTGGTCAATGCGGCTGCCTCTACCAATTCGGAGTTGCTTGAGGCGCTTGCTGCTGATCCCGTGCCGTGGCCCCACCTCAGCGCCTTTGTGGCGGATCACCAGACTGCTGGCCGCGGCCGTGCCGGGCGCGTGTGGGAGACGCCTGCTGGCGCGGCACTGACGGTGAGCTTGGTGATCAGGCCCCAGGGCATCGGCCGTAGTGCGTGGGGTTGGGCGCCGCTGGTGGTGGGCCTCGCGACGGTACGTGCGTTGCGTTCGTGGGGCGTCGAGGCCTGGGTCAAGTGGCCTAACGACATCATTGTGCAGACCGACACAGATAGCGTCCCCGGGTGGGGTCGATGGCGCAAATGTGTAGGCATCCTGTGCGAATCGGCGCCAGGCCAGGATGCGGTGATCGCGGGGATAGGCATCAACGTTTCGCAGGGCGCGGACGAGCTTCCAGTTCCGCACGCCACGTCGCTCGCGTTGGTTCAGGCGGGCACGCTCGATCGGGTGTCCCTGCTGCGCTCGGTGGCGCTCGAGTTGGGTAGCGCTGTCGCCGCCTGGGAAGGTGACGACACGTCCATTCCTATATCGCATGATGTGGCAGCGGTGTGTGCCAGCATTGGCTGGGACGTGACGGTGGATGTGCCGTCAGGACCGCCGGTGGCCGGCACGGCTATCGGACTCAGTGACGAGGGCGGCCTGGTGATCCAGACACCTTCCGGGCAGCGTCGCACGGTCCTGGCCGGCGATGTGAGAGTGAGGCAATCATGACCGCTAGTCCCCTTTACCGTGCGTGGGTGGCGACCGCCCTCATGGCGGCGCTGTTCGCCATGCTGTTCATCCCGTCGCTGTTCCTGTTGCGCGTGTTCGCCAACCCCACCGAGGGGTTCGCGGACCTGGCGTATGTCGTGGTCGCGCTGTTCGCGTACGCCATCACCGTGGTGGTGCTGATCCCCGCCACGGCCCACACCTTGGGCAGATACATTGATCGCCGCACGTCGACCTGGCCGGACCTCAAGGCCGCGATGCTGTTTGCCGGCGTGGCCGCGATGATAGGTTCCTTGGTGGCGGTACCGCTCACGCTGGACAGCGGCATGGGACCGCTACCGTTCATCAACTACATGCTGGTGCCGGGGCTCGCTGCGTTTGGCACCCGCATGCTACTGCCGGTGGCGTTGCGGGTGACGGCCGTGCGCGTCAGTGCGATTGTGATTGCCACCGCGGCTGCCGGCGTGCTCGCGGTGCTCGCGATCTGGAACCTCACGCAGAACGTCGCGTAGCGTGACGCCCGGCACCGGCCCGCAAGCCACCGCCACCTCCCGTGCGTGGGTCGCGACGGCCTTGATGGTGGCACTGTTTGCCATGCTGTTCATCCCGTCGCTGCTACTGATCGACGTGTTTCATGACTCCACCAGGGTCTTTCAGAACATCACCTATGCGTTGGTCGCCCTGATAGCCTTCGCGGTTACCGTGGTGGTGCTGATTCCCGTGGGTGCCCACACGCTGGGTCGCTACATTGACGCACGCACGCGCGAGGGCAGCGATCTCAGGGCGGCGCTGATCTTCGCTGGGGTGGCGGCGGGCATCGGTTCCGTGATGGCTGTGCCGTTCACGCTCTCGGGGAGCGTAGGGGTTCTTCCCCTCCTGACCTACATGCTGGTACCGGGGCTCGCGGCGTTCGGGACCCGCATGCTGCTGCCGGTAGCGCTGCGTGTCAAGGCGGTCCGAGCGGTCGCTATCGTGGCCGCCGTGGCAGTGGGAGTGGTGCTGGCCACGATGGCCGTGTGGAACGTTGTTCAGAACATTGCGTAGGGCGGTTGGACTCGGGTCCCTAGGCTGATCCCGTAAGCGCCTATCAGGGGTGACGCGAGAGTGGAGGAACAGATGACGGACGCAACGGCGACCAAAGGTGCTGCCGGAGAGGCCGCTGGACCCATTCCCACCACGTTGGCGTTCAGTCCGCGCCGGCGGGCGTGGGTGGCGACGGCGCTCATGGAGGCACTGTTCGGGTTGCTGTTCATATCGTCGTTGTATCTGGCGCTCTATCTCAATAGCACCCAGCCGGGCCCGTCGGGTCCGTTTGCGTCCTGGGGCACCGTGGCGGTCGATGTCCCTGTGCTCTACCGATACGCGCTGGTGCTAGTGCTCGTGCACTTCACTATCGTGGCGGTCATCATCCCCATGGCAGTCCGCACTGTGGGCAGGGATCTGGCCCGGCTCACGCGCGCGTGGAATCCCGTGGCTTCGGCGGTCGCCTTCGCTGGCGTGGCGGCTGTGCCCGCGTTGATTGTTGCGGCACCGTTCTTCATGAACGGCGGTATAGGCCCAATGATCGCGTTCAACCTTGGGCTGCTTCCTGCCTTGGCCGCGGTTGGCACGCGCCTGCTCCTTCCAGTCGCGCTGAGGGTGAAGGCGGTTCAGTGGACTGCGATCGTGGTTGCAGTGCTCGTGGTGGCCTACCCCGTGGTGCAGGTGGTGCGGCTCCTCGTGGCCGTCATCAGGCACCTGTTCTAGTCGTGACCTGGGGCTCGCCATCGCAGCGTGCTAGGCCGGTTCCACCAGTGCAGCGTGGTTGTTCCGCACATTGCCCACGTCGCGGCTCACCGCGTGCCACGTGAGTTCAGGTGTGGGCGCCTCGATGGCATCGAACAGCTCGCTTGGAGAGGCGTCGGCGCTCAGCCACGTGTCGAACTGAGGGCCGTCCACCATCACGGGCTGGCGATCGTGGAGTTCGCGCATGCGTTCGCGCGCGGCCGTGGTGAGGATGGCGCAGCTCATCATCCAAGGGGCGTTCTCGCCGCCGCTTGGGTCGCGCCACCACTCGTAGAGGCCCGCGAACGCTAGCGGGGCACCACCGGCGTCGGCGATGAAGTGGGGGATCTTGATGCCGCCTTCCACGCGCCACTCGTAATAGCCGCTCGCGGGGATCAAGCATCGCCGCTTGGCGAACGCGGACTTGAATGACGGCTTATCCGCGACAGTCTCGGAGCGGGCGTTGATCAAGCGCGCTCCCACGCTGGGATCCTTGGCCCACGACGGCACCAAACCCCAGCGTGCGGTTCGCAGAGTACGGCCATGACTGTCCTTCGAGGAGGCCTCGACAAGCCTCACGGACTGCGTGGGGGCGACGTTCCAGGACGGGGGGAGCAGGCGCGCGTCATCGGCCACGGTTGCGATCGCGAAGTGGTCGGTTAGTTGCTGCTCTGTGAGAAAGTCGGCATATCGGCCACACATGCCTTCATTGTGCCCTGTGTGACAAAGTCCACCGTAGAATTCGCTTAGGCGGCGGGGACCGCCTTCGAATGCATCGGGAGGCTGCGGATGCCCGCAGATGTGACCATACGGCGCTCTCGACCCACACGTGGGTCGCTTGAGTTCAGGCGTTCGCTCGCCGCCGGTCCGGTGGGGATTGTCATCTATTTCTTGACGCTGTTGTTCACCTCAACGGCTGCGGCGCAGCTCTTGGCTGGGGACGATGCTGCGGTCACGTTGATGTCATCGTTCACCCTCGTGGTGGTCGCCACCGTGGTGGTGATCGCCGCGGTCATCGGGTTCTCGTTCACCTGGGGTAGGCGGCTGTATGTGGCGACACGGAGGTTCTCTTCCGTGGTGGCGGCCCTCATCTTCTCCGGGGTAAGCGGCGCCATCGCCTTGGTCGCGAGCTTCGCGATGTTCAGTGCCGTCACCTTGGTGGACGGTGTGGGATCGGGGGAGGCGTTCGCCGCGATCCTGTTGGTGCTGGTGGTGCCTGCGGTGGTGAGTGGATTCTGTACCCGGCTGGTGGTGGATGCGAGCGCCGAATCGATCTCCGAGATCCTGGTGGCGTTCGCCGCCGCGGCACTTGCCGTGGGAGTGTTCTGGTGGTCGGCGCGCGGGTACTACCCTGACGCAGCGTTCTAGATCACAGCGTCATCCCTGCTAAATAGGCATATACCGGGTTCGGTCATCCGGCGGACGGCACCGGCCCAGCTCCGCGCTAGCGGGGATCCTTCACGCACTACTCCTCGCTGGAGCAGGGTCCGCGCGCGCTTGTTGCTACGCGGGGTAGCTCGCGTTTGGCGCAATGTGGCGAGCTGAGATTGCCATGGGTGCGCTGCCTACAGGCGTCATCGTGGCACGTGGCGCGGGCCTCGCGATGTTTCAGAGCACCCGCTTCAGGCGCGCCATCGCACCGCCTTCAGAGCGGCTGACGACGCGGGCGAGGGCGCTCTCGGATGGTCGCCCTGGGGGCCTCTTCACCTGCGGGCCGGACGCTGATCGTAACTCCCGTGCAGCGTCGCCGGTCGGTTTGAGGCGGCTCAATGAGGCCCAGATCTGCGCTGCTGACGGCCTCGCCTTTGGCCGATGCCGGGGCGAGTTTCCGCGACGTGTCGCCCGGGTGAAGCGGCGCATTGGTGACGGGTCAGCAGTCCCGCTAGGAGCGATTCCAGGGTGCCCGGGCGGGGTGCGCGATGGAGGAGGTCTCAGGTACCGCTGTGTGACGCAGTTAGCACTCGCGATGTGACATCCGGCACAAAGGCCCAGGGGCCACTTTGGCGAAAACTACAACCATCGGGACCGTGTCACTCTTGAGTTATCGGCAAGGTCCACAGCAGTGATACGGCAAGGAGAATGGCCATGGCAATCATGGGAGGCGCAGTCGCAAGGCAGTCGATGGCTGCCCGTGCATGGTTCGCTACGTGTGTCTACATCACCATCTACGGGATGGGATTCCTGTTCCTGGTGGGCCCCGCGTCGATGCAGCTCGCCAACCTTGGCGGCGCCACTAACCAGCGCTTCGCGGCGTTCGGGCTGTGGTTGGTCACGGCAGTGGTGCTGACGGTCGGAGCCGCACTTCTTCACTTCACACTAGACATGATGCTTGAGCGTCGCTACACCCGCAAGGATGCACCGGCATGGCGCATCGAGACGGCCTTCGCGGCCCGCGGACTAGCGTTCGCGATCATCGCAGCCGGACTGTTCGTGGTGGTGGGAGCGCTGGCCGTTGGCGGAGTCTCGATGCCGCTGGTGTACGCGGCGGTGCTTGCCTTCCTGATCCCCGGAGCACTCGCCGGTGGGTTCACCCACATGATCACCCCCACCGTGATGGCGGAGAAGCGCCAGATGGCCTCGGTGAGTGGATTCGCACTCGTGGTGGTGGTGCTCTCCAACTACGTGATGGTGGGCGCCTACGCCCCGCTCGCGTCGGTTGTGGGTAGCTAGAGTCACCCAGGCTGGTCTCTGCACAGGTACGTTAGCGACGGGCACCATGGTGCGTATGTAACGTTATCCCTGGCAGTTATCCACAGTGGGGTGGACGTATCCGCACAATTACCCCTAACCTCCCTTACATGAGTGCGGAAGCTGTGGGACGTATCGAGTCCCAGGTTCGAGACCAAATCCGGAAGCGCGGCGTGGACCCAGTGAGGGACATGGCGGAGGTCCAGCGGCTCGTCGACGAGGCCTTTGCGGCGTGGGAAGAGCGGGCACTGGTGGGAGCGGTCGCTCCGGTGGAGGACCGCGACAGCGCCGCCAAGACCGTGCTCGACAATCTGTCAGGGCTGGGGCCGCTCCAGAAGTACTTGGATGATCCCGAGATCGAAGAGATCTGGATCAATGAACCTGCGCAAGTCTTTGTGGCAAGGCGGGGCGAGCCTGAACTCACGCCCACAATCCTCACGGCGGAGCAAGTGCGCGAACTCGTGGAGCAGATGCTCAAGATATCCGGGCGCAGGCTGGATCTGTCCAGCCCCTTTGTTGACGCGTCCCTGCCTGGCGGGGAGCGTTTGCACGCCGTCATCCCGGACGTGACGCGCGCACACTGGTCCGTCAACATTCGCAAGTATGTTGCCAGGGCCCAGCATGTCAGCGACCTTGTCGCGCTCGGTTCGCTCACACAACAGGCGGCAGACTTCCTCGACGCCGCCGTGCAGGCCGGCCTGAACGTGTTGGTGGCCGGGGCAACCCAGGCGGGCAAGACCACAGCGCTCAACGCTCTCGCTGGCTCCATTCCGCCGCGGGAACGCGTGATCACATGTGAAGAGGTGTTCGAACTCAAGCTTCCCCTGAGGGATGTGGTGGGTCTCCAATGCCGGCAACCCTCTCTCGAAGGAACTGGGGAGATTCCACTGCGCAGGCTCGTCAAGGAGGCGCTGCGCATGCGTCCCAGCCGCATCATCATCGGCGAGGTGCGCGAAGCTGAAGCGCTTGACATGCTCGTGGCGTTGAATGCTGGAGTGCCTGGAATGTGCACTATCCATGCCAACTCCGCCCGCGATGCCATCACCAAGATGTGCACGTTGCCGCTACTCGCGGGAGAGAACGTGTCCGATCGCTTTGTGGTGCCTACCGTTGCCTCCGCAATCGATATCGTGCTCCACCTTGAGCTCGATCACCAAGGTAAGCGGCGAGTACGGGAGATCGTCGCGGTGCCGGGACGCGTCGAGAACGGCATTGTTGAGACGGAAGACATCTTCCATCTCGACGGCGACGAGCTTGTCCGAGGGCAGGGATTCCCCCCTCACGAGGACCGATTTGCTCGGCGAGGGCTTGATCTCGCCGCTGTGTTGGGAGAGAACTAGCGATGGGTGCCGTGTGGGGGTTGGTCCTAGGCGCGGGCCTGTTCTTGGTGTGGACGTCGTGGTGGATCCCGGAGCGCCGGGCAGCGTCGCGCGTCGAAGGTTGGAGAGCACGAACCCAAGATCGCCTCGTCCAGGCGGGTGCGGCCAGCGTCACTCCTGCGGCGCTACTCGGCACCTCGATCGGCATTGGCGCAGTGGTCTTCTTGCTCACCAGCGGGATGTCAGGTTCACCCACGATCGGGCTGTGCTTTGGGGTCATCGCAGGCCGGGCTCCGTTTGCGCTTGTCATCATGCGAGCACGCGCACGGCGCGAAGCAATGCGCGATGTGTGGCCCGAGGTGGTGGACAACCTTGCCTCAGGCATACGCGCTGGCATGTCTTTGCCTGACGCGCTGGGACAGCTGGGCGATCGCGGACCCGAGCAGGTCCGCCAAGCGTTCATCATGTTCGCTCAGGATTACCGGACTACGGGTAGATTTGGCGATTGTCTCGACGCGCTCAAGGGGCGGCTCGCCGATCCGGTCGCGGACCGCATTGTGGAGGCATTGCGCATTACGCGGGAGGTGGGAGGCACCGACGTAGGGCGGCTCTTGCGCACACTCTCTGAGTTCTTGCGCGAAGAAGCGCGCATCCGCGGCGAGCTAGAGGCACGCCAAAGCTGGACCGTCAACGCTGCCAGACTCGCAGTCGCCGCGCCGTGGGTGGTTCTGGCCTTCCTGTCGTCACAGCCCGACAACGCCGTAGCGTACAACTCCGCCGCTGGCGTTACCGTACTGGCCTTGGGAGGCGGGAGCACGGTGATCGCCTACAGGCTCATGGTGCGCGTAGGGAGACTCCCAGTGGAAGCGCGGGTGCTGCGATGACGTCCACAGTGGTGGCGCTTGGCTTGTGCCTCGGTCTTGGGCTGTCCTTGATCGCCGCTTGGATGCGGGGACGGAGGCCGCGTCTAGAGCGACGGATACTTCCCTACGTGCGCCCACACATGAGCGCAGAGCGCGACCGGGATGATCTGATTGCGACACCGTTCCCCACGGTTGAACGGCTCTTGGCACCCGTAATAAAGGATGGCATCCGTGCCGTGGAGAAGTGGGGCTCTCCCGCTCATGAGATTCGCAGTCGGCTTCAGCGTGCGGGCAGTTCGCTGAGCGTCGAGCAATACCGCGCCGAGCAGGTTGTTTGGGGGGTCGGAGGGCTAGCCGGCGGCGTGCTGGGCTCGTTGGTGCTCGCGGCTACTCGGGGCTCCTCCCCGGTCGCGCTGGTGGTGTTGACGCTGGCCGTGGCTGTCGCCGGGGCGGCGGCGCGCGACTACGTCCTTGGGCGTGCGGTGACGAAGCGTGAGGCGCGCATGGTGGCCGAGTTGCCCACCGTCGCAGAACTGTTGGCGTTGTCGGTCAGCGCGGGGGAGGGGGCGCTTGGGGCCTTGGAGCGGGTGTCTCAGACTACCCGCGGCGTTCTCGCTGACGAGATGCGAGCCACGTTGTCAGAGGCCCGGACGGGAACGCCCCTCTCTGGTGCGCTTGAGAGCCTCGCTGATCGCTCCGGCGTTCCTGCGTTGCGCCGCTTCGCTGACGGGATTGCGACTGCCGTTGACCGCGGCACCCCACTCGCGGAGGTCTCGCGCGCGCAGGCGCAAGATGTGCGTGCCGACGGACGGCGGGTCCTCATGGAGGAGGGCGGCAAGCGCGAGATCGCGATGATGGTTCCCGTAGTCTTCCTGATTCTGCCGGTGACCGTGGTGTTCGCGGTGTTCCCCGGACTAGCAGCACTTCAACTAGGAACCTAGAGAGAAGGAGAAGAACCATCATGAAGACCAAACTGCACAGCTTGCTGACAAGGACTCGCGACCAACGGTCAGACCAGGGCGATGTCCCAGGGTGGGTGCTGATTACGCTGATGACCGCTGGCCTTGTGGCGGCGATTTGGGCGATTGCTGGACCCACACTCACCAATCTCTTCAGCTCGGCCATTGAAGGCGTCACGGGAGGCTAGGCGGCGCGACGACTCCGGCAGCGCGATCGTCGAGTTCGTGCTTGTATCCGTGCTGGTGGTGGTCATCGCGCTCGCTCTGCTTCAACTCGCATTGACGTTGCACGTGCGCAATATCGTAATGTCGAGCGCCTCTGAGGGAGCGAGGTTCGCTGCGCTCGCCGACCGTTCGCTGGCTGACGGTGAGAGACGCACAGCCCATCTCATCGATGCGGCACTCTCCGGCTACTCGGTCGACATCGCATCGCACGAAACCACCATCAATGGAGCGCCTGCAGTGTCGATCGTGGTCACTGCGCCCGTGCCAGTGATCGGAGTCTGGGGGATCGGGGAGATGACAATCGAGGGACGCGCGTACCAGGAGACCTACCGTGGCTAGGCTCCGGCGCGCGCTTGCGAGGCGTAGGTCCTTGGCCGACGACTCGGGAGCTGCCATTGTCGAGTTCATCGGCCTTGCACTCCTGCTGCTCATCCCGCTGACCTACTTGATCATCACCCTAGGCCGGGTCCAGGCGGGAGCGTTCGCGGCGGAATCCGCCGCTCGCGACGCTGCTCGCGCAAGCGTGGTAACTGGTGTGGCCGCGCTCGAGGCTGGGGAGTCACCATCGCGTGCCACCTCGCTTGCCTTTGGTCGCGCCCTCGCGGTCTCCTCGGTCGTGGTTGAGGACTTCGGTTTTGATCCTGGTGCTGACACCACGATCGAGCTCGCGTGTTCCTCGTCGCCGTGCTTCAACCAAGGAAGTTCGGTGCGAGCGGATGTCCAGGTCCATGTCTCGCTACCGGGAATCCCTGGGTTCGTGCACGCGATAGCACCGCTCCGCGTGACAGTCTCAGCGAGTGCGAGTTCGCCTGTGGACGGGTTGGCGGCACCGTGACGAGGTGGGCACGGATCAGACTCGCGCGGAACGACGAGGGCAACATCAGTGTGCTGTCACTCGGATTCGCAGTGCTCACGCTCATGACCGTGCTGGTGGTGTCCGCTGCCACCGCCGTTCACATCCAACACATGCGCCTGACGCACCTTGCGGATGAACTTGCGCTGGAAGCAGCGGACGCGCTTGACCTGGGCCGCTACTATGCGGGACACATTCCGGAACCTACGGAGCACGCTGCGGTGCCGCTCGCGCAACAGCGAATGAACACCGCAGTCGCCACCCACCTCGCGCGATCGCAGGGCCGCATCAACCTCCCCAACGTGCGCGTGGTCTCGGTTGACACCCTGGACGGCAACACCGCCTCAGTCACCGTCGCGGTGACGGTGGAGCCACTGTTTGGGATGGAGGCGCTTCTCCCGTTCGCCGACGGCATCGTGCTGGTCGCTACCGGAACTGCGCGCGCCTACTAGGCGCGCCCCAGCTACGCCCCAGCAAAACCCAGCTGCCGCCATGCCTCGTATACAGCGATGGACGCCGCCGAGGTGATGTTGAGCGACCGCCTGCTCGCGAGCATCGGTATCCTCACCTGGTTCGTCACTCGTGGGTGCGCGAGCACCTCATCGTCGAGCCCCGTGGGCTCCGGGCCAAAAAGCAACAGGTCGGTTGGCTCGTAAGTGACGTCCGTATAGACCGTGGCGGCCTTGGTAGTGAACGCGAACACCCTCGAGCGGGGTTGTACGGCCAGCAGGGCGTCCAAAGACCCGTGCACCGTCACCGAGGCTAGATCGTGATAGTCCAGCCCCGCACGCTTGACCCTGGACTCGGAGAGGTCAAAGCCCAAGGGCTCGATCAGGTGCAGGTGCGCGCCCGTCACGGCAGACAGCCGGATCGCATTGCCCGTGTTCTGGGGAATGCGCGGCTGGTAGAACACGATTGCGGGCACCTGGTCAGTCACGAGCCCATTGTTCCACGCAGACCGTCCCGCTCTAGGCGGTCGCCAAGCACGAAGGGCGGCCCACCCAGAGGTGGACCGCCCTTCGAGAGGTTGTGTGCTTGAGGCTAGGCCTTGACTGCACCTTCCATGAGGCCGCGCACAATCTGACGGCCAGCAACCACCAGCAGCAGGATCAGCGGGACGCTCGCGAGGAACGAACCCGTCAACATGATCGATGCCTTAGGCGTCGCGCCGGCACGCAGGTTGTGAAGCGCAGGGCCAATGGTCTGCCATTCGCTACCACCGACCACCACGAGCGACCAGATGTACTCGTTCCAGGCGCCCACCGCGGTGAGCAGACCCAGCACGCCCATGGCGGGCCGGATGATCGGAACCACAATGGATGCGTATACGCGGAATGTGGTGGCACCGTCGACTCGTGCAGATTCGATCAGTTCATCGGGGATGGCATCCTCGATGAACTGGCGCATATAGAACACGCCGAATGCTGACACGAGCGCTGGTACCGTGACCGCGAGTAAGGTCCCGAGCCACCCGAGCGCTTCCATGATCTGGTATCCGCCCACGATGCCCAGCTGTGCGGGAATCGTTAGGGTGAGCACCACAAAGTAGAACAGCGGATCGCGACCCTTGAACCGTAGCTTCGCAAACGCGAACCCTGCCAAGGAGCAGAAGAACAGCGTTGATGTCACCACGATCGCGACCACCAGGATCGAGTTCATGAACGACCGCTCGAAGTTGGACGAGCTGTAGTTGGGGTAGCCCTGTGGCTGGATGCGCATGGTGATGACGTCGAAGTTGAACTTCGCGATCTCCCAGGTGCCCGGCAGGAACTCCGGGGTTCCGGGCTTGTAGATCTTGTCTTCACCAGCCGTCATGATGACGCCGGCCCAGTAGATAGGCCATGCGCCCACCACCACAATGATGGTCAAGAGGACGTAGTTGAGCCACCCTGCCGAGGTGTCCTGAGGCGAGCGCCCCAAGAGTGCCTCTTTGCGGCGACCGTGCGGCTTCTGGTACTCGACCTCATCGTGGGTCTCGACCGCTGCGGGGGCGCTCATTTGCGTCCTCCAATCTTGTTGGTGAGGTAAGCGTTGAGCGCGGCAACGACCACGACAACCACGAACAGCACCCAGGACATGGCTCCGGCCATACCGAAGTTCTTGGGTGCACCCCACCCGGTATGCCAGATGAGTTGGGCGACTGTACGCCAGAGATGTCGGACACCGCCGCCCTCACCCAGTGACGGGTTGGGGTCAAACTGGACGGGCTCTGCGAACAGTTGGAGCGAGCCGATGGTTGACAGCACCACGGTGAAGATCACCATGGGGCGGATCATCGGAACGGTGATGCTCCACAACTGGCGAGTGGCGCCAGCACCGTCAAGAGCTGCGGCTTCGTAGACGTCCTTGGGGATGGACTGCATGGCAGCCAAGTACAGCAGGGCGTTGTAGCCGGTCCACTTCCAGTTAATCATGATGATGATCGCGAGCCACGCTGACCAGCGCTGGTTGCGCCAGTCGATACCGTCGAACGTGGTGAGCGTGCCACCCTCACCTCGGGTGGTCTCGACGTTGAAGAGGCTCAGCACCCAGTTGGCCTGGCCCATGTCCCTGGCAAAGAACACCGAGAACACGATGGACGAGGCGACGATGGGCGTGATGAACGGGATCAGGATGCCCACACGGTAGAACGACTGCATGCGGAGTTTGCGGTTCAACAGTGACGCGATGAACAGCGCGAACAGCAGCTGCGGCACCGCAGACAGAATGAACAACCCAAACGTGTTGCCCAGTGCCTGCAAGAAGTCGCCGCTGGTGATCACTCGTTCGTAGTTCTCCAGGCCCACGTTGCGCCGCGTGAACTGTGGCACAGACTCACCACTGCGGTAGGCGGGGGATTCAATCCGGTAGGACTGGAACGAGATGATGGCGCTGTAAACGATGGGGAAGATGCCGAACCCTATGAAGAGTAAGAAGAACGGCGAGATCAAGATATAGGGAACGACGCTGTGGTCGAACCGGGCCCAAAGTGAAGACTGTGGCCCCTTCTTCGACGTGGTGCCGTCCCTGCCTGGTGCGTCGGCTGCCTTAGCCGTCACGCTCTTGGCGGACATTGGAACCTCCATTGGTGAAAAACGCTCGTGGGTAGATACTAGCCCGAAAGATGCTAAGCGGGGGCAGGCCTTGTGGCCTACCCCCGCTTAGTTGCATCCGTGCTACGGAACTACGCTGCGTCAGCTGCCTCGGCGGCTGCGACGGCTGCGTCCCATGCGTCTGCGATGGAGATGTTTCCAGCCTCAACTTCACCAAGAACCGAACCAACGGCGTTAGCCACGGTCTGGTGCTTGGGGCCGTAGTAGACCGGTCCCGGGATGTCGTTTGCGGACTTCGTGAAGATGGAGCCCACAGGTGCGTCGTTGAAGAACGCGTTCGTACGAGCACCCACGCGCGGGTCATCGTAGAGCGAGCTCTGCGAAGGCAGGTTACCGTATGCCTCCATGATGGCAATCTGCTGTTCAGGCTGGATTACCCACTCGATGAAGGCCCAAGCCTCCTGGATTTCGTAGTCAGAGTGCTGGTTGGGGATCGTGTAGTACGAACCGCCCCAGTTTCCACCCGGACCAGGCATGTCTGCAACGTCCCACTGACCGGCGAACGTGTCAGCGGAGATCTGGCCGGTGATGTGGCCGAGCATCCATGACGGGCAAGCGAGGACCGCGAACGAGCCGGTCTCGAAGCCAGTGTTCCATTCAGGCGACCATGCACCGATGTTGGCGGAAAGGCCAGCCTCGATCACAGCGAGCGCGATGTCGAACGCAGGCTTGGCCTGGTCGGTGGCGAGCTCGTTGTTGCGGTTGTACCAACCCACCTGCAGCTGCGTGAGAGCAGGCGTGATGATGTTACCGACGTTGTCGACGAAGGGCTTGTTGGTCGCGGCGACGTACTGCTCGCCGAGGGCAATGAAGCCTTCCCAGGTGTCGCCAATGGCGGCGTCAACGTCTTCGCGGTCAGTCGGCAAGCCGGCTGCCTCGAAGAGGTCGCGGCGGTAGCACAGTGCCATACCACCAACGTCGGAACCGACGCCGATGATGTAGTCGCCGTCAGCGGTTCCGCCGTCAGCCCACTTCCAGGACAGGTAGTTGTCCTGGTACTTGCCGGCACCCAGGTCGAGCAGGTTGACGAAGTTCTCCGACTGAGCAATGAAGCCAGTCATGAAGCCCGAGTCAATTGCCTGAACCATGGCGGCACCAGAGCCAGCGATGAGCTGCTGCTGAAGAGCTTCGTGAACGGCGTTGAACTCGCCGCTGTTCAGCTCAATGGTGACGTGAGGGTTGTCGGTCTGGTACTGCTCCAGCATTTCCGGAGTGTAGAAGTTGCTCCAGTCCGAGAGCGTCAAGGTGATGTCTTCCTTGGGCCCTGCGTCGGTGGTGGGAGCGGTGGTTTCAGTGCCTTCGCCTGCGGTGCAAGCGGAGAGCAGGAGCGCCGAAGCCGTACCAACAGCGAGCGCGCTCGCCGTGCGGGATCGAGTCCACTTCATAGTAATTCCCCTTATGGTGAATACAGCACCCCCTCGTTGGGGCGCTTCTGTCACTGTAGCCCCGTGTCTCCCAGAGGCAACCCTGGGGAGGTTACGGAATGATTACGATACGGTCACCAATAGATACTGCCGTTGGCGCGTGATGGCGTGAGAGCGGTTGCATCCGGGGTCGGCCGTCGAGTGCCGGTAACGCGCCCTATATAAGAGGACTAGCCGACGAGCTGGTTCACCGAGGTCAAAACGCGTGTTTCGAGCAGGTCATCCGCCGCCACCTCTGCCTTGGTTGACACCGTGAAGGTGTGAGATTCGCCCGCCACCAGGTCCACAAGAGCGTCGTCAACCACGGCGTCGGGCGCGACTTTGTCTGCGAGAAGCGTGAGGTTACGCACCAGTGCGTGAGCCTTGACGGTGACTGTGTATCCGCCATCCGCCTTGGCGGCCGATGCTGTGAACGGGGCCTTCTCGTAAGCGACATCTTTGTCTTCTACAAAGGTGTGCAACGCCCTGACGTGATCGTCGTCGCCGGGGTACCCGGCATCGGCCACCAGCACTTCTGCGGTGGCTGTGGCCGCATCACTGACGTGGGTCGGTACCTCGAGGGTGACGGCCTGCCGTGGCTCAACCGCGAGGTGCACGGTCGCCACGGCGAGCTCGGTCCCGTCGAGTCCCATGCGGGTGAAGGTGAGGGTCTCGCTCCACGCGGCGTCGGTGTCGTTGACGGCAACCAGATGCAGATCGCCTTGGGGGTCGTTGCCGCCGTCTGCGCCGCGAGGCTGGAAGGTGAGTAGTCGGGGCGCGTAGGCGTGCTTGAGCGCGTACCACAGTGGCTTCTTGCGGCCATCGCCGTCAATCGCCGCCCACGAGGTGACGGGCCAGCAGTCGTTGAGTTGCCATACGATCGCGCCTGCACAGACTGGCCAGTGCGAGCGGTAATGCTCGATCCCAAACTCGATCGCGCGCGCCTGGTTGAGCTGCGTGGTCCAATGCCAGGTCTCGAAGTCTTTGGAGCTCTGCGGGAGGTGCGGCTTGAAGCCCTTGTTGAGCTTGCTATTGCCCTTGTCCGCCTTCTGGTGGAGCAACCACGCGGGGTGATCTTGGTGGAGTTCGGCGACGGGTAGCGATCGTTCGATGGTTGCCCAGGTCGCGGGACCCTGGAAGCCGAACTCCGAGCAGAATCGCGGCACCGCGTCACGGTAGTGCGTGTAGTCCACCTTGTTCCACACGTCCCACTCGTGAACGGTTCCCCAGTGGGGATCGTTGGGATGCTTCTCTGTGTGGTGGTGATAGGGCGAGTATGGGCTCGAAGGCGTGTAGAAACGCGTGGGATCTAGTTCGTTGACGATGCGCGGCAAGATGTCCTCGTAGTACCCGAGTCCCCATGCCTTGCCCCTCAGGAACCACTTCCATCCCCAGTCGCAGTATCCCCAAATGTTCTCGTTGGACCCGTTGTACATGACGAGTGAAGCGTGCGGTGCGAGGCGGGTGACGTTCTCACGTGCTTCCGCGATGACCTCCTCGAGCAGTGGCGAGTCCTCGGTGTATGCAGCGCACGCGAACAGGAAGTCCTGCCACACCATCACGCCTAGTTCGTCGCAGATGTCGTAGAAGTCGTCGGTTTCGTAGATTCCGCCACCCCAGACGCGCAGCATGTTCATGTTCGCGTCGATTGCCTGCGTGATGCGTTCGCGAAGGCGCTCCGGGGTGATGCGGGTCATCAGGTGATCGTCAGGAATCCAGTTGGCACCCTTGATGAACACGCGCTCGCCATTGACGACAAACGTGAACCCAGCGCCGATGTCGTCCTTAGAGACGTCAACCTCGACCGTCCGGAATCCCACGCGGCGTGTCCAGTGGTCCAGGTGTTCGTGCTCCGAGTGGACGTCAACGGTGAGGTCGTAGAGTACGGCGTCGCCGTATCCCTGGGGCCACCAGAGGTCAGGGTTGTCGACACTCACGGTCACCACCGTGTGGTTGTCGCCAGGCTCAATGGTGGCCTTGACTTCCTGGCCAGCGATGGTCGCGAACACGTGAAGCGGAACGTCAGATGCGCGCTCGACCTCGACGTGGACGGCCACCGTGCCCGTGCCGCCAGCGACGGACACGTGCGGTAGCACCGAGGCGAACCGCGCCACCCGCCAGCGCTCCAGGCGCACACCCTTCCACATGCCCGCGGTTTGCAGGTCCGGTCCCCAGTCCCACCCAAAGGAGCAGGCCATCTTACGGATCGCATTGAAGGGGTGCGGGTAGGGACGCGGACGGTCGCCCACGAGCTTGGCGACGTCATGGGCGTACTGCAACGCAGAGGCGAAGTCCACGGTGAGGTGATTCGAGCCGGCGTTGATCAGCGCGCGCACGTCGAAGCGGTACTGGCGGTGCATGTTCTTGGTGCGCGCCACTTCCGATCCATTGAGGGTGACGGTAGCGACGGTGTCAAGGCCGTCGAACACCAGGTCAACGCGTTCGCCTTCCGTCGCGGGGGTGGCGGCGAAGTCGGTTTGGTAGCGCCATGAGGCGCGATGCATCCACGCCACGGCTTCTTCGTTGCGATCCAGATACGGGTCCGGAATCAGTCCTGCGCGCAACAGGTCGGTATGGGTGGTACCAGGGACGATGGCCGGAACGTCGATGCCTTTGACCTCCGTTGGGGCCTCGCCTCCAGTGTGGGTGAGGGTCCACCCATCGTGAAGGTTCTTGGCAACAATCGTGGCGGCGTTCATGGGTGCTCCCAGCAAGAGTCGAAACGTTTTGATGTCGTGGACCAGTCTGCCATGCCGGACAACCGGAGGTGTGCGACCCCGAGGGCACGAGATTCGGGGTCCAAGGTCCCATACCCGGGTGGGTTTAGCCGCATACGTTGAGACTATCGAAAGATCAGGTTCCGCCTACCAGGCGGGCTGACCGGAAGCCCTAACCAAGGGCAGCGGAGGGAGCGAGAATCAGCATGACCATTGACACCGTTTTGGCGGAACGCATTCACGACAGCGAGGACGACAGGGAACGCGCATGGCGCGACTTCAAGCCGGGCGTCTGGTGCGACGAGATTGACGTTCGCGACTTCATCCAGCTCAACTACGAGCCCTACGAGGGCAACGGCGACTTCCTCGCCGGCGCGACCGCGCGCACCACTGCGGTCTGGGAGCGCATCACCGCGCTGTTCCCTGAAGAGCGCGAGAAGGGCGTCTACGACGTCGACTGGAAGACCCCTTCCACCATCACCGCTCACGCGCCCGGTTACATCGACAAAGACTCCGAGCTCATTGTGGGCTTGCAAACCGATGCGCCGCTCAAGCGCGCCATCATGCCCTTTGGTGGCTGGCGCCTGGTCGCGAACGCACTCACCACCTACGGATACCCCGTGGACAAGGGTCTCGAGAAGGTCTTCACCGAGTACCGGAAGACCCACAACGACGGCGTCTTCGATGCCTACCCCCCCAACGTTCGCGCAGCCCGCTCAAGCCACATCGTTACCGGACTTCCCGACGCCTACGGCCGCGGCCGGATCATCGGCGACTACCGCCGCGTAGCGCTCTATGGCGTTGACGCACTGATCGAGGGCAAGAAGCAAGAGCGCCTGCTCCACGACATGGAGCGCTCCACCGAGTCGGTGATTCGCGACCGCGAAGAGAACTCGGAGCAGATCAAGGCTCTCGGCGAGCTCAAGCAGATGGCGGCCAGCTACGGCTTCGACATCTCGGGACCGGCCACGAATGCCCGCGAAGCAGTGCAGTGGCTCTACTTCGCCTACCTGGGCGCGGTCAAGGAGCAAAACGGCGCCGCCATGTCGCTGGGACGCACCTCGACCTTCTTGGACCCGTACTTCCAGCGTGACATCGCCGAAGGCGTGCTTACGGAAGAGGGCGCTCAAGAGATCATCGATGACTTCGTGATCAAACTGCGCATTGTCCGCTTCCTGCGTACTCCTGAGTACGACACTCTGTTCTCCGGCGACCCCACCTGGGTGACCGAGACCATCGGTGGCATGGGCGACGACTGCCGCCCGCTCGTGACCCGCTCGTCCTTCCGGTTCCTCCAGACGCTGTACAACCTAGGACCGGCCCCGGAGCCCAACCTGACGGTGCTGTGGAGCGACAAGTTGCCTCAGGGCTTCAAGGAGTTCTGCGCTCAGGTGTCGATTGACACCAGTGCCATCCAGTACGAGTCCGACGAACTGATCCGTCGCGCCTGGGGCGATGACACCGCGATCGCGTGCTGCGTCTCGGCCATGGCCGTAGGCAAGCAGATGCAATTCTTTGGCGCTCGCGTCAACTTGGCCAAGTCGTTGCTGTACGCCATCAACGGTGGCCGTGACGAAATCAGCGGCAAGCAGGTGGCGCCTCCCACCGCACCCCTCGCCTCTGAGGTGCTCGACTTTGATGAGGTACTCGAGGCCTACGACGGCTTGCTCGACTGGCTCGCGGAGACCTATGTGGACGCGCTCAACTGCATCCACTACATGCACGATCGCTACGCCTACGAGCGCCTCGAGATGGCTCTCCACGACAAGGAGATCCTGCGCACCATGGCATGCGGCGTGGCAGGGCTTTCTGTGGCTGCCGACTCGCTCTCCGCCATCAAGTACGCCAAGGTGCGTCCGGTGCGCGATGAGTCCGGCCTGGTCACCGACTACGAGGTCGAAGGCGACTACCCGACCTTCGGCAACGATGACGACCGCGTTGACAACATCGCGATCGACCTGGTGCAGCGCTTCATGGAGAAGATCCGCAAGCAGCCCACCTACCGCGACGCGACTCACACGCAGTCGGTGCTGACCATCACGTCCAACGTGGTCTACGGCAAGCACACCGGCAACACGCCGGACGGCCGCCGCTTGGGCGAGCCTTTTGCGCCAGGTGCCAACCCGATGAATGGACGTGACACGCATGGCGTCCTAGCATCGGCGCTATCCGTGGCGAAGCTGCCATATGACGACGCTCAAGATGGCATCTCCCTCACCACGACAGTGGTGCCATCGGGGCTGGGCCGCGACAAGGCCGAGCAGGTGAAGAACCTGGTGGGCATCCTCGACGGATACAACGTCTCTCACGGTTTCCACGTGAACATCAATGTGCTCAACCGCGAGACTCTTGAGGACGCCATGGAGCACCCGGAGAACTACCCGCAACTGACCATCCGAGTCTCGGGCTACGCCGTGAACTTTGTGCGGCTGTCCCGCGAGCAGCAACTCGATGTCCTGTCGAGAACCTTCCACGCTGGGCTCTAGGAGCACCCCATGGCAATCTCAGTCCCCTTGCCCCTGTCACCCCCGCCAATGGCGGAGGCCAACGAAGAACTGCGCGATAGTGTGCGCGAGCGCGGCGAGACTGGCTCGGTTCACTCGTGGGAGTTGGTCACCGCCGTGGACGGGCCCGGTTCCCGACTGACGGTGTTCTTGGCAGGCTGCGCACTCCGGTGCCAGTACTGCCAGAACCCGGACACCTGGCGCATGTCCAACGGTGTTCGTCACACGGTGGCGGAAGTCATGGAGAAGGTCGCGCGCTACGAGAAGGTGCTGAAGGCGACTGGAGGCGGACTGACCGTCTCTGGCGGCGAGCCCCTCTTGCAGGCTGACTTCGTGGAGCGCATCTTCCATGAGGCCAAGAAGTTGAACATTCACACGGCGCTCGATACGTCGGGCTTCCTGGGCGCCCGTGCTAGTAACGATTTGTTACATGACACGGACCTGGTGTTGCTTGACGTGAAGTCAGGTGACCCAGAGATCTACCGCCAAGTCACGGGCCGCGCCCTGGAGCCCACGCTTGACTTTGGGCGCCGGCTGTCCGCGCAGGGCATCACCATTTGGTTGCGGTACGTGCTGGTTCCTGGGCTGACCGACACCGTCGAGAACGTCGCTGCGGTCGCCGAGTATGCAGGCTCGCTCGACACTGTGGAGCGGGTGGAGGTACTGCCGTTCCACCAAATGGGGCGCGACAAGTGGACGGCGCTCAAGCAGGAGTACACGCTTGCCGACACCGAGCCTCCCAGCGCTGAGCTCATACAGCGGGTCAGGGATCAGTTCGCAGAACACGGGCTGACCGTCTTCTAGTCGCCGGCCACAGGATACCCCGGGGGGTATGTGGTAGGGTGGCGAGACATCGTCACCACGAAGGAGCAAACATGTTGCACATCCCTCGCCGCACCGCTTCCACCGCACTGGCACTCCTGCTCGCGATGACCCTCGCCGCGTGTAGCGCCCCTGCTGAAGACGCGGGCGTGGTCTTCGACGGAACCCACGTGGCAGCCGCAGCCTTCGCCGAGGCGCTCGACGTGCCAGGAGTGGTGGTTGTCGACGTGCGCACCCCCCAGGAGTTCGCCCAGGGCCACCTGCCAGGCGCGGTAAACATCGACGTGGAGTCTCCAGACTTTGGCGCGCAGGTTGCCGCCCTCGATCTGGACGCGCCGCACGCTATCTACTGCCGCTCAGCCAACCGTTCCCAGGTGGCGCTCGCGATCATGGCGCAAGCCGGTCACACGCAGACCCTGGGCCTCGCCGGAGGCATCGTGGCATGGCCCGGAGCTATCGTCACCGACTAGCACGCGGCAGGCCATTGGTCCCGAGTCTTCCATGGGATGATGCGAAACGATGAACCCCAGAAACTCGCATCCCATAGGAGGGCTTCATGGCGATCGCCATTGCCGCTGCACGTGAAAGCGCACCGAGCGACGGACGCGTGGCAGTCACGCCCGCTGTCGCAAGTGCCCTAGTCAAGACCGGAGCCCGCGTCCTGATCGAAGCCGGAGCCGGAGCCGGCGCCGCCTACACCGACGAGGACTACATCGCTGCTGGGGCAGAGGTGGTGGCCGCGGGGGCGCTGCTCAAGAACGCGGACATCCTGCTCGCGGTTGGCACACCAGCCGCCGCGACGCTGAAGGCCATGCGCAAAGACCAAGTGTTGATCGGCCTCTTTGAAGCGTGGGGTGACCCCAAAACGTGGGACGCCGTGACCGCCAAGGGCGTCACGGTCATCGACCTCGCGAAGTTACCTCGGCAGATCAGCCGCGCACAGACCATGGACGTCCTCAGTTCGCAGGCCTCGATCGCTGGCTACCGTGCCGCCATCGTCGCAGCGGAAGCCTATGGCCGCTACTTCCCGATGATGGTGACCGCGGCAGGCACCGCAAAGCCCGCCTCGGTGCTGGTGCTGGGCGCTGGCGTCGCAGGCCTGCAGGCCATCGCAACCGCCCGCCGACTGGGCTCCAGGGTGACCGGATATGACGTCCGCCCTGCCGCCCGCGAAGAAGTGACCTCGCTAGGTGCACAGTTCCTCACCACGAAAGTGGCGTCGGCCGATGGCGCTGGCGGCTATGCGCGCGAACTCACCAAAGAGGAAGCAGCTGAGCAACAGCGCGAGCTGGGTGAAGCGATTGCCAAGTTTGACGTGGTTATCACGACGGCTCGAGTGCCCGGACGCAAGCCGCCGCTCTTGGTCACCAAAGAGACCGTGGCCGCAATGCGCCGCGGATCCGTGGTGGTTGACCTCGCCGCCGGACCACTCGGTGGCAACGTTGCTGGTGTGGTCCAAGATCAGCGCACCGTCACCAAAGGCGGCGTGACCCTGATTGGCGCCGAGTCCCTGGCCGCACACATGGCGCCCGCAGCGTCGGACGCTTTCTCCAAGAACCTGGCCGCCGTCGTGACCAGCCTCATCAAGGACGGCCAGATCGTGGTCAATCCGGAGGACGAAGTGATTGGCGCGATGCTCGTGCAACCGGCACGCAAGACTGAAGGAGCCAACGCATGACCCCCGAACTGATCAACGACCTGGGGCTGTTTGTGCTCGCCCTGCTGGTGGGCTTCGAAGTGATCTCGAAGATCCCTGCCACCCTCCACACGCCCATGATGTCTGGCGCCAACTCGATCCACGGGGTCATCCTCGTGGGCGCGGTGCTGATCGCGGGTCTGGTGGACTCGCCCATCGGCTACGTGCTGACCTTCATCGCAGCGGCCTTCGCCGCCATGAACGTGGTGGGTGGCTACGTGGTGACCGACCGCATGCTCGGAATGTTCAAGGCGCCTCGAGCCAAGGCGCCGGCGCCCAGCGACAACGCAGACCAGGAGACCTCCGCATGAGCACCCTCGAACTTGTGATCCGACTGGTGTACTTGGTCGCCGCGGTTGGCTTTGTGATCGGGCTGCACATGATGCGCTCGCCTGCAACGGCCCGCAAGGGAAACTTTGTGAGCGCGGCAGGCATGTTCGCGGCGATCGTCGCGACGGTACTGCTCGTGGCAGACGGAGAGTTGGGCTTCCGGGTGACCACGTGGGGCTGGCTCGCGCTCGCGGGCGGCACCCTGGTGGGTACTGCAGGCGGATGGGGCGGCGCACGCGTGGTCAAGATGACCGCGATGCCGCAACTCGTATCGATCTTTAACGCGGTCGGCGGCGGCGCAGCTGCTGTGGTCGCGATCGTGGACTTCATGCGGATCGGGGTAGGTCACGCACCCGAGCCGGCCTTCACCATCCCCGTCTCGCTTGACGTGCTGATCGGTGCGGTGACGTTCTCCGGCTCGCTGATCGCCGCAGGCAAACTGCAGGGCTGGGTATCCGGCTCGCCCATCCTGTTCCCGGGCTCACGCCTGCTGTCAACGCTGAGCGCGCTAGCTGGCCTAGCTGGTGTGGTGATCGTGGTCGCGAACCCCTCCACCTGGGCGCTGATGGTGGTGCTGGGTGCCTCATTGGCATTCGGTGTGCTGATGGTGCTGCCGATTGGTGGCGCGGACATGCCAGTGGTGGTGTCGCTGCTCAACGCGTTCACCGGTCTCGCGGTAGCCATGGCGGGCTTTGTGCTCAGCAATGACATCCTGATCATCGCCGGTGCGCTGGTGGGTGCGTCGGGCGCCATCTTGACCAAGCTCATGGCCGACGCCATGAACCGTTCTGTCATGGCCATCATGGTGGGTGGGTTCGGCACCGGGGACTCTGCGGCTGGCGCTGCTGGGGCCGAGGGTGCCGCAGACGTGCGCAGCACCGACGTCGACGACGTCGCTATCCAGCTGGCGTATGCGAGCAAGGTCATCATCGTTCCCGGCTACGGTCTTGCGGCCGCGCAAGCGCAACGCGAAGCAGGGGAGTTGGGGGCTGTGCTCGCCGAACGTGGCATCACCGTCTACTACGCCATCCACCCCGTCGCAGGACGCATGCCTGGGCACATGAACGTGTTGCTCGCTGAAGCTGACGTCCCGTACACGCAGCTCAAGGAGATGGACGAGGTCAACCCAGAGTTCGACACCTGCGATGTTGCACTCGTGGTTGGTGCCAACGATGTCACCAACCCCGCCGCACGCCGCGAAGGCAACGCGATCTCCGGGATGCCGATCCTGGATGTGGACAAGGCGCGGTCCATCGTGGTGGTGAAGCGCGGCATGGGTCAGGGCTACGCAGGGCTTCAGAACGAGCTCTACTCCGACCCCAAGACGGGCATGCTGTTCGCGGACGCCAAGAAGGGCCTGACGGCGCTCCTGGCTGCGGTCAAGGAGACCGTGGCCTAGGGCGCGAGCTGTCCCGGGCCGTCCACACGGCACCTCAACCGCAGTGCGCGTCCTTGGTGAGCTCCAGTGTCGATCTTGCGAAACCGACCAGGGGCGACGCGTGGCGCGCGAGCGAGTGAAGCCGGACCCATGGAACCGATCTTGGTGACCAAAGTCCCGCGCATCCGGAGAGTTCGGGCAGGACCATGGTGTCATCAGGCACCACTCACAAGGAGATACTCATGTTGGCAGTCCTCGACCGCAGTCGTACTGTTGCCCCTGCGGGATACAACCGGTGGCTGGTACCCCCGGCCGCGCTTGCCGTCCACCTCAGCATTGGCCAGGTGTACGCACTCAGCGTCTTCAAGGACGCGCTCCGCGACCGCTTTGACGCCTCGCACACGCAGATCGGTGTGATCTTCTCGATAGCGATCGTGATGCTGGGCCTGTCCGCAGCCTTTGGTGGTCGCTGGATGGAGCGCAGCGGCCCGCGCAAGACCATGGTGGTGGCCGCGCTCGCGTGGTCCATGGGATTTGTCGTGGGCTCGCTCGGCATCTACACGGGCCAACTCTGGCTGGTCTACGTGGGGTACGGCTTCATTGGCGGCATCGGCCTGGGGTTGGGCTACATCTCCCCGGTGTCCACGCTCATCAAGTGGTTCCCTGACCGTCCGGGTCTCGCAACCGGCCTTGCGATCATGGGCTTCGGTGGTGGCGCCATGCTGGCCTCCCCACTGTCGAGCTTCCTCCTGGGCTTCTACGCGGACACCCAGGCAGCGGCTCTCGTCCCGGCATGGCTCACCATGGGTGCCATCTACTTTGTGCTCATGATGCTTGGCGCGATCGTCATCAAGGTCCCGGCCAAGGGGTGGGCCCCAGCGGGCTACGTCCCCAAGGCCGTTGCTACCAAGTTGTCGTCCGGTGGTCAGGTCAATGCCAAGAACGCCATCAAGACGCGGTCTTTCTGGTTCCTGTGGATTGTGTTGTTCACCAACGTGACTGCGGGCATTGGCATCCTCGAGAACGCCAGCCCCATGATCCAGGACTTCTTCCCAGGCATCACGGTCGCCGCAGCGGCTGGCTTCGTAGGAGTGCTGTCGCTGGCCAACATGGCGGGGCGCATCGGGTGGTCTAGCCTGTCCGACCACATGGGCCGTAAGCGCACGTACATCATGTACTTGGGCGTGGGCGCTGCGCTCTACACCGGCATCGCACTCGCGGGCGGTTCCTCGATCGTGCTGTTCGTCCTGTTCGCCGTGTTCATCTTGTCCTTCTACGGCGGCGGATTCGCGACGATTCCTGCCTACCTCAAGGACGTGTTCGGAGAGTTCGAGGTTGGCGCCATCCACGGCCGGCTGCTCACTGCATGGTCTGCGGCCGGCGTTGCGGGTCCGTTGATTGTCAACTCCGTGCTCGACCGTCTCGAAGCGAGCGGAGCGACCGGCGCGGCCCTGTACCGGCCATCGCTCCTGATCATGGTGGGCGTGCTTGTTGTGGGCTTCATCGCCAACGTGTTGGTGCGCCCCGTGGACTCCAAGTACCACGAGCACGCTGACTCCGTGCCAGACCACGAAAACCACCACGCTGACGAGGCACCCGCGCTCGTTGGTGCCGGAAAGAAGGGCTAGTCATGAGCGACACCACGAAGCACGAAGGCACCCGCCGCTACCCCCTCGCGATGGCGCTGTGGGTGGTCGTGGGAGCGGGCCTGTTCTATGGCATCAGCCAGACGGTCATCAAGGCATCAGCACTGTTCACGGGCTGACGTCCTCCCCAGAGCGCACCGGGCTTGGGTTCCTCCTCACGGAGGGCCCAGGCCCGGTTTTTGTGTGCGGCCGATGCTGTCGTTCCGGGCCACGCGGCCAGTTCCAGGGCCTTGGTCCTGGGACCAAAGCCGTGACGGAAGCGTGGTTTTGGGGCTTAGCGTGAGCAGTGGGAGAAGGGTCCAGATCAAGGGCCGGCCCACTGAGAGGGAGAGAATCCAATGACCACCACAGCCCCCGACACGAAGCTCACCGACGTGGCGCAGCCTTCCGTGGCTGACCACATCGACGCACTGGTCGCGAACGCACAGCGAGCCCTCGAGGCCTACGCTGACTTCGACCAAGAAGCGATCAACCACCTCGTCAAGAAGGCCTCGGTAGCCGCACTCAACCAACACGGCAACCTTGCGGTGCTCGCGGTTGAAGAAACCGGCCGCGGCGTCTTCGAAGACAAGGCCGTGAAGAACATCTTCGCGTGTGAGCACGTCACCCACTCGATGGGCCCCATGAAGACCGTGGGCGTCATCCACGAAGACCCCATCCTGGGTATCACTGAGATCGCCGAGCCCGTGGGCGTCATCGCCGGCCTCACCCCGGTGACCAACCCCACGTCGACCGCGATCTTCAAGTCGCTGATCGCTATCAAGACCCGTAACCCGATCATCTTCTCGTTCCACCCGTCGGCACAGAAGTCGTCGATCGCGGCTGCCAAGGTGGTGCGCGACGCGGCGGTAGCTGCAGGCGCCCCGGAGCACTGTGTGCAGTGGGTGGAGACGCCATCAATCGAGGCAACTGGCCTGTTGATGAACCACGACGGCGTCGCGCTGATCCTCGCCACTGGCGGCAACGCGATGGTGAAGGCAGCGTACTCGTGCGGCAAGCCCGCCCTGGGCGTGGGCGCAGGAAACGTTCCCGCGTACATCCACACCAGCGCGAAGATCAAGCGTGCCGTGAACGACGTCACCATGTCGAAGTCCTTCGACAACGGCATGGTGTGCGCCTCGGAGCAGGCCGTCATCATTGACGACGCGATCTACGACGAGGTCCTCAGCGAGTTCGACCGGTTGCACGCCTACCGTTGCACCAGCGAAGACAAGGCCAAGCTTGAGCAGTTCATCTTTGGCGTCACCGCCAACGGCACCAACTGCGCTGGAGCCAAACTCAACGCGGACGCCGTGGGCAAGACCCCGCAGTGGATCGCCGAGCAGGCCGGATTCTCCGTTCCCGAGGACACCTCGATCATCATGGCCGAGGTTGCCGAAGTGGGCGAGAACGAGCCGCTTACGCGCGAGAAGTTGTGCCCCGTCATCGCTGTCCTGAGGGCACAGTCCACGGAGCAGGGCCTCACCATGGCCGAGCAGATGGTGGAGTTCCACGGACTCGGGCACAGCGCGGCTATCCACGCGACTGACGAAGACCTCATTCACGAGTTCGGAGCACGTGTCAAGGCAGTGCGAGTGATCGTCAACTCGCCGTCGAGTCACGGTGGAATCGGGGACATCTACAACGCGTTCCTGCCCTCGCTCACGCTCGGTTGCGGCTCCTATGGCCACAACTCGGTCTCCAACAACGTGACGGCAGTCAACCTGATTAACGTCAAGCGCATCGGCCGGAGGAACAACAACATGCAGTGGTTCAAGGTTCCCGCGAAGACCTACTTCGAGCCCAACGCCATCCAGTACTTGGTGGACATGCCCGACGTCGAACGGATCACCATTGTCACCGACGAGAACATGACTCGCTTGGGCATGGTCGACAAGGTGCTTGACGTACTGCACCGCCGCGCCAACAGCATCTCGCTGCAGATCATCGACAACGTCGAGCCTGAGCCGAGCATCGCCACGGTGAAGAAGGGCGCAGAGATCATGCGCGCCTTCAACCCGGACACGATCATCGCGCTTGGCGGCGGTTCGCCCATGGACGCCGCGAAGGTCATGTGGTTGCTCTACGAGCACCCTGAGACCAACTTCAGCGACCTCAAGGAGAAGTTCTTCGACGTGCGCAAGCGCGCGTTCACCTTCCCCAAGCTGGGCGACCTGGCCAAGCTGGTGTGCATCCCGACCACGTCTGGCACGGGTGCGGAAGTCACTCCATTCGCCGTGATCACGGACACGGAGACCGGACGTAAGTACCCGCTCGCGGACTACGCGCTGACGCCAACGGTCGCGATCATTGACCCGGTACTCACCGCCAACCTCCCGGCACGTGTGGCTGCGGACTCGGGCTTCGACGCCCTGACCCACGCCACCGAAGCCTACGTCTCGGTGTACGCGAACGACTTCACCGACGGTATGGCGCTACAAGCCATCCGCATGGTGTTCGAGAACATCGCGACGTCGGTCAACAGCGGCCCGGACAAGGAGAAGGCGCGCGAGAAGATGCACAACGCCGCGACCATCGCGGGCATGGCCTTCGGCAACGCCTTCTTGGGGCTGGTCCACGCGATGAGCCACGTCACCGGATCCATGTTCCACGTGGCCCACGGACGCACCAACGCGATCTACCTGCCACACGTGGTTCGCTACAACGGCAAGGTGCCCACCAAGGCCACCAGTTGGCCCAAGTACGAGCACTACGTGGCACCCGAGCGGTTCCAGGAGATCGCCAAGACGCTGGGACTCGATCACGAGACCCCGGAGATCGCCGTCGAGGCTTACGCCAAGGCGATCGAAGACTTGCGCGATCAGGTAGGGATCGAACGGTCCTTCCAGCAGGCGGGTGTTGACGAGGCCGAGTTCATGAGCAGCCTCGACACGCTGGCCATGAACGCCTATGAAGACCAGTGCGCACCCGCCAACCCGCGGATGCCGATGCTGGACGACATGAAGGTCATGATGGAGGCCGCTTACTACGGCACGTCCTTCGACGCAGTCCGCAAGGGTGCCGTCAAGGAGGCCGCTCCGAAGACCGAAGGCAAGAAGCGCTCCGCGAAGGCGTAACTCACTTCACCTCCACTCGTCGCCCCCGGTTCGGTACCTCGAACCGGGGGCGACGTACGTCCGGAGCGGCACGGCGCGGGTCCACTAGACTGAGTTGTTGTGGCTACTGACTTTCCCGCCGAGATCGCGGCTTTGCGGAACACCTTTGCGCAGATTGAAGCCGTCTCCAACCCCGAAGCGCTCAAGTTGCGCCTGTCAGAACTGAGCGATGAAGCATCGTCCCCGGACCTGTGGGACAACCAAGACCACGCTCAAACCGTGACCACTGCACTGTCGAGCGTGCAGGGCGAACTCGAACGCCTGGCAACCTTCAAGAGTCGCATCGATGACCTTGAGGTGCTGGTCCAGATGGGCGTCGAAGGCGAAGACCAGGCCACGCTCGACGAAGCGCAGAACGAACTCGAGTCCATCCGGAAGGCGCTTGGGTTGCTTGAGATCCGTACCCTCATGACAGGCGAGTACGACGAACGCAACGCGGTGGTCTCCATCCGTTCTGGCGCGGGGGGGATCGACGCCGCGGACTTTGCCGAAATGCTGATGCGCATGTACTTGCGGTGGGCGGAGCGCCACGGATACGAGACCAAGGTGCTCGACACGTCGTATGCCGAAGAGGCGGGGCTGAAGTCGGCGACGTTCGAGGTCAACGCGCCCTATGCGTTTGGGATTCTCTCGGTGGAGGCGGGCACCCACCGGCTGGTGCGCATCTCGCCATTCGATAACCAGGGCCGCCGCCAGACGTCTTTCGCGGCCGTCGAAGTGATTCCGCTGATCGAAGGGACCGACCACATCGAGATTCCGGACACCGACATTCGGGTCGATGTGTTCCGTTCGTCCGGTCCAGGTGGGCAGTCGGTGAACACCACTGACTCTGCTGTCCGTATCACCCACCTCCCCACCAACACCGTGGTATCGATGCAGAACGAGAAGAGCCAGATCCAGAACCGCGCCGCGGCCATGCGTGTGCTCCAGTCGCGGCTCCTGCTCCTCAAGCGCGCAGAAGAGGCCGCAACCAAGAAGGAACTGGCAGGAGACGTCAAGGCTTCGTGGGGCGATCAAATGCGCTCCTACGTGTTGCAGCCCTACCAGATGGTCAAGGACCTGCGCACAGAGCACGAGTCCGGCAACACCTCTGGCGTCTTCGACGGCGAGATTGATGACTTCATCGATGCGGGCATTCGCTGGCGGCGCGGACTCGAGAAGGCAGGGTAGCCACTCCGACCGCTGTGATGTGTTGACGCGCAACGTCGGCACGGTGAAGGGCGTTGACACGGTGTGAGCAACCCCACGGCCCCGCGCGGCGCGCCTGAGCCAAGGTCCTATGGGGTGTTGCTTACGATGCAAGTGGCACGAGTCCGTCCCCTCGCGCCTTGGATACCGTGATACGTCTACAGAACATCAGCAAGGTGTACTCCCGTGGTGCACGGCCTGCGCTCGCCGATATTGACGTCGAGATTGAGCGCGGGGACTTTGTGTTCCTTGTGGGCTCGTCCGGATCCGGCAAGTCCACGTTCCTCAAACTGGTTCTGCGCGAAGAGCGGCCGACGAGCGGCGACATTTACGTGGCCGGACGGCACCTGAACCGGCTCTCGAGCTGGCGAGTACCGCACCTGCGCCGCGAGATCGGGGCGGTGTTCCAAGACTTCCGCCTGCTGCCCAACAAGACTGTGTTTCAGAACGTGGCGTTCGCCTTACAAGTGATCGGCAAAGGGCGCCACCACATCGAGTCCACGGTGCCCGAGATGCTGGACCTGGTGGGGCTGGCAGGCAAAGAGCGGCGCATGCCCCACGAGCTTTCTGGTGGCGAGCAGCAGCGTGTGGCCATTGCCCGCGCCTTCGTCAACCACCCTCCCATCCTGTTGTGCGACGAGCCCACGGGAAACCTGGACCCAGGAACCTCGGTAGGGATCATGCGCCTGTTGGACCGGATCAATAGGACCGGCACCACGGTGCTCATGGCCACGCACGACGACGAAATCGTGGACCAGATGCGCAAGCGCGTCATCGAACTTCGTGGCGGGCAGCTGGTACGCGACCAGGATCGCGGCGTCTACGGCCTGGAGAACGTATGAGACTCCGGTTCATTCTTGGTGAAGTGTGGAACGGCTTGCGCCGCAACTCCACGATGGCCCTGTCCGTCATCTTGGTCACGTTTGTTTCCCTGACGTTTGTGGGCGCTGCGGCGCTGATCCAGATTCAGGTGGACCAGTTGAAGGACGACTGGTACGGCAAGGTCGAAGTGTCAATCTTCTTGTGCCCCGAGCAGTCGTGGTTTCAGCAGTGCGCGGCCGGAGCCGTGACCCCAGATCAAGAGCGTGCAATCCTGACCGTGCTCGAGCAGGGCAGCGTGGCGAACCTCGTTGCACCGGGCGGAATCTACTACGAATCACGCGAAGAAGCCTTCGAGAAGTTCACCCAGAACGACACTCAGGGCGTGTGGGCGTCGCTCACTGCGGAACAGATGCAGGCCAGCTATCGCGTGAAGTTGAGCGACCCGGAGCAGTTCCAGGTAGTGGCCGATGCTGTCAGCGGGCTTCCGGGGGTGGAGTTCGTCAAAGACCAGCGTGAGATCTTCGCGGAACTGTTCAGGTTCCTCAACGCGGCCACCCTCATTGCTGGTGCGCTTGCCGCCGTGATGCTGCTCGCGGCAATGATGTTGATTACCACGACGATTCGTTTGAGCGCGCTCAGTCGCAGGCGCGAGACCACGATTATGCGCATGGTTGGCTCATCGCGCAGCCTCATCCAGCTGCCCTTCATGCTCGAAGGCGCGGTAGCCGCGACTGCTGGTGCGCTGCTGGCGATCGGTGGACTGTGGTTCTCGGTGCGGTATCTCGTGGAAGACTGGCTTAAGGGTTCGGTCACATGGGTCGAATACATTAGTGCGCAGGATGTGTGGATTGTTGCGCCATGGTTGCTGGCCATCGCTGTTGGCTTGGCCGCCTTCGCATCCGTCGTGACGCTAGGGAGGTATACGCGCGCATGACAAGTACTCGCCGCCTGGCCTCCATCGTTGCCGCAATCATCGCTTTCGCGTTGCTGTCTGGCTTTGTGGTGGGCACCGCTGTCGCAGCGGGGGGTCCCGTCCAGGCGGGTAAGTATGACGACGCTATTGCGAAGGCCAACGAGGAGCGCGCCCAACGCGAAGCGGAACTCAAGCAGCTCGAACAGGACCTCGCCCACACTGACAAGGCGATCATTGAAGCGACGCGCGAACTGCTTGCGCTCGAAGAGCGCCTCCCCGTGGTGCAAAAGGAGTACGAACTCGCGCAAGAGCGGCTCGAGTCCGCGCTGGTGCAGCAGCAGATCGTGGCCGACAAGCTCGCCGCAGCCGAGGCTCGAGACCGCGCGATCACGGCCGAGATCGAGAAGGACGAGGCGCGCATCGAGGAACTGCGAATCACCGTAGCCGGGCTTGCGCGCGACTCCTACCAGGGCGCAGGAAACCAGGCGAGCCTGTCACTGGTGTTTGGTGCCCAGACCTCGCGCGAGTTCATCGACGAGTTTGCGCTGCAGCACTCTGCCGCGCGCGCCCAGGCCAACGCGCTCGCGGAGATGGAGCAGATTTCTTCTGTGAACCGCAATCGCGGGGCGCGGCAAGAGGCGGTCCGCGTCTACATCGAAGAACTCAAGGTGATCGCTGACCAACTGGTGGTGGAGGCCGACGCTGCGCGCAAGGTCGCAGAGCAGAAGAAGCAAGAAGTTGAAGCGCTACTCGACAAGGCTCGCGAACTTCGCGCCTACCTTGAGGCAAAGCGTGCTGAGGACCTCGCGCTTCAGCAGCAGATGGAGAATGATCAACGCGCGCTCGAGAGCGAGCTCCAGGAACTCATCCGGAAGAAGATCGCGGAAGAGGGCCCGCCGAACCCCACCCCTATTGGCATTGGCCACTTGGCGTTTCCCACTGCGGTGCCGTACATCACCTCCAGTTACGGATGGCGCAACATTGGGTACTACGGCTACAACAAGTTCCACTATGGCACTGACTTCCGCGCTTACTGCGGGACTCCCATCTACGCTTCTGCGAGTGGCAAGGTTCAATGGGCCAAGTGGAACGGCGGCTTTGGGAACCATGTGCTCATCGACCACGGCTGGGTGAACGGGAATGTGCTCACCACGAGTTACGCGCACTTCACGAGTTTCGCTGTGTCGACGGGCCAGCAGGTGCGACAAGGCGATGTGCTGGGGTATTCGGGTTCCACCGGCAACTCAGCAGCGTGCCACCTCCACTACGAAGTTCACGTCAACGGCAGCACGGTTAACCCCATGTCGCTCCTGGGCCCCATTCCTTAGCGCGTACAGGAGTCAGGGCCGGTAGCCACGCTCGCAGCATCCCCTAGACTTGAGTGTTGCGCGCCCGCGCACACGGGCCCCAAGGGCCTGCGTCTCAAGGAGGTGAGTCATGGCAGAGGAAAGCAAGGCGGACAAGCTCAAGGTGGTTGCCACCAACCGCTCGGCGCGCCACGACTACTTCATTGACGACGTCTTCGAGGCCGGAATCGTGTTGCAGGGGACGGAAGTGAAGTCTCTGCGCCAAGGCCGCGCGACCATCGGTGACGGGTACGTGGCTATCGAGCGAGGCGAAGCCTGGCTTGAGAACGTCCACATCCCTGAGTACACCGAGGGCACGTGGACCAACCACTCGCCACGTCGTAAGCGTAAGTTGCTGCTGCACGCACTGGAGATTGATCGCCTCGCGATCGAGACCCGTGAGAAGGGCATCACCATCGTGCCGCTGCGCCTCTACTTTGTGAAGGGCCGCGCCAAACTGGAAATCGGCATCGGCCGTGGTAAAAAGCAGCACGACAAGCGGCATGCGCTACGCGAGAAGCAGGATACTCGTGAAGCGCAGCGTGCAATGAGCCATCGACAACAGCGCTAAACACGGCATGATGGGTGCCATGAGAATTCTTGGCGCTGTTCTTGCTTCAGTGACCGTGCTCCTCGTGGGCACCCCAGCATACGCGACCGGCCCAGACAGAGGTGTCCCCGACTGGCCGGGCCAACAGGTAGATCGCTGGGAGGCGGTGTACGACCTGCAGCCTGACGGGTCGGCCAACGTGCGCGTGGAGATCGACTTCAACTTTGGAAACAAGCCTGGTCGCGGACCCTATTGGTCGCTCATCACCGAGCAGCGAACCACCGATCCCTCGTGGAACCGTGAGTACCGCATCACCGATGTTCGGGCCTCGAGCCCATCGGGAGCGCCGGCAAAGGTGTATCTCGAGCAGGGGCAGTTCGAACTCGCGGTGCGGGTAGGTGATGAGAACATCGCGAATGTCAGTGGCGTGCAGACCTATGTGCTCGAGTATCGGATTCACCACATCATGAACGGGATCACCGCTGCGGACCAGGGCGGCCAGGGCGATCGCGGATTGCGCGACGAGTTCTTCTTCAATGTGATTGGCGACCGTTGGTCAACACCCATCAGCAACGTCTCCATAGAGGTGCGCTCCGATGCCCATGTGCTTGAGATCGCGTGCTTTGCAGGGCCTAAGGGTGGCAACGACCCATGCGATGGCGCTGTCATTGAGGATGACTCGGTGACCTTCACCCAGGCCCGGCTGTGGCCAGGCGAACCGATGACACCGGTGGTCGCCTACCCCCCCGGCACCTTCAACACGGAGCCGGTGTTGGTGTCATCGAACCCGTTTGTGCGTGCGGTGGCAATCTCGCCATGGTCCCTGGGCGCTGCCGGCGCGATCCTTGGCGGCGGCTTACTCCTTCTTGTCAGGGCGCTGCGCGGCGGTGCCCGTGACGATCAGTTTGCTGGACTGACTCCGGGTCTAGCACCCGCGCTAGGGGGCGTGGAACACGTGACCAAGCGCAGCGCGTTTGCACCCATTGCAGTGCAGTTTGAGCCGCCGCTGGGCTTCCGCCCCGGGCAGTTGGGCACGCTCATCGATGAGAAAGCTGACCCGCGTGACGTGACGGCCACCATTGTGGACCTTGCCGTGCGCGGGTACCTGCGAGTCGACGAGGCGGGGAAGGCCGGCGCGCTGTGGAAGAAGCAACAGGACTACTCGTTGGTCAAACTCCGCGAGGCGGACGGTGCGATGGTTCAGTACGAGGTGCTGCTGTTCGAGGCTCTCTTCAAGAGTCGCAATCAGGTCAAGCTCTCGGAGCTCCAGACCACCTTCGCGTCCTCGATGGCGAGCGTTCAGAACGAGTTGTACAAGAACGTGACCTTGCTGGGGTGGTTCAAGAAGAACCCCGCGACGGCCCGCGGTGCCTGGGCGGGGCTCGGCATGCTCCTGGTGGTTCCGGCGTTCTTTGGCATCTTCTGGTTCCTTGCGATGGGGTGGTCGATCTTGATCCCGATCGCATTGGCGGGGGTAGGCGTGGCAGTGCTATCCACAACAGGCCAGGCTCCTGCCCGCACCGCGGAAGGCACGCGGATCCTCACCCAGGCCCAGGGCTTCGAACTGTTCCTCGAGACCGCTGAAGGCAACCAGCTTCGCTTTGAAGAGGGGCACGACATCTTCAGCCGCTACCTGCCTTTCGCGGTTGCGTTCGGGGTGGCCGACAAGTGGGCCAAGAAGTTCGAGGAACTCGCCAAGCAGGGCGCGGACTTGCCTGCGCCCACCTGGTACCACGGAGCCGCTGCCGGGTCATTCTGGGCTCACTCGCAGGGGTTCGGTGACCGCATGAGCAACTTCGCGTCCTTCGCAGACGCGGCGATCTCTGCGCCTACCCCAGGCTCGAGCGGGGGTTCGGGATTCAGCGGCGGCGGGTCATCGGGTGGTGGCGGTGGCGGTGGTGGCGGTGGCGGTTGGTAGGGGGTCGCCTGGGCGGCAGTCCCACGCACGGCTCTATCGCGTGCCCGCGAAGGCCTGTAGACTAGTAGGACAACTCCACAGGGGATGATCGGTTTCGACGTGTGTTGTTTCCTCAAGGGAAGCGGGCCGAGGATGTTGGGTTATCTCGTAAACGATCCCAGCAAACCAATAGGTGCCGATTCTAAGCGCACCGACTTCGCCCTCGCTGCTTAAGCGAGCGCAATGAAGTCCGTCAGCCCAGGGTAGTTCCCGACCTGGTCCCTGACGTCATCTAGGGAACTTGCTGAGCTTCTTCGTCATCGGGGAGCTCGGGACTTTTAGGTGACTGGGCCTATCTCACTGTTTGCCTAAGGGCTGTGAGGGGCCGAGAAACAGATACTTAGGCTGCGCCCGGAGAAGACTTGACGTTGGGCATGCGGACGCGGGTTCGATTCCCGCCATCTCCACTCATCCCTGTAGACGACCAAGGCCGCGGGCCCTCATGCGAGGACCGGCGGCCTTTGTTGTGTCTCGATGCGTGCGGGCTGCGCCTTACCCCGAGGGCCTGCGCACTAGGCGCCCCCGCGGATCCAAGCGCCCCCGCCCTGCGACCATGGGCCACCCGCAGGGCACTGAGGGCAAGGAGAGGCGTGGCTTGGAACGCGTGGCACGGTGGTGGAGTTAGCGGCCCATCGCGGTGCGCTCAGGGCAGTCGAACGGGTCGCGTGCGGCGAGTCCCACCCGGTTGAGGTACGCGATCACGATCGCGTAGGACTCCATGAGTGAGGTCTCGGTGTACGGAACCTCGAGGGTCTCGCAGTACTCGCGCACAATGGTGCGAGCCTGAGCCAAGTACGGGCGCGCCATGTTGGGGAACAGGTGGTGCTCGATCTGGTAGTTGAGCCCGCCCATGAGGATGCTCATGGGCCAGCCGCCACGAACGTTGCGCGACGTCACTACCTGCTTGGTGAAGAAGTCGACCTTGACGTCGGCGGGGATGATCGGCATGCCCTTGTGGTTGGGCGCGAATGATGCGCCCATGTAGACGCCGAACACGGCCATCTGGACACCCACGAACGCGAACGCCATCCCGAGCGGGAGGAACAAGAACAGGGGGATCAGGTAGAGCGCAAAGTGGGCGGTGATGAGCGACATCTCGGTCCACTTCTGGCGCGTGGTGCCGAACTTGAACAGCGAGATGATTGACAGCCGGTGCAGGTTGAGGCCCTCGAACGTGAGGAGCGGGAAGAACAGCCACCCCTGCCTGCGGGTGATGGCGCGCACAATGCCCCGAGACTTGGCCGCATCTTCTTCAATGAAGGAGATGGTGTCAGTCTCGATGTCGGGGTCTTTGCCAATCTGGTTGGGGTTCTGGTGGTGGCGCGAGTGCTTGTTCATCCACCATTGGTGGCCCACGCCTACCATGAACGCGCTCAGCCACAGACCTAAGCGGTCGTTGCGGGCACCGGAAACGAAGACGGTGCGGTGTGAGGCTTCGTGTCCAAAGAAGGCGAACTGAGTGAAGACCACGCCGAGCGCCACGGCCATGAGCAACTGAAACCACGAGTCGCCCAGCAGGATGATTCCGGTGATGACGCCAGCGAGGGCGAGTATCAAGCTCGCGCCAAACAGAGAGTAGAACGTGTAGTGGCGGCGTAGCAGACCCGTGTCGCGCACCGTCATGGCGAGCTCAGTAAAGGATCGCGTGATGGCATTGTCGGGGTAGGGCCACTCCGAGGATGTCTTGACGCGCTCCTTTGCCGAAGGCTTGGCGGCAGGCCTGGCCGAGCGTCGGGAGGTGGTCTGGGCGTCGCGAGGCGATGAGGATTCCATGGCGCTCCAAGGGATCGTGGCGAACCACCCGACTGCCATCGAGGTCGGCGCGCGTAGCGGGACTTGCCCCATTGTAGGCAGGTTACGGTCCCGTAGGTTAATCGACAGGCCCACTGGCTTAGGATTCCTGCTATGACTCTTGCGATTCTCGCGACCCTCGGCGGCCTTGGCATCCTCGCGTGGAGCGCAGATAAGTTCGTATACGCCGCGGCCGCAGTAGCCAGGTATCTCGGTATCGCCCCTTTGATTATCGGGATGCTTGTGATCGGGTTTGGCACCTCGGCGCCGGAGCTGGTGGTGTCTGGTTTCGCGGCCGCAGGGGGTAACCCTGAGCTCGCGCTCGGCAACGCGTTCGGCTCCAACGTGGCGAACATTGGCCTCATTCTGGGCATCACGGCACTCGTGACGCCGGTGGCGGTTCACCGCGGGGTGGTCCGCAAGGAGTTGCCGGTGGTGCTCGCGGTCACCGGCTTGGTCTGGGTGCTGATCGCCGACCGCGCTCTGACCTCGGTCAACGCGATCACGCTGCTGGTGGTGCTTGGCGTTCTCATCGCGTGGTCGTTGTTCATCGCGATCCGCAACCCTGATGATGAACTTGGCGTGGAGGCGGAAGCCGAGTCCGCCGCTCGTGGTCTGAGCAAGAGGGCGGCCTGGATCTGGGTGGTTGCCGGGCTCGTTCTGCTGGTGTTGTCCTCGCGCCTGCTGGTCTGGGGCGCGGTGGGCATCGCAGAGCGGTTGGGATGGCCGGACCTCGTGATCGGCCTCACGGTGGTCGCCATCGGGACGTCGGCCCCCGAACTCGCCGCGGCGGTGGCCGCGGCGCGCAAGGGCGAGGGCGACCTGGTAGTAGGCAACATCATCGGCTCCAACCTCTTCAACACGTTGGGCGTGGTGGGCCTCGCGGGCGTGATTGCGCCCACCGCAGTGAGCCAGGAAGTCATTACTCGCGATCTCCCCGTCGTGGCCGTGTTCACCGTGGTGCTGGTGATCTTCGCACTTGGACGCAAGAGCCGACGCGGTGGGCAAGGGCGCATCAACAGGGTGGAGGGCGGCGCGTTCCTCGCGGCCTTCATTGCCTATACCGCGTACTTGCTCCTCACAGGAATCTAGCGAGGAAGGCCCTGCTTGGCGCTACCGCCATATGGACCTGCGGAGTAGGTCACACCTGCTCGTTTGCGTCGTAACCAGCGGGTTAGGCTGACGCCATGACTTCTGCACACGCGCCCACTCCGGTCGCGATCTCCCTGCGCGGTCTCACCAAGCGGTTTGGCTCGCTGGTAGCGGTCAACGCCATCGACCTCGACATCCCTGCTGGTTCGTTCTACGGCATGGTGGGGCCCAACGGTGCAGGCAAGACCACCACCCTGTCCATGGCGACCGGCCTGCTTACGCCTGACGCTGGCACGGTCCACGTCCACGGGGTGAATCTGTGGCTCAACCCCGCAGAAGCGAAGCCGATGCTGGGGGTACTTCCCGATGGCTTGCACAGTTTTGATCGACTCACCGGGGCAGAGCTGATCTCCTACGCCGGGCTTCTGCGCGGCATGGACAAGGACGTGGTGCGCGAGCGGCGAGACGACCTCCTGGTGGCTCTGGACCTCGACGGCTCGGCGAAGACACTGGTCGCCGATTTCTCCGCGGGCATGACCAAGAAGATCTCACTAGCGTGCGCGCTGGTCCACGCCCCAGCGGTATTGGTGCTCGATGAGCCGTTTGAGGCTGTCGACCCCGTCTCGGCGGGAGCCATCCGTCGGATTCTGCGAGCCTTTGTGGACTCGGGCGGCACCGTGGTGATGTCCTCCCACGTGATGGCGTTGGTGGAGCGGCTGTGCGACTACGTTGCGGTGGTGGGTCACGGCCGCGTGCTCGCCGCCGGCCGGCTTGACGAAGTGCGCGACGGTCAGGACCTCGAGGATCGGTTTGTGGGATTGGTGGGCGACGTGCGCGAGCAGCGGGATCTGGCGTGGTTGCGACAGTCCTGAGTCTCAAGTTCCGCACCATGCGCCATCAGCTCCAGCGTGAGTGGTGGCGGGGCCTCATGTTGGTTGGTGGGGCGATCTGGTCGTTGAGCCTGATCCCCGCAGTGGTGTGGGCGCAGTTCTCGTTGCTGCATCAGGCGCCGCAGGTGCGCGAGTCTGCGCTGGTGGCCTTCACCTTGGTGGTGGCGTTGGGCTGGATCGTGGTGCCGTTGCTGATCTCTGGGCTTGACGACACGCTGGACCCTGGCAGATTCGCCTCCTTGGGATTGCACGCGCAAGCCATCATGCCGGGACTGACCCTCGCAACCCTGCTGACGGTGCCCGCCTTGTTCTTCCTGTTGGTGTTCGGAGTCCTGGCCGCCTCGTGGCGCGCCGAGGGCTCACTGGCGCTCGCCGTGGCGTTGGTGGGAGCCGTGCTGACGGTACTGATGCTGGTGTTCTCTGCGCGCCTCACCACAGCATGGGCGGGACGATTGCTGGCGTCGCGCCGCTCGCGCCTCTATGCAATGGCGGCGGTCGTTGCAGGTGTATCCCTCGTGGGACCTGCAGCGTGGGTGTTGTTCCGGGACGGATTCGAGGTAGTGCTGGACTACGACGTCCCGGTGTTGCTCGAGCAGGTAGCGCGCACGCCGATCGGGGCGGGTGTGGCGGCGGCGACGGCGGCGA
>PHEW01000013.1 GCA_002841315.1 Actinobacteria bacterium HGW-Actinobacteria-4
GGGCTGCGGGTGGCGGCGCACCGGACCGTGTGGGTGCCGCGGACGTCTCGGGTGGAGTTGGGGTTGGCGGCGTGAGTGAGTTGCCTAGGCATGACGTGGCGTTGTCGATGGCGAGCCCCACCCGTCCATGGGGCACAACGGATTCATGATGAACCGTGTCGCCTGGTACTACGAAACCTTGACGCATATGGGACGCCCCAATAGGTTCGACATGAGCGCCGCAATGTTGTGGCCCGTATTGGCGAGGAACGCATGAGCGAAACTAGGCAGATCCAATTGCAGTATCCCGCCACATGCCGCGCGTGTGGTGCGTCGCTTGCGATCGGGGTCCGGGCGGCCTGGGAGCCAACCGAGAGAACGGTCACGTGTCTCCAGTGCGAAGCGGGTACCCCCAGTCCGCACGCGCCGAGGATTTACGAGGCAAGAGGACCTACGCCGGCACGCCGATCGCGACGACGCGCTTCAGTGCCCCGCGATATCGTCAACCCATTGAAGGGAATTGCCCTCTTAGTGGTGATCTATTTCGCATTCAAGTTCGGGTGGCTCCAAGCAGTAGCCGAACTGTTCGTTTCGTACTTGACTTCGGGGCTCGGATCAGACTGATCTCAGTCGACGTGGACGAAGGTGCGATGAGCGACGTAAGACAGATTCGATTGAGGTACCGCGGCACGTGCTGCGGGTGCGGCGCAGCGGTGGCCGCCGGCACACAGGCGTTCTACGACGCGTCCCGGAAGGCGATCACATGCGTCACGTGCGCGGGTGCGGATCCCGCCGCGGCGGGCCCACAACCCACCGCGCCGCCGGTGGCGGCACCCATCGACTACGGAACTGCTGGCGCGGCCGCTCGCAGGGAACACGAGCGCCGTGCCGCGAAGGACGAGGCGCGATTGCGGGACACTTGGGGGCCATTGGGAGGGCTCGCCGTCGCCCTGTCCGGTGAGCGCCACAGCACAAAGAATTGGGAAACCGGGGCGGTCGGTGAAGAGCGACTCGGCTCAAGGCTCGACCGCCTGAGGGAGGAAGGGATCGCGGTCTTTCACGACCGCCGGATCCCTGGGAGTCGCGCCAACATCGACCACATCGTGATCACTTCCGGCGGGGTCCACGTGATCGATGCGAAGCGACACAAGGGGCGGCCCGCGTTGCACGTCTCCGGCGGGTTGTTCCGCCCGCGCACCGAGAAGCTCTTGGTGCGCGGACGCGACCGCTCAGGAATGGTCGATCGTGTCCTCAGGCAAGTGGACGCAGTCACGTCATGCGTTGGCGATGTGTCGGTGACCGGCACCTTGTGCTTTGTCGAAGCTGACTGGCCGCTCTTTGGAGGCGACTTCACGACGCGCGGAGTGTGGGCAACGTGGCCCAGGCGACTTGCCAAGGAGCTGAAGGAAGAGCACGCGAGCACCACGTACCCCATCAACGTCGAGCAAATCGCGTCGTTGATTGCAACCCGGTTCGAACCCGCCTGAGCCTCGTCGCCGAACCAAACCGCAGCATAGGCCATCTGACATACGCCTTACTCCGCGCACCACGGCAGGCTCTGGGGGCTGAGTTCAGGGCTGCGGTGTGAACGTGGTGCCGGGCAGCGGCGACTACGAGGTCCGACCCGCCGGGTTTCGTGGATACTCAGGGGTGTGTCAGGGGCCAGCGAGAGAATTTGCCCATGACTGGTTCATGGCGCATCGAGTACTCGGGTGACCGGTTCGAGCGCTTCCTGCGCAAGCTACCGGAGTATGAGCAGGCAGTCGCGGTGGCGGCGATCGAGCGCGTTCTCGCGGTGGAGGGTTTGGCGATCTGCGAGAGCGATTGGGGGAAGGCCCTAGGCAACGGACTCTACGAGTTCCGGGTCCGCAAGGCGTTGAGCGCTTTCGCTGGACCTGACGTGGGCGGCGATCGCAAGGCGAAACGGCCAGTGTTGCTGAGGATGTTCTGCACCTTCCACGGCGACCGCGTAGTCCTGCTCTTAGGTGGCTACGACAAGAAGCGCGACCCCAGCAAGAAGCGACAGGCGCGCGAGATCGATGCGGCCCGCAAGGAGCTCGCCCAATGGGAGAGAGCGGCGCGAGGCCATTGACACTGCTATGTGTCTTGACACATAATGGCCAAGGAGGTGAACCGTCATGGCGAAAGACTTCGAGGCATTGGCATCCGGGCTCAAGACGGAGTGGTCGGATGACACCAAGCGCGAATACGAAGAGTCCGTCGCGGCGTTCGACCGCGAGATTGAAGCTCGGCTCGCCGTCGGCGCGGCGCTTGCACTTGCGCGCGCGGACGCTGGCCTGAGTCAGGAAGCGCTTGCCCGGGCGTCAAGAGTTCAACAGGCCGAGATCAGCAGGATCGAACGCGGGCACGCCAACCCCACGCTCGACACCCTCGCGCGCCTCGCAGGCGCGATGGGACGCACGGTATCCCTTGATGTGGTGAGTGAAGAACTAGCCTGAACCCAGCATCGGCCGCCTACACGGTAGCTCCTCCAGCCACGTTGCTCAGCCGACTCGACCGCCGTGCCGCGCAGTAGCGATCCACTCGCGGGGGACAGTCACGCGCCGGCTCTGCGTGCGCTCAGGGTTGCGGCATGAACGTGGGGCCGGGCGACGGTGCCGCGCTCTCCACCACGCTCTCCACCGCCGGTCGCGCCGCCCATCGCGTGATTCCCGCAGCGAGCAGCACCGGCATTGCGCCTGCCATCAGCAGGAACACCATGGCCCCCGCTAGCTCGCTGGGCCTCGGTGCTTCAACGGTGCCCACTATCTGGACCGCGTGAGCCAGAACCAACAGCCCTAGGCCGATCGTTCCCAGAACCACCGCACCCCGCGCGTCGCCCGGCTGGGGCTCGCGCAGCCTTCCCAGCACCCACAATCCTCCGGCTATCGCCAGGATCGCCCCGGTCACCGACCACAGCCCCAGGGCTTCCACGGGCGGCTTTGGTGGCCACGGTTCGTCCGGCGGCAACTCCCTCACGCGATCCTCACTAAGCACGTAGATCTCGTCGCGATCCCACAGCCGGAAGTAGTTGTCGGTGGTCATGCGCGTCCAGGTGCCGTCAGCGCCCCGCACTGCGAGGTTGTCTAGGTAGTTCACGGCGTACACCTGGTAGTCCCCTCCCGATTCCCACACGGCCACGCTTCTGGTCACGAAGGTGCAATTGCTCGCGGAGGCCAAGAGAGACGCCTCGCACAGGCGCTGCCGCGACATCTCCGGAACCTGCCACTCGGTCTCCCACGTGGCACCGCCGTCGTGAGAGACCTCGACTCCCACGGCGCCAGCCATGGGGCGGTAGCAGGTGGTGGGCTCCGACGGCACGCAGGCCTCGTCGGTGTCCTTGGCGTCGAAGACCTCGCCCAAATGCGTGTGCGCGTAGCTCTCCGCATACCTGAAGTTGGTGCCATCGCGCGAGGTCAGATACTCGCGATGGTCGGATTCGGAGTTGGAGGGGGAGTAGTGGTCGTCAAACATCAGCACGAATCTGCTGTCCACCACCGCGATGTCCGCCATCACGTACTCGGAATCCGAATACTTCGCCGTCGCCGCGGTCGCGACCACCGCGAAGGGCAGAACTACCAACGCCTGAGCGCGCCGCCGCGTGCCAGCTGATCGATGCCGTGTATGGCGAGCTACCCGGGTGGCTAGCGCCCAAGCCAGCCCCAGCATCGGCAGCGCGAGAAGGTCCGTGGGATCGCGCAGCACCACGCTCCCGGGCACCACCAAACCCCACGCGGCTGATGCCGCGGCAGCACCTGTCGCCGTGGCCTTGACCCAGACAAAGCCAGCAAGACTCGCGCCGATGCTCGTGGCGGCCAGCGTGCGGAATCGCGCCTTGGGTAGGGCGGCGGCAAGAAGCACCGCGACCAGGGCGGGGAAGAAGACGAGCCCGGCGACGTCAGAGAGCTTGCCGGTCCACCAGGTGCCGTGAGCGCTCTTGAGCAGGTGGTCGTTGAGGACCAACACCACGATCGCGATCACCGACACCGGGTGCGCGAGCCACGCCAGGGACAGCCGGAGCGCGTTCCAGCGCGCGGTGTCCGGCGGGGCATGCGACGGTGCGATTGCCATAGTGGTGACGCTAGCGGAATGGGAGAGAGCGGCGCATCGGCCGTGACCCAACCGAGATTGAGACGGTGGCTAATCGTTACCGGGCCTACTCCTCAGCTCACGTGCCCCACGCCAGGGGGCGAGGCCCCTTCAGCTCAGCCCATCTCCAGCTCTTCGCGGCGGGGGTCCTTAATCATGACGTAGATCTCCGCTCGCCCAATGTTCATGTGGTCAGTGCCTAGGTTGCCCGTGTCGCACCCGACAACGGCCAACTGCGTCGCGTCCTGTTCGAGAATGCAGACGGTGTAGATGCCTGGATCGATGTCCGCATCGAACTGCCCAAGGGAGTCTCCGAGCGCAATAATCCCGAACTCTTCGAGCGACTCCTCGGGCAGTACTACGTAGAGACTATGTAGGTTTGGGGGCTCGCCTGTGTCGGGCGGCAGTTTTCCGAGCATCGCCAAGTGGAAGCGGTCGTAGTCGTCGGGCGCGACAATCAAGACACCGTACTCGACCCACCCGATGTCCGGTCCTTGGGTTCCGCTCCAGTTCCAAAAAGACCCAAGTGTCGTTGGTTCAGGTGAGGGTGAAGGCTCCGGCGTGGGTGTGCACGCAGACAGCGCCATGGCGCACGCGGTTGTTGTCAGCGCGAGTAGTACTCGAACGCGAGCGCGCACGTTGCCTCCTTGGTGCGATGTGCCACCAATCTAAGCACAACAGCTCCGCGCTCGTGTGGGGGATCATGGCTCGCTAGTGCGTGCCTTGTGCCGGTCCAGGCCTCAGGAACTCAGGCCGAAAGCGCCTTGCGGATGTCCTTCACCAGCAGCACCAAGTGCATGGGATCTGTGGGGCTTACCTCAAAGTCAGGAACATGGCGAAGGTAGAAGTCGCGCGCGTTGGCGTTCTCGCAGTGGACCAGAAGTGCCCGGCATCCGATCTGGTCAGCTACGGCGACGGTTCTGAACATCACGTCGCGCAGGAGCCCCGCGCCTACGCCTACGCCTTCATGGCGCTGATCGACTCCGAGCCGAGCGAGCAGAGCCACCGGCGCGGGATAGTTGCCAGCGCCGCGCCGCAGGCGGTCCGGCGCATCCGCCAAATCGAGGTGCGCCATGGTCCAAGCGAAGTAGCCCACAACATCGGGAGAACTGCGCGCCGTCACCACCAGCACCCGTGTGTGGGATCCGGCCACCGACTGGCGCGCGTGGTCCCGCAGCCACGAGGCTTGCTCCGCAGAGCTGCACTCGAAAGCCTCGAGGTTGTGGTCCGGCCGCAGGTGCTGCGGAGTGATGTAGGCGCGCGCCATCAGCGCCCCCGACTATCCGTCGACGAAGATGCTTGGTCGCGCAAGGAACTCGCGCAACGCAGGCAGATCCCGCGCGGGTCGTTCATTGATCTCATCCCACGCATCCGCCTGCTCTTGAGACAGTTCGAAGGCCGTGCGGTCCGCGAGGACCCTGAGCGCCGCAATGCGCAGGTGCTCATTCGCGAATCCCGTGAGGTCCGTACCTGCGAGTTCCGCGGCGCGCGCGAAGAGTTCGCGGTCTTCGGCCGTTGTGCGGAACTCAAGGCGTTGGTCCCTTCTTCGGCTGGGTTGCTTGATCGTCTTGCCAGTCATCGTCGGTGCCCTTTCCAATAGCCTCGGAGTTCTGCCGTGACTATCCGACTTGTCTCCCCTCAAGGGGGGTGTACGGCCACTGTACGGCCACCGCGAGGACTAAGTCAAGACTGTGGGTTCTGTCTGCGCGTTTCTGGCAAACCATTCAAACGACGTGTCCGGGCGGTCCGCTAGGTTGTCGCTATGAGACGGAGCCTCCGAATGCTTGGGACGGCCGGCGTCGTCCTCCTGACGCTCACACTCAGCGGGGGAGACAGCGGGAACGCTGGTTCGCTTGCGAGGATCGATGCGTCGGTCTTCACGCCACTTGGTCCTGATGAGTCCGACATGCGGGCCCTACTTGGCGAGCTGTCTGGGATCGAGTTGACTCTCGACGGGAAGGAAGTCGCGGTCGAGGTGCCCGCAGCAGCAATGTGCGATCAACCCGAATGCGCAATCTATGCCGCGGCGAGCTTTGTCACCTATCAAGACGATGTGCTTGCAGGGCGCCTCATCCCGCAGTGGCAGGCACTTTTCGATCCGCAGTGTTACTTCTGCGAAGACACACTCGTTGTCAGCAGGGCAATCGAGATGGACGGTGTCGTGGCGACTGGCGCATTGCTGACCGTTGTCGATGCTCCGGTGGTGTTCACCGAGGACTTCATCGCCGATCTGTTTCCCTTTGACCGCCTGGTCGTTGAAGAGGACTCGGACGAGCCGGTACTTCTTTCGATGATTGTGCGCCAGAGCGAGGCGAGCTACACGTTTGAGGACGGCACGACTCAGGAGGTCGAAGAGGTGGTCGTTACGTTGCTCATGGCGTTGCAGTGGGACGGAGCATATTGGAAGGTGCTCACGGTAGCCATCACTTAGGAACCCGGCCCGCGGTTCGGTCTGCGCCCGGTGTGCGCGGGACAAGTTCGCGGCCTCTGCGCCACACGCGACGGAGTCGATCCCTAGTCGCGGTGCTTCGTTGCAAGAACGCGCCCGACGCGATCCCGAGCAGCAGCACCACGCCAGCGACCACCGCCTTCACCAACGGCACCGGCGGGCTGAGTTCCACCGCGCCGGCCACGCCTGCGGCGATCAGGGCCGCGTAGCCGAGTGACCTGCGTAGCACGCTCCAGGGCGCGCCTGTGATGAAGAAGCTTGCTCCCACTGCGACCATGAGCCCGATCGCCACCGCAAGCTGTATCTCGACTACACCGGGAGTCAGCGAGTGGACGGTGGGGATTCGCTCGGTGATGCGGAAGTTGAGGTAGACGCCTGTACCAGCGAGGGATAGGCCCGTCGCAACAAGGATCACACCGCCAACGATCGCGGCTACCGGCCGCGCGTAGGATCGCGGCGAACAGGCCACGAGCGCCATGAACCCGAGCGCGAACGCGATAATCGCCCACGCGGCGGGCCACCGGAACTTGCCTTCTGCCTGCCATGGGTGAAGGTGGCCGTCGAGGTTGGCAACGCCGAGGTGCTGGCAACAGCTCACGTGCCTCCAGCCTTCGCGTTGCCAGTGACCTGATTCGTCTCTGACGGCAAGGCCGTCGTAGCCGTTTGACGCGACCACGCGAAAACCTCGGTCCGTGGGGATTACGGCGACGCCATTCGTAGAAAACGCTCCGGTGAGCTCGAAGTCGCTCTTCACGTAGGCGCCGCGCAGAATGTCGCGTTCGTCGGTCGAGAGTTGCCAATCGGTCACCCATGTCTCGCCCGCGTCGACCGAGCGCTGGACGCCGATCCCTTCAAGCATGGGCCGGAAGCACTCGTTCGGGATCTCCGGAACACACGCGAGGGCCGTCGTGGCGTACTTATGTATATGAAGGTTGGGGGCGTTCTCGTCAAACAGCCAGTCCTTGCCGTTGTATCGGTACACACCCGCGAAGTAGGACGGGCCCGAGTCGACTAGAACAATCGGCGTGCCCGTACTGTCCTCGCTCATCGATGCCGAGGGCTCAAAGGTGCCTGGCCCGGTGGCAACCGTCGCAATCACTGCGAACGGCACTGCAATCGTGGCGAGAACGGCCCGTGGACGCGTCTTGACTCGCACGGCTATTGCTACGGCAACGGCGAGCATCGGCAGCGCAATAAAGTCGGTGGGATCCCTCAGGATGATGCTCGGCCCCGCGACGAGGCTCCATACGGCCGATGCTGCGGTAGCCCCGATCTCGGTCGCCTTGATCCACGCGAAGCCCACCCCGGTAGTGACGACGCTGGCAAGCCCGAGGGGGCGGAACTGCGCTCGCGGCGCGACCACAGCGAACGCTACTGCAAGCAACGCCGGGAAGAAGATCAGCCCGGCGAAGTCCGACAGCTTGCCCGTCCACCAATTGCCGTAGGCGTCCTTGAGGATGTGATCGTTGACCACCAGCACGGCAATGGATATCAGCGAGACCGGATGCGTGAGCCACGAGAGCGACTGGCGAAGCGCATTCCAACGCTGTTCGCCTGCTGGCGTGAAGCGCTCCGGCGCGGCGGTCATGACTCGACCATAGCGTCGGCCGCGTGCGAGGGTGTGTTTGTTGGCACCTTGGCGCTGGGTAAGGTCATCTCGCTCGCGAGTGAAGTCGTCTCAGGTCTAGCCGTACCTTCCGTGGTCGATGAGTGTCTCGCCGCTTCAAGTGCGTTGGTCGACCCACTCGTGGAGACAAGCGGTGTGGTCAGCGCTTGCTCGGCGGAAGCGGTTCTGGAGCAGTCGAGAGGCGGCTCTGGTTCTCCAGATGGCGATTGAACGCAGCGAAAGCTAGTGGCACTGGCAGGTAGGACACCAATGACAGAAACAGGCCGCCCCAGAACCATCCCACATTGAAGTGCGTACTTGAACCGAACGACGATCCCGTTGCGAAGATGCTTCCCAAGGCGATGCCCGTCGCGAGCGAGATGACGAAGTACCAGGTGGTTGCTGCATGCGTAAGGTCCGCTGAGTGCTTCATGGTCCGATAGTTGCACGCCGCGCTCGTCCGCACAAGGCATTGCCAGCGCATAGGGACTGAAACTTCCAGGGCCTTTCTGCATCCGCTTGGCCACGATCAACCGCGCGGGCCCGCACCCCGGTATTGGCCGAATGAACGCCCCGCCGCAGCCGAGCCGCTCGGACCACGAGGCTCAGTCACCAGCACAGCGGACGGAACCGCACCTTCTACCGCTTGACCCCGTGGTGGATTGCGACGATGCCAAAGAACATCTTCCTCACCCAGCAGGATTCCAGCCCGGCGCCCTCGAGCATCCGGAGCAAGGCGTGGCGATCCGGGTGCATGCGGATGGACTCGGCCAGGTAGCGGTAACTCGCGGGGTCTTGCAGGACGATTCTGCCCAGGGCGGGGATCACAGCAAAGGAGTAGGCGTCGTAGAACGGTCGCACCAGCCACGTGACCGGGCGGGAGAACTCCAACACAACCAACCGGCCTCCTGGCTTGAGCACTCTGTACATCTCCTGGAGGGCCTTCGCCTGATAGGTGACGTTCCTGAGGCCAAAGCCAATGATCACGGCGTCGAAGGCGGCATCGGAAAAAGGCAATATCTCAGCATCGGCCTCCACCACACTGATACGGCCTTGGTGACGATGGCCGGTCAGCCGGCGCTGTGCCTCGCTCAGCATGGCTGGATTGATGTCCGCGAGCGTCACATGGCCCGCTTGGCCAACCCTGGCCGCGAGCCGGATCGCGATGTCCCCGGTGCCCCCGGCAAGGTCGAGTACCCGATCCCCAAGGCCAATGCCCGTCATCCGGACCGCCTCGTCCTTCCACCCCCGGTGAAGGCCCCAGGTCATGAGGTCATTCATGAGGTCGTAGCGGCTAGCGACGCAGGCGAACATCTCCGCGACCCGGCTGGCCTTCTCCGCCTCGCCAACCTCGCTGTACCCGAAGTGCGTGAGTTGGGTGCCATGGGCGTGATCGGCGTTGTCCGCCACCGTGGTCCTCCAATCGTCGGCCACTGAGCCTCCTGGGTCTGGGGACACTCTATCCGGATGATCCGGTCACGGGTACGGCGGAAAGACCTAGGCCGGTGGAGGGTCTAGCTAGCCTGCCCCAACACCTCATCCGCAGTGGAAGAGAACTTCACCAGCGGGTCCGGCACGCCGTTGCCGCGTAGCAGCGACCTGTACAGATCCTCATGCGCGGCGATGGGCACGGACACCGAGTGAGCCAGCGCGAACGTGCGGCTCTTCTCGCCCATGCGCGCGGCCAGCTCCGGCGACGCGCAGATTTCGCCCAGCGCCCGCGCGAACGACTCCGCGCTGCCACCCTCACACACAAACCCATTCACGCCGTCCGAGCACAGGTCCTTGACCGCGCCGCCATCGCTCACCACCACGGGCAGGCCCACGGCCATGGCCTCGAGCGTCGCGATGGACTGCGTCTCATACACGGAAGGCAAGCAGAACACTGTGGCATCGCGGAGCTCCTCGAGCAGGTCCGCCTGGCCTAGCCAGCCCGTGAAGTGCACGCGGTCCGTCAGCCCCAGCTGCGCGACCAGCTTCTTGACCTCGCCCATGTGCTTGCCGTTGCCGGCGATGCGCAACTTGACCGGCTGCTCGCGCGCTACCAGCGCCACCGCACGGATCAGCGTGGCGAGGTCCTTGTCCAGGTCCACGCGGCCCACAAACAAGATGGTCGGTTCGCGGCCGATGCTCGGGTTGGCGGCCTCGTTGGCGTCGCCTAGGTCACTGGGGCGGGGGGAGAACAGTTCGGTGTCCACGCCGTTTGAGATCGCCAGCAGGTCCTTGCCGCGGAACGCCTTGCGACCATACAGCTCCTGGATGGCGGAGTCTGAGGGCACCACCACGACGTCGGCCATCTTGTCCAGGGAGACGGTGCCGCGCAGCACTGCCGATCGCAGCGAACTGGGAAGGCCCCGCTTGCCGCCGATGTTCTTGAGCGTGATCTCTGGCAGGGAGTGGTTGGTGACCACCAGCCGCGACGTGTGCCGGGCCGTGGCGCGTGAGATCGCGTGACCAATGGTCATGGGCGTCTGCACGTGCACGATGTCCGGGTTGAACTTGCGCAAAATGCCGGACATGGCGCGCGGCATGGGGATCCCAAAGTGAACGTTTTGGCCCACCAACTTCACGCGCAGTGCGCGCACGTGGAAGATCTCGATGCCCTCCATCGAGTGTGGGGACAGCGCTGGGCCGGTGCGTGGGACGACGAGGCCAACTTCGTGTCCGCGCTGCTTCATCCGTGAAGCGAGCTGCGATGTGGCCCGGGAGACGCCGCTGATGTGCGGCCAGTACAGGTCGGTAACAATGAGGATTCTCATGGGCGCGCCACGGGTTTGCTCAAGGGATGCTCCTGACTTGACGGCTTCGGATAGGGTACCAGGCCGAGGTTGCGGACTGGCCTGAGTGCGCTCGCTGTGTCAACAATGTCTCCCGGCTCCGGACCAACCGCGAGCCCACCCACTAGCCTGGGACCACAAGGGAGCGCCAGGTTGACCCCAACGCACCGGAAGCACACGGCGGTGTCAAGGCGTGGAAGCAACATCGCTGGTGTTGAGTAGCGCGGTGAACGCTTCGCGTGGGGTGCGGTCGCGCAAGCTGGGACTGGTGCACGAACTGGTGACAGTCTTGACCTGTCCTTGCATCAGACCCCATCACCAAACCCGGGGCGCTTCACACCGATCCGAAAATCCTCGCCATCCCAACCGACGCCTGGATCAACAACCCCACGATCCACACGAAGGATCAGAAACTAGCTGCCTAACTCACGCGGGCCCCATTCGCCTTGACAAATTGCGTCCCGCCACTAAAGTCTTGCTACGACGGTATTGCACTGCCCAGCAGTCTTGGATGATGTTGGTTTCTGGAAGTACCGCACTGTTCACCCAATGATTTCTCCGAGCACGCCGAAAGGCCTGGGCAATGAAGCACTCAAGGGTCACGTCAGTTTTGAGCACACTAGCGCTTATTGTAGTTGCGACCGTTCCGTCTGCGACCGCGTCACCGCGGTCAGATGACATTCCGCCCGCAGGCCCGGGCTTCGAAACGCCGGCACCTGCGGTTGTGACAACAAGTCGCTCGCGTGTAGACATCCCGAGCGATCTTTTTGATCCAGAGAGGACCCTCGGGCGCGACCAGACCCGCGAGTACGGGCCTGAGTTGGCGCGCGAGATGGCGCGCACTGCGGTCGTAGGTAATCTGATCGAGATGGTGTCTTCCAGTCCGTCCTACGTCGACGGCGGCTACTCTGAGGTTGGCTCTGACACCGTGCGCGTCTACTGGCACGGAGCAGCTAGAGATCCAAGCTTGACGAGCCTTGTGCGCAAGGCGAACGGGCAGGGACTCGATGTGGAGGTCTTCCAGATTCCGTTCTCCACAGACGACCTCGCGAGAATCACCGACGATGTCTTCAATGCAGCGATCAAGCTCGAGATTCCCATTGGCGCCGTCAACGTCGACGACTACGAGCGCGTGGAAATCGTCGTAACCGGTGAGGAGAGCGACTTCGCTGCACGCCAGCACGAACTAGACGCGCTTAAGGCGATCGCGGCTGCGGGTGTGCTGGATGTAGTGGTGACCTTTGAGCCAGGGTTCGAGCACTTCGCGTTCACGAGCCGCCGCGCAGACACAGGCAATTTCGATACCGCTGGAGCAATCGAGCGCACGGCTGACGGGTGGGTGTACGGCTGCACCACGGGTCTCGCGTTCTCGCGAAGTGGTTACGGACACTACCTCCTCACTGCGGCGCACTGTGCAGACCACCAGGATGGGGTCACCTTCAAGACCCCCGCCGGCCGGACTGTCGGAAAGAGTTCGTGGAACACCACGCTGTGGGGTTCGACCAGCCGCACCAACTCTTCTTCCGGGACTCCTCGTCTCGACGCCGCCTTGATCTCGATTGGCGCTGGCAACGGTTCCACATCCACCAGCATGTTTCAGGGCACCAATACCACCACGACCAAGGTGAGCATCTCAGGGGTTGCCGCGGTGCCGAGCAACACCACCATGTGTACCTCGGGAGCCAACACTGGCTACCGGTGCAACTTCAAATTCAACTACAAACTCTCGAGTGTGTGCATGTACGTGAACTCGAGCGGTACATGCGTCGGCTACGCATCAGTCGTACGCGTGAAGTCCAATGATGGGAAGATCATGTTTGGCCAAGGTGATAGCGGTGGCCCGATTTACTACAACACCAATGGCAAGCGCCTGGTCGTGGGAATCGTTCAAGGAGCTCCCTCCACAAGCAATGTGGACTGTGGAAGCGTTGCCTACAATCCTGGTAGCAAGTGCTCGAACAACATCGCCTACATCACTCCGGTCAATTCAGTGATCAGTAAACTCTCAGGAAAGAACTTTGTTGTCAGGATGACGGGTTGATCACGATAGATGGCGGTGGACGGCGATACCATGAACTGAGTGAGCACGGGGACTCCTTCGGGCCGCTCTTGAGCGGGAGGTAGACGTGGATGCATTGCGACGTTCGCTTCAAGTTGCTTCCGGAATTGCGGTTGTTGGGCTCTCATGCTTTCTCACAGGATGCGTGGCGGAAGGATTGCCGCAGAACGACGCTCCGACGGAGAGTGCGACGTCCGTGAACAATACGCATGAACTAACAGACGACGAGTTCTGGGCGCTCTCCGAAGGTGTCTACAACGCGGCTCTCGAACAGGAAATCCCTGTCGCTGAGGTCACGTTGGGACCCGAGCGCTGGCAGATCGAGATCGTCATCAGGGCGGAGCGCAGCGACGAACTGGCGCAAGAGGTCGATGCCCACTTGCGGCCCCCTGCAAGCGAATGGGGATCCGAGGTGACTTTCACCTACGACCCCGAAGCTGAGAATGTCCCGTTTGTAGGAAAGTCGCCCATCGAAGAGTAGCCGTATCGGGGCGTGTGAGGCACCTGGCCACGCACGCCCCGATACGACCCCAACCGCGAGCCCACCCACTAGCCTGGGACCACAAGGGAGCGCCACTATGCATGAGATCATCTGCCCGCACTGCAGCAAAGCATTCAAGATCGACGATGCCGGGTACGCGGACATCGTCAAACAGGTTCGCGACAGTGAGTTTGAGGCGACCCTCCACGAGCGGCTCGAGCTCGCCGAGCAGGACAAACGCAACGCCGTCGAGCTCGCCACTACCAAACTCACCGCCGAGCTCACCGCCCAGTTGCAGCAGGCCGCGACCGCCAAGGACTCCGAAATCCAGCAGCTCAAGGCCAAGCTGGACGCAGGCGAGATGGCGCAGAAGCTCGCCGTCACCGAGGCGCTCAAGGCCACCGAGAAAGAGCGGGACGCGCTGGCAAGCAAGCTCGACCGCGCGCAACTCGAACTGCAACTCGCGGAGAAGTCCCTCAAGGACAAGTACGAGATGCAGCTCAAGGAACGCGAAGAGCAGATCGAACGCCTGAGGGACATGAAGGCGCGGCTGTCCACCAAGATGGTGGGGGAGACCCTCGAGCAGCACTGCGAGACCGAATTCAACCGCATCCGCGCCACCGCCTTCCCGCGCGCGTACTTCGAGAAGGACAACGACGCCAGCAGCGGCTCCAAGGGCGACTACATCTTCAAAGAGGCCGACGCCGGGGGTACCGAGCTGGTGTCCATTATGTTCGAGATGAAGAACGAGAACGACGCCACCTCCACCAAACGCAAGAACGAGGACTTCCTCAAGGAACTGGACAAAGACCGCACCCAAAAGGGCTGCGAGTACGCGGTGCTCGTGTCACTGCTGGAGCCGGACAGCGAGCTCTACAACGGCGGCATCGTGGACGTCTCCCACCGCTACCCCAAGATGTATGTGGTGCGGCCGCAGTTCTTCATCCCTATCATCACCTTGCTGCGCAACGCTGCGCAGAGCGCGTTGCAGTTCAAGCAGGAGCTCGCGGTGGTGCGGGCCCAGAACGTGGACATCACCAACTTCGAGGTGGAGCTGGAGTCCTTCAAGGAGCGGTTTGGTCGCAACTGGCGGCTTGCGTCGGACGGCTTTGAAGAGGCGGTCAAGCGCATCGACGAGGCCATCAAGGACCTCGAGAAGACCAAAGACGCGCTACATAAGTCGGCCAACAACCTGCGGCTCGCGAGCGACAAGGCCGAGGATCTCACCATCAAGAAGCTCACGCGTGGCAACCCCACGATGGCTGCGAAGTTCGCGGAACTGCCTGCGGGGGAGTCGGGGTCTGGCGAGGCGGGGGATTAGGCGTTCGCGAAGTACCGTGAGTGGGTGCGCTTGATCGATTCCAGGGAGTCGCTCACAAGCGAAACGATTTCGACCTCGGAGTCGTGGTTCTCGGACTCGAGCCGCAGCCGTTCAGCGAAGGCTCGCCTGTGTGAGTCTGGGCCGCTGTACTCGTGCACGCTGGAATGCCCGTTACGACGGTCATAAATCACGACGAAGCTCGACATTCTGCGGTCCTCCTTCTTGAATCATAGATCGTAACTGGTCCGTGACTCCGCGCATAGCCGCTCTCAGCGGATCCAGAGTGTCTGCGGACACTATGGGGTGGTCAGTCCTTCCTCGCCCTTCATCGAGTCGAAGATTCTGGGTTTGGTCGCGAAGTTGCTCAAATTTCGTGATCATGTCGCGTGAAACCTCTTGCGTGGCTCTGACCTGCTCGGCGAGGTCTTCACGCACGGGGATGAACCCGTATCGCAGGTCCCTCCCTAGGTAGTCCGCGAGAGCTTCGAAGTAGTTTGCCCACTCACTTTGGAGAAGGGTTCGTACTTGAATCTCGAACCAGGCCCCCTTGGGCTGGTCGAGTCGCACCCAAACGTGCACCGCTCGGTAGCCTGCGTGCTCGCCATCCCGCAGATCGTGCACGGCGTCAGCGCCTTGTCCGAACCAATCGCAGAGAGTTTTGGCAACGGCGTCCTGCTCAGACAGCGTCATGTCCGCTTCGATGCGGACGCCGGCGAGATCTTGGATCGACGGCAACTTGTCGGCGTGGCGCCGGCGCAACTTCTCGCGAACCGTATTGCGAGTTTTGGCTCGCCCGGTAATTGTCAGCGAGTCAGGGTCCGCGAGAAGGGACTTCAGCGACGCACCATCAATGTCCTCAATCACGGCCACGACGAGGTCGTTGTACCAACTGAAGACGTCGTCGTAGTGGACTCCGCGATACGCCTGGGCGTTGTCGTCTCGGATTGCGTCCCCGAGCCGCTTGAGTTGGTTGAGGCTACCCGGGCGATTCGCCAGTTCACGGAGCGGAGACTCCCTGCGAATCCTCATGTGCCGATGCTAGCGATTCGGTCGCCCCGTGCGTAAGTGCCTTGTGGACGACTGGCTTAGCCCCGCCCGCGCCCGCCCAACACCGCGACCAACCCAGGCACCGCCGCCGCGAGCATCAGCGCCGTCCCCAACCCGGCATCGTCTGCATGCACAATCGCCCCGGCGATGAGCAACCCGCCATCCGGTCGTGGGGCTCGATTGAACTCCCGATGTTGTCGCTCGATTCCAACGAGCTGCCCAGTCCGGACTGGAGGGACGCGGCGCGGAACTCAAGCCGTCTGTTCTTGCGCAGGTTCTCTCGCCCAATTGTCTTGCCCGTCATAGTCGGCGACCCTCTCAGTGGTGCTGGCTTCGTGCCTGGACTATCCCGCCTGTTCGACCCCAGCGAGGGGTGTACGGCCAGAGGTCACCCTTGGTCAAGAAGCTGCTCATCGTTCTGCAGGTTCCATGCCATCACTACTGCACGCGGGCGCCTCAATCCCCACGCGAACCAGGCCGCGAGTACGGCGGACGTGCCTGCTGCGACCCCGTAGCGCATGGACGTATCCATGGGCGCGATCGCGTCGAGCACAACGCTCACGAGGCCGCCACCCACTCCTGCGAGCAACGCCCAGCCCACTGCGGGCCAGAACGGGACGCGGTGCCGCCAACCCATCAACGCGACAGCGCCTACCGTCGCGCCAATCATGACCACCATGGTGACTGTCATGAGGAAGCCGGGAATCGGCTCGTCAGCCCTCGCCTGCACCTCGCTGATCGCCGCCACATGGAGGAAGGCCAATGCCGCTGACGTTGCGAAGTACAGCAAGAAGGCACTGACGCCATAAGCGACAAGGGCCCGGCCGATGTCGTGCTTTGCGCGCCGCGCCGCTGCCATGACAATGTAGGCCAACACTGCGCCGACGATGCCGCCGGCTAGCGGGAACGGCACCTGCCCCTGGTCCGCGCGCGGATTGTCATCAGGCATTGGAACCACACCCTCCTGGTAGTTCTCACCCCACCAGCCCACGCGCTCCCAAGTGCCGTCTTCGTGCCGCACCGCAAGCCCATCCGCGCCGTTCGCGGCCAACACCACCGTCTGCCCATCGAGCTCAACTACCGCGACCCCACCAGTGATGAGGTCCGTCTCCTTGGGGTAGGCATCGGCAATCGACCCTTCCAGTTGCGACCATTGGGAATCAGTCAAGGAGAACTCGGCAATCCACGTCTCGCCGCCGTCGTCACTGCGATCCACGCCGTAGCGTCCGGGAGTAGGGCGAAAGCAGGTGGACCGGAGCTCGTCAAGACAGACTAGCTGGCCCGCAGGTCCGCGTTCGCGCAGGTGGGCGTCGATGTCGTCAGCCCAGCCGCCCGTCGCAACGATGGTTTCATCTCCGCCTGGCCGCACTACGATCCACGATGGCTTGTCGCCCTGTCGACTCGTGTTTGCCGCAAGCGCGTAGATAGTGCCGTCGGCTGTCACCGCGACGTCGTGAAGCCCTTCACGCTCCGCCCTACTTGTCGCCACCGATGCTATGAGTCCCGCGCCCAGGCCGACCACTGCGAACACCTTGCGTACCCACACACCATCCACCTGCCGCGCCCGCTGCGAAACCCAGCCCGCGATTGCGAGAGCGGGGAGCGCAAGGAGGTCCGTAGCATCGGCCAATACGACGCTTTGTCCGGCGATGCTGGTTAAGGCAGCCGATGCTACCAAGGCGCCCGTTGCCGTCACCTTTACCGTGGCGAAGCCAATGCCGGTCACGGTAATCGCCGACGTCACGACCGCGCGCCACGATGCGCGGGGCACGGCGAGTGCGATGAACAGCGCGAGCAGGGCGGGGAAGAAGGTCAGGCCCGCGAGGTCAGACAGCTTGCCCGTCCACCACGAGCCGTGTTGCTGCTTCCAGAGGTGGTCGTTGGTGGCCATGAGCGCAATCGCGGCTAGCGTGACTGGGTGTGCGAGCCAGCCCAGAGCGCGCGAGCGAACACCTTCGGCGTCTGCTGGCATTGCCCGCGTCGTTGGATTCATGCCCCTGATGCTAGCGGTCAGCGCGAGGCAGGGGGAGGGTCAGCCCCGCCCGCGCCCGCCCAACACCGCTACCAACCCAGGCACCGCCGCCGCGAGCATCAGCGCCGACCCCAAGCCGGCATCGTCCGCACGAACAATCGCCCCGGCGATGAGCAACCCGCCGAAGAGGATCGCCCACACCGCGCGCCGGCTGGTGCGCTCAGCGCGCCGCACGGCCTTCTCGAGCTTGGGGGACTGGACGGCCAGCGTGCCTTCTTCGACGCGCGAGATCAAGCCATCGACGCGGCCCGGCAGTCGCCACACCGTGCCGGCCACGTCCCAGGCCTGCTGCGCCACGTCCTTGGCGAGGTTGCCGCCCTCTTCGCGGATCAGCTGTTGAGCGTAGGGCTCGATCGAGTCCCAGATGTTGTAGCCCGGGTCCAGCGAGCTGCACAACCCCGAGGTCAGCGAGGCGGCGCGGTAGAGCAGCAGCAGGTTCTCCGGCAGTTGGAACGGCAGCTCGAATAGGACTTCGCTGAACTCCATCGCGAAGTTGTGGAACTCGCGCGGGTCCAGCTCGCGCAGCTCCGCGAACCCCATGCCGCCAAAGCGCGCAAACACCTCGGTCATGACGGTCTCGAGCTCTTGCGTGTCCGCCGAGGGCAGCAGCACCCCTGCGCCGCCCATCGCCGCCACCATGCCGCGGCCGTCTCGCGCCGCGGCCGCAATGATCAGGCCACGCAGCGTGCCGCGCAGAGTAGTAGGCACCTCGCCCATCATCCCGAAATCGATGAACGTCAGGGTCCAGGCGTCGTCATCCAAACCGGCCCCAGCATCGGCCGCCGGTGTGACAAACAGGTTCCCCGGATGCGGGTCAGCGTGGAAGAAGCCGTGTACAAAGAACTGGTCGAACATCACGCGGGCGAACTCGTGCGCCACATCACTGGGGTCGATGCCGGCCTCACGCAGCGCCGCCGCGTCCGAGATCTTGATCGCCGTCACGTCCTCAAGGGTCACCACGCGCCGGGTGGTACGTTCCCACACCACCGACGGCACCCGCACACGCGGATTGTCCGCGAAGTTCTCCGCGAACCGCTCCAGGTTCACGCCCTCGTTGATGTAGTCGATCTCTTGCAGGCTGGTGAGCGCGAACTCCTCGACCAGCGCGGGCATGTTGGCGCGGCGGTTCACCAAGCGCACTCGGCTGAGCCATCCGCCAACCTTGCGTAGCGCAGCGAGGTCCACTGCCACGATGTCCTCGATGCCTGGGCGCTGCACCTTGATGATCACGGAGTTGAATCCGGCGGACTCGGCATCGTGCGTGCCCAGCGTGGCGCGATACGCCTGACCCAGCGACGCGGCAGCTACCGGGGTCTCGTCGACGCTCGCGTAGACGTGGGTCAGCGGCACGCCCAGCTCGGCCTCGGCAAGGGCGCGAATCGCGCCGAATGGCACTGCGGGGACCTCGTCCTGGAGCCCCTCGAGTTCCGCAGTGAACTCCGGCGGCAGCACGTCCAGGCGCGAAGACATGAACTGGCCCAGCTTGATGAGCAGCCCGCCCAGGTCCACCGCGAGCACCCGGTACTTGCGCGCGAACTTCTGGAGGCGCCGCGTGCGAGTGCGCTCTGCGACACGGCCCAGCCCCATGCTCGGCAACGCGATCTCGTACCACCACGTGGTGGCTAGTTGGCGCGCCGCGAACCTGATGATGCGCCGGTAGCGCGCGTTACCGCGGGTACCGGGCATGGTGTCTCCTCGAGCCGACGCTATGGCTGGCTCTGGTGTCGAGGTTCGGTTGGGACGGCGCTGCGTGGGGCGGGGTGAGCGCGCTCAATCGTTGGCAAGAATCGTGTAAATCTTACGTCGCGCCTCGTCAAGCACCTCGACGGCCTGTTCCTGCTGCTTCGCGGATCCTGAACGCATCACGTGTGTGATGACTTGCGCGAGGTCCACACCGGCCTTGGGCAGTCCGCTGAATCCCATGGACTCGCGGTGGTGCGTGCTCTCCCAAGGGGCGTGGGAAGCATCGGCCACTTCCTTGCCTTCTTCGGTGAGCGAGTAGACCTTGCGGTCATTGGCGGTCTCGACGGAGACCAGGCCCTCATCCGCGAGGAGCTGCAGCGTGGGGTACACGGAGCCAGCGCTGGGCTTCCAGGTGCCGCCGCTGCGCTCTTCGATCTGCCGGATGATCTGGTAGCCGTGCATGGGCTCGTCTACCAGGAGGGTGAGGATCGCGGCGCGGACGTCGCCCTTGCCCATGCGGGTGTTGACGCGCATCTCGACGTTGGCGCGGATCTGGTCCATCGCCTCCCACATGGCGTTGGCGGCAGAGTTCTTGGTGCCGGTGGTGCGGTGTGTGCTGGTCATGATGACCTCCTGTCAGCGACTCGTTAGCGATAGCCAACGACATATCGCTATCTTGACACGGGAGGGGGCGGGGCGCAAGTAGTGAGAGCGCCGCCGACCATCCCGAGTGCATAGAAGGTTGCGGTGCCGCTTACGGTCTGGTTGGCGATCTGTGCGCCAGGGCGCACTTGGACGCCGCGCCCCTTGCACCCGTCACCGCTTTGCCAGAGCGAGCAGGTTCACTGCACGGCGTTGAGCGCAGCCAGTCGCTCATCAAGGACGCGCTGATTGTCGACCAATCGTTCCAGCGCTATGAAGCCAGCCCACACGGGCAGGAGCACGATGAACGCGAGTATTGGGCCGCCAAAGAACCAACCGGTGTTGAATCCCTTGCCTTCCTCCACAGGGGCAAACACCAACGAAAGCGTGATGCCGGTGCCAACGCACACCGCACCCATCCACACCAGCACAAGCTTCTTGATATCCACGAGTGAGCGCATGTGCTCAGCATCGCAGGTCGTGGCGCCGAGCACCACCTGGAGGTCCTTGTTCAGGACCAACGTCCCTGCTAACATCGAGCAGGATTGTCGTCGTGTCTGGGCATAGGATGCGACCCTCGTGAAAAGGTAGGGCCCGCCGTGAGCGCGTCTCTCGCCCCTGTTCGTCTGTCTCGCAGTGCGCGCTTGTGGGCGTTGATGACTGCCTCGGCACTGGTGGCGGCGGCTGCGGTCGCGGGTCCACTCGCGTCACCCGCGAACGCATTCCCTTGCGTGGTGGGTACCGACTGCGAGGTGTCCAACGAGACCGAGTGGCGCGACGCGCTCACCTATTACTCGGCCCAATCCGGCGGACCGCACGTTGTCTCTTTCGCCAACGACTTCACCATCTCGGCCACCAGCGACCCTGACCCGACATACATAGGCGCCGAAGATCTCGTGGTCCTCGGCAACGGGTTTGAAGTTTCCGCGGCTACCCCCAGCGTGCGGTTTCTTCACTTCAATGGCGGCGCCCACACCCCCCGGCCATCTCTCACCATCGACAACGTCACCGTGAGCGGGTTCGCGCCAAATGACTACGGTGCACTCCTGGCCTTTGGGCCCGTGAGCGTGGTGGACAGCGCGTTTATCGACAACAGCGCCACAGTCAGCGTGGGCGGTGCAATCTACAGCTATGGTTCCTTTGACCTCGAGGTGCAGAACTCCACCTTTGAGAACAACTCGGCCATCTCTCCGGGCGGTGCCATCTACAGCGCAGGCCCCGTCTACGTGAGCGGTGGAAGCGTCTTCGATTCCAACACCACTGGCAGCTCGGGTGGGGCCATCTACGCGGTGGGGAACGTCGAGTTCATCGATTCGGTCGCCACAGGGAACACATCCACTGGCTCAACGGCAGGGGCAATCTTCTCCCTTGCCAACCTCTACTCCGACTCCTCCACGTTCACGGATAACGCCGTGGCACCGGGAGGGTTCGGTCAGGGCGGTGCGATCTACGCCTTTAGCGGAGGCGAGATTGAGCACAGCACCTTCACGAACAACGCTGCAGGCGTCGCGACAGTAGGCGGGGCCGGTGGTGCGATCCACCTTGCCAGCGGAAGCCTCGACGTCTACGACACCACCTTTGATTCCAATGTGGGTGGCGCTGGTGTTGGGCTTAATGGCGGTGCCGGCGCGATCTCGACTGCGAGCGGCAGCGACCTGTACCTGGCGAACTCCACATTGACGGGCAATAGGGCAAGTTCCACCGGCGGCGCGCTCTACTTGCAGGGCGATGCCATCATCGATAACTCCACGTTCAACGGCAACACGGCCCGCGCGAACGCGGCCGCGATTTCTGTGGTGGGTTCGCCGTCGCCGATCACCGTTGACATCTACCAGTCCACGCTGGTGGACAACACCAATGATTCCGGTGGAGCCCAAATGCAGGTGATCTTCGAAGACACCGTCCTCACCATTGCGGGCTCAGTACTCTTGGGCGGTGAAGGCACGAACAACTGCAGCATTACGCTCGCCGCCGCCGCAACAGACGGCGACAACTATGTCGATGACTCCACGTGCTTCACGCTTGACGCCAGTGACACCCTCGGTGACACCGCCAGTGCCATGCTCGGAGAGCTCGCCTTCAACGGCGGCCCCACCCAGACGATGCTCCCTGCTGCTGGCAGCCCGCTCATCGACGCGAACGACGGCGGGTCCTGCTGGGCGGAGACCATCGACCAGCGCGGCGTGATGCGCTTCCAGGGGGATGCGTGTGACATCGGTGCTGTAGAGGTGCTCGAACTAGTGCCCTTCACCGTCAACACCTCCAACGGTGTCATCAACGGCTTCCTTACCAACGCGGAGGGCGTCGACAACATCGTGTGGACGGCGGCAGCCGACGTCACGCCGTTGCCGCCGGCAGGAGTCTCACTGCCGTTCGGCATCTTCTCCTTCGAGGTCCCCGTCACCGCCCCCGGCTGGCCGGTGTGGGTGGAACTCCAACTACCCAGCCCGGTGAACCAGTTCTGGAAGCTGCAGAACGGGACATGGTCCGCGCACCCCGGTGCGGTCATCACGGGCACCACGGTGACCTACCCGTTGGTGGACGGTGGCATCGGCGATGAGGACCTCACCGCGAACAGCGTGATCATTGACCCCGTGGGTCTGGGCATCCTGTCCTCGTTCACCGGCTAGCACCAGCAGAGGGTCACGACGCGCGGCTGACGCTTCTTCGCCAGATGCCCAGCCCGGGACGCGAGCGCCACACCAAGAATGCTGCTGCGGCGGTGAGGACCATGCTGACCAAAGGGAGCCATGACGGCCCCCACGTCGCAAGGATCGCGCCGCCCAGCAGCGAGCCCACCACGTTGCCGCTGTTGAACACCGAAGCGTAGGTGGCGACAGCAGCATCAGTCGCTCCGGGCGCGTGACGCATGGCCCAGTTGACCAAGGCCGCCACCAGAATCGAGAAGGCGAAGCCTTGCAACATCAGCATCAGGATGACCACGGCCTTGACGGTGCCAAACGCGGCCAGGCCTCCCCACATCACCACGAGTAGCCCTGACCCCACCGCGACTGAGCGCACGGGGTAGCGGTCCAGGAAGCGACCCACCAGCCACATGCTGAACGCTCCCACCACGCCGCCGATCGCGAGCAGCAACGGCACGGTGCCCTTGTGGAACCCGCCCACGTTAATGATGAACGGCGTGATGTAGGTGAACGTGGTGGCCATGCCTGTCATGGTGAGCAGCACCACGGTGAGGATCTTGAGGTACTTACGCATAGACGGCAGCTCGCCGCGCGCGGCCGTGCCTTGTTCTGACGTGAAGTTGGGCATCACGATGACAATTGAAACGGTCAGCACGATGCCGCCCACCGCGAGCAGCCAGAAGGGGGTCCGCCACGCGGTGGTCTGCGCGAGCCACACCGTGAACGGCAACCCCACCACGCCTGCGCCGGAAGCTCCCAACATGAGCCGGGTTACGGACCGCCCGCGCACGTTGGGCATGAACATGCCGGCCACCGCTGGCGTCACAACGGCCCAGAACATGGCGTGAGCAAGCGCGGTGATGGCGCGCCCCGCGAGAAGTTGGGCGAGACCTTCGGAGTTGGCGATGACCAGCACGCCGATGGTCCACACGGCCACCGCGCCAGCGAGCACGTTGCGCCGCGGTAGGCGCTTGGTGATTCGCGCAAGCGGCACCGATGCCATCACCACGACCAGCGCGAACGCAGTGGTGAGCAGCCCAATCTCTTGCTCGGTCCGCCCCAGGTCCTCAGCAATGAGAGTGATCAGCCCCAGTGGCGCGATCTCATTGGTGACGAACAGGAACGCCGTTGTTGACAGCACGATGAGCGCCGCCATGGCACGTCGTGGCGAAGCAGGCAAAGTGATGGGAGCGCCGGTGGCGACGTGGGCGGGGGGCATGACCGCAGCATCGGCCGAACCCGGGACGCTGACGGCCGACGCTGACGCGGTTGCCTCTGAGTACGCGCCTGAGTTTGGGGTCAAGTTGCTAGGGGAGTCTGGCGACTGCGCGCCGCTAAGCGATGACATGCGTGTGGTGCCGATCTACCAGAAGGATGAGTGTCTATCGAAACGTTTCGATATCCATTGTGTCACACCCGCGCGGAGGTCCCGCGCAGGTGCTACTCAGGCTAGCCGTTTGCAGGGCGGCGACGTAGCCTAAGGCGATGAGCAATCCTGCGCCGGACCCTCACCTCTCCACGCCTGCCCTCGCGGCGATCGCAGCGACTGGCATCGACGTTGAGGTCACCCGCCACGGCCCCGTCTCGTCCCTCGAAGAGGCGGCACAGGTGCGTGGCATCGAACCGTGGCAGATCCTCAAGACCCTGGTGGTGCGCCGGACCGAGGGTGAGTTCGTCTTTGTGTTGGTCCCCGGAGACCGCCAGATCAGCTGGCCCAAGCTCCGCGAACACCTTGGACAGAGCCGGCTATCCATGCCCGACAAGGACGTGGCACGCGAGGTCACCGGGTATGAGCGAGGCACCATTACGCCCTTCGGATCCGCCACGGCATGGCCGGTGATTGCAGACGCCCTGATGGTTTCGCGCGAAGGCCCGGTCAGCATCGGCGCTGGAGCCCACGGCGTGGCAGCGAGCGTGGATCCCACTCAGTTGGTGGAAGCACTGGGCGCCACTGTGGCCGATGTCACCGACGCGCTCTAGGTTGATTCCCGCCACGTAGGGTAGGACCTGGAGCCTCACTATTCCCGCCACGACCAAAGGAATCGCCATGTTCACCGGAGTCAACCAAGACATCTGCTCACAGGCGTGGGAGATCCTTGTCCCCGCGATCAAGAAGGCGGCCGAGCTCGAGATACTCAACGGACTGGTTGGTTCCGTGGTGGTGATTGACCCCAACTCGGAGACCGGAGAGACGCTGTTCACTGGTCACGTGGGAGAGCATGACCCCAAGTTCGCGCAGTGGGCCACCGCCAAGGCGGCCGTCACGTTGCGGACCGGCCTGGACAGCGTCCAGGTGCGCCAGGACTTCCCTCACCTTTACATGGAGGGCGACATTAAGTGGCCCGGAGCCGTCATCCGCGACGGGCTCGTGGTGGCGTTCTCAGGCGTCCAGGGCGAGTTCGACGAGATGATCTCGGAATGGATGATCTCCGCGATCCGCGGCATCAGCCGTGACCTGATGTTGCGCCCAGGCGGCGCAGCCGAACAGGACGGACCCTTCCTCACGTCCTAGTGGCGTAGCGCCGTTACTCGCGGGTGAACAGGAGCACGCCGTCTGGAGTGGTGGCGTGAAGCGTGGTCGCGGAGCACGTAAAGGTGAAGTCCTGGATGGCATCTGTCGACGTGCCGTCGTTGGTCGGTAGATCGAACCGGCCGCCGTCAACCTCGACATAGCCCGTGACCACGGAACCCGGCGTCCGCTCCACGAGGGCCACAGCGTCCCCAGTGCCGGTCCACGTGCCAGAATCGGTTCCTTCGCGGGTGAGGACAGTGGTCCCCTCGGTCATCACCATGGTGATCTGCCAGCCCGTGTGGACCGAGTCGTAGGTGCCGTCGGCGTTGAGGACCAGCAGCACCTCGCCTACCACCGTGTTGGTTGAGCCAGCGGTCTCGGCGTCAAGAATCGATTGCAGCAGGTCTGACCAGGCGTCGTTGTCGAGGCGCCAGGTTCCGACGACGCACTCACCCCCGGTTCCTCCGCCTTGGCCGTCGCCTTCCGCATCTGCGTCGGCCCCGGGAGACCCGCCCGTGCCGTCGCCGGACCCCGCTTCGACCGCGATGGTTGCAGTGCCGTCCGCAGGGTCATCTGGCACGCACGCGGTGAGGACCAGCATGGCAGCGAGGACGAGGCTCAGATTCGCGGTGGGCTTCTTCACGGGAACTCCCTGGAGCATGGGGGATGAGGGGACCCCTGACGCTACCGCGGCGGGGGCGCGGGGTCAACGGACGAGCACCAACCCCTTGGACCGACCTCATGAACGTCCCGCGCCAAACGGTAGACTCGGAGGCTGATCCCGAGAGGAAGCCTTGTCTCAGACCCATGTCTCCGCGCCACCGCTGGCCACGCTAGCGGCGGCCAGACGCAGCATCGCTGTTATCTCGCACCCTGACGCAGGTAAGTCCACGCTCACCGAAGCGCTCGCGCTGCACGCGAACGCCATCACCGAAGCCGGCGCGGTCCACGGTAAGGGCAACCGCGCGGGCGTGGTGAGCGACTGGCAAGAGATGGAACAGAAGCGCGGCATCTCCATCACCTCCGCGGCCCTGCAGTTTGAGCTCGACAACGTCGTGATTAACCTGCTCGACACCCCCGGCCACGCCGACTTCTCCGAAGACACCTACCGTGTGCTCACCGCCGTTGACGCCGCTGTGATGCTGCTCGACGCGGCAAAGGGCCTTGAACCGCAAACTCTCAAACTCTTTGAAGTCTGCCGCCGTCGCGGCATTCCGGTGATCACGTTCATCAACAAGTGGGACCGCCCCGGCCGCGACATCCTCGACCTGTGCGACGAACTCGAACAGCGCATCGGCCTCCAACCAACCCCGGTGACCTGGCCGCTGGGCTACGCGGGCAACATGCACGGCCTCATCGATGCCGCCACCGGTGACGTGACGCTCTACAAGCGCGCCCCTGGCGGGGCGACTCGCGCCATCGAAGAGCACCTGACGGCGGCACAAGCCAGCGAGCGCTTCCCCCAGGAGGCGGCCGATGCCGTCGAGACTATGGCCTTGCTTCCCGCCCTAGACGTTCCTTCCTTTCTTGAGCAGAAGACCACGCCGCTGCTGTTTGGTGCGGCGCTCACGAACATTGGCGTGGAGCAACTGCTGAAGGTCATCACCACGCTGGCACCCGAGCCCGCCGCCCGGCCGGACGTGGCTGGTGCCCGCAGGCCGGTTGACGCCCCCTTCAGTGGGGTGGTGTTCAAGATCCAGGCGGGCATGGACAAGAACCACCGCGACCACGTGGCCTTTGTCCGCGTGAACTCCGGCGAGTTCCGGCGCGGGGAGGTGGTGACCCACGCGCAGACGGGACGCCCGTTCCAAACCAAGTACGCACTGTCAGTGTTTGGGCGCGAGCGCGAGACCATCGAGACTGCCCACCCAGGGGACGTGGTGGGCCTCGTGAATGCGACCGCCCTCAGCGTGGGGGACACGTTGTTTGATCCGTCCGGTCCCGCGGTGGAGTTCCCTCCCATGCCTGTGTTCGCGCCGGAGTTCTTCCAAATGGCGTGGTCAGCGGATCCCAGCAAGTCCAAACAGTTCCGCAAGGGAATCATGCAGTTGGACCAAGAGGGTGTGGTGCAGGTGCTGATCTCTCAGCATCGTGGCGACGGGTTCCCGATTCTTGCCGCAGTGGGTCCACTCCAGTTCGAGGTGGCGGGCTTCCGTATGGAGCACGAGTTTTCGGCGCCCATCAAGACTGAGTCGCTGAGCTTCTCAGTAGCGCGCGCCGCCTCCGCGTCTGATGCCGCGTTGCTTGCAGGCAAGAACGGTGTGGAACTCGCCACGCGTAGCGACGGCGTTCAACTCGCGATGATTCGAGACAAGTGGCGCCTGGCATCGCTCATGCGCGACCACCCCACGCTGGAACTAGCGGCGCTCGAGGCTGACCCAGACTCCTTGTAGGTGGCTGCGGCTATCGCTGCGGAATGGTCAGCTTCTGGCCGATCCGGATCAGGCCGTTCGAGTTCAGCCCGTTGGCCTTGATGATCGCGTCCATGGTGGTGCCGTACTGGCGCGACAAGCCCCATACGGTGTCCCCAGCCTTGACGGTGTGAGTGATGGCGGCAGGCTTGGCCGGCGCGGGCGCCGGGGCAGGAGTGGCCGTGCCTCCCGACGGTGTGGCCGCCGGAATCGTCAGCACCTGGCCCACGCGAATTAGTGCGTTGGAACCCAGCTTGTTCTCGGCGATGATGGCGGCGACGGTGGTCTTGTACTTGATCGACAACCCCCACACGGTGTCACCCTTGACCACCTTGTGAGTGACTGGGGCAGCGGGTTCCGGTGGTGGCGTGGGTGCCGGCGCAGGTGCAGGTGCCGGGGCCGGCGCAGGAGCGGGCGTTGACCCCGTGATCGGGATGGTCAAGGTCTGACCCACGCGGATTAGCGCATTCGAGTTCAGGTTGTTGGCGGTCACGATTGCACTAATGGTGCTGCCGTACTTGCGCGCGAGCGCCCACACCGAGTCGCCAGCGAGCACTTTGTGAGTGACGCTGGTGGGCGGCGGGGGAGTAGGCGTAGGTTGGGGCGCTGGCGGCGGCTCGGGCGCAGGCGTGGGCTCCGGTTCGGGAGTGGGGTCAGGCGTGGGCTCTGGCGACGGCAGTGCCGCGCCGGGTGCGATCAGGTTGACAGCGGCGTCAACCAAGGCGACCGCCGTGGCCGGGATGCCTAGCTCGGTGGCCAACGCGGTGCGCTGGCTCGCTGTCACAGCGACGCGCGTCGCATCGCGCACCAGGTATTCCTGGCCGTTGCTCGCCGAGGACACAAACGAGGGCGTGGTCAGGGTGGTGCCCGTGGCAGGAATCTTGCCGGCAATGCCAGCGTCGAGTGCGGTCACGCTCGCCGCTGTGACCCAGTCGCTCGACTGCGCCAACTGAGCGCTGCCGGTCGCGGTCAGGGCGAACACCTCGCTGCCGTCGCCAGCGGTGTAGACCGCAGGGAACGGCGATGTGGTGAGCAACGCAAGGCTTGTTGGCGTCAACGTGCCCGTGGGGCCGCCCAGCCATGACAGCAGGCCGGAACCAGTGTGAATGCTGGGGCTCACCGCCAGAGCGGCGTCAGGTCCCGTGGTGAAATACACGGTGCCGTCGCCACCGGTCGCAGTGATCTGAACGCCATCGCGGACTACGGGGGCGCCCAGGGCGTAGGTCTCGATGAACTCCTTGGACAGCACGGTCGTGGCGGGGGTGCCGAATCCGGCGGCCGTCAGCGACGCAGTGTCAAAGACTTCTCGCCGCACGCCGTTCTCGATCACGTAAGGAGCGGTGCTGGAAGCCTTCACGAGTACCGTCGCTGCGGCCTGAGCGGGGAGCTTAGTCATCAGGCTGGCAGGGAGCGTGGCTGCGCCGGTGCAACTCAGGCCATAGCTGTCTTGGGCGGTGGCGCAGGTCCCAAGTGGGAACCGCTTCCCACTGTCAACAAGGAAAGGTGTTCCAGCACTGTCGAGCACGAGGCGCGACAGCGTCCCTGCGGCTGGATAGCCGTTGATGAAACTGGAGGATGTGGACACGGCCGGCCCCAGTGGCGCGTAAGCGCCCAGCAGGAGCGGATCAGTCATAGCCCAACGCTTACCGTCGATGATCAAGTAGGTCCCCGACCCGTCGCTTGCGGTAACGATAGTGCTCTCGGAGCTGGTGGGGTTGCCGAACCAGTCGTTCCACTGCCGCCAGAAGTTGCGGTTGCCGTAGGCGCTGCAGCTGTCGCCGGTGCCGTACAAGTTGCTGAGCGCTGCCGCGTTCGGCTGGTAAGGCGTGTAGTAGTACAAGGCTGCTGTGGCACGATTCTGGATGAAGACGGGCGCCCTACCGCAGGCGCTGTTCGGGTGGTACAGGATATTGCTGGTCTTGCCCACCGGGTACCAGGTGAAGATGCTCTTGGGGTTGTTGTACCAGTTGAGTTGTCCCGCAGCCGAGTGGAGCTGATAGAAGAGCCCGTAGAAGTCGGTGTTGCACGGTGAGGTGTCGGGGCAGCCGTAGCCCATCGCGATTTGATACCGGCGGTCGCTGGGTGCGGACAACGTGATCAGGCTCTGCTCCTTCTGGAGCGTGACCAGCAGGACCTTGGGGTTGATGCGGCACGCCTGAGCGACGTCGTAGATCATCTGTGCCGCCGTGATGTTGCTCTTGCCGGTGATCGCCACGGGGCAGCGGTCGGGGTTCGCCGGGCGGTCATATGTGCTGGCTCGGTAGGTCCGCAGACAGTTGGTGCAGTTGGCCGGGCCCTTGGCGTTGAGGAAGTTCTGGATGTCCTGCACGGTCATCGAGTTGTAGTCAAAGAAGTTCTGATCGCTGATGATGTAGCCGGGGTTGAAGTCTTTGCCGTTGGACACCGCCTGCGCCTTGGGTGCGTGCGCGACGGTCATCGCGGTGAGGACGGTGGCTAGCAGAACTACTGCCAGCGCCATGCTTAGCGCGCGGCGAGCCGTGAGCGAGAGGGCAGTGATCGTCATGGGATATCAACTTCCAGTGGCGAGGATGAACCTTGGTGATCTGCGGACTCATATGTGGCCGTGATGGTGGCCGTTCCGGCACCCAGATCCGCCAAAGAGAACGCGAACAGACCGCATGCCGTACCTGAGGCATCGGCTTCTGCCGGGGATTCTTGAGACAAAGTTGCTGTGGTGTTGACCACAGTTGCGGTGCACACGCCGCCGTCTTCAAAGATGCGTGGCACATAGACCACGACGCTCAGCATGTTGCTGTGGTCGTCAACACTAACCATGAGGAACTCCGGAGTGACGGGAGTGCCAGCCGGCTGACCGCTGAGGCTTTCCGCGCGGTCAAGGTCCTCTCCGGGATCGGGTTCGACGGTTGGCTGAAGTCCGGCGAGGTCTGAATCGGTCGCCGTGCCGTCAAGTGTGATCGTAGGGACTTGCGGGTCTGCGCCGCCGCAAGCAGTCGTGAGCGAGAAAGCAGCGATGCAGCACACCACTATTGGCGCACGCCGCGCGAGAAGCGAGAGAGAACTCATGGATCCTATTGTCACATGAGTCACATCCGTATCACGGGATCGGCGTGCACTGTGTCGGAAGCAGGCGTTCCGCCCCCCGACGAGCGGAGGCGGCCAACCACAGTGGTTGACCGCCTCCGTTGTCGCTGACGCGCGACGCTAGCGATGAGCTATGCGTCGGCGTCCTCATCAAGGGTGGTGTCCTCGTCGTCGAGCATGGGGTCTTCGTACGTGGGCTCGATCGCAGGCGCCGTCGTGGGGTCAATGATGACGGTGTCATCACCCGTTCCGGGTGCCGGGCTGAGGTCGTCGTTGTTGGGGTCGCCGCAGGCAGCGAGGAACGCGCCAGATAGTGCGATGACGGCCGGTGCAGCAATGATGCGGAGTTTCACGGTGTTGCCTCCATAGGTGTGACAGTGGATCTTCGGGCCTATCTGACCCGACACCTGAGACAACGAACGAGGTTGCGCTCTCGCATTCCGGACATATGTAACATTTCGGTTACGGCGCCGGAGCCGTCGATCTACCTCCCACGACAGCGTGCTCTGATCTGCGGTGCCGTTGGCTTCCACGCCGCCAAGCCGTAATCTGGGCACATGGCTACGTCCCCAAGCACGTCCTCGCGTCAACTCCTTGGCTGGTTCCTGGTGAGCATCCAGGCTCTGCTCTTTCTGGGCATCGGCTTCTGGCCCGCGGCATGGAGCACATCCTTTGCGCCGATGCTGTGGCCAGCGCTCACGCTCGTCGCCATCGGATCGGCCGGAGTGGTCGCTTCTGCGTTCCACCTTGGTAAGGCGCTCACGCCGCTACCCGAGCCCAACGGTGCCGGGATGTCGGCGCGCGGCGTTTACCGGTGGGCTCGTCACCCCATGTACACGTCGCTCGTCGTGATCTGCGCTGGCGTGGCGATCGGCCGCGGCGTGTGGGTCACAGCCGGGCTCGTGGCTGCACTCGCAGTGTTCTTTGATATCAAGGCCCGATTCGAAGAGCGCTACCTGCTCAACACCTACGCGGGCTATGCCGAGTACCGTGCCACAACGGGCAAGTTCATTCCTACGGTGGTGCGCGCGCGAAAGTGACACACTACAAGCGTGAAGCACTGTGAGTTGTCCATCGAAGTCGCACCCATCCCGCCGCACGTGGTGGCCCGGCTGAAGGCCGCAGGCCTTGGGGTGCTTGAGGGGCGTACGTCGTGGCGTGTCATCACGACCTTCGACGTCGTGGGTCAAGACTCGGTGCGAGCCCAGGCCCATGCCGTGTCCCGCAGCGTCATCAAGGAGTTTGAGCTTGCGGTGATCACCGACCCTCCCGCGCTCAGCCTGCGCGACCCTGAGGCCGTGCTCGACGAGCGCGGCACTGCATTGATGCTCGAGGAACTTCGCAAGGCCTATGACCCCGACCCGTTGCCGCGCCCCAAACGCAAGTACTACCAGCGCGCCATGGAGTTAGGCCTGGGCGAACGTAAGGGAGACTGACCGCATGACGACCTTGCGCGCGGTAGTGACAGGGGCATCGTCCGGCATTGGACGAGCCACGGTGGTCCGGCTACGCGCCGAGGGGTGGGACGTGGTCGCGGTGGCCCGCCGTGAGGCACTGCTCGCAGAACTCGCTCACGTGACAGGATGCGACACGGTGGTGGCCGACGTCACCTCGGCAGCCGACGTCGCAGCGCTCGCCGCGCACGTGGAGGCGGGCGGCGCCCTCCAAGCGCTGGTCAACAACGCGGGCGGCGCCGTGGGGTGGGACCTGATTGGCGACACTGACCCTGCAGATTGGACCTCTCAATACGAACTCAATGTGGTGGGCACAGTGCGCGTGACGCAGGCGCTGCTGCCAGCCCTCACTCGGTCTGGGCGTGGCGACGTGGTGATGGTTACCTCGACCGCCGGGCACGAGCCCTACGAGAACGGCGCGGGATACGTCGCGGCGAAGGCCGCCGCCGTCGCTATGACCCGCACTCTGCGCATGGAACTCACGGGCACGGGCGTGAGGGTCATGGAGATTGCGCCGGGCATGGTCCACACCGACGAGTTCTCGCTGCACAGGTTTGGCGGGGATACCGCCCGGGCTGCCGCGGTGTATCAGGGCATCGAGCCGCTGGTTGCGGAGGACGTCGCCGATGCCGTGGCGTGGGCGCTCACCCGCCCTCACCACGTGAACATTGACACCATGGTGATCCGCCCGCGCGAGCAGGCCGGCGCTCACAAGGTAGTGCGGCGCACCTAGGACAAGGCCAGCGCCACAATCGCGATCACCGCGGGTAGCCCTTGGATGACCGCTCCGCGCCACATGCGCCGCGACGTTGCCAGCAACACCAGCGCCGCACCCACCATGAAAAGGGAGCAGAACCACAGCAACACGGTAGTGTCGCCGCGTGCCACCAGCCCTGCGCCCACCACCGCGCCTAGACCAAGGAAAAGATTGTAGAAGCCCTGGTTGAAGAATGCCCCCGCCAGAGCATCGGCGTTTGGCTGGTCTCGCACCCCGAACAGGCGATTCACCGCGGGCCGGTGCCACAGCAGGCTCTCAAGCACCCAGAACCCCATATGCAACGCGCCAGCGAGTGTGCCGGCGACAACCGCGAGCGTGATCATGACGTCTGCATCACGGCGACGAAGTTGCCTGCCGGATCCTTGAACCAAGCGATGGGCGGGCCGTCGGGATTGCGGTGCACGCCAGCGGCATCGGCGCCGTCGTACTTCTCGAAGGCGACGCCACGCTCGGCAAGCGCCGCTACCGTCGCATCCACGTCCGCTACGTCGAAGTTCAGTACGGTGAATGTTGCGGGTTCGTGGGTCTCCTTGGGGTAGATGAGCACGGTGTGCTCGCCCGGCAGGCGCAGTCGCAGGAATCCGTGATCTTCCTCGACGGCGAGACCAAGGGTGTCACCGTAAAACCTGCGGGCTGCATCAATGTCGTTGGTCGAGAAACTGCTAAAGGCGGTGCTATCAGTGAACATGCGTGCTACTCCACTTGAATACGGACGATGCGGTCGTCGCCTGAGCGCGGATCGCCGCGACCGTCGGTGTTGTTGGTAAGGACGTAGAGCGCGCCATCCGGGCCCCACTCGACGTGGCGGATCCGGCCCAGGTCATCGACGAGCCTGTGCGGCTCGTGGTTTGCGTCGGCCGTGAGACCAATGCGCCATACGGCGCGGCCGCGCAAGGCAGCCATGTAGATGCCTTCGTTCGTGATCGCGAGGCCTGAAGGCGACGCCTGGTCAGTGCGCCACTCCGCGACGGGATAGGTCAAGCCGTCAACGGTCGCGCCCAGCGCGGTTCCCGCGGGAGCGCCGACGCGCGCCTCCATCTGCGGCCAGCCGTAGTTCGCGCCGGGCTCAATCAGATTCAACTCGTCCCGATCATTCTGACCCAACTCGCTCGCATACATGCGGCCGTCTGCGACCCAACCCAGACCCTGGACGTTGCGGTGTCCATAGCTCCATACCTGGGTACCGAACGGGTTTCCTGGCGCGGCGGTGCCGTCGCTTGCGGTGCCATCCGCGACCACGCGCAGGATCTTTCCTGCGAGCGAGTCGAGGTCTTGCGCGAGCGGCGGGTTCGCCGCGTCGCCGGTGGCAACGTAGAGGTAGCCGTCGGGGCCAAACGCGATGCGTCCGCCGTCGTGGTTGCGAGCGCGAGGAATGCCCGCGAGCACGTCGGTGGGCGCACTCAACTCGGTGCCATCCAGGCTCATGCGCACCACTGCGTTGCCGTCTTCGCGAGTCAGGTAGACGTAGAGCAACCCGGAGTCCTGGGGGTGAAGGGCGAGCCCTAGGAGGCCGCCTTCGCCGGCAGGCATCACGGTGTCCCGGAGCGCAGCGGCTCCCGGTCCGGCGAGGTCGGTGACGGCGCTCCCGTGCACGCGCTTGATGGTGCCGGCGTCGCGCTCGCTCACCAGTAGTGCGCCGTCGGGAAGGAACTCGATGTCCCATGGAGCGGCCAGGCCTGTGACAACATCGGCCCGATTGACCACCTCGACCGTGGCGGGCCCGCCGATCACTTGGGGCGCGGTGATCGGGCCATCAGCCGGAGGACTTGCGGTCGCAGTGATGGGGCCAATAACGCCGTCAGCGGCCGAAGGCGAGGGGCTGGGAGTAGACGCGCACGCCCCCAATGCCAGCGCGGTGGCGAGCACGAGCGCCGCGGCAGCGAGCGGAGCCCGGGGAGCTACGTTCATGCCCTCAGGCTATCCCGCCCAAGACAAGAGCGCGCAGTGTTGGTAGCGGCACCGCACCATAACGAAGCACCAGGTCGTGGAACAGTTTGACGTCGTAGCCCGGAAGCGACTGGGCCTCCTCGCGGACGCTGAGGATCTCGAGGCGACCGATCATGTACGCGAGAGCCTGGCCAGGCAGCCCGATGTACCGGTCCACCTCCGCCTCCACGTGGCCGCGGTCCATGGGGGAGTGATCCACCATGTACTGGATGGCCTGGTCGCGGCTCCACCCCAGGGCATGCATGCCGGTATCTACCACGAGGCGGCACGCGCGGAGCGAATCGGCACTCAGCATCCCCATCCGGGCCAGGTCACTTGAGTACAGGCCCATCTCGTCAGCCAACCGCTCGGTGTACAGGCCCCAGCCCTCCGCATAGGCGGTGTTGAAGAGTTCGCGCTGGACGCGGTGAAGGGCGGGGTTCTCCGCGTTGAGCGCGAGCTGCAGGTGGTGCCCCGGAATCGCCTCGTGGAAGGTGATGGCCTCCAGTTCGTACGTGCACCACGCCTCAGGGCGAGAGGTGTTGAAGTAGAAGCTGCCCTGCTTGCCGGTCTTGGGGTCCGGCGCGGAGTAGTAAGCCATGGCACCAAACTCGGTGGCGTGTGCCGTGCAGGCGGAGGTGGGCAGGGTCGCAAACCAGTCCGGGGCCGCGGCGTTGGCGCGCTCGAGGGCGGCCTCGGCGTCGGCGACGATGGTGGCGGCGGAGGTGTAGTGCAGCGAGGCGTCATCGCGTAGGCGTGCGTAGACCTCGCTCACGTCGCTGGTGCCGAACAGCGTGCTTCCCAGCGCGCGGTACTCGTCTTCAAGCTCGGCAATCTTGTCGAGGCCAATCTGGTGAACCTGCTGCGGCGTGTGATCGGTAAGCAGGTGGGACCACATCTTGTCCCGGTAGACCTCAAGGCCGCCGTCGAAGTGACACAGGCCGGGCTTGTCATCGGGCTGGCCGTGGGTGGCCAGGTCGCGTAGCGCGTCCCTGTACTTCTCGAGCCCTGAGCGCACCTGCGTCGCGACGATCGCGTCGCGTTCGGTACGCCAGGCCTCGGCTGCGGGATCATCGAGGTCGGTGGGCGCCGCCTGGGAGCACAGCCGCTCGTCGCGGCCGGGAGGGGTCGCGAGGTAGGCGTCCACGCTGTCAGCGGTCGCGGTGAGGTGGCGTTGCAGGGCCACCCTGCCCTCTGCCTGCGCCGCTCGAGCCACCTCGATCAGGTGAGCGAACGCGCCAGCCATGCCGCGCAGCTTGGTCAGGTACAACTCGCCGTGCGCGGCAGTAGCGAGGGGGTAGTTGCCGATGAAGGACAGGCACATCTCGAACATGCCCATTTTGGGATTGACGCGGAACAGTTCCGCGTCCCACGGCTCGTGAAGCGCCAATGCTCGAGCCCCAGTCGCGACCGAGTCACGCAACGCTTGGGCGGCGGGATCCCCCTTGACATCAATGGCGGCGGCCCTGCCCTCGATATCCAGGTAGCGGGCGCGGCGGGGGG
>PHEW01000006.1 GCA_002841315.1 Actinobacteria bacterium HGW-Actinobacteria-4
GACCATCCCGGTGTGGTCCTCCGACCAGGTCAGATACCGGGCGTCGCGGTTACGCCGCTCACGCTCGCGCACCCCCTGTTCATCAAACCGGGCGATCGCACGCGCGACCATCCGTCGCACCTCCTGCGCCGTCAACGTCTTCGCCTGAGCAACCAGGGCCCGCTCCAACGCATGCACCTGGTCGCTCGGGGCACGATCAGCGACCGTGTTCAACCCGCTCGAGATGATGCCCACCGCGTCAACAGACAGATCCCCAGCGAGCGCCGCCGCCGCGACCGCCGGATACTTCGTTGCGGCAGGCTGCCCCGGTGAGCCAGGCCCCACAGGCGAGCCAGCGTCGGCAGCCACCACCCCGGTGCGTGGGTCGCGCGGCGCCACCGGCAGCAAAGCATCCCCCGCCTCCATCGAGCGCCGCGCACCAGCCTGCGACCCACCCGTGACCCGAGAGATCAGCTTCCCCGCATCACCAAACCCAACACCGCGAGCCAACCCACCACCAGCCATACTCGCCTTGGAACGCTGCCCGATCTCCCCGTCAAGACGCGCCTGCAACGTGCCGGTGAGCCGCCCCAACCGGGCAACCGCCGCATGCACATCCAACAACTCGTCATGGCTCAACCCAGACACGTCCTCGCGCGCAAGCGAACTCACTAGGTCACTGACCTGGGTGATCTGCGCCGTCTCGATAGCCATGACTTCAGTCAACCAGCACCCACTGACAAACGCCCCAAACCACCACAAAACTGTGGATACCACCTCCACCCCGCACGCCCGGGGACATCAGCTCCCGAACCAAGCCCACCTGCCCCACCCCAGTAGGCTGTTCCCCATGCTCTTGATGTCAACGCTCTTCCTCCGCACACTCCGCGAAGACCCCGCCGACGCCGAGGTCGCCTCCCACCGCCTCCTTATCCGCGCGGGCTACATCCGCCGCGCCGCCCCCGGCATCTACACCTGGCTCCCGCTGGGCCTGCGCGTCCTCGCCAAGGTCGAGGCCATAGTCCGCGAAGAGCAAAACATAGCGGGCGCCCAGGAGGTCCACTTCCCGGCGCTCCTGCCGCGTGAGCCCTACGAGGCCACCGGTCGCTGGACCGAGTACGGGCCCAACCTGTTCCGCCTCCAGGACCGCAAGGGCTCGGACATGCTCCTGGCCCCCACCCACGAAGAGATGTTCACCCTCCTCGTCAAGGACCTCTACGGCTCCTACAAGGACCTCCCCCTCACGATCTACCAAATCCAGAACAAGTACCGCGACGAGGCCCGCCCCCGCGCCGGCCTCCTGCGCGGCCGCGAATTCATCATGAAAGACGCGTACAGCTTCAATATCGACGATGCCGGGCTTGAGGAGTCGTATCAAGTCCAGCGCGAGGCGTACATCAAGACATTCGAGCGCCTGGGGCTCGACTATGTGATCGTGACCGCGACGTCGGGCGCTATGGGCGGCTCCAAGTCTGAAGAGTTCTTGAGCCCCACGGAGATTGGCGAAGACACGTATGTGCGCTCGCCAGGCGGCTACGCCGCCAATGTCGAGGCCGTCACCACGCCAGTCCCGCCCAGCATCTCCATCGAGGACGCCCCCGCGGCCCACGTCGAGGACACTCCCGACACCCCCACCATCGACACCCTCGTGGACTTTGCGAACGCCCACCACCCCCGCAAGGACCGCCCTTGGACCGCCGCGGATACCCTCAAGAACGTCGTGCTCGCCCTCACCTCACCCGCAGGCGAGCGTACGCTCCTCGTGGCAGGCATCCCTGGCGACCGCGACGCAGACATGACCAGACTCGAGGCAGCCCTCGCGCCAAACCTGGTCGAGCCCGCCACCGAGGAAGACTTCACCAAGCACCCCCAGCTGGTCAAGGGGTACATCGGCCCCGGCGTGCTCGGCCCCCAGGCCCGCCCCGAGGGCACCGAACACGGCGACGAGGGCGACACCGCCATCCCGTACCTGCTTGACCCGCGCATCGTCCCCGGCACCCGCTGGATCACGGGCGCGGACAAGCACGGCCACCATGTCTTTGACCTCACCATGGGCAGGGACTTCACGGCCGACGGCACTGTCGAGGGCGCCACCGTGCGCGCGGGTGACCCCGCACCCGACGGCTCCGGCCCTCTCGAGCTGGCACGCGGCGTCGAGATTGGCCACATCTTCCAACTGGGCCGTAAGTACGCCGAGGCGCTGGACCTCAAGGTCCTCGACGAGAACGGCAAGCAGGTAGTGGTCACGATGGGCTCGTACGGCATCGGTGTCACCCGCGCCCTCGCCCTGCTCGCCGAGAACCACAACGACGAGCTGGGGCTCGCCTGGCCTGCCCACGTGGCTCCGTATCACGTCCACGTGATCGCGACCGGCAAGGACCAGGCCGTCTTCGACAAGGCAGCCGAGGTCGCCCAACAACTCGAGGCCAGCGGCATCGAGGTCTGCTACGACGACCGCCCCAAGGTCTCGCCAGGCGTCAAGTTCAAGGATGCCGAACTGATCGGCGCGCCGTTCATCGTGGTGGTGGGCCGCGGCCTCGACAACGGCACCATCGAGGTCAAGACCCGCGCTGACGGCACCAGCCAAGAGATTCCAGCGGCCGATGCCGTGGCTCACACCGTGGGATTGGTTCAGCGGGCGCTTGCTAGGTAGGTATCCGGCTCAACCGGCGGCGTTCAAAACCGTGATCCCCGGGAACGCCGGAAACTCTTCGACGGTGAACCCCGGCAGCAGTGCACTCGCGGCGAAAGCCTCGAACGCGGCGTTCACGAGCCACAGCCGGTCCTCGCCGTTCCCGAGTGTGACCGTAGCCGCATAACGCGCGCCCAGGGACTGCTCCATGAGCCGCGCAGAATCCGCTTGCGCCTCCGGACCCGTGACGGACGCTGCCGTCACCGAGTAGATCGCGTCACGTTGGTCGTCAATTCCAGCGAGCGTGGCCAGTGCGTCGCTACGAGCCAGGTGAACTTCCATGCGGGCATAGGCATTCGCGCGATCCGTGCCGATCGAACGCGCCGCGATGGTCTCGTACAGGTACCGCGCCTGGTCGTGTGCGACGGCGAAGTCCATGAGCGTCTGGGCGTTGACGTCGGTGGTCTCGGGCACGAGGGGAGCTTGGCCGAGCCCAGGGATTTCGGGTAGTTGGTACTCCGTTCCCACCTCAAGCTCGACGCCCGCGTACTGCGCACTTGCTATCGAGGAGTACCACAGCGCGAATGCGTGGGTGAGCCCGATGCTGCTGAGCAGCGCGGCGAGGTCCGCGTCCTCGGTGTGAACCGCCACGTTGAGCGCTCCATCGCGAGCCTCGCGCACCGCCCGCTCAAGCGACTGCTCCAGAATCGGGATCTCATCCTCGGGGTACGCGACGTAGACGCCGCCCAACGCGTCGAGATGCGCCTGAGCGACGCGGGTTTCGAGGCTGCTGAGTGTCGCGGAGTACGCGGTTCCAGCTGTGAGACCCGCGAGTTGTGCGGTGATTTGGTACTCCCGCATCGCGGCGGCGTCGCGCTCCAACGTGAGCGGGTCCGGTGATGGCCACACGGGAGGCTCGGTCTCGGCCCGCCATTCGCAACCGCCAAGAGTCATCGCGAGCGCTGTCACAGCGACTCCGGCAATGACTCGCCGCGCCTGCCGGTGAGCGCGTTCTGGAACCTTCATGCGAGCCATCATGACACGACGCGCGCACGGGCATACACTGTCAACGTTACGAATTTCAGCAACGGAGCGCGCTTGGCGCGCGTGGGGAGGCGATGCCATGGGCGTTCAGGAGCACATTGCCGACCTCGCGGCTCCCGCCGCGGCCGCCGCCGGCCTGGTGGTGGAAGACGTCAAGGTCTCGCCCGCGGGCAAACGCACGCGCGTCCTCATCACCGTTGACCTCCCTGAGTCCGAACTCGGAAGCGCGAGCCTTGACGCCATCGCTGAAGCCAGCCGCGGCATCGGCGCCGCTCTTGACGAGGCCAACGTGCCTACGTCCGAGTACACGCTCGAGGTGTCCACGCCTGGCACTGACCGCCCCCTGACCGAGAGCCGACACTTCATGCGCGCCCGCACCCGCAAGGTGGCGCTCGAGATGGCCGACGGCACCAAGCGCGAGGGTCGCCTCACCGACGTGGCCGGCGGCGTGCTGATCCTAGACGTCGACGGCGAGGCGGCCACGATCCCGCTCGCAGACGTCACGCGCGGCAGCGTCATCGTGGAACTCAAGCGACTCGACCAGTAGGCGACTCAACCCTAGGTTGCTCGGCACACCAGACGTCAGAAAGGCAGCACCGATGGACATCGACATGGAGGCCCTCAGAAGCCTCGAGAAGGAACGAGACATCAAGCTCGGCGTACTCGTTGACGCGATCGAGCAGGCGCTGCTGTCCGCGTACCACAAGACCCCTGGCGCGCTGAAGCACGCGCGAGCCCACCTTGACCGCGACACGGGCCACGTCACGATCATGGCTCGCGAGCAAGCCGAGCCCACCGAGGACGGCCCCGGCGAGCTGCTGCCCGAGTTTGACCACACGCCCGAGGACTTTGGACGCATCGCCACCTCCACCGCGCGCCAGGTCATCTTCCAACGCCTGCGCCAGGCTGGCGATGACGCCGTGCTGGGGGAGTATGCGGACAAGGAAGGCCAGTTGGTCTCGGGCATCATTCAGCAGTCGGCTGACCCGCGCAACGTGCACGTCGACATTGGCGACGTCGAGGCGCTGCTTCCTGCCCACGAGCAGGTTCCCGGCGAGGTCTATACCCACGGTGAGCGACTGCGCGGCTATGTGCTTGAGGTCAAGAGCGGCATGAAGGGCCCGTCGATCACACTGTCGCGCACCCACCCCAACCTGGTGCGCAAACTCTTTGAACTTGAGGTCCCCGAGATTGCCGACGGCACTGTCGAGATCATGAACCTCGCTCGCGAGGCCGGCCACCGCAGCAAGATGGCGGTACGCGCCACCGTGGGCGGCGTCAACGCGAAGGGCGCGTGCATTGGCCCCATGGGAGCGCGCGTGCGCGCAGTCATGTCCGAGCTTCACGGCGAGAAGATCGACATCGTTGACTGGGATGAGGACCCCGCAACCTACGTGGGCAACGCGCTATCGCCCTCGCGGGTGGTGTCAGTGATGGTGGTGGACGAGGAGGCCAAGGCAGCGAGGGTCATCGTGCCCGACTTCCACCTCTCGCTCGCGATCGGCAAGGAGGGCCAGAACGCCCGTCTGGCCGCTCGTCTCACCGGATGGCGCATCGATATCCGTTCCGATGAGGCTCCCGATTCTCCCGTAGGGGGCCCGCGGACGGCGCCAGACGCCGCCTCTGGGAGTGCCCCTGCCAGCGCGTCCGGCGCGGACGCCTGAGCGAAGCCGCTAGACTAGTGAGGCCGGGAAAGCCAATCCGCGCATCAGACGCACCTGAATCAGACCCCCAGGGTCCGGTTCGCACGTGCGTGGGGTGCAAAGAGAAGGGCTCTCGGTCGGTTCTTGTGCGAGTGGTCCTTGACGGCAACCAAGCGGTGGTCGATGAGTCCAAGGCAAGGCCGGGACGCGGTGCTTGGTTGCATCGCAATCCGGATTGCTTCGCGCTGGCTGTGCAACGCCGGGCCATTGGTCGCGCCTTACGCGCTCCGGGGGTCGACGCCTCTGGCGTGGTGTTGAACTAACCGCCCCACCGCCCATCGACAGACAAGGGATGAAAGCCCATGGTCAACCAGTGAGTACCTCACGATGAGTACCCAGCTGTAACGATGGTTCGACCCTGTCTTGGGCGAACCGAGACAGGAGAATTGTGGCAAAGCCCCGCGTTCACGAGATCGCGAAAGAGCTCGGAATCACGAGCAAGGACCTGATAGCGAAGCTCACCGAAATCGGTGAGTACGTCAAGGGTCCGTCTTCGACACTCGAAGCCCCAGTCATTCGCAAGGCCCGCGAAGCCTTCCCCGCGGAAGCCAAGAAGGCCGCCGAGGCCCCGGCCAAGGTAGAAGCGAAGAAGCCCGCAGCCCCCAAGCCCGCGGCACCCAAGCCTGCAGAAGTCCCTGCCGAGGAAGCCGCCCCTGTGGAGGCGCCCCCAGCATCGGCCGATGCTGACTCGAGTCCGTTTGGCGTCTCGCCTGACGCCGTGAGCGATGCCCCGCGCCCCGCGCCGCGTCCCAGCGGCGGCAACAACCCGTTCGCCGAGCGTACGGACGCGCCTCGCCCCCGGCCGCGTCCGGGCGGCAATAACCCGTTCCAGGCCCCGCGCCCTGCTGGACGCCCCGGTGGCGCTCCTGCTCGTAGCGGTCCTGGTGGACCCTCTGATCGTGGACCTCGCGGCGCAAGCCCGGGTCAGATGCCCTCGCAGGCTCCTGCAGGGCGGGGAGGCCCTGGCGGCGCTCCAGGCCGTGGCGGACCCGGCGGCGCTCCAGGCCGTGGCGGCCCAGGAGGACCTCCTGGCGCTGGCGGCCCTCCCGGTGCAGGCGGCCCCGGTGGCCGTCCGGCAGCTGGCGGTCGCGGTCGCGGTGGCGGAACTGCAGGTGCCTTTGGGCGCCGTGGCGGCAAGCCTGCACGTTCACGGAAGTCAAAGCGGGCCAAGCGGGCCGAGTACGAGGAGAGCCAAGCTCCGTCGATTGGCGGCGTGCAGGTTCCCCGCGGTGACGGCGAGACGTTGATTCGTTTGCGTCGCGGTGCAACCATTGCGGACTTCGCCGAGCGTATTGACGTCAACCCGGCGTCCCTGGTGACGGTGTTGTTCCACCTCGGTGAGATGGCTACCGCCACGCAGTCGCTCGATGAGGACACGTTTGCGACCTTGGGTGCCGAGCTGGGTTACAAGATCCAGATCGTGTCTCCGGAAGAGGAAGACCGCGAACTGCTTGAGGACTTCAACATTGACCTTGACGCTGAACTCGAGGCCGAAGGCGACGAGGAACTCGAAGAGCGGCCCCCCGTGGTCACCGTCATGGGTCACGTTGACCACGGTAAGACCCGACTGCTGGACGCGATCCGCAAGTCCGACGTCATCGCTGGCGAGGCCGGCGGCATCACGCAGCACATTGGTGCCTACCAGGTTCACCACGAGCACGAAGGCGTCATGCGCGCCATCACATTCATCGACACCCCGGGTCACGAGGCGTTCACCGCCATGCGTGCCCGTGGTGCGCGCGTTACCGACATCGCGATCCTGGTGGTCGCTGCCGATGACGGAGTGATGCCCCAGACCATCGAGGCGCTCAACCACGCGCAGGCGGCGAATGTGCCGATCGTGGTGGCGGTCAACAAGATGGACAAGGAAGGCGCTAACCCCGCCAAGATCCGCCAGCAGCTCACCGAGTACAACCTGGTGGCTGAGGAATACGGCGGCGACACCATGTTCATCGACGTCTCCGCGCTTCAGAACCTCAATATCGACAAGCTGCTCGAGGCTGTTCTCTTGACGGCCGATGCCGGCTTGGACCTGCGCGCCAACCCCAATAAGGACGCACGCGGCGTGGCAGTCGAAGCTCACTTGGACAAGGGCCGCGGTTCCGTGGCTACCGTCCTGGTGCAGTCGGGAACGCTGCGCGTGGGCGACTCGATCGTGGCGGGTACGGCTTACGGCCGTGTGCGCGCCATGTTCGACGAGCACGACAACGCGGTCGAGGAAGCCACGCCGGCACGCCCGGTGTTGGTCATCGGCCTGACCTCGGTGCCCGGCGCAGGCGACACCTTCTTGGTGGCCGACGACGACCGTACCGCCCGTCAGATTGCCGAGAAGCGCGAAGCAGCTGAGCGTGCCGCTCAGCTCGCGAAGCGCCGCAAGCGCATCAGCCTTGAGGACTTCAACCAGGCCCTCGAAGAAGGCAAGGTCGACACCCTCAACCTCATCATCAAGGGTGACGTGTCCGGTGCCGTTGAGGCGCTTGAAGACGCGTTGCTCCAGATTGATGTGGGCAAGGACGTTGACTTGCGCATCATCCACCGCGGTGTGGGTGCTGTCACGCAGAACGACATCAACCTCGCGACCGTCGACAATGCGATCGTGTTGGGCTTCAACGTGCGTCCTGCCGAGCGCGTCCAGGCACTTGCCGACCGCGAAGGCGTCGACATGCGCTTCTACTCGGTCATCTACCGAGTGCTCGAAGACGTCGAGGCCTCGCTCAAGGGCATGCTCAAGCCCGAGTTCGAGGAGCGCCAGACTGGCGCCGCCGAGATCCGCGAGATCTTCCGCAGCTCGAAGTTTGGAAACGTGGCCGGTTGCATTGTCCGCGAAGGCCTCATCCGCCGCGGGCTCAAGGTCCGAGTGTCCCGCGAGGGCGTGGTCATTGGCGAACCGACCATCGAGACGCTGCGTCGCTTCAAGGATGACGTCAACGAGGTCCGCGACGGGTTCGAGTGCGGTATTGGTCTCGGCAAGTTCAACGACGTCCAAGTAGGCGACATCATCGAGACATTCGAGATGGTGGAGATTCCGAGGACCTAATGGTCGATTCAGCACGAGCGCTCAAGCTCGCGGGCACGATCAAGAAGATCGTGGCCCGCGCGCTTGAGACCGAGATCAAGGACCCGCGCCTGGGGTTTGTCACCATCACTGACGTGCGCGTCACGGGTGACCTGCAGCAGGCGTCGGTGTTCTACACCGTGTACGGCGGGGAAGAGGAGCGCGAAGGCACTGCCGCCGCGCTCGCTTCCGCGCGTGGCCGGTTGCGGTCCATCATGGGTTCGCAGTTGGGCATTCGGTTGACGCCCACGCTCGACTTCTTCCTGGATGCACTTCCCGAGACGGCGGCGACGCTCGACAAGGCGCTCCACGAGGCAGCCGAGAAGGATGCCGAGCTCGCCCGCCTGCGCGCGAACGCGACGTACGCCGGCGACGAGGATCCCTACAAGAAGCCCCACGAAGAGCTCGACGAAGCAGACGACGACGGTGACGACGACGAAGCCGCCGAGGATGACCAGCCCTAAGCAGCCGGGCTCGAGGCAACCACGCCCCGAGCCCACGCCAGGCATCGTGGTGGTCGACAAGCCCGCGGGCTGGACCTCTCACGATGTGGTGAGCCGCATGCGCAGGCTCGCCCAAACCAAGAAGGTGGGCCACGCAGGCACGCTCGACCCCATGGCCACCGGCGTGCTGATTATTGGGATAGGCAAGGCCACCAAGCTCCTGACGTACATCGTGGGCCACGGCAAGACCTACGAGGCCACCGTGCGCCTAGGCCAAAGCACCATCACCGACGACGCCGAGGGCGAGTGTGTAGAGACCGTCGATGCGAGCGCGGTCACCGATTCCCAGATAGCCGATGCCGTGGCTGGGCTGACCGGCAGCGTCCTGCAGGTGCCCAGTTCCGTCAGCGCCATCAAGGTGGACGGCCAGCGCGCCTACAAGCGCGTGCGCGAGGGCGAAGACGTGGTGCTCGCCGCCCGCCCGGTGACGGTCAGCGCATTTGACGTGCTCGCTGTGCGCCGCGAAGGCTCGCTTGTGGACCTGGACATCTCCGTGACCGTCTCTTCTGGCACCTACGTGCGAGCGCTCGCTCGCGACCTGGGCAGCGCCCTGGGTGTTGGCGGCCACCTAACCGCCTTGCGCCGGACAGCGGTAGGCGACATTGGCGTCGGCCGCTCAACGCCTTTGGAGGAACTCGAGAGAGTGGTCGACGGCGGAGGCCCGCTGCCGCTCATTCCACTCGCGGAGGCAGCGCAGGCGGTGATGCCAGCGCGCGCCGTCACCGAGGACGAGGCACGTGCTCTGGGCTTCGGGCAGTCGATCGAGGGCGCCGGGGCCGAGGTCCTACCGGGCGAGCACCCCGTGTGCGTGGCCATCGACCCCCACGGCGACGCGGTGGCAATCCTGCAACTCAAGGCAGGCAAGCTCACTCCTGCGGTGGTGTTCGCACCGGCAGTGCCCGGTGCTCAGGCACAATAAGGCGATGACCATGCAGGTATGGCGCTCGCTCGCCGATGCCCCCTCTGTAGCAGTGCCCGCCGTCGTAACGATCGGCAACTTCGACGGCGTGCACCGCGGTCATCAGGCCGTCTTGGAGCGCATGGTGGCCGATGCCCGCGCCCGCGGCCAGGTGGCGCTCGCCATCACCTTTGACCCGCACCCCAAGGCCGTCCACGATCCCGCTCACCCGCCAGAGCTCATCACGGGCATCGAGGATCGCCTCGAGCGGCTCGAGGCCACTGGGTTGGACGGCGTGCTGGTGGTCGAGTACACGCTCGAGTTCGCCCAGCTCACGCCCCATGACTTCGTGAATGAATACCTCGTGAAGGGCTTGGGCGCGGCCACGGTGGTCATTGGTCACGACACCAAGTTTGGGCGCGGCAACGCGGGCGACGTCGAGACCATGCGGGGCCTGGGACTGTCCTTGGGCTTCGAGGTCGAGGTGGTGGCCGATGCCGGCGTCACCGCGCTTTCAGGCCGGCGCTGGTCATCCACCTGGGTTCGGGAACTGCTCGACGCCGGCGACCTCCCTGGTGCCGCGGAAGTGCTGGGACGCGAGCATCGGCTGCGTGGGTGCATCGTTGGCGGAGACAAGATCGGGCGTGTCATTGGCTTCCCCACGGCCAACATTGACGTGTCCGCAGGCATGATTCCCCGGCATGGTGTCTATGCCGGATGGCTCACCGTGGTCGATCCCGGCGGTAACGATTTGGCAACGGCGTTGGTGGGCGACCGGATGCCTGCGGCCGTCAGTTTGGGTCACAACTACACCGTTGGCGGCACGGACCTGCGGGTCGAGGCGTTCGTCATTGACCGCGAAGGGCTCGATATCTACGGGGCTGAGGTCACCTTGGACCTGGTTCAGTGGCGGCGGCCGATGCTCGACTTCGGTTCTATCGAAGCGCTCACCGAAGCGCTCACCGAGGATGTGGCCTGGTGCGAGAGCGTGTTAAATCCGCATTAACTCGGGCAAAGCGGGCGTGTTGGGGTCTATGGTCAAAGAATGAGTTCACGTGACCGCGATGTCCCAACGAGCGAGCGCAAGCCGCTCGTGGTGCTGGAACACGTCAACAAGCACTTTGGCGATCTGCACGTCCTGAACGACATCAACCTCACGGTGGGGGTGGGCGAAGTCGTGGTGGTGATCGGGCCTTCTGGCTCCGGCAAGTCCACGCTGTGCCGGGCGATCAACCGGCTGGAGACCATTGACGACGGCTTCATCTCGATCGATGGCGTGCCGCTGCCTGCAGAGGGCAAGGCCCTAGCGCAACTGCGCGCGGACGTCGGAATGGTGTTTCAATCCTTCAACCTGTTCGCCCACAAGACCATTCTCGAGAACGTCACCCTGGGACCTATCAAGGCCAGGAAGGTGCCCAAGGCGCAGGCTCGCGAGCGCGCCATGGCGCTACTGGAGCGGGTGGGCATCCAAGAGCAGGCGGAGAAGTTCCCCGCTCAACTGTCCGGAGGCCAGCAGCAGCGAGTCGCCATTGCGCGATCCCTGGCGATGGACCCCAAGGTGATGTTGTTTGACGAGCCCACCTCGGCGCTTGACCCCGAGATGATCAACGAGGTGCTCGACGTCATGACCGACCTCGCAGAAGGCGGCATGACCATGATCGTGGTCACCCACGAGATGGGCTTTGCACGCAAGGCTGCGAACCGCGTGGTGTTCATGGCCGATGGTCTGATCATGGAAGAAGCGACCCCCGAGGAGTTCTTCACAAACCCGCAGTCCGAGCGGGCAAAGGACTTCCTGTCAAAGATTCTGACGCACTAGCGTGCGTGAGGGACCGGGTAACCCCCGGGCAACTGAAAAGAGGAGTACACATGATTAGCAAGATGAAGCTGGCGGCGCTGGGCGCTGCTGCAGCCATCACGCTTAGCGCGTGCGGCGGGGGAGACGGCGTCGCTGACGTCGATCCGGGAGACTTCCCCGAAGGCTCGACCATGGCGAGGCTTGCCGATGCGGGCGAGATCACTATTGGCACCAAGTTCGACCAACCGTTGTTTGGTCTGCTGGCGCCCAACGGTGTACCCGAAGGGTTCGATGTCGCAATCGCCACGATCATTGCAGGCGAGCTCGGCATCCCCCCAGAGAACATCACGTGGGTGGAGACGGTCTCGGCGAACCGTGAGCCGTTCATCACCGGCGGCCAGGTCGACATGGTGGTAGCCACCTACACCATCAACGACACCCGCAAGGAACTCATCTCGTTTGCCGGACCGTACTACAACGCAGGTCAGGCAATGATGGTGCTCGCTGACAACGATTCGGTCAATGTGCCCGAAGACATGTCTGGTCTCAGCGTTTGCTCCGTCGAGGGTTCCACCCCCGCAGAGTACGTACGGACCAACATTCCTGACGCCAACCTGGTCCTGTTCGGTGCCTACACCGACTGCCTGGAGCCGCTGCGCAATGGGCAGGTCGACGTCCTGACCACCGACAACGTGATCCTCGCGGGTTACGTAGACGAATCCGACGGGGCGTTCAAGATTGCTGGAGAGCCCTTCACGGAAGAGCCCTACGGCATTGGCGTCACCCGTACGGACACGGAGTTCCGCAACTGGATCAATGACGTCCTCGAGAAGATTTACGAGGACGGCCGTTGGCTTGAGGCCTGGAACTCGACCGCAGGAACGGTCTTGCCCGAGGCGTCGCCCCCCGCGGTTGACCGGTACGAAGTCGGCTAGTAGCTCCGACACGAGTCGATGAACCCCTGGCTCCTCACCACTGAGGAGGGGAGCCAGGGGTTCGGCCTCAACGGACAATCATCATGGAACCATTTCTCGAGAACTCGGATCTGCTGTGGGTCGCGTTTGGAAATACGCTAACCATCGCGCTAGCCGCCGGCGCGCTGTCCTTTGTGTGGGGCACCATCCTGGCCGCGTTCCGAGTGTCGCCCATCGGACCGCTACGGACCTTTGGCGCGGTGTATGTCGAGGTGGTGCGCAACACCCCGCTCACGCTGCTGTTCCTGTTCTTCCTGGTGGCGTCCACGCCACTGCTAGGCCTCACCATTGGGCTGGGTGTGCCCATGGCTATTGTCGCCATGACCCTCTACACCGCCACGTTTGTCTGTGAAGCTGTCCGATCCGGCGTGAACTCGGTGCAGGTGGGGCAAGCAGAGGCAGCCCGCTCCGTAGGGCTGACCTTCATTCAAGTGCTCACCCATGTGGTGATGCCCCAAGCGTTCCGGTCTGTGGTGCCGCCGCTCATCAACGTCTATGTCGCTCACATCAAGAACACGTCCGTCGCTGCGGGCTTCGCGGTATTTGAGCTGGTGAACTTCGCCAACCGATTCTCCAACCCGTACCCCGCGCAAGTGGTTGCACTGTTCTTTGGGGTGGGGTTGTGCTTCCTGGCGATGACCATTCCCCTGGGTTTGGCATCTCAGAGCCTAGAGAAGAAGCTGGTGATTCACCGGTGAGCGCGCAGCAAGTTCTCTATGACAAGCCGGGTCCTAAGGCGATCTTCAGGGACAAGATCTACAACGTGGTGTTCACCCTCGCGTTCCTGGCGCTGATCGCGTGGATCATCTACACGGCGAACCAGCGGGGAGTCTTCAACGATCGGTGGTCGGTGCTGTGGGACCCGCCTCGCAACCAGACTGCATGGGACGTGTGGTCATCGCTCTTGATCACCGGGCTGTGGGGCACGCTCAAACCAGTTCTGATCGCGATTCCGATCGTGATGGTGCTCGCGACAGTGATCACGGTGGTGCGCACCTCAACCAAGTGGTGGGCGCGCGTCCCCGCGCGCGTCGTGACCGAGGTGTTCCGCGGGATACCCGTGTTGCTGGTGATGTACTTTGGCGTGATCGCGCTCGAGATGAAGCCGCTTCATGCCGTGGTGCTTGGGCTCGTCGTCTACAACATGGCAGTCGTCGCGGAGATTCTTCGCGCCGGAATCGCCGCCTTGCCCAACGGTCAACGCGAAGCCGGCCTGAGCATCGGCCTCACACCTTTGCAGACCACGATGCAGATTCAATTGCCGCAGGCGGTGCGCATCATGCTGCCCGCGCTCGTGAGTCAGGCGGTGGTGCTGCTCAAGGACTCTGCGCTCGGGTTCGTGATTGCATACACGGAGCTGCTCACCACAGGACGGCGCAACTACAACTACTTTGGCGAAGAGTCCAAGGTGGTGTTCATCCTGGTCATTGCGGCGATGTACATCGGCATCAACATGCTGGTGTCGAGGCTCGCACACTGGCTGGAGCGCCGTCTCGGGTCGCGATCCAAAGTGGTTGTCGCCGAGGCGCCCAAGGTGCCGGGCGCATTGACAGCCGGCGGTGTCGGCCTGGAAGCGCGGACACCGGACGACCGGCGCTGACAGGTGCGGTGGTGCCGCCCGCCCAAGGTCCCGGGTCGCTGCTGGTACGATTGTTCCTGCCGTAGAACGGCCGCGGATTCCAGTGCCCCGGTGAACAGGCCCGGGTGCGCCGCGCAACGATCAATAAGAAGGAGACACAGTGCCGCTCGATGCTGCAACCAAGAAGTCCATCATGGCCGAGTACGCCACGACCGAAAACGACACCGGGTCTCCCGAGGTCCAGGTCGCAATGCTGTCCAAGCGCATCACCGATCTGACCGAACACCTCAAGATGCACAAGCACGACCACCACACCCGCCGCGGACTGCTGCTGCTCGTGGGCCAGCGTCGCAACTTGCTCAACTACTTGCAGCGCGTTGACATCGAGCGCTACCGCTCGTTGATCGAGCGTCTGGGCCTGCGCCGCTAGCGCAACCGCTCAGTCTTTGGACAGCTCAGCTGTCGGAAAGCCCGGCTGCCACGTCGCGCACTAGTGCGGCAAAGGTAGCCGGGCTTTCTTGTGCCACGAAGTGCCGCGCTCCGGGGAGTGTCGCAGTCCAATAGCCGTAGACGCCATTAAGCCTCGCGGCCGCGTCGTGGCGCAGTGGAGGGGAGAGCTCGCCGGTAGTCACGAGCGTGACCGGCGCCTCTTCGTGAGGGGCCGCGGGCTCGAAGGCGCGGAACATGGCGACATCAGCCCGTACGGAGAAGCCTGACGGCACCGCGAAGTCGGACGGCACCACGCCACCATCGCGAGCCATCGCAGGGTGCCAGAGATCGCCGTAGAGGGTACGTCCAAACGCCGCGACCCCGCCCTCAGCGAGCGCCTTGCCCGGTTCCGCGAGGAGTTCGGGAAGCAGACTGCCCACGGCAGGCTCGTGCGCGATGATCGCGGCCGCCGCCGTCACCCGGCTCGCAAGGCCCAGCGCGAGAGTCGCGCCGCCACTCATGCCCGCCACGAGCGCTCCGCTTGCGTGGGACTCGAGCCACGCCAGTTCCGTCTCGAGGTTGCCCGAGCATGGCCGGTCCGGCGCGCTGACCTCGAGGTCGTCGAGCAGCGCGAGCACTGGATCCCACACGGCACCGGTGGTCGCGGCTCCGTGGACCAAGACAATGCGCATCATGGTCGCCAACTTACTGCGCAAGCGACGCCCCCAGCCACATGCCTGCCCCAGCCCACCTCACACGAAACACAACGTTTACGTGGAGGCGCTTCACGACACGCAAAGTTAACGTCGCGCGCTCCTTCGCGAAACGCCGAACCACAACTCTAGGAGCATGTATACAGCGCTCCATACAGCGACGGACTCCGTGGCCCCAGGCACCAAGGCTCGCTCGCGGCGCGAGGACGCGTACCGGAAGTTACGCACCATGGTGCTCACTGGCGGCTTCCAGTTTGGCCAGCGTCTAGGCGAAGAGGCCGTGGCGGAGGCGCTTGGAGTCTCACGTACTCCGGTACGCGAGGCGCTGCTCCGCCTTCATGCGGACCGCCTGTTGAACCGCTACGACGACGGCGGCTTCTACGTCGCAGAGCCTGACCTCCTGGACCTGCGGGACCTCTACGAGCTGAGGCTATCGCTCGAGGTCTACGCCATCACTCGCGCGGCCAACGACGAGGTCCAACACGATCCCGAAGTGCTCGCTGACATCAAGCGTGACTGGCTCGAGATCCAGGCGAACCCGCCGGAGCCCGACGGTAGCTTCATCGAACTTGACGAACAGTTCCACCTCACCTTGTGCCGGGCGTCGGGCAATATCGCCATCGCGGAGACCCTCGAGACCATCAACGCCAGGATCCGTCCCGTCCGGATGTATGACTTCCTTGATGCCGGCCGCATCACGGTCAGCATTGCGGAACACCTCGCTATCACCGACGCCGTCTCGGCCACCGAGCTTGGCCGGGCAGCCGGGCTCATGCGCGAGCACATCGGCGCCTCGCTCGAGGTTGTCGAGGAGCGGGCCGCCGCGGCCCTCGCGGGAATGATCAAGGGCCGCAGCCGCCGGCGCGGAGCGGGCGCGTAATGGCCGCTGTCAAGGCCGCGAAGTCGCCGTCGCCCGCCATCCGTGTTGAGCCGGTGCTGAAGCTCGGCGGCTTCACCAAGCGCTTTGCCGATGTGGTCGCGAACCACAACGTGAGCTTCGAGGTGTTGCCGGGCGAGGTCCACGCGCTGGTTGGCGAGAACGGCGCGGGCAAGTCCACGCTGCTCAAGATGATCTACGGCATCTACACGCCCGACGAGGGCTGGATGCTCGTGGACGGCAAGGAGGCCGAGCCGGGCTCGCCCACCGAGGCGCGCTCGCTCGGCATCGGCATGGTCTTCCAGGACCTACGCCTGGTGCCGGCCCTTACCGTCGCGGAGAACGTGGCCCTCGCGCTCGATACCGGCTGGTCGCTACGGCTCGATTCGCTCGCTCGCCGCGTGCGCGAGGCGAGCGACACCTTTGGCCTGGGTGTGGACCCCACCGCGAAGGTTCAGCACTTGTCGATAGGCGAGCGCCAGCGCGTCGAGATCCTCAAGGTGCTCATGACCGGTGCGCGCTTGGTGATTCTGGACGAGCCCACCAGCGTGCTCGCCCCCCAAGAGGTGGAGTCGCTGCTCGGTGTGGTGAGGCACCTGCGTGATCAGGGACTTGGCATCGTCATCGTCACCCACAAGCTCCGCGAGGTGCGGGCCATCGCCGACCGCGTGACCGTACTGCGCGCCGGCGAGACGGTGCTCGAGGCCGTGGATCCCACTGACTACACCGACGACCAACTCATCGAAGCCATGGTGGGCCGCAAGGTGCCGCCGCTCGTGGTGGTGCGCGAGGCGCCATCGGCCGATGCCGTTCCTGCGTTGAGCTTGGAAGGCATCACCGTGCGGGGAGACAAGGGCCACCATGCGCTCACGGACCTCACTCTCGCTGTGCTCCCGGGCGAGCTGGTAGGCGTCGCGGGCGTCGCGGGCAGCGGCCAGCGTGAACTGTGCGAGGTTGCGATGGGATTGCGGCATGTCGAGCGCGGCACGGTGACCGTGATGGGGACACCCGTGCGCCACGCTAAAGATGCCATCCAGGCGGGCGCGATGTGCATCCCCGAGGACCCGGTCGCAGACTCCGTGGTGCCAAGGCTGACGGTACTTCAGCACATGGCGCTCAACGGTCTGGCGCTGCCCAAGCAGGGGTTCAATGTTGACTGGCCTGCGGTCACGGCCAGCACCGAGGAAGCCAACCGGAGCATCGGGCTGAACATCGCGCCCAGCCACCGGACGCTCAGCGAACTGTCAGGTGGCAACATCCAGCGCGTGGTGTTGACCCGCGAGCTGGGCGTCGCGTCGCCGCTTGTGGTGGCCGCGTACCCCAGCCGAGGGCTCGACGCCGCGAACGTGCGCCGCACCCAGGAAGTGCTGCTTGAGGCGCGTGACCGTGGCGCTGGCGTGCTGATGATCTCCGAGGACCTCGATGAGCTGATGTCGATGGCCGACCGCATTGTGGTGCTCCACGACGGGCACGTTTCCGGCGTGGTGGACGCAGCAGCGTTTGACCGCCAACGCATTGGCCAGTTGATGTTGGAGGGCAAGCCATGACAGCGCACGTGGACACGGATGTTGACCCCCAGGCGCCACCGGCCCAGGCGACGTGGCAGAGCAAACTCGCGCGCGCTGGACTGCGCGCGCTCCCGCACGTGGGCCGCTGGGCCGCCGCCATCGCTGGCGCACTGCTGATCTTCTCGATCCTCGTGTCCTTCAAAGGAGCGAACCCCATCGACGTGTTCGGTGACATGTGGACCTCCACGTTCTCGCGGTCGCGCTCGATAGGCGAGATCTTCATCCGCATGGCCCCGCTGGCGCTCGCCGCGCTCGCCGTGGTGGTGCCCGCCCGTGCGGGCATGATCAACGTGGGCGGGGAAGGCCAAGTCATCGTGGGCGCGGTCGCGGCAGCGGGCGTGGGCCTGGCAACCGATCAGGTGCTCCCCGGCGGTGTGGTGCTGCTCCTTATGGCGATCGCCGCCATCCTCGCCGGCGCCCTGTGGGCCGGAATCGCCGCGCTGCTCAGGCTGGTGTTCAACGTCAACGAGGCCGTCACCACCTTGCTCCTCAACTTTGTGTCGCTGGACCTGTTGCTTTTCCTCATCTACCAGCCGTGGCGCGAGTCGCCCACCCAGCAGCCCGCAACCCGTCAGCTCGCCACCGAGGCGCAACTTCCTACTCTGGCTGCTACCGGCGTGCATGTGGGGATAGTCGTCGCCGTCATCGCCGCCGTGGTGCTCGCCCTTGCATTGGGGCGTACACGCTGGGGGTTCAGGCTTGCGGTGGTGGGGGGCAATCCCGAGGCCGCCCGCCGCGCAGGGATGCCCGTCACGGTGCTGTTGCTGTCCGCGCTGCTGGTGGGCGGCGCGCTCGCCGGGCTCGCAGGCATGATCGAGTTCGCCGGTGTGGAGACCAAGCTGCGGCCCGGGTTCGGCACCCAGATTGGCTACGTGGGCTTCCTTGCGAGCTGGCTCGCTCGCCACAAGCCCGTGCCGGTGCTCATCGCTGCTTTCACGCTCGCGGCCCTCGCGGTGGGTGCCGACAGCCTCCAGCTTGACTCGGGCTTGCCCGCCGCGACCATCAACATCCTGACCGCCCTGTTGCTCATGGCGGTGCTTGGCTGGACCGCGTTCAGGAAGAAGGCAGCATGAGCATCCTCATTGACGTCGCCACCGGCGGGGTCCGCGGCGGCACCTCCATCTTGTATGCGGGAGTGGGGGAGACGGTATCCGAGCGCTCCGGGGTCATCAACCTGGGCACCGAAGGCTCGATGCTGGGCGGCGCCCTCGCGGCCTACGTCCTGGCAGCCGAGACCGGCAATCCGTGGCTAGGTGTGCTGGGCGGCGCGATCGCTGGCGCAGTGTTGTCCTCGGTTCATGGGGTCCTCGTGGTGCGCCGCGGTGCTAACCAGTTCGCGAGCGGCCTGGCGGTGCTCTTCCTCGCCCTGGGCCTCACCTCGCTGTTCGGCGCGGCTTACGTGGGCCGCACCATCACCTCGTTCCAGAACTACGCGATCCCGATCCTGAGCGACATCCCGGTGCTGGGACCCATCCTGTTCAACCATGATCCGCTGGTGTACCTCAGCTATGTGGTGGTTCCCGTGGTCTGGTACGTGCTGTTCAGGACCCGTGTGGGCCTGCTGATCCGGACCGCGGGGGAACGCTCCGAGGCGCTCACCGTCCACGGCTTCAAGGTCAAGAACGTCAGGATGCTTGCGGTCACCGTGGGCGGGCTCTTCGCCGGCATTGGTGGAGCACACTTGTCCATCGCGTACACGAACTCGTGGTTCGAGAACATGATCGCGGGGCGCGGCTTCATTGCGGTTGCGCTGGTGATCTTCGCCTCATGGAGCCCGTTACGGGTGTTCGCTGGCGCCTACCTCTTTGGTGCGGCGCTCGCGCTGGGCCCGGCCCTCCAAGCCCGCGGGTTTGGAATCAACCAGTTTGCTCTGCACGTCATTCCGTTCGTGCTGACGCTAGTAGTTCTCGCCGTACTCGGCAGGCGCACCATTTCGGCAGCGCCTGCCGAGCTTAAACGGGTGTTCGAGAACGCACCACCGGATCCATGACGAGGGTCACCCCACGCCGTGTCTCCACCTGAGTTACCAGAGCAGTCCGCTCACTTGCTATCTGGGGCGCGAACCCCGGTTAGCAACAGTTTCGCCGCCGCCTCAGTGACGGCGAATACCTGAAAGGAACACCATGCAACACCGTACCCTGAAGACCGCCTTCGCGGCCTTGGTCGCGGCAAGCGCGCTGGTACTCGCAGCGTGCACCCCGGCAACCGATGGCACCACCCCCGGAACCACCGCAGACGCCAGCGGCGCACCGGGCACCGGCGGTACAGCCATCGGCTTCATCACCGTTGGACCCAAGGACGACTACGGCTACAACCAGGCCGTGATCGAAGCCTCGGTCATCGTGGGGGAAGCGTTCCCCGACATGCAGATCCTGACGGCAGAGAACATCCCCGAGGATGACTCGGCCGTCGCCACCATGGAACAGATGATTGACCGCGGCGCGAAGATCATCTTCGCCACCAGCTACGGACACCTCGACGCAGCCCAGAAGGTCGCTGCAGCTCACCCCGACGTGGTCGTGGTGCAACAGGGCAACGCCATCGCGGGGGAGCCGGGAGCGAACATCGGCACCTACTTTGGCACTGTGTATGAGCCCATGTACCTCGCGGGCATCGCCGCTGGCGCCGCCACCGAGACCAACGTGCTCGGATACGTGTACGCGTTCCCGATTCCGCAGACCATCGCGAACATCAACGCGTTCATCCGCGGCGCACAGTCCGTCAACCCTGAGGCAACCGTGGTCACGGTCAGCACGTCGAGCTGGTGCGACCCTGCCGCTCAGCGTGAAGCAGCGAACAGCCTGCTTTCGCAAGGCGCCGACGTCCTCACGCAGCACCAGGACTGCACCAAGACGGTGATCGACGCGGCCGAGGCCGCCGGTGTCTACACCGTGGGCTACCACGCCGACGCTTCCGAACTGGCCCCCGCGGGCTGGCTCACCGGTGCCGTGTGGGACTGGGGCCCGCTCTATGTGGACATCGTCGAGAACATCACTGTCGGTGACTTCACCGGTGGCCCGTTCAACGCGAACTACCGCGTGGGATACAAGACAGGCACCAACCCGTTTGTGCTGGCTGGCTACGGCCCGTCGGTCTCTGCAGAAACGATCGCTCTGATCGCAGAGCAGCAGGCCTGGCTCGGTTCGGATGAGGGCTCGCCCTTCCTGGGACCGGTGCTCGCGCAGGACGGATCCGAGGCCGTCGCAGACGGCGTCATCCCCAGTTACGACGAGCTCGACGGCATGAACTACTTCGTTGCCGGCGTCATCGGGAACCTGGCGAACTAGTCATGACGCGCCTCGACCGCACCGCAACGCACGTGCATGGCACCATGCCCTACGCCTGGCCATTTAACGGCGATCTCTCGCCGGCTGCGACCGCCGTCCTGGTGATCGAGCCGCGCGGTGGATCGTGGCCGGCGCAAGGCGCGGAGGAGTGCGCTGCGGCTGCGGCCGAGGTTGCTCGTGCAGTTCAGTCCGCAGGTGGTGCCGTGGTCTCTGTGATGACGGCACCACCTCGCGGCGAATCCCATCCCACCGCCGCGCTCACTCTTCCCCTAGGAAGCGTTTGCGTGGCAGCCCAAGGCATCGATGGCTTCTACGGAAGCTCGCTCGACTTCACCCTCAGGAGCCGCGGAATCGAACGCCTGATCCTGGTGGGCATCGCCACCGAGACGTCCATCCATTCCACGATGCGCACCGCCAACGATGCAGGCTACGAATGCCTGCTGGTCGCCGACGCGTGCCTCTCGCTCGACCCCACACTCACGTCTGCCAGCATCTCAATGATCGAGATGTCCGGCGGCATCTTCGGCGCGGTAGGGACGGCAACTTCCGTCGTGGCCGCCTTCACCTCTAGGAGCAGCTCATGACTACCTTCGGCACTGTTGAAGCGAACCCCTACGCATGGCCCTACAACGGCGAGTTCTCGCCGGCCACCACCGCGCTGATCAACATCGACTGGCAGGTGGACTTCTGCGGCAAGGGCGGCTACGTGGACCGCATGGGCTATGACCTCAACCTGACCCGCGCGGGCCTCGCGCCCACCCAGGTGGTGCTCGCGGCGGCACGCAAGGTGGGCATGCAGGTGATCCACACGCGCGAGGGTCACCGTCCTGACATGAGCGACCTTCCCGCGAACAAGCTGTGGCGCTCCGAGCAGATTGGAGCGGGCATCGGCTCCGACGGCCCATGCGGGCGGATTCTGACGCGCGGCGAGCCGGGCTGGGAGATCGTCCCCGAGGTGGCACCCATCGAGGGTGAGGCCATCATCGACAAGCCGGGCAAGGGCTCGTTCTACGCGACTGACCTCGACCTGCTACTGCGCACCAAGGGCATCACGCACCTGATCTTCACGGGCATCACCACGGACGTCTGCGTCCACACCACCATGCGCGACGCCAACGACCGCGGCTATGAGTGCCTCTTGCTGACCGACTGCACCGGAGCCACCGACAAGGGCAACTATGAGGCCGCGCTCACCATGGTGACCATGCAAGGCGGCGTGTTCGGTGCCATCGCGCCGTCCGCGGCGCTACTCGCCGCGATGGGTGAGGAAGCTGGTCAGTAATGCCCGCCGCTCGGCCCACGGAGGTGGGCTCCCTTGAACTTGCCGCGCTCCGGACCGCCTACGAATCCGGTGCGTACACCCCGGCCGATGTCGTGGCCGCCGTGTACGACCGCATCGAGGCGCGCGGCGAGGACGCAGTGTGGATATCGCTGGTCCCCCGCGAGGAGGCGCTCGCCGTAGCCAGGGCGCTGCCCGCAACCCCAGCATCGGCCGATGCCGTCGCCACCTTGCCGCTCTTTGGTGTGCCTTTTGCGGTCAAGGACAACATTGACGTCGCGGGGATGCTTACCACTGCGGCGTGCCCCGAGTTTGCCTACGAGGCCGGCTCGTCGGCCACGCTCGTGACGAGGTTGCTCGCCGCCGGCGCGATCCTCATCGGCAAGACCAACCTGGACCAGTTCGCCACCGGACTCAGCGGCGCGCGATCGCCGTATGGCATCCCGGCGAACCCGTTCAACGACAGCTACATCTCTGGCGGCTCGAGTTCGGGATCTGCGGTCGCCGTCGCTGCGGGACTGGTGAGTTTCGCCATCGGCACCGACACCGCAGGGTCGGGCCGGGTGCCGGCGGCCCTGAACTCCTTGGTGGGCATGAAGCCTTCGCGCGGACTCGTGAGTACGGCGGGCCTGGTGCCCGCGTGCCGCAGCCTGGATTGCGCGAGCGTGTTCGCACTCAGTGTCGAGTGCGGCACGCGCGTGCTCGCGGCCATGGCGGGACCGGACCTCGCCGACCCGTGGTCTCGCGCGCTTCCGGTACCTCCCGCGGTGCCCGCGAGCCGCTCGTTGTCGACGGCGCGGGTCGCCGTGCCGAGTCGCGAGGTCTGGGCTGCGGCCGATGCTGTGGGCTACGTGGATGTCTGGGACGGCTTCATCGCGCGGTTAGTAGCTGCGGGGGCCGAGGTGATCGAGGTTGACCTCGACCCATTCTTCGAGGCTGGCGCCATGCTGTACGGCGGCCCGTGGATCGCGGAGCGTCTCGCGGCCGTGGAGGACTTCATGGGGGAGCACGCGGCCGCGGTTCACCCGGTGGTCGCGACGCTGCTCGACGGCGGCCGGAAGGTCTCGGGAACTGAGGCGTTTCGCGGCCTGAGCCGGCTTATGGAACTGCGGGTGCGTGCAACCCAGGTGCTTGAGGGATTCGATGCGCTCGTGACCCCCACCGCGCCCACCACCTTCACCATCGACGCGATGCTCGCCGATCCCATCGCGAGGAACGCGGCGCTGGGCACGTTCACCACGTTCACCAACCTCCTGGACCTGGCCGCAGTGGCCGTTCCCGCGGGCTTCACCGAGACGGGGCTGCCCTTTGGGGTGACCGTCCACGGCGCGAACGGGACGGATCAAGCGCTGGCCGCCATAGCGTCGGCCATGGAAGGCCTGGTGGACGTGCCGCTTGGCGCCACGGGACTCACGCGTACCCCTCTGTCCAGCACCGCCTTGTCCAGCACCGTCCCCGCCACCGCACTTTCTCCTGCGCATGGCGGGGACGGGACGCTGGAGCTGGCGGTGGTCGGTGCCCATTTGCGGGGGCAACCGCTTCACTCGAGCCTGCTCGCATGGGGCGCTGCATTCGTGCGGGACGCGGCCACCGTTCCTGAGTACGCGCTCTTCGCGCTGCCTGGGACCACGCCACCCAAGCCGGGGCTCGTGCGCGTGGGAGACGGGGGATCGAGCATCGCGGTGGAGGTCTACGCGGTGCCGGTTGCCTCGGTGGGTTCGCTGCTTGCCACGATCGAGAACCCCTTGGGCTTGGGGCAGGTCCTTCTCGGCGACGGAAGCCAGCCGCACGGCTTCCTGTGCGAGGCCCTGGCCACGGCGTCGGCCTCCGATATCTCGAGTCACGGGGGCTGGCGCGCGTACCTCGCCGCTACCATGGGTGACGTCACCACCGGGGACTAGGGGTTTCGACGGGAGAGCTCGTGCTACCTGATCAGTCGCCGCCTGTGTATGTGGAACGCACGCCAGCTTCGGCTCTGGTCGGCCTCGTGCGCCGGCTGTGGTTTCTCTCGGCACACACTCCAGGCGGCTCCGAGCGGATCCTGCCGATCCCCTGGGTGCACGCGATCGTGAACCTGGGTGATCCGTACCGTGTGGAGCGTCAAGGCGACCGGATTGTGGGTCAGCAGTTCGACGGCGCGTTCGTGTCCGGCCTTCAGCGCTCGTTCCTCATTAACAGCAACCCGCCGCACCTGTATCACGTGGGCGCCGCACTCGAGCCGTGGGCGTGGCGGGCTTTTGGCGCGGAACCGTACACGGACGACGTGCGCGACGCCGCGGCGGTGTTGCCCGGGCTGGCGCAGGTGCGTGGCGTGGCCCGCGCGGCCGCATCCCCGGAGGCTGCCCTTGACGCACTCGAAGCGGCGCTTCTCGAGTCGCTGACTGGCGCCGGGGTAGACACGGTGGTCGTGGCAACGGCGCGAGATATCGAGGACAACCCGGCTCAGCGCGTTGGCGACATCGCCGATCACGTGGGGGTGAGTCGCTCCGCCCTCGCGCCGCGGTTCAAACGGGCCACGGGCATCAACCCCAAGCAGTTCGCTGACTTGCACCGCTTCCACGAGTTCTTATCGATGATCGCGGAGCCGGGGCGCACCTGGACGGATCTCATCTCGCGGTCGAGCTACTACGACCAGCCCCACTTCATCCGCACCTTTACAAAGTTCACCGGCCTGACCCCACGGAAGTACCTGCGCGCGTTGGGTGAGGACGGCAGGGCCGCGCCCTCCTTCGTTGCGCACCAAACTGAGTGATTTTCTACATTTCTTGCGCGAACGCGGTGTGGCAAGGTGCCGGTATGGAAATCACTCTTAGTCCCCTCGCCGTTGTTGTCGCAGCTGTCTCGATGTTCATCATCGGAGGGCTCTGGTACTCAGTCCTGTTCGCCAAGCCGTGGCAGCGTGCTGCTGGCGTCTCTGATGAGGCGCTGAGCACGGGTGCGGCTCGGGTGTTCGGCGGCAGTTTTGTGCTCGCGCTCGTGATCGCGGCAAGCCTCGCGGCATTCATTGGCGAGGAGTCAGTGGTGTTCGCGACCACGGTGGGCGCGATCTCCGGCGTGACGTTCGCGGCGGCCTTCCTCGTCATCGTCTCGCTGTTTGAACGCCGAAGCGCGGCACTGATGCTCATCAACGGCGGGTATGCCGCGGTGTCCTTCACGGTGATGGGTCTGCTGATCGGCCTGATCCAGTAGCCCGTCCGAGTGTTCCGGCGACCCCTCTGATAGCATGGTGGAGGTTCTTTGGCACTGCCAGAGCGCCCAATTGCAAACACCTTGCAGGCCGGCTGACGCTGATCCTCGGTGGTGATGGGCAGAGCAGCAAGAGTTCTGAGCATTTCGACTGACGATCAGTGGCGGGCAGATGTCCCCATGTTCTGCTGGCCTGCTCCAGCAAAAAGAGGAGCAACACCCCTATGGAGGGTCCAGAAATTCAGTTCTCCGAGGCCGTTATTGACAACGGTTCCTTCGGCAAGCGCGTTGTGCGCTTCGAGACGGGCCGCTTGGCCCAGCAGGCTGCCGGCTGTGCCGTCGCCTACCTCGACAATGACACCATGCTGCTGTCCGCCACCACGGCCGGCAAGCACCCCCGCGAAGGCTTCGACTTCTTCCCCCTCACGGTGGACGTAGAAGAGCGTTCGTACGCAGCCGGCAAGATCCCTGGCTCGTTCTTCCGCCGCGAGGGCCGTCCCTCGACCGAGGCGATCCTGACCTGCCGTCTCATCGACCGCCCCTTGCGCCCCACGTTCGTTTCCGGCCTGCGCAACGAGGTCCAGGTGGTCATCAACGTGCTGTCGATCAACCCCGACGACGCCTACGACACCCTGGCCATCAACGCATCGTCGATGTCCACCCAGCTGTCCGGCCTGCCGTTCTCCGGCCCCATCGCAGGTGTGCGCATTGCGCTCATCGACGGCCAGTGGGTCGCCTTCCCGCGCTACAGCGAGAAGACTCGCGCTGTGTTTGACATGGTCGTCGCGGGCCGCATCGCTGGTGACGACGTCGCCATCATGATGGTCGAGGCAGAAGCGACCGACGACTCCTGGAACCTCATCTCGGAAGGTGCTCAGGCGCCCACCGAGGCCGTGGTCGCCGAGGGCCTCGAGGCCGCCAAGCCGTTCCTGAAGGCGCTGTGCGAGGCTCAGATCGAGCTCGCCAAGAAGGCCGCCAAGGAGACGCGCGAGTTCCCGCGCTTCCTTGACCACGAGGACGACGTCCTCGCGAAGGTGACCGAAGTCGCGCAGGCAGATTTGGCTGAGGCTTTCACCATTGCAGGCAAGGAAGAGCGCAACACGCGCCTGGACGAGATCAAGGTCAACACGCTCGCGGCGCTTGCCGACGAGTTCGAGGGCCGCGAAGGCGAAGTCTCCGCAGCCATCCGCACGCTCACCAAGAAGACGGTGCGCCAGCGCATCCTCAAGGACGGCGTGCGCATCGACGGCCGTGGCCTCGCTGACATCCGTCCGGTGTCCGCAGAGATCGGCGTTATCCCGCGTGCGCACGGCTCCGCGATCTTTGAGCGCGGCGAGACCCAGATCCTGGGTGTCACCACGCTCAACATGCTCAAGATGGAGCAGCAGATCGACTCGTTCTCTCCGGAGAACAAGAAGCGCTACATGCACCACTACAACTTCCCGCCCTTCTCCACTGGCGAGACCGGTCGCGTGGGTTCCCCCAAGCGTCGCGAGATTGGCCACGGTGCTCTCGCTGAGCGTGCCCTCACGCCGGTGTTGCCGTCGCGCGAGGACTTCCCCTACGCCATCCGTCAGGTCTCCGAGGCGCTGAGCTCGAACGGCTCGACGTCCATGGGCTCCGTGTGTGCGTCGACTCTTGGTCTCCTGAATGCTGGTGTGCCGCTGCGCGCCTCTGTCGCCGGTATTGCCATGGGCCTCGTGTCCGACGAGGTTGACGGTGAGACGCGCTACGCGGCGCTTACCGACATCCTTGGTGCTGAAGACGCGTTCGGTGACATGGACTTCAAGGTTGCCGGAACCAGCGAGTTCATCACCGCGATTCAGCTCGACACCAAGCTGGACGGCATCCCCGCCTCCGTCTTGGCTAGCGCTCTTGACCAGGCCAAGGCAGCTCGCCTGCACATCCTGGGCATCATGGAGCAGGCGATCTCTGAGCCCGACGAGATGAGCCCGTTTGCACCCCGCGTGATCTCGGTGCGCGTGCCCGTGGACAAGATCGGTGAGGTCATTGGCCCCAAGGGCAAGATGATCAACCAGATTCAGGACGACACCGGCGCTGACATCTCGATCGAGGATGACGGCACCGTGTACATCGGCGCGACCGATGGCCCGTCTGCCAACGCCGCACGTGACGCCATCAACGCGATCGCTAACCCGCACATGCCCGAGGTGGGCGAGCGGTTCGTCGGCACGGTCGTCAAGACCGTTGCCTTTGGTGCGTTCGTGTCGCTGGCTCCCGGCAAGGACGGACTGCTGCACATCTCGCAGATCCGTAAGCTCGTGGGCGGCGCACGCGTGGAGAACGTCGAAGACGTGCTCTCCATTGGCCAGAAGGTTCAGGTCCAGATCGCTGAGGTTGACGCACGCGGCAAGCTCTCGCTCGAGGTCGTTGAGGACGCGGCGGCGGCTGGTGCCGGAGACGACGCCTAAGCCACACGTTCAACTGAGAAGCGGCCCCAGGGAAACCTGGGGCCGCTTCTTTGTGTGTGGACGCGCGACTCGTGGAACTGAGGTCGTGGGAGTGGCTTGACAGGGCACCGCCGCGCATGCTTAACTCACGTCATGAAGTTACGACGTGAAAAAAGTGCAGTGGAGCACGAACGTGCGGTGGCGCGATGAACCGCGACACCACCGTGCGAGTCCTGCGTCGCTCCAACCGCGCTGCGGTGCTGCGCCACGTGGTGCACGAGGGAGAGACCACGCGCACGCGTGTGGGGCACGAGTGCCAGCTCTCCGTGGGCTCGGTCACCAACGTTGTCAATGACCTCATCTCAGAGGGGCTCGTTCTCGAAGCGGGCTCCGTTCCATCGTCGGGCGGTCGCCCCACGATGCTGCTGCGTCCCAGGCCGGAAGGCGCCTACTTCATTGGCGTCGACGTCGGCGAAGAAGGCGCGGCAGCGGAGCTGTTCGACCTAGGCCTCAACCGGGTTGACCGCGAGTTTTCGCGCACGGCGGCCGGAGCCAAGGACTCTCAAGCGATAGGTCACGCGCTCACCGCTGCCGTGGGCGCGCTGTGGGACCGACACGCAGATAAGTGGACGTCCATCGCGGGAGTGGGCCTGGGCCTGCCTGGAGTCGTCGAGACCGACCAGACCGGGGCACAGACGCTGTACGCGCAGTCGCTAGGCTGGCCGCCGGTCGCGGTCCGCGAACTTCTCGAAGTACCCGGAGGCGGCGACGTCCCGATCTACGCAGACAACGGCGCGAAGACGCTGGCCGCAGCCGAGAACGCCTTTGGTTCGGCGCGCGGTGCGGGTAGCGCCGTCGTTGCGCTGCTCGGGCGCGGCGTAGGTCTCGGGGTGATCTTTGACGGGCAGATTCTCCGCGGCCGCGCTAGTAGCGCAGGCGAGTGGGGGCACGCGAGAGTCACGATCGGGGGGCGCAAGTGCTCGTGTGGTGGTCGGGGTTGCCTTCAAGCCTACGTAGGAGCGGACGGCATTCTTGAGCGCTGGCACGACGCAGGAGGCCGCCCCGACGGTCACGGCTGGCGTGCGATGAGCGCGCTCATTGACGCGGCGAGCGCCGGCGACGCAGTCGCGACGACGGTTGTCGACGAGACCATCGAGATTCTTGGAGTAGGGCTCGGCAACCTCGTGAACCTCTACAACCCGGAACGCGTTGTGATCGGCGGGTGGGTGGGACTCAAGCTCATGGAGACCTTGGCGCCCAACGTCGAGGCAGCCACGCGACGCGTGGCACTGACCCGCCCCGCGTCCCAGTTCACGCTGCACTCCTGCGCCTTTGGCGGCGACTCGGTCGCGGTTGGGGCCGCTCTTCTTCCCTTGGAACGGCTGATCGATGCGCCGTCAATCCGGCCCGTGAACCCCCGTTCAAGCTCGTCACCCAAGACTTCTCTTCACTTCGCAACACCACCAACACCACCAGAACCACCAATATCAAAGGAGATATCATGACCAGGCTAACGACGCATGCCAAGGTGGGCGCAACCGCCCTCGTGGCGGCGCTCACTCTCTCAGCGTGCGGCGGGACCACCGCCGTTGACGCGACCGGCTCACCCGAGCCGGGTACTCCGCAGGGCCCTCTCACCGTGTGGGTGATGGGTGACTCTGGCGCCAACCTCGAGGCCGCAGTGGCGCCTTTCACGGCGGAAACGGGCATCGAAGTCAAGGTTGAGGCAATCCCGTGGGACAACGTCAACGACCGCCTCACCACCGCGATCGCCTCCGGCAGCGGCCCTGATGTGACGCAGATCGGACTCTCACAGCTTGCCTCGTACATCGAAGGCGGCGCGTTGGAAGACATCAGTGGCTACATCGCTGACTACCCCAACCTCGACCCTGCGAACTTCCCGTCGGCAGTGTCTCCCGACAGCATGAACCCTGACGGCGGCGTCTACTCGGTGCCGTGGGTCAGCGACACTCGTGTGCTGTTCTACCGCTCGGACATCCTTGCCGAGGCAGGCATTGATGCTCCTCCAGCAACGTGGGATGAGCTGCGTTCTGCTGCAGAGACTCTCTCTGCGCGTGGAGATGGACAGTTCGGTTACTACATCCCGCAGTGGGACGCCCCACTTCCGGTTGCCTACGCATGGCAGGCTGGCGCAGAGCTCGTAGCCGACGACGGTTCGATTGTGCTCAACACCCCCGAGTTCAACGAGGCCGTCGATCACTACCTTGGCCTCTACGCTGACGGCTCGGTACCAACGGCCGGCGACTTCGACCAGGCAATCGGATTCATCTCCGGTGCAGCACCCATGCTGGTCTCGGGACCGTACCTCGCGAACGCGATTCGGTCGCAGGCTCCGGATCTCGAAGGCAGTTGGGGTGTCACCACTGTTCCCGCCAACGCGACCTCGACCTCGCTCTTCGCCGGCTCCAACCTCGGCGTTTGGTCGGGCTCCAAGAACGTCGATGCGTCGATGCAGTTGCTGAACTTCCTCGCTGACCCTGAGACCCAGGCGGCGTGGTACGAGGCGACGGGTGAATTGCCCACCGCCAACGCAGCATTCGACTACGCGGCGCTCACCAGCGACCCGCTGGTTGCCGTGTACGCGGAGCAGCTCCAGGATGCGAAACTGCTCCCGATCAGCACTGCTTGGGACGCAGCGAGCTCGGCAATGCTGGAGACGCTGAACTCGATCGCCATTGGCGGCGCAGACAAGCAAGACGCGCTCGACGCTCTGTACGCCCGAGTCGACGAGATCAACGCCCGATGAGTAACGACGGCGGTGCTGGCGGCACCGAACGCGACAGCACCGCCGTCGTGGGGCTGGATCAGCGAGTCCCAGAGTTCTCGGTGGTGACCATCCCCACGCCATTGGTGCCGAGTGCCTCGAGCAGGTGGCGCACCTCGATGCCGAAGGCGCGCAAGAAGGTGGTGCCCTACGCCTTCATCGCTCCGGCGGTAGTGCTACTCATCCTCTTTGGCATTGTGCCGATCCTTGTAGCCGGCGTGGTGAGCCTGACGGACCTCGACATCCGCGGTCTCGGCAACCCTGAGACTATTCAGTTCATTGGGCTCGACAACTACGACAGGCTCTTCAACGATCCCGCGTTCTGGCGATCGATCTGGACCACAGCGTTCTTTGTCGGCTTTGGCGTCCCCGTAATCATCGTGGTGTCGCTCGGGATAGCCGTGGCGCTGAACTACTCCAACTCTCGCTTCTTCAGGGCCCTGCGATCGTTCTACTTCTTGCCGGCGATCACCGCGATTGTGGCGATCGCGCTGATCTGGGGAAACCTCTATAACAGTCAGTTCGGCTTGCTCAACCACCTGCTCGACATGGTGGGGATCGCCCCCGTGGGGTGGCTGTCTGACCCGGAGACGGCGCGTGTCTCGGTCGCCTTGGTCGCCATCTGGCGCGCTACCGGACTCAACATCATCATCTTCCTTGCCGCGCTGCAGTCAATACCGCAGGAGTACTTGGAAGCCGCGGCGCTAGATGGAGCTGGCAGGTGGGCAACCTTCCGGCGAATAGTGCTGCCAATGCTCCACTTCGCGATCTTCTTTGTCACCGTGACCACGTTGATTGGGTGGCTCCAGTTCTTTGACGAACCCTACGTGCTCACCGGTGGTGGTCCCGTTGGCAGCACCACGTCGATCTCACTGTTCATCTTCAAGAATGGGTTTGGCCTCAATCAGTTTGGCTACGCCAGCGCGGGCTCCATCGTGTTGTTGGCAATCATCGTGACCGTGACAGCGGTTCAACTGCGGCTCCGAAGGGAAGATCATGGCTGACCGCTACCGCCTCCTGAAAGTCACCATCGTCGGTTTGCTCCTCGCGATAGGTGCGCTCGTCACCTCGTTCCCGTTCTTCTGGATGGTGAGTAGTTCTCTCAAGCCACCCACAGAGGCGGTCAGCTACCCTCCGACGATCATCCCTGAGAACCCGTCATTCGACGCCTACGTCCGCCTATTCACGGAGCTCGACTTTGGCCGCTACCTGTTCAACACGGTGGTGGTAGTGCTCATCGGCGGCGTGGGCCTCATCTTCATGGCGATGGCAGGCTACGGCTTCGCGAAGTTCAGCTTTCGCGGACGCGGCGGACTGTTCTTGATGGTCCTGATGACGCTCATGATCCCGGTGCAAGTCACGATGATCCCCACCTACTTGATCCTCAACGAGCTGCGCCTCACGAACACTTTGGTAGGCATCGCAGCCCCCACACTGGTCAGCGCGTTCGGGATATTCCTGTTCCGGCAGTTCATGGCCACCATCCCTGATGAGCTCCTGGAAGCCGCGCGACTCGACGGGGCGGGGGAGATGCGTCTCTTCTGGACCATGGTCTTGCCGTTGTCGAAGCCGATCCTGGCCGTGCAGGCTGTGCTGACGTTCATCGCCGGCTGGAACAGCTTCCTGTGGCCACTGATCATTGCGACCGAGCAAGACAAGTACACGCTCTCGGTTGCACTGTCGCTCCTGAACCAGCAGATCACGATCAATCCGACCCTACAGATGGCTGGGTCCGCCTTGATGGTGATCCCCATCATCGTCATCTTCGTGATCCTTCAGAAGCACATCGTCCAGGGCTTCACGATGTCCGGACTCAAATAGCTCTCCATCGTCCTTTTCCATACCGCTGAAAGGCTGAAAACGTGCTAGAGGTTAACTCGCTCCACCCTGCGAACGGTGATGAGCACCGCGGTGACGCGTCAGGGCTCGCGCCCAACCCGTTCGTCCACGTCAGCGATGGCGCGATTGTCGCGGCGGATGGCACGCAGCTGCTGCTGCGTGGTGTGGGGCTTGGGAACTGGTTGCTTCCTGAGGGGTACATGTGGGGCTTCGGAGACAGCGCAGCGTCCCCACGACAGATCGAGCAGGTGGTCGCCACGCTCCTGGGCGACGCCCCAGCGGCCGCGTTCTGGGACGGGTTCCGCCGCCGCTTCATCGGCGAAGCGGACATCGCCCAGATTGCGGCAGAGGGCTTCGATCACGTACGGCTTCCCATCAACTGGCGCGTGCTCATGACGCAACAGGGGGAATGGATTGAGGACGGCTTCGAGCACATTGACCGGCTCATTGGATGGTGCCGCACGTCCGGCATCACCGTATTGCTCGACCTGCATGGTGCGCCGGGTGGCCAGACCGGCACGAACATCGACGATTCCCTGGGTCAACCCGACCTCTTCCTGGACCCCCACAACCAGGACCTCACTGTCGCGCTGTGGACAGAGATTGCCCGGCGATACCGGCATGAGCCCGCGGTGCTCGGGTATGACCTCCTCAACGAGCCCCTTCCCAACGAGTGGCAGCACCGCTTCGATAGGGAGCTCGTGGCACTCTACAAGCGCCTCACCGCAGCGATCCGGGAGGCCGACCCGCATCACCTCATCATGTACGAGGGCACGCACTGGGCCACCAATTGGGACATCTTCACGGAGGTCTGGGACCCCAACTCCGTGCTGCAGTTCCACAAGTATTGGTCCCCAACGGACCGTCCCAGCATCGCGACCTTCCTCGAGGTGGGATCGAGCCTGGGGCTTCCCGTCTACATGGGCGAAGGCGGCGAGAACACACCCGAGTGGCTCGCAGCCGCGTTCCAACTCTATGAAGACCACAGCATCGGCTGGAATTTCTGGCCGTGGAAGAAGATCGCAACCCACACCTCTCCGTGTTCGGTGACAGCGCCCCGCGGCTGGGACCGCGTTGTTGCCTTTGCCGCGGGAACCGGAGAGGCTCCCACCCGCGACGAGGCCGAGCTGATTTTCGCTGACCTCCTTGACGCCCTCGAGTTTGGGGCGTGCACCTACCGAACCGATGTCGTGAACGCGTTGTTCCGGCGCGGTCCCGTGCGCCTGCCCGCTTACGGGTTCACCTACCGCGGAGCGGGCCAGTCCTATGGGGTCGCTACTCCCGCCACCGCACCCGTGATTCGCGCCGACGAGGGCGTTGCGTTGCGCCGGCGCGATCGGAGCGAGACTGCCGACTTCACCTACCCACCTGTTGAGGGTGACGGCCACATCGTGGTCGCGGAGCTCGCACCGGGGGAGTGGTTGGAGTTTGAGGTGGAGCTGGCCGCTGGCGCCTGGGTGGTGAGCGTCGTCACCGAGGGCGGCGCAGGCCAGCCTCCGGATGCCGGAGCCCCCGTGATATCAGCAGGAGGGGCTGACCTGGAGACTCGCGCGGCGGAAGGCGAGCCGGGGGCATATCGGTTCTTTGCGGCGCTGGTCCAGGAACGGACCGCTCGCGTCCCATTGCGGGTCACCGCCGGGGGACACCCCGTCACCGTGGTGCGGGTGGAGATCGCCAGGGCCGCACAGTGAGCCCGCTTCCGGAGGCTGCTGAAGCCGAGATCGCCAGGCGCCTCGCGACGCTGTCTTTGCAAGAGAAGGTTCAGTTGCTGACTGGCGCAAGCACGTGGGCGACTCATGCCATTGCCCATATCGGCCTGCGCCCGGTGGTGTTTGCCGACGGGCCGGCCGGCGTGCAGGGCCCGGATCCGGCGTCGTCGAGTACCAGCCTTCCAGCACCGACGGCGCTCGCTGCCACCTGGGACGTCGAGATGGCCGCGCAGGCGGGCTCGGTGTTCGCGAGCGAGGCTCGGCGCAAGCGCGTCGACGTCGTTCTTGCCCCGGTGCTCAACCTCCAGCGCACACCGGTAGGCGGGCGGCACTTCGAGAACTTCAGCGAGGATCCCCTCCTGACGTCGAGCATCGGCGCCGCGATGATCTCGGCGATTCAAGCTGAGGGAATCGGCGCGTGTGCCAAGCACTTTGTGGCCAATGACTCCGAGACCGAGCGCACCACCTACGTGGCGCGCGTCGACACGCCTACGCTCAGGCAGGCCTACCTGGTGCCGTTCGAGCGTGCAGTCCGGTCTGCGGGAGCCTGGACGGTGATGGCCGCGTACAACCGCGTGGACCACGGAACGGGCGCATCGCCCATGACCGAGCATCCGTCGCTCCTCACTGACATCCTCAAGGACGAGTGGGGCTTCGACGGCGTGGTGGTGAGCGACTGGGAGGCGACCAGCTCCACCGCGGACTCGGCAAACGGCGGGCTGGATCTCGTGATGCCCGGCCCCGGTGGACCGTGGGACAAGGCGCTGGAGTCGGCTGTCCGCGCGGGTGCGGTTTCCATGGAGGTCATTGACGACAAGGTTCGTCGCCTGCTCCGCCTCGCCGCCCGGGTGGGGAAGCTGGACGGAGTGACACTCGAAGGCATCAGCGTGACCTCCACTCGAGGCACGTCCACTCCGGATGCGGCCGCGTTCTCGAGGCTACTGAGTGCGTCGGCGATGGTCGTTGTTCGCCACGGCGAGGAGGCACCGCTCCCGTTCTGGGACTCGACCGGGGAAGCCCCCCGCTCAGTTGCGGTGCTCGGAGCCAACGCCGCCGAGCCCTACGTCCAAGGCGGCGGCAGCGCCCACGTCAACGCCCCGTACGAGGTCAGCCCACTCGAAGGTCTCCATGCCGAGTTCCTGGGCAGCGCTACAGAGGTGCACTTCGCCCGCGGTGGACGTACTCTCATGCGCGCGCCGCTTCTTGCGACGGATGCCACCTATGACGGTGTGGGTGCTCGCGGCGTACGCATCGAGATTCTGGACGCGCACGGACATTGCATCAGCGCGCGGACCGACGCGACCACTGACTTCAGGTGGGTGCGGGACCTCCCAGACAACGCGGCGACAGTCAGGCTCACCACTCACGTGGAGCTCGCGGCGCCTGGCGACCACGTTCTCGACGTGGGATCGATAGGCCGTCACCAGGTCTGGATTGATGGCGACATGGTCACCGATGTCACCGAGGACCGCGGCGTGGACGCCATTCTTGACTCCAGCGTCAACGCGCCGCCGGGCCAACCAAAGACCATCGCGGTGGACTCCGCGGGAAGCACCGTGCAGATCGTGGCGGAGCTCCAGGTGAGCGATGCGGGCGGCTATGGGCGTCTGGTGAGCGCCACGATTCGGCACCGGCTTCCCGAACGAGGCGCCGATGCCGAGATCGCCCAGGCGGTTGAGCTCGCCGCTCGCTGCGATGCCGCGGTGGTGGTGGTTGGCACCAACATAGAAGTGGAGTCCGAGGGCTGGGACCGCAAGGACCTGAGGCTGCCCGGCGACCAGGACCGCTTGGTGGTGGCAGTGCTTGAGGCCAATCCGCGCACCATCGTGGTGGTCAACGGGGGTGCACCACTTGAACTGCCTTGGCTTGACTCAGCGCCCACCGTGCTGTGGGCGTGGCTACCTGGGCAGGAGTTTGGGAACGCGCTCGCGGATGTGCTGAGCGGTCGCGTCGAGCCAGCAGGGAGACTTCCGTGGACTCTGCCCGCACGCTACGACGACGTTCCCGTGCCTCACGCGATCCCGCAGGCGGGAGTGATCGACTACAGCGAGCGCGCGCTGGTGGGATATCGCGGATGGCCGGTAGACGGTCCGGCGCCAGCCGCGCCGTTTGGACACGGACTTGGGTGGTCAAGCTGGGAGTACCTCAACGCCAGCGTGGCCATCCGCGACGATCAACTGAGCGTGCAGGTCAGAGTGAGCAACATCGGTGCTCGCACGTCGAGTGAGGTTGTCCAGGTCTATGTGGAGGGTCCTGCGACGGACGGGCTCCGCCTGGCGGGGTTCGCCGTCGCTCGTAGCGTTCCCGCGCGAGGCATCGTCACGGTAGCCATCGACGTGGATCCGATGGTCTTCGAGGTGTGGGATGAGGGAGACCTGCAGTTGCGCCGCGTCGAGGGAACCTATGAGGTCTTGATCGGTCGGTCCGCTGCGGACATTCGGCTGCGGCGCAAGCGAAGGATGCGTGCGCTCGCTATGCGACGTCAGGGCGGGTCATCAGCGGAGATCGCAGTTGGACCTCAAGACTCTGGTTGGTCAGTGGCGGAGTGACCCATGTGGCGGTCGCTGTTCCGGAGTCGGCGTCGAGAGCCAGCTTGACCGTGTGCGGCGTGGTGATCACGCGGATCTCCGCAACGAACCGATCCCCTTGCCAACCGCCCGACGCCACGGCCGGACGCCCTAGCGGCGAGCTCTCACGCCACTCACCGTTCCCCACCTCGACATCGAGCCCGGAGCCAAGCCGCACTGTCCAGCCGTGAGCCGTGGGTTCAACGTGCACCGGTGACCCGTGCGCCAACGCCGAGTTCTCGTCACTGGCGTCGAGGGTGGCAGCGGCAATCCTCCCCGGCTCGGCGGAGCCGGCGACCGGAGTGAGGGCCAAGCCTCGCAGCCGCTCGGCGAGGCGGGCGTCGTCTTCGTCGCTACCTTCGCGATCCACGTCGGGAAGCAGGCAGTCCCACACCGCGCTTATCAAGGCGCCACCGTCAACCACCGAGCTCGTCAAGACAACCACGAGGTCGTGGGCGGGCACCACGAGGCAGTACTGCCCAAAGGCGCCGTCGGCTCGATACCCGTGCCTCGAAATCCAGAACTGGTAGCCGTACCCGCACAGCGCGTCGGGGCTCTCCGACCACCCTTCAATCTGCTGCGTGGCCACGTGCCACGAGGTCGCGAGTCGAATCCATTCCGCGGATACGAGTTGCTGGTCACCCCAGCGACCCTCGCGCAGCAAGAGCTCTCCGAAGGCGGCCACCGCCTCCGTGGTGAGGTGCAGACCGGTGAATCCGAACACCGCGCCGCTGGAGACGCGGTCCCATTCGGCGTGCTCGATGCCCATCGGCGCGAAAAGCCGCTCCTCGAGAAAGCCCGGGAGGTCGCGACCGGTGACGCGCTCCACGATCCGGGCGAGGGTGTACGTGGTGGGGTTGTCGTACGCGTGCCAGGTGCCCTCAGGTTTGGGGAACGGAACCCGCAGGAATCCCTTCGCCAAGTCATCGGGCTCCAGTTGCCAGGCCTCGTCGAGGCTGTCCGCGGCATGCCCGGCTGTCATCGACAGCAGGTGGTGAACCGTGAGGCGGTGCACCCGTTCCGAGGCGTCAGTCGGGACGTGATCGGGCAGCAGGTCCACCACGCGATCCTCAAGCGACAGCAAGCCGTCGTCAATGGCGATCCCCGTCGCGACCGACACAAACGACTTGGTCAGCGAGTACAACAGGTGAGGGCGGTCAGCGGCGTACGGTTCCCACCATCCCTCGGCAACCACATGCCCATGGTGTATCACCATCAGGGAGTGGCACTCGAGGGACTCCGCCTCGAGTCGATCGAGCAATGCGTTGATCGCACTCGCAGGAAGGCCCGCGGCGGAGGGCGCCGTCCGGGGGAGCAGCGTACTGTGAGAAGCCATTCTCGCAATCTAGCAGCGGGCGCCCCACCACCGTCGCGGTCGCACTGCCTGCACCAGTTAGGCTCGCACCATGCCTCACGCCCTACCATTAGTCCCCTCAACCTCATCTGATAGCGACCTCGCCGTTGAGCAAGACCACGGAGCCCTGATCCGCCGCTCGATTCTCCCCGGAGGCGTCCGCGTCTTCACCGAACACATTCCCGGCATGCGCTCCGCAACCGTTGGCGCATGGGTGGGTGTCGGTAGCCGCGACGAGCTCCCCGAGCACGCCGGCTCCACCCACTTCCTGGAGCACCTGCTGTTCAAGGGCACGCAGCGGCGCAGTGCACTCGAGATTGCCGAGTCCTTTGACCGCGTGGGCGGCGAGTCCAACGCCATGACGGGCAAAGAGTTCACCTGCTACTACGCGCGCACCATCGACGTTGACCTGCCCATGGCCATCGACGTCATCCTCGACATGGTCACCTCCGCGCGCCTGGGCAAGAAGGACTTCGACGCAGAACGCGGCGTGATCCTCGAAGAACTCGCCATGAACGAGGACGATCCCGGCGACATCGCCCACGAACGCTTCACCGAGGCGGTCCTCAGCGGCCACCCTCTGGGCCGCCCCATCGGCGGCACGCCTGCCATCATCAACTCCGTCACACGCGACGCCGTCCTAGCCCACTACCGCGAGCACTACGTCTCCGAAGGCCTCATCATCGCCGCGGCGGGCGGCATCGACCACGACGTCGTGTGCCAGCTCGTGGGGGAGGCCCTCACGCGCGGCGGCTGGGACCTTGATCCCGCCAAAGTCCCGCTGAGCAGGCGTGACGCCAACGCCACCGTGGATGCGGCGATCGTCCCCCAGGTGCGCGTGGTCCGCGACATCGAGCAGGCCCACTTGGTGATCGGCTCGCGCGGTTTCAAGGCGACCGACGACCGCCGCAGCGCCCTGGGCGTGTTCAACGCGATCCTGGGCGGCGGCATGTCCTCGCGGCTGTTCCAGGAGATTCGCGAGAAGCGCGGCCTGACCTACTCGGTTTACTCCTTTGGCGCGCCCAGCGCCGAGACCGGCATCTTTGGCATGTACGCCGCGTGCAACCCCAAGCGCGTCGACCAAGTGGCGACACTCATGCTCGCGGAGCAGCAGCGCATGGCCGAAGGCGTGACCGACGCCGAACTCGAACGCGCCAAGGGCCAGATCGCCGGCGGCGCCGTGCTGCGCCTCGAAGACTCCTACTCCCGAATGTCGCGCCTGGGAAAAGCCGAGCTGGTCTTTGGCGACCTGTGGAGCATCGGCGAAATGCTCGACCAGGTCCATGCCGTGACGGCAGACGACGTCGCCTCCTTGGCAGCCGACCTCGCCTCGCGCGAGCGGTCCGAGGTTCGTGTTGGTCCTGAGGTTCCCATGGAGTCCGGAAGCGCCACGTAGAGTGGTCCGCATGATCAACGTTGCAGTGTTGGGCGCCGCGGGGCGCATGGGCACCACCGTGGTGCAGGCCATCGAGGCGGCCGACGACATGACGCTCGTGGCCGCGCTAGACGAAGGCGATGACATCGCGCAGGCCTCGCAGTCCAAGGCGCACGTGGCCGTGGACTTCACCATCCCCAGTTCCACCGAAGCAAACGTCCACGCGCTCATCGATGCCGGCATCCACGCGGTGGTGGGCACCACGGGGTGGACTCAGGACTCCATGGCGCGCGTGGACGAACACCTCAAGGAGCGTCCGGACCTGGGCGTCCTGATCGCCCCCAACTTTGCCCTGGGTGCCGTGCTCGCGATGCGCATGTCTGCGGCCGCCGCACAGTACTTCGAGTCCGTCGAGGTCATTGAGCTCCACCACCCCGACAAGGTGGACGCCCCCTCCGGCACCGCCCGGCACACCGCGCAAGGCATCGCCAAAGCGAGAGCCGATGCTGGCATAGGCCCATCGCCAGACGCCACCGAGGACTTCGGCAATGGGGCACGGGGCGTGGACGTGGACGGCGTGCGCGTGCACTCGGTGCGCCTGCGTGGACTCGTGGCGCACGAGGAGATCCTGCTGGGCAACCCTGGCGAGCAGTTCTCGATCCGCCACGACAGCTTTGACCGCGTGAGCTTCATGCCTGGCGTGCTGTTGGGTGTGCGTGAGGTGGGCAACCACCCCGGGCTTACGCTGGGCCTCGACCAGTACATGAGTCTCTAGCCGCATGCGCCTGATCCGCAAGCCAGCGTTCATGGCCGCCGTGGCCATCACGCTGATTGTTGCGTTGTACTTCGCGTTTGTGGCTGGGCGTGCCGTCGCGTTCATCAATGCCGACGAGGGCGCCGCGAAGGTGCTCGGACTCGCGTTGCTGGTGCTGCCCGCGATAGGCGTCTGGTATTTGGTCCACGAGTGGCGCCTTGGCACCACGGTGCAGCTGATGGCGGACATCCTCGATCGTGACAACCGGCTACCTATTCACGACGGTGAGACGCTTCCTAGTGGCAAGCTCACTGAGGAGTCAGCGCAGGCGGTGTTCGAGGTAGCCCAGCGCGGAGTGGACCACGCCCCCAACGACTGGGCCGCATGGTTCCACGTGGCCTACGCGTACGAGGCGTGTGGCGACAGGTCAATGGCTCGCAAGACGCTCCGCCACGCGGGGGACCTGTACAGGCTAGAACGCCGCAACGCTCGCCGCGCTACCTGAGCACATTTGCGCCATGCGCTAGACGTGCGCCTGCCACATCCGTTCGGTGACCTCGCCGGTGGGTGTCTCGAGCGTGCGCGCCACCCCGCCCTCCGCGAAGCCCGCTTGCCGCAGGAAGGCCTCGCGGGCATCGTCCCCTCGTAGTGCCCATGCGCGGATGTTCTCGGTACCAGTCATCCGCAGGGTGTCTACGCACGCCGCGAGCAGCCGCGACCCGTGCCCGGCACGTCGATGCTCGGGTGCCACCTCGAGCGCCACAATCTCGCCCCCGGCAGCGAGGGCCGCAAAACCCACCACATGCGGCCCGTCGCACGCCGCAAACACCCGGTGCGCGCGGCTGGGCGGAGACTCGATGGCGGCGCCCCACGTGTCGCGCACCTCGTCGCTGGGGACCGTGGCGACGGCCTCGGCTCCGAGCGATACGCGCCATGCGGCGAGCTGGATTTCGGCGAAAGCGTGCTCGTCGCCCAGCACGGCGGGGCGAGCGGAGACGTCGGCAGTAGGCATGCCCCCAGGGTACGTCCCGCATGCCCCGTGGAGTTTCTCACACCTCGCGCCACGGACTGTGCCTTGGGTGCGCGCTTGAAATACCATGTCCTTCGCCGGTGCGCGGCACTACGATAGTGCTTACGGGATGTCTGACCCGGTGTGAGTCACCAATGCGAAACCGAGGTAGCGCTTGCCCGCGTATGTCGAGATCATGGTCCCCTGGGTGCCGGGGCCGCAAGGCTTTGGCCTACCTGTAGACCAGCACGCCGTTGACCGCGCTAAAGACCTGGTGAAGGCACTCGTTGACCTTGGCCCGGACGGCGTCTTCGTGGAACACCCGGCCCGCACGCCGCTCGCCGCAGTTGATGCGCACCACTTCGGGACTCGTGAGGCGGCCGACATCGACGCCGTGCTGACTGAGGCACTACTCGAACCGCGCATGTACGGCGGGGAACCGGTGTCGCGGATGTGGGTCGCGAACGGCCGCACCATCACCACCGTGCATCCCTTCAATGAGCATGTGGGCGGCGACCTGTGCCTGATGATCATGATGTACGACGAGGCCAATGAGGCGGTCGCGGCGATCGTCAACGAAGACCGCGGCGGGGTGGAGATGAAACCGGTTGGCCGCGGCTTCCAAGCGTCGGTGGACACGCTGACGGTGAGCGTCTGGCCCTTGCGTGGACGTGACGCGGTGGACTATTGCGATCTTTATGCTCCTGCGTCACTGGAACGTCCGTTCCGCTGGGTCTCGTCGATTGGGCGGAACACCTTTGGCGTGGGTGCCACGCTGTATGCGTCGGCGCTGCCGCTGAGGCCGCTATCCGGGGGCTTCTTTGAGTTCTTCACCGGGATGGTCACGGCCCGGAAGAGCTGGGCTGCCCTTGTACAGGCCTTCCGGCGTCAACCGCTGCGGGCGCTGCTCGGGTGGTTCATTACGCGCACGAGTGCACTCGAGGGTTGGGTTGCCGTGCCACCGACTGTTGCGGCGGGTTCTCACGCGGACCTTCTCCAGTACTTGCAGGCCCCAGAGTCGCTCGATGCTGGCTGGATCGACGTGCACCAGCGGGTGCTGAGCGATGGCGAAAGCAACGGGCTCTACGGGTGGATTCAGACCGACAATTACGGCATTCACGTGGTCCACGCTGTGAAGGCCTTCGCGGGCGAACTACCGGTCACCATCGAGGTTGCCGATGTTCGGGCCAAGGGCCTTTCCCCGTGGCCTTGGGTGCGGCTCACCGCCACTGGTCGCGCCCGGAGGCGCGGGGAGGACACGTGGCTGGGTCACCCCTTGACGGGCACGTTGCGCATTCGGCGGCGCAAGGACGCGGACGCCTAGCACTCCTTGGCTGAGCGCACCTAGCCGATGCCCATGGCGCGAAGCGCGGCGGCTGTCGCCGCGGCGAGCACCACGACCACGATGAACGGCGCACGCAACGCAAGGGCCAGCGCCGCGACCGCGATCGCCGCGACGCGCGCGTCAAGCACCAGCGCTGTGCCCACGCTGAAGGTTTGCACGACGGCGAGAGCGGCCAGTAGCGCGACCGTCACCAGCAGTGCGGTGCGCTGGATGCGGGGATGGTCGGTGAGCCGTTGAGGAACCACGTGGCCCACGAACTTCGTGGCCCACGCCAACACGCCAGCAGCGATTACCGCTACCCACAGCCAAGCGTCGCTGCTCATGAAGGTACCTCGTGGAGAGTTGGCGTTGGTGGGGGAATGCGCGGCGCGCGCCAGCCCGCGATGACTGCCACGAGCGCGGCAGCGAGGATGGGCACACCTGCTGGCGTAACCGGGGTCAGCGCCAGCGCCATGACCGCGGCTCCGGCGGCCACGCCTTGCGCGAGGCGCGAGGACAGCCTTGGCCACACGAGCCCCAGGAACGCGGCGGCCGCCGCCGCGTCGAGTCCCCATGCCGTGGGATCGCCAATGCGCTGGCCCAGTAGCGCTCCCACCAAGACCAACAGATTCCAGGCGACAAAGACGCCCGTGCCGGTCCACCAGAAGCCTGCGAGCCGCGCGGCGCGATCCCCTTCCGGCTGAGCGAGAGCTACCGCGGTGGACTCGTCAATGGTCAACTGGGCCGCCCAAGCGCGCCTTAGCCCCAGCATCGGTCGCAAGAGCGGTGCCAACGAAACACCGTAGAAGCCGTTGCGGATCCCAAGGAAGAATGAGGTCCCCACGGCGGCTAACGGTGCGCCACCAGCGCCAATCACCCCGATGAACGCGAACTGCGACCCGCCGCTGAATACGATCAAGGACAGCGCCATGGTCTGCCACACGTCAAGGCCCGCGGCGATCGCTAGTGCTCCCAAGCTGATGCCATAGGCACCCGTGGCGAGCGAGACCGAGAGCGCTTGCTGGCGAACAGCGTCCAACTTCACGCCGGCCACGCCAGCAGGTTTCCGTTGGCATCTGCCAGTGTGGGCCGTGGTGCCGTCGCTAGCGGACCCAGCCGGAGGTGGTCCGCCGTCGCGATCCACGTCTCAGTGGCGGCGCGCTCGCTGAGCCTGCCGTCGGGCATCCAGTCGGTGGCCTGGAACCAGGTGAAGCCCACACGCTGGGCCACGGCGCGGCTGCGAGCGTTGAGCGGATCGCACTGGATCTCCACCCGGCGCGCCCCGCGGTACGCGAGTCCCACCAGCGCCATCGCAGAGGCCGCCTCACCCGCGAACCACTTGCCCTCCGCCTCCGCCGTAAGCCAGTAGCCGATCTCCAAGACTGTTGGGTCGTTCGTGACGGTAAGCGCGAACCCGCCCAGAAAGTTGCCGTTGGCCCGGTTGAAGACCCCGTAGTTGGTGCCGTGGCCCTCGTCGAACTCGCGCCGGAAGTGGGCGAGCTTCTCGCGGCGTTGGTCGATGGTCTCAGGGGCCTCGCGCGCCCACGCCATGAAGGCCTGGAGCCGGACGGCGTTTGCCTCGATGGCCTCGAAAACGTCGAGTACATCGCTCCGCTCGTACGCGCGCAGCACCAAGCGGTCGGTAGTGATCCGGTGTGGCGAAGGGAGCAGGGCGGCTCGTTGGGGATCCGCGGTCACATTCCTATCGTGCCACGTTCGCAAGCAGTCCAAACGACGTGTTGCGCGGTTGCCTGTGGCCTCGACCTATCATGATGGTGGTGTCCGGGACACCGCCAGTTTGAGTCCCCGCAATGAATGACGAGGTTCCGGTTGTCCACCTACGTGGAAGTCGTGGTGCCTTGGCACGAAGGCCCTCATGGCTATGGTGTGCCCATCGGCACAGCCGCAGTTCGCCGTGCCATTGATCTGGCGCGGGCAATCGCGCGGCCCGGTCTTGACTCGATTCTGATCGAGCAGCCGCCGCCGAATCCTGTGGCGTTCGCGACGGACCGCACCTTCGGGCATCGAGACCTTGAGTCGTTCGACACGTTGCTCGCGGATGCCCTCGGAAACCCCCAGGTACTGATGGGCGTTCAGATCCCCAGGGTATGGGTGGTCAACGGCTGCACCATCACCACCCAGCATCCTGCGAATGAGTTGCGCGGCGCGGAACTGAGCCTGATGATGCAAGTGCCGATCCAGAGCAATGAAGTGGTGTCGCTCATGGTGAACGAGGATCGCGGGGGCGTAGCTCTCAAGCCCATGGGTGGTGGGTGGGAAGCTGCCTTGGACGGCCTGACTCTGCGGATTTGGCCCATCGCCGTCCTTGACGCGATCGATTACCACGATCTCTACTCTCCCGATGCGTTTGACGCCCCCTACCTGTGGGTCTCGTCGATAGGTCGCAACACCTGCGGAATCGGGACGTCGTTGCATGCTTCCGCACCAGTGTTGCGCCCCGCCTACGGAGGCTTCGCGGACTTCTTCGAGTACGTGGCGTCTGGTGTGCGCAGGTGGGCGGCGCTCTCTCAGGCCCTCAGGAAGCGCCATGTGCGCGGGATTCTGCCCTGGGTCATCACCAGGACCAGTGCGCTCGAGGGGTGGGTGGCGACGCCGCCGTCTCTGGCGGGCGCTTCCGACGACGACCTGGACGCGTACCTGCGTTCGCCGGGGTCGCTAGACGCGGGGTGGATTGACGTACGGCAACGCGTGCTGTGTGATTCGGACAAGCGAAACATCTACTCGCCGATGAGACCCAAAGAGCACCGCATCAAGGTGCAACGGATTATTCGTAGCGACGTAGGGCGGATGCCGCTTACCGTGGAAGTGGTCCAGGCGCAGGCGGATGACGTGAAGCCGTGGACCTGGATGCGGGTCAGCACGGACAAGGGATCCAAAGCGTATGCAAGGGCGGCCAGAATCAACAGGGACCCGGCTGGCCATGGGGTCGCCGCGCGCGAAGAATAGGGCACGCAATCGTGGGGCTCCACGCGAGCCGTCAAAGCGACGCGCGGCGTCAGCGCTAGGCTGGCCGCGTGAGCGACAACCAAGAGATTCAGTTCCGGACCGATGTCACCGTGGAGATGGTGCGCGCGAACGCCCACGATGCCGATGTGCTGTTCGCCGCGCGCGTGTCCACCAAGGGAGAACAGTCCCTCGAGGACGTCAACGCTGACGCCTCCAAGAGCGCAGGGCTCATCAACTACTTGATGCGCGACCGCCACGGAAGCCCCTTCGAGCACAACTCGATGACGTTCTACGTGCAGGCGCCCATCTTTGTGTTCCGCGAGTTCATGCGCCACCGCATCGCGAGCTACAACGAGGAATCCGGTCGCTACCGCAACCTCAACCCCGTGTTCTACTACCCGGGCCCGGACCGGAACTTGGTCCAGGTGGGCAAGGCAGGCGCGTACACGTTCGAGCCGGGCACCCAGGAACAGCACGACATGGCCGAGCGCGAGATCAAGGCCAGCTGCACCCAGGCGTATGAGGCATACCAGCGCATGCTCGACGCGGGAATCGCCCGCGAGGTGGCGCGCGCGGTCTTGCCCGTGACGATTTACTCGTCCATGTACGTCACCATGAACGCGCGTTCGCTCATGAACTTCCTGTCGCTGCGCACCAAGCGCGAGGGCACGCACTTCCCGAGTTTTCCGCAGCGTGAGATCGAGATGGTTGCAGAGAAGATGGAAGCCTACTGGGCCGAGTTGATGCCCATGACGTATGAGGCCTTCAACAAGTCGGGCCGCGTCGCTCCGTAGCGCTGCTGTCCCGGCGCGCTACCAACCTAACTGCGGCTCGCGGAAGTATTGGATGCCTAGCGCGTCGAGGTGCGGCCGCAGGGCTCCCAACCGCAGTGTGAAACGACCGTAGTCGCGGTTCGCCTCCGTTGACCACGCCACCTCCGCCACCGCTGCCAGGCGCGGCCACATCCGGTTGTCCGCGGTGGCCTCGTCTTCCACCAGTTCAGACCACACTGGCGCCTCGACGCCCACGGCTTGGGTGAAACTCTGCGGATTGAACGCATAGGTGCGTTCGAGCGGGATGCCCTCCGCGCGGCACCATGAATAGACACCTGGTTGCGCCTCGTAGTTGCCGTGGTCCAGGTAGGTGAAGCTGCATGGCGACAAGATCAGGTGGTTGCCGCGGTCAAGCGCCGGTTGGATGTCGTAGCCGTCGTTCCACAATTGCAATAGCGCGGTGGTGCGTACGTTCGCGACCGAGGCCTCTTCCCACGCGATGATCTCGCGCCCCAGCCTTGCCGCGATGGCGTCGGCTCGCTCGATGAACTCGCTATAGAGCGGGTCCTTGATCTCGTCGCCACCAATGTGGAGGTAACGCCCGGGGAAGATGTCAGCGACCTCGCGCAGCACGTCCTCCACAAACGGATAGATAACGTCCGGCTTGGTGAGACATAGCTTGCTGAAGCCCACCTCGGTGCCGCTGTAGAGGCCCAGGTTGGTGACGTCATCGCACGCCAATTCTGGGTACGACGCTAGGGCGGCTTGGGTGTGGCCGGGTAGGTCGATCTCGGGGATGATCTCCACCTGGTGGAGCGCCGCGAACGTGACCAGCTCGCGCATGTCTTCCTGTGTGTAGTACCCGCCGGGACCGCCGCGGACATCGGTGGATCCGCCCACCAGCGCGAGCCGGGGCCAGCTCTTGATCTCCAACCGCCAGCCTTGGTCGTCGCTCAAGTGCAGGTGCAGCTTGTTGAGCTTAAACAGTGCCATGCGCTCCACGTGGGCCTTGAGGTAGTCCAGCGGAAGGAACGTGCGCGCCACGTCGATCATCGAGCCGCGCCATCCAAACTCGGGGCTATCGCGAATCACCAGGCGAGGTAGCGCATATGCGTCGCTCGCCACCGCTGGAAAGAGTTGCCGGAGGGTTTGGACGCCGTAGAACAGGCCCGCGTCGGTCGCTGCTCGTACCGTGACGGCGCTGTCGATCGTCAGCCGGTAGGCCTCTGCTCCTTGATCGACGCTCGGGTCCAGTTCCAAGGTCAGCGCCACCGCGGCATCGGCGTCCTGGGCCAGATCCAGCGCGGTCACCAGCGCGTTGACAGCGGCGGCGCTCGACGGCGCGCCGTCGGCCGTTACTACGTTGATACTGCCGGCGACGGCGAGTTCGCCGCTGGCTTCGGTGACTTCTGAAGGGTAAGGGACCATAGTGAACCGACCATACACCCGCGAGTTTTGTCCGCGTCAGCGCTAACTCGTGACGGGTTCCGTGGCCGCGCCACCTAGCGCCCGCGCGGTAGCGTTGACCCTATGAATCCGTCCACCCGACCCTTTGGCACGCTGCTCACCGCCATGGTGACGCCTTTGCACCTTGATGGCGAGATCGACTTTGATGCCGCTCGACGTGTTGCCTCGTACTTGGTGGACCACGGCAGTGACGGCCTGGTCCTCTCCGGCACCACGGGCGAGGCCCCCACCACTCACGCCCCGGAAAAGGTCGCGCTGATCGAGGCGGTCAAGGATGAGGTGGGGGACCGCGCCTTCATTGTGAGCGGTGCCGGATCTAACGACACCGCTCACGCGGTGCGGATGGCGGAGCAGGCGGCCGATGCCGGGGCTGACGGCATCTTGGCGCTCACCCCGTATTACTCCCGGCCTTCCCAGGCGGGCATGATCGCCCACTTTGACGCGATCGTCGAAGCCACCGACTTGCCGGTGATGCTCTACGACATCCCGGGCCGCACGGGCCTCGCGATCACCGATGCCTCGATGGACATTCTTGCGGCGCGGGAGACCATCGTGGCGGTCAAAGATGCGACCGGCGACATCAAGCAGGCCAAGCAACGCATGGAACGCACGGGCCTCGCCTGGTATTCGGGCGACGACCCCTTGACTCTTGACTTCTTGCGGGCCGGCGCCGTGGGCGCCGTCTCGGTAGCTAGCCACGCCATCGGCGATGTGATTCGGCGAATGATCGATGCGCACGAGGCGGGAGACAAGAAGGCGGCCGATGCCGCGTTCGAGCAGTCCTTGCCCGTCATCGACGCGATCATGGGAGCGGGCATCGGAGCCGTGATGGCGAAGGCCGCCATGCATGCCATGAGTGTGATCGACAACCGTCACATGCGACTGCCGCACCTTGCGGCTACGCACGAGGAGTACCACGCACTGATCGCGGCGCTGAGCGCAGCCGGCGTCCCTGTGCGTGCCATAGGAGAGTAGACACGTGAACTTTCACCCCGAACTCAGCCCACCCCCCGCATTGCCGCAAGGCGCACTTCGCATCATCCCTCTGGGTGGATTGGGCGAAGTGGGCCGCAATATGGCCATGTTTGATTACGCGGGCAAAATTCTGATTGTTGACTGTGGGGTGCTTTTCCCCGAGGACAATCAGCCCGGCGTGGACCTCATCCTGCCGGACTGGTCCTATATCGAGGATCGTGTGGATGACATCGAGGCCATTGTGCTCACGCACGGGCACGAGGACCACATTGGCGCGGTGCCGTACTTGTTGCGCCTGCGGGCGGACATCCCGATTGTGGGCTCGCAGCTCACGTTGGCGTTCATCGAGGCCAAGTTGAAGGAGCACCGCATCACGCCGGTGACGCTTGCCGTCAAGGAGGGCCAGCGCGAGAAGCTGGGCGACTTTGACCTGCGGTTCGCGGCGGTGAACCACTCGATTCCTGACGGCCTCGCGGTGTTCATCAAGACTCCCGGCGGCACCGTGCTCCACACCGGCGACTTCAAGATGGACCAGCTGCCGCTCGATGGCCGCATCACGGACTTGCGCGAGTTTGCCCGCTTTGGCGAAGAGGGCGTGGACGTCTTCATGACGGACTCGACCAACGCGGAGGCGCCGGGCTTCACGCTGTCCGAGGTGGAGATCACTCCCGTACTGAACCAGATGTTCGCCAACGCCACGGGCCGCGTGGTGGTGGCGAGCTTCGCCTCGCACGTGCACCGCGTGCAGCAGGTGCTGAACGCCGCGCACGCTCACGGGCGCAAGGTCGCGTTCGTGGGACGCTCCATGGTCCGCAACATGGGCATCGCCGCGGACCTTGGCTATCTGGAAATTCCACCGAACATCTTGGTGGACGCCAAGAAGGCCGATGACATGCCGCCCGAGACGGTCGCGTACATGTGCACCGGTTCACAAGGCGAGCCAATGGCCGCCCTGAGCCGTATCGCGTCGCTTGACCACAAGCTCAAGGTGGGCCCCGGAGACCTGGTGATCCTGGCATCGTCTCTCATCCCGGGCAACGAGAACGCCGTGTACCGGGTCATTAACGGGTTGATGGCCCTGGGTGCGACGGTCGTTCACCAGGGCACGGCGCGCGTGCACGTGTCCGGCCACGCGAGTGCCGGCGAACTTCTGTACTGCTACAACATTGTGCGGCCCAAGAACGTGATGCCCATCCACGGCGAGGTGCGCCACCTGTTGGCAAACGGAGCGCTAGCCATGAAGACTGGCGTCCACAAGGACCGCATCATGTTCGCCCAAAACGGCGTGGTGGTTGACCTCAAGGACGGCCTGGCGCGCGTGGTGGGCGCCGTGGAGAGCCACAACGTTTACGTGGACGGATCCTCGGTGGGGGAGATCACTGACTCGGAGCTCAAAGACCGGCGGATCATGTCGGAAGAGGGCTTCGTCTCGGTGTTTGCGGTGGTGGATTCCGCCAACGGCAAGGTCGTCAACGGGCCCGAGGTTCATGCGCGCGGGATTGCCGAGGACGACTCGGTGTTTGATGCGGTGCTCCCGCAGATCAAGGCTGCGCTGGAGGAGGCGACCGCCAAGGGGTCAACCGACAACCAGCAACTGCAGCAGGTCATGCGGCGGGTGCTGGGGCGGTATGTGGGCAACAAGTTGCGCCGCCGGCCCATGATTATTCCCATCGTGATTGAGGCGTAGTTTGCGCCCATGGCGACCCTAGACTGAGATCGCAGTCCCCACTCTTCTGCGGTCGAAAGGTGACACCATGAAGTTCACGATCTACAAGGACAAGGCTGGCGAGTTCCGGTTCCGCATTGTCGCCACGAACGGCAACATCCTTGCCTCGAGTGAGGGCTACTCCGCGAAGGCTTCGGCCATCAACGCGATCGAGCGCATCAAGTCCGACGCTGCCGATGCGGAGATTGTCGACGAAGACTAGACCAGGTTTGTAGCGACGCCGGGGCCTCCTAGCGGAGCCCCGGCGTCGTCGTTCTTGGCGCGTGTCCGGGGTGGCAACTCCGTCATGTCACCACGCCGTCGTAGAGTGCTGAATTATGGCTCAAACACGTCAGCAGCGCACCCGGCCCGTGCAGCAGCGCTCGGGTTCGCGCGCGCGCCCCCAACCCAAGAAGAAGGCACCCTGGCCGCTGCGCGCCATCCGCAGCATCGGCATGGGCACCGCGCACGCCGTTGGTGGGGGAGTGCGGAGCATTGGCACTGGCGCTCGCGAGGTGAGCCCAGAGGTGCGCCGCGACGGCCTCGCCATCGTCCTCGTGATCCTCGCAGTGCTGATCGCCGCCCGCGAATGGTGGGGCATGTCAAGCCAGGCCGGTACCGCCATCCACTGGGTGGTAGCAGGCACGTTCGGCGTGCTGGCGGTGGTGCTGCCGGTGGTTCTGCTCGCGATGGCTGTGCGCCTCATGCGCGCCCCCCAAGAGGGCAACGCCAACTACCGCATCACCGTGGGCGGGCTGATGCTCGCCATCACGATCGGCGGGCTGGTGCACATCGCCGAGGGCCTTCCGGACCCCCGCCAAGGCCTCGAGCCGGTCCAAGACGCAGGCGGCATCCTCGGCTTCCTCATTGGCAGCCCGCTGTCCGCCATCCTGACCGTCCCGCTCGCGACCATCGTGCTCACGCTCCTCACGCTCTTGGGAGTGCTCATCGTGATCGGGATGCCGCTACGTGAGGCAGTGATGCGCCTGCGCGATCTCGTGGCGCGGGTCGTGCACCGCGACGGCTACGATGACGATCCCCTGGACCTCCCCGAACACCGCACCCTTGAACCCTCGGGCACCTCCAAGCAAGGCAAGGGCCGCACCAAGAGCTTCCTGAATCGCCGCAAATCGGCCGATGCTGGCTCACCCGGTCTGGAAGGTTACGAGGCCGACGAGGCCTTCGCCTCCGCGGCCGCCGTGGAGCGCACGGCGTTCGACGATCTTGTGGACCCTCAGGAGTCGACGGACCCCTACACGCGCAACCTCATGGAGCCCGAGTATGGCTCGCCCCGTCACGGCGCTGGTGCCACGGGTGGCACGCTGTCGCCGTACGATGCCCACACCGAAGACGGCCACCCCGAAGGCGACCACACCACCGTGCTCCCCACCCCGGGTTCCCCAAAGCCTCCGGAGCGCACCTCGGTGGTTCCGCAAGGCGAGCAGGGCCAACTCGAGAACTCCTCGCCGTACGTACTCCCGGACGCTAACATGCTCGTCAAGGGTGCACCTCATAAGGAGCGCTCCGCGGCCAACGACCGCGTGGTGGAGTCGCTCACCTTGGTGCTCGAGCAGTTCGGCGTGGACGCACGCGTCACTGGCTTCATGCGAGGGCCCACGGTCACGCGCTACGAGGTCGAGCTGGGCACCGGCGTCAAGGTCGAGAAGATCACCCAGCTGTCCAAGAACATCGCCTACGCGGTGGCGAGCAGCGACATTCGCATCCTCTCGCCCATCCCCGGCAAGTCAGCCATCGGCATCGAGATTCCCAACGTGGACCGCGAGACGGTCTCGCTGGGCGACGTCCTGCGTTCTCCTGTGGCCCGCAAGAATGACCACCCCATGGCGATAGGCATCGGCAAGGACGTCGAGGGCGGCTACGTCATGGCCAATCTCGCCAAGATGCCCCACCTGCTGGTCGCCGGCGCCACGGGAGCCGGTAAGTCCAGCTTTGTGAACTCGATGATCACCTCGATCCTGATGCGCGCCACTCCCAAAGAAGTGCGCATGGTGCTCATTGACCCCAAGCGCGTGGAACTGTCGATCTACGAGGGCATCCCGCACCTCATCACGCCCATCATCACCGATCCCAAGAAGGCCGCGCAGGCCCTCGAATGGGTGGTCAAAGAGATGGACATGCGCTATGACGACCTGGCGCTGTTCGGGTACAAGCACATCGACGACTTCAACAAGGCGGTGCGCGCGGGCAAGGTCAAGCCATTGCCCGGCTCCGAGCGCAGAATCACTACGTACCCGTACCTGCTGGTCATCGTGGACGAGCTTGCCGACCTCATGATGGTGGCCCCCCGCGATGTGGACGACTCCATCCAGCGCATCACGCAGCTAGCGCGCGCGGCAGGCATTCACCTGGTGCTCGCCACGCAGCGCCCGTCGGTCGATATCGTGACCGGCACCATCAAGGCCAACGTCCCCTCGCGGCTGGCCTTCGCGACATCGTCGCTGGCAGATAGCCGCGTGGTGCTCGACATGCCGGGTGCAGAGAAGCTCATCGGCCAAGGAGACGCGTTGTTCCTGCCCATGGGCGAATCGAAGCCGATGCGCGTGCAGGGATCGTGGGTCTCGGAGACCGAGGTGCACGCCGCGGTAGAGCACGTCAAGACACAAGCGCAGCCGGACTTCCGCGACGATGTGATCGCGGTGGGCTCGTCGGGCGTGGTCGCGGAAGACATCGGCGATGATCTTGACGACCTCCTCGCGGCGGCCGAACTCGTGATCACCACCCAGTTGGGATCGACGTCCATGCTCCAGCGCAAACTCAAGATGGGCTTTGCCAAGGCGGGCCGATTGATGGACCTCCTGGAGACCCGCGAGATCGTGGGACCGTCCCAAGGGTCCAAAGCCCGAGAAGTCCTGGTTCGTCCTGAAGAGTTAGTTTCGACACTCGCGCTTGTGCGCGGGGAATCTCCCGGTACCGTTGAGAACGATCCAGTTTTTGACGATGCCGAGGAAGGTACATGGACGGCCTCCTAGAGTTGCTCCAGCACCCCACCATTGCCTTTGTGGCAGCGGGAGTCCTGCTCGCGCTAGCGGTGTCGTCTTTTGTGTCCTTCGCGAAGAGCAGCAGGGTCCGTACCGCCCGTGACGCGGCGCTCGCCAACGAGCGAGACCTGCGACGCCAGTTTGACGCGGTGATGCAGTCCGCGCGCGACGGCGTGATGATCACTACCCAAAGCGGCGAGATCGCTTTGCTTTCCGACGTCGCCGCCACCATCTTGGGCGTGCCGCGTGAGGAAGCGGTGGGACTGTCTTTGGCGCGGTTGCCCTTGCGCGCCGTCGACGAGCAGATGCGGCCCGTCCTGGTCAACGAGGCGTTCGCTCCCGGCACCGAAGACGAACACCCGCGCGTGCTGGGGGTTCCCGGGCGCCGCGGCACCGACGATGTGCGATGGATACAGGTGCGTTCCCACACGGTGCCGGACGCTCGCGGAGGCAAGCCGGTCACCGTCACCACGATCATGGACACCACTGGCCTTCGCGAAGCGGCCGAGGCGCTAAGCCGGTCCGAGGTGCAGTTCCGCAAGGCCATGGAGAACGCGCCGGTAGGGATGGCGCTCGTGGACCTCGAGTGGCGCCTCATGGAGGTCAACCGCGCGTTCGCGGAGATGATGGGCTCCACCGTGGCGGCGCTTCGCTCCACCCCGTTCTCTGCGTTGTCACACCCGCAGGATTTGCAGGCCGAACGCGATCAACTGCAACGCCTCTACGACGGCCACCAGAACCGCTTCTCGCTCGAGAAGCGCTACGTCCGTGCGGACGGCAACGTGGTGTGGGCCGTCCTCGACGTCGCGCTGGTCCGGTACGCCGGCGGTGCGCCCGATCACTACGTGGTTCAGGTGAGGGACTCGACTGACGACCGCATGCACTCCGAGTTGCTCGCGCACCGCGCGATGCACGACCCCCTCACGGGCCTCGCCAACCGCACCCTCCTTCAAGATGTGTTGCAGCAGCTGCTCGACCAGCCCAACGCCGAGTCTCGCGTGGGAGTCATCGCCGTTGACCTCGATGGGTTCAAAGGGCTCAATGATCGATTCGGCCACTCGACGGGGGACAACGCACTGGTGCACGTCGCCGGGGTGTTGCGAACCGCGACAGCGGGTCGGGGGACCGTGTCTCGCTTTGGCGGCGACGAGTTTGTGATCGTGGTGCAGGACGACCACGTGTCAAGCGCGCTGTTCGAGATCGCCTCTGCCATCCACACCGGTTTGAAGCGGCCACTGCAAGTCAAGCGTCACCAGATCACCCTGCAAGCATCGCTCGGGATCGCATTGGCCGAAGAAGAGACGATCGCTGGCGGTGCGCCCACGCTACTCAGTGCGGCCGACGCCGCGATGTACCGCGCGAAGGCAGGCGGCAAGAGCCGCACTGAGGTCTACGACGTATCCATGCGCACCTCCAACGACTCGCAGTCGGCGCTTGCCGTTGAGCTCGCGAAAGCCATCGACAACGGCGACTTGGTATTGCACTATCAGCCCATCTTGGAGCTCGCGTCGCGGACCATCGTGGGTTACGAGGCCCTGGTGCGCTGGCAGCACCCCACCCGCGGACTGCTGCTGCCGGGGGTCTTCCTGCCGCTCCTTGACGATCGCAAACTCTCCGTGGCACTCGGCACGTCGCTCGTGGATCAGGCTGCGGAGTTCCTCAGCAAGACGCCCAGCGAGGACTCCTGGGTCTCCGTCAACGTGTCGGCGGACCAGTTGGGGGACTCGGCTTTTGCCGACCGCGTCCTAAGTTCGATTGGCCGCTACCACCTGAGCCCGCAACGCATCGTCGTCGAGCTCACCGAGGCCTCGCTGGTGGCGCCCAACACCCGCATTCGCCACGAGCTCACCGAGCTACGCAACGCCGGCGTGCCCATCCTGCTCGACGACTTCGGCACCGGGGTGTCGCCTCTGAGCTATTTGCGCGACCTGCCCGTGTCCGGCGTGAAGCTCGACATGTCCTTCGTGGCGGGCATTCCGGAAGACCCTTCCGGCGCGCGCGTGTCGCGGGCTCTCGGCGCACTCGCGCGGGAGCTCGGCCTTGCCACGATTGCCGAAGGCGTGGAGACCGAGGCGCAGGCGGAGTTCCTGAACCGCTGTGGGTGGCGCTACGGCCAAGGATGGCTGTTCGGCGTGGCCCAGCCAGCATCGGCCGTCTTTGATGCCCCCATGGGGCACACGGCGAGCCTGATCGACCCCCGCCCTCAGGAACAGAACGACCCCTTCGACCTCCCCGGCAACCAAAGCGTGTTGCGCTAGCGACTACTCTTCGGCGCGTGCCTCTTGAACCCCGCAGTGCACCGATAGGGTGAAGGCGTGAACGCGACCCTCCCCAACTTGCTCACCACGGCACGCTTGGTCGCGGTGCCTGTGCTGGTGGTACTGCTTCTGGCCGATGCCGCCGCTGGGGGCATTGCGAGGTGGTGGGCGGTCGCGGTCTTCGTGGTGGCAGCTGCCACCGATTTTCTTGACGGGTACCTCGCGCGGCGCTGGGGGGTGGTCAGCGAGTTCGGCAAACTTGCCGACCCCATCGCGGACAAGGCCCTGATTCTGAGCGCGCTACTTATGATCGTGATGGTGGACGGGGTGCCGTGGTGGCCCCTCGCCGTGCTCGCGGTGCGCGAGGTTGCGGTCACGTTGGGGCGGCTCGCCGTGGTCGCGGACGGGGTGATCCCGGCCTCGAACGGGGGCAAGGTGAAGACGTTCTTGCAACTCGCCGCCGTGACGTTCTACCTGATTCCCGGTGCTCCAGAGGCGCTCTATGTCGCCGCGTGGTGGTGTCTGGTGGCCGCTGTGGCGGTCGCATTGGTGACCGGCGTGGACTATGCGGTCAAGATTCGCCGTGCCGCACGGCACCATGCTGAGCGGCTCGATGTTGGTTAGTGACGGCGTGCCTCCCAGCGGCGCTGACCGCGCGCTCGCGGAGGCACGCTCCAGGGGCGTGACCGTCGCGGTGGCAGAGTCGCTTACCGGCGGCTTGGTGTGTGCGATGCTCACGGAGGCGCCTGGCGCATCCGACGTGGTGAGAGGCGGAGTGGTCGCCTACCAGGTGGATGTCAAACGAGAGGTGCTCGGGGTGCCGGGCGCGTTGCTCGACGCGCAGGGGCCGGTGTGCGACGACGTTGCCTTCGCGATGGCCGACGGCGTGAAGACCCTACTGCGCGCCAGCGTGGGCATCGCCACGACGGGAGTGGCCGGCCCCGAGCCCCACGGGGGGAAGCCACCTGGGCGCGTGCATATCGCCGCCGTTGGGGAGGGCGTGAGACTGGTGCGGCATCATGACCTTGTGGGAGATCGGATCAGCGTGGTTGCTCAAACCTGTGCGCTGGCGATCGAACTTCTGGGCGAACTCGTGTTGTTAACACCACAGCGGGCCCGTCGCGAAGGGGAACAACTCTGAGGTAATGTGCGTTGTGTCAGACATGGAGCAACTGGGATTTACCAAGCGGAGGGGACGCATGCCTATTCTTCGGAACGAGATTGGCGACGTTCTTCGCGACGCGCGCCTTCTTCAGGGCAAGACGCTACGCGACATCTCTTCTGGTGCCCGCGTGTCTTTGGGCTACTTGTCTGAGGTAGAACGCGGTCAGAAGGAAGCCTCCTCGGAGTTGCTGTCCTCAATCTGCGACGCCCTCGACGTTCCGATGTCAGCGATCCTGCGTGAAGTCTCAGACCGGTTCGAGACCGCCGAATCGCTCGAGAACGTCGCCGTCATGCCGTCCATCCCGGATACCGTTCCGGAGCTGCTCAGCTCTATGCGCGCCCGCTAGGGCCACCCTCCTCCCGGACCGGGCCGATCCATGCGCCTCAGTGAGTTCTGGGAACTTGTTGACGAAGTCTTTGGCAAGGAGTACTCGCGATCGCTCGCGCGTGACCTGCACCTCAATGCGCTCAACTCTTTGACCTGCCTCGAGGCGCTTGAGGCGGGCACTGACCCGCGCGACGTGTGGCATGCGCTGTGCGATCAGATGGAGATTCCGAGGGATCAGCGCGACGGCGGGGATCGTAAGCGCTTGGTGCCGCCGCCGCGTTAACGTGGAGTCGTAGGTGGCGCGACACGCGACACGGCGTGTTGCAACCATTCGAACGTATGTTCGGTTACTGTGGTGCACAGGACGTGGTGAAGCACCGATTCTCCTCACGGAGTGTCGCTGTCGGAACCAATGTCAGAGGCGCGTCATAGCGTCGTTTCTGGAAGAGGCGGCACTCGTCTCACGACACGGCAGTAATGCCACTGACGGATGGGAAGCAGACCATGGCACAAGCACCAGATCGCTCCAAGGCACTTGAAGCGGCACTCGGGCAAATCGACCGGCAGTTCGGCAAGGGCTCGGCGATGCGCCTGGGCGATGACGAGCGTGTGGCCATCGCGGCCATCCCTACCGGCTCGATTGCCCTCGACATCGCGCTGGGCGTTGGCGGTCTACCTCGCGGGCGCATCGTCGAGATCTACGGCCCGGAGTCTTCAGGAAAGACCACCGTCGCTCTTCACGCGGTCGCGAGCATGCAGAAGCAGGGTGGCACTGCGGCGTTCATCGACGCTGAGCACGCTCTCGACCCCCAGTACGCACGCAATCTTGGCGTGGACATCGACAACCTGATCGTCTCTCAGCCCGACACGGGGGAGCAGGCGCTTGAGATTGCCGACATCCTGATCCGCTCCGGCGGTGTGGACGTCATCGTGATCGACTCGGTTGCGGCACTTGTGCCCAAGGCCGAGATCGAGGGCGAGATGGGCGACAGCCATGTCGGCCTGCAGGCGCGACTGATGTCGCAGGCGCTACGCAAGATGACCGGTGCCATCAGCAACACCGGCACCACGGTGATCTTCATCAACCAGCTGCGTGAGAAGATCGGCGTGTTCTTCGGTTCTCCAGAGACCACTACCGGTGGCAAGGCACTCAAGTTCTACGCGTCCGTCCGCATCGACGTGCGCCGCATCGAGACCCTCAAAGAGGGCACCGAGGCCGTCGCCAACCGCACCCGCGCCAAGGTCGTCAAGAACAAGGTCGCGCCTCCGTTCAAGCAGGCCGAGTTCGACATCGTCTACGGCCACGGCATCTCCAAGGAGGGCGGCATCATCGACCTCGGGGTGGAGCACGGCTTCGTCAAGAAATCGGGGGCTTGGTACACGTACGGCAGCGACCAGCTCGGTCAGGGCAAAGAGAACTCTCGTAAGTTCCTCATCGACAACCCGGAACTGGCCGACGAGATCGAGCAGAAGATCAAGTCCAAGTTGGGTGTGGGACCAGTGATTATTGACCTCGATGCGCAGACGCCTGCCGTTGCTCCTGAGGACGACGTCCAGCTCCCGCCCGTGGACATCGACAAGGAACCGTCCATCGATGCCCTTGGCGGCACCCCCAAGGAAGATGCGAAGAAGGAAGACGCCACCTTCTAGCCATGGCTGCACACAATCGGCAGGGTTCCGCGACCACGACATCAACGGACCCTGCCGAACGTGCGCGTGCGATCGCACTGAACTACCTCAACCACTCACCGCGATCTTCAGGACAATTGCGCGCGAAGCTGCTGGCGCAAGAGGTTGAGCCCGCGATCGTGGAACTCATCATCGAGCGCTACATCGAGGTGGGGCTCCTGGACGATGCCGCGCTGGCGGCGACCATCGCGCGCACACGGCACTCCGAGCGTGGACTTTCGCGACGCGCCATCGCGTCCGAACTCCAGCGCAAGGGGTTCGCGCAGCAGCACGTGAGGGGAGCCCTCGCTGAGATCGCTGAGGAAGATGAGTGGGCCGCGGCACAAGAACTCGCCGCGAAGCGTTGGAACCGACTAGAAGGCCACTCGGATGATGTGCGCACGCGCCGAGTGGTTGGATTGCTGGGCCGCAAGGGTTACGGTCCTAATATTGCGTTTGCGGTCGTGAAAGGTCTCATTGGTGCCGATATCAAGGATGTCGAGCCCAACACTGACGTCTAAGGGGGATGAGTGGAACAGCCCATCCTCTTTGTGATGCTCCTGGGGGCATGCCTCGTTGCCCTGCTCCTGGTGCAGTTTGCCCGCAAGGAAGCAGCCGCTGAGCGTGAGGCTGCTCACCGCGACGCCGACACCATGCGCGACGAGGCACGCTCGCTCTTGTTCGAGGCTCAACGGCGTGAAGAGCGAGTCGCACAGCGAGAAAAAGAGTTGTCGGCCGACCAGCGCAACGCACAAATGTATGCGCGGGGTCTCGACGAGCGCGTCGCTGTCATCGCCCGCGACGAGAAGCGTTTGCTTGCTGACCGCGACAAACTCAACGCGGAGCACGATCAGGCGCTGGCGGACCTCGCGCAACTGGATCCGGCGGAGGCCAAAGAGCGGCTCATCGTACAGCTGACCGAACGCGCACGCGCCGATGCCGCTACGACGATTCGTCGTATCGAGAAGCGCGCCGTCGAGGACGCTGAAGAGCAAGCCCGCCGCATCCTCGTGGATGCGATGCAACGCCAGGCCTCGCCCACCACCGCTCAGAACTCAGTGACGTGGTTTGACCTTCCGTCGGAAGAAATGAAGGGCCGCATCATTGGTCGTGAGGGCCGCAATATTCGCGCCTTCGAAGCGCTCACCGGTGTCAACATCATCGTTGACGAGGGAGTGACAGGTGTACAGCTGTCCTCGTTTGACGTGGAGCGGCGGGAGATAGCACAGGTGACGCTCCAAACCCTCGTTGCGGACGGCCGGATCCAGCCGCAGCGCGTTGAAGCCGCCTATGCCAAGGCGCTTGCGCACGCGGGCGAGCGGCACCTCAACGCAGGTCTAGACGCAGTAGACGCGGCGAACGTGTCCGGGGTGCCTCAGGCGATGGTCGAGACGCTTGGTCGATTGCGACTGCGGACTTCGTACGGGCAGAACGTTCTGTCTCACCTGGTCGAGACCTCACAGATTGCCGCCCAGATCGCCACGTCGGTGGGAGCGGATGTCGAGCTGGCGCGACGGGCCGCGCTCTTGCACGACATCGGTAAGGCCTTCACTCACGAGCAGGAAGGAACTCACGCCACCCTCGGCGCACAGTTCGCTCAGGAGCACGGCGAGCCTCCGCTCGTGGTCAACGCGATCGCTGCTCACCATGACGAGGTTGCCCAAGAGTCCATCGAAGCCGTGATTGTGCAGGTCGCCGACGCCGTCTCTGCTTCACGCCCAGGGGCGCGGCGCGAAGATGTGGACGCCTACGTGGAGCGCATGGGCAACCTTGAGGCGTTGGTGGGGGACTACGCGGGCGTGAGCAAGGTCGTGGCAATGGCCGCCGGTCGCGAAGTGCGGGTGATCGTGGAACCAAGCGAGATCGACGATGCCGGAACCGTCCAGTTAGCGCGTACCATTGCTGAACGGATCCATGCCGACTTCAACGTGCCCGGGGAGATCAGAGTGACTGTGATTCGCGAACTGCGTGCAGACGCCGTCGCGGGCGAGGCATGACCGCGACCCTTCTGGCCCCGACGTACCTGGTGAAAACGCTCGGCTGCCAGATGAACATCCACGACTCCGAGCACATGGCCGGTTTGCTTGAGGGTGCTGGCTACATTGCCGCAGACCCCGGCGCGGACGTCGCAGACGTGGTGGTCATCAACACCTGCGCAGTACGGGAGAACGCCGCAGGCAAGCTGTACGGAAACCTGGGCTACCTAGCCTCCGTCAAGCGCAAGCGCCCCGGGATGCAGATAGCTGTTGGCGGTTGCCTCGCGCAGAAAGACCGCGGGGACATCGTGGAACGGGCACCCTGGGTAGACGTGGTGTTCGGCACCCACAACATCGATGTGCTTCCGGTATTGCTGGAACGGGCCCGGCACAACAACGCCGCTCAGGTCGAGATCGAAGAGTCTCTGAAGGTGTTCCCCTCGACGCTGCCATCCCGCAGGGATGCCATCGCCTCGGGATGGGTGTCAATCTCCGTGGGCTGCAACAATACGTGCACCTTCTGCATCGTCCCGTCACTGCGCGGCAAGGAACGTGACCGCAGGCCCGGAGAGATCCTCGCCGAGGTGCAGGCGCTGGTGTCGCAGGGTGCGATCGAGGTCACTTTGCTGGGGCAGAATGTCAACTCGTACGGCGTGGAGTTCGGGGACAGGGGAGCCTTCGCCAAGCTGCTCCGCGCATGCGGTCAGATCGACGGCCTCGAGCGCGTGCGCTTCACGTCTCCACACCCGGCCGCCTTCACTGATGACGTGATCGACGCGATGGCTGAGACCCCCACCGTGATGCCCAGTTTGCACATGCCGTTGCAGTCGGGCTCCGATAGCGTGCTGCGCGCGATGCGTCGCTCGTACCGAGCCTCGAAGTTCTTGGGGATTCTCGACAAGGTGCGCACCGCAATGCCCGATGCCGCCATCACGACGGACATCATCGTCGGCTTTCCAGGGGAGACAGAGGCAGACTTCCTCGACACCATGAGCGTGGTCGAACAGGCACGATTCGCGAGCGCCTTCACGTTCCAGTACTCGCCACGGCCCGGCACCCCGGCCTTTGAGTTGCCGCCGGTTCCCAAAGAGGTGGTTCAGGAGCGGTTCGACCGGCTCCTGAACCTGCAACGAGAGATCTCACGGCAAGAGAACGCGGCGCTCGAAGGCAGGGTGGTGGAAGTGCTCGTGCTTGATGGCGGGGGCCGCAAGGACGGGACATCGACGCGACTCAACGGGCGCGCACCCGACAACCGCCTGGTTCACTTCGCGGTAGCGCCGGGAGCTGACGTCCCGAGGCCGGGCGATCTGGTCACGGTTGCGGTCACTCATGGTGCACCGTCCCACTTGGTTGCCGACTCCGCCCTCGACGGCGGCACCTACGCGGTGCGCCGGACCAAGGCGGGAGACGTGTGGGAGGCGGTCGCTGCCGGGGAACACTCGCATGGTGGTGGCGGATGTGGCGACGCGTGCGGCACCTCGAACGGCGCGATTCCCGGCCCCGTCAACGTGGGACTGCCCACGCTACGGTCCGTTAGCGCGTGAGGCGGGCTCGATGAGCACGCCAGTCATCGCGATCGTGGGCGCCACTGCCACAGGGAAGTCGGCGGTGAGTCTCGCCCTCGCCAAACACCTGGGTGGCGAAGTCATCAACGCCGACTCCATGCAGTTCTACCGGGGCATGGACATCGGCACGGCGAAGCTGTCGCTGCCCGAACGGGAAGGGATTGTCCACCACCAGCTCGACACGCTCGACGTGACCCAGGACGCCTCTGTTGCGCACTTCCAGGAGGCGGCGCGCACGGACATTGACGACATTCACGACCGGGGCTTGAGAGCAATCATGGTGGGCGGCTCCGGGCTCTATGTGCGCGCAGTGCTCGACCACTTCGACTTCCCAGGCACCGACCCTGACGTCCGTGCTCGCCTCGAGGCTCGCGCGGACGCCGAAGGCCCCGGGCTGCTCTATCAGGAGTTGGTCTCCAAAGATCCCGCCGCCGCAGCCAAGATGCAGCCTCAGAATGCCAAGCGCATTGTGCGTGCGCTGGAGGTGATCGAACTCACCGGCCAGGCTTTCAGTTCCTCCCTGCCCGTCCGCGAGTACTCACGCCCTGCCGTGCAGGTGGGTCTGAGGTTGCCGTACGAGACTCTGGATACGCGTATCAACCACCGCGTTGCCGACATGTGGGAGCGAGGGCTTGTGGACGAGGTGCGGCACCTCGAGGCCGAGGGATTGCGGGAAGGTGTGACGGCACGCCGCGCCGTGGGTTATGCCGAGACGCTTCGCCACCTTGACGGAGAACTCGATGCCGCCCAGACGCAAGACCTCATCGCCCAGCACACGCGCCGGCTCGCACGCCGCCAGCACCGCTGGTTTGGGCCCGACGAACGTGTCCGCTGGATTGACGCACCGCATGACGCAGACGACGTGGCGAGGGCAGCCCGCGATGCACTCGCTACCCTGGACTCATGATGCAGCTTTCCGCCACCAAGGGCCACGGCACCGAGAACGACTTTGTGCTGGTCTTTGACGAGCAGGGGACCACGTCACTCAAACCCGCGCTGGTCCGGTATCTGTGTGATCGGCGCGCGGGAATCGGCGCCGACGGCGTGATCAGGGCGGTCCGCGCCGCACACGTACCCGAAGGTGCAGGGTTTGACGCCACCGCGTGGTTCATGGATTACTACAATGCCGACGGCAGCACCTCCGAGATGTGTGGCAACGGCGCGCGCGTCTTTGCCGCCTTCCTCGAGCGCGAGGCCGGCGTTGACCTTTCCGAGGGCCTGGTGATCGGTACCCGCGGGGGCGCACGCACTCTCAGGTCGCTGGGCGACGGTGACTACGCGGTGGGGATGGGCCCATGGTCTATCGCGGCCACGGAGGCTGGGTACGACGCCGAGGTCACCGTGCCAGGACTTGACCAAGCGCGCCCCGGGCTCAGTGTTGACGTGGGCAACCCGCACACCGTGGTCGCGGTGGTCGACCACGGCGAGCTCGATGGCGCCGATCTATCCCGGCCACCCCTGGTCAACCCGCCGCCTCCGCACGGGACCAATGTGGAGCTCGTGGTGCCGATCGGAGAGACCACAGGTGCTGACGGTGAACGGCGCGGTCACGTGCGGATGCGCGTCCACGAACGTGGGTCAGGCGAGACTCGATCGTGCGGCACGGGCGCCTGCGCCGTAGCGCTTGCCGTGCGGTCGTGGGCTGGAGACGGCGCCCCCACGGTGTGGGACGTGGACGTACCGGGTGGTCGAGTCACGGTGAGGATCACGGGCGATCAAACCATACTCGAAGGGCCGGCGGTGCTGGTCGCGGACCTCACCATTACCATTCCGGCGGATGTAGCCTCTCGTTAAGTTCGCTTGAGGTGCAGCACCCGGAAACCCTTGGCGCTGCCTATTTTCTCGGTGGAACCCCACGGAACCCCAGCATCGTCCGACTGAACGCTGAGCCAGCTCGCAAGCGAGTCGGCACCCAGGTGCTTCTGCACCACGAGGTAGACGTCGCCGCCGCTGCGTACCCGGGGAATCCAGGCGGTGAGGAGATCGTGGAGCGCGGCCTTGCCTACGCGGATGGGTGGGTTGGACCATAACGCGTCGAACGTTGCGTCGGCAGGGACTTGGCCGGGCGTGACGGCCTCGATTGGCGCTAGCGCCGCGCGAGATCTCACGCGCTCGACGTTGCGACGCAGCAAGTCGAGTGCCCGTTCGTTGACGTCGACGGCGGTGACGCGTGCGCCGGGCTCGAGCAACGCGGCGGTGAGTGCCAGGGGTCCCCATCCACATCCGAGGTCCAGGATGTCGCCGGCAGGCGGCGGTGGAACGTGGCGCAACAGCACCGATGTCCCCAAGTCAATGTGCCCGGGAGAAAACACGCCGGGCGCGGTCTCGACATCGAACTGCTGGCCCGCGAGCGTCACGCTGATCAGGCGGCGCTGATCTGCTGACGCCGGCTGGGCGGTGAAATAGTGGTCCTCGCTCACAGTCAGCGAGCGTACCGCGCCGCGCGCTGCCGGGTGAGACAATGGGGTCAGGATGAGCGAACCAACACCAGCACTTGACCCTCACAAGGGAGAGCCCGAGCAAACGCGCGCCGATGCCGTGATCGCGCGGGTGTTGTCGCGCGCGGGCACCGCGGTGGGTGCCACGGCAGACGTTGCCAATGACTACGACGGCGACCAGTTGGACCGTGAAGAGCGGGCCGCGTTGCGCCGCGTCGGAGGGCTCAGCACTGAGCTCGAAGACGTCAGTGAAGTCGAGTACCGCAAGCTGCGCCTTGAACGCGTAGTGCTCGTGGGGCAATGGTCACGCGGCACCGTCGAAGAAGCCGAGGTGGGTCTACGCGAACTCGCGGCCCTCGCCGAGACCGCGGGATCCGAGGTCTTGGACGGCGTTCTCCAACGGCGCGCCAATCCGGACCCCGCCACGTACATCGGCTCCGGCAAGGCCAAAGAAGTTCGTGACATCGTCGCCGCACTCGGCGCCGACACCGTGGTTGTCAACGACGACCTCGCTCCAAGTCAGCGCCGCGCGCTCGAAGACGTGGTCAAGGTGAAGGTCATTGACCGCACCGCGCTGATCCTCGATATCTTCGCTCAGCACGCCAAGTCCAAGGAGGGCAAGGCCCAGGTGGAACTGGCGCAACTCGAGTACTTGTTGCCGCGCTTGCGCGGTTGGGGTGACTCGATGTCCCGACAGGCCGGTGGCCAGGTGGGTGGCGCCGCGGCGGGCATGGGCTCCCGCGGTCCAGGTGAAACCAAGATCGAGCTGGATCGGCGTCGAATCCGCATCCGTATGGCGAAACTGCGCCGGGAAATCAAGGCGATGGAGCCTGCGCGTGCCGTGCGTCGAGACAAGCGGCTGGCGTTGCCCAACGTCGCGATCGTCGGCTATACGAATGCCGGAAAGTCATCGTTGCTTAACCGCATTACGGGAGCCGGCGTGCTGGTCGAGAACTCACTGTTCGCGACGCTTGACCCCACGGTGCGGCGCACCCACACCCCGGATGGGCGCGAGTTCACGGTCTCGGACACCGTGGGCTTCGTGAAGGATTTGCCCCACCAACTGGTCGCCGCATTCTCGTCCACGCTGGAAGAGGTCGCGAACGCGGACCTGATGCTCCACATCGTCGATGCCTCCCACCCTGACCCGGAAGGGCAAATCACCGCCGTGCGCACTGTCCTGGCCGACGTTCCCGGGGCTGCCAAGGTGCGCGAAGTGCTGGTCCTCAACAAGTGCGACATCGCCGATCCCGAGACGTTGATGCGCCTGCGGGGGCGTACCGAGACCACGATCGAGGTATCTGCGCTCACTGGCGAGGGTCTTCCCGAGCTCATGGACTTGGTGGCCCGCGAACTGCCGCGACCTACCGAAAGGGTTGAGTTGCTTGTGCCGTACACGCGCGGCGACCTGCTCAGCGAAGCGCATGAACATGGCGAGATCATCGAAGAGAGTCACGGCGAGCACGGGACGATGTTGACCGCGCTCGTCGACCAGTCGCTCGCGGCGCGCCTGCGGGAAGCCGCAGGCGCGGCCGCCTCCACGTGAGTGAGGACATCCCCAAGCTCCTGAACCTCGCTGTCACCGCGCTGGGTGGTCAGCAGCGCGACGGGCAGACGGCGATGGCGATGGCGGTGGCTGCGGCACTTGAAGACGGCTCTCATTCGCTGATTCAAGCCGGCACCGGAACCGGCAAGTCGCTGGGGTATCTGGTGCCCGCCGTGGCCTACGCCGTCCGAACCAACTCGCGCGTCATTGTGTCCACGGCCACCTTGGCGTTGCAGCGCCAAGTGGTGGTGAAGGACTTGCCACTGGTGGCGGATGCGCTCGCCGACGCCCTCGGTGAAAGGCCACGTGTGGCGCTGCTCAAGGGGCGTAGCAACTACCTGTGCAAGCACAAGATCGCCGGGGGATACCCGGAGCCCGATGACGACACCCTGCCCATCGTCGCTGGCCCCACCAGCGAACTCGGCAAGCAGGTGGTGCGCCTCAACGCATGGGCTGAGTCCACGGACACGGGGGATCGGGACGACTTGACTCCCGGGGTCTCCGCTCGCGCGTGGGCCCAGGTGAGCGTGAGCGGCAGGGAGTGCCTGGGTCAGAAATGCCCGGTCGCGCAACAGTGCTTCTCCGAGGCGGCAAAGGACAAGGCTCGCAAGGCGCACGTGGTGGTGACCAACCACGCGATGCTTGGCATTGAAGCCACCGGCAACGACGTCCTTGGTGAACACGATGCTTTGATCATCGACGAAGCTCATGAACTGGTGTCGCGGATCACGTCGGCAGCCACGCATGAGCTCACGGTGGCGCGCGCCGATGCTGCGGCGCGATCCGCGCGGCGGTGCGGTGTGACCACCGACCAGATGGATAGGGCGGCGCGTGGGCTCGACCACGCGTTGGGGGAGTGCTCACCAGGACGCTTGCGGCTTGGACTGCCGGAGTCGCTCGCCACGGCGGTCGCGCTTCTTCGCGACGGCACTCGGCACACATTGACCGAGGTCGGCAAGGTCGCCAAAGAGGCATCGTCAACGGCGCAGGTGGCCGTCTCGGTGCTCACCGAGGTGTTCGAGATATGTGAAGAGCTCCTGGGGGAACATGGGCGCTACGTGATTTGGCTCGCGCCACCCGATGGCGAGTATGACTCACAAGCCGCGACCCGTGTCGTCGCCGCCCCGCTGGATGTTGCCGGATTGATCCGCCACCAGTTGCTGGGGGAGAAGGCTGCGGTGATGACCTCGGCCACCCTCGCGCTGGGAGGCACGTTCGACGCCATGGCGCGCCACCTCGGCGTTGACACGCCGGTCACCCTCGATGCGGGTAGCCCCTTTGACTATCCATCGGCGGGGGTTCTCTATGTGGCCGCGCACCTGCCCAAGCCCGGCATGGGTGGCATCGCCGAGGAAGCTCTCGACGAGCTTGCCGCACTCATCACCGCCGCTGGCGGAAGGACGCTCGGATTGTTCTCGTCGCACAAGGCTGCGGCACGCGCCGCGGAAGCCATGCGCGAGCGGCTCGACGTGCCGATCCTCTACCAACTCGACGACCAGGTCTCCACCCTGGTCGCTCAGTTCAAGGAGGATCCGCGCGCGTGCTTGTTCGGATCAACGACGCTCTGGCAGGGCATCGATGTGCCTGGACCTACGGCGTCGCTCGTGGTGATCGATCGCATCCCGTTCCCGCGGCCCGATGATCCTGTCACTCAGGCCCGGACGGAGGCAACCGCGCAGGCTGGTGGGAACGGGTTCATGGCGGTCTCGGCCACCCACGCCGCGCTGATGCTCGCGCAAGGCGCGGGACGCCTGATCCGATCCCACACTGACAGGGGAGTGGTGGCGATCCTTGACTCGCGGCTGGCAACGGCGCGCTACGGTGGGTTCCTTGCGCGCTCGATGCCACCGTTGTGGCCCACGAGCGACCGCGAGGTGGCGTTGGCCGCGCTACGCAGGCTTGACGCCTTGGCCGCGCCGGCGGTCGGAGTCGAGACGCACGACTGAGAGCTCTGTTCGCGCCGCTATGATCGGTATAGCAAGCGCTTGCGAAAGGCTGCGGCATCGTGAGCTCCAGGCCCCCTCGTGGGCCACGACGAACACACCCCAGGAGTACCCATTGACTTCACGTCGCCTCGACTGGACCATTCCACAGGCCCCTACGCGCAGTTTTGGCGCGGCACTCTTTGACCTGGACGGCGTCCTCACACCAACGGCGGATGTTCACATGGCTGCATGGCGGCGCATGTTCACCGGGTACTTTGTCACCCATGGTGTGACGCCTGCGTACTCGGACGAAGACTACTTCGCCTATGTAGACGGCAAGCCGCGCTACGACGGCGTACGCGCCTGTCTTGCCTCGCGAGGCATTGTGCTTCCGGAAGGGCACCCAGATGATCCCGCGGGAGACGGCACCATCTGTGCTCTTGGCAATGCCAAGAATGACGCGTTCAATGAGGTGCTGGCTGACGAAGGCGTGGAGCCTTATCCCGGCTCCGTGGCGCTACTCGATCACCTCGAGACCCTCGGAACGCCCATGGCAGTCGTGTCGAGTTCGCGTAATGCTGCCGATGTCTTGAAGGTCGCAGGGCTTGCTCACCGCTTCACCGTGGTGGTCGATGGCAAGGTGGCCGCCCATGAGGCGATCGCGGGCAAGCCAGCGCCAGATACCTACGAGTACGCGGCGCGCCTGCTGGGCGTCGACACCACGGACTGCGTTGTCGTCGAAGACGCGATCTCGGGAGTCCAAGCGGGTGCCGCTGGCGACTTCGCGCTGGTCGTCGGCGTGGACAGAGGCGCGGGCGCGGAGGACCTTCTGCTTCACGGCGCCGCAGTGGTGGTGTCGGACCTTGGGGAGTTGATGGAGAAGTGATCGCAGCTACTCGCGAGTTTGGAGACACGGCACTGCCCGAGTACGTGGACCGATTGCGCTTCCCCGCGGATCCGTGGAAGCTGAGGGAAACAGCCTTCAACGCCAAGGACATCGGCAAGACTGAGACGCTGTTTGCCGTAGGCAACGGCTACCTGGGCTTTCGTGGCAACCTTGAAGAAGGTCACGATGCCCACGCCCACGGCACGTTCATCAATGGTTTCCACGAGACCTGGCCCATCCGCCACGCTGAAGAGGCTTTTGGGTTTGCCCGCACGGGGCAAACCATGGTCAACGTTCCTGACGCCAAGGTCATCAGGCTCTACGTCGATGACGAGCCACTGTTGCTGTCAGTGGCGGACTTGGTTGACTACGACCGCACACTTGACATGCGCGATGGCGTGCTGACGCGCGATCTTTTGTGGCGCACCCCAGCGGGCAATCGAGTGCGTGTTCGTTCGCGACGGATGGTGTCCTTCACCCATCGGCACGTCGCGGTCATGACGTTCGAGGTGACGCTCCTGGACAAGGCCGCTCCCGTCGCGATCTCCTCCCAAATGCTCAACCGGCAGGCCGGGCTCGACGAGTACCACGCGAACCCGGAAACCACCGAAACGACCGACCCCCGCAAAGCGGCGGTGTTTGACACCCGAGTGCTTGAACCCAGGCTGCGTAGGGAGCACGATGGGCGGGTGCTGTTGGGTTATCAATGTGCCGAATCCCGCATGTCGATCGCGGCTGCGATGGAACATTGGGTCACCACCGACGCCGACTTTGAGCAACTGACGGAACTCGAAGACGACTACGCGAAGCACGTTTTCAGGGGGCGCCTCAACCCCGGACAGACGCTTTCCCTCACCAAAGTGGTCACGTATCACACGTCGCACACCGTACCTGCAGCGGAGCTCGCCGATCGTTGCAATCGCACCCTGGACCGGGTGAAGGAAGAGGGCGCAGACCGGCAGTTCGAAGAACAGCGCGCATGGCTTGACGGCTTCTGGGAGCGTTCAGACGTCGAGGTCGAGGGCGATGACGCGCTCCAACAGGCGATCAGGTGGAACCTGTTCCAACTGGCTCAAGCATCGGCTCGAGGAGATGGGCGGGGGATCTCGGCGAAGGGCGTCTCCGCTGCAGGCTACGGAGGCCACTACTTCTGGGACACCGAGATCTATGTGGTTCCCTTCTTCATCTACACCTCTCCAGTGATCGCCAGGAACGCGTTGCGGTACCGGTACCGCATCCTGGACTCGGCGCGCCAGCGAGCTGCAGAGCTCGCCCAACGAGGCGCGCTCTATCCATGGCGTACCATCAACGGCGAGGAGGCCTCGGCGTACTACGCGGCGGGGACGGCTCAGTACCACATTGATGCCGACATCTCATATGCCATCAACAAGTACGTGCGGGCCACGGGAGACGACGACTTCTTGGCGCGAGAAGGCATCGACATCCTGGTCGAGACGGCGCGCATGTGGGCAGATCTTGGCTTCTGGCGCACCATGAAGGGACGAGGGCCGTCGTTCCGCATTCATGGCGTGACTGGACCTGACGAGTACACGACCGTCGTGAACGACAACCTCTACACGAACGTGATGGCGCGGTTCAACCTGCGCTGCGCCGCCGAGTCGGTGCGCAAACTTGCTGACATGTGGCCCGACCAGCACGCGCGCATGGTGTCGCGTCTGGACCTCAAGCAGGAAGAGGTCGAGGAGTGGGAGCGCGCAGCCGAGGCGATGGCGATCCTGTGGGACGATACCCTGGGTATCCACCCTCAGGACGCGCTGTTCAACGAGCGTGAGGTTTGGGATCTTGCCCACACGCCAGCGGAGCAACGCCCACTCTTGCTGCACTTCCACCCTCTCGTGATCTATCGCTTCCAGGTCCTCAAGCAGGCCGATGTTGTGCTCGCGCTGTTCCTCCAAAGCGAGCACTTCACGCTCGAGGAGAAGCGCGCCGACTTCGAATACTACGATCCGATCACGACCGGCGACTCAACGTTGTCGGGCGTGGTGCAGTCGATCATCGCGGCAGAGGTTGGCTATCACGAGCTCGCCCTCCGGTACTTCTGGGACTCCGTGTTTGTGGACCTCGCGGATTTGCATTCCAACACCAGCGACGGTGTCCACGTGGCGTCTGCTGGGGGCGTGTGGTCGGCGCTTGTCTTTGGCTTTGGAGGCATGCGTGACCACGGCTCGATGCTCCACTTTGACCCGCGGTTGCCTGATGCGTGGCCGTCCCTCACCTTCCGCATGACTCAACGCGGTGCGCGCTTGCGGGTGACCGTGCGCCGTGACGCGATCCATTTCGAAGTCGAGGATGGGCACGCACTCACCGTCGATGTTCGCGGTCAACACGTAACAGTGCCGCGCGGTGAGGAAGTAGTGGTGCCCCTGAAGGATCATGGCCCTCGCATTGCGGGCAGTCCCGATCCGGAAAAGTACCACGGGACAGAGCGTGCTGACGGCACCATCATCACGGCGTCACTGCCACCCGTCGTTGAGTCAGATGACGCCGTCGATGAGATCGATCCAGAGCGCTCAGGGGACGCCGAGGACGACATCCCGATGCCTTTCTCGTAGGGCGTCTCCAACCGCGCGCTAGAGACGCCGCATCACGGAGACAACTTTGCCCATGATCTGGGCGCGGGTGCCGTCAATTGGCGTGTACGCGGGGTTGTGGGGCATGAGCCACACCTGACCGTCCTTGCGGCGGAAGGTCTTCACGGTGGCCTCGTCGTCTAGCAGCGCAGCCACAATGTCGCCGTTGTCGCACGCATTCTGGCGGCGCACCACCACCCAGTCGCCGTCGCAGATCGCGGCGTCGACCATCGAGTCGCCTGTGACCTTGAGCATGAACAGGTCGCCATCGCCCGTGAGCTGCTTGGGCAGTGCGAAGACGTCGTCGACCATTTGGTCGGCAAGCACCGGGCCACCGGCGGCGATCCTGCCCACCAGGGGAACCATCGAGACGCTCTCGGTAAGGTCGTGCGAGCCCATGAACTGGCCGGCTAGAGACGATGCCGTGGTGGGGCCATCGATATCACTTGCCTCGCCGGGAAGTACTACTTCCATCGCTCGCGGCCGGTGAGGGTCACGGCGCAGGTGGCCCTTCTCTTCAAGCGCGCTCAGTTGATGCTTCACCGATGAGCTCGAGGTGAGCCCCACGGCCTCGCCGATCTCGCGCATCGAGGGGGGATAGCCGCGATCCGTGACGCACGAGCGGATGTAGGTGAGAATTTGCACCTGTCGAGCCGTGAGGGCATCGCCTTGGTTGACGTCGGGAAACTCGTGAATCGTGGCGTCGGGGCCGCCGGTCGCGTTGTCCATGGTGCGCCTTCCTCGCAAACGGCTAGGTCGCCGCCAATGTCAGACCTCGGTGATGGTCTTAGTTCATGACGGTAGGGCACCTGGGGCAGAAAATCAAACACCTGTTCGAGCGTGTCTTGCTTTCGACTCGCAACAGTGCTAGAAATAGAACAGGTGTTCGACGAACAGGTGTTCGAAAGGAGGGTCCCATGAGGATTCACAAGGTCAATACTCCCGCTGCTCGCGCCAAGCGCATCGGTTGGGTGGTCGCGACGCTTGTGGTCGCCGTCGTCATAGGCCCGCAGGCCTTTGCCGATGCCCCCTCCGAACCAGTATTGTCGGACACCTACGTCGTGGCGTCAGGCGAGACCCTGTGGTCAATCGCTCAGGCCGTGGGAGCGCCCGGAAGCGACATCTACGAGACCATATACGCGATCAAGGACCTCAACGGCATGAGCGGTTCGAGCCTGCAGGCGGGCCAGCAGATCTTGGTGCCGGTGCAGGCGCCCTAGCCCGGCATTCGTGCGCGTCGCTAAGGTCTCACGTGATGACAGTCGTGGCACCTGCGCACGGAGGTCCGCGTTCGTGGGAGAGTAAGGGCATGTACTGCCCCTTCTGCCGACATGCCGATTCTCGTGTTGTTGACTCTCGCACCGCCGACGACGGCTCCGCGATCCGGAGGCGCCGCGAATGCCCCGAGTGTGGGCGGCGCTTCTCGACCATTGAGACCGCAAGCCTCGCGGTGCTGAAGCGATCTGGGGTTTCGGAGCCTTTCAGTAGGGAGAAGGTGGTCGCTGGCGTCAAGAAGGCCTGCCAGGGCCGTCCTGTGAGCGACGACGATCTCGCGATGCTGGCGCACAAGGTCGAAGAGACCATCCGGGCAAGCGGTCAGGCGGAGATCAACGCTCTTGACATCGGCCTAGCGATTCTGCCGCCGCTGCGCGAGCTCGACGAGATTGCGTACCTGCGCTTCGCGAGCGTCTACCAAGGCTTCGATTCCCTTGACGACTTCGAAGCGGCGATCACGCAGCTTCGCGCCGAGGACAGCGCCGCGGTCAGCGCTTCTTCTTTGGACGAGGCTTCCCGCTCCGACCAGACACCTTAGGCGGCTTCTTGGCCTTGGGGCCTCCCGCGGCGGCAGAGCGTGGTTTGTCTCTGTCCCCAGTGCGCGGCTTGTCTGACGCGTCACGCGCACCTTCGGATCGGGTTGGCTTTCTCCACGCGGGCTTGGCGTCCTCGCGGGACTCGGTAGCGCGGGTTGGCTTCTTCCACGCGGGCTTGGCGTCCTCGCGGGACTCGGTAGCGCGGGTTGGCTTCTTCCACGCGGGCTTGGTGGAGGCGGACCGGTCTGTGGTGCTCGCTCGCGGCGCTCGAACAGTCGTTTCGCGCTCCACAAGCTGGCGCTCGCGCAACTCGAGTTGGCGTTCGCGGTCGGCGAGTTCCCGTTCTCTCCGTGCGACGTCTTCACGGACGCGTCCGGCGCCGCGGTCATCGCGGAGGGCGTCTCGGCGAGGTGCGTCGCGGCGTGCGCCATCTGACGGACCGCGTGACGGGCGGTGAGTGCGCTCGGGGCGCCCTCGACCAGCGCCTGGACGGGTGCTGCGCGGTCCGCGCGGCTCCGGCACTGGGATGCCGCTGGGTGCCTGTGCTCCGGTGAGTGAGTCGACGGTCGCGAGTGACGCGGCATCCTCGCCACCAAGCTTGCGGAACAGCGCGTCGACGCCCGCCCGTTCCAGGAGCGCATCAACCTGTTTGCGCTGGTGAGGAAGCACGAGGGTCACGACCAGCCCGGCTTTGCCTGCCCTCGCGGTACGCCCAGCCCGGTGAGTGTAGTCCTTGTGATCGGCGGGCGGATCCATCTGCAGGACGAGGTCAACGGACTCGACGTGGATGCCGCGTGCGGCGACGTCGGTGGCCACGAGTACCGGAATAGTGCCCGCGCGGAAGCCGGTGATGGCTGCGTTGCGCTCGTTCTGTGTCTTGTCGCCATGCAATGCGACAGCACCCACGCCCGCTTGTCGCATCTGCTCGGCAATCCGATCGCACCCCAACTTGGTGCGCACAAAGACGATGGTGCGTCCTTCGCGGGCGGCAATGCGCGTCGCGATCTGGTACTTGGCGTTGGGAGGGGTGTTGAACACCAGGTGAGTCATGGTGGACGGACCCTCATCTACGCCGCCAGTGACGTCATGAAGGACGGGATCGTTCATATACAGGCGAGTGATGCGGTCAACTTCGCCGTCGAGGGTTGCGGAGAACAGCAGCCGCTGCCCGCCAGCGGGGACCTGCCCCATGATCTCCGTGATTTCGGGCATGAAGCCCATATCAGCCATGTGGTCGGCCTCGTCCAGCACCACAAGTGAGCACTCTGACAGGTCAGCGTGGCCGCGACGCATGAGGTCGGCGAGCCGGCCGGGGGTTGCCACCACAAGGTGGACTCCGCGCTCGAGTGATGCGATCTGTTTGGACATTGACAGCCCGCCCGCGATGAGCCGGAGCGTGACATGCAGCGCGTGAGCGTAAGGCTCAAGGGCGTCATTGACCTGCATGGCGAGTTCGCGGGTGGGAACCAGCACGATGGCCCGCGGCTTGTGAGGCGCTGGGCGTCCGGTCTGCGAGAGCCGGGCCAGCGCTGGCAGGCCAAAGGCGAGCGTCTTGCCTGAGCCCGTGCGTGCCTTACCGAGGACGTCGCGCCCAGCGAGCGCGTTCTCGATGGTTGCGGCCTGGATGGGGAAGGCGCGTTCGATGCCGCCTCGTTCGAGCGCGGCCACGAGTTCGTCTGGCAAGCCCAGTTCCGAGAACGCGATGGCCTCGCCGTGGTGGTGAGCAGTTATGAGAGCACCCGCAAGCGCACAGTGCCTGGCATCTGCGATAGCGCCTCGACCGCATCAGCGGTAATGCCCGCTGAGATGTCGGTGACTACGTAGCCCAGCTCGCCGCGAGTCGACAGCAACTGGGCGTCGATATTCACCTGGTGCTCAGCAAACTCGCGGTTGACCGCGGCAAGCACCCCAGGGATGTTTTCGTGGAGGTGCGCAATGCGGTGCGAGCCAGTGGGCTGTTCGAGCGACAGGTTGGGTAGGTTGACGCTCAGCGAGGTGGAGCCGTGCTGGACGTAGTCGCGCAACCGGGTGGCCACGAAGATGCCGATGTCGCGCTGAGCTTCTTCGGTTGAGCCGGCAATGTGCGGGGTCAGGATCACGTTGGGCAGGCCACGTAGTGGGGAGTCGAAGGCGTCGCCGCGCTTCTTGGGCTCCTCAGGGAAGACGTCCACCGCTGCGCCCGCCAGCTTGCCGCTTTCGAGCGAGGCCTTGAGTGCGTCCACATCAACCACAAAACCGCGGGACAAGTTGATGAACAGTGAGCCGTCTTTCATCAGATCGAACTGGTGCTGCCCAAAGATCCCGGAGTTGCCGGTACGCCCATCAACGTGGAGCGTGACGATGTCGGACGCCTGGAGCAGTGACTCGAGGCTCGGCATCCGGGTGGCGTTGCCGAGCGCCAACTTCTCCGCACTGTCGTAGAAGATGACGTTCATGCCGAGCGCTTCGGCCACCACCGACAACTGCGAGCCAATGTTGCCGTAGCCCACAATCCCGAGCGTGCGGCTGCGGATCTCGTGGGCTCCGTCGGCGTGCTTGTCCCATATCCCAGCATGCATGAGCCGGTTGTGGTCGGGCAGACGTCGCGTGAGGCCGATGATCTCGGCGATCGCGAGTTCCACCACGGAACGCGTGTTCGAGAACGGGGCATTGAACACGGCGATTCCCTGACGAGCGGCGGTGGCCAGGTCGATCTGGTTGGTGCCGATCGAGAACGCGCCCGCCGCGATGAGCGACGGGGAAGCCTCGATGACTCGCTGCGTGAGTTGGGTCTTGGACCTGATGCCCAGCAGCTCAACACCGTCGAGGGCGGCGATCAGTTCGTCTTCATCCAACGCACCGTCGTGGTTGGTGACAGAGACGCCGAATGCCTCGAGAATGGCGGTGGCCTGGGGGTGAAGGTTTTCTAGGAAGAGTGCGCGCACAGGGGCAATGGTCTCGCACTTTGGTGTGGTTTCCAACTTGGCTCCGATGCGTGGCAGGCTTGCCCCATGACTGCGTCAGTCCGTAACCTCGCAATCGCCCTGGTCGGGGTGCTTCTGCTGGGTGTCGTGATGATCGTCACTGGCTTCTCCGCGTCTGACTTCGCCAACCTTGGCAAGCCGCGCAACGCGATCGTTGACGGTGGCGTGCTGGTCACAATTCCACTACCGGAAGGCCCCGCTATTCGGCGTGCGGGTGCCGTGCCCGTGCTGACGACCGGAGAGTACGAGTTCTTCTACACCACGCCCGATGGCGAGCCGATTCGTTACGACCCGTGCCGTACGCTGCGATGGGTATTGGCACCAGCGGGGATGCCCGAAGGTGCAGAGCCGTTTGTCCACGACGCCTTCGCAGACGTCCAGAGTCGAACCGGACTGGTGTTTGAGTACGAGGGCTACACCGACGAGGTGGTGAGCTCCGACCGCCTCCTTTTCCAAGATCGGTACGGAGAGCGGTTCGCCCCCATCGTGGTGGGGTGGTCCACGCCTGCCGATTCGCCCGAACTGACCGCAGGCATCGCGGGGCTTGGAGGGTCGAGCAGCGTTCGCGGCGCCTACGGCGACCAGCGGTACCTGGTGTCCGGATTGGTCTTGATGAACATCGACTCAGTGGAGCGGCTGATGGGAACCACTCACACCAAAGGGTTGATCAAAGCGATCATCAAGCACGAGATCGGGCATGTGGTGGGCCTAGGGCACGTCGAAGACACGGGGGAACTCATGCATCACGACAACCTGTCGCTCAAGGACTGGGGTCCTGGCGATCTGGCCGGACTCGCGATAGTGGGGAACGGTCCCTGTCAGGGTTCGTAGCGCAGCCCGTGCGGGAGGGCTGCGCAGTGGACGACCTCAAGCCGTTGCGTTGACCTCGTCAGGGCCACATAGAGATCGCCGGGGCGGGACGCGATGCTCGCGGGTTCCACCACCACGGTGACGTCGAACTCAAGTCCCTTGGACTCCCGGGCGGTCAGGACTGTGATCTCCGCGTCCGCGACCGCGCCACGCACCCTGGCTCGTAGGTCGTCGGGGACAACGATGCCCACCAACCCACCTCCGCTACTGGCAAGGCGATCCTGGTGATTCTGGGCGATTCGCGCGGCGTCAACCACGGCATCGGCCGCCTTCGTGAACCGCACCGCATCATCGACTTCGCGCGCCGCTCGTAAGTCGCTCACAGGCAGTGCCGACGAGCGGGCAAACTCTTGTGCCACGCGCGCCACCTGCGCGGGGATGCGGTAGCTAATGGTGAGTTCACGCAGCGCCCAGGAGTCGTTGAACAGCGGATCCATGGTCTCGGGCCACCAGCGCGTGCCAGCGCTCGCGGTGGTTTGCGCTACGTCGCCAACGATCGTGAACGACCGCGTGGGGCAGCGGCGTAGCAACATACGCCAGGCCATGGGCGAGAGCTCCTGCGCCTCGTCCACCACCACGTGCCCGTAGGTCCAGGTGCGGTCCTTGCCTGCGCGTTCGGCCACGCTAAGCCGCGACTCGCCGCCCTGCATGCGTGCCGCGAGTGTCTCCGCATCCACCTTGATCATGCTGCCAGCACCAAAGGACTCGATGACCTCCTTCGCGTACTGGAGCTCTTCTTTGGTTGCTCCATTGCGTTGACGCTGGGCCGTTGACGGCATCTCCCCAAGGAGCTCTGCCGCTTCGTCAAGGAGGGGCCCGTCCGCATCCGTAAACGGGGCCACCCGGGCCCGCTGCAAGAGTGCGCGTTCGGTAGGGGAGAGAGCACGGGCTGCGTGGTCCAGCAGGTGGGGCTGTGCGAACAAGTCCTGAAGGAGTTGGGCTGGCGTGATGGGCAGCCAGCTCAAGTTGAGCGCCACCCGCACACGCTTGTCGTCCCTCACGTCACGCTCAAGAGCGATCCGATCCTCGTCGCCAAAGCTGTGGTCGAGCTGCTCCATGAGTTGTGCCGTCAAGCGCGCAATCATGTCTTTCGCAAACACGGCTCGCGCTTGATTGTGAGGCCTGCCGTCGCGTCGCGCCTTCGCTTGTGCGTCCTTCACGTCTGCGCGCCGGATCGTCACCGTGCGCCCGTCGATGGTGAACTCCTGATCGCTACGAGGCAGCCGTTGGCGCTCACGGACGGCGGCCCTGATGACCTCGGCCATGACGGCGCGTCCCTTGAGTTCAGCAACGTCGTCGCGGTCTACTGCGGAGGTGTCGATGCCGTGCACCAGGCCTGCGAGCGTGGTGCTGACCGCGCCAGTCTCGCCAAGTGACGGAAGCACGTGGTCGATGTATCGCAAGAAGGTGCGAGAGGGGCCCACCAACAGCACTCCCTTGCTTTCGAGTTGCTGGCGGTGGTGGTAGAGCAGGTATGCCGCGCGGTGCAAAGCGACGGCGGTCTTGCCGGTTCCAGGTCCCCCTTGGACCACGAGCGCGCCGTGCATGGGGGCGCGGATGACGGCGTCCTGTTCGCCTTGGATAGTTGCGACGATGTCGCCCATGCGCCCCGTGCGGCGGGCGCCGAGGGCGGCGAGCAGTGCGCCTTCGCCAGCGAGGGCTTGGTCTGCCCCTGACTCGCGCAGCGCGTCGACGTCGAGCACGTCGTCTTCAACGGCCGTCACCGTGCGGGCCTTCGTGGTGAGGTGGCGCCGGTTGACCACACCACTGGGGTTCGCCGCGGTGGCAGAGTAGAAGGCTTGAGCTGCTGGTGCCCGCCAGTCGGTCAGTAGGGGAATGTGGTCGGCGTCTGAAAGGCCGATGCGGCCTACGTAGCGACGTTCACCGGTCGCGAGGTCGAGCCGCCCAAAGCAGAGGCGGTCTTCTACGGCGTCCAGCTGTGCGATGCGGTCCTCATACAGGGTGGCGAAGGCGTCTCGCTCAGACCGGTTCTGAGGCGATCCAGAGGGGCCGGACCGCCGGACATCCGCGAGCTTGGCACGGGCGTCATCGCGGAGGGCATCGAGGCGTCCGTAAAGAGTGTCGACGATCTGTTGCTCCATGGCGAGCCCGCCGCCTTCGGCCGTCAGGCTAGAGCTCGGGGCCGTGAGGCTGCGATCGTCGTGCATGGAAGACCCTTCGCTTTCTTGGCGTTACCCACCAGGGCAGTCATCCATTATCGCAAACGTTGCGCACGGCACCGACCAAGCCCCGTGGCTCGGGACCTGGCGTTGGCGGCGTGTGTGCCGCGCACAGGGGCATGAAAGAATGGTTGGTCTATGGAAAATCCACTCGTGAGTTGGGACGCCGAGGGCGTCGAGGCTTGGTCGCGCGCGGCCAAGGGGCAGCGCCCGGTGCTGATGCATTCGTTGCGCGGGTTCATCGACGCGGGTAGGGCCGGTGCGCTCGTGGCAGACCACATTCTCTCCCATGGGGACCCCGTGCGGGTGGCGTCGTTCGACATCGATGTCCTGCTTGACTACCGCTCGCGCCGGCCGGAGATGACGTTCGCGGTCAACGAGTGGACTGACTATGACGAGCCGCACCTCGAACTCGACATGGTCGAAGACCGCGAGGGTACGGCGTTCCTCTTCTTGCACGGTTTTGAGCCCGACATCCGGTGGGAGGGCTTCATCGCCGCAGTACGCGACGTTGTCGAGCGGCTAGGTGCCGGTCTGACTTTGGGAGCCCACGGCATTCCGATGGCGGCCCCACACACGCGGCCCCTCACCGCGACCGTCCATGGCACACCCCAGGACGCGTTGCCGGACTCTCCGAGCCTGTTCGGCACGGTCACGGTCCCGGCGTCGGCCCAGAACCTCATGGAGTACCGCTTTGGTCAGTGGGGCCTACCCGCGATTAACGTGGCGGTTCATGTTCCGCATTACCTGTCTCAGTCGGCCTACCCACAAGCCGCGCAACGGGCCATGGAGTACATCGAGGACGTCTCCGGGCTGGTGCTCGCGCCAGGCGACCTTGACGAGGCAGCCGCGACCGCGACCGTGGAGATCGAGCGTCAGATGGCGGAGTCCGACGAGGTCCAGGCGCTTGTTCACGCGCTCGAAGAGCAGTACGACACCTACGTTTCCGCCAGGGAGGGCATGGTGCCGATCGACGGCACGTTGCCGTCAGCCGACGAGTTGGGCGCCGAGTTTGAGAAGTTTCTTGCCCAACAACGGCGAGAATTCCCCCCAAACTGACAAAACGTGCCATGATTGGTGTGGTTGCAGATACGTAGTGTGCAAGAACCTGTCTGGCTTTCCGGGCGTGGGACAAAGCATTGCGGCGACAAGGTGGGGCACAGTGCCCTCCTTCCCGTCTCCGGGCAGTACAGATAGGAAACAACATGGCACAGGGATCTGTGAAATGGTTCAACGCTGAAAAGGGCTTCGGCTTCATCGCACAGGACGGCGGCGGCGCCGACGTGTTCGTGCACTACTCAGCGATCGTCACCGACGGCTACAAGAGCCTCGACGAGGCACAGCGTGTCGAGTTCGAGGTCACCGAGGGACCCAAGGGTCCTCAGGCAGAGCAGGTTCGCCCGCTCTAGTCGTTCATTCGACTTCTTAGGCAGCCGCTCACCCTTCGGGGTGGGCGGCTGTTCTTGTTGGTGCGGCTTCTGTTGGTGCGGCCGATGCCATGGCACGGCCCGCGCTACGGTTCCAGAAGGGATCGACACCAGTAGGTAGCGGAGCCGACGCGGCGTAGCGACGCAGCGCATCAGTGTCGACAGTGTCGCCAGCCACGAGCACCACGTTGCCCCGGCGGCGGCCCTTCATGATCGCTGGCTCCGCGACCGCGACCACTCTCCTGAATGTTGCGCGAGCGGCCAGCGTATCTGCCAGCCCGGTGGCCTTGCCGGGCCACACCCCCACGTTCGCCACCACCATGCCACCGGGCCGCACCACGCGGCGCGCATGCATCCACCACTGTTCGTTAGCGAGGTGCTCTGGCGTTGTCGCACCCGCGAACGCATCGCGCACCACAAGATCCAGGCTGTCGGCGTGCCGCGTCGCGAGGGCATCGAGGCCGTCTTGGGTGCGAATGCGCAGGCGGGGAGCGCGGGGTAGGTCCCACCAGTCGCGGACTAGTTCGGGGAGCACCGTGTCGATGTCGACCGCGATGTGACGCGATGAAGGGTAGTGGTGGCATAGGTAGCGCGGGAACGTGCACGCCGCTGCACCAACGTGAAGCGCGAGCATAGTCGACGGTGGTTGCCACGCAGCGACAGCTGCCGCGAAGTGTCGCATGTACTCAAAGTCAAGGTGACGCGGGTCGGTGCGCATGACCGAACTGGGAACGTTGTTGACCCACACAGACGTTGAACCATCAGACTCGTCACGCAGTTCCACCAATCCGGAACTGATGCTCATGGGAACTCCGCGAGCTACTCCCGGAGCGATCTGGGTGGGCGGCGGGGTTCGCGACATGTCAGTCACCCTAACCCGGTGGGCTAGTCGGATGAGCTTTTGGCAACTAGAATGGTAGTCACAACGCTTGAGTGCAAGGGAGGATCACGATGCCGCTGTCTGAGTATGAGCAGCGCGTGCTCGAAGAGCTTGAGCGTGATCTTGGTGCTGACCCCAAACTAGGACACGCCATGTCACGTGGTCCGCGCTCGCGCGGGCGGATGACGTGGGCGGTGCTGGGCGTGATGGTCGGTTTGGGAACTGTCCTTGCTGGCACCGTGGCCCAGACCCCCATTGTCGGAATCGTGGGTTTCGCGCTCATGATCCTCGCCGCATTGTGGGGAATGCTTGAGCCGCGAAAGCCAGCCAAGGGACCCGCAGGTGCGAAAGGTGTCGCGTCCAAGAGCTCGCCTCAAGACCCCGGGTTCATGCGCCGCGTTGAAGAGCGCTTCGAGCGCCGCCGCGAACAGGGCGATCTGTAGTCTCCGCTGCCCGCGCCTGGTCGACCTCGACCATCACGGTGTCGACGCACGCCATGAGTTCAGGCCCGTCTTCCTGAGTACCTGCGGGCGCGTAGCGGTGGTCTGAGACCGCGTTGCTGAGACGTGTGAGGGCCTCAACTGCCGGTGCTGACAGTCCGTAGCCGTAGAGTTCCATGCGCGAACGCAACTGGTGTGAAGCCTCGTGCGGGGTCAGCGTGGGCGACCAGGTGAGGTCGTCACCAAGCCGTTCATGGAGCGCGTCCCAGGCGCCTTCGGCCCCGCCGCGTGCATGCCGGGCCATGACGCCCCCTGATCTCCACACCCACCAACCGACCGCGAGTGCGAGCGCGAGTGCGCCAAGGACGAGCCACCACCACACGGAGACTGCTGCGTCGCCTACGGGCGGTGTCACGGGAGCCACTGGGCCCGTTGGGTTCTCGGGGACCACAGGCGGCGGTGCCTGCTGGCCGCCTTCAAGGACGTCGCGTGGGACGGGGAGTTGGTTGGACAGAGGGTCCGCCCATTGAGGTGGAGAGCCCGTCTGAACCGCCGGAGTGGGCTCAAAACGAACCCAACCGCGGCCAGGGAAATACAGTTCCGGCCACGCGTGCGCGTCCCCGCCGCGGATGGCGTAACCGCCGTTGCCGTCGGACCGGCCACCGAGAAACCCGACTGCCAGCCGCGCGGGGATGTCGAGCGAACGCGCCATGATCACCATGGTGCTCGCGAACTGGACGCAGTACCCGGTCCGATCGTCCAGGAAGGTGGAGATCGAATCGCCCCCGCTGGGGGACACGGAAACGTCGTAGGTGAACTCCGAGGGGTTGCGGAGGTACTGCTGCAGCGCGAGAGCCTGCTCGTAGCGTGTGGTCGACGCGGAGGTCACGCTACGTGCGAGATCCTGGACCCGTTGAAGATCCACGGCGGGGGAGATCGTGAGGTAGCGGGGGTCGGAGGGGTCCGCGCCGCCGAGGTTGAGCGCGGTCTGGGCATCCTGGAGAGCCTGGGCGTCGTGATAGGCGAGGTCAGTGACGACTTGGAAGTTGAGGCCCTGAGTGCTGGCCCCCTGCGAAAAGACCTCGTCGAGTTCCGCGTCGTAGAACCAGTCGCCGTCCACAGTGACGGTGCGCGGTGCGACCGGTAGCGGGAGGTTCCGTTCGGTGAGCGTCTGTACGCGAATGTCGATGCGCTGACGGGTCCGGTTGCTCCAGTTCTCGACCTCGATGGGCCACAGCACGCCACCGGTCGCGGGGCGCTGCGACGGGTCGGGATCGCGCCGTATCCACGCCGTCCCGTCGAAGTCCGTGAGCGCGTAGAGCCTGAAAGAGTCGGGGCGAGTTCCGGTGACCGTGTAGGTCATCACGGTGGATTGGGAGTCCGTTGTCAATGAGTTGCGTAGGTCCAAGGCAAGGTTGAGGCGAGTGGCCGTGTCGAAGGTGTCGGGGGTTTGGATGCGGGGGATAGCTCCCCACCCATTGCCTCCCAGCGCGGTGGGAGTGACGAGCACCACCGCCACCAGGGCTACCGTGGTGGCTGTCAGCGCGGCGCCAATGGACGGGGGTCTCTCTGACGATGGTCCGCGCCTGGTGAGAGCCATCGCGGCCAGCCATGCGGCGAGCGCGACTAACAGGGTGACGGTGGGAACGCGGTACTGGAAGATGACGGCGGGCAACCACGGCAGAATCAACACCGCTCCAGCAGAAGCCACCGCGCGCCAGGAGACCGCGAGGTGCTCCGCGATCAGGAACAGCGCGATCACTGTGGCGCTCACTAGGCCCACGAACTCGGGCACGGCCTCGACTGGCGCCGGGGTAGTGGCGGCATGGTCGATGCCTACGCGAATTGCCTCCGCGAGGTCGGCGAAGGCCCCTGGCGTTGGCACGATCCGGCGTTCACCATCCTCGTTCCGTGCGAACGCGGGGATGAGGAACACCATCGCGGCGACGGCACCAACGAGCGATGGCACCACACGCGAACGCGACAACATGCGCGCCGCGATGACGGCGAGCATGACGAGCACGAGCAAGAAGCCGGTGGTCCGCAACCAGCCTCCCAGTTCGATGATGGCGCTTAGTCCCCAGACTCCGAGCAATGACGCAAGGGCGACGAACGGTGTCGCTATCCACGGACTACGCCCCGTCTGCGCGATGCCGCTCACTCCATGTCTCCGGCCGTGATCATTGAGGCCCAGATGTTCTCGAGGTCTCCGTTGGTCGAGGCGGTGGCGGTACGCCATCCGGCTCGACGCAGCGATCGCATCGTTTCCTGTGCGGTCTCTGCTTGAGCGACGTTGTCTGACGTCCGGACCATGGCCCACGCTCGGCCGCTGTCTCCCAGGGGGACAAGGGCGTCGAGTGCGTCTCGTTCAAGGGGCTCGAAGACTCCCACGATGACCTCTCCGTGAGTGGCGTCGTGAGCGGCTTGATTGGCGGCGTGGATGAGGTGGGCCGTGGCTGCGTTGATCGATACCGGGCTCTTGAGGTCGACAGTCTGGTTGAGGATGGCCGATCTACCTGCCTCGGCGCCGTGTTCGCCTACGTGGCGCGAGGCGTCGGGATTGAGGCCCGCGCCTAGGAGCCGGACCGGGTGGCCCGCGTCGAGCACGCTCAGCGCGATCGACGCCGCAGCAGTGATTGACCATTCGAGTGCCACGGGATCGCGCGGCAAGTCCATGATGACCGTGGCGGGGCGACGTCCGGCGCGTTCGTCTGACCTGACCAGCATGGTGCCGCGGCGTGCCGAGCTTGGCCAGTGCACGCGGCGCAGGTCATCGCCCTCGCGGTAGTCGCGAAGCGAGGCGTCGTCGGCAGACGGCGTGCGCGCGCCGATGACGACGCGGTCGGCGTGGCCCATCAGGGCGCCGGCGGCTGCGGAGAGGTCGACCACTGGTGGCCAGACAGGAATGTGCTCTGCCTCACCTACCGAGGTGTCCGCCCACAGCACACCAAAGGGGTCTGAGGAGTGCACAAGCGCAGGCCCCAGGGGCCACCGCCCACGGCGAGACGGCAGCAAGGTGTAGGTCAGGGTCAGCGAGGTCTCGGTTCGGGCTACCGTCGCTTTGGTTCCCATGCCGCCGGTGAGTTCCGAGGCTGCTTGTTCCCGGATGTCGAGACTATTCGTGAGTGTCCGGCGCAGACGTGACCGGGCGGCCGATGCCGCGTTCCCGGACTGGATCGACACGATCACCTTGCCTGGCACTCCAGCGGTGAGGGGGCGGGGGATCACTTCGCGTCGCGCATAAGGAAAGCGCCGCAAGAAGGTGTTGATGGACAACAGCATCCACAGCCCTGCGACAACGACGGCGCTGACCATGGTCACGCCTGCGTACACGAGGATGGGGTTGGCAAGCCCAACACCGACGCCCCCTGCCATGACGCCGAACCCGATCAGGCCCCAGCCCCGCGAGGTCATCACGGTTTCTGACGTAGTCTCCGGGGCGGCAGTCATGGGCGTGTCAGTGGGTTGAGGGTGTGTGCTCAAGTGCTCGTTCGCGTGGACGCGGTGTGTCCCTTGCCTCGGTAGGTACCGGGGTGCGCGAGACGATCTCTTGCATGAGCTGTTGAGAGTTGCGTCCAGCGAGGCGCGATTCGGTGCTCGGAATGAGGCGGTGCGCCAAGACGGCGACCGCGAGGGCCTTGACGTCATCTGGCAGCACGTGGTTGCGGGCGGCCATCGCGGCGCGCCCCTTGGATGCCGCGAGCAACGAGAGCGAGGCGCGCGGCGAGGCGCCCAGTCGCAGACTGGTTTCGCTGCGTGTCGCGGTCACGAGGTCCACGATGTACTGCTTGATGGCGGGTGCCACGTAGATGCGCCGGGACACATCGATCAGCCGCGCGAGAGTCGCGGTGTCGGTTACTGGCGTCACGAGCTCGAGCGGGTCGACACCATCGTGGCTGTCCATCATCGCCATCTCGTCGCGTGCACTGGGGTAGCCCACTGACACCTGCGCCATGAATCGGTCGCGTTGCGCCTCAGGGAGCGGGTAGGTGCCTTCCATCTCGATCGGGTTCTGGGTGGCGACCACGATGAACGGAGACGGCAGGGGACGGGTCTCACCGTCAACCGTGACAGAGCGTTCCTGCATGGCTTCGAGCAGCGCGGACTGCGTCTTTGGTGACGCGCGGTTGATCTCGTCGGCGATCACCACATTGGCGAACACGGGTCCCGCCCTGAACTCGAAGCGGTGTTCATCCGCCCGGAAGATACTCACGCCGGTGACGTCCGAGGGCAACAAGTCCGGCGTGAACTGAATGCGGCCGATCGAGCAGTCGATGCTCTTGGCGAGCGCCCGGGCCAGCGTGGTCTTGCCAACCCCAGGCACGTCTTCCATGAGCAGGTGTCCCTGGGCGAGCACGGCCGCGAGGGCGCCGGTGATAGGCGCGTCAAGACCCGAGAGCACGGTGGAGATTGATCTCCGGATCTTCGCCGTTACCTCGGCAACTTCAGCGAGTTCGGTCTCGGTTGGCAGTTCGTGAGTCATGGACGCTCCTTTGCTGTCTAGACAGAGCCTAAGCGATCAGGGTCATCGCGAGTGCCCTCCACTTCACTTTATGGACTCTTACCAGGCTTGATGGGTCCCTGTGACATGGAGTTTGGCCAAATCCCTCGAAAAGTGGAGCAAAGTGGAGTAATGTGGGGGAATCTGGCGAGTCGTGGCGTGAGGAGGTGTGAACGATGTCTGATGTCAACGCGAATGGGCTGGGCCCATCCGGCGTGTTCTTGGGCACCTTCACGCCCCGCCTTGACGACAAGGGCAGGCTCATCCTGCCGGCGAAGTTCCGTGGCGGACTGGCCACCGGACTAGTGGCCACGCGCGGACTGGACCGCTGCATCTTCTTGTTCCCGTTGGAGTCGTTCACGGCCGTCCACGACCGGCTCAAGCGCGCGCCGCTCGAGAACAAGACCGCGCGCGACTACCTACGCAACTTTCTGGGCCACGCTTCAGATGACATCCCGGATAAGCAGGGTCGCATCCTGCTCACTGCGCCGCTGCGTAAGTACGCGGGCATTGACCGCGACGTGGCGGTAGTTGGCATGGGCTCACGCGTGGAGATCTGGGATGCCCAGACGTGGGAGCGGTACCTCGAAGCAGGCGAAGACGACTACGCCGCCACCGCAGCAGAAGTGTTCGAAAGCATGTAGCGACCACCGTGCCTCGCGGCCTCCTCCCGAGCCTCTCTGACGGACTTCCCCCCGACAGAGAGCCGGTGGGAGACCACGAGGCGCGATGGTCGCCAGAAGAGATCACGCGAGAGGAGGGGACATGACACCGGATGCAGGAACGCCAGCGCGCCACCAGCCTGTGATGCTCGACCGTTGTGTCGACCTGCTCGCTCCCGCACTCGAGAACCCTGGCGCTGTCGCGATCGACGGCACTCTCGGCATGGGCGGCCACAGTGAAGCGATCCTGGAGCGTTGCCCTCACGCGACAGTAGTGGGCATCGACCGTGACATCGAGGCCATCACACTGGCGTCCGCACGCCTCGCACCGTTCGGCGACCGCTTCATCGCCATCCAGACGGAGTACGACAACATCGCCGGCGCGCTCGCTTTGGCGGGAGCCACGCACGCCGATGCCGTATTGCTCGACCTAGGCGTGAGCTCCCTACAGATCGATGAGGCCGAACGTGGGTTCTCCTACGCGCAGGACGCGCCGCTCGACATGCGCATGAACCGTGACGATCCCACCACGGCGGCGGACCTGCTACGTGACGCGAGTGAGCAAGAGATCGCGCGGATCTTGAGGGAGTACGGCGAGGAGCGCTTCGCGCCACGGATCGCGAAAGAAATCGTGCGACGCCGCGCGAGCTCACCAGTGACTCGCAGCGGCGAACTCGTGGACGTGGTGCGTGCGTGCATTCCCGCTGCGTTGCGCGCCAAGGGCGGCAACCCGGCTAAGCGCACGTTTCAGGCGTTGCGGATCGCCGTCAATCGCGAGCTCGAGGTGCTTGAGCGCGCAGTGCCCGCCGCGCTCGAAGCCACTCGGGTTGGCGGACGGGTGGTGGTGATGGCCTACCACTCCCTCGAAGATCGGATGGTGAAGCAGGCCTTCGCGGCTGGTGTCAACACCCAGGCGCCTCCAGGCCTGCCCGTCATCCCCGATGACGATCAGCCGTATTTGCGCCTGCTCACCCGCGGTGCGGAGAAGGCCTCGGCTGCCGAGGCAGAATCCAACCCCCGGTCGCAGTCGGTACGCCTGCGTGCGGTCGAGCGCACGCGCCTCACACCGGCCTCGCGCAGAGGACGTGGCTCATGAGTGCCGCTCCCGCGCGCCAGTTTCGGCCGGTGACGGCGCCACACCCGTCGGCGCCAAGCTACGCTCCCGCGCCGCGCACTCGCGATCACTTGCGGGCCGTGGCCGCACCCAAGCACGCCCGCTCTCTGGTGCCGTTCACCTGGGCGTGCTTCAGCATGATCCTTGGCGCGCTCGCTGCGGTACTGGTCCTCAACACCACGATGGCGGAGGGTGCATACGAGCGCCGAGACCTCAAGATCGAGCTCGCTGACCTGCACCAGCAGCGCGCGACGCTCATTAGTGAACTCGAAGCGAACGCGTCCCCACAGTGGCTGTCGACGCGCGCTGCCCAACTAGGGATGGAGCCTGCCGGGACCCTTGGTTTCGTGTCTATTGAAGACGGCACCGTTCTTGAATCGGGCAACTAATGCCTGGCCCGCGTCCATCGCAGCAGCGCAGCGTCGCTCCACGCGTGGGCAACCCTGTGGTGCGCCAACGCGTCGTGTCGCTGGCCATGCTCGCTGTTCTCATCGTGTTCGCCGGGCAGCTTGTCATGATACAAGGCGTCCAAGCCTCGGAGCTGTCCGCGCAGGCGCTCGAACAGCGCCTCGTGACCACCACCATTGCGTCAGACCGCGCGGACATCCTCGACCGCAACGGAACGGTTCTCGCCACCACGGTGAACCGGTACCACGTGACCGTGAATCAGCGAGACATCGCAGGGTTTGTTCGCAAGGAAGGCGGCCAGGTCGTGGCGGAGGGCCCCGTCGACGCCGCGCGCATCCTCGCGCCCATCCTGGGGATGAGCGAATCCGAACTCGCGGCTGCGCTCACCGGCGACAAGCGTTTCGCCTATGTAGCCAAGTCCGTGACACCAGAGACCTGGGACTTGGTGCATGCCGAGAACATCCACGGCATCAGTTTTGAGCGCAGCGCCGAACGCCTGTACCCCAACCACGCCATCGCCGGGAACATTGTGGGATTCGTGGGGGGCAGGGAAGACCGGCAGGGCACCAACTGGGGGATTGCCGGTATCGAGGCACTCTTCGAGGACGAGTTGCTCGGGACGCCTGGGTCAATGACGTACGAGCGGGGGCGTCAAGGCCACGTCATCCCCACCGGGGTGCGCGAAGAGCAGCCGGCCGTGCCTGGGTCTGACGTGGTGCTCACCATTGATCGCGACATCCAGTGGTACGTCCAGCAGCAGCTCGAAGAGGCCCTGCGTAGCACGGGGGCACCCCGGGGCATCATTGTGATTACCGACGTCGCTACGGGCGAGGTCATCGCGCTCGCGGATTCGGCCACGGTGGACCCCAACAATCCGGGTGCATCCGACCCCTCCAACCGTGGCTCGCGCGCCGTCTCAAACGTGTTTGAGCCAGGCTCGACCAGCAAGGTCATCACCATGGCTGCCGTGCTCGAAGAGGGCATTGCGACGCCCACGTCTCGCTACGTCGCCCCATTCAGTTACACCACCGCCAATAACGAGACATTCACGGACTCTCACGAACACCCCGACCAGAAGCTCACCCTCGCCGGGGTGTTGGTGACCTCCTCGAACACCGGAACCATCCAGATCGGTCAGCAACTGACGGTCAAGCAGCGGTACGACTACCTGAAGGCATTCGGCTTCGGGGAACGCACCCACGTGGGTCTGCCAGGCGAGTCGCCTGGAATCTTGCATCCCTACGAGAAGTGGGATGGTCGCTCCAAGTACGCTGTGCTCTACGGTCAGTCGGTATCCGTGACTGCGCTGCAGACCAACCAGGTCTACGCCACGATCGCCAACGGCGGAGTGATGCCGCCCACCACCATCGTCAAGGGCTACCAACTCCCTGACGGAACCTTTGAGCCTCGCGACGTAGGCGACTCCACCAGGGTGATTTCCGAGGAGACCGCCAGCGCACTCATGCTCATGCTCGAGCAAGTCACCGAAGAAGGCACCGGAAGGCTCGCCCGGATTGACGGCTACCGCGTGGCAGGCAAGACTGGCACCGCCCAGGCCGACGACGGCAAGGGCGGGTTGACGTCAATCGTCTCGTCTTTTGTTGGCGTGGCACCGGCCGATGATCCGCGTATCGTCGTATCTGTCATCCTCTTTGATCCCAAGACTTCGATTTGGGGCGGCGAGGTGGCCGCTCCGGTGTTCAAGGATGTGACAACGTTTACCCTCCAAGCGTTGCGCGTCCCCCCGTCGGGGCCGCGCGAAGAGTTTTACCCGACCACCTGGGAGTGACGTTGCAGGAAATGCCGTTGAGGCCCGCTCGAGTACGGTCCATCTCGCTCGCCCGCCTGGCCGCACGGTGCGAGCTCGAGGTGACCCCAGCATCGGCCGCGGTGCTGGACGTGACTGGGGCGAGCGTGGACTCTCGCGACGTGCAACCAGGGGACCTCTTTGGTGCCTTCGCGGGACTGATCAAGCACGGGGCCCACTTCGCGGCCGATGCCGTCGCGGCTGGGGCGGTCGCCGTCCTGACAGACGCCGAGGGAGCTGGCATCATCGCGGATGCGGGACTTGAGGTTCCAGTCATGGTCTCCGAGCACACACGCTGGGACATGGGTGAGATGGCTGCGGCCGTCTATGGTGACCCGTCTCGCCACCTCACACTCATTGGAGTCACCGGCACCAACGGCAAGACCACCACGAGCTACTTCATCGACAGCGCGCTCGCAACGGAGCACGCTCACCGAGGGGTGCTCGGGACTGTCGAACTCCGGGTGGGTGGCCAGGCCGTGGAGAGTCCCCGCACCACGGTCGAGGCCCCGGTTCTGCACGGCCTCCTGGCGCGGATGGTCGAGGAAGGTGCCACCGCGGCCGTCACCGAGGTGAGCTCTCACGCCGCCGCGCTCGACCGCATCAGCGGTGCCGACTTCGCAGTGGCCGTCTTCACGAACCTGCAGTGGGATCACCTTGACTTCCACGTCACGATGGAGCGCTACCTCGCCGACAAGGCGCGTCTGTTCGCTCCGGGTCGCGCACGCCAGGCGGTCATCTGCATCGACGACAGTTGGGGCCGTCAACTGGCATCGGAGACCCTCATCCCTACCGTCACCGTCGCGACTCGACCCACCACCGAAGGTGGCGACTGGAAGGTGACGGCCGCGAAGGTGGGGCTCGACGGCGTGGGCTCGCAGTTCACCCTGCGCGACCCCGAGGGCGTCGAGCACGCAGCGGAGAGCCCACTCCCAGGTCTGGTCAACGTCTCGAACGCCGCAGTGGCCATTGTCGCCGGTCACCTCGCGGGGATTGACCTGGCGCACGCGATCGCGGGGGTGGCCTCGGCCCATTCCGTGCCTGGCCGTATGGAGCGTGTGATTGAGCGCAGCGACGTCGACCCCCTCGCGATTGTCGACTACGCACACACCCCTGATGCCTTGACGCTCGCGCTCGAAGGGGTACGGCCCATCACGCCGGGCAAGTTGATTCTGATTTTTGGATCTGACGGCGACCGCGACCAGGGCAAACGCCCAGTGATGGGCCAGATCGCCGCCGAGTTGGCCGACGTCATTGTGCTGACCGACGAGAACCCGCGCTCCGAAGAGCCGGCAGCGGTGCGCGCTGCGATCCGCGCAGGTATCGAGCGCGTGCGCCCCACCTTGCAGGATGTGCACGAGGTTGAGCCCCGGGTGGCGGCGGTGGAGTTTGGGCTCCGGCTTGGGCGTCCCGGCGACACCGTGATCGTGACGGGCAAGGGTCACGAACCTACCCAAGAGATCGCCGGTGTCTTTCACCGCTACAACGACCGTGATGCGTACCTGCAGGCGCACGCGCGGATTGTCGCCGAACGCGAGGCCCTCCGATGAGGGCCGTCACCGCGCAATGGATCGCGAACGCCGTGGGAGGCACACTCGTCGCCGATGTCGACATCGCCGTCACGAGTGTGGAGAAGGACTCGCGGGACGTGACGCCCGGTGCCATGTACGTCGCCTTTGTGGGCGAACGCGTGGATGGACATCAATACGTTGATGCGGCGACGGCCGCGGGTGCCGTCCTGAGTTTGGTCTCGCAACCGGTCGCCGCGCCCCACATCTTGGTCGACGATGTCACCGAAGGCTTGGGCAAGCTTGCGCGCGCCTACCTTGCCGACCTCCGCATTCGCGGCGACATCACCGTGGTGGGAGTCACTGGCTCCAACGGCAAGACCACCACCAAAGACCTCCTCGCACAGGTGCTCCCCGACGTCGTGGCGCCGGTAGGAAGCTTCAACAACGAGATCGGCATGCCGCTCACCGTGCTGCGCGCCGATGACACCACCCGCCACTTGGTTCTCGAGATGGGCGCAAGTGGGCCAGGGCACATCGCCTACCTCACTCAGATTGCTCCGGTGGACATCGCGGTGGTGCTCAACGTGGGCAGCGCGCATCTTGGCCAGTACGCATCGATCGACGACGTTGCTCAAGCGAAGTCGGAACTGGTCGCAGGACTGGTGCCGGGCGGCATCGCGATCCTCAACGCCGACGATGCTCGGGTGGCGGCAATGGCACCCCTGGCACCGAACGTCGCGACCTTTGGGGTTGATCGCGGCGACATCCGCGCGACGAAGCTGGAACTAGACAGTGGGCGAGCCCGCTTCACCGTGCGTCAAGGTGCCGTCGCCGTCGACGTGCCGCGCCTGTCGCTCATAGGCGAACACCATGTCACCAACGCGCTCGCGGCCATCGCTGTCGCGGTGCACCGTGGGCTCAGTCTTGACGGCGCGGCGGCGGCGGTGGCGCAGGCCAAGGCACTGAGCGAGCACCGCATGGCTTTGGTGGATCGACCCGATGGCGTCACAGTGATCGACGACTCCTACAACGCCAGTCCGGAGAGCATGCGCGCCGCTCTTCGCGCGTTGCTTGCCGTGGCAAATGGCGGGCGCACCGTCGCCGTCCTGGGCGAGATGCTTGAGATGGGAGACGTGTCTGTCGCGGCGCACGCAGATATTGGCCACACCGTGGTTCGGCTGGGAATCGATCTGGTTCTTGTGGTGGGTGCTGGGGCACGACCCATCTTCGACTCGGCCGTGCGGGAAGGCTCCTGGGGCGAGGAGGCGGCATACGTCGATACCATTGGTGAGGCTCGCGACCTGCTGGACGACGTCTTGACCGCGGGAGACACCGTGCTCGTCAAGGCATCGCACGGCTCCGGGCTGTGGACACTTGCCGACGACCTTGTAGGAGCGAAGCGATGAGAGCAGTAGTGGTCGCCGGAGGCCTGGGACTCGTGATCTCGATGCTCGGCACTCCGTTCCTGATCCGGTACCTCACGCGGCGCCAGTTCGGCCAGTTCATTCGCCACGATGGCCCTGCGACTCACCATGTGAAGCGCGGCACGCCCACCATGGGCGGCGTTGTCATCATCATCGCCACGGTGTTTGCCTGGCTTGGCGCGAACATCTTCGTGGGCCGGCTCCCGAACATATCCTCGGCGCTCATCGTGTTCCTCATCATCGGTCTGGGCGTTGTGGGCTTTCTCGACGACGCCATCAAGATCTCCCGCGAGAGGTCGCTAGGCCTGCGGGCCCGGTGGAAGTTCTTGGGGCAGGGCCTGGTAGGGCTCGCCTTCGCGGTGCTGGCATTGCAGTTTCCCAACTCGGCCGGGCGTACTCCTGGGTCGACGTCGGTATCCTTCCTGCGCGACACCGCGATTGACTTTGCCGCGCTGGGACCCGCCATCGGCATCATCGTCTTTGTGTTGTGGGCCAACTTCTTGATCGCGGCCTGGTCTAACGCCGTCAACCTCACCGACGGACTGGACGGCCTTGCGACAGGTGCATCGCTGATCTTCTTTGGCACCTATGTGGTGGTGAGCATCTGGCAGTGGAACCAACTGTGCGGATTGCCGAACTCGACGTCGTCGTGTTACGAAGTGCGAGACCCGTGGGACCTGGCGATCCTGGCCGCAGCGATCGCTGGAGCGTGCTTTGGCTTCTTGTGGTGGAACGCCAGCCCGGCCAGGATCTTCATGGGAGACACGGGTTCCCTCGCACTCGGTGGCGCGATCGCGGGATTCACCATCATCTCGCGGACAGAGTTGCTGGGTGTGATCATCGGTGGCTTGTTTGTCATCGTCGTGTTGAGTTCGGTCTTGCAGATCGCGTCGTTCAAGATGACGGGCAAACGCATCTTCAAGATGGCCCCCATCCATCACCACTTCGAGTTGTTGGGCTGGGGCGAGGTCACCATCGTGACGAGGTTCTGGATCATTGCCGGGCTTTGTAGCGCCGCAGGCGTGGGCATCTTCTACGCCGAGTGGGTGGCGACGCTACCCGCCAACGTGTAGTGCCATGATCGATCTTGCGGGCAAGCGTGTCTTGGTCCTCGGAGTGGGCGTCGCGGGGGCGTCGGCCGTGACGGTGCTCGAAGAACTGGGCGCCGTTGCCGTCACGGTGGATGACTCTGGACGCGCAGACGTCGCAAGCGTCGACGAGGTCGATCTGACTGCTATCGATCACGTGGTCGCCTCCCCGGGCTTCGCGCCTCACTCGCCAGCAATTCAGGCGGTGCTCGCGGCGGGTCTCGACGTCTGGTCGGAGATGGAGTTCGCTTGGCGGGTGCGCCGCGAAGGCATCCCGTGGGTGCTCGTGACCGGGACAAACGGCAAGACCACCACCACGCACATGGTGGGAGCGATTGCTACCGCCGCTGGGCTTGACGTCGCCGTGTGCGGGAACATGGGCGTGCCAGTCATCGCGGCTGCGCGCACAGATGTCGACCTCGTTGCTGTGGAGATTGCGAGCCTGCAGCTCCACTTCTCCACAACAATCTCGCCGCACGCCGCGGTGTGTCTCAACGCCGACGAGGACCATCTGGATTGGCACGGCAGTGTTGAGGGCTATCACGCCGACAAGGCACGGGTCTACGAGCACGTTCAGGTGGCGTGTGTCTACCCCGCCGGAGACGCGCTAGTGGAGGGCATGGTCGAGAATGCGGATGTGGTGGAGGGCTGTCGCGCTGTTGGAGTGACCACGGGTGCGCCGGCAATTTCTCAACTGGGTGTGGTCGACGGCGTGCTGTGCGATCGTGCCTTCAGCGACCAGCGGCGAACCATGGCGGACGAGCTCGCCACCGTTGCCGATCTTGGCCACTTGGTGGCTGGCGCCGTGCCGCCGTACCTGGTGTTCAACGCGCTGTGCGCTGCCGCGCTGACTCGAGCCGTGGGCGTAGAACCAGCGCATGTGGCCGCGGGATTGAGGGGCTTCACGCTCGACGCGCACCGGACGGCAACTGTCGCCACCGTTGATGGCGTGACGTACGTGGATGACTCGAAGGCGACGAACGCGCACGCTACGCTCGCGGCGTTCGGTGGCCGCCCGGACCAGTCGGTGGTGTGGATCGCAGGGGGCCAGCCCAAAGGCCAAGAGTTCGAAGAGCTGGTGAAGGCGTTGCGCTCCCGACTGCGTGCGGTGGTGCTCATTGGGAAAGACCCACAATTGTTGCAATCCGCCCTCACAGGACACGCGGCGGATATCCCTGTGACAGTCATTGAACCGGGGGAGACTGTGATGGTACGTGCAGTGGTAGCTGCTCGGAAGTTGGCTCGCGCCGGCGATACCGTGCTGTTGTCTCCTGCCTGCGCGTCGTTGGATCAGTTCACGAGTTACGCAGATCGAGGTCAGGCTTTCGCCGCAGCGGTGGAGGCGCTTGAACGCTAGGGCACCGAGGACGGGGGAAGCCGCATGACCACCACCGCCGCACGGCCTGCGTCCACCGACTCTGCGTGGAGATCCCCGGCTGCCTCCTATTACTTGCTTGTCGCCGCAAGCGCGACCCTGGTCTTGGTTGGCTTGGCAGTTGTGCTGTCCAGCTCGTCGATCTACTCGATTGGCCGTGCGGATGGCAACGCGTACGCGCTCTTCATGGTGCAAGTGGGGGCGCTTCTGCTCGGGTTGGTGGCGCTGGGCGTCGGCTCGCGCATGACCATCACCATGTGGCGACGGAGTGCGCCTTGGGTGTTGTTCATCTCGGTGATCTTGTTGATTGTTGTGGCGACGGTGGGCATTGAGTCTGGTGGCAACACCGCGTGGATCCGGGTGGGGCTCGTCACCATGCAGCCAGCCGAGATCGCCAAGCTGGGCCTCGCCTTGTATTTGGGCGTGGTGCTCTCCAACTTTCGTCACGAGTTGACGTCGTTCAAGCGCATCATGGTGCCCGGTGGCATCGTGACGGCAGGCATCATTGCGCTCGTGATGGTGGGCCGGGACATGGGCACCGCAGTCGTGGTGCTGCTGGTCGCCGCCGCCGCGTACTGGGTGGCTGGGCTGCCTATCCGGTTCTTTTCCATCGGCGTCATTGTCAGCGGCATCGCGATCGCGATCATGATGCGGGAGCAAGAGAGCCGCATGCGCAGACTTCTCGTGTGGCTTGCCGAGGACTGCGATAGGCAGCTCGAGTGTTACCAATCGACGCACGGCACTTGGGCGCTCGCCTCGGGTGGGTTGTGGGGCTTGGGCCCCGGAATGAGTCGCGAGAAGTGGGGCTATTTGCCCGCCGCCGACAACGACTTCATCTACGCCATCGTTGGCGAGGAGTTTGGGTTGATCGGGACCCTGCTGGTGCTCATCGCCTTCGCCATGATCGTGATTGCTGTCAACCGCATCGTCCATCGTCACCGGGACCCGTTCGTGCAGATTACCGCGGCAGCCATTGGCGCTTGGATCGTGGGTCAGGCCGCCATCAACATCGCGGTTGTTGTGGGACTGGCACCGGTGACCGGCGTGCCGCTTCCATTGGTGTCATCAGGCGGGTCATCGCTCGTGATGTCCCTGGCCGCCATCGGCGTGCTCATGGCATTCGCGCGGCGAGAACCTGGCGCGGCTGAGGCTTTTGCGGCGCGCCCGTCCGTAATCAAGCGTTCGCTTGCGGTCATGTCGAGGAGCCGGCGTGGGTAAGTCATTCTTGCTGGCAGGCGGGGGAACGGCGGGGCATGTCAACCCGTTGCTCGCCACCGCTGCGGAATTGGAGCTCAGGGGTCACCGCGTGAGCGTCCTCGGGACCGAGCAAGGCCTTGAGCAAGACCTCGTTCCGCGCGCAGGGCTGGACCTCCTGACCGTCCCCAAGGTCCCCATGCCTCGCAGGCTATCGGGTGATACGTTCGCACTGCCGGGGAGGCTGCGCAGGGCGGTAGCGGCCGCCGGGGTTGCTATCGATACGGTAGCGGCCGACGCTGTGGTGGGCTTTGGTGGCTACGTGTCGGCTCCGGCGTACTTGGCCGCGCGGCGGCGCAAGCGCCCCATCGTGGTTCATGAGGCGAACGCTCGTCCCGGCCTTGCTAACCGCTTGGGCGCGCGCATGTCCTCGCACGTCGCTGTGACGTTTCCCGATACTCCGTTGAAGGGCGGGGTCCTCACGGGCTTGCCGCTACGGCCCGAGATCGCGGATCTGGCCGCGCTGTTGCTCGACGGCAACGGTCGCGCGGAAGTCCAGAGCGTGGCCCGGCTCAACCTGAGGTGGCCGGGGGACGCTCCGGTCTTGCTGGTCACTGGCGGATCGCTCGGGGCGGCAAGTCTGAACGCCGCGATCGTGAAGGCAGTGCCTACCCTGGTGGCGCACGGTGTCCATGTGCTCCATCTCACCGGCGCGGGCAAGGCGGAGTCGGCGATGCGTGCGCGAGCCAACCTGCCCACCACGATGCGCGAGTACTACCGCGTTGAGGAGTATTCCCACGACATGGCCGGGGCTTTTGCTGCTGCCGAGGCGGTGGTGTGCCGAGCAGGAGCCGCGACGGTGTGCGAAGTGAGCGCGCTCGGGCTACCCGCGCTGTATGTGCCATTGCCCCACGGGAACGGCGAGCAAGCGCTCAATGCCCGCCAGGCGGTCGCTGCCGGCGCGGCCACGATCATCCAGGACGCTGACCTCACGTCTGCTGCGCTCGAACTCGCCGCCGAACAGATGATTCTCGATCCTCGATCCAACGCGGCCATGAGTGCGGCCGCAGTGAGCGTGGGCATTCGTGATGGCGCGCGACGGCTCGCTGACATGATCGAGAGTGCTGTTGGAATCGATGTCGCTAACGACGATGCAGGTGCCGCGTGAGCGAGCGCGTGCACTTCATCGGCGTGGGCGGGTCCGGGATGTCCGCAGTGGCCCGACTCATGGCGGCGACCGGCGCCCAGGTGAGTGGGTCAGATGTCCGGGAGAGCGCCTACTTTAGGGCGTTGCGTGACGCGGGCATGGATGTGCACGTGGGTCACGATCCCCAGCTCGTCGACGGCTGCGACGCGGTTGTCGTCTCTACTGCGGTACGCGACAGCAATCCGGAGTTGGCGCACGCGCGCGAACGGGGGATCCCTGTGTGGCATCGCTCCGAGGCGCTGGTCAAGGCGCTCGCCGGGCAGCGAATCGTTGCCATCGCGGGAACCCACGGTAAGACCACGACGTCGGCAATGGTTGCGCATGTGCTGCACGCGTGCGGCGTCGACGCGAGTTACGCGGTGGGCGCCAAGGTGCTGGGGATTGAGGGCGCCGTCGCAGGGGGTTACGCGGGTTCCGCCGGTATTGCAGTGGTCGAGGCGGACGAATCCGATGGCTCGTTCCTGCGCTACGACGTCGACATCGCCGTCCTCACGAACGTGGAGGCGGATCACCTCGATCATTACGGCACTGAGGAGGCGCTGATCGCTGCCTTTGTCGAGTTCGCGTGCCGCGCGCGCGTGCTCATCGTGTGTGCTGATGATGCGGTTGCGATGCGGGTTGCTCACGAGGCCAAGCGCGCTGGCGTCGAGGTGGTGACCTACGGTGTTGGCGGCGGTGCTGACGTTGCCGTCACCCTTGAGGGGATTACCGCAGGCGGCGCGGACTATTGCGTGGAACTGCCCATGCCGGGCGAGCATAATCGACTCAACGCAGCTGCGGCGTGGTTGGCCGCGCGCGCGCTTGATGCAGATCCCGCCGCTGCCGCACGTGCGCTGGCAAGCTTTGGTGGCACGGGCCGGCGGTACCAGGCGCGCGGCGAAGCTCATGGGGTTCGCGTCATCGACGACTACGCGCATCACCCCACCGAAGTCGACGCAGTACTGAGGGCTGCGCGGGAAGCTGGCGAGTCGCACCTGGTGGTGCTCTTCCAGCCGATGCTGTTCTCCCGAACCCAACTTCATGCGCAGGCTTTCGCTGACGCGCTCAGTGTTGAAGACGCCGATGTTGTCCTGGCGGCCGTCCATGGGGACCGGGAGGATCCGATCGACGGCGTGAACTCCGAGGGACTCGTTCGCAGAATGTCGGTTCCGACAGGGTCAACGGTGCGGGTCGTCAACGACTTGCGAGACGCGGCGCGGGCGTGCGCCGCACTTGCGGTCCCGGGGGATGTGGTGCTCACACTGGGCTCGGGCACGGTGACCCTCGCTCCCGATTGGATTCTCGAGGACATCAACGCACTGAACGGTGATGATGACTGACGTTCGTCGTCCCCCCGGAGAGATCAGCACCCGCGGGTCAACGGTAACCCGCCGGGATCTCCCAACGCAGCCATGGGCGCCCGTCGCGAGCCCCGCGGGCTTGCCTGCGAATGTGACCACGCGAGTGTCGGAACGCCTCCAGGAGAAGGCGCGGGCACGTTCGCGCTTGCGATGGCGGACGGTGGCTCGCCGTGCGGGCTACGCCGCGGTAGTCGCGTTTCTTGCGTGGCTGGCGGTGCTGTCCCCGCTGTTCGCGCTTGAGGCGGACAGCGTCGAGGTGAGCGGATTCGGAACCGTGGTTGACGAGGCTGCGGTGAGAGCTGTCATCGCCCAGCATGAAGGCTCCTCGTTGGTGCTCCTCAACGTGGAGCATGTGCGGAACCAACTCACGGATGTTCCAGGCGTGAGGGAGGTGGTTGTCGAGCGAGTGTGGCCCGCCGGACTCATCGTCACACTCACCTCCCGCGAACCGGTTGCCGCTATTCCCGATCCGGCGGGTGGGCTGGTGCTTGTGGACGACGAAGGCGTCGAGGTGGCGCGTTCCGTCGCCGTGCCCGACAACGTGCCGCTGATTACGGTGCCGGTGGGTCCTGACCACGTCAGGGTGCTTGAGGCAGTGCTGAGGGTGGTGCGCGAGTTGCCCGCGACGCTGCTGGAGCGGGTCGAGGGCATCCGTGCCGACACCGAGGATTCGGTGCAGTTCACCTTGCGGGACGGACCTCAAGTCGAGTGGGGGAGCGCGGAGCAATCGGCGCTGAAGGCAGAGGTGCTGCAGGTCTTGTTGGAATCGGACCGAGCCGCGGGGGCGGACGTTATCGACGTCTCCGCGCCGACGTTGCCGATCACGCGCTCCGAATAGGACGGATTGCGCACGACACGCGGCGGAATGCGGCGCTTCGCGGGCGCTGGGCCGTACCGTCAAGGTGGATCAACTTGACATAACTGTGACCCTCAAGTTGAAGGTTAGGGTTTAGGAGGCACCGTGGCTACACCGCAGAACTACATCACCGCCATTCGAGTCGTTGGCGTTGGTGGCGGCGGCGTGAACGCCGTGAACCGCATGATCGACGTGGGACTCAAGGGTGCCGAGTTCATCGCCATCAATACCGACGCACAGGCGTTGTTGATGTCGGATGCCGATGTCAAGCTCGACATCGGTCGCGAACTGACACGTGGGCTGGGTGCTGGGGCAGATCCCGAGGTGGGCCGCAAGGCCGCGGAAGACCACGAAGAAGAAATCGCGGAGGCGCTCCGCGGAGCCGACATGGTGTTTGTCACCGCAGGGGAGGGCGGTGGCACCGGAACCGGTGGAGCCCCCGTCGTGGCGCGCATCGCGCGCTCCATGGGGGCGCTCACGGTGGGCGTGGTGACCCGCCCCTTCAGTTTTGAAGGCCGTCGCCGCGCCGATCAGGCGGAGGTTGGCATCGAGCAACTGCGTTCTGAGGTCGACACGCTCATCGTCATCCCCAATGATCGGCTCCTCGATATTGCCGACGCCAAGCTAAGCGTGCTGGGCGCGTTTGCCGCTGCTGACCAGGTGCTGCAAGGGGGAGTCCAGGGCATCACTGACCTCATCACGACTCCTGGTCTCATCAATGTTGACTTCAACGACGTGAAGTCAGTGATGAAGGGTGCCGGGACGGCGCTCATGGGCGTGAGTTCGGCCCGTGGCGAGGGCCGCGCGTTGGAGGCGGCCGAGGGCGCGATCTCCTCCCCACTACTCGAGGCAAGCATCGATGGCGCGCACGGCGTGCTGCTCAGCATCGCCGGAGGCTCCAACCTGCAGATCCAGGAAGTTCAGCAGGCGGCGTCTCTGGTACGCGAGGCCGCTCACCCCGAGGCCAACATCATCTTCGGTACCGTGATTGACGATGCCCTGGGTGACGAGATGCGCATCACCGTCATTGCCGCCGGGTTCGAAGGCGGCGCCCCGCCATACCGTAAGCACACGGGTGCGCTCGGTCAGGTCGATGGGGCGACGCCTACTCCAGCTGCACCTGTGCTCGAGCCGGTCAAGGTACCAGAGGAGGTGCCGGTGATTCCCCGCCGCATCGACGACGACGCGCCTCAAACGGACGCCATCGAGGTGCACGCAAACGCACGGGCAGACGAGCTGGACGTCCCCGAGTTCTTGCGGTAAGCCATGGTCATCGACGCGGGCCTCAATGTGCCTGCGTTCTTCACGTCGCGCGCGGGCGGCATCAGTAGCGCGCCCTACGCGTCCCTCAACGTCGCCCTGCATGTGGGAGACGATGCCCGCGCGGTGGCCGCCAACCGCAAGGCGATCGAGGACCTCGCCGGGGTCCCCGTCAGCTTCATGGTGCCCAACCATGGCATCACCGTCGCCCATGTGTCGGTGGCGGGGCAGGAGCCCGCGATAGCCGACGTGCTCATCACCACCACCCCCGGTGTCGCGATCGCGAGCCAAGCTGCTGACTGCGTGCCTGTGCTCCTTCACGACAAGGCATCGGGCGCGGTCGCCGCCGTCCACGCGGGTCGTGAGGGGCTTTACGCCGGGGTCCTCGATGCCGCTGTCGCTGCGCTCCTTGATATTCGTGGCGGATGGACGGCGCGTGGCGAGATGAGCGCGAGTATTGGCCCAGCGATATGTGGGCGCTGCTACGAAGTGCCGGCGCAATTGCGCCAGCGGATCGCCGAGCGCCACCCGATCGCGACGGCATCGACTTCCTGGGGCAAGCCCGCCCTCGACATCCCCCGCGCTGTCGAGGCGAGACTGGGCCAACTGGGCTTCAGTCACATCACTCGGCAACGCGCCTGCACGTTCGAGGACCCGGCCTACTTCTCCCACAGGAGAGACGGCACCACGGGGCGCCAGACTGCCGTCATCGTGTGTCCGTAGGCATTCGGCGTGTCGTTGCGGTGCCCGGTGACACCACCGCCGTACCTTAAGAACAGACATATGTATCAATGCACCACGAAAACATAGGGGAGTGTCATGAGCGCTATGCGAAGGGCGATCCAGTACCTCGGCTTTGATGTGAGCGAGCACGAGGACTACGACTACGCGCCCGAGGACCTCGCGCCGGTCACGAACTTGCACGATGTGGGCGAGGTCCAGCGACGCTCCTTCCGCGGCGACCGGAGTCACCGCGCCCCCGAACCACGTCAGGGCGAAGGTCAAGACCTCCGCCGGATTCAGACCATCAAGCCCACCACGTACAACGACGCACGCATGATTGGCGAGGCTTTTCGCCAGGGTGTGCCCGTGATCATGAACTTGACGGAGATGACCGATGGGGACGCCAAGCGATTGGTGGACTTCACGGCGGGACTCTCCTTTGGCTTGCACGGCAACCTCGAGCGAGTGACCACGTCGGTGTTCTTGCTGTCGCCCGCACACGTCGAAATTGACGTTGATCGCGAGCCACCGCCCCCCGTGGAACGCGGCTTCTTCAATCAGAGCTAGCTCAGGCGGTCGCTTCGCAGGGCTTGGCTCGGTTAGGCTCTCTGCGTGGAACTCTTGGTCTCAGCGTTGCAGTTCGCCCTGTTCATCTTCATCGTGCTCCTCATCGGCAGGATGGTCGTGAACATCTTGATGTCGCTGTCAGCCGACTGGCGGCCCACGGGGGCGATGTTGGTGATCGTTGAAGCGATGCTGACGATCACAGATCCACCTATCAAGGCGCTCCGCAAGGTGGTGCCGCCGCTGAGCATCGGCGCCGTGCGGCTCGATCTGGCCTTCATGATTGTGTTCTTCTCCTGCTGGATCGCCATGAATGTGCTCGGCACATTGATCTGACGTGGGCACCGGATGCCCCGGTTTGTCCCTATCTGGAACTCAAGTGCATGCCGATACGTATGTGAGTAGAGTGAACGTTACGTAACGCGCAACCCCCAGTTGCCAACCAACGCGAGGTGAAAGTCGAATGGCATTGCTCACGGCTGAGGACGTCCTGAACAAGGCGTTCTCAAAGACGAAGTATCGTGAGGGCTTCGACCAAGATGAGGTCGATGACTTCCTCGATGACATCGCTCACACCATCTCGTCACTGACGGCCGAGCGCGATGACCTCGCCGCACGCCTCCAAGCCGCACTTGCCGGCCAAGCGAGCCAACCCATGGCAGATCCGTTGGGCGGTCCCTATGGAGGACGCCCGGCGCCCGCGTCGGCCCCGCCAGCGCCAGCGACGCCTGCCGGCGGTCTTCTCGCGGCGGCTACCGACCCCAACCCCAGCCCCACAGGAATGCTCGCGATGGCTCAGAAGTTGCACGACGAGTACGTCACGGCAGCCGAGGCTGAGAAGGAACGCATCGTCAGCGCGGCTAAGGCTGAAGCGGACCGCATCCTCAACGCCGCGCAGACCGAGGCCCAGACGCGGATGGACGGATTGATCCGTGAGCGCGGCGAATTGGAGCGCAAGATCGACGATCTCCGCCGGTTCGAGCGAGACTACCGCGGCCGCCTCACGACGTACCTGGAGAACCTGCTAGGCGACCTCGATCACGGCGCGGGCAAGGACCGTGCACCGGGCGATAATCGCGCGCCTTAGCGGCATGCCCACCGGGTTTTGAGCGTGGCGCGTTGCCAACAGCCCAAAACCGGACTATTCTCGCTTGACTACTCAACGCGACCACCCCTGCGACACAAGGATGATGAATGCCCAACACTGACGTCACGATCATCGTGGTAGACCCCGCTGACGTGAAGGCTGCTGACGCTAAGCGTGTTCCGTTGCGCGACGGCGAAGAACAGTGGAAGGTGTCCGAGTTGCGCGACGTCATCAAGACGCTGAACTCGGACGTTGAGCGCCTTGTCGCCGAGGTCCAGGCCACCGAGTCAGAGCTTGACGATCTGCTCCACACGTCCGAGGGCGCGGGTGACGACCAGGCCGATGCCGGTTCGACTGCGCTCGAGCGTGAACAAGAGATGTCGATCGTCAACAACACCCGTGACATGCTCGAACAGAGCGTGGACGCGCTGCGCCGTATCAAGGCTGGCAAGTTCGGCGAGTGCCAGGTGTGCGGCGAGGGCGTTGGCAAGGCACGTCTGCAGGCTTTCCCGCGTGCCACCTACTGCGTGACCTGCAAGCAGCGCGAGGAGCGGCGGTGACCTGGCGGCCAGCCTTCTGGCTGGTCGCACTCAGCGTTATCGCCATCGATCAGGCGACCAAGCAGTGGGCGCTCGCGGCTCTCAGTCCCGGTGAGGTCATCCCGGTGATCGGCGACTACCTCCAACTTCAACTCGTGTTCAACTCGGGTGCCGCGTTCTCACTGGGCACCGACTACACATGGGTACTCACGATCGTCGCGGTGGTTGTCACTGCGGGCCTCGTCTACTATGCCCGCCGCGCCGCGTCGGTGCCCGTGGTGGTGCTCTTCGGCATTGGACTGGGCGGCGCGATCGGCAACCTCATCGACAGGCTGCTTCGCGAGCCGAGCTTTGGCGAGGGCCATGTGATCGACATGATCAAGTACGGAGACCTCTTCGTGGGCAACATCGCCGATATCGCCATTGTGGGTGCCGCGACGGTGGCGGTCCTGATGGGCCTTGCAGGCAAGCCGCTACTGCATCCGCCGGCGGTCGGTGAGGTTAGTTCCGAACCTGCGAAGGAATCGCAGGAGTGAGCGACACTCGCCACCTTCCCGTGCCGGATGCGCTGGTGGGGGAACGAGCAGATGCGGCACTGGCGCGCATGCTCGGCATGAGCCGTACCAAGGTGGCTGAGTTGCTCGCCGCAGGACATGTATCGGCAGCGGGCACTGTGCTGGGCAAGTCTGATCGCATCGGCGATGGCGTGATCTCAGTCGACATCCCAGATGAGCGCGAGCCGGGTCCCGAGCCCGCCATCCCCGGCGGACTCACCATTGCCTACGAAGACGACGACCTCCTTGTGGTGGACAAGCCCGTGGGCGTCGCAGCGCACGCTTCGCCCGGCTGGACCGGACCCACGGTGGTGGGCGCGCTGGCGGCAGGGGGCTACTCGCTGTCGCGATCCGGCCCAGCGGAACGCCAGGGCATCGTGCATCGGCTCGACGTCGGCACGTCGGGACTCATGGTGGTCGCCAAGTCCGATGCGGCCTACACGGCGCTCAAGCGAGGCTTCAAGGAACGCACCATCGACAAGATCTACCATGCCGTGGCCCAGGGTCACCTGGATCCGACCGAAGGCACCATCGACGCGCCCATCGGCCGTCATCCGTCCTCCGACTTCAAGTTCGCTGTGACTGCCGAGGGCAGGCCTTCGGTGACTCACTACAAGGTGCTGGAGATGTTTCCCTCCGCGTCGCTGCTTGAGGTACACCTCGAGACGGGTCGAACTCATCAAATACGTGTCCACATGACCGCGATGCGGCACCCGCTCGTGGGCGACACGACGTATGGCTCTGACCCCACCATTGCCAAGCGAGTGGGGCTGACGCGTCAGTGGCTTCACGCGATGGCGTTGTCATTCGACCACCCCACGCAGGGGCGGCGCCTCCACGTCGAGAGCACCTACCCCGCTGACCTCGCTCATGCGCTCGCGGTGCTTCGCGCCCAGTAAGGATCCCACGGAGGAGGGTGTCAGATCACATGCAACGCCACCCGGCGGTACGAGTCGAAGCCGTCACTACCGCTTCCCAGTTCGAGGATTGCCTCGCGGTGCGTTTCGAGGTGTTCGTGCGCGAGCAGCAAGTGTCAGAGGACGGTGAACGCGACGCACTTGATGATGATCCGCGGACGCTGCACTGTGTGGCCTACGACAGCGCAGGTACCGTTGTCGCAGCGGGGCGGCTGCTAGCGCCCCACACTGATACCGCGCATGGCCCCGCCACCGGTCACGGTGCAATGGATCCCGCCAACCCGCACATTGGCCGTGTGGCGGTCAAGCGTGAAGCGCGCGGAACTGGCGCGGGGCGCGCGATCATGAGTTTCCTTGAGCAAGCGGCGCTCGAACGCCATGGTGCCGGTGGCGCGGTGCGCGTTGAACTCAGCGCTCAAGACCAAGCGATGGCGTTCTACGAGCGCTTGGGCTACACGCCGTACGGCGAGGGCTACCTTGACGAGGGAATCTGGCACCACGACGCGTTCAAGGACGTGCCGCGAGCCTGACGGGACGGCCGCGGCGCGCGGCGCGATCCGAGCATCGGCGCTCACCGCGTTGCGTGCAGATCGACGGACGCCAGGCGCGCCTAGAATCGAGGGCATGCCCGGCAGCGATTTTGTTCACCTCCACGTCCACACGGAGTACTCGATGCTGGACGGGGCTGCCCGCCTCACGGACTTGTTTGAGCACGCCAATGAATTGGGCCAAACCGCGATGGCCACCACAGATCACGGCTTCATCTTTGGCGCGTACGACTTCTGGGCAAAGGCCAAAGAGGCAGGCATCAAGCCGATTATCGGAGTCGAGGCGTACCTCACTCCAGGGACGGCTCGCGCCGACCGCACGCGCGTCCTGTGGGGTGACCGGTCGCAAAAGAGCGATGATGTCTCCGCAGGTGGCGCCTACACCCATGCCACGCTGTGGGCCAAAGACACCGCAGGCATGCACAACCTCTTCCGGATGTCTTCGCTTGCATCGCTCGAAGGTCAGTTTCACAAGCCCCGCATGGACCGCGAGCTTCTGCAGACATACGCGAAAGGGCTCATCGCGACCACCGGATGCCCGTCCGGCGAAGTTCAGACCCGCCTGCGCCTTGGTCAGTACGACGAAGCGCTGAAGGCGGCAGCCGAGTTCCAAGACATCTTTGGTCGCGAGAACTTCTACGTCGAGGTCATGGATCACGGCTTGGACCTTGAGAAGCGAGTCATCGAGGACCTGCTGCGGATTGCCGCGCAACTCAAGGCGCCACTGGTCGCCACCAATGACTCGCATTACACCCGGCACGGCGACGCACACGCGCACGAGGCGTTGCTGTGCGTGCAGTCGGGGTCGACCCTCAGCGAGCCCACCAGCGACGAAGGCGGCAAACGGTTCGCGTTCAATGGCGACAGCTACTACATCCGGTCATCAGAGGAGATGCGGCGGCTCTTCAAGGACCTCCCGGAGGCGTGCGACAACACCCTGCTGATCGCGGAGCAGTGTGACGTCCAATTCAACACCAAGGCGGACTACATGCCTCGGTACGAGGTACCCCCGGGCGAAGACGAGCACTCCTGGTTCGTGAAAGAAGTGCAGCGCGGGCTCGAGAAGCGCTACCCGGCAGGCATCCCGGCCAACGTTCAGGAACGCGCGAACTTCGAGATTGACGTCATCGCGGACAAGGGCTACCCGGGCTACTTCCTGGTGGTCGCCGACTTCGTCAAGTGGGCCAAAGACAACAAGATCCGGGTGGGGCCGGGCCGCGGCTCGGGCGCGGGTTCGATGGCTGCCTACGCGATGGACATCACCGACCTCGACCCCATCACGCACGGGCTCTACTTTGAGCGCTTCCTCAACCCTGAGCGTGAGTCCAAGCCTGACTTTGACATCGACTTTGACGAGCGCCGCCGCGGGGAAGTGATCCGGTACGTCAGCGACAAGTACGGCGAAGACAAGGTTGCGCAGATCGTCACGTACGGCACCATCAAGGCCAAGCAGGCACTCAAGGACGCGGCTCGCGTGCTTGGCAAGCCGTACTCGCTGGGTGAGCAACTGACCAAGGCGTATCCCGAGCCGCAGCAGGGCCGCGATCTGTCGTTGACCGGAGTGTTCGATCCGCAGGATCCGCGCTACAACGAGGGCGGCGACTTCCGCACCCTCGTGGAGACCAACCCTGACGCTCAAGAGACCGTTGACCTGGCGAAGGGCTTGGAGAACCTCAAGCGCCAGTGGGGCGTGCACGCTGCGGGCGTGATCATGTCGAACGAGCCGCTCATCGACATCATCCCCATCATGCGACGCGAGCAGGACGGCGCGGTCATCACGCAGTTCGACTACCCCACCTGCGAAGCGCTCGGGCTCGTCAAGATGGACTTCTTGGGGCTGCGCAACCTGACGATGCTCGACGACACGCTCGAGAACATCGTCCACAACGGCAAAGAGCCGCTGGTGCTCGAAGACCTCGAACTTGCCGACGACGCCACCTTCGAGTTGCTGGGCCGCGGCGACACCCTTGGCGTGTTCCAGCTCGACGGCGTCGCGATGCGCGGGTTGCTGCGCCAGATGCGTCCCGATACCTTCGAGGACATCTCAGCGGTGCTCGCGCTGTACCGCCCAGGTCCCATGGGTGTGGGATCACACACGGCGTATGCCGAGCGCAAGAACGGCCGCCAGCGGGTGGATCCCATCCACCCCGAACTCGAGGAACCCCTGCGCGAGGTGCTCGACGTCACCTACGGCCTGATTGTGTATCAAGAGCAGGTCCAGCGCGTGGCGCAAATCGTCGCCGGATACACCCTTGGTGCCGCAGACAACCTGCGCCGCGCGATGGGCAAGAAGAAGAAGGAAATCCTCGACAAGGAGTTCGAGCCCTTCAGCGCGGGCATGCGCGAGCGCGGCTACTCCGAGGTCGCCATCAAGGCGCTGTGGGACGTCTTGGTGCCCTTCGCCGACTACGCCTTTAACAAGGCTCACACGGCCTCGTACGGGGTCCTAAGTTTCTGGACGGCGTACCTCAAGGCCCATTACCCCACCGAGTTTATGGCGGCGCTGCTGACGTCCGTGGGCACCGACAAGGACAAGTCCGCGCTGTACCTGGCGGAGTGTCGCAGGATGGGCATCACGGTGCTGCCGCCGGACGTCAATGAGTCGATCGCAACATTCTCCGCGGCGGGAGAAGACATTCGGTTTGGCCTCACTGCCGTACGGAACGTGGGAGCCAACGTGGTGGCGGAGATCGTCAAGGCCCGCGAGACCAGGGGCGCGTTTACGTCGTTCCAGGACTTTCTCGACAAGGTATCGGCCACCGTGTGCAACAAGCGCACCATCGACTCGCTCATCAAGGCTGGTGCGTTTGACTCGATGGGCCACACCCGGCGCGCCCTCAACGCCGTGCACGAGCAGGCCATCGACTCCGTGGTGGGCGTGAAGCGCCAGGAGGCGACCGGCCAGTTCGATCTGTTCGGTGGGGATACCGCGCTCGCACTCGGGACCGGGATCAAGGTCGAGGTTCCCGCTCTCGACGAGTGGGACAAAAAGACGTTGCTCAATCTCGAGCGCGACATGCTGGGACTGTATGTCAGCGATCACCCGCTCTCGGGGCTCGACCACATCATCCGCGCCGAAGCCACTCACCAGGTACTCACCGCAACCCCGGCATCGGGCCTGGGCGACAACGATCAGATCACCTTCGCTGGGCTGATTACTCGTGTGGACAGGCGTGTCGCGAAGTCGGGAAACGCCTACGCGATTGTCACTCTCGAGGACATGACCGGGGACACCGAGATCTCGTTCTTTGGCAAGAAGTATGAAGAGTACGCGCGCGAGCTTGCGGACGATGCCGTGGTCGCCATCAAGGTTCGCGCCAGAGAACGCGGCGACGGTGGCTTGCAGTTCTCCGCGATCGAGGTTCGAGTCCCAAACCTCACGGTCAAGGACACGTCGCCCGTCGCCATTTCGCTGCCCGCATCACGAGTGACGCCGCCCGTCGTGGAGGAGGTCAAGAAGATCCTCGCGGCGCATCCGGGCACCATCGAGGTACGGATGGTTCTGACCGGTCCAGACGAACCTCTTACCATGCGCCTGGGAGACGAGTTCCGGGTGGAACGCTCAAGTGCACTGTACGGCGACCTCAAGGCGGCGTTCGGCCCCAGCTGCCTCGCGTAGGGGGCCTTTCCATGCGCGGGTGTAGCCGCTAGCCTGTGACGCATGACCCCGGAGATGTGGCAACGCGCAGAGAGTTCCCTTGTAGCAGGACTGTTGGTGGTCGCGACGGTGCACCTTGACTTCGCATGGTGGTGGCTGTTCGCGCTGTTCCTCGCGTTCGACCTGTCCGCGATCGGTTACCTGCGCGGCCCCAGCCTGGGCGCGCTGATGTACAACGCGGTTCACAGTTACATGGCGCCCGCCGTGCTTTTCGGCGCGTTTGTGGTGACCGAGGTGCGCTGGGTGGGCTTGCTTGCACTCGCGTGGGCCTTCCACGTCGCGGTTGATAGAGCGCTGGGCTATGGACTGAAGCATTCGGATGCCTTCCAGCACACCCATCTAGGGTGGTTGCCAGCGTCACGTCAGCAGCGATCGGCGGCGATCCCGCCGGAATAGCACCTGCAAGATTCCCCAAAGAGGGGGCTTGTGGTGTGAGGGTGGAGCGGTAGTGTAGGACTACTTCTAGGGGGAGTGTGGCGGTGAGTACGGACGTTGTTGTCGCGGTGGTAGCCGATCCATCGCTGCTTGCTGATCGCTATTCGCGCCTGAGCGAATCGGCACCCGAGCTGCGCATTGCCGCGGTCGTGCCGTCGGTGAGTGAGCTGGCACCCCTTGTCTCCACTGTTCGGGTCGCCTTGGTTGACCTGCGCTTGAGCGACGGTTCGGCCCCTGTCGACAACGTGGCAGCACTCGTGGCGGCAGGGGTGAGCGTGTTGGCCGTGAGTTCTGCTGAGGACCGCGGCATCATCCAGCAGGCCGCGCGCGCCGGGGCAGTGGGGTTGCTTCGCAAGACCGCTGAGCCTCACGAGATTGTGGATGCGATTCGGCGAGCCGCGCGCGGTGCCGAGTACGTCACTGCAGATTGGGCGGCCGCTATCGACGCGGATCCGCTTCTCGCCGATGTCCCGCTGACTGCCGAGCAAGAGGCAGTGCTGGGTGCGCTCGCATCGGGCGAACCTCCCCAATCCCTCGTCACGCGGTTGAGGGTGTCTTCTCAGTACATTCACGATCTTGTGGGCATTGTCCGTCAGCAACTCACCAACGCGGCGAACATCGTGGCTCCCACGAGTCAGCCGCCTGACTCGCTCAGCGGTGGGCCGTCATCAACAAGGGGAATATTGTGACCGGTCACGTTGATCAGCTACACATGGCACGCGAGGGCATCCAGCGTGTGCTCTACATCGCCATCGGGTTCGCTGCGCTGATCTTCGGCGGTCTTCACGTGGAACTGATCACGAGTCAGTTGGGCGAACTCAACACCGTCTACGGGTACCTTGCCGTGTTTGTCAGCGTCGTGATGCCTACATCGCTTATCGTCGTCGCACGGTTTGCGCCGTCACGCTTCACACACGCCTATGCCAAGGCCACCGTGATTGCGTTCGCAACGGCCCACGCGGCGTGGCTCCTGTTCATGACCGTTGAGTTCACCGAACACGCTCCGTGGTTCCAGTCGATCAACGCCATTCCCGCGATTGTCGCTGCCGTCACGTGGCGACACCGGTGGGTGTGGTGGTACGCCTTCGCGCAACTGCCCTTGGTGGCGCTCACTGAGCACTACTCGACGGGCGGGGCGTGGAGGGATGCCGTGCTCAGTGGAGTGCTAGCGATGATGTTCTCCGGCATCGTCATCGGTGTGGGTCTAGCCTTGGTGGCCGCCGCTCAGACGCAAGACGAGGTGGCAGCGGAGGCCCGTGAACGCGCCGCTGTCGAGGCATCAGAGCGCACCCGCGAGCGCGAGCAGGCTCGCATCAATGGGGTGGTCCGGGACGAGGTGATGTCCGCGCTCGTGGTCGCCGGCCGCGAACCGTACAGCGCCCGGGTTGCCGCGCATGCGGAAGCAGCGCTATCGCGCATCGCTTCATTGACGACCGACGATGAGGCGCAGGGGGAGTACAGCCCCGTGGGCGTCATCGCGGCGTTGCGTTCTGCGGTCGACGATGCCGGTGGTCGTGTCGAGTTCTGGCACACCAATGTGGCCCGCAAGGCCATTCCCGGCGAAGTGGTGGAGGCGCTGAGCGAGGCGCTCTCTGAGGCCGTCCGCAACAGTATTCGTCACGGTGGCGACGAGGATGGCTTGGTGTCGCGCCTGGTGCGCGTCACCATGATCGATGACGTGATTCAGGTGCGGGTCGAGGACTCCGGGCGCGGGTTCAATCCCAACGCTATTCCCGCCCGCAGGCTTGGGATTCGAGTGAGCATCCTGAAGAGAATGCAGTCACTCAATGGGGGCAGCGCCGTCATCGATTCACGACCCGGCCGGGGCACCGTCGTGACCCTGACATGGAAGAGGACGTCATGAGCGAACCGGTACCTCCCTTCATGCAGTCCGCAGCGCCCGTGGCGACGCCCAGGACCACTGACGTCAGCAAGCTGTTGGGCGTGGGCACCAACGCCGCCTGGCTCGTCTATGGATTGTTCGCCGTGTCGAACGCAGCGTTCGCGTTCGCCACGCTGGATCGTGTCGCCTCGCCGTGGCCGGCCATCGGGGCGCTCGCGATTGTCAATGTAGGCGCTCTGCTATTGCTGCGCTGGCATAGCGATCCGCTACCCGCGTCGTGGTCGCTCGGGATCGTCGCCACGTGTATCGCGTCGACGGCGCTCGTGTCGTGGCAACTCAGCGGCACTGGGAGCCCAACCTACGACGAGGTGTGGCACGTGTTTGCGAACATGTGGCTGTTGTTCTTTGTGGCGTTGCGAGGCCGCGCCGGGTTCGCCTGGCTTGGCTTCTTGTCGATGATGGGTGTGCACGCGTGGTGGGCGACCGACGTGGGCCTGGACGTGGTGGCTGAGATGCTGCGCTTCCAGACCAACGCCGGCATCTTGCTGGTGGCGAGCTTCTTCGCGGCGGCGCTGCGGCGGGTGTCGGGACGCATCAACGCGCTGAACCAGCGGTCTATCGAGTTGGCATCGGCCACTGCCGTGGCGCGTGCACAGAAGGAGACCCGCGACGCACGGATCTCCGAGCTCACCGATGTGGCGGCACCGCTCCTGGCACGGGTGGCGAGCGGGCCGGAAATGACCCACGATGACCGCGTGGAGTGCTTGCTCGCGGAAGCGACCTTGCGCGACGGCGTGCGAGCGCCGTCGCTCAACATGCCAGAGATTGTGCGCGTCACCACGGCTGCGCGGAGGCGCGGCGTGGAGGTGACTCTCCTTGATGACCGCGGTGGGCCGTTGCCTTCTGAGGAGGCCATGAGGATCCTCGTGGTGCGCTTCACTGAGGTCGTGAGGGGCCTGCAAGACGGCAAGGTGGCATTGCGGCTCGCTCCGGCGGGGCGCAGGGTCGCTGCGTCAATCGTGGTGGAGTCTCGCGGGCAGGTGCGGCGCACCGACCTCGATGATGCCGGCGACGAAATCCTCGAGGCGGTCAACGCCTAAGAGACGGCAATCGCGCAGGTCTCGAGCCCGCCGCTAGACTCAACACGTGCTCTCCCGAACTGATCTGCGCGGCCGCGACCTCAGCGCTCGCGACCTGCGATCCTTAGTGCCGCGCGCCCACCTTGATGTGGGCCACGCGCTGGCGGTCGTGGAGCCCATCATTGCTGACGTCCGTGACCGTGGCGCTGAGGCCGTGGTTGAGTACGGCCAACGGTTCGACGGCGTAGCGCCCCTACACCTGCGGGTGCCGGTCGAGGCGATCGAGGGGGCGTTGGCTTCGCTCGACGCGACAGTTCTTGCGGGCCTTCACGAGGCGATTGCGCGCGTGCGAAGGTTCCACGACGCGACCGTGCCGCCACCGGTGTCGGTTGATCTTGCTGACGGCGCCACCGTCTCTCAGCGATGGGTCCCGGTACAGCGGGTGGGGCTCTACGTGCCCGGAGGCATCGCGGTGTACCCCAGTTCGGTCGTGATGAACGTCGTGGCAGCACAATCCGCCGGGGTCGCTTCTATCGCGGTCGCTAGCCCCCCGCAGAAGGCGTTCGACGGCCTTCCGCACCCCACGATTTTGGCGGCCTGCGCACTGCTTGGCGTGGACGAGGTCTATGCCGCCGGAGGTGCCCAGGCCATCGCGATGCTTGCCTACGGGGCCCCCGGCGTGTGTGAGCCGGTAGATGTCATTACCGGTCCGGGGAACGTGTACGTCGCGGCCGCGAAGCGTGCGGTCAATGGTGTGGTGGGCATCGACGCTGAAGCGGGGCCCACCGAGATCGCGGTCATTGCTGACGCGAGCGCGGACGCGGAGCTGGTGGCAGCTGACCTCGTGAGCCAGGCGGAGCACGATCCACTCGCTGGCTCGGTGCTCATCACCGACTCGGTCGATCTTGCCGACGCCGTGGTTGACGCCGTGGAGCGGAGGGCGTCCGCCACGAAGCATGCGGTGCGCGTCAAGGAAGCGCTGTCAGGCACGCAGAGCGCGGTCGTCTTGACGGACGGCATTGAGCAGTCGATCTCCGTTGCCGATGCCTACGGTGCTGAGCACCTGGAGATTCACACGGTGGATGCCTCCGGGGTGGCCGCCCGCATTTCCAACGCGGGAGCCATCTTTGTGGGCCCTTACTCGCCGGTGTCCTTGGGCGACTACATCGCTGGGTCGAACCACGTGCTTCCCACGGGCGGGACGGCGCGGTTTCAGTCGGGTTTGAATGTGACGAGCTTCTTGCGCGCGGTATCGACCATCACGTACAGCGCCGCGGCTCTTGCCGCAGTGGGGGACCGCGTGGTTGCGCTCGCCAACGCGGAGGATCTTCCCGCCCACGGTGAGGCTGTACAAGCGCGCATGCGGCGCTAAGGCACCCCGGAGGCGTGGGCTACTGAACCGCGGGTTGGCGGTTGACCGCTTGCCAGGCAAACGCGAAGTGTTCGAGTTCGCAATCAAACACCGCGCGTTCCAGTTCAGCCTTGAGTTCGCCGTCGCCCGCCGGGTAGTCGATTCGGTAGTCCACGTAGGCCAATCCGGGCGCGACCTCGATCGCGGGCAACGTCACCCCAGCCGCACCGGCATCGGCGAGGCACGCGAAGAACGGTGGCAGGAGGTCCTCGACGCGCTGAGGGTCCAAGGCCCCACGTCTGCCCGCCTCAATGAGGACATCAATCTGTGCCTGGCTGGAGCCCTCGTACTCGGCGTTGAAGGCCATCTCGCGAAAGAACTGCTGCTCCGGGGTATCCTCCCACGCACCGTCCGGAGCAGCCGATGAGCTCTCGGCTACGCTCGGCGGTTCCGTGGCGAGAGGGGACGGTCCCGGCGACACGTCCGTGCACGCGGCGAGGGTGAGAGTTACGGCGAGTGCAAAGGCAAGCATTCGTGCCATGTAGGTGAGCTCCTTGTCGTGGCGACGGTGGTGGCGGGCTATCCATCACTACACTTAACTCCCATGACCCTGCCGTTGCGCCCGGAACTTGAGGGGCTGGTGCCGTACGGTGCTCCTCAACTTGACGTCGAGGCACGCCTCAACGTGAATGAGAACCCCTACGCACCGCCGCCATCAGTGGTAGATGCGATCGCGCAAGCCGTCCACCACGCGGCGCAAGGGCTGAACCGCTACCCGGATCGGGACTTCGTGGCGCTGCGCCGTGATCTGGCCGAGTACTTGCTACGCGAGTCGCACGTGGACCCACTGACGTTCGACAACATCTGGGCCGCGAACGGCTCAAACGAGGTCATGCTTCACTTGCACCAAGCATTTGGCGGGCCCGGGCGTACCACGCTCAGCTTTGCCCCCACGTATTCGATGTACCCGGAGTATGCGAGGGACACCGTCACCACCTATGTGGAGTTGCCGCGTCAAGACGATTTCAGTATCTCGGTGCCTCACGCGATCGCCGCGATCGAGCAGCACGCCCCGTCGCTGGTGCTGCTTGCGAGCCCCAACAACCCCACGGGTACGGCTCTGCCGCTCGCCGCGACGCTCGAGATCTGCGCTGCGGCGGCTACCGTCCCGGGCGGGTGCATCGTGGTCGTGGATGAGGCATACGCCGAGTTCCGTCACTCTGGCGTCCCGAGCGCGGTCACGCTCCTGCCTGACACGCCCAATCTTGCGGTGAGCCGAACCATGTCGAAGGCGTTCGCTCTTGCCGGGGGCAGGCTGGGCTACTTGGCCGCGAGCACCGCGATTGTGGACGCATTGCGGCTGGTCCGATTGCCGTACCACCTAAGCGCGGTCACCCAGGCAACCGCGCGCGCTGCGCTGGCCCACAGTCGCGAGCTTCAAGCTCAAGTTGCGGAGATCCGCGCCGAGCGCGACGCGACGGTCGCGTGGCTCAAGTCCGAAGGGTTTACGGTTGCGGACACGGACGCGAACTTCGTGCTCTTTGGGCCGTTCGCAAACCGTGAGAAGGTATTCGAGGGCTTGTTGGAGCGCGGAGTGTTGATCCGTGTTGTGGGTCCTGAGGGTTGGTTGCGCGTGTCGATTGGCACGGCAGAAGAGATGGCGCTCTTTCGCGCCGCGTTGTTGGAGGTTAGGGAATGAGCCGCACGGGCCGCGTGGAGCGCAAGACCAGCGAGTCGCAGGTGCTCGTGGAACTGGACCTGGACGGCGTGGGGGAGACTCACATCGACACCGGCGTGCCGTTCTACGACCACATGCTGACGGCTCTGGGCAAGCACTCGTTGCTGAACTTGCGTGTGGAGGCCAAGGGCGATGTTCACATCGATAGCCACCACACCGTGGAGGATGTGGCCATCTGCATAGGCGAGGCCCTCAAGCAGGCGCTTGGGGACAAGGCAGGCATCTCGCGCTTTGGTGACGCCATGGTGCCACTTGACGAGGCGCTCGCCCAGTGCGTGGTGGATGTGTCGGGCCGGCCGTACTGCGTACAGGTGGGTGAGCCTGTGGGGCAGGCGACGCACTTGATTGGCGGCAACTTTGCGGGTTCGTTGACCGGCCACGTACTTGAGTCGATCGCCCACCACGCGGGCATCTGCATTCACATGCGGGTGCTTGCGGGCCGCGATCCCCACCACATCGTGGAAGCTCAGTTCAAGGCGCTCGCGCGCGCGCTGCGTTCCGCTGTCGCGGCCGATGCTCGGGTCACGGGTATCCCGTCCACCAAGGGTGCGTTGTGAGCGAGAAGCACCTGGAGCGTGACACGGTTGCGCTCCTGACACCCGTTCCCAACGGGAAGGTGCTGGCGGCGCTGTGCGCACTGAACAAGATTCGTGGGCAGGTCATCGAGACATCTGCGGGCGCGTTCGCCGTGATAGAGGACACGTCGGATGGCTCGACCGACGCCGCAGCGCAGGCAGTGTCAGCGTTCGTGAAGGACCGCCCCATTGTCGCGATGGAGCGCAGGAGCGGGCAGATCACGATCCACCAGTGGCTGGCAGGCACGAAGGGCGCGAAACTAGCGCCCGGGCTGGCCCTAGATCAGGCGCCGGGGGCCATCATGACGCTCATGATGGGCACGCAGACCATCGAGGAACTGGCCGCCACCCACGAGGACAAGGTTTACTCGGCAAATATGGGTCGGTTCGCCGCGTTCCGCGAATTACGCAAGCTCGCGAAGGCCGCTAGGCGTCTGGACCGTGGCTAGATCACGCCGCTAGCGCTTGTGATCCGAGTCTGACTCTGTGCTCTGAGCGAGTTGGCACTGTTCGAACGCAGCCTTGGCATCGTCTTCGATGCGCTGAGCCTGAACGAGGTCTTGCTGGCGGCGGCTCACCTGGTCTTCCTCGCGAGCCAGGTCGGCTTGCGCTGAGGCAAGCATCTCTGCATCGGCACCCTGTTCGGTGAGAACCTGGAGCTTGTTGGCGGCATCGTCCCTCTTCACGGTGGCTCGTGCCAGCAGGTCCTCTCTCACCAGGCGCTTGCGCTCGGAAGTGAGGTAGACACTCTCTTCGCGTTTGCACGACTTCTTGTCGCCGCGCCGGCTGAGCACCAGGTACGTAAGCGCGCCCGCGGCCACAACCCAGTAGAAGGCCGTCGCCCACCACGTGGCGCCCTCTCCGTCGGGTACGTCCGCCGCGCCGGAAACCAGCATGGCTAGCGTGACGATGGACAGCGGAAGTGCTAGGCGATTCACGGTGGTCTCCTCGGTTGGGTGGCCCGTTGAGGCTTGGTCTCAGCAGGCTATCTCACCATCCGGGTGGTCGCGTTCGCGCGCGAGTCCTGCACGAGCGCGCCCGTAGGATTGGGGCATGGCAAATCCCCTCGTGTGCGTCCTCGACTACGGCTTTGGCAACGTGAGGAGCGCCGTGCGCGCCGTTGAACACGTGGGTGCCCGCGCGGTGCTCACCAGTGATCGCGCCGTTGCTGAACACGCCGACGGCCTCATCGTGCCTGGCGTTGGGGCCTTCGCCGCGGTGATGGAGGGGCTCCGATCCGTCCGCGGGGACCAGATCGTGGGCCGCCGCCTTGCGGGGGGCAGGCCGGTGCTCGGAATCTGTGTGGGCATGCAGGTGATGTTCGAGCAAGGTGTGGAGCACGGCACGGCGACCGCGGGCCTGGGCGAGTGGCCGGGGATCGTCGAGAGATTGCAGTCCCCCGTGGTTCCGAACATGGGCTGGGCCTCCGTCCAGCCGCCGCCGGGGTCCGTGTTGTTCGACGGTATTGAGGGCGAGCGGTTCTACTTTGTCCACAGTTACGGCGCGCGCCAATTTCCGCTGGGCACCACCGAAGACACGGGTCGGTTCGCGGCGCCGTTGGTGACGTGGTCGGAAGCAGGTGGAGGGGAACGCGCGGATCGGTTCGTAGCGGCAGTGGAGAACGGGCCGCTCATGGCGACTCAGTTCCACCCCGAGAAGTCAGGTGAGGTTGGGTTGCAGCTGCTGAGGAACTGGGTGGCCACCCTATGATGCAGGTGCGCCAGGGCGTTGTTGCGGTGTGGCTGGCTGTCGCGTTGGGCGCTTGTAGCGTTGCTGCGGGCGAGCCCGAGCTGGTGCAGCTCGCAGATGGCAAGTGGGGCGACGGTCAGGTTCAGCACTCCACGGAGATCATGACCGAGCGGTTGCCCGCCCTGATCGACATGGAGAGTGTGACCTACTACATCGGCGGCCAGGGCAAGGTCGAGTGGGTGACGGACCGCATCACAGTTCCGGGTCCCACGGACTATTGGCTCGATGCCGTCGTGACTCTCCCCAACGGCGCGGTCGCGTCGCTACTCGACACCGTGCATGATGCACACGTTGCCTCCGACGCGCCAGACGTCGTGCCCCACCTGTCTGCGAGCCTTCCTGCTGGGGACTTATGGTGGTCGCCTACGCTGAACGAGCACATCACCACAGCCACGTGGCACGGACACGTCTACCTCTCGCCTGCGACGGATCAAGCAGTACTCGTGCTGTACACCACGTGAGCGATTCGACCACGCTCCCACCGATAGACTTTCGCTCATGACCGACACACCTCCACGCCTTGAACTTCTGCCCGCCGTCGACATCGCCGACGGCCAAGCAGTGAGGCTAGTGCAAGGCGAAGCAGGGTCCGAGACCAGCTACGGAGACCCACTGCGAGCCGCCCAGGACTGGGTGGACGGTGGCGCCGAATGGATCCACTTGGTGGACCTTGACGCGGCGTTCGGGCGCGGCACCAACGCGGAGTTGCTCAACGCCGTGGTGAACGCTGTTGACATCAAGATTGAGATGTCCGGCGGCATTCGCGACGACGAGTCGCTCGAGCGGGCACTCGCGACTGGCTGTGACCGCGTCAACCTTGGCACCGCTGCGCTGGAGAACCCTGACTGGACCGCGCGCGTGATCGGAGAGTATGGAGACCGCATCGCTGTTGGACTCGACGTCCGGGGGACCACACTGTCGGCACGGGGTTGGACGCAGGACGGTGGCGACCTATGGGAGGTGCTCGCGCGCCTCGATGCCGCCGGTTGTGCTCGCTACGTGGTGACCGATGTTAAGAAGGACGGCATGCTCTCTGGACCCAATCTCGAACTCCTGCGTGACGTGTGCGCTGCCACCAAGGCTCCGGTGGTTGCCTCGGGCGGTGTCAGTTCGCTTGCAGATATTGCGGCACTGCGCAACCTGACACGTTCAGGTGTGGAGGGCGCCATTGTTGGCAAGGCGTTGTACGCCGGGGCGTTCACACTGCCCGAAGCGCTCGATGTTGCTGGCCGCCCATAGTCGCAGTGCAGTGAGCCTGCCCGCGAGCCTTCCGCGCTGGTCGTAGAGTCAGAGAATGACCGACGGCGAGCAGTTCAAGGAGATACCCGAGTCGATCTTTGCCGACGACGACGGTTCGGCCGATGCCCGGCTCGCCCAAGCGCTGATCAAGTACTCGCGCGGCAAGACGGAATTACTTGAAGTAGTCGAGGCACTTGCCTACGCTCGGGTGCTGATCCCGGTGATGGCTTCTGGTGATGCGCGCCATGTGGGCAAACATGGCATCGAGCAAGACGAGGTGGCGTCAACGGGCGTGGTTGCCGTTCAGATGCCCGATGGCCGGACTGCGCTTCCGGTCTTCACCGATGTGGACGCGATGAAGGCCTGGAACGTGACAGCCCGACCCATCCCGGCTGAGGGGCCCCGTGCGGCGCTCGCCGCGGTGGCCGAGGAGTGGAGCACGCTCGTGCTCAACCCGGGGATGGAGACCGTGACTATTCCGCGGCCCGCGGTGTGGGCACTTGGTCAGGGTGAGCAGTGGCGACCCGCGGTTACGCGGGACGGCGTTGTCGAGGATGTCGTGCTGGCGATCCGGGAGGCGGTGACGCTCGACGATCAGGTGAGGGGAGTGGGCGCGGTGCGCGGCAGGAGCGCTGAGGTGGCGGTGGTGTTGCGGCTGGTACCCGATCTCACTCGGGAACAGGTGAATGCTGTGGTGGAGCGGGTGCAGCGTGCGCTCGCTCGCAGTGAGGTGGTCACCCAGCGGGTCGATAGCCTCGAACTGCGGCTTGCTCAGGCGTGACGCGCGCGCTCAGTTGCAGACAAATGGGTTCGGCTTGTGAGTTGAGGTGTCTTCGAGGAACACCGTGAGCGATGAGAGTTTGACCGCGTAACTGTTCTCCCCTTCGTCACCCGCGTACAGCACGCCGACGATCTCTCCCAACTGATTGGCGACCGGCGAGCCTGAGCTACCTGGGCGCGAGGCAGCTGCGATCGCGTAGACGAAGTCAGGTGAGTTGTCGAGGGTGTCCGGGACCGAGGCGTAGTAGCGACCGGTGTTGGTCTCGAGACGGTCCCCGTTGGGGTAGCCCACAATGGAGAGCTGATCGCCGATCTCGGGGCCGTCGGCGCTGATGACGGCGAACTCGGTGAACTCCGCATCCACCGTCATCATCGCGAGGTCCACGACCGTCGACAACACCGACGAGGTGACGGTGTAGTCGCGGCCGTCGTAACTGGTCACCTCAAGATTCTGGGCGCCTTCGATCACGTGCCGGTTGGTGATGAGGGTGTTCTCGTTGAGAACCCATGCTGATCCGTTGATGAACTGCGTGCACGTGTTACCGCGCACGCGCATGGAGATGCGTTGCACGTTGGTGAAGCCGTCGGTGGAGGTCACAAGGCCGTCGGGTCGAGCCGAGACTTCGACCACCGGCACAAACGTGGGGGGTAGAGGCGGCGGGCCTTCGGGGAGCACACCGCAACCAGCGAGGCTTGCCACCGTGATCGCGGCGACCGCTAGCGAAAGACTACGCATCAGCGTGAGGCCCGTTCGGCTTGATAGGCCTCGAAGTTCGCGTTGACCTCATTGCACGCGGCGGTCGTGGTGCGCTCAACCTGCGCGGCGGAGCTTCCGGGGAAGTAGAGTCTCGAGTCGGTCAGAACATCGATGATCGTCTGGCGCTGATCCGAGCAGAAGCGGTAGTTCTCCACGAGGCTCTCAAGAAGCTTGCGATCGTCGATGGCATTTGCCTCTTCGTTGGCGAGGTCTGAGATCCGAGCCGTGGCACTGTCGAGCTGGCTTCCAATGAGTGCCAGTTGCTCTGCTTGAAGTTCTGCCTCGGCACGCTCCGTTGCAAGAGTCTCGCCCAGTTCCAGCGCTTCGGCCCGCAACTGATCGTTTTGCTCGATCCACTGACCGTTGACCATCCACAGGTAGGCGCTCAGGGCCGCGAGGCCTACCAGGCTCGCTCCCAGCAGAGTTCGCACGGCCACCTTCACCCAGCGTCGCTCATGCTGGCCGACGGGCTCACTGCCGGCGCTCAGGCTCAGTGCCGGCGTGGACGGGGGAGGCAAGGCCGGTAGCAATGGCGGATCTGCCACGAACGGCTGCTCGCCGCTGGGAGGTGGCGCGGAGGTGACTGGCACCGGCGCAGCGTTAGAAGTCTCTGGGATAGAAGTGGTGTCGCTCACAGTGTGCCGCCCTCAGTCTGCTCGTACCCGCTATCAGAAGAACTCTAGCCCATCGTTGCTGGCACGCGTCAGGACCTGACGTGTGAGGCTTGTCGCACCTAGCTGGGGCAGGTGTTAGATTCCGGGACCAGCAGCGAAGGCTCGGCGAGCAGGGTTCTCAGGGTCGACACCGGCACAATGAAGCTCTGGTTGGATTCGTTCTTCGCGTAGATCACTCCGACAACTTCTCCGGACTCATTGAGCACCGGCGAGCCGGAGCTTCCTGGCTCGACCTGCGCTGAGGTTGCGTAGACCGTCCCTATGGCGCCGCCAAGGGGGTCTGTGGTGGGCCCCAACACGACGCCGGACACCGTGGTGAGACGCCCGCCGCTGGGATAGCCGACCACCGTGATGACATCGCCCTCTTGAGGATCCTCTTGCGCGCGAATGGGAAAGTTGCCCCCCAGCGAGTCTTCAACTGTCACAATCGCGATATCGGCGATCGTGGTGGTGGAGATTGCCGTTGCCTCGGTTAGCCGGCCGTCGTACGTGGACACCTCGAGCGAGCGTGAATTCTCGATAACGTGGCGGTTAGTCACCAAAGTGAAGGCGTCGATGGCGAACCCGGTGCCCGTTGCCAAGAAGTCGCACCCCACATTGCGGACCCGTACCGTCATGCGCTGTGCCGCATTGAATCCGTCTGGAGACAGCGCTCCGGGGCCATCACCTGGTGACAGCGTGGGCTGGATGCGGAACTCGGGCAACTCGCCGGGCCCCTCCGGTAGCACAGCACAGCCAGCGAAGACGGCCGCGCCTGCGACAGCAAACACTAGTGTCCGGAAGCGGCGGTTCATGGCCGCAGTTGCTGTTGGAACTGAATGTTTGCGTTGGTAGCCGCCGCGCACAACTGGTCCACACTTGCCGCGAAAGCCTCGAGCTCCTCCGGGGAATAGGCCTCGGGGGTCTTCATGTATGTCGCAAGCTGGGTCTTACTGTCGATGCATCGGTTGAGTCCGTTTGTCACTGACGATGCTGTGGACAGCAGGTCGGAGAGCAACGAGATCCTCTGTTCTGCGGTGGCTGCGCTGTCTCCAGATTGACTGACGGCGTTGGCAAGATCGAGCACTCGCGACTGCAATGTGGCGCGCTGGTCCTCGAGCAGTTCGATCTGTTGGGCTTGGGTGAGAACCGCGACTTGTTCTGCGGCGAGGTCCGCGGCGAGAGCGTGGTTCAACTCGGTAAGCTCGCTGGAGCGGATCGCCCACTGGTCGCTGACGTTCCAGAGGTGCACCACGACTCCTACCGCGATAGCGAGCAACACGGCCAAAGTTGCGCTCACCAATGCCCACGCATGGTCTCGCAGCCAGGGCACCAGGGGAGTGCGGCTTGCCGCCGTGGTGCGCACTTGAGACCGGGTGAGTCCAGGTGACGTTCCCGACGGCGCCTCAGCTTCGCTCAGGATGCTGGCGGAAGCGGGCGCGTCAACGTCGCCGCGCAGCAATGCATCAACGACTGTCTTCTCGTCCTGTTCGGGCGAGGTTTGACCTTGCATATTAGCTAACTACTCCCGTGTACTTCTCGCCTGGACCCTCGCCGGGCGCGTCCGGAATGACCGAAGCCTCCCGAAATGCCAATTGTACGCTTCGCAACCCATCTCTCAACGCTCGGGCGTGGGTGTCTCCCAAATGCGGTGCCGCCGCGGTTACCAAACCGGCGAGCGCGGTGATAATGGTGCGTGCTTCATCGAGATCTTTGTGTTCGTCGCCATCCTCCGCCAGACCGCATCGAAGCGCTGCGCCGCTGAGCAAGTGCACACCAACGGTGGTGACCAACTCGACAGCTGTGACGTCCGCGAGGTCCCGTGCGGCAGCGTCGGCCCCCCGTCTGTCGGGGCGTGGGCTGGGTGTTTGGTCGCTCATGGTGATATTGTCTCCTACAGACCGGTTGTGGGTTCACTCACAACGCGCAAGTGGAGTCCACCTCCCACCTTTGGGCCAAAGCAATGGGCCAGGGTTAGGTCCCTGCAGTAGTGGCGCGTTTGCGTGCCGCAGCAGCGGGAGACTCGGTGGCCTCTACTTGTGTTCGGGTAGGGGCTTTTTCCTTGCCCCGACGGTGTCAAGCACGAGCTGAAGGAGCCAACATCAACGAGCCCCGCATCAACGAGCGCATTCGCGTTCCTGAGGTCCGCCTAGTCGGGCCCCAGGGCGAGCAGGTCGGCATTGTCCGTATTGAAGACGCGCTCCGACTCGCGCAAGAAGCGGATCTCGACCTGGTCGAGGTAGCACCCACATCGCGGCCGCCCGTGGCCAAGCTGATGGATTACGGCAAGTTCAAGTATGAGGCTGCGGTGAAGGCGCGTGAGGCGCGTCGCAACCAGGTCAATACCGAACTGAAAGAGATGCGTTTTCGCCTCAAGATTGATGAGCACGACTACGAGACCAAGAAGGGTCACGTCATTCGGTTCCTCAACCAAGGTGACAAAGTCAAGGTCACGATCATGTTCCGTGGCCGTGAGCAGTCGCGCCCCGAGATGGGCCGACGCTTGCTGCACCGCCTCGCGGAAGACGTTGCCGACTTGTCGGTGATCGAGAATGCGCCGTCGCAAGAGGGCCGGAACATGTCGCTGGTCTTGGGACCGCTCAAGAAGAAGGCTGAGGCGCGCGATGCGGCTCGCAAGGAGCGCGAAGCCAAGAAGGCCGCCGATGACGCTGAGCGCGCATCACGGGCTGCGTCCAAGGAGCCTGTGGCGCCCAAAGTTGCGGACCCCAACGATGCTGTGATGAAGGCAGAGGCACCGGCGAAGGCCGACGCCGAGGCTGGAGCACCGGCAACGGCACCGGCGAAGGCGAAGGGCTCGAGCACAGCAAAGACCGAGAGCGCCACGAAGACGGCACCCAAGCCCAAGGCCACTGCTGCGGCGAAGGCCTCGGATAAAGCTGAACCAGCGACCAAGGCAGCGCCCAAGCCCAAGGCGGCGGCGAAGCCCGGCGATGCGGCCAAGCCGAAGGCGGCACCCAAGCCCAAGGCAGCATCCAAGCCCAAAGCCAAGGCCCCGGCCAAGGCTGACAACGAGAATTCGGGCGAGTAGCCCGAGCACGACGCGCCTCACCCTCCCGGGTGGAGCCAGAAACGAGGAGACGGCCCCATGCCGAAAAACAAGACCCACTCCGGGACCAAGAAGCGCTTCAAGCTGACAGGTACCGGCAAGGTGAAGCACGCGTCAGCCATGAACGTGCACAAATTCCAAGAGAAGACCAGCTCGCGCAAGCGTCGCGTGGCCATGGACAACATCCTGTCCAAGCCCGATTCCAAGAAGGTCAAAAAACTTCTGGGCAAGTAGTCCCAGGCCACCACACGTTAAGGAGTTAAGAAATGGCACGCGTCAAGCGGGCGGTCAACGCCCAGAAGAAGCGCCGCACTACCCTCGAGCGCGCTGCGGGTTACCGCGGCCAGCGCTCACGCCTGTACCGCAAGGCCAAGGAGCAGGTTACTCACTCCATGGTCTACGCGTACGGCGACCGTCGTAAGCGCAAGGGTGACTTCCGTCGCCTCTGGATCCAGCGCATTAACGCTGCGGCTCGCGCCAACGGCATCACGTACAACCGCTTCATGCAGGGCCTCAAGGCCGCAGAGATCGAGGTTGACCGTCGCATGCTTGCGGACATGGCTATCAACGACCCTGCCGCATTCACGGCGATCGTTGAACTCGCACGCAAGGCTCTCCCCGAAGACGTCAACGCGCCGGCAGCGTAAGTACCGCTAGCCGCGCTGAGCAACGCCCTACCATGACAGAACGCCCTAGCGGGGCCGCAGTGCTTGACGTGACGCTTTCCAACGAGAAGGCGGAACGCGTCAGGCATGTGCGCGCCCTGCTGGGGCGTTCTGCGCGTTCCAAGGCCGGCGTCTTTGCTGTGGAGGGACCGCAAGCGGTACGCGAGGCCGTGCGGTTCGCGACGCCACGCGTGAAGGACCTGTATCTGACGGAGGCAACGTCCCAGCGTTACCGTGACATCGTCACCGAAGCCATCGACGCTGGCATTCACGTGCATCTTGGCACCGAGGCCGTCCTCGCCGCGATGAGCCCCGATTGCCAAGGCGTGCTCGCCGTGGTCACCAACTCCGGCGTGTCCCTTGACGATGTGCTCGCGGCAAAGCCGAGGCTCGTCATGGTGTTGAGCAATGTCCGTGACCCAGGCAACGCGGGCAGCGCGATCAGGGTTGCGGACGCGGCTGGAGCCGATGCCGTGGTGCTGGCGGGAGACAGCGTTGACCCCACGAACCCCAAGGTGGTGAGGGCAAGTACAGGCAGCATCTTTCATGTGCCATTGGTGCGCTCGTTGCCGCTCGATGATGCCCTCGCGGCATTGCAGGGTGTGGGCCTTCGGATTCTCGCGGCAGATGGCTCCGGGCCTGTCACGTTGGGGGAGACGGGTGCCGACGACGTCGCGCTTGCAGCGCCCACGGTCTGGGTTTTCGGCAACGAGGCTTGGGGTCTCAGCGCGGACGAACTCGCGCTCGCAGACGCGGTAGTCCATATTCCCATCTATGGCAAAGCTGAGAGCCTCAATTTGGCGACTGCCGCTTCGGTGTGTCTGTATGCCTCTGCGCGGGCGCAACGGGACGTCGCCGCAAGCGCGAGTGCCGGCGCGGAGTCGGTGACCTAGTGACGCCGCGGTCTGCTGCTCGCTTCGCGGCGTTGGCTCGGCAGGAGCAGGGTTTACAGCCGCGTGCGACCAAGGGATTCGTCGTCGCCGCCGTCATCGTGGTGACAATCCTGGCCACCCAGTTTGGAGCGGCGATCTTTGGCGCGCTTGTTGGCGTGCGCGAGTCGGACAACGCAGCGCGGGACACCTTCGCCTACGTGGGCGACATCACGGCAGAGCGGGTGGGTCGCCACGCTGAGAGCGTCACCGACGTGGTCGACGGCACGGCGGTTTCACTCGAGCATCGCGCAGAGCAGATGTCTCTCGACAGGCTTGCCCAGGAGATGTATCAGCGACTGCTGCGCGAACCCGAGGTGCGCGCACTATACGTGGGCTTTCCCGATGGCGGATACCTCGAGGTGAGGGCGGAGGCACCCGGCTACATTCAGGAACGCATCACGATGACCCCGGATCGCGTGGTTCTTGAGTACCGTCACGATTCGTCCTTCGCGGTGCTGGAGGTGGCGGAGGGTGTCAACGAGTATGACCCTCGAGTCCGCCCTTGGTATGCCACAGGTGCGAGCGCCCCCGTCAGCAGGACGGTGTGGACCGAGCCGTTCCTCCTCGTTGACACCCAAGTGCCCGCAGCGTCGGCCACGCGCGCGGCCCGTAAGGACGGAGAGCTGATCGCCGTGGTGGGTGCTGACATCAGCCTCGCGACACTCGCCACGGTGCTTGACCAACTCCCAGTGGGCGAGGGCGCGCAAGCGTTCGTGCTTGCGCCCAACCGCGCTGTGATCGCCGCGCCGTCCCAGTATTCGGCGCAGATCGCGTCCTTCAGCTTGCAGACCAACCAGGTTCCGCTTGCGAGCGACTTGGGAATCGCAGACGACATCGCGGAGCTGACCTGGAATGGCGAAGCCGGCGCCAACCAAGCCTTTGGACTTGTCGGTAGCCGTTACATCCTCGAGCGCACCATGCCGCCTCACGAAGGCCTTGACTGGACGCTTCGCCTTGAGGCCGACCAGCAGCAGCTGTCCCCGGGACTCGAACGCGTGCAGGTCACGATGGCATGGGTAACAGGTCTGTCGATGGTGCTGGTCCTGATCGCCGCTGCGCTGCTGTACCGCATTTGGCAGCCTTTGGCGCAGTTGCGCTTGCGCGCGAGCACGGATGCGCTGACGGGTCTCAGCAATCGTCACGACCTGGAGCGACGTGGCACGAGGTTGCTGCACTCGGCTCAGCGCTCCCACGAGCCGGTATTGCTCGTCACCATTGACCTCGACAACTTCAAGGCGCTCAACGATGTGTATGGGCACCATGTGGGTGACCGGGCGCTGGTCGTCACGGGTCAGGCGCTACTGAGTAGCGTGCGATCGCGGGACATCGCTGCGCGTATCGGTGGCGACGAGTTCGTGGTGATTCAACGATTCTCCGACCGCATCGACGTGCAGCGGGTGGTGGAGAGGATCCGATCAGAGGTGTCGGACCAGTTGACGGAGCGCGTGACGGGCGGCGCCGACGTTGGTGTGACTGCTGGCTACAGCGTCAGCTACTTCGATCAGAAGTCCTTGATCACCATGCTCAGTGAAGCCGATGCCGCGCTCGTCGCGGGCAAGAGGGTAGCCAAAGGCACCACGTACGGATATGCGGGCGCGGCGGAGGCCGTGCATCCCACTGACGAGCGCCGCACGATTCCGTCGTAGCGGGCGAGTGTGAGATGCCTGAAACAGTGCGCTGATACTCTTCGCGGAGGCCGAAAGGGAGACAATGGACAACACTGAACCGCTGAACATTCCGGGTGCCCGGGGAAAGATCGCCGTGACCGGCGTGCACGGGATCTTCTACAAGATCCTTGTGGATGGCCAGGTAATCAAGCCAGTGAAGGGCAAGTGGCGGATTCCGGCGCGCAATGGGTCGTTCAAGCTCATGCATGCGCGGGGCGTGTTGCCCGGTTTCCAGCGGCTCTTTGTGGAGGGCGAGCAGGTCTTCGACATGGCGCATGATGTGTCGCTCGCTCAGCGCATCGTGATGTTCGTTCCACTCACCCTCATCTTTGTGAACCCGCTCTTGGGCTTCCCCTTGGCGCTCATCCTGTTCTTCATGAACGTCACGCTGGTGAAGAATGCGGCGATGCCAGGGCCGCTGCGCATCGCGTTGCCGATCATCAACACTGCGGCAGCTGCGCTGGTGGTCTTCTTGCTCACGAGCGGGTCCTAGCGTCCCGCATCCTTCCCACGCGTGACCGGTGAGAATGCCTGGATGGGCCGAGGCTCCCGGTAGACTCTTCGCGAGCCCTGACCGCTGCCCGAAAGGCCCTGATGACTGACTCTGTCCTGTCGCCACTTGACGCGGATGGCGTTGCCGCCGCCGTCGCCAAAGCGGCATCCGCGATTGGCGTGGCGACTACCCTCGATGACCTGAAAGACGTGCGGATCGCTCACACGGGGGACAAGGCCGCGCTGTCGCTCGCGAACCGCCAGATTGGTGGGCTCTCGCCTGCAGACAAGGCCGTTGCGGGCAAACTCATGGGGCAGGCGCGTGGCGCAGTCACGGCTGCGCTTGAGGCGCGCCAGGCGGAGCTTGAAGCCGAGCGGGACGCACGAGTGCTGGTCGAGGAGGCCGTCGACATCACCCTCCCGGCCACGCGCGGCTTGAGCGGCGCCCGCCACCCGCTCGAAACGCTGCAAGAGGCCATGTGCGACGTCTTCGTGGCGATGGGATGGGAAGTGGCCGAGGGGCCCGAGGTGGAAGCCGAGTGGTACAACTTTGACGCCCTCAACTTTGATCCTGACCACCCTGCGCGCGCGATGCAGGACACGTTCTTCGTCGAGCCAGCATCGGGCGCCAAGACCGCAGAGTCTGGGTTGCTGCTGCGCACCCACACCTCACCTGTTCAGGTGCGAGCAGCCCTGGAACGCCGAGACGCGCTGGTCAACGACGGCCGCGGAATTTACGTGGTGTGCCCGGGCAAGACCTTCCGCACCGACGAACTCGACGCGACGCACACTCCGGTGTTCCACCAGATCGAGGGTCTTGCCATCGATCGTGGCCTCACCATGGCTCACCTCAAGGGCACGCTCGACCACTTGGCGCGAGCCATGTTTGGGGCCGATGCTGTCACTCGCCTCAGGCCGAGCTACTTTCCCTTCACCGAGCCGAGCGCCGAGATGGACCTCAGGTGCTTTGTGTGCGGAGGCGAGGACGCGGGATGCCGGACCTGCTCCGGCACCGGCTGGATCGAGTGGGGCGGCTGCGGCATGACGCACCCGAACGTGTTGCGTGCCGCTGGCATCGACCCTGACGAGTACACAGCCTTTGCCTTTGGGATGGGGATCGAGCGCACGCTGATGTTCCGCCACGGCGTCAAGGACATGCGCGACATGGTCGAGGGCGATGTGCGGTTCTCGCAGCAATTTGGGATGGAGCTGTAATGCCGAAGTTGCCGATGACGTGGCTCGCTGAGTCCGTGGCGCTGGGCTCCGCGACGCCCGAAGATGTTGCCGCCGCACTGGTGCGCGTGGGGCTTGAGGAAGAAGGCATCCACCGCTCTGGCGTGGAGGGCCCGCTCGTGGTGGGCCGCGTGCTGTCCGTGGTGCCCGAGAAGCAAAGCAACGGCAAGACCATCAACTACTGCCGCGTTGACGTGGGCGAGCACAACGACCCTGCGGGGCCGGGCCACGCGCCTGACGACGGCATCGAGTACCCCACGAGCCGCGGGATCGTGTGTGGTGCGCACAACTTTGCCGCTGGCGACTTTGTGGTGGTCGTGCTGCCAGGTGCGACTCTTCCTGGGCCGTTCCCCATCTCGGGACGCAAGACCTACGGGCACTGGTCCGACGGCATGATCTGCTCCTCGAAGGAACTCGCCTTGGGCGACGATCACGACGGCATCATGGTGCTGCACTCCGCTGGCGGGGGAGAGGACCTGGGGTACGACCCCGCCGCGTTGACGCCGGGCCAGGACGCTATCGAGTTGTTGGGCCTGGGCGAGCAGACGGTGGAGATCACCGTCACGCCTGACCGCGGCTACTGCTTCTCCATTCGCGGCGCCGCGCGTGAGTACTCGCACGCCACGGGGCAGCCGTTCACGGACCCCGCAGGTCTGACGCTCACAGGTAAGACGGGCAACGGATTCGCGGTGGAGCTGGCTGATGGCGCACCCATTCGCGGCAACGACGGCTGCGACCGGTTCGTGGCGCGCATCCTGCGCGGGTTTGATCCCACTCGGCCGAGCCCTGCGTTCATGCAGCGCAGGCTCACGCAGTCGGGCATGCGCCCCATCAGCCTCGCCGTGGATGTCACCAACTACGTGATGCTCGAACTGGGACACCCGTTGCACGCCTACGACCTTGCCAAGGTGACGGCGCCGATCGTGGTGAGAAGGGCATGGGCCGGGGAGACGCTCATCACGCTCGATGACCAGAAGCGCAAGCTCGACCCTGAAGACATCGTGGTTACCGATTCCGTGGGTGGGCACGGCAAACGTGCCATCGGCATGGGCGGTGTGATGGGTGGGCTGGACACGGAAGTATCCGAGACCACCACCGACATCCTGCTCGAGGCCGCGCACTGGGATCCCATCACCATCGCGCGCACGGCGCGCCGCCACAAACTGGGCTCCGAGGCCTCGCGGCGGTACGAGCGTGGGGTTGACACCGCGCTGGCGCCGGCCGCGATTGAGCGGGCGCTGAGCTTGATGGTCGAGTACGGCGGCGGGACCATCGAGGACGTCTACACGGACGTGAACAACGTGGCGGCACGCGAGCCCATCGTGATGTCTGCCGACTTCCCCGCGCGCATTGTGGGGATCGAGTTTGGCGAGGGCGAAGTCGTGGAGTCGCTGCGTGCCATCGGGTGTGAGGTCTCCGTTACCACTGAGCTCAAGGTGACACCGCCCACGTGGCGACCCGATCTACGGGAGCCCATTGACCTGGTCGAAGAAGTGGGACGCCTGCACGGCTACGACCAACTGCCGTCGGTGCTTCCCGTGGCGCCTCCTGGGCGCGGGCTGACTCACCCGCAGAAGGTGCGCCGCTCGGTAGCGCGTGCGCTTGCCGAGTCGGGGCTCACCGAGGTGCTGACGTATCCTTTCATCGCTCCCGCGCGCCTGGACGAGCTAGGCATCCCGGCCGACGATCCCCGCCGCCTGACGGTGGCCCTCGCCAATCCCATCGCAGCAGACCAGCCGCTCATGCGCACGTCGCTCATCGAGACTTTGGTGGACGCCGTCAAGGTCAACGTGGGGCGCGGGGCACAGGACGTGGCGATCTTCGAGGTGGGGCGCGCGTACAAGGCCGACGGCTCCGGTGCTGCGCCGCGTCCTGACGCGTTCAAGCCGCCCACCGAGGTGGAGCTCAAGGAACTAGACGCGGCGCTGCCCGCGCAGCCGCGTAGGGCGGCGGGCATCATGGCGGGCCACCGTGTGCTTCCCGGCTGGAACGCCAAGGGCGAGCCTTTCGAGTGGACCGACGCCGTCGCGGCGGCGCTGACCGTCGCCCGGGTGGCCGGTGTCGAGGTCGAGGCGAGCGCAGAGCCGCACATGCCTTGGCACCCCGGCCGATGCGCCACGTATCGTCTCGCGGATGGCACCTTTGTGGGTCATGCGGGAGAGCTACACCCCAAGGTCTGCGAGACGCTCGGTCTGCCCAAGCGTGCTGTCGCGTTCGAGATGGTGTTGGACCCGCTGATCGCGGCTTCCGAGGACCGTATCGTGGTGGCGACACCCGTGGCCGCGCAACCGCTCGCCAAGGAGGACTTCGCGTTTGTGGTGGACGCCTCTGTGACGGCGGCGTCGCTGGTCGCGGTGGTCCGCAAGGCCGGGGGAGACCTGGTTGAGGACGTGCGCGTGTTCGACGTCTATGCGGGCGAGCAGGTGGGCGCCGGCAAGAAGTCGCTAGCCGTCAACGTGCGCATGCGCGCCGAGGACCACACGCTCGAGCCCGACGAGGTGCTGGGCGTGCGCAACGCGATTGTTGCGGCGGCGGCCCAGGAGTTGGGCGCACAACTGCGCTGAATGGACAAACGGCCCCCGCGCTAGTGCGCGGGAGCCGTTTGAGCGGGCGGGGCTACTTGGACTTGATGAGCCCGGCGCCCTGCAGCTTGGCGTTGCGGAAGCGATCCTGGACGTTGCCCCAGTCCACCACGTTCCACCAGGCCTTGACGTAGTCGGCCTTGACGTTCTTGTACTGCAGGTAGAACGCGTGCTCCCACATGTCGAGCATGAGGAGCGGGATAATGCCTACCGGGACGTTGCCCTGCTGGTCGTACAACTGCACGATGATCAGCTTCTCGCCCAAGGTGTCCCACGCGAGAATCGACCAGCCGGAGCCCTGAATCGTGTTCGCGGTCGCCTCGAAGTGCCCGCGGAAGCCATCGAAGGAACCGAAGAACTCGTCGATGGCAGACGCGAGTTCGCCAATGGGCTTGTCTCCACCGTCGGGAGACATGTTGGTCCAGAAGATCGAGTGGTTGATGTGCCCGCCCAGGTTGAACGCGAGGTTCTTCTCGAGCATCGGAACGGTGGCGAAGTCGCCCTTGTCGCGGGCCTCGGCCATCTTCTCAAGAGCGGTGTTAGCGCCAGCCACATAGGCTGCGTGGTGCTTGCTGTGGTGCAACTCCATGATCTGACCCACAATGTGCGGGTCGAGCGCGGCGTAGTCGTAAGCGAGATCGGGCAACGTGTAGTCAGCCATGTCTGTCCTCCTGCGTAGTCGCTCCGCCCGTGGGCGTCGCGGGGATTTCCGGGGGTTCTCTTCGAGCCTAACTGGGATGCGCGTCCACGTCGCGGCGGGTCGCCATCACGGTCGCTTCCTAGTGGTGGCTACTACGCGCTGCTTCGAGTTCAGCTGGCGTGACGGGTTCCACGCGGTCCTCGTAGTAGAAGCGGGACACCGCCTGCTTGAACCTGCTCCAGCGGTACCACCTGCGACGTACACCAAACTCGTTCGTCTCGGGCTCGAGCACCAAGGGCTTGTGGTTGTCGTAGGACACCCTGATCCAGATCTCCTGGTCCGTGAGCGGCTCGTGGACTTCGACGTACTCGCCCGATTCGTGCCGGACGATGCGCCCCGTCTCGTGTCCGTGGAGCACCAGTTCGCGGTCCTTACGTTGGAGCCCCAAGCAGATGCGCTTGGTGATCCAGAACGCGACCACGGGCAGGATGAACACGGCGAAGCGAATGAACCAGGTGATGTCGTTGATCGACAAGTGGAAGAGGGTGGCGACGATGTCGTTGGAGCCCTCGATCACCAGAATCACGTAGAACACGATCAGCGCCACGCCGATGCCGGTGCGGACGGGGACGTTGCGGGGGCGGTCCAGGACGTGCTTCTCGGTGCGGTCGCCGGTGGCCCACTGCTCGATCCAGGGGTAGAGCGCGAGGAAGCCAAAGAACAGTCCGGGGACCACCACGGCGGGGATCAGCACGTTGAGCGACAGGGTGTAGCCGCCAATGACGTACTCGGGGAAGCCTGGCATCACGCGGAGCAAACCGTCGATCCACAGGATGTACCAGTCGGGCTGGGTGCCTGCGGACACGGGGGAGGGGTCGTAGGGTCCGTAGTTCCAGACCGGGTTGATGGTCAGCACTGACGCCATGAGCGCGATCACGCCAAACACCACAAAGAAGAACCCGCCGGCCTTCGCCGTGTAGACGGGGAACAAGGGCAGACCCACCACGTTCTTGTGGGTGCGACCGCCACCGGGGTATTGAGTGTGCTTGTGCAGGAACACCAAGAACAAGTGAAGCGCGATCAGTCCGAGGATGAGGGCGGGCACCAGCAAGATGTGCGCGGTGAAGAGCCTCGGGATGAGAGCCTCGCCAGGGAACTCCCCGCCAAACAGCCCGTAGGAGATGTAGGAGCCCACAATCGGGATGCTTCTGACGATTCCTTCGATGATCCGCAGACCGTTGCCGGACAGCACGTCGTCTGGCAACGAGTAGCCGGTGAAACCCGCGGCAAGCGACAGGATCATCAGGGTGAAGCCCACCAGCCAGTTGATCTCGCGCGGCTTGCGGAACGCTCCGGTGAAGAACACGCGGGCCATGTGGACCATGATCGATGCCGTGAAGATCAGCGCCGCCCAGTGGTGGATCTGGCGCATGAGCAAACCGCCGGGAACCTCGAACGACATGTGGAGAGTCGAGGCGTAGGCCTCGGACATCTCGACGCCGGCCATGGTCTCGAAGGTGCCTTCGTAGTGCACCGGAGTGACCGCGGGGATGAAGAAGGCTGTGAGGAACACGCCGGAGATCAGCAGGATGATGAAGGAGTAGAGCGCTACCTCGCCCAGCATGAAGGACCAGTGGTCGGGGAAGAGCTTGCGCGAGAAGTACTTAACGAACCCGGCGATCGAGGTGCGCTCGTCAACGAAGTTGGCGGTGGCACCGGCGGCGCGATTCACCTTGCTGGCAGAGGGGGAAGTGGTCACTTGAGGCGCTCCCAGTAGCTCGAGCCGATGGGTTCTTCGAAGTCACGCTGCGAGACGATGTAGCCTTCGTCGTCCACGGCGATGGGAAGCTGAGGCAACGGGCGCTTGGCCGGGCCAAAGACCACCTTGCAGCCGTCGGACACGTCAAAGGTGGACTGGTGGCACGGGCACAGCAGGTGGTGCGTCTGCTGTTCGTAGAGCGCCACCGGGCAGCCCACGTGGGTGCAAATCTTGGAGTACGCGACAATGCCGTCGAACGACCAGTCTTCGCGGCCGGGGACAATCTTGAGGTCCTTGGGGTCCAGGCGGATCAGGATGACCACTGCCTTCGCCTTCGCTTCGAGGGGGTGCTCGAGGTCGATCAGGCCTTCGGGAATGACGTGGAAGACCGAGCCGATGGTGACGTCTGCGGCGCGAATGGGCGTGCCGTCGGGGTCGCGGGCCAGGCGCACGCCTGGCGCCCACATGGTGCGGCGCCACTTGTCGAGGTTCCAGTCACCGCCAAGGCCCCCCAACTGAGGCACGAGCAATGACAGCGGTGCTACCGCAAGCGCGGTGATGAGGCTTCCCTTGAGCAGGCCGCGTCGACCAACGCCGATTCCGGAATCCTTGGCACCATCGCGGAGGTCTTGGAGCGCCGCTTCGCGGGTCTCGTCGCTCGAGCGGAGTTCGTGGCGGTCTTCCACCATCTCGTGGTCACGCATGAGCGTCTTGGCCCAGTGGATGGCCCCCAGGCCAATGCCAAACATCGCCAAGGCCACGCCGATGCCGATGCCCATGTTGATGCGCTGGATGGCCTGGATGTCGTTGCCGTCGCCAATGTCGAGCGCGAAGTACGAGACCAGCGCGATGACGGTGCCCAATGCGGACATGCCGAACAGCGCGGCGACTTGACGCTCAGCACGCTTGGCGGCGCGCTCGTCGACGTCGGCACGACGGGGGCGGTGCTCGGTGGGGACGCCGGGGTCCTGGAAGGCCTCGGGGACCTCGTGGCTGGGGGGCTGATTGGACAATGTGCTCATGAAGAACGTGCTCCTACCCACACGGTGATGCCAACGATGAGTCCGATGCCGATGAGCCATGCCCACAGGCCTTCTGACACGGGGCCAATGGCGCCGAGGCCCAGGCCGCCGGGTGAACCGCCGCGTTGCGCCTCAAGGTAGGCGATGATGTCGCGTTTGCCCTCGGGCGTGATGTTTGCCTCGTTGAAGACGGGCATGGACTGCGGCCCTGTCAGCATCGCTTCATAGATGTGGGTGGGGGTGGTCTCCCACAGGCCGGGGGCGAACTTGCCTTCGGTCAGCGCTCCACCGCCGCCAACGGATCCGTGGCACATTGCGCAGTTGTTGCGGTACAGCAGCATGCCGTTGGTGGCATCGCCGAGCGATCCGTCCACCTGCTCAGCCGTGGGGATGGATGGCCCGGCACCCAGGGAGGCGACGTACGCGGCGAGCTGGGCAATCTCCTTCTCGCCAAACTGCGGTGCCTTGGCCATGGCCTGGGGACCGGAAGCCTGCATAGGCATCCGGCCCGTGCCTACTTGGAAGTCAACGGAGGCGGCACCCACGCCGTGCAGGGACGGTGCGACGCCCGCCTGACCGCGAGCGTCAAGGCCGTGGCACGAGGCGCAGTTGGCGGCAAACAACTTCTGGCCGGCCTCAACGTCTTGGGCCGATGCTTCCGTGTTCGCGGTCGCGGGTGGGGGCGCGATGATGGTGGCGACCCCGGTGATGAGGGCGAGCAACCCCAGCACGAGCAGCAAGGGAGTCAAGCGGTGATACCGCTGGCGGGCAAGTGTCTGCATGATTTTCCCTTACTGCACCAGGTAGATCACGGCGAACAGCGCAATCCACACGACGTCGACGAAGTGCCAGTAGTAGGACACAACAATGGTGGTGGTGGCCTCGAGGGTTCCGAACTTCTTTGCGGCGAACGATCTTCCGAGCACGAACAGCATCGCGACCAGTCCACCAATCACGTGGAGGCCGTGGAAGCCGGTGGTCAGGTAGAACGCGGAGCCATACGGGCTGGAAGAGATGGTGAGGCCTTCGTGGACCAACTCTGCGTACTCGTACACCTGGCCGCCGATGAAGACCGAGCCAAGGATGTAGGTGAGCACAAACCACTCGTTCATTCCCCAGGACTTCATGGCAAAGATGGATCCGGTGCGGCGGGCCTGGTAGCGCTCTGCGGCGAAGACCCCAGCCTGGGCTGTCACCGATGACAGCACCAGGATGGTGGTGTTCGCGGCGGCGAACGGGAGGTTGAGTAGTTGAGTGTCGACAGCCCAGATCTCGGGTGCCTGCGACCGGAGCGTGAAGTACATCGCGAACAGGCCCGCAAAGAACATGAGTTCCGAGCTGAGCCACACGATGGTGCCCACAGCCACCTGGTTGGGTCGCGTTGCGTGAATGGGTGAAGGCATCGTCGAGACCTGGGACATAGGTCCCATTATGGCGTAGAACTCAGGTGCATCGTGCCATGGCGTGGGGTGTCGTCCTGATCGCGGGAGGCGTTCGGGACGCCGGGGGTGGAAGTCGTGCCAAAATGGGCGACATGACTGATGTTGCCACGACCCACAACAAGGCTGTGAGTGCTCCGAAGGCGCGGATTCTCGTCTATAGCGATGACAAGAACACGCGTGAGAAGGTGCGCTTCGCGGTGGGGTCCACCACGCACGGCCGGACTATCGCGTGGACGGAGACCGCCACCCACGACGCCACCATCGGCTATGTGGACAACAACACGTTTGACCTCGTGATCCTCGACGGCGAGGCCGCGAAGTCCGGAGGCATGGGAATCTGCCGCCAGATGAAGCACGAGCTCTATCACTGCCCGCCGGTCCTGCTGCTGGTGGGTCGAGTGGGAGACGCCTGGCTGGCCACGTGGTCTGAAGCGGATGCCGCAGTTGCGCACCCGCTTGATCCCTTCGCTGTTCGCGATGCCGTGGACGAGTTCTTCGCTCCCGCACCGGCTCGCTAGCGCTTCAGTCACCCTGACGGCACCATCCTTGGAGGGAATCAACGTGGCAACGTGGCCTGGCATTCTGACTCAACTCGTGGAAGGTGAAGATCTCACCGTCGCTGATACATCGTGGGTGATGACCGAGGTGCTCGGCGGGGAGGCCGCCCCGGTCAACATCGCAGCCTTTCTTGCCGCGCTGCGCGCCAAGGGCGAGACCGTGGCCGAGGTCGAAGGCCTTGTTGACGCGATGCTCGCGCACGCCGAGCGCATCGAGATACCGGGGCGCACGGTGGACGTGGTTGGTACCGGTGGGGACGGCGCTCACACCGTCAACGTGTCGACCATGGCCGCCATCGTCATCGCTGCGACGGGGCTCACCGTGGTCAAGCACGGCAACCGTGCGGCATCCTCGAAGTCCGGTTCGGCCGATGTTCTGGCGGAGTTGGGCGTCAACCTTGAGTTGCCGCCCGCTCGCGTGGCGGAACTTGCGTCCGAGGTAGGCATCACGTTCTGCTTCGCGCAGGTGTTTCACCCTTCGTTCCGGTTTGCCGCGCCCATCCGCAAGGAGATGGGCATCCCCACCACATTCAACATCTTGGGTCCGTTGACCAACCCGGCTCAACCCGCCGCGAGTGCGATCGGCGTCGCGAACGCGAAGCTCGCGCCGGTGATGGCCGGGGTGCTGGCCGCCAAGGGCCGAGACGCAGTGGTGTTCCGCGGCCACGACGGCCTGGATGAGCTGGCCGCGACGGCGAAGGCCACGGTGTGGGAGGTGCGCGCGGGCGCGGTGACGGAGTCGGTTCTGGATCCGGTTGCGGACCTGGGCGTGGCGGCGATCACGGTCGAGGACCTGCGTGGTGGCGAGGCAAGCGAGAACGCGGCCATCGCTACGCGCGTGTTCGCAGGCGAGCGGGGTGCAGTGCGGGACACCGTGGTACTCAATGCGGCGGCAGGCCTGGTCGCAGATGGCACCCTGGCGGGAACCGGCTCGGGGTCGCTGGTGGAGCGCATGCGTGCCGCGATGTCGCTGTGCGAGGGTGCGCTCGACGCCGGGGCGGCCAGTGAGGTACTCGCGCGGTGGTCCGCCGCTTCACGGCAGTAGCGCCGCTCGTTGACGTGCGAAGGGCGCGCTAGCGGCGTGTGAAGTCCGCGAGGTGCTCGTGGTCCGAGCGGCGAGCGCTCACCCACAGGTGGTGGCGCCCTGCGCTTGCCACGGGCTGTGCCCAATCACCGTCCACATGGAGCAGCCGTGTCCCGGTGCTCTCGAGCCAGCTCGCGTTCTTTTCTTGCTCTTCGATGAGCACCTCGCGCGGCTCACTCGCGTCAGCCAACGCCTGAAGTCCGTCCGCTACTGACCACACCCCTGACTGGACGTGGGCGGACCCCACGAGCCCTCCATGTGCGAACGCAGCCATATCCCAACCGTCGCCCGCCTTGCGCACCGCGACAATTCGGCACCGACGGATGGCCGCGAGCCGTTGATGTCGCATGCCGGCCTCGACAATGGCGCTGACGCCGTCACGCACCTGTGCGGCCCGCTCAAAGCTGAGTGTCGCGGCATAGCCAGCCACGGCGTCGGCCATTGCGGTGACCACGGGGGAGGGATCGTCGACAAGAGCGGCGCGGGCAGCCGCGATCACGGAGTCATACCCTGAACCCTCGCCCGCGACGCAAGGGGCCGCGCACTGGCCCATGTCGCGAAGCAGGCACGCGCGGGCGTCGGCGCGCGGCACCGCCGGTAGGCGCGTGGTGCACGTGCGGACGCTCATCGCCTGGTGGAACACCTCGACAGCGGCGCGGGCGTCGCCCGCGCCGCGCATCGGCCCCAGCGCGGTACCGTCCGCACCTGCCGACCTCGTGATGGACAGCCGGGGGTAGCGTTCATCCGTGAGCCGGATCCACGGGGTGCGTTCCGGGCGCGCGGAGCGGCGGTTGAAGCGCGGGCGGTACTCGGCGATGAGGCGCAGCTCCAGCACGTTGGCTTCGAGCTCCGTGGGGCACACCACCGTGTCCACGCTCACCGCGAGTTCAAGCATGTCCCGCATCTGGCGGCGGTGCTCGCCGCGCGTGAAATAGGTCTTGACCCGCGAGCGCAGATTCTTGGAGGTCCCCACGTAGAGGGCCTCGCCGTGAGGCCCGCGAAAGGTGTAGACGCCAGGCTTGGCAGGTACGGCATCGGCCATGATCGCCTTGCGGCGAAGCTTCTCCGGGACGGGGTTGCGTAGCGCGTCGAGGTCCTCGCGGTGGGTGATGCCAAACCGTGACAGGCGTTCGAGCATGCCGTACAGCACCTGCGACGTGGCGCGAGCGTCCTCGAGCGCCCGGTGGTTGGGCGTGACCGTGGAACCAAAGACCCTGGCCAAGGTGGCGAGCTTCTTATTGGGAGCCTCCTCCTTGGTGGTGGCGCGGCGCGCGAGCGTGACGGTGTCCACCACCTCGTTGCCTGGCCATGAGTAGCCGTGCGCGCGAAAGGCCGCCTTGAGGAAGCCCACGTCGAAGGGTGCGTTGTGCGCCACCAGCACGGCGTCTCCCATGAACTCGATGAGTGAGGGGATGACGGCCTCGATGCGGGGCGCCTCCACCAGCATGAAGTCGGTAATCCCGGTCAGCGCCACGATCATGGGCGGGATGCTCACCCCAGGGTTGACGAGGGTCTGGTACTCGCCCACCAGTTCGCCGCCTCGAGTCTTCACCGCGCCAATCTCGGTGATCCCGCACAGCGCAGGGGAGCCGCCGGTGGTCTCGAGGTCGATCACCACGAACGTGGTCTGAGACAGCGGCTCACCGATGGTGTCCAGGCCGGGTTGGAAGGCGAAGCCGGGATCACCGGGCAGGCCCGTGGTCGCTGTCATGATATCGACGCTACGTCACATCACCGACATGGATGTCAGTGGTCGCGCGTAGCGTCGACACCATGATTATTGATTGCGATACCTGTGAGGCCCGCGGTAAGGAGTGCGGCGACTGTGTTGTCACCTTCTTCACCATTCCCGTGCGCGGTCAGCGCCCTGAGGTAGTGGAGATGGATGACGCCCAAGCGGCGGCCGTCTCCGCACTTGCCAGCGGCGGCTTGGTGCCGCCACTCAGGCTGGTGCGGAGCGACCGCGCTAGTTAGCGCGAGGCAGTCAGCGATGCTGTGGGCTATTCGCCTGCGTACAGCGCTTCGATCCTGTCAGCGAAGTCAGCCATGACTTCCGAGCGCTTGAGCTTCATCGACGGCGTGAGGTAGTCGTTGGCGATCGTGAAGTCGGTGTCGAGCACCTCGAACTTGCGCACCGATTCCGCCCTCGAGACCGACTTGTTCGCGCGCGTGATGGCCCGGTCGATCGACTCGAGCACAAAGGGGTCCTTGGCTGCTTCTTCCACGGTCATGGGCTCCTTGCCCTTGCCCTTCAACCAACCAGGAAGCGCCTCGGCGTCAAGCGTCACCAGGGCCGCGATGTACGGCTTGTTGTCACCCACGACCAGGCATTGGCTCACCAGGGGGTAGGCGCGGATCCGGTCCTCGAGCACGGCGGGGGCCACGTTCTTGCCGCCCGCAGTCACAATCAGTTCCTTCTTGCGGCCCGTGATGGTGAGGTAGCCCTCTGGGTCCTGATGGCCAACGTCGCCGGTGCGGAACCAGCCGCCGTCCATGGCCTCAGCCGTGGCATCGGGGTTGTGGTGGTAGCCATCAAACAGGGTGTCGCCGCGCATCAGGATCTCGCCGTCGTCGGCAATCTTGACCTCGATACCTGGCAACGGCTGTCCTACCGTGCCAATGCGGGGGCTGCCGGGTCGGTTGAGGTGCGACGCGGCGTTGGTCTCGGTGAGGCCGTAGCCCTCGAGCACTGTGAGTCCCAAGCCGCGGTAGAAGTGGCCCAGCCGCGCGCCCAACGGTGCGCTGCCGGACACGGCCCAGGTGCCGTTGCCCCCCAAGACGTCGTAGATCTTGTGAAGGACCAACTTGTGGGCGATCTTGTGCTTGAACTTGAGTCCAGCCGAGGGTCCACTTGGCGTGTCGAGCGCCTCCGAGAACTCGATCGCCTGCTTCGCGGCCCACCGGAAGATCTTGACCTTGCCACCAGCGGCGGCCTTGGTCTCCGCGCTGTTGTAGACCTTCTCGAACACGCGCGGGACCGCAAGAATGAGCGTGGGGTGGAACGTGCCCATGAGCGGCACCAACTTGGTGGTGTCCGGGCAGTATCCGATCACGGCGCCGGTAGAGACCAGCACCAGTTGAACCAACCGCGCCAGCGAGTGAGCGAGCGTGAGGAACAGGACCGTGCCTGCACCTTCTTGGTACAGCACCTCCTTGGCGCTTTCCTGCAAGCCGGCCACGTGGCGCACGTAGGCAAAGTGCGAGAGCCTCACTCCCTTGGGCCGGCCCGTGGTGCCCGAGGTGTACATGATGGTCGCGACATCGCTGTGCTTGGCGAGCGACTTGCGGTGATCGAGGTCGGTGTCCGCGATCTTCGCGCCCTTGGCCGCCATGGCGTCCAGAGCGCCGTCGTCGATGACGAGCACTTCCTTAAGCGGCGATTCCTTGTCCTTCGCGACCTTGCCCGCTAGTGCGGCGTGTTCGGCGGTCTCGACGAACACGATCGAGACGTCGGCATCGGAGGTAATCCAGTCAATCTGGGCCTTCGAGGACGTGTCGTAAAGCGGCACGGGCACGGCACCGACCGCCCAAATGGCGAAGTCCAGCACCGTCCACTCGTAGCGGGTGCGGCTCATGATTCCCACCGACTGACCGGGCTTCACGCCGTGGGCGATGAGTCCCTTCGCGACGGCGTCAACGCGCGCCTGGGCCTCGCGACCGGTGACATCAATCCAGGCGTCGTTGTCATCGGTGTGGCGCAGCACGACGCGGTCCGCGTAGGTCTGCCACGCCCCCGTGACAATCGCGTTGATGTTCGGTGCATACTCAGTGCCGGCCGTCGTCGCCATCGTTGCCTCCATTGGCAATAGTTTGGTGTTGGCCACGATACCCTCAAGATGGACTTTTCGAAACGTTCTCATCCAAGGAAGCGAGGCGGCATGCACGCCATTGGCGTAGACATCGGCGGCACCAAGATTGCCGTGGGCGTCGTTGACGAGGCAGGCACGATCGTGGCCAAGACGCGTCGCGACACGGAGCCTCAAGATGCCGGAAGCATCGACCGCGCCATCGCCGACGCTGTGGCAGAGTTGGCAGCCGATCACGAGTTCCACGCGGTGGGCCTGGCCGCAGCAGGGTTCGTGTCTGCCGACCGCAACCACGTTCTCTTTGCGCCCAACATCGCCTGGCGCGAGTACCCCCTGGGCGACAACGTCGCGAAGCTACTTGGGCGCGACGACATCACTGTTGTCGTCGATAACGACGGCAATGCCGCGGGTTGGGCGGAGTTCGTCTATGGTGCCGGCAAAGATGTCCGCAACATGGTGCTCCTGACTATCGGCACCGGCCTTGGCGCTGCGATGGTAGTCGATGGTGCTCTGGTACGTGGGTCCTATGGCTTCGCAGCGGAGCTCGGCCACATGCGCGTGGTTCCCGATGGCCACCCGTGTGGATGCGGCCATCGCGGGTGTTGGGAGCAGTACGCCTCAGGTTCGGCACTGGTGCGTGAAGCCCGGCGTGCTGCGCGCGACCGCTCGGTGCGGGCCGCGGAACTGCTTCAACTTGCGGGAGACAAGCCCGAACTCATCCAAGGGCCTCACGTCACCGCGGCAGCCGTGGCGGGGGATGAACTCGGCATCGAGTTGCTCAGCGAACTGGGATCGTGGATTGGCCAGGGATGCGCGTCGCTAGCGGCGATTCTCGATCCTGAGGTGTTTGTTATCGGTGGTGGCGTGATCGCAGCAGGCGAGTTGCTGTTGCAGCCCGCCCGCGAAGCCTTTGAAGCACACCTTCCTGCTCGTGGACACCGTCCAGTAGCGCCCATCGTGGCCGCGCACAGCGGTAACGATGCTGGCATTGTGGGTGCTGCCGCGCTCGCGCGCCTCGCCGGCGCAGTCACCAGTTAGCCTTGACTCAACGGAAAGGTTGCCACGTGTCGTATTACGGACTGTTCAAGCATGTCTTGCTTGGCCCTGGACTTAAGGCGTTCTACCAGCCGTGGGTCGAGGGCGCTGAGCACATCCCTGACGAGGGCGGTGCCATCTTGGCGTCCAATCACTTGGCGGTCTCCGACTCGTTCTTCTTGCCGCTCGTGGTCAAGCGCAAGGTGGTGTTTCTCGGCAAGTCGGAGTACTTCACCGGCAAAGGAGTCAAGGGCTACGTCACCAAGTCATTCATGTCTGGAGTAGGAACCATTCCGGTGCACCGCGGCGGCGGCAGGGCCTCCGAGGCCGCATTGCGGACGGGCCTTCAGGTGCTCCAATCCGGTGACTTGCTGGGCATCTACCCCGAGGGAACTCGCAGCGTGGACGGCAGGCTCTATCGCGGCAAGACAGGGGTGGCGCGTATGGCGATCGAGGCCGGTGTGCCGATCATCCCGGTGGCGATGATTGGTACCGACGTCGCCCAACCGCTGGGAAAGAAGATGCCGTCCCGCGAGAACATCGGGGTGCGTATTGGGCCTGCGCTGAGGCTCGAGAACTTCGCTGGGCGCCAGGATGATCGGGAGGTGCTAAGAGAGGCCACCGACATGGTGATGCAGGCCATCGCGGAACTCTCCGGCCAGGAGTATGTGGACCGCGACTCGGGTGTCTACAAGCGCGAGCTCGCACAAGAGGCGCGCCAGGCGCGCGGAAGTGACCGCCCCGAGTAAAGGTCCCGGGTGCGCGCCCCCTAGAATGGGCGGGAAAATCAACAGCCCGAATGGAAAGGTTCGTCATGTCGGTACGTCGTGTTGCCCTGCTCACCGCAGGAGGCTTTGCTCCGTGCTTGTCGTCGGCAGTAGGAGGCCTCATCACTCGCTACACCGACATCGCTCCCGAGGTTGAAATCATCGCCTACCAGCACGGATACCACGGCCTGTTGACGGGCAACTCAATCGTCATTACGCCTGAGGTGCGCGCGGCCGCCGCCACTCTTCACGAGTTTGGCGGCTCGCCCATCGGTAACTCGCGCGTGAAGCTCACGAACGTGGCGGACTGCGTCAAGCGCGGGCTGGTCAAGGAGGGCGAGGACCCGCTCGAGGTTGCTGCGGAGCAGCTGCGCAAGGATGGCGTTGACGTTCTTCACACCATCGGCGGTGACGACACCAACACCACCGCCGCAGACCTGGCTGCGTTCCTTGAGCGCAACGACTACAACCTCACCGTGGTGGGCCTACCTAAGACCATCGACAACGACGTGGTCCCCATCGCACAGAGCTTGGGCGCCTGGACCGCTGCGGAGCAGGCCTCGATCTTCGCTCAGAACATCATCGGCGAGCACCGCTCGAACCCCCGCATGCTGATTGTGCACGAGGTCATGGGCCGCCACTGTGGCTGGCTGACCGCAGCCGCTGCCGCCCACTACCGGAAGTGGCTTGCCGGCCGTGACTTTGTCCCCGGCATCGGCTTGAGCCACGAACGCTGGGACATCCACGGTGTCTACGTGCCTGAGCAGTCCATCGACATGGCCGCCGAGGCCACGCGCCTGCGCGCTGTCATGGACGAGATCGGCAACGTCAACATCTTCCTCTCTGAAGGCGCTGGCGTACCGGAGATAGTCAAGGAGATCGAGGAATCAGGCGGCGAAGTGGGCCGTGACCCGTTCGGCCACGTCAAACTCGACACCATCAACCCGGGCGCATGGTTTGCCAAGCAGTTCGCCGAGCGCATTGGTGCCGAGAAGGTGATGGTCCAGAAGTCGGGCTACTTCTCACGCTCGGCAGCGGCCAACGCCGACGATCTCCGCCTGATCCAGTCCATGACGGACCTCGCTGTGGACTGCGCCCTCAAGGGCGAAGCTGGCGTGATTGGTCACGACGATGATGACAACGGGCGCCTCAAGGCGATCGCGTTCCCCCGCATCGCAGGCGGCAAGCCCTTCGACACGTCTACGCCGTGGTTCACCGAGATGCTCAGCGACATCGGGCAGGGCAAGTAGTCATGAGCGACGCCGTCCCCGGTAGCGACTCGGTGGTGACGACCGATGCCGCCCTGGCAACAGCTGGGGTAGATTCCTACCTCGCGTGCGAGGTCAAGCAACAGCCAACCTGGCCCGATCCGGTGGCGCTCAAGCGTGCCACCGACCGGCTCAAGCAGGTGCCGCCGCTGGTCTTCGCAGGCGAGGCTGACGTCTTGCGCGAGCACCTCGCGGCCGCTGGCCGTGGTGAGGCTTTCGTGCTTCAAGGCGGCGACTGTGCGGAGATATTCTCTGAGGCGACAGCTGATCGCATCCGCAACAAGATCAAGACCATCTTGCAGATGGCGGTAGTGCTGACATACGGTGCGTCAACGCCGGTCATCAAGATGGGCAGGATGGCAGGGCAGTACGCGAAGCCGCGGTCGTCGGACACCGAGACCCGTGACGGCGTCACACTGCCTGCCTACCGTGGCGACATCGTCAACTCCTTCGCGTTCACCGAAGAGTCGCGCACTCCCAACCCCGACCGGTTGCTCGACGCCTACCATGTGTCTGCCTCCACGCTGAATCTGATTCGAGCCTTCACCCAGGGCGGCTTCGCGGACCTGCGCAGTGTCCATGCGTGGAACAAGGGCTTCTCTGCGAATCCTGCTTACGCGAAATACGAGCAGATGGCATCGGAGATCGATCGCGCGGTGCGCTTCATGGCAGCGGCTGGCGGCGACTTCGACGCCCTCAAGACCGTGGAACTGTTCTCCAGTCACGAGGCGCTCCTTCTTGACTACGAGCGGGCGCTGACGCGTTTGGATTCGCGCTCGGGCCTGCCGTATGACTGCTCAGCTCACTTCTTGTGGATCGGCGAACGTACCCGTGAGTTGGATGGCGCTCATGTGGAGTTCCTGTCCAAGGTCCACAACCCCATTGGCGTCAAGCTTGGACCCACGGCAACGCCTGCCGATGCATTGGCGCTTGCACACCGACTCAACCCGGAGAACATCGCTGGCCGATTGACCTTTGTGGCTCGCATGGGAGCGGGAAACGTCCGCGACGCGCTACCGCCGTTGGTCGAAGCAGTCCGCGATGCTGGAGTGGCCGTGACGTGGCTCACCGACCCCATGCACGGCAACACCTTTACCTCGGACTCCGGTTACAAGACCCGTCGCTTTGACGTGATCCTTGATGAGGTCACCGGGTTCTTCGAGGTGCACCGGGCCGCGGGCACGGTCCCAGGAGGGCTCCATGTGGAGCTCACGGGGGATGACGTAACCGAGGTGATGGGCGGCACCGAAGAGATCGACGACAACGGGCTGGCTTTCAGGTACGAGACCAAGGTAGACCCGCGCCTCAACCATCAGCAGTCGCTTGAGATGGCGTTCCTGGTCGCGGAGCTGCTCACCAAGAAGTAGCGCGATGGCTCGGTGACGCTAGTAATAGAGGATCAGCGTCGAGCCGCGTTCAACTTCTGTTCCGGGTGAGGGTTGTTGGCCCACCACTTCAGCATCCTTGGGGCGCCCCGGGATCTTGGCTCGTTCCACCTTGAGGCCCAACTCCTCGGCGCGTTCCGTAGCCTCGTCTCCTGGAACGCCGGTGTAATCGGGAATCGTGATCAGCGGTGACCCTGCGGAAACGTAGATGGTGACGGCCTGCGTTCGGAACCCGTCCGCGTTACCCGCCGGGTCCTGACGGAACACTCGTCCCTTCGCGACGTCCTCGTTGGTTCGCTCATGAACCACGGTGATCTCAAGAGCGTAGACGCCAAGAATTCCCACGGCGGTCTCCTCGGAGTTGCCCACCACATTGGGAATCTTGATGGGCTCTGGTCCGCCTGAGACCACCAACACGATCGAGGCGTCGTGTCTGACCGTCTCACCAGCTGAGGGAGTTGTTGCCGTCACCTCGCTTTCGGGCACGGTATCGGAGAACACATAGGTGACATCGCCTACGGTGAATCCTGCCTCCTCGAGGGTGGCGCGGGCCTCGGCCTCGGACGTCCCTACTACCTCGGGCACCTCCGCCATGAGCGGTCCCAGGGACACCAGCACCGTGACTTCACTGGAGTTGAGAACTTGAGACTGCTCGGGTGGGTCGGTGCCAATCACCCGGCCTTCGATCACGTCATCGTGGTAGACGTGATCCACCACGCCCTCAAGCCCGGCGCTGGCGAGGATGCTCAGCGCCTCGGCCTGCGTGTTGCCCGCAACCGGCGGAACGGTGGTGTAGGCGCCCGGTCCCGAGGAGTTGTACCACCACAACCCGAGGGCACCTAGGAACAGGATTGCGGCGGCGATTGCCCCAGCCCACCACAGCGCCCGATGCTGGATTGGCACCGGCTCTTGAGCTTCAGGATCGTCGTCGATGATCTCGGCTTCGATGGTGCCGAGGTCCGCGATGGGCTCGCCCAGACCAATGGGGAGCGCGACGGTGGAGCCAGCGGGTACTGCGTTCAACACGGTGGTGTCATCGCTGTTGTTAACCACCGGGATGGTCCCGGACGGGGAGTCCGCGCGCCGTGCCATCGTGGGATCGTCCATCATGGTGCGGGTTTGGCGGAGCATCGACAGCGCTGCCACCGCATCCCTGGGCCGGGCCGCGGGGTCTCTGGCCGTGAATGCCTCGATGAGGTGGTCGAGTTCGGGCGGTAACCACGGCACGTGGGATGACGGCGGTGGCACGTCTTCGTGAACGTGGCGGGAGGCCACCTCGATGGCGGAGTTCCCGGTGAAGGGCTGCCGGCCGGTGACCATCTCGTAGAGCAGGATGCCAACGGAGTAGACGTCGGTGCGGGCATCGGCCTGACCGCGGGAGACCAGTTCTGGCCCCAGGTACGCGACGGTTCCCATGATGGTCCCGGTGGCCGTGGAGGTCACTTCGGTGACGGCACGCGCGAGCCCAAAGTCGGCGACGCGTGGCCGGCCATCATCATCGAGCAACACATTCTCGGGCTTGATGTCGCGGTGAACCAGTCCTTGGCGATGGGCTGCGGCGAGTGCGTCAAGCACAGCTTCCGTGATCGCGAGCGCCTCGCCCACGGGGATGGTGGCCTCCCGGGATATCCGGTGGCGGAGGTTTTGACCGCGCACGTACTCCATCGTCAAGTAGGAAATGTCGCCGTCGACGCCTTGATCGTAAACGCGCACCATACCAGGGTGGGTGAGCCGCGCAGCAGCCTTTGCTTCACGGCGGAATCGGTGCACGAACTCTCTGCCGTCGGGCTCATTCGCAAGCCTGTTGTGCATCACCTTGAGGGCAACGTCGCGTTCAAGACGCTTGTCGAAAGCCAGGTAGACGGTAGCCATACCCCCGGCAGCCACGCGCTCGCGCACTTCGTAGCGACCGTCGATCAGACGGCCAAGCATGGGGTCGGCAAGGGTTTGAGACACGCCCTTATTGTAGGCGCGCAAAACGGATGTATGGGTCAGCGACCGGCGGCCCGGCGTACCTTCAGGTCATCTGTGGCAGGCAACACTTTGTACGCTGTACTCGTGAGCGAAGACGTTGAATGGCTATCTATCCCGGAGTTTGCTGACCGGTTGGGCATTCCTGCCGCGCAGGTTCGCGACAAGATCCGCGATCGTAAAATTCTCGCGATTCGGCGGGGCGAGCAGCAGGCGTGGGCGCTGCCAGCTGGCTTCATCACCATCGGGGACGGTGGCCCGCATGTGATAGCCACGCTGCGCGGCACATTCACGCTGCTGGCCGATGCTGGCTTCAGTGACGATGAAGCCATGGCGTGGATGCTTGCCGAGCACGAAGAGTTGGGGATGAGTCCGCTGGCTTCGCTTCGCGAGGGCCGCAGGTCTCACGTGCGTAGGCTCGCGCAAGCGCTGCTCTAGCGCGCCCTGGCACGATGCGGGTTCCGGTTATGCCGACCGTGTTGTGGCCGCGGTGAACGTCTGCGCCACGATAGATGCACCGGGTTGGTGCAAGTTCAGACCATGGAGCGCGTCAAGCGCGCCCGCGGCGAGGTCCGCGATCTCTGCCTCGGCCGCGTCCAGCGCGCCGGTGTCGCTCATGACGTGAACGGCGGCCGCGACCTGAGCCGCGGTGGCACGGCGGTTTCCAAGTGCTACGGCAAGAGTGTCGCGTTGCGCGGGGTTCGCCGCTCGCCACGCGTAGAGCGCCACCAGCGTGCGCTTGCCTTCGCGAATGTCGTCGCCTGCGGGTTTGCCCGTCACGTCGGGCCGCCCCACCAGACCAAGGACGTCGTCACGAAGTTGGAACGCGATGCCGAGCGGCACCCCTACGGCCCGAATCGCGGTGATTGCCGAGCGGTTCGCGCCCGCCAATGCGGCACCAAGCGCGAGGGGAAACTCCGCTGAATAACTCGCGGTCTTGGAGCGCATCGTGGCCCGGATGTCGTCCTCTTGGCGTTCGAGACCCGCAAGCGGTTGGGCGGCGATCCTCATGTCGAGGTACTGGCCCGCCGTTACCAGGTCAGTCATGTCGAGGAAGAGCGGCGCTGTGAGTGCTCGCTCAGCCTCGCCCACATCCGCGAGGGCTTCGTGGAGAGCACGGTAGCTGGCCATGAGTGCGATGTCTCCCGCGAGCACGCCCCCCGCCTTACCGAAGTCTTGCGCAGACCCATCCCAGCCGCGAGATTCGTGCAAGTGAGCAATGGCGCGGTGGCTCGCTGGCTTGCCGCGGCGAGTGTCGGAATCGTCAAGGACATCGTCGTGTATCAACGCCGCAGTCTGAAAAAGCTCAAGCGCCGCCGCCACCCCGATTGCTGGCTCGAGGTTGCTGCCTCCATGTGCCTCGTGGGACGCCAACAGCAGCATTGCGCGCAGGAGTTTGCCTCCCACTGAGCCCGTACGAATGGCGTCGAGCAGGTCATCACCGGCTTCACCCACCGGTGCGATGGCTCGAGCGGTCGCGTCCAGAGTGGAGTCGATGCGGGCTGCGACAAGCGGCTTCCACGCGTCATGAGGGGAGTTCACATCACGAGCCTATGCGCCGATGTCCCCAGTCGGGGTTCGGCCACGCCCTGTCCACAAGAGTCGCATCAGCGCCACCGCAGATCACTCGCGCACGTCACGGTGCTTGCATGACAACTCACCCCATCATTCGAGGCCCCGGCCAGCTACTGGCGACCATTCCCGCACTGTTGGGGTTCGTTCCCCACGAGTCCCTGGTGGTGATTGGCATGCGCGGAGCAGAAGGAGTCGGCGTCATGATGCGGGTGGATAGGGCGGACTGCCTCATTCCCGAGGTCGTTGATCCACTGGCTCGCTCAATCGCCGCGCACCTGGCGAGGGACGGCGCCACCGGGGCGATCGTGGTGAGTTATACGGGTGCAGATGTCAGAGTTGGGTGTGATGCGGCCGATGCCGTGCGGTCAGTGCTTCAAGAGTCGCTTGACCGCATCGAGCAATGGGCGGTAGCAGACGGACGCTTCTTCTTCCCCGGCTGCGCCGATGACTCCTGCTGTCCCGCGGACGGTCTCCCGTTGCCGCCACCCGTTGCCATCGATGGTGCACGCCTGCGGGTGGTGAGCGCTGCTCGCCACGAGCGCACTGCTGTGGTGGCCGTCGCTGGGGCTCAGGCCAGGCGCAACGCGGGAAGAGCCATTCAGCGCTGGCGTGCTCGCAAGTCCGCGGACCCGGAGCGGTGGCGAGAGAAGTCGTGGGCGCTGTGGGTCGAGGCGCTCGCTCTGGCGGAAAGATCGGCGCAACCGATAACCCCGTCTACTGCAGGCAAGATTGTTGCCGCATTGCAGGACCTGCGCGTCAGGGACGCGGCGGTGCTGAGCCTCGTTCCGGGCTCCGACCGCGCTGCCGTGGGGGTGCTCCATGGGCGCAATGACACGATGGTGGCCGCCGCGTTGTCGACGGTGTTGGAGCCCGCCCATGCGGTCCGGCCCGATTCTGCACGCGCGGACGCCGCACGGATGGTATGCGCGGCACTGTGTGCCCACGCTCCGCGCAAGCAGCGCGCGCCCATGATCACGATTCTGGCGTTCATGGCGTGGTGGGACGGTGATGCGACACGCGCAACTCACTTGTGCGATCAAGCGCTGAGCGTGGACCCGGGGTATACGCTTGCTGAACTCCTCGACGCCACCATTCGTTGTCATCTTGAGCCTGGTTGGTTGCGTGGCCGGTCCACAAACACGACAAAACCTGACATCTAGGCAGGTGGGGCCACGTTTGGCCCCCGCGGTGGTCCTCGGCGCTTGACAACGGCATTAGACTTTAATGGATTTGCGAGAGGCGATACGGAGCCTCACTCAGCTCCACACCAACATGAGAGGATCCCTGTGTCGCCCCCAATGTTCAAGCGCCGCAACCGCGATGCGCCTGGCGTCGGAGGAGAAGAACAGAACCTTGCCGTTGATGCGAAGGCACCCTCCGGGGAGCCGGTTCCCGCGAAAGAGCCAGTAGCAATCAAGAAGCCCGCAACAACCAAGAAGCCTGCCGCAGCGAAGAAGTCTGCCGCACCCAAGAAGCCAGTACCAGCCCCCGAGAAGGAGAAGGCCACGACTACCGCAACCACGTCCCCGCCCACCGCGAAGAAGGCCGCACCCAAGAAGGCGGCGGCAGCGAAGGCTGCGGATGTCGAGTCGGTGGAGGTTGAGGGGTCACCGGTGACGACGAGTCGCACGGCACCCACCAAGGCTGCCGCGAAGACGCCTACGGAGAAGCGCGCGGCCGCGCGCGCCGCAGCCGCAGCTGCGGCAGTGGTGCCCGATGGTGTTGTCGAAGAAGACGAAGTCATCATCGATCCGGAAGCCGAAGAAGAGCTGGCGGACGACGAGAAGGATGACTCGCGCGGCTTTGTGCTGGGCAACGCCGACGACGACGCGCCGGTCCAGCAGGTCATGACGGCCGGAGCCACTGCTGACCCGGTCAAGGACTACCTCAAGCAAATCGGCAAGGTCGCGCTCCTCAATGCTGAGCAAGAGGTCGACCTTGCCAAGCGCATCGAGGCCGGCTTGTTCGCTGAAGAGAAGCTTGCATCCGGAGAAAAGATCGCACCCAAAGCTCGCCGTGAGCTGCAGTGGGTCGCCAACGATGGCCGTCACGCTAAGAACCACCTTCTCGAGGCCAACCTGCGCCTGGTGGTGTCGCTCGCGAAGCGCTACACCGGCCGCGGCATGCTGTTCCTCGACCTTATCCAAGAGGGCAACTTGGGTCTCATCCGTGCCGTCGAGAAGTTCGACTACACCAAGGGCTACAAGTTCTCGACGTACGCAACGTGGTGGATCCGCCAGGCGATCACCCGCGCGATGGCTGACCAGGCCCGCACCATCCGGATCCCGGTACACATGGTGGAAGTCATCAACAAGCTAGCGCGCGTCCAGCGTCAGATGCTCCAGGACTTGGGCCGCGAGCCCACGCCTGAGGAACTCGCGCGGGAACTCGATATGACTCCCGAGAAGGTTGTCGAGGTTCAGAAGTACGGCCGCGAACCCATCTCTTTGCATACCCCGCTTGGCGAGGACGGCGACAGCGAGTTCGGCGACCTGATTGAGGACTCCGAGGCCGTTGTTCCTGCGGATGCCGTGGGCTTCACGCTCCTGCAGGAAGAACTCAGCAAGGTCATGGACACGCTCAGTGAACGCGAGGCAGGCGTGGTGGGCATGCGTTTTGGACTCACCGACGGGCAGCCCAAAACGCTCGACGAGATTGGCCGCGTGTTTGGAGTCACTCGTGAACGCATTAGGCAGATCGAGTCCAAGACCATGTCGAAGCTCCGTCACCCGTCGCGCTCACAGGTGTTGCGCGACTACCTCGACTAGGCACGCGCCGGGTTTTCACGTCGCCTAGCGGTGAAGATCGGAGTTGTCCATGGCTGACGAGAGTCAACCGCCTGCGCCGGTCGACACGTCGGTGCGTGATCGGCTCACAGAGTGGCAAGCCGTGCTCGCCCCGCTCGATGTTCCGCAGATTGTCGACGAACTGGGGCGTACTGATTCGACTGACCGTGCGTTGGCATTCCGGGTGCTGTCCAAGGACCTCGCGCTTGAGGTCTTTGAAGACCTCGATCCGGCACTGCAACGAGAACTACTCGAAGCCATGCGGGACGATGCCACCGCGGAGCTCTTTGAAGGTCTCGACCCTGATGACAGGGCCCAGTTGCTAGAGGAGATGCCAGCCGCGGTGGTCGCGAGGTTGCTGTCTGGGCTGAGTGCGCACGAACGCTCGCTGACCACGACTTTGATGGGCTACCCGCCCAAGTCTGTGGGGCGCCGGATGTCTCCAGAGGTGGTGTCGGTTCACGCGGGCGCGACCGTGGGCGAAGCGCTCGCGCGCATTCGTCGGCGAGGGGCTACGGCCGAGACCATCTACTTGATCCCCGTGGTCGGAACCGGACGCCGCGTCGTTGGCGTCGTCTCGCTGCGTCGCCTGTTTGTCACGGATGACGACACCCTCGTCACCGAGGTGATGTCGGATCCGGTTATGGTTGACGCCCGGGCGGACCAAGAGATCGCGGCGCGGGTGGTGCGTGACAACGGCATGCTCGCGGTTCCGGTGGTTGACACCGAGGCGCGGCTACTGGGCATCTTCACGGTGGACGATGCCATGCGCGTCCTTGAGCGTGCAGAGACTGAGGATGCTGCGCTCACGGGTGGTAGCGCGCCACTGCGCCGCCCATACCTGAGTGTGGGACTGTTGGGCCTGGTCAGGGCTCGCATCGCTTGGCTGCTGGTACTCGTGGTCGCGGCGTCTTTGACGGTGCGCGTTCTTGACCACTTCGAGGCGACAATTGAGCAGGTGGTTACCCTCGCCCTCTTCGTGCCGTTGCTCATTGGGACTGGTGGTAACGCCGGGGCACAGGCGGCGACCACCGTTGTTCGCGCGATGGCGGTAGGAGATGTGCGACCTGCCGATTGGCTCCGGGTCATTGCGCGTGAGGCGATCACGGGCATGGTCTTGGGACTGGTGCTCGCTGCCATCGGACTTGCGCCCGCAGCACTCTTCGCAGGCTGGGAGATCGCGCTCGTGCTGGCGTTGAGCGTGGTGTTTGTCTGCACGCTCGCCACCACGATGGGTGCCCTCATTCCGGTTATTGCGGCGCGCGTCGGCCTCGATCCCGCCGTGGTGAGCGCGCCGTTCATCACGACGACCGTCGACGCAACGGGACTGATCATCTACTTCCTGGTCGCGAGGGCGGTTCTCGGTTTGTAGCGCGCGGTCTGCGCGACCACAATGCCGATGAGCACCACGACGGCCCCCACACACTGAACGAACGTCAATGCCTCGCCCAGCCAGACCCACGCCACGGCGAACGCGAACAATACCTCCGTCGACGCGAGAATGCCCACGGCGGTGGCGCGCAACCGGGCCAGCGCCAGGAACAGGAACAAGAACGGCACGAACGCGCCCAGCGTGACGATCCAGAGCACGGGCAGCCACAGCGGGACTACGAGCCCAGTCAGCGCTCCCGTCATGGACACAGGTTCCGCGAAGGAGGTAACGTCGATGCGCCACCACTGGCTGAAGACGGCCCAGAACACGGCCGCAAACAGCATCGACCAGAACGTCACCACCATGGGAGACTGCCGCGCGACGCCATGTTCTCCCATGAGGAAGTAGAGCGCGTACGCCACCGCAGCGCCAGCCGCCGCCGCCACACCAAGTGCGTTGAGTTCGCTGTCCCACACCTGCGCGACTACGGCGAGTCCAGCCAGCACCAGAGCGATCGCGAGCCACAAGCGGCGGTGGACCCGCTCCTTGAAGAACAGCCACGACGCGAGCGCCACCAGCAGTACCGCGGTGTATTGGATGAGCAGTGCGATGCCTACCGGGAGGAGCGCGATGGCTTCCGCGTAGAGCCACTGAATCATGGCGACGCCGCCCACTCCCAGGATGGCCATGGCGATGACCTGCCGGCGAGTGACCCGCAGCGCGGCGCGGTGTCGCCACGCGAGCCACGCACCGGCAATACCCGCCGTGACCAGTGTCCGGAACAGCGTCACCTGCTCGGCGGTGAGCCCTTCGGTCATGACCACTTTGGTGACGGAACCGTTGATGCCGAACAGCAGTGCCCCGGTCAGGGCAAAGAGGTACCCAGCCGCGGGATGATCACGCCGCTTGACTGCTACGGGTGGAGCGGTGGCAAGCTCGACGTTCGTCACGGAGACCTTTCAGGTTGGATGCGATCATCCTAAGGGGCGAGCACCACCCGGCTAAGATGGTGGACTATGGAACTCACTCGCGACCTTCTGTTGATTCTGCACTTCATTGGCCTCGCATCGCTGCTTGGCGGCTTCCTGGTTCAGATGAAGCCCGCCGTCAAGGTCATTAACCCAGCCATGTTCCACGGCGTGCTCACCCAGCTAGTGACGGGATTGGCGCTGGTGGGATTGGCCGAAGCGCGCGACGTCGACGTCGATCACACCAAGGTGGGCATCAAACTTGCTATCACGCTGGCGATCGCCATCGTGGTCTTCGTGTGCCGCAAACGCGAATCGGTGACTATTCCCGTGTGGGGCGTCATCGGCGCACTGACGGTAATCAACATCGCCGTTGCCGTCCTATGGCGCTAGTGTGACGGCCACCCGGCTCGCCCTGAGTACCGACGCCGCAGAGATCGTTCACCTGGGCGCGCTCATGTATAAGGCCGTTGGCGCCAAGCCCACGCCGACGTGGGCGCTGGATTCGACCACGCTCGTGCGCGAGCGGCTAGGCAAGGACCTGATCGGCGTGGTGATCGATGCGCCTGAAGGTGGTCTCGCGTGCTGCGGGCTGGTCAATATTGCTCCCCGGCTGCCGCGGCCCGGCGCGATGTCTCATCACATGGGGTACGTGCAGTGGGTGTCCACCGCACCGCAACATCAGAACAAGGGTTACGCCCGTGCGGTCATGCTGGCTCTGCTCGCGGAGACCGACAAACGCGGCATCGAGGTAGTGGAACTGCACGCATCGCCGTCGGGCCGTCACCTCTACGAGCAACTTGGGTTCTTCGTCAAGACTGACAACATCCCGATGACGATGGTGCGTGGCAGGCCCCGCACCTAGCTGCGCTGTGAGCGTCAGCAACCCCAGCATCGGCGCGCCAACCCGGCCCACCCACCAGACGAAACTAGGCTAACCCCGTGGCTCAATCCGATTACTCCGCACGGCACCTTTCCGTCCTCGAGGGACTTGAGGCGGTGCGCAAACGACCCGGCATGTACATCGGTACTACGGACTCCCGCGGTCTCATGCATTGCCTGTGGGAGATCATCGACAACTCGGTGGATGAGGCGCTTGGCGGCCACGGCGACACCATCGAGATCATCCTGCACCCCGACGATTCCGTGGAGGTGCGCGACCAGGGTCGCGGCATTCCTATCGACGTTGAGCCCAAGACGGGCCTCACCGGGGTCGAGGTGGTCATGACCAAGCTTCACGCCGGCGGCAAGTTCGGGGGCGGGTCCTACGCGGCATCGGGAGGACTCCACGGGGTGGGAGCCTCGGTGGTGAACGCACTGAGTGAACGGCTTGACGTGTGGGTGGACCGCGGCGGCGCGACTCACCACATGGCGTTCAGGCGGGGCGAGCCAGGCCAGTTCCATGACCCGGCAAGTGGGCCGATGCCGGATGCCGAGTTCACGCCCTTTGTCACCGGGTCGGAGCTCGCCAAGATCGCCAAGGTGGGCAAGAACGTCACCGGGACGCGCATCCGTTACTGGGCGGACCGTCAGATCTTCAACAAGTCCTCGCGGTTCACCTTTGATGACCTGCTGGAGCGCGCTCGCCAGACCGCCTTCCTGATTCCCGGGCTGACGCTCACCGTGCGCGATCAGCGCAACCCCTTGGAGCCCACAGAAGAGAGCTTCCGGTTTGAAGGCGGACCCAAGGACTTCGTTGACTTCGTGGCTCCTGACGCGGCCATCACTGACACGTGGGAACTGACCGGTTCAGGGACGTACAGCGAGACGGTGCCGGTGCTCAAGGACAACGGCCAGCTGGTCTCGGAAGAGGTGCAGCGTGAGTGCACGGTCGACATCGCATTGCGATGGGGGACAGGCTACGAGACCGAAGTCAGGTCCTTCGTCAACATCATCGCGACCCCCAAGGGCGGCACCCACCAGGCCGGGTTTGACCTGGGGCTGACCAAGGTGATGCGTGCGTTGATCTCCGCCAATGCTCGCCGCCTCAAGCTTGGCGGCAAGGATGGTGCGGAGAAGATCGAGCGCGACGACATCATGGCTGGCCTCACCGCGATCGTCACGATCCGAATATCGGAGCCCCAGTTCGAAGGCCAGACCAAGGAAGTGCTGGGAACGGGGCCCGTTCGCGGCATTGTTGCCAAGGTAGTTGAGCAGCAGCTCCACGCGATCTTCAGCTCCACCAAGCGCGACGCTAAGACTCAGTCCACGATGGTCATGGAGAAGATCATCTCGGAGATGCGCGCGCGCGTTGCGGCCCGCAAACAGAAGGAGATCTCGCGTCGCAAGAACGCGCTCGAGACTTCGTCCCTTCCCGCCAAGCTCGCCGACTGTCGCTCCAACGACATCGACCAGACCGAACTGTTCATTGTCGAGGGGGACTCGGCGCTGGGGACGGCGAAGCTCGCGCGTCACTCGGATTACCAAGCGCTACTGCCCATTCGCGGCAAGATTCTCAACGTCCAGAAGGCTTCCGTCACCGACATGCTGCACAACGCGGAATGCGCGTCGATCATTCAGGTGATTGGCGCGGGCTCAGGTCGCACCTTCGACCTTGAGGCCGCGCGATACGGCAAGATCATCCTCATGACAGACGCCGACGTGGACGGCGCTCACATCCGTACGCTCCTGTTGACGCTGTTCTTCCGCTACATGCGCCCCATGGTTGACGCGGGCAAGGTGTACGCCGCGGTTCCGCCTCTGCACCGCATTGAGGTCTCCGGTAGCGCGCGGCGTGAGAAGGAGTACATCTACACGTACTCCGAGAAGGAACTGCACGAGACGCTCGCCGATCTACGCCGCAAGGGCCGTGCGTTCAAGGATGACATTCAGCGCTACAAGGGCCTGGGTGAGATGGACGCGGACCAACTCGCCGAGACCACCATGGACCCCGCACACCGAACCCTTCGCAAAATCACCGCAGCACACGCCGATGCTGCGGAACGAGTGTTTGAACTCCTCATGGGCAACGAGGTGGGGCCGCGCCGCGACTTCATCGTGGCGGGTGCAGATTCGCTCGATCACCGCCGCATTGACGCCTAGGCCCACCGTCACTGCTCTGAGGTGGCGGCGTACGCCACAATGGGGGCGTGATGCAACCAACACCTGACGGCACCGGCCCTCACCCAGCACACCACCTCGAGGACTCGCTCGAGCCCGTGACGCTCATCCGGCAGTCCGGCGCGATCATGCGCATGGGCCGAATGATGCTCGCGGCGGGTACCGCGAGCTATCGCGTGAAGGAGGGCATGCAAGCGGTCGCGAAGGCACTGGGCGTCACCGGCCACTCGGAGCACGTCACCCTGACCGAGATCACTGCCACGACCCACCGCGGCGCGATCTTCCGTACTGAGGTGTCCGAGGTCCGGATCATCTCCGTCGACGCGGATCGCATCATGCGGCTGGATAGACTCCGCCGGGACTTGCCTGATTCGACCACCACGGAGGACATCCACGCTCGCCTCGACGAGATCGAACGGGCGCGCCCCAAGTACCCCACGTGGCTCAACGCGTGCTTCGCTGGTGCGGCGTGCGCGGGGTTCGCGGTGCTCAACAACGCACGCGTGTGGGAAGTCATCGCTGTGTTCGTCGCGGCGTTCACCGGTCAGGCTTTGCGCCGGTTTCTGCACCGTCGTCACCTCAACCACTTTGGCACCACCATGCTTGCCGCCGCGGCCGCGAGCGGCACCTACCTTGCCGGGCTGGCGTTGCTGGGCTCCGTGGGTGTCGCGCTGAACAATCACGCCGCCGGGTACATCTCCACCGTCTTGTTCCTCCTTCCGGGATTTGCACTGATCACGGGCGCGCTGGACATAGCCAAACTTGACCTGTCAGCGGGAGTGTCACGGATAGTGTTCGGGACCGCAATGACCCTGGCAGCGGGTGCCAGCGTGTGGGCGGTGTCGCTTGCGGGGCCGCTTGACACCGCTGAGCGCGGCCCTGAGGCGATCAGTTGGCTCGCCCAGGGGAGCCTGTGGGCGGTGGCGAGCGCTATTGGCGTCTTCGGATTCGCGATGATGTTCAATTCGCCATGGCGACTTGCGGCGACGGCGGCGGGGATCGGCATGATCGCCAACACCGGCCGGATGTTCTCGATGGACCACGGCATTCGCGTGCAGGCCGCAACCGCCGTCGCATGCGTGGTGGTAGGTGTGCTGGCCGCACTGTTCGCCCGCTACGGGCGGTGGCCCGTCATCACCCTCTCCGTGCCAGCCGTGCTGGTCATGATCCCTGGAGTCACCGCCCATCAGGCGGTGGTGAGCGTCAACGAGGCGCGCTACGCCGACGCCATGGCGGGCATCCTGCAGGCGGTGCTCACCGTGCTCGCGATCATGGTGGGGCTCGTGATCGCGAAGCTGCTTACTGATCGCGACTGGGCGTTTGAGCGTTAACAGCCCGTGCTGCCCGGTGTGAGGTACCCCCCACACTGGGGGCTACCGATGGGGTGGCTCGTGGCCTAACGTAGAGGGATGAGTCTTCCCCGGGTCGTGAAATGGTGGCGCACGCCACAAGGCCACCCACGCTTCTGGGGAGTCGTAGTATTTGTCGCGCTTGCTGCGGCGTTCATTCTTGACCTCTCATTACCCCCTGGCTATGCCAGCGCGATCATTGTCGCGGGGATTGTAATCCTGTCGGTACTGGCCGATCGCGTCTGGATTGTGATGACCACGGTCGTAGTAGGCGCCTCGTTGAGTCTCACGGCGCTCATCATCAAGGGGCCTACAGAATTCGCACTCGCGACCGGAACGGTGTGGACCAACCGCCTGAGCTCGCTGGGTCTCATCCTTCTCGCAGGGCTAGCCAGTGGTTTCTTGGTGAGGCGCGGCCGTGCATTGCGAGAGCTGTCTCGCGAGCTCACGGTCGCCAACACCAAGCTCACCCGCCAGAGCCGCATGATGACGGCGGCGCGCGAACTGGGGCGCATCGGCGGCTGGTCGGTCGACGTCGAAACCGGAGTGGTCGGGTGGTCGGACGAGATCGCGCAGCTCCATGGCTTTGAACATGGCCAGACGTTGACCTGGCATGACGTGGTCGACAACTATGTGCCTGAGGATCGCCCGCGCATGCGCGAGGCGTTCGAGAAGTGCGCCAAGGACGGCACGCCCTTTATTGAGCAATGCAGGTTGGCCACGGCCGATGGTGACGACATCTGGATCCTGTGCGTGGGGGAGGCGGTTCGCTCGAGCACGGGGACGATTGTCTCGATCCAAGGGGCGAAGCAAGATATCACCGCCTGGCGAGTTGCGGAAGGCGCTGCGAGTGCCAACTTCCACCGCTTTGAACAACTCACGCGATCGTTGCCATTCCCCCTCTGGACGGCTGGGCCCGATGGTCTGGTGACATTTCTCAACACGGCACTAGTCGATTACAGCGGCATTGATCAGGGTGAACTCACGGCGCGGGGCTGGCTCTGGATTGTTCACCCCAACGACCAGCAGGCCGCCTATGACAAGTGGGTGGAGGCGGTTGAGGGCGGGCAACGGTACGAGAGCCGCCTACGGCTGCGTCGCGCCGACGGCGAGTATCGATGGTTCCACCTCCAAGGAACGCCTGAGCATGACTCGTCAGGAGAGCTCGTGCGCTGGTGGGGGACCGCGCTGGATGTGCAGGACTTCGTCACTCTCACGGAGCGTGCGGATGCGATGGCTGAGGAACGAGAGAGCATTCTGCAGAGCATCGGCGACGCGGTGTTCACGCTCGATGACGCGTGGCGTGTCACCTACGTCAACGACAACGCGGAGGCCCTGATGTACTTGCCCCGCGAGCAGGTCCTTGGACAGGTGCTGTGGGATGCATTCCCGCCGGTTGTCGGAACTGAGATCGAGGCGGCGTATCGTCGCGCGGTGGCAACCTCAACGATTCAGCGAGTCACCGAGTACTACCCCCCTCACAACGCGTGGCTCGAGATCACCGCCAACCCCAGTCGCGAGGGCCTCACCATTTGCTTCAGGGACATCTCCGAATTCAGGTCCCTCACGGACCAGCTCCAGCAGGCGCAGCGCCTCGAGTCCATCGGCAGGCTCACCGGCGGCATCGCGCATGACTTCAACAACCTACTCACCGTGGTGATAGGCGGTTCCGAGGCGCTTCAGACTGACGAGCCAAGCCTTACTGATGGGGGCAAGGAGCTCCTTGACTTGATCCATCGTGCTGCAAGCCGTGGCGCGGACCTGACGCACCGCCTCCTCGCCTTTGCGCGCAGGCAGCCCCTTGCTCCACAGGCCGTCGACGTGAGTGAGATGATCGGCGACTTTGCTCCGCTACTGCGCCGAACCCTGGGAGAAGGTGTCTCGGTGAGGACCGATCTCGCCAGCGACCTTCCCGAAGCTCACGTGGACTCCGCGCAGCTCGAGAGCGCCATTCTGAACCTGAGCATCAACGCGAGAGACGCGATGCGAGAGGGTGGCACCTTGGTTCTCGAGACTTCGATGGCGGACCTCGACCAGGCGTATGCGACAGCTCACGGCGAGATCAGCCCTGGTCGGTATGTGGTGATCTCGATCAGTGACTCCGGCACCGGCATCTCGCCGGAGCACATTCCACGGCTCTTTGACCCCTTCTTCACCACCAAGGAGGTGGGAGAGGGTTCTGGGCTCGGATTGCCGATGGTGTGGGGATTCGCGAAGCAATCCGGCGGCCACGTATCTGTGTACTCCGAGGTGGGCGAAGGCACCACGTTCCGGATCTATCTGCCGCTTGCCCCCGAGGACGCCGACCACGCTCCTGACGCAGTGGTCCCGGCCGCCGGCGACCTTCAAGGCGAAGGCTACGTGCTGCTCGCGGAAGATGATCTCCTGGTGCAACAGTTCGCGGCACAGCAATTGCGACAGCGTGGCTATCAGGTGACGGTGGCGAACTCGGGTCCGGAGGCTCTCGAGTTGCTTGACTCGATGGATCAACTGGACCTGCTTTTCACCGACGTGATCATGCCAGGAGGCATGACTGGACGGCAGCTCGCCGAGCAGGTTGAGCAACGCCGCCCCGGCATTCCGGTGCTCTATAGTTCTGGATACACCGAGAACGTGATTGTGCACAACGGCAGGCTTGATGCCAATGTTCAGTTGCTGAACAAGCCCTACTCCAGCCACCAGTTGGCCACCAAAGTTCGTGCGGTTCTCGAAGGCCGCGTCGAGGAGACCGCGTGACTTCCGCGGACGGCAGCGGCGTGGAACGCGTGTTGGTGCTTGACGACGACGCGATGGTGGGCACCATCTTGTTGACCCACATCACTGCTCTGGGCCACGTGGGGCGCTACACGGACGACCCCGAAGAGTTCCTGGCGCTGCAGCGGTCGTGGAGCCCCACGAAGGTGGTCATTGACCTCGTGATGGACAAGATGGACGGGCTCGAGGTGCTCAACCGACTCGCCCTCGATGAGTGCGTGGCAGCAGTGATCATTTCGAGCGGGATGGGTGGCCGAGTCATGGACGCCGCGCGGCGGCTTGCGGATGGCCACGGCCTGGTGATCGCGGGACTTCTCCCCAAGCCTTACAAGCGGGCGGATCTGGTAGCCCTGCTGGCGAGCAACCCGGCAACGACCGTTCAAGCACCGCCTGCCGGTGTTGAGGACACGCCTTGGTGGAGCCCAAGCGAGTTCGCGCCAGCCTTCCGTGAGGCGCTTGCGGACGCGCAGATCTCCGTCGCGTACCAGCCAAAGCTCAGCTGCGAAGACGGCGCCGTGGTGGGATTTGAGGCGCTGGCGCGGTGGACCCACGACGAGCACGGCAACATCCCGCCTAGCGTGTTCGTGCCGATGGCCGAGCGAACGGGGACAATTGCGCTACTCAGCGAGGTCGTGCTGAAGGACGCCTTGGAGTGGTTTCACCTGAACGGCTCAGCGGCTTGCGAGCGCATGGCCGTCAATATCTCTGCGGCGGAACTCTCGGAGCCTGGGCTGGACCAGCGCATCCTGCGTTCCTGCCATGCCGCCGAGGTGTCGCCGGAGAACGTGATTCTGGAACTCACTGAGACCAGCGCCATGGATGATGCTGTGCAGTCGCTACAGCTGCTCACCCGGTTGCGACTCGAGGGCTTCCACCTCTCGCTCGACGACTTTGGTACTGGCTACTCGTCCATGGTGCAACTCGCACGAATGCCGTTCACCGAGCTCAAGGTGGACAGGTCATTTGTCATGCAGGCGTCACGCTCCGAAGAGGCGGTGATTGTGATCCGATCCGTCATTGACCTGGGGCACGCGCTCGGAATGCAGTGCACCGCCGAAGGAGTGGAAGACTCCGCTGTTCTGGATATGCTTCAGGAACTCGGATGCGACTACGCCCAGGGTTACTATCTGGCGAAGCCAATGTACCCCGCTGCACTCGCCGCGTGGCGCCAGCAGCCGTCGCGATCGGCAGCGCGGTAGGAGCAGGACGTGCGGCAAGCGTGTTCGCGCAGAATCTGACACGCTGGGGGGACACGCCACCCAAGGAGTCCGCATGTCTTACTACAAGTCCTACGACCGCGACAGAACCCTTCCCAACCCCGGAAGCAGCCCACTGGGACCGCGTCTCATCAAGCGCTCGGACCACGACGCGATCATCGCGTGCACCGACGTTCACGCTCTCGCGATGCTGCGCGGCTACCTGCGTTCGTACATGGGTGTGATGGGCCTGCTCATCATGTCTTTGGTAGGAACTATCGGCGCGTTGATCTACGGCTATGACCTTTGGGCGCTTGGCGCCGCCGCCGTATTCGTGGCGTCCGCTGGCATCACCATTCAGGTGCGCCGCCGCGCCACACAGTGGCTCAGCATTGTCGAGGCGCGCATCGGCGAACTGCAAGGCGGGGGAGCGATGGAGTACTCGATGCGGGTGGGTGGCGACTTTGCTCCAACTGGACTGTCGCTATCCCTGTTCGGTCGTGACGCGACCGGCAAGGACGCCTAGCCGATTCCGCGCACCGGGGACTTGAGAGGAGTCCCGGAACCGTCGCGTCGGCCGTACTCGCCGGGCAAATCGACGGCTTGCCCACCGCCCGAGATCGCGCGGGCAGGAGCGGGGCCCACCCACGCCGCGAGTAACGTGTCTTCGCCTTTCAGGAACCGATGGGCGCGCACGCCGCCTGTGCCGCGGCCCTTGGTGGGGTACTCGCTCAGCGGGGTGACTTTGGCGGCGCCTGGAGTAGTGCCGGGTAGGGCTGACGACGGCCCCGCGACCGTGACCACCACGGCATCTGGGGCCGTGTGCGGCTCGATCGCGGTGAAGTAGGTCGCAGCACGCCCCGGCGCGACCTTGATGCCAGCCATGCCGCCACCACTGCGACCCTGGGGCCTCACGAGAGCAGCTGCGTAGTGCAACAGTTGTCCGTCGTCGGTCACGAACACCAGCGTGTCGGAGTCGCCGGCGAGCGCGGCACCCACCACGGAGTCGCCGTCCTTGAGTGAGATCACATCCCAGGCGTCCTTGGCTGGCGCATCCTGGGGAGTCAACCGCTTCACGGTGCCCTGAGCGGTGCCCAACGCGATGGGGGTCAACGAATCAAGCGGTACCAGGGTGATGGCGTGCTCCCCGCGCTCCAGACCCACCAGCTCTGTCAGCGGGGTGCCGCCGCTGAGGGATGGGGGCTCGCTCGTTGGGGCGATGGCAGGCACGTCGAGGAGCGACAAGCGCAGGATGCGCCCGGTGCTGGTCACTACGCCGATGTCCGCACGCACCGAGGTCGCCACAACTGCAGTCAACACGTCATGGGCGCTACGGCGGCCCTCACGCGCAGGCCGGGTGTCGTCGGACGTGCGTGCTACGAGGCCCGTGGCGGAAAGCATCGCGAAGCACGCGGTGTCTTCAAGTTCGAGCGAAAGCGACGCTGCCTTGGTGCCAGCGGTGGGCGTGGGCACGTACCCGCCAGCCTCCGCGAGCAGGATGGTGCGTCGCGCAGTGCCGTGCTCTGCGGCGGCCTGGTCCATCTCGCGGCCCACGACTGCCTTGAGCGACGCCTCGGACGCCAGGATCTCTTCGAGGTCAGCGATCTGCGCCAGCAGTTGAGCCTTCTCGGTCTCGAGTTCCACTCTTGAGAACTTGGTGAGCCGGCGAAGTCGCAGTTCAAGGATGTACTCGGCCTGGATCTCGCTGAGATCGAATGCCGTCATGAGGCGTTCGCGTGCAGAGCCCGCGTCGTCCGATGTCCGGATGATCTGGATGACGTCGTCAATGTCGAGAATCGCAACCAGCAGGCCGTCTACCAGGTGGAGTCGTGCACGCCGCGCACCCAGGCGGTGCTCGGATCGGCGCTTGACGACCTCGAGGCGGTGGCCCACCCACACCGCGAGCATCTCCTTGAGGCCCATGGTCCGCGGCTCGCCGTCCACGAGCGCGACGTTGTTGATGGAGAAGTTCTCTTCGAGCGGGGTGACTTTGTAGAGCTTCTCGAGCACGGCCTCCGGGTTGAAGCCATTCTTGATCTCGATGACAAGCCTCAGCCCGTGGTGGCGATCCGTGAGGTCAGTGACCGCGGTGATGCCCTCGAGTTTCTTAGAGGCCACGCCTTCCTTGATGCGCTCGATCACCTTCTCCGGACCTACCAAGTAGGGCAGTTCGGTGACGACGATGCCTTGGCGCTTTGCGGTCACCTTTTCGATCCGAGTGGTGGCGCGTGTCTTGAACGCGCCCTTACCCGTCTCGTAGGCCTGCCTGATTCCCTCGAGGCCCACGATCTTTCCGCCTGACGGCAGGTCTGGACCCGGGACAAACATCATCAGCTCGTCGAGCGTGGCCGCAGGATTGGCCAGCAGATGGCGCGCCGCGCTCACCACTTCGACCAGATTGTGCGGCGCCATGTTGGTGGCCATGCCAACGGCAATGCCAGAGGCCCCATTGACCAACAGGTTGGGGATCGCGGCCGGAAGCACCGCGGGCTGCATGAGCTTGTTGTCGTAGTTGGGGATGAAGTCAACGGTGTCTTCGCCAATGTCCGCTGTCATGGCCAGGGCCGCAGGCGCGAGGCGAGCCTCGGTGTAGCGGGCGGCGGCCGGCCCATCATCGAGCGAGCCAAAGTTGCCGTGCCCATCCACCAGCGGCAAGCGCAGCGAGAACGGCTGCGACATCCGCACCAGCGCGTCGTAGATGGCCTGGTCGCCATGGGGGTGCAGCTTGCCCATCACCTCGCCAATGACGCGTGAGGACTTCACGTAGCTGCGATCGGGGCGCAAGCCCATGTCATGCATCATGTAGACGATGCGCCGCTGCACTGGCTTGAGCCCGTCGCGAGCATCGGGAAGCGCTCGCGAGTAGATGACGGAGTACGCGTACTCGAGGAACGAGGCTTCCATCTCCGCGCTGACATCAATGTCAACAATGTTCGTATCAGGCGCGGCGGCCATAGTTCTCCTTACAACGGGGATGGGTCTGGAACTGCTCGTATTGTCTCGCGAGTCGCGCCTTCCAGGCGCTCGCCACGCGGCGCGGGTAGGCACCCCCTCGGTGGAGGTGACACAATATTGCGCATGTCCGCATCGCTCGATAACGCCGTCGCCGTAGCGGGGTACTACCCAGCACTCGCTAACGCGGTGCTCAGGACGGCCATCCGGGACGAACCGGTGCGCGGTCACTTTGTGCACGCGGAGACTACCTTCGATGATCGCGAAGTGCGCCGCCACATGACCATCTTGGTTATCACGTCAACCCGCCTGATCCGAGTCCACATGGACGACGGCGCAGGTCACAGCGCAGAAGGCGCGCATGAAGCGCAAGCCACGGTGGAAAGCGCGCTACTGTCCCGCGTGGGAACGATGGCGCTGACCTACGCCGTGCACCACCCAGAGCACTTTGCCGAGGGCGATGCCCCCAGCGAACTGGTGCTCGCGGTCGGTTGGGGTATCCACTCCCGCATCGAGCTTGAACCTGCGACGTGTGGCGACGAAAACTGCGATGCCGATCATGGCTTCACGGGCGGCATCACGGGCGACGATACCCTGGTTCGGGTGAGCGCTATCGCCGACGGTGCCGAGGCAGTGAGGGTGCTCGAGGACTTCGCACACGTGCTGCAGCGGGCCATCGGCGACCGGGAGTGAAGTTAGCGGAGCGCCTCGCGGCCGTTGGACTCCAGTTACCGGACTACGGGGGGATGGAGCTCGGCGCGGTGCTGCCAGCCGCGCTCGCTGCCATCGATGCGGCAGCAGTGGTCGCTCACCGCGATGCTGAGGCTGATCGCGTGAGACTGGGGATTCCCCAGTCCAACCACGTTGTTGTGGTTCTCCTGGACGGCTTGGGCCACTGGCAGTTGGATGCTCGGCGGGGTCATGCCCCGTTCCTGCGCTCGATTGAGTCGGGCATTGTGTCGGCGGGATATCCGACCACCACGGCAGCGTCGCTCGCGATGTTCGGTACGGGGGAGCCCAGTGGGCGCACGGGGATGACGGGCTACACGGCGCGTAACCCGCGAACAGGTGAGCTCGCGAACTTGATCTCGTGGGACGGCGCGTACCCTGCCGATCAATGGCAAGTGCGGCCCTCGCTCCTCGAGGAGGCCAGTAACTCGGGCAAGCTTGTCACGACCCTAGGGAGACGCAAGTTCGCAGGATCCGGGCTCACTCACGCGGTGCTACGGGGTGGTCAGTTTGTGGGCGCGGAGCGGCTGGCGGATCGCATCGATGTGGCCATTGGGGTGGCGCACGACCCTGGAGTGTCGTACTGCTACTGGGGCGAGATCGACGCCGCGGGTCACCAGTATGGCTGGCAGAGCAACGAATGGGTTGCGGCCCTTGAAGACGCTGATCGCGAGTTGCAGCGGCTTGCCAGGGGCCTGCCCAAGGGTGCCGTGATGGTTGTGACTGCTGACCACGGCATGGTGGACGTCGATCTTGGCCACCGGTGGGACATCGCGGCACACGCCCAGCTCCATGCAGATGTAGACCTGGTCGCGGGGGAACCACGAGCGCTTCATTTGCACCTTGATCCAGGTGTTGTTGCGGAGCCAGTGGCCTCCCGCTGGCAGGAGTTCCTGGGCGAGCATGCGGTGGTTCTCACCCGAGACGAGGCACGGCAGGAACGGCTCTTTGGCGAGTTGTTGCCGGAGGTCGAAGACCGCGTAGGTGACGTGGTGGTCGCGATGTCAGGGCGCGCCACGGTGGTCGACTCCCGTATCCAGACGGTGAGTTCCATGGGGCTGATTGGCGTGCACGGGTCGCTGACCCCGGAAGAACTCTTGGTGCCTTTGCTTCTGGCCGGGAGCAACCAGGACTGAGTGGATCAGTCGTTCTTCGCGCCGAACACAATCTCATCCCAACTGGGAACGGAGGCGCGGCCCTTCTTCGCGGGTCGCTTCTGGCCCACGGTGGGCGTGGGCGGTTCAATCGGCTCGTCGCGAGGTGACTGGTCCCGCCCCGATCCCGCAGGGTGCGGCATTGACTGTGGTCCCGGGGCGCCAAAGCCGACTTCCGCCTCTCGTGCCTTTGCCGCAGGCCCAAAGCCCTCAAAGCCGGGGTCGTCATCGTCGGATTCGTCGATGGGAATCGCCTCGCGAGTACCGCGGCGACTAGCGAGGTCGTTGAGGAGAGCCTCGGTGGGGGACGGGGCTTCTGGTTCTGCGGCACCGCCGGGTGACGCAGGTCGCGACTCGCGCAACGGGCGCACCGTGGCCGATGCTGCCTCGCCAGCACGCACAGACGTCAGGTGGCGTTGTGGGATAGGGACATCGAGTAGCTCTGTCTCTGTCAACCAGCGTGCCTCGTCGTCTTGCGCAGTGAGCGAGCGAACGGTGTGGTCGAAGGTCCACAATGCTCGCGAGGTGCGGCCGTCGATCGTGAAGTCGACGCAGACTTGCCACGGCTCGCCTTCCACTCGCCAGGCGTCCCATGCCAGGGTGTCGAGGTCCGCTCGCCGGCCAGCAAGCCTGTCCGTAACGAGGTCACCCAAGAGCGGGGAGCCGTTGTCGCGTCCCACCCGCGTTGCTCGTGCCAGTTCGGTGATGTAGGAACGCTCCGCGAGGACCGGCGCCTCGTACTTCTCGAGCAGAGCCAGCGGCATGTGGCTCAACTCCGCAAGCTCCCGGGCGTTGAGGCCGGATCGAATGCGACGCTGGATTTCCTTGGGCGACATTGATGGGGCGTCGGTGTGGGCGTCGGCGCGAGCCTGCACCGCCACTCTCGCGTGGCGGACGGCGAGGCGCAGCTCTTCCGTGATGGGCAACAGGAACTGTTCACCAGCTGCTGTTGCCACCACGACGTGTTGCCCGTCGTCGGAGGGGCCCACCAGGGTGACGCTTGTCATGGGTTCAGGTTGCCATGCCTGTGGGCCTTTCGCTCGGCACGCCACGCGGCGTGCGGTACGCGGTCCCAGCGGACCTGCGGCACGATGAGACCATGAATACGGAACTCAGCCTGCTTGACGTTGCCCGAATACTCGCCACGGAGACGGGTGAACTCATCATTAGCGGGCGCGCGAGCGCCACCGTTTCCGCGACCAAGTCCAGCGCCGCCGACATCGTGACCCAGATGGATATCGCCGCGGAGACGCACCTTCGTGAGCGACTCGCGGTGTTGCGTCCGCTCGACGGCATCTTGGGCGAGGAAGGAGACGACGTCCACAGCGCATCGGGCATCACTTGGGTGCTGGATCCGATCGACGGCACGGTGAACTACCTGTATGGCTTGCCGCACTTCGCGGTGTCGGTAGCGGCCGTGTCCGGTACCCCCACGTCTCATGAGTGGACGGCAGAGGCGGGCGCCGTCTACGACGGATCGGGCACCGTGTGGTCTGCGGCGCGAGGGCAGGGCGCGACGCGCAACGGGGAGCCACTGGTTCGCACCACGGGCCCGTCACTGGCTGGCACGTTGCTCGCGACGGGCTTCCAGTACCTCGCGGACCGGCGCGCGGTTCAGGGGGAGATCGTTCGCCAACTGCTGCCGCAGGTCAGAGACATCCGCAGATTGGGTGCTGCGTCGGTTGACTTGTGCCTGGTGGCCGCCGGCGTGATCGACGCGTATTACGAACACGGCCTCAACGCGTGGGACTTTGCCGCCGGTGCGCTGATTGCGTCGGAGGCCGGACTGAAAGTCGCTGGTATTGACGGCGGTCCGGCCAACGAACACCTGACGATTGTTGCGGCAGAGGGAACCTGGGATGCGTTGAGGGACGCTCTTGACAGCGCTGGCGCGCGCCAACCTTGGGGTGCCCCGCGTGTCTGAGTTCGCATTCGCGGGTTTTTTGGGGGAGAATGCGTGCGCCGCAGGGAACAAAATGACCCTCGCGAGCATTGAGTACTGACAGGTACTTCTGGTGAAGGGATGCATGCCTGATGGCGACTGATTACGACGCCCCACGCAAGACTGACGATGAGATTTCCGCTGACTCCATCGAGGAGTTGAAGGCGCGCCGCGCCGACAAGTCGTCGGGCGTGGTGGACGAGGACGAACTTGAGGCGGCGGAGGGCTTTGAACTGCCCGGCGCTGACCTTTCTGGCGAAGAACTGTCGGTGCGCGTCCTGCCTCCTCAGCAAGACGAGTTCACTTGCATGCAATGCTTCTTGGTGCACCACCGAAGTCAACTGGCGGAGTTCAAGAAGGACCAGCCCATCTGCTCGGAGTGCGCGGCCTAGAGCCGGTTGTCATGTCGACCCTCGACGTGCTGATCAGCACGACTAGTCCCGACGTGCCCATGCCGCACTACGCGCACCCGGGAGATGCGGGTGCTGACCTCACCACGCGCGTGGCCCTTCACTTGGGGCCGGGGGAGCGTGCCACGGCACCGACGGGTGTTCGCATCGCGCTCCCTGACGGCTACGTCGCGCTCATCCATCCGCGGTCCGGGCTGGCGGCCAAGCACGGCGTCACGATTGTGAACGCGCCGGGAACCGTCGACGCGGCGTACCGGGGCGAGATCGCCGTGACACTTCTCAACACCGACCGAACGCAGAGCGTGGACTTCGCGGTGGGGGATCGTATTGCGCAGTTGGTGATTCAGCGCGTGGAGCGCGCGAACTTCGTTACTGTGGAGACTCTGCCCGGATCGCACCGAGGCGAAGGCGGCTTCGGATCGACGGGCGGCGCGGCATCAACGGGAGGAACGGCACAGTGAGCGAGCACACGGTAGTTGACGACGGCCTGGGCGATATCGATCTCGCCGACGGACCTTGGGACTACGCCAGCGCGCCGAGCGATGCCGCCTTCCTTGACTTTGGCCCGCTCAAGGTTGTCCGCCGCGAAGGCCTCAAGGCTCGCCTCGAGGGAGACCCCATTCTTGGCAAGATTGGTGCGGTTTCCGTCAAGGTGAACGAGGCCGAGGTTCAGCTCCAGGTCATCACCGCGCCTGCTGGACAGGCGTACTGGAGTGTGGTTCGCAAGGCGCTGCTCGCGAAGCTTCGCGAGAGCGCAGGTAGCCAGCAGGCGATCGAAGGGCGGTTTGGCCCCGAGCTCATCGCGACCGTGGTGGGACGTCGCCGCGATGGCCTTCTGGGGGACTCCGTCATGAGGCTGGTTGGTATTGACGGCGACAGGTGGCTGTTGCGTGCGGTAGTGACGGGCCCAGGAGCGACGTCTGACGCGACAGTGGCGCGTGTTGACGCGTTGTTGTCGCAGTGCGCGGTTGATCGCGGGAGCGAGGCACTGGCCGCTGGCACGGTGCTCCCACTCAAGCCGCCAGCCGGAACCAAGGTTGAGGCCCCCAGCGCGTGAGCGATAGCCGCCCATCCACGTACGCCCCGATCGAGGGCGTCATGGAGCGGTCCCTCGCGCGAGTCTGCGGGCGCATCACCGCGATTCAGGTAGAGCCAGCAGGCGTGGCACCCACATTGACGATCCGGGTCCAAGATGACTCGGGGCGCATCGACGCTGTCTTCATGGGACGGCGTTCGATCCCCGGCATCGAACCTGGTCAGCGCATTGGCCTTGAAGGCCGAGTCAGCGCGAGCGACGCGGCGCCGCTCATGTATAACCCCCGTTATGAGTTGCTGTGCCGGGAGTAGAGCCGGGACACAATCGCGTTGCTCGCACCCTGGCGGCCGACGAGTTCTCCTTCGCCGACGCTGTGGGCGGCTGGCGCGGCCTGGTCGAGTCGGTCATGCCCGGGCTGGTCTTCGTGGTGACCTTTGTGGTGTGGGGCGGGTTCAGGGTTCCCGTGATTGCTGCGGTGTCCACCGTGGTGGTGATGGTGGCCGCGCGATTGATTCAGCGCACTCCCGCCACCCAAGCGTTGTCTGGATCGTTCGGCGTGGCGCTCGGAGCATTCTGGGCATGGACCGCTGGAGATGCCACCGAGTATTTTGTGCCCGGGTTCTGGATCTCGGGCGCGTATGGTCTGGTGATGCTGGCGTCCGTCATGGTGCGTTGGCCTGCGGTGGGTATAGTGCTCGCGCTCATTCGCGGATGGGGCAGGCGGTGGCGCAATGACCCGAGCGCGATGCGCCGCCTCCAACTCGCCACAGCGATTTTTGGGGCGTCTCAACTGCTGAAGCTGGCGATCCAACTGCCCATGTACTTCGCGGGTGCGACCGCTGTCCTTGGCACCACCCGGCTTGTCATGGGAGTGCCCTACTTCGCGCTCATTCTGTGGGTGGTGTGGCTGATGGTGCGGAATGTAGAGCTTGCTCCAGAGCCTTCGGATCAGCGTCCGCAGACATAACGAACAACAGTTCGTCGTGCGCCTCGAGGGTGTCTTCGGGCCGCGGTGCGATGGTGCGGTCGCCACGGATGATGCAGGACAACACGGTCTCAGGCGGCCACGCGATCTCTTTCACCATGGTGCCAACCACGGGGGAGTCCACGGGCAACGTGACCTCGATGATCGATGCGCCTGACTGGTGGAAGGTGAAGACGGTTACCAGGTCACCCACGGCCACAGCCTCTTCTACCATGGCGGTCATGATGCGCGGCGTCGACACCGCGACGTCAACGCCCCACTGGGAGTCATACATCCACTCGTTACGAGGGTTGTTGACCCGAGCAACAGTTCGCGGCACCCCAAACTCGGTCTTGGCGAGGAACGAGATCACGAGGTTTGCCTTGTCGTCGCCTGTTGCCGCAACCACCACGTCCATGTTTTCGACTCCGGCTTCGCTCAGCGCGGCCAGCTCGCAGGCGTCGGCAAGCATCCATTCCGCCTCCGCCACTTGCGCCACTCGCATCGCGGTGGGCGAGTGGTCCATGAGCAAGACCTCGTGGTGGTGATCCAGGAGGTCGCGAGCGATCGAGCGACCCACCGATCCCGCTCCAGCAATGAGCACTCTCATGACTTTGCCTCCGGCGCACGGCTCACAACGCGCTCCGCCTCTCGTTCATGGTCAAGCGGGATCACAAAGTAGGCCTCGTCGCCGGACTGCACCAGTGTGTCGTGCGTGGGGAGCACGGCTGCACCAAACCGCACCACGTAGGCGGCCCTGCATCCCATCGCCAGTTCGAGGCCCGCATACGGCTGACCCACCCAACCCTTGTTGATGGGAAGCCTGCGCAAGCCCACGCCGCTCGAGGGATCGGAGTACACGCTATCGGACCCGCCGGGTAGCAGGCGAGACACGATTTGCGTGCTGGTCCACGGCACGGGTGCCACGGTGGGGATTCCAAGCCGCCGGTAGACCTCAGCGCGGCCCGAGTCAGAGATCCGAGCAACCACGTTCTCCACGCCGTAGGTCTCGCGCACCACCCGCGCGGCCAAGATGTTGGAGTTATCGCCACTAGACACCGCAGCGAACGCGTAGGCATCCTCGACACCCGCAGATACCAGCGTGTCCCGGTCGAAGCCAATGCCGGTGATCTTCTGACCTTGGAAGTCTGCAGGCAAGCGCCGGAAGGCGTCGCCTATTCTGTCGATGATCGCGACGGTGTGTCCGCGGGCCTCAAACTCTGTTGCCAACACGGCGCCGGTACGGCCGCAACCCATAATCACGATGTGCACGAGAACCCACGCTATACCCGATGAGCCTAGGATGGTGCGTCGTGGTGACTTTTCTGGAACGCCTCAAGCGAATCGCCTTCGGTGCGCCCATCGCCACTGACCGCGCGCGCCCTCAAGTGTTGCGCACCAGGCTCGCCATCCCGCTGTTCGGGGCAGGAGTGTTGTCCGCCGCGGTCTATGCGCCCGATGCCGTGGTGGACGCCCTGGAACGTGGCGGCCAGTCGGGCGCCATTCCGTACATGGCCGCGGGCGTGGTGTTCATCATGTTGCTCTTGGGTGTCGCGTACCGCTCGAACGTCCGCGCTAGGCCCGATTCTCGCGCGGATTATGGCCTGGTGCGTGACCGCCTGGGCACCAGCGCGGGCGTGGTGACCGGCGGCGCGTTGCTGATCGACTACCTGTTCACGGTTGCCGTCTCCGTGGCGGCGATCGCGCACATCGTCACGTACCTGATGCCAGGCCTGGGTGGAGCGGAGCGAGCCATCGCGATCGGCACCATCGGCGCGATGACCTTCGCGAGCCTGCGCGGGATCCGCGAGCGCATGCGAGTCGTGGTGGCCGTATGGGCCGGGTTCTTGCTGGCGACGGGCACCATGCTCGTGGTGGGCTTGACTCGGCATACCCGTGAGGTGGCTGACGCGGTCGACGCAAGCGCACCGACCACGTGGGTGGTGTTGGTCGCATACGCGGGAGCTGTTGCCTCGGGGGCGGTAATGGTGACAGGCATTGAGCACCTTGCGGCTGCAGGTCCTCACCACCAGAGCCCTCAAGGCCAGCGCGCCGGGCGCACGTTGATTGTCGCCGTCGCGGCTGCAGCCGCGGCATTCCTGATTGTGATGGCGTTGGCCTGGACGTATCGGATCAACGGCGGCCAGGAGGGTCCCGTGATTCTGCGCGTAGCAGACGGGGTGTTCGGGAACCGGATCGCTGTGTGGGCTGTCGCACTCGCAGCGGTTGCCATCGTCTACGCGGCTGCCTCGGCGGTGTTCCGGCGCTTCTCGCACCTGTCGTCCCTGCTGGCTCGCGACTCGTACTTGCCACGCCAGTTGTCGATGCTGAACGACCGCCTGGTGTTTCGCGGTGGGGTCTTGACGGTGGCGATCGCGTCTGCGTTCGTGGTCTTTGTGGCGGGAGCCGACGTCATCCAGCTCGTTCACATGTACGTGATTGGGGTGTTCACCGCCATTGTGTTGGGGCAGGTGGCGATGGTGCGCCACACGGGATCTTTGCTTGGGGTGCAGCCGGCGGGCCCGATGCGGACCCGTCTTCACTTCACCCGCGCCTTGCATATCGTGGCCGCGATCGTGGCAGCTGCGGTGTGGTCGGTGGTGGCGGTGGTTAACTTCTTCCAGGGCGCATGGGTCGCGATCGCCATGATTGTGTGGCTCGTCGCGATGATGCATGCCATTCAGCGTCACTACCGCCGCGTGCGTCACGACCTGCAGATTGTGCCCGACGATCGCACCTCGGCGCTTCCGAGCGCGACCCATGGCGTGGTGCTGGTAGCCCAACTCCACCGTCCGGCGCTGAGGGCGCTTGCGTACGCCAAGGCAGCTCGCCACTCTTCGCTGGAGGCGGTGGGTGTGCAGATTGAGCGCGAGGCCGCCCAGACTCTGCAACGCCAGTGGGGCGAACAGGAGCTGGGCGTTCCGTTGGTCATTCTCGACTCGCCCTATCGCGACATCGTGGGGCCTGTCATGGAGTACGTACGCACCATTCACCGCCAAAGCCCGCGCGAGGTGGTGGTGGTGTACGTGCCCGAGTACATCGTGGGGACCTGGTGGGAGCGCTTCTTGCACAACAGGTCTACAGTGCGGCTACGCGAACTACTGCTACGGGAAGAGGGCATTGTGGTGGCAGCAGTGCCTTGGCACCTGGAATCGGCGCGCACCGAGACTGCGAATAACGCGGAGGGTGGTTCCGAGTGACCACTGTCCGGCTCGAGGTTGGTGCTGTCGCCCACGGAGGGCACTGCGTGGCGCGTCACGAGGGGCGTGTTGTGTTCGTGCGCCACACGCTCCCCGGTGAAGTTGTTGACGCGGCGCTGACCGAGCAGGGCGAGGACGCCCCGTATTGGCGTGCCGACGCTGTCACGGTGATTGAGGCCTCACCAGATCGGGTGGACTCCGTATGGCCGGCAGCGGGACCCGGGGGAGTGGGTGGCGGCGAGCTCGCTCACGTGGCGCTTCACGCCCAGCGCGAGTGGAAGCTGACGGTGCTGCGCGACTCCTTTGAGCGTTTCGCGAAGCGCGAGTTTCCCGGCGAGATTCACGCCGCCCCTGGGGACAACGAGCGCGGTGGGCTCCGGTGGCGCACACGAGTGAGCGCGGTGACGGATGGTCAGGGCCGCGCCGCAATGCACGTGCAGCGCAGTTCGCTCACTCAGGTGCTCACGCAGATGCCGCTCGCGGTCGAGCGTGCCGAGCGCGCCCTGGTTGACGCCCGTTATTCGGCCAACGCCCAGGTCGCTGTAGTCGCCCCAGAGGGGAGCGATGCCGTTCACGTGTTAGTGGACGGGGTGCCGTGGCGCGGCGGCAAGGCTGATCATCGCGACAATGCCCCCACCAACGTCAAAGAGACGGTCGTAGTGGGGGATCGTACGTACGAGTACCGGGTGGCCGTGAGCGGGTTCTGGCAGGTTCACCGGGCGGCGCCGGCTGTGTTGGTGGGCGAGGTCATGGAGCGCGTGGGTGACGCCGCGACGGTGGTAGACCTGTATTCGGGTGCGGGGCTCTTCGCGCTACCTCTGGCCGTCGCAGGCAAGGACGTCACCACCGTCGAAGCCGCGGCTCAGGCCGTGAAGGCCGCCCGGCGCAACCTGCACGCCTTCCCAGACGCGACCGTCATTGAAGGCGACGTGCGGCGCACGCTGGGCCAGGGCATCGGCGCTGCTGACGTGGTGATACTCGACTCTCCCCGCTCCGGTGCGGGAAACGCGACCATTGACGCGCTCGTGACGGTGGGCGCCTCACGGCTCGTCTATGTGGCATGCGACCCCGTCGCGCTTGGCCGGGACGCCAAGACCCTTGCGGCATCGGGCTACCTGGTGGAGGAGATTCAGTCCTTCGACCTGTTCCCCATGACCCACCACATCGAGACAATCGCCAGCTTCGCGCGCGCAAAATAGCGAACACGCCCGTGTCGGTAGGATGAGACGCTACGAATTAAGGAGCGGAATGAGCATCAACAGCCTGGGATCACAGTCCACCCTGAATGTGGGGGAGAAGTCGTACGAGATCTACCGCCTGGACGCGGTGCCAGGCTTGGAGAAGCTCCCGTACTCGCTGAAGATCCTGGCCGAGGCGTTGCTACGGACCGAGGACGGCGCCAACATCACGGCCGACCACGTCAAGGCCTTGGCGCAGTGGGACCCGAGCGCCACTCCGGACACGGAAATCCAGTTCACCCCGGCCCGTGTGGTGATGCAGGACTTCACCGGCGTCCCTTGTGTGGTCGACCTAGCGACGATGCGCGAGGCTGTCGTAGAACTGGGCGGAGACCCCTCCGTCATCAACCCCTTGGCGCCTGCGGAGATGGTGATTGACCACTCCGTGGTCATCGATGTGTTCGGCCGCAAGGACGCTTTGCAGCTCAACACCGACTTCGAATACGAACGCAACCGCGAGCGCTACCAGTTCTTGCGCTGGGGCCAGACCGCCTTCGACAACTTCAAGGTAGTGCCGCCCGGTACAGGGATCGTGCACCAGGTCAACCTTGAGTATCTGGCGCGCTGCGTCATGACCCATGACACCGATGGCACGACGCAGGCGTACCCAGACTCGTGTGTGGGTACCGACTCGCACACCACGATGATCAACGGTCTGGGCGTGCTCGGTTGGGGCGTGGGTGGCATCGAGGCAGAAGCCGCGATGCTCGGCCAGCCCGTTTCGATGCTCATCCCCAAGGTGGTGGGCTTCAAGCTCTCGGGACAGATTCCGGCAGGCGCGACAGCCACCGACGTGGTGTTGACGATCACCGAGAAACTGCGCAAGCACGGTGTGGTGAGCAAGTTCGTGGAGTTCTACGGTGAGGGTGTCGGCGCGGTGCCCCTCGCGAACCGCGCGACCATCGGCAACATGAGCCCCGAGTTTGGCTCGACTGCGGCGATCTTCCCGGTCGACGGCGTGACGATCGACTACCTGCGCCTCACGGGCCGTTCGGCGGAGCAGGTTGCGCTCGCTGAGGCGTACTGCAAGGAGCAGGGGCTGTGGCACGACCCCTCGGCGTCGGACTACGTCGAGCCGGTGTTCTCTGAGTACCTCGAGCTCGACCTCGGTACTGTCGTACCGTCCATTGCCGGACCCAAACGCCCGCAAGACCGCATTGCGCTCACGGACGCCAAGGCGGGATTTGCCAGTGTGATCGGCGACTACGCGCAGCACGAGGACCAGGTCACCCAGGGACTGGACGAGTCGGTCGAGGAGACCTTCCCCGCATCGGATCCGATCGCGGCCGAAGCGCACGCGGGCGATGCACCTTTGCCGCGCGACACCTTCGCCCGAGCGGCGAACCGCACGCACAAGCAGGTGCCGCTCACGCTTGCGGATGGAACTCGAACCGAGCTGGACCACGGACACGTGGTCATCGCGTCCATCACGTCCTGTACCAACACGTCGAACCCGTCGGTCATGCTTGCGGCGGCGCTGCTGGCCCGCAACGCGAACAAGAGGGGCCTCACGTCCAAGCCTTGGGTGAAGACGTCGATGGCTCCAGGTTCTCAGGTCGTGACCGACTATTACGAGAAGGCGGGTCTGTGGCCCGACCTTGAGGCGCTCGGCTTCCACCTGGTCGGGTACGGCTGCACCACGTGCATCGGCAACTCGGGCCCGTTGCCCACCGAGATTTCGGACGCGGTCAATGAGCACGACCTCGCCGTCGTCTCCGTGTTGTCAGGGAACCGCAACTTCGAGGGCCGCATCAACCCCGACGTCAAGATGAACTACCTGGCATCACCTCCGCTGGTGATCGCGTACGCGCTGGCAGGCACGATGGACTTTGATTTTGAGACGGAGCCGCTCGGTCAGGACCCTCAGGGCGATGACGTGTTCCTGAGGGACATCTGGCCCGGGCCAGCCGAGGTTGAGGCCGTCGTGGGATCGTCGATCACCGAGTCAATGTTCTCCACCAACTACGCCGATGTGTTCGCTGGTGATGAGCGTTGGCGTGGGCTTCCCACGCCCGATGGCAAGACGTTCGAGTGGGACGAGGACTCGACGTACGTGCGCAAGCCCCCGTACTTCGAGGGCATGGGTGCTGAGCCCGAACCAGTTGAGGACGTCGTAGGCGCCCGCGTGCTCGCGTTGCTGGGCGACTCGGTCACCACCGATCACATCTCCCCGGCGGGTTCGATCAAGGCGGACAGCCCCGCAGGCGCGTACCTCGCCCAACGCGGGGTTGAGCGCCGTGACTTCAACAGTTACGGCTCACGTCGCGGCAACCACGAGGTCATGATTCGCGGCACCTTCGCCAACATTCGGCTGAGGAACCTGTTGCTGGTGGGATCCCACGGCGGCGCAGGAGTCGAGGGCGGCTTCACTCACAACTTCCTGACCGACGCCCAGGACACG
>PHEW01000014.1 GCA_002841315.1 Actinobacteria bacterium HGW-Actinobacteria-4
TTGCCTCCGGGGAGAAGTCGTTCCAGTCCGCGAGGTTGTCGATCTTGCCATTCCACATCTGGCCCATGGGGTCAGCGCTCATCGCGGTGTCGAAGTATTCGTCGGCGAGGCTGTTCAGTGTGTCCATCCTTTGACCCTAGGACATCCGCCCGCAACGGTTGCGCACGCTCGCGTGTTTTAGGAGTGTCAGCAGTTACCGTGAACTCAGACCGAGAGGTGTTGCCACATGAGCAATTGGAAAGGCACGCTCGAGCAAGTAGTGCAGACACGCAGAGGGTCTCTTGTGGGCTACGCGTACTTGTTCACCGGCGACCGTGCCGCTGCGGAAGACCTCGTGCACGACGCCATCATCCGCACCTTCACCCGCGCTCGCGATCTGGGCAACATCCACGCCGCAGAAGGCTACGTGAAGCGCGTCATCGCTACCCAGTTCATCAACTCCACCCGGTCCGCCAAGGTGTTGCGCGACAAGAGCCACCTGATCGCCACCCCTGAGGGGACGCCGGGCCATGCAGGCGCCGTCGCGGATTCCGTCAGCGTCGAGGCCGCGATCATGACGCTCACGCCACGCGAGCGCGCATGCATCGTGTTGCGGTTCTACGAGGACCAGACGGTGCCGGAGATGGCCCGATCCCTGGGGATCGCAGAAGGCACCATCAAGCGCTACCTCCACACGGCCATCGGCCGCCTTCACGAAGTCCTGGGCGACACCCCGGGCCTCCGCCTCACACCCGACGACAACCGCGTCGCCGTCACCCCAAGGAGCAAGTAATGGACGACTTCAAGACAATGCTGACTGGCGTCGCGCAGCGCGAGAGTGCAGCGACGCGTCCCGTTGACGCACGCGGATACGTGCGGACCGTGGGACGCCGACGTGCGGTGCGCCATGCAGGCCAGGGCGCTGTGGCGATCGTTGCAGGCGGCGGGCTCGCCTATGGCGGACTCGTGCTCGCTGACCAGGTTCGCGACGTGCAGCCCGGCGGCACGCCGTCGCCCACCGCGACGCACGCGCCCGTCGAGAGCCCCACGCCCACGCCGGAGCCATCGTTCGGGCCCGCGTCTATCGTCACGCCTTGGGGAACCGCCTGGCCAGAGAGTCCGCCGCAGCCACTCGACCCGGCCACGACCGCTGAAGATGGCTGGCAGGTGTGGAGCAAGTACGCGGCCTCGATCGCGACCCCCATGTGCGGAGAGCCCTACGATCGCTCGATCATGGACACCGACAGCTACTACGACCTCGAAGCGGCTGTCCGCAACCCGGCGCCAGCAGCGGGAGGGGCCTTCGACTTCGCCGCACGCATCACCAACCTGTCCGATGTTGACCTGAGCGCCACCCGGTGGCAGGGTCCGCTCATCATGTTCCTCGACGCCGATGGCGTGGTGGTGGCGTTCATGCACCTCGACCCCACCACGGTGGAGGGTCCGGAGTACTTTGACGGTCCCCAGGGGCCGTTCGCGGTAGGCCAGAGCGTCGAGGTGTTTGGCCGCCACCCGGTGATTCGCGAATGCCCGGTGTGGGCAGACGTGGAGCCTTACGCTTCGACCGCCAACCCAGGCGCTGACTGGCCCACCACGGACACCGTGCCCGCTCTCGCGCCGGGCGAGTATGAGGTGGTCATGCAGATGAGCGCACCGTTCGCCTATGACCTCATCGTTGAAGGCGTGGACATCAGCCAGGAGCTACCGCCCATGAAGGCGGTGTCGCTCGGATTGGTCCGCATCGCCGAGTAAGGCGCGCCGTGCCGTGCAGTGCCGGGAGCCCGTAGGGGTTCCCGGCACTGCCTTCTGTATAGTGGTGGTCAAAGCGGTGACCCGGCTATCACCGGTGAGCTTCCGGAAGAACCGCCACCAGCATCGGCCGATGCCCAAGGCTCAGTAGAACCGGACGGGTTAGCCCGTCATAGCGAACGTGGGTTCGGCTCTGGCCTGACTCGCATGAGTGGTTGCGCCCCGTCAGGGGAGCGGCAAGCGGGGTGGTACCGCGTTGCGAGGCCTAGCGGCCAAGCGGCGTCCTCGTGGGTTCCTGACCGCACCACCAAAGGACTGCCGCACCATGAACGCAACGCCCGCGCGCTACCCCCTGCACCGTGAGGATTCCGACGTGCAGCCGTCGCCTCATTTCCCGTCCATCGAGACCGAGGTGCTGAGCTACTGGGAGGGTGACGGCACATTCCAGGCGTCGATCGACAATCGGATTGCCAACAAGCCCGAAGACGAGTTTGTGTTCTACGACGGCCCGCCGTTCGCCAACGGACTGCCCCACTACGGGCACCTCCTGACCGGGTATGCGAAAGACGTGGTGCCCCGCTTCGAGACCATGCGCGGCAAGAAGGTGGAACGCCGCTTTGGGTGGGACACCCACGGGCTGCCAGCGGAGTTTGAGGCCGAGCGCGTGCTGGGCATCACCGACAAGACGCAGATCGACGAGATGGGCATCGCCGCGTTCAACGAGGTGTGCAAGTCATCGGTGCTCAAATACACCAAGGACTGGGAAGAGTACGTCACGCGCCAGGCACGGTGGGTGGACTTCGAGAACGACTACAAGACGCTCGACGTCACCTACATGGAATCCGTGATCTGGGCGTTCAAGACTCTCCACGACAAGGGCCTCGCGTATGAGGGCTACCGGGTGCTGCCATATTGCTGGCGCGACGAGACCCCGCTGTCCAACCACGAGCTGCGCATGGACGAGGACGTCTACGCGATGCGCCAGGACCCCGCGCTCACGGTGTTGCTGCCGCTGATCGATGCGCCGGGCGATCTCGAGGACGCGTCGCTACTGATCTGGACCACTACACCGTGGACCTTGCCGTCCAACCTGGCGGCGGCGGTGGGGCCGGACGTCGAGTATTCGGTGGTCAACCCGGGGGAAGGCTCGCCGTTCGCTGAACGCTTGGTTGTGCTGGCATCGGCCCGTCTGGGCGCCTACGCCCGCGAACTGGGCGAGGACGCCTCGGTGATCGCCACGGTCAAGGGATCCGACCTTGCTGGCCTGCGATACACCCCGCCGTTCGAGGAGTTCGCCGGTCGCGACAACGCGCACCAGGTGCTGGTGGCCGACTTTGTCACCACGGAAGATGGAACCGGCATCGTCCACCTCGCGCCAGCGTTTGGTGAAGATGACATGGCGGTGTGCACCGAGGCCGGAATCGAGCCGGTGATTCCCATCGACTCCAAGGGTCGCTTCACCGCGGAGATGCCCGCCTACGAGGGCCAACAAGTATTCGACGCCAACGCGCCCATCATCGCTGACCTCAAGGCGGCCGGACTGGTGCTCCGCCACGAGACCTACGACCACTCGTACCCGCACTGCTGGCGCTGCCGCAACCCGCTGATCTACCGGGCCACGGGTTCGTGGTTCATTCGGGTGACCGAGTTCCGCGACCGCATGGTCGAGCTCAACCAGGACATCACCTGGGTGCCCGAGCACATCAAGGATGGCCAGTTCGGCAAGTGGCTCGCGAACGCGCGCGACTGGTCCATCAGCCGCAACCGCTACTTCGGCACGCCCATTCCCGTGTGGGTCAGCGACAATCCGGCGTTCCCGCGCACCGACGTCTACGGCTCACTTGAGGACATCGAGAAGGACTTTGGACGGCTGCCGCTCAATGAGGCGGGGGAGCCGGACCTGCACCGGCCCTACATCGACGAACTCACGCGCCCCAACCCGGACGACCCCAGCGGTGAATCGATCATGCGCCGCATCCCCGACGTGCTGGACGTGTGGTTCGACTCCGGCTCCATGCCGTTCGCGCAGGTGCACTACCCGTTCGAGAATCACGACTGGTTCGAGAACCACTACCCGGGCGACTTCATTGTGGAGTACATCGGGCAGACGCGCGGCTGGTTCTACACGCTGCACGTGCTCGCCACGGCGCTGTTTGATAGGCCCAGCTTCAAGACCTGCGTGAGCCACGGCATCGTGCTGGGCGACGACGGCCGCAAGATGTCCAAGTCGCTGCGCAACTACCCGGACGTCAACGAGGTGTTCCACCGCGATGGCTCCGACGCCATGCGGTGGTTCCTGATGAGTTCGCCCATCCTGCGCGGCGGGAACCTCGTGGTGACCGAAGAGGGCATCCGCGAGGGCACCCGCCAGGTGCTGCTGCCGCTCTGGAGCACGTACTACTTCTTCACGCTCTACGCCGGTGCCGCTGATGGGGGTAAGGGCTACATCGCCAAGCCCATTGCGGCCGATGCTGTGGCTGAGCTTCCCGTCATGGACAGGTACGTGCTGGCCAAGACGGCAGAGCTGGTGGCGAGCGTCACGGAACAGATGGACGCGTATGACGTGCCCGGGGCGTGCGAGTCGCTGCGGGTCTTCATGGACCTGCTCACCAACTGGTACGTACGGACTCAGCGCGACCGGTTCTGGGACGAGGACGCTGCGGCGTTCGACACGTTGTTGACGGTACTTGAGACGGTCTGCCGTGTAGGTGCGCCATTGCTGCCGCTCGTGACGGAGGAAGTGTGGCGCGGACTGACTGGATCGAGGTCGGTGCACCTGACGGACTGGCCGGTTGTGGATTCGGCGTGGGTCGACGAGTCGCTGGGCGGAGTGATGGACCTGGTGCGGGAGGTCACGTCGGTTGCTCACGGGCTGCGCAAAGCGCGGCAGATCCGGGTGCGCCAGCCGCTGAGTGTGCTGCGAGTGGCGGTCGCTGATGCGTCGGCGCTGGAGCCTTACCGGGAGCTGATCGCGGACGAGCTCAATGTCAAGGCGGTGGAGCTGTTGCCGCTCGAGGGGGATGCTGCGGCGGCGTATGGCGTGGAGTCGCAGCTGAATGTCAATGCGCGCGCGGCTGGCCCGCGGTTGGGCAAGGACGTCCAGACCGTGATCAAGGGTGCGAAGTCGGGGGACTGGTCGCAGGCTACTGACGGAGTGGTGACCTCTGGCGGAATCGCGCTTGAAGAGGGCGAGTACGAGTTGACCACCGTGATTGGCGGGGCGGCTGCAGAGAATCCTGACGTCGCTGCGGCGGTGTTGGGAGACGGCGGGTTCGTGGTGATCGATACCGCGCTCACGCCCGAGCTCGAGGCCGAGGGCTACGCGCGTGACCTGATCCGGTTGGTCCAGGACAAGCGCAAGGCGGAGGGACTGCACGTGTCAGACCGCATTCACCTCGCGCTCGTTGTTCCCATGGACAAGCTTGCTGCCGTCGAGGTGCACGTCGCGCTGATCGCTGCGGAGACGCTGGCTCAGAACCCGGCGACTGGCGAGGACACCATTGAGGTCATCGCTGGCTCGGGGCTCGACATTGCGGTGACCAAGCACTGACCGCATGGAGTGGCCCTGACTGTGGCCCCAGTCTCCACCCACTGCGACGTTCCGCACCCAAGAAGTGACGGGTGGGGATGAGGGCTAGTCCTGAGGATTCACATGAGTCACTTAGCTCACATGAGCACCAAGGTGGGTGCGGAGCGTCGGGAGGCTGCGGGGGTTGGGCTGGACCAACGCGCCGCGGACCGATACGGTCGTCGTACGTGGCAGTGGGCAACGGTGCTCCGCCACGCCGTTCGCTAGGGAGAACACCATGACTCGCCACACTCGCGTCCTACTAGCCATCGGTGGAAGCGCTCTCACGGCGCTGCTGGCCGGATGCTCCGGCGGTGAAGACATCCAGTCTGAACTCGGCCAAGGCTGGGAACTTGTCTGGAACGATGAGTTCGACGGCGACCAGATCGACTCCAGCAAGTGGAGCCACGAGACCAACTGTTGGGGCGGCGGCAACAACGAACTGCAGTGTTACACGGACAGGGCCGAGAACTCGTTTGTGCGCGACGGCAAGCTGGTGATTCACGCCCTCGAAGAAGAGTTCACCGGACCATCCGTGCCCATCGACTGGGCTGAATACGACCCCGCCAACGACGTCACCCTTCCGTACACGTCAGCACGCTTGCGCAGTCTCGACAAGGGCGACTTCGACTACGGGCGCATCGAGGTGCGGGCCAAGGTTCCTGGTGGCCAAGGGCTGTGGCCGGCGATCTGGATGCTTCCCACCGACTGGGAGTACGGTGACTGGGCCGCCAGCGGCGAGATCGACATCATGGAGGCGGTCAACCTTGGCACGAGCGACGAACTCGCCGTGCATGGCACGCTCCACTACGGCGCGGTGTGGCCCAACAACACCTCAAGCGGGACCAAGTACGTGTTCTGGGATTCCGATCCGCGCGCGCAGTTCCATACGTACGCGATCGAGTGGGCGGAAGGCGAGATCCGCTGGTACGTGGATGACGTCCACTACGCCACGCAACGCCAAACCGGGTGGTTTTCGCAGGTCGCCGACGCCGACGGTAGCCGCCAGAACCTTACTAATGGTGAGCCTTTTGACAAGCGATTCCACCTGCTGCTCAACGTGGCGATCGGCGGTGCGTGGCCAGGCAACCCGGATGACTCGACCGAACTTCCCGTAGAGATGGAGATCGACTTTGTGCGCGTCTTCACCTGTACGGAAGACCCCGCCACGCTGGCGGCCTGCGCGACTGTCAGCCCAGGGGCCGCAATCTTGGCCGGCAACCAACCAGCCGAGGTGATCGACGTCGATTACGACCCCGCATTCATGGACGGCGACACCGTCACGATCGTCGCGGGCGAGGTGGTTGGCCCGTACCTCACCGGGACGTGGGCTTCCTCCGGAACTGTCGAGATGGCGATGGTTGAGGACAGCGAACGCGGGCCGGTCGTGGAGATCACCTACGCGACCGACGAGTCTGTGGCGTACTTCCAGAGCAACGACGGTTTTGACTTCTCTGCCTTCGACAGGATCGAGTTTGATCTCCTGGTGGTCGAGGACCCCCGAACCGAGCCAGGGCTCTTCATCAAGATGGACTGCTTCCACCCATGCGGGACTGGCGACTATCCCATTGATGCGCCTCCGGTTGGCGTCTGGACGTCGTACTCCATCCCGCTCGCGGACCTCGTCTCCTTTGACGGCTCCACCCTTGATCTCGCTACCGTGAACACCCCACTGGTTGTTCTGCCCACATGGGGCAATCAGAACGGAGTGGTGCTGAGGCTCGACAACGTGAGGATCGAACGCTAGCAACTGCCTTCGTCGACAGGTCTCAACGTCGTCGACTTGTAGTCCCTGACTTCGCCGTTTGGCGCGGTCACCCACACGCACCAAAGGTTGCCGCTTGCGCCGGTGTTTCCCCCGAACTCCACGCCGGGTGAGACGGGGATGCGCGTAACGGTGGGCAACGCGTCAGGCTCCGCGTAGAAGTCAGGCCCGGTGACGACTACGTAGTATCCGTCCTTGACAGAGATCTCAGGCGGAGGGCCGCCGCCAGTGGCCCAATACCACGCGATCTCATGGCCCAAGGCTGCGGCATCTCTCTGGGCGGCAGCATCGGCCTCCCGCGCCCGCTCAGCCTCGGCCATGGGGTTGACCACAAAGGCGAGGAGAGCCGCGATCACCAGTACCAATGCCACGATCGAGCCTACGACGAGCCCCACGACCACGCCAGGACGCAAACCCGCAGCTGGCGAGGGCGGCTCAACTGCGGCCTGCGCCTCGGGGCCTGCGAGGGAGGTCGGTGTCAGCGGTGCGACTTGCTGTGTCCACGCTGCACCGTCCCAGTAGCGCTGCAACGTGGGATCGCTGGGATCGTTGTACCAACCCGCGGGCGGCACAGGTTTCTCTGTCATGTGTCGCACCTTCCTGGAGCAAGCCGGCCCTGCAAGGAGTACTCGAAGTCCTTGACCACGCCGCTTGGAGCGGTGACCCACACGCACCAGTCGTAGTACCCAGTTCCGGTGACACCGCCGATTTCAACGTCAGGGGAGGCGGTTGGGGAGCGAGTCATCGAGGCGCCGTCGGTGAACGCATAGAAGCCGTCGACGACAGCGATCTCCGGCTGGAAACCGTTGCTTGACCAGTGGTAGTGCGCCACCTCGACAGCCAAGGCAGAGACATCGGACCTCGCTGCGTCATCGGCCGCCTTCGCCGCAATGTCGGCTTGGTGTGCCCGCTGCGAGTTGAGGCTCGGCATCACCATGACCGCGAACACCACGCCACCGAGCAACACCACCGCGCTGGCCACGATCCCCACGACCAGGCCCGGGTGGAGCGGGCGCCGCGTGGCCTTCTGCTGGTTCACCACGAACCCCGCCGGCGCGGGCGACAAGGGTGCCGATGAGGCGACCGGTGCCACGTCGGTGGTCCATGCCGCGCCATCCCAGAAGCGCTGGAGCACAGGGTCGCTGGGATCGTTGTACCAACCGGCCGGTGGTGTACTGGTGTCGCTCATCGATATCTCCCTCGCGATCCGTGGTGGTTGTAGCCCATGCAGTGGCCGCCTACGTCAACCGGACTACTGCCCGCAGCGGCCCTGTTGAAGACCACGTTCCGCGGAATACTCGAAGTCCTTGAACTCGCCTTCAGTTGCCGTGACCCACACGCACCAGTCACTCCATGAGGATCCGGTCTGTCCTCCCAGTTCTACGTTGGCGGACTTGCGGTTGGAGCCGCCCATGGGCGTGCCGTCTTTGAACGTGTAGGAGCCGTCAACAACCACAATGGTTGGCGGTGGGCCGTCGTGGTCGACAAAGTAGGTGGCGATCTCCTTGCCCAGGGTGGAGACGTCGGCCTTCGCGGCGCTATCAACGGCCTTCCCTCGCTGGCTAAGGTAGATCGGGATTGAAATGGCGGCGAGGATCCCGATGATGACGAGTCCGGTTCCTACCGAGATCAACACGATTGCCATCGTGTTGAGGCGCCTCTTCTCGGGTTGCTTGACATACGTGCCGGGTGCGCCAGCGAGCGCGGCAAACGGGGCCATGTGCTGCGTCCACGCGGTGCCGTCCCAGTAACGTTGCTGCGCAGGGTTCTGCGGGTCCGCGTACCAGCCAGCGGGCGGTGCAGAGCTCTCGCTCATGAGTGTGCCTCTCGACGGCGGTTTCTGCGGTCTCCCCCACCATAGTGGTCTGCGCACAGCCGTCAAGGGCCTTGTGTCATCCCTGCTAAATGAGGCCAAACGGGGCCCTTCGAAACTTGTCCCCAGTTCGGTCAGCAAACCGCCCTGGTGTGCCTCACAATATCTCTGTGACTGACTTCACCATCCCCGGGTTGAGCCTCGACGAGGCTGAACGAGAGATCGCCTCTCACATCTTTGATCGCGGCTCTGAAAAGGGAATCGTGAACCGCGTGGCCCGCGTACGTGCCGCGCTTGACTTGCTTGGCAACCCCCATCACGAACTGCGCGTCATCCACGTGACCGGAACCAACGGCAAGACGTCGACTAGCCGCATGACCGAGTCGATTCTTCGGGCCACTGGGCTCAAGACGGGCCTGTTCACGTCACCTCACCTCACGACCTTCCGCGAGCGCATCCAGATCAACGGCGAGCCGCTGGCGCAAGAAGCGATGCTGCGGTTGTGGCACGACGTCGCGCCTGTGATCCACACCATCGATATGGAGTCGGCGCGCGTCGCCGGACCGCGAATGAGCTTTTTCGAGGTGCTCACCGTGTTTGGCCTGGTGGCATACGCAGATGCGAACGTGGACGTCGCGGTCATCGAAGTCGGCATCGGTGGCGAGCGGGACGCGACCAACGTAGTTACCGGAGCTGTCGCGGTGCTGACGCCCATCGCGGCTGATCACGGAGATATCATCCCTGGCGGTCTGCCCGGGATTGCTCGCGAGAAGTCAGGCATCATCAAAGTTGGCTCAGCCGTAGTCAGTGCGAATCAACGCGACGAGGTCGCAACCATCATCAAGGAGGCGGCAAGTGCGCGCGGGGCATCCACCTTCTGGGAGGGTGCGCACAACTCGATTGAGGCTCGCCGCGTGGTCCCTGGGGGGCAGGTACTGACGCTCCGCACTGGCGCCACCACCTACCCGGACGTGTTTGTCCCCCTGCACGGAGATTTCCAGGCGCAGAACGCCCTCACCGCACTGTCCGCATGCGAGCTCCTGCTTGGTGACGGCGTGCCGCGTTCCATCGATGGTGACGTGGTTGCCCGTGGCTTCCACACAGCCAGTTCGCCAGGACGCCTCGAGGTGGTGCCGGGCAACCCCGTGGTCATCATGGATTCCGCTCACAACCCGCATGGCATCGCGGCTCTCGCGGGTGCGCTCCCCGACGCCTTCTCCGGCGACCGCCTGGTTGGGGTAGTCGCCGTGCTGTCAGATAAGGATGCCGACGGCATCCTGGTGGGCCTCGAGCCATTGCTCGACTATGTGGTGATTACCCGCACTGAATCCGCCCGCGCTACCCCCACCAATGAGTTGGCGGTGAGCGCACGGATCATCTTTGGACCAGATCGCGTGTTCGAGGCCGCCTCCGTCGCCACCGCGCTTGATCTCGCAAACCGGCTTGCGGTGGCGGAATCGGCAGTCGAGGGCGGTGTGCTTGTCGCAGGTTCCGTCACCCTCATTGGCGAGGCTCATCGGTACCTGCGCAATCGCCTCGCCGCAGGTGGAGCAGCGTCGGAGCCCATTTCTGCTTAGGCTCCGATGCCCCATTGGTTGGCACCGGGTGACCATACGGCGGTTGGCGCGTGGCATGGGAGAGTATTCCCATGACAGACCACGCAGGAGACCTCAATATCGGCGGACTTACGCTCGCTGAAGCCGAGCGCGAGATCTACCACCACATCGTGGAGCGCAACCCGGAACACGACTTCGAACCCACCATTGACCGCGTGCGCGAAGCGTGTGACTTGCTGGGCGATCCCCAGCACGCGTACAAGGTCATTCACCTCACCGGCACCAACGGCAAGACCTCAACCGCACGCATGGCGGAGTCCTTGGTGCGCGCGCACGGTCTGAGGACGGGCCTGTTCACCTCGCCGCACCTGAGCAGCGTCCGCGAGCGCATTCAGATCGATGGCGAGCCCATCTCGCAAGAAGACTTCATCCGCTTGTGGCAGGACGTCGCGCCCATCCTCCATGTGGTCGACACCCGCTCGCAGCACCACGGCGGCCCGCGCATGAGCTTCTTCGAGGTCCTCACGGTGCTCGCCTACGCCGCCTTTGCGGACGCCCCCATCGACGTCGCCGTGATCGAGGTGGGTATGGGTGGCGTCTGGGACGCCACCAATGTGGCCGACGCTGACGTCGCCGTGATCACCACGGTCACCATGGATCACATGCAGTGGTTGGGTAACGACCTCGCTGGGATTGCTCGCGAGAAGGCGGGCATTATCAAGCCGGGTTGCGCCGTGGTAGTTGCGGAGCAGTCGGAGTCCGTGACGCCCGTTATTCAGGCCGCCATTGCCTCGCTCGACGTACGGGCCGCCTGGGAAGGCGATGCCCTCGAGGTGCTAGACCGGCGCCCTGGCGTGGGTGGGCAGCTCGTCACCCTGCGCACTCCTGCGGCCACCTACTCGGATCTGTTTGTCCCACTCTATGGCGCACACCAGGCACGCAACGCGCTCATGGCACTCACGGCAGTCGAGGCCTTGCTCGCTGACGGCGGCGACCCACAGGCCCTTGCCGGGGACGTGGTCGAGGCGGGGTTTGATGCCGTCACGTCCCCAGGGCGCATGGAGGTGGTCCGCACCTCGCCGCTGATTCTGGTGGACGCGGCTCACAACCCCGCGGGGGTTGACGCGCTCGCCGCGGCCGTGGAGGAGTCCTTCAGCTTTGACTTCTTGGTGGCTGTGGTTGCAGTGCTGGGGGATAAGGATCCCGAGGGAATCCTGGCCGGGCTGGAACCGTTGGTGGACCGTGTGGTGATCACAGCATCGTCCTCCCCGCGCTGTATCCCGGCTCATGAGCTGGGGGACATCGCGCGCGAGGTCTTTGGCGAGGAGCGGGTCAGCGTGGCCAGCGACCTTCCTGACGCGCTCGACCAGGCGGTCCAGGCCGCAGAGGCCAACGCTGACCAAGGCGGGGGAGTGCTCGTGGTGGGCTCCGTGACGCTGGTCGCCGAGGCCCGCACCATGCTGGGTGCCGACCAGCGCAAGGGAACGGGGCGTGCACGATGACCGCGGCACAACCCGACAACGCAGCCCCACTCGACGTGCCGCGCCAGCGCCCGGCAACCCTGGTCTTCACCCAGACGGTGCTGGCGCTTCAGTCCCTCGCAGCGCTGTTCGCGACGCTCGTGGTGTTCGGGTTGGGGCGGGCGGGCGAGTTCGACCTTGACCCCGGGTTGATCTGGGGGGTTGGCCTTGGTCTGATGGTGGCGCTCGGTTACGCCTCGGGGCAGCAACGCAAGCGGTGGGGTCGCCAATTGGGGTGGGTGTTGCAACTGCCGATGCTCGTGGCGGGGGTCCTGGTGCCAGCCATTGCGCTCATCGGCGGTATGTTCTTGGTGTTGTGGGTCACGGGGCTCCGGTTGGGCTCTCGCATTGACCGCGAGCGTGCCGAACGTGAGCTCGCTGAGACGGAAGCTCAGGGGCCGGCTGACGGTTAGGTCCAGTAGGGGGAAGCACGTGAATGTAGTACGTATCAAGCTGTTCATCGCCCTGGGCGGTGGCGTTGTAGGACTTGTCATGCTGTTCTGGGCGCTCGAGCGAACCTCGCTTGTGGCCTTCGCGGCGGACACCCACGGACGTGCGGCTCAGCCGCCGTTCAGCATCTACGTGATGATGTTCGTGGGCCTTATCTTGGTCAACTTCGCGGTGTTCTACAGCCTGTCCGAATGGTCGAAGCACTTGCGCCGTAACCCCCAAACGCTGCAGGCACCGGTGTGGGTGCTGTTCTCGATCGCTGCGGTGTCTGGCGCGGCACTCATTACCGGAATCGCCAACCACTCTGCTTTTGTGCAGTCGCATGAGGTCATTCCCATGGACATTGATCGCGGCTTCATCGCCTACCAAGTGGTCACCACCACGTTTGTCCTTGCGCCGCTGGTGCTACTCGCGGTGCGGTGGTCGCCGGGGTACCGGCCCCGCGTACCCGACGAGGACTAGACGGCCACCACTGCGTCCACGCGGTAGTCGGCGAGAACCTCGCGCCCAGGCAGTGCAGTGATCTCCATCAAGAAGGAGAAGCGCACGCTCGCGGCGCCTGCCTCGACCAACATCTGGGCCACCGCCCGCGCGGTCCCGCCCGTCGCCAGGACGTCGTCGATGACCAGCACATGCTTGCCCGCGATCCCGTTGGGCGAGAGCACCAACTCGGACGCGCCGTACTCGATGGTGGCATCGGCCTCGAGGAGCTCGCCGGGCATCTTGCCCTTTTTGCGGACCATCGTCATTCCTACGCCCAGGGACTGCGCCACGATGGGCGCGAAGATGAACCCGCGCGCGTCCACACCCGCAACCAACTGGGTCCCAGCATCGGCCGATGGTGTGAGAGCGTCACACGCCTCGCGGAACGTGACCGGGCTGGCCAGGATGGGGGAGATGTCGTAGAACAACACGCCTGGCACGGGGAAGTCAGGGTACGTGTCGAAGTCCGCGAGGGTGATCATGCGCCCATCCTGCCACGGCCCGGGCGCGCGCCTAGGAGACGTGAGGCTCGTTGATGGTCGCTCAACGCCACACGTCGTAGGCGTCGCTCGGTGCGGTCGGTTGAGGCTTCGCCCGGGCTTGAATCAGAATTCTCCAGCCTGCGGGCGTCCTGGTGTACGTGAGGTCGCCGCTACCCACGTACTGGTGCCAGCGCTTTGCGAAAGCTTCCGCCCGTCTCTTGTGGCTGGCCAGTACGTCCGGGACGGGGTGATAGGTGACTTCGGTGCCGCGCATCGTTCGCACTACTCTCCGTAGCACTGCCCAGAGGGGGCGCAACCAAATGGCTGGCAGTGCCGACTCGTTCCGCGACACGAGGTAGCGCTGGTTGAGGACTGGAGCGAAGACCTGGCGGTAGGCGTCGATGAAGATGGCCGCGTCTGAGGTCGATGCGTAGTCCAGTTGCACCGAGTAGGAAAGGTCTGGCTGTTCAACAACCCGCACGAACTCGGGTTGAAGGTTAGTGCTCACGAGGCCGGCGTCCTTCAATGCGGCCATCACCGCGCGCCCGATGTCGAGTAGCGCGGCGTCGGCATGGTCGGCTTTGAGCACATGCTTCGCGGCGCGCCAGCCCACCACTGCGGCGCGGATCACCGTGGCCACAGCGACAAGGCCGACGAGGGCCATCACCACTCGCCACCCACCCGGTATTGAGCGGACGCGTGTGGAAGACAGGTGAGCCGCGATCAGCGCGCCTTCGATGGCGATCATCACCAGGGCAAAGCGGAACTCGGCCATGTAGCGCTTCAGGGTCTGTTGCACACTGTGGACGGTGCGGATCGTGAGGTCTCGCGCGTGGAGGGTGGTGGCTCGGTAAGAGAAGTTCGAGTAGGCGGCGCCCACGTCCCACAACTGGTAGCTCGCATCGCGGCGCGTGACCTGCTGCATGCTGCGCTCTGTCGCTTCGTCAAGACGCCAGTCGCGAAACTTGCGGGTCGCCATGTCTTGCTTCAACTCTGGGTCCAGGTGCCGCAGTCCGCGCACCACGTGCCCGTGGACCTCTGGCATGACGCCTGGGTAGTCCGGAGTCACGCCCCAGACCCGTTGGTGCTTGGTGCGTAGCCTCCGGATGTCGCGGTCACCCTTCTCGGCACCCTTGTGAACCGCGATGACGTCCCAGTTGTGCGCCACTTTGCGTGGCCACGCGGGATCGATGCGGATGGACCGCCCGCGCAACTGCTGGGCTGTGGTGGCTGTTGTCGCCGTGGTGAGGTCCACCAGGGTGTTGAGGGTGAGGGTGTCCCAGCCCTCGGCGAACAGCCCGCGTGTGCCGACCAGGCACCGGAGTCGCCCCGTTTCAAAGAGGTAGGTCACCATCGACACGTAGGTCCCTGAGGACCACTGCGGGCCTTCGCCATGGACCTCGATGACTCCTGGATAGGGTCCGGGTTCCCCCACGCAGGTGGCGCGCAGGTTCCGGTCGGCAAGCCAGGTATTGAAGGTATCGATGAGTTCCTGTCCGTGGTCAGCGTCGAGCCACAGCGTGCGTCCCGTCACGAGCACAGGATCGAGATCGTGCGATCGCCGGTGATGCACCAAGTCGAGAAAGACCTTGCGCGCACTTCCGGCTTGGGCGTGCCGGTCAGCAGACGTTGCCGCAGCGCCGGTGCGCTCAAAGTCCGTGACAACAACAGCGCGCAGGCGATCGCCCATCGCCTCTGCTTCAAGCCCAAGAATGGCACCTGTCATATGGGCCTTCGCATCTGAGTACGCAAGGATCAGGTCTCCGGGAGTGCGCTGCTGGCGCAGACCGGTCTCGGTAAGGGTGAACCCCACCTTGGTCAGGGATTGCCTGAGCGCCTTCAGCTGAGCATGATCCGTGGCATCGGGACTGACCTTCAGCACGTCGAGCGCGTAGCGCCCCACAACGGCGAGTTTGTCGCCAAACTCCGGCTCCGCTCCCGTCTCTAGCGGGATGGGCAGGTCCGGTGGGTCAGGGAGGTCAAGGGCGCGCAGGTGGCGAATCGCGGCCACCGCGAGAGGTGTGTCGTTGCGCATCATCTCAAGCCAGCGTTGAGGAGCAGACTCTCCCGCCGCGAACGATGCGTCCTGAAGCCAGGTGACGAACCGCGGGTCGTGAGTGACGGACTCGACGGCGGCATCGAAGGCCGTGTGAGCCTGGGTCAAGTACTCAGCCTCAGCATCGGTGGGCTCCACGAACGCCACCAAGTCACGGTACGGAGCGAGGTCGCCCTCTTTGACCACGGCGGGGGTGGGTACCTCGTAGTCAACCTCGCCCAGCAGTCCCGTGTAGTTCTCATACTCGTTTTGGTCTTCCGGGCTGGGCAGCGTTGCTGTGAGTCCGATCACCCGCGGGGTGTCGATGCGGGCGATGAAGTAGGCGAGCACCACCGCCCAGTAGTCCAGGAGGTGATGGCACTCGTCCAGGACCACGGTCTTGACACCCGAATCCACGAGCCGGTCGATGAGTGCGCGTGCGTTGGGATGCAAGAAGCGCCCCACATCCGGGTCGCGTTCCCTCAGCAGCGATCGGCGTATCGACGTGGTGCGGCGCGCCAGCTCCTTGCGGTGGGAATCGGGGTTGTTGGCTCGCATGGTGTCGATGCGCGCACGTGCGTACTCAGGCGTGAGTGACCGATCAGCGGTCACGAGTTGGTCGATCCACTGTTCCAGCGCAGCCTCGGCGAGCAGGGCGCGGGAATCGCCTGCGGCGGTGAGCAGCTGATACGTGAAGATGGTGATGGGTCTCAAGGCGTGGGGGTCCATGCCAGCGACTTGATCGTGATGGTCGGGTGATTGCGCAAACATCGACACCTTGTCGTGCCATTGGCGCTGAATGGTAGACGTTGGTGCGAACACGACGGCGCGCTCGCCTAGCCTACGGATCAGTTCGATGCCCAGGATGGTCTTGCCTGAGCCAGGCGGGGAGACGATGTGAAACTTCTCTGACACCTGTGGGGTGTCAATGCGTTCCCCAAGGTGCGTAAGGATCAGGCGCTGATACTTGCGAAACTCGAAGGAGAACTCAAGTCTTTCCAGGGGTGATTTGCCGGCGCTGGCGGCGCGCGTCACGCCCTCGGAGGTCATGGCAACCGAATCTACCGCAGCACGTCGCTCAGCCGTTAGGCTCGTTGCCATGACTGAACGCACCCTCATCCTTGTCAAGCCCGATGGAGTCCGCCGTGGACTGTCCGGGGAGATCTTGCGCCGCGTCGAGGCCAAGGGTTACACCCTGGTGGCCGTCGAGTTGCGCACAGCAACCCCGGACCTGCTCGCCGCTCACTATGAGGAGCACGTGGGCAAGCCGTTCTACGAGCCGCTGGTCGCGTTCATGATGGAGGGCCCCACGCTCGCGGTGATCGCGGAAGGCCACGGTGTGATTGAGGGATTCCGCTCTCTCGCGGGTGCCACCAACCCCACCACCGCAGCGCCCGGCACCATCCGCGGCGACCTGGGCCGCGACTGGGGCCTCAAGGTGATGCAGAACCTTGTACATGGATCGGACTCCGCTGAGAGCGCCCAGCGCGAGATCGGGATCTGGTTCCCGTCCGCCTAGGTCTGCCGCCCGCGTCCACAGCTCCGTTACCCCAGCCTGCCCTCATCACCTAGGCTGTTCCCGTGCATCTCAAGACGCTGACGCTCCGGGGCTTCAAGTCCTTCGCCTCGGCGACCACGCTTGAGTTCGAGCCAGGCATCACCTGCGTCGTTGGCCCCAACGGCTCCGGCAAGTCCAATGTGGTGGACGCGCTCGCGTGGGTCATGGGCGAACAGGGCGCCAAGACCCTGCGCGGTGGCAACATGGCCGACGTCATCTTTGCGGGCACCGCTGGCCGCGCGCCCCTGGGTCGCGCCGAGGTCTCGCTCACCATCGACAACACCGACGGCGCACTGCCCATCGACTACACCGAGGTCACGATTTCCCGCACCTTGTTCCGCTCGGGCGGCTCGGAGTACGCGATCAACGGTTCCGCGTGCCGGCTGCTCGACATCCAGGATCTGTTGAGCGACTCGGGCCTGGGCCGCGAGATGCACGTGATCGTGGGCCAGGGCCAACTCGACGCCGTGTTGCGTGCTACCCCCGAGGACCGCCGCCACTTCATCGAGGAGGCCGCAGGCATCCTCAAGCACCGCAAGCGCAAAGAGAAGGCGCTGCGCAAGCTCGACGCTATGCAGGCCAACCTCACGCGGGTCAATGACCTCACGGGCGAGATCCGCCGCCAGCTGGGGCCGCTCGGCAAGCAAGCTGAGGTGGCCCGCCAGGCACAGACCATTCAGGCCGATGCTCGGGATGCCAAGTCGCGGTTGCTGGCCGACGATGTTGCCCAGTTGCGCTCTAGCCTCTCCCAAGAGCAGGCCGACGAATCGGCATTGCTTGAGCGACGCGCGACTGTCGAGAAGTCGCTCGCCGAGGCCCGGGCGCGGCTGGTCGACCTGGAGCGCGAATCCGCGGAGGCGACCCCCGCACTCACCAAGGCCAACGACCTCTTCTACCGCCTGTCCGCGATCCGCGAGCGCCTGCGCAACCTCGCCTCGCTCGCAGACGAGCGCCTGCGGATGCTGGGCCACACCTCTGACGCCGCGCCGCCCACGGATCTGGTTGATCTTGATGAACAGGTGGAGCGTGCCAAAGCGGCAGGCAAGGAACTCGAGGCCGAGGTAGCCGCCGCCGAGCGCGAGCTGACCAGCGCCGAGGCGGCCCGCAAGGAGGCTGAGACCCAGGCGGAGGGCTCAGAGAAGCACCTGGCCAATCTGCTGCGATCCGTGGCGGACCGCCGCGAAGGAGTGGCGCGCCTCGCGGGCGAGGTTTCCGCTCGCCGGTCCCGCGTGGAATCGGCAGAAGACGAGATTGGCCGCCTCAACGAGGCGCTCGCGGACGCCGAGAAGCGCGGCAACGAGGCCAACACCGAGTTTCAACACCTCGAGACCACCGTGGCCTCCGTCGAGGAGGGCGAGGAAGACCTCGACCAGGCTCACGAATCCGCAACCGAGGAGTGGGAGGCCACCAAGGCGGCACTGACCGACCTCAAGGAGGCGCTCAACACCGCGATGCGCGAGCGCGACACCTGGGCCGCGAAGGCCGAGGCGCTCGAGCTGTCCCTGGCCCGCAAGGACGGAGCAGGGGCGTTGCTTGCCTCCGGCTCACGCGCGGTGCGCGGAACAGTCGCTTCCATGATCGACATTGCGGCCGATGCTGAAGACGCCATCGCGGCGGCGCTCGGTCCGCTTGCAGACGCCTTGGCAGTGGACAGCGTCGAGGACGCCGTGGACGCGATGCGGTGGCTGCGCGACGAGGACGCCGGGCGAGCGCGCTTTGTGGTGGCCGATGCCGACGCCAAGGTCGCCAACCCCTCGGTGACGCTCCCCGCAGGCGCCGACTGGGCATCGGAGCTGATCTCCGGACCAGCCGGGATTGTCGACACCGTGCGGGCGTTCGTGTCCGGCGTTGCCGTGGTCGATGACCTGGCAGCCGCGCGTGCCCTGGTGAGCGCCCACCGCGACGTGATCGCGGTGACCCGCCGCGGGGACCTGCTGAGCGCGCAGAACGCTTCCGGCGGCGCCGGAGACGCACCCTCGGTGCTGCACATGCAGGCCGCGCTCGATGAGGCCAAGGACAAGCGCCAGGCCGCGATTGCCGCTGTGGAGTCCACGACCTTCACGATCAAGACCATCGAGGAACGCGAGGCTGAGGCCCGCGCGCGCCACGAGGCCACCCTGGAGCGCCTGAACGAGTCCGACGCCCGCATGGCCGCGGTCGCAGAGCAGCTGGGCCAGTTGGGTTCCGCAGCCCGTGCGGCGCGCAGCGAGGCCGAGCGCCTGGGTGCCCAGTTGGAAGAGGCGCGCGCCCGCATGGCGGTGGACCAGGCCGAGCTCACGAGCCTTGCCGAGCGTCTGGCCGCCGCACAGGCAGAACCTGAACAGACCGAGGCCGACACCACCGAGGCACAGGCTCGCCGCGACGAGCACGCGCAGGCCGCCGTGGCGGCACGTGCCAAGGAGACCGAGGCGCGCCTCGCACTGCGCACCTCCGAGGAGCGCGCCCGCGCCCTCGCCGCGCGCGCCGAGAGCCTCGAGCGCGCCGCGAACGCTGAGCGCGACGCCCGCGAGCGTGCCGAACTCGCAGCCCAGCGCCGCGAACGCCAGGCCCAGACCGCGCGCGAGGTCATTGCACAAGCACAGGCGGCGCTGACACTCATTGATGTTTCGGTGCACAATGCCGACAACGCGCGCGCCGAGGTCGAGGCACACCGCTCCGAGCGCACGGCCCAACTCACCGAGGTGCGCCGTGCGGTGGACGAGTACGCCACCGAGTACTCGCGCCTCACCGACGACGCCCACAAGGACGAACTGGCGCGCGCGCAACACAAGGTGCGCCTCGAGCAACTCGAACAGCGGGCCGTCGATGAACTGGGCATGGACCCTGAGAAACTGGTCGACGAGTTTGGGCCGCACCTGCCCGTGCCCGTCTCCCCAGCATCGGCCGAAAGCCAGGCCGACGGCGAGGACGGTGCTCCAGCGACTCAGCCGTACGTGCGTGAACAGCAAGAGAAGCGGCTACGCAACGCCGAGCGCGCCATGAACCAGTTGGGGCGGGTGAACCCGCTCGCACTCGAGGAGTTCGCGGCGCTCGAGGAGCGTCACAAGTTCCTCACCGACCAGGTGGCGGACATCAAGAAGTCCCGCGAGGACTTGATGGAGATTGTGCGCGAGATCGACGCGCGAGTCGAGCAGATATTTGCGTCCGCCTTCCACGACACCGCGCGGGAGTTCGAATCGATCTTCCCGCGGCTGTTCCCCGGCGGCGAGGGGAAGCTGGTGCTGACGGACCCGGGCAACATGCTCGAGACCGGCATCGAGGTCGAGGCCCGCCCGGCTGGCAAGAAGGTCAAGCGACTGTCGCTGTTGTCCGGCGGTGAGCGGTCGCTGACCGCCGTCGCGATGCTTGTGGCGATCTTCAAGGCGCGCCCCAGCCCGTTCTACGTCATGGATGAGGTAGAGGCGGCGCTCGACGACGCCAACCTGGGACGCCTGCTGGACATCTTCCGCGAACTGCGCGACAACTCCCAGCTGATTGTCATCACACACCAGAAGCGCACCATGGAGGTAGCGGACTCGCTGTACGGCGTCACGATGCGCGGCGACGGCGTCACCACGGTGATCTCGCAACGGCTGACCGACGACGCCGCGTAGGCGACGCGCCTTTGCCGGGACTCGCTAACGCGGGACGGAAGGTTCGAGTGTGACCGTGTACGCGCCGGGAGCGCTATCCGTGAACCACGAGAAGACCCCAACAGCGAACGTGCCTTGGGGGAAGGTCGCGTCGATCAGAATGCGTCCCGGGGTGGGGGCGGTGGCGTAGGGGTCATGGTCGGTGTAGGCGAACCGGACAGGTGCGCCGCCGGGGGAGGGACGCATCACTTCCATGGCGAGACTATCTCCCGACTGCGACGTCACTGTGAGTGTGTAGCGACCCGCCGCGGCGATGTCGAGACACACGACGTCCAGACCAGCTGGCATGGTGGCGTCATCGCCAGGACCCAGCACCGTGGCGCTGCCAGTGGCGCAGGTCGCATCCGTGACGTGAGTGAAACGCGGCGAAGGGTAGTCGTCGCGCCAGGTGGTGCCCTCGGTGTCGACATAGAGCGTGAAGTCCCCGGTGGGCTCCCCGAACCATGCGTAGGTGGCGATCAGGTACAAGCCTGGGACTGCGTCAAACGACAGCTCCGGGTCAAGGCCAAAGGCGTCGTCGTTGGCGCGGATCAGAGTGAAGCCTTCGCCGTCCGCACGGTAGACAGCGATTTGCAGGTCTGGATTGGCGTCAGAGTCGGCTGTCTGGGCGCCGACTTTGACGAACCGCTGGTCGGTGATCTCAAGGCATGCGAGCGTTGAGGTCGCAGTGCCAGCCATCCGGTCGCCGTGGGCAACCATCGGGATGCTGCCGCCGCACTGGTCAACGGAAGGCAGGTCGACTCCGGGGTTTGGGGCGTCGGTTGTTCCGCCGGTGGCCGCGGGGAACGCCGCCGTGTAGACCAAGAAGGCGGCCGCCAGCTGCTCTCCGGGGGTCGAGACGTGGCCAAAGTACGTCCCGGGCTCCAGCCTGAGCACCAGTTGAGGATCAATTCCGTCGCTACTCGCCGCGGCGCCCTGGAGTGCCGCATCTGCGTCTGTCACCTCAAGTACCAGCGGCTGTGTGACGTCGAGTGCCGCTGCGCCGATGGTGACGTCTGATACCTGTTCGATCACAAAGCAAAAAGTGTCCGTGGGACCCAGCACTTGGGAGTTGAGTTCGATACGCTGAACATCGACGCCACCGCAGCCGTCTTCCGCTGAGACACTCTCGCGAGGAGTCACATCGGCGTCGTTGTTGGAAAATGCCAGCCAGAGCAGGGCTGCCCCAACCACAGCAACGCCGACGCCCATGGCCACCCACGTGCGAGTGCTGACGTTGTGAATGCGCCCGGGTTCCATGGTCTGAGACTAACTGACGGTCTCGCACAACGTTCTGTGGCTCCGGTGCGTTGTAGCCATTGGAAGCGGTTGCGCTTGGGCTTGAGCAGGTAGACAATCGGTGGAGTTGTTTCTTGTAGTCTTAACACAAAGAACCTGAGGAAGTGTCTGTTGTTTTCACACATGCAAGGCCCCCTGACGATCGCCTTGACGCTCTCGGTGATCGTGTTCGTGCTCGCGGCCATCGCCGACGGCAGGGGACTGCGAGCCGTGCGGTGGGTGGTGAGGTTCGCAGATGAGCAGTCCTCGGCTCGATCCGCCTCACGCAACGAGGCGTCGCCTCCTCAGGAGGCTTCCGTAGCGAGGCCCAAACCAACGGGGACGCGCCCGTCGCCTCCCCCTGGAGTTTCCGCCAACCTGGATAAGCACGCAGCCGTGCATGCGGGGAGCGACACTCGCAAGCGTGAGCTAAGCCGCCAGTAGCGCATTCCCCTGACACACTGGACTCGTGGACAACTCCTGGATCCCCGGCGTCGCCAATGAGTTGACGCTTGCGTTGGCCGGCCTCGTTGCCGGGAGCGCAATTGGCCTAGCGTGGTGGCGTCGATCGCGAGATCACTCCCGTACGGGTCAGGCCGCACCGCCCTCGAAGCCCTCGGCTCCTCAGCCTGTCAAGCAGGCCAAGTCGCCCACCCGTCCTGCACCAGTCACGCCCACCGACGCTCCTGCGACGACGGAACCAGCACCGGCGCCACCCACGTCCGCGCCGTCCACGGCTGTGCAGCCGCCTGCCCTACCGCCCACTGCGGCGATCGACGCTCCCGAGGCAAGCGGATCCCGGCTGGCCCGCTTGCGCTCACGCATCCGCGGCGGCCTGGGGGAGGCCCTCGCGTCGGTATTCCGAACCGCAGCTTTGACTGACGACGATTGGGACCTGCTCGAAGAGACCCTCCTGTTGGCGGACGTGGGGGCAGGCGCCACCGACGAACTCCTGACGGGCCTGCGAGCCCGACTCAAGGCGAACCCCGGGCTCACGCCTCGCGAGGCCCTGCGCGCGGAGTTGCTGGTGGTCGTCGATCCCGCGCGGGACCGCTCGCTCCAGCTGGGCTCGCCGGGAGATGGCGCGGTGGCGACCGCGGTGGTGGTGGGAGTCAACGGCGTGGGCAAGACCACCACGGTGGCGAAGCTGGCGAGGGTACTCGTCGCGGACGGCCACACCGTCATGCTCGGAGCCGCCGACACCTTCCGCGCCGCTGCCGCCGACCAGTTACAGACGTGGGGCGCGCGTGTGGGTGTGCCCGTGGTGCGCGCCGATCGCGAAGGCGCAGACCCGGCCTCGGTAGCGTTCACGGCCGCGAGCGCCGCGGTGGAAGCCGCGACGGACGTGCTGCTGATCGATACGGCTGGCAGGTTGCAGAACAAGCAAGGGCTGATGGACGAGCTCGGCAAGATTGTGCGCGTGCTGTCCAAAGTGCGCGAGCCCAGCGAAGTGCTTCTGGTTCTCGACGCGACCACGGGTCAGAACGGACTGGCACAGGCCAAGGTCTTTGGCGAGGTCGCGCCGCTCACGGGCATCGTCCTCACCAAACTCGATGGCACTGCGAAGGGCGGGATCGTGATCGCCGTGCAACGTGAGCTTGGAGTCCCGGTGAAGTTCATCGGTTTGGGCGAGGGCCCTGACGACCTGGCACCCTTCGATGCCGAGCAGTTCGTCGACTCTCTGCTGGGCGAATAGTTCCCATTTACGCTCGCGGCAACACACCTTTTACCTGAGGGCTCATCTTGTAACGCTACGGAAACACGGCGGCGGTGCAGACGAAACCTCCGTAGGCGACGCTGAGCCTTGACTAGCCGACTGGCTAGGAAAAGGAGAAGCAGATAATGGATAGCCCTAACGTTGCATGGCTCCTGACCGCTGCATCGCTCGTGCTCCTGATGACGCCAGGTCTGGCGCTCTTCTATGGTGGTATGTCGCGTAGCAAGTCAGTCCTCAACATGATGATGATGTCCTTCAGCGCGATTGGCGTGGTGGGAGTGCTGTGGGTCCTCGTGGGATTCTCGATCTCCGCCGGCGACACCGTTGGTGGATGGTTCGGTAACCCCGGTGCGGACTTCGGTATGGCATCGGTCTTCCAGGCCGGCACCGAGGCAACCGAACTTGACGGATCAGAGTTTGACCTGATCCTGGCGGCCTTTGGCGCGACCTTCGCCATCATTACCGTCGCCCTGATCTCGGGTGCCGTTGCTGACCGCATGAAGTTCTCCGCCTGGCTGATCTTCGCCGGCCTGTGGGCCGTGTTGGTCTACTCGCCCGTGTCTCACTGGGTCTGGGGTGGCGGATTCCTGAGCGATGACTTCCTGTTCGAAGGCATGACCGCTCCGCAGGACATCGCCGGTGGAACCGTGGTGCACATTAACGCCGGTGTGGCAGCACTGGTGTTGTGCCTCTTGCTTGGCGTCCGCAAGGGCTTTGGCAAGGAGCCCTTCAAGCCTCACAACCTGCCGTTCGTGATGCTCGGGTCCGCACTCCTGTGGTTCGGCTGGTTCGGATTCAACTCGGGTTCGTGGTGGGAGGCTGACGTCTTCGCCGCACAGATCTGGTTGAACACGCTGGTTGCACCTGCCGCCGCGATTCTCGCCTGGTTGCTCGTGGAGCGCATCCGTGACGGCAAGGCCACCTCTCTTGGTGCAGCGTCCGGTGTGGTTGCCGGTCTTGTTGCCATCACCCCCGCAGCCCTCTCCGTGTCGCCCTTGGGCGCCATCGCGATTGGCCTGCTCGCAGGTGTGGCTTCCGCTCTGGCCGTGGGCCTCAAGTACAAGTTCGGCTACGACGACTCGCTCGATGTGGTTGGTGTGCACTTGGTTGCCGGTCTGGTGGGTACCCTCGCGGTCGGACTGTTCGCGACGGACCTCAACGCGTTCGGTGACGCTGGTCTGTTCTACGGCGGCGGCATGAGCCTGTTCGTATCGCAGGTCATCGCAGCTGTGGTGGTCATGGCCTACTGCGCCGTTGTCACGCTCGTCATTGGCCTCGCCATCAAGTACACGATCGGTCTGCGCGTGAGCGAAGATGTAGAGGTAGCAGGTATTGACCTCGCCGAACACGGCGAGACCGCTTACGAGGAGGCGAAGTAACCATGAAGTTGGTAACTGCCATCATTCAGCCACACCGTGTTGACGAGGTCCGTGCCGCGCTTGAAGCGGCCGGCGTCAAGGGTGTCACCGTGTCCGAGGCAGCCGGTTACGGCCGCCAGAAGGGCCACACGGAGGTCTACCGCGGTGCGGAATACACCGTTGACCTCGTTCCCAAGACCCGTCTTGAGATTCTGGTTGAGGACGCTGACGCAGCGTCCGTGTCCGAGGCCATTGTCGCGGCAGCCCAGACCGGAAAGATCGGTGACGGCAAGGTCTGGACCGTTCCTGTTGATGACGTAGCACGCGTTCGCACTGGCGAGCACGGCGCTGACGCCCTGTAACTAGGACCGCTCCACTCATCATGGCGAGTCCCGCAGGCGCTGCCCGCGGAGGCTCATCCGCTAAGGTCCCGCACCCCCAGGGGGTGCGGGACCTTAAGCGTGAGCGGCTCGATCTGGCCACCACCCTGCTCGCGGGAGGCAGGCCAGGCAAGGAGATCCGCCGCGAGGTCGCGGACCTCACTTTCAGGCGATTGAAGGAACACTGGGACGCGGTGGCCGCTGACCTCCAGCGCGGGGTGGCGCTTGGCGCCGTTGGGAGCGTGGGGCGCGGGGACGCCGGGCCAGCCTCGGACCTTGACCTGGTGCTGCTCCACGATGGCAAGGCGCTGTCCAAAGCCGACGTCGCGAACCTTGCGCAGAAGCTCTGGTACCCCATCTGGGATGCGGGGCTCGAACTGGATTATTCGGCCCGCTCCATCACGGAGTGCCGCCAAGTTGCCTCGACCGACCTGGCGGCGGCCGCTGGCCTGCTAGACCTGCACGCCATTGCCGGGGATGCCGCGCTGGCACAACAGGCCCGGGCCGCGATCTACCAGGACTGGCGCAGTGCAGCCCGCAAGCGTCTGCCCGACCTCCTTGCGGCCTCCCGCGCCCGTGCGGAACGCTTTGGCGAACTCGCGTACCTCATCGAGCCGCACCTCAAGGAGGCCCGTGGTGGGCTGCGCGACTTCGTGAGCCTCACTGGACTGTCTGCCACGTGGCTCACTGATCGCCCCCACGGCGCGGTCGACGCCGCTGGCGAACACCTCATGGATGTTCGCGACATTATCCACCTCGAAACGGGGCGTGCACAGAACATCGTGGGCCGTCACCTGGCCGATGACATCGCGGTCAGGATGAACTACGCGAGCGCCGATGACTTGTTGGCGTCGCTCGCGGAAGCCGGACGCGCGATTGCTTACGCCTTGGATACCACCGAACGAGGCGCGCGCCGCTCGCTCGAGCGATCCGGCATCGGCTCGAGGGCGTGGAAGGCGCGCCGTCGTGGAGGCGCGCCACGGCATATTGAGGTGGCGCAAGGGCTCATTGACGTGGACGGTGAGCTCGCGTTGGCGCCCGACTACGCAGCGGAGACCGACGCGCTACTCCCATTGCGAGCTGCGTCACGTGCCGTCGCGACCGGGCTCACACTGACGCCCAGCCTGCTCGCCGCGCTCGAACGTTGTCCCGACCTCCCCGAACCGTGGCCGGTTGAGGCCAAAGAACACCTCAAGGAGCTTCTGCGCGGCGGCAGCGCACTGATCCCGGTGTGGGAAGCGATCGACCTTGCCGGGCTCGCAGTACGGTGGATTCCCGAGTGGGAAGGTGTGCGCAACCGCCCGCAACGCAGTCCTGTCCATCGGTTCACGGTTGACCGCCACATGCTCGAGACCGTGGTGCTCGCGCACAAGCTGCGCCGCAGCGTGGCGAACCCGGACCTGCTGCTCATGGGCGCGTGGCTGCATGACATCGGCAAGCGCCCCCTCGCCACCGACCACTCCATCGATGGTGCCGCCCTGGTCCCTGCGATCGCCGCGAGAATAGGCCTTGACAAGGCTTTCGCGGCAGACGTCGAACTCCTGGTACGTCATCACCTGACCCTGGCCGAGCTTGCGACCACCCGTGACCCCAACGATCCGGCAACGGTGGACGAACTCCTGAGCGCCCTCGGCTACCGTCGTGACCTGCTTGAGACGCTGCGCGCCCTCACCGAAGCGGATGCCAAAGCGGCAGGGCCAAAGGCGTGGACCACGTGGCGGGCTCAATTGATCGAGTCATTGACGGTCCGGGCCCGTGAGGCGCTCGCCGCCCGCGCCGCCGGGTAGCCGCGAGCGTCCCGGGTAGGCTAGGACTTAATTTCTGGCCTTCGAAGGAGTCCTGTGTTCGCCAATCTTTCCGACCGCCTTACTGAGACCTTCCGCAATCTGCGCGGCAAGGGCAAGCTCTCTGAAGCGGACATTGACGGCACCATCCGGGAGATTCGCCGCGCGCTGCTGGACGCGGACGTCGCGGTCTCCGTGGTCAAGACGTTCACTGGCAACGTGCGCGAGCGGGCGCTTGGCGCGGAGGTTTCCGGCGCACTGAACCCTGCCCAGCAGGTCGTCAAGATCGTCAACGAGGAACTGGTGGCGATCCTCGGCGGGGAGACGCGCCCCCTCAAGTTCGCGAAGACCGGCCCCACGGTGATCATGCTCGCTGGGCTACAGGGAGCCGGCAAGACCACCCTGGCAGGCAAGCTCGCGCACCACCTCAAGGAGCAGGGTCAGACCCCGCTCTTGGTGGCCGCCGACCTCCAGCGCCCCAACGCCGTGACCCAGCTTCAGGTGGTGGGCGAGCGAGCAGGCGTGCCGGTGTTCGCGCCGGAGCCCGGCGTCACCAGCGAGGACCAGAAGGTCAAGGGCAACCCGGTCAAGGTCGCCAAGGCCGCGATCAAGGAGGCGGTCAAGCGTCAGCATTCGGTGATCATTGTCGACACTGCGGGGCGGTTGGGTGTGGATGCCGAGCTCATGCAACAGGCCGGAGACATCCGTAAGGCGATCGACCCGCATGAGGTGCTGTTCGTCATCGACGCGATGATCGGTCAAGACGCCGTCGCCACGGCGAGCGCCTTCCAAGAGGGCGTGGACTTCACCGGGGTAGTGCTGACCAAGCTCGACGGCGACGCGCGTGGTGGCGCTGCGCTGTCCGTGGCTGAGGTCACGGGCCGTCCCATCATGTACGCGTCCACGGGTGAGGGACTCACCGAGTTCGAGGTGTTCCACGCGGACCGCATGGCCTCGCGCATCCTCGACATGGGCGACGTCCTCACGCTGATCGAACAGGCCGAGAAGACCTTCGATCAAGACGAGGCCGCGCGCATGGCCGGCAAGATGGCCAAGGGCGAAGACTTCACGCTGACCGACTTCCTGAGCCAGATGCAACAGCTCAAGAACATGGGCTCCATGAAGAAGATGCTGACCATGCTTCCCGGCATGGGGCAGATGCGCGACCAGATCGACAATTTTGACGAGCGCGAGCTGGTGCGCGCCGAGGCGATCATCCAGTCCATGACTCCCACCGAGCGCGAGAACCCCAAGGTGCTGAACGGGTCACGGCGCTCGCGGATCGCCGCGGGTTCCGGCACCACCGTGACGCAAATCAACAGCCTCATCAAGCGATTCGCCGACGCGCAAGTCATGATGCGCGCGATGGCCAAGGGCGGCGGGATGCCCGCGATGCCCGGCCAGGGCGGGGGAGCGCCTGGAGCGTTCGGCGGCATGCCCGGCGGCAAGAAGTCCAAAGGCAAGCAGGCGCCGCAGAAGAAGGTCAAAGGAAAGTCAGGCAACCCGGCCAAGCGCGCTGAGCAAGAGCAGGCTGCGAGGACGCGGTCTGACGGTGCGGCGGCGCCGGGCAGTGCCTTCGGCATCGGCGCCAAGGAGTCTCCGCAGGACCTCGACCCGTCGCAGTTGCCAGCGGATCTCAGCAAGTATCTAGGACGCTGAGGGTAGTCGCGTGGATGTGCTGCACCTCACCGGGCCGGTGGTCGTTGACGCTGACACCGAGCGACCCGAGGCCTGGGTGGTGCAGGGCAGGCTGACGTTCTCGCCCCCTGACGGGGCCACGACCATCACGCGCATTGATGGCTTCGCGTTCCCTGGGCTCGCTGACCTGCATTGCCACGTGGGCCTCGATTCGGGCGGCGCCACTGATCTCGAACTCGCCGTCAAGCAGGCCATCGCGAACCGGGACGCCGGCACGTTGCTGATTCGCGACGCCGGCTCCGCGTCGCACACTGCCTTCCTGCATGAGCGCCGAGACGCACCGAAGCTCATCAGGGCGGGCAGGTTCATCGCGCGCCCCATGCGCTACCTGCGTGGCTACGCGCGCGAGATCGAGGTGGCCGACCTTCCCCGCGTGGTGGCAGAGGAGGCCCGGGACGGCGACGGCTGGGTCAAGATCATCGCCGACTGGATTGATCGCGACCTGGGGCCGGACGCAGACCTCACGCCGCTGTGGCCCTCCGACGTGCTCGCGGAGGCCGTGGCCGCCGCCCACGCCGAGGGCGCCAGGGTCACGGCGCACACTTTCGCGACGGAAAGCATTGATCCGCTCTTCGCGGCGGGGATCGACTGCATCGAGCACGGCACGGGCATGACGCGTGAGCACATGGCTGTCGCTGCGGACCGTGGCATTCCCGTGGTGCCCACGCTGCTGCAGGTGTCTCACTTTGGATCGTTTGCCGCCCAGGCTGGAGCCAAGTACCCGCGCTTCGCGGCACGCATGGAGGCGATGCACCAGCGCCGCTACGAGCAGGTACGCGCGCTTCATGACGCTGGTGTCACGTTGCTCATGGGCACCGATGCTGGTGGCACCATCGGTCACGGGTCTCTCGCCGATGAGGCCGCGGAGTGGGTCGCAGCGGGCATCCCCGCCAAGGACGTAGTCGCGGCTGCCACCTGGAGCGCACGCGAATTCCTGAGGGTCGAGGGGCTCGCCGAAGGCGCGTCGGCCGATGTTGTGGTTTTTGCGGGCGACCCACGGCAGGACATTGCGGCGCTCGCCGCTCCACAACACATCATCTTGCAGGGAATAGAGTACGGGGCACGATAGTTTGCTAGTGCAGAGTTATGCACTGTAGTCGCCTTGTCCCCTAAGTATCGGCAGGTATCCCCATGACCACGTCAACGCAGACTGTTCAGGAAGCCCGAACCAAGCGCAGTGCGCGCAGAAGCTGGTGGGTTGACGGCATCGAGGCCTCCGTGTGGATCGCCTCCGCTGCCGCCGTAGCCCTCATGATCGAAAGTGGGGGGCTCCTCACCGTCAGCGCGATCGACTACCTCTACGCGCTAGGCCGTGCCGCCGGAATCGTGGCAGCGGTGCTCGTGATGTCACAGGTGCTACTGATCTCGCGCAGCCCGTGGATTGAGCGGGCCATCGGTCATGACCGCGCGGCCCTCAAGCACACGCGGTTCGGGAAGATCGCCTTCATCCTGATGCTGGTCCACGTTGCGTTCATCACCTTGATGTCGGCGTACTACGACGGCAAGGGGGCGCTCGAGCAGTTGTTGTCGTTCAGCGACGCCGGCTGGTTCATGCTCGCCGCCCAGGTGGGATTCGGCATCTTTGCCCTCGTGGTTGCCACCTCACTGTATCTGGTGCGATCGCGCTGGCGCTACGAGAACTGGTACGCCGTGCACCTGAGTGTGTACATCGCCATCGCCTTTGTGGTCCCACACCAGTTCATGGAGGGTTCGACGTTCCGTAGCGGCGGGCTTGCATGGTGGTTCTGGTTCACGCTCTACGCGTTCGCGTTTGGGTCATTGATCGTCTTCAGGATGATCCGCCCGGGTGTGAACCTGATGCGCCACGACCTGCGGGTGTCCGAGGTCACGGTGAACCCCGACGGTTCTACCTCAGTGGTGATGACCGGCAGGAACCTGGACCGCTTGCGAGCGCGCCCAGGTCAGTTCTTCCTCTGGCGATTCCTCGACAAGGAACGCGGGCGTGAGGCCCACCCGTTCTCGTTGTCCCGCCAGCCCGACGGCAAGACGTTGCGCATCACCGTGAAACCTAGCGGCGACCACTCGGGCTCCCTGGCGGGACTCGCTATCGGCACGCGAGTGGTGGCTGATGGTCCGCTGGGGGTGTTCTCCGACGTCTCTCGCACCAAGCCAGGTCTCGCGCTGTTCGCCGCAGGCATTGGCATCACGCCCATCCGCGCGATGCTCGAAACCCACGGCGCGGACGACGGCGCGTGCACAGTGGTCTATCGCGTGCGCTCTGCTGAGGAGGCCCCGTTGCTCGACGAGGTCCAGGCACTCGCGGCATCGAGCGGAGCTCAGCTACACGTGCTGACGGGCGGCCGCGGTGACGGTTGGGCGCCTGCTGGCCACGAAGGCTCGCTCACGGACCTCATTCCCGATCTCACGGATCGTGACGTGTACATATGCGGGCCCGCGGTATGGGCTGCCGTAGTCGAGGCCGAAGCGCTTGCTGCGGGTGTCCCGCGTGAGTCCGTTCACCGCGAACAGTTTGCCTGGTAGAGACCGGGTCAGGGAGGGAGTTCTATGAAGACCACGCGAGTACTGCTCGTCGCCGGAAGCTCTGCTGCACTCATCGCGGCGGGATATGCGGCGTCGCCCAAGGCGCTACCTTCCTTTGAGGTAGTGCAACCTGGAACGCCGCCTGTCGACGATGGCGCTGTCCAGCCACCCGCGAACCCCAGCGAGCCGTCGTCGGCCCCGCCACGCGAACCCAGCGGCGACGGCTACACCGATGGCGTCTTCGACGGCCCGCGGGTCACGAACCTGCGCGGGGGTTACCAGGCACAGGTCACGATCGACGGCGGCGTCATCGTGAGCGTGGCCGCGCTTGAGGCCGGAACAAGCGCACCCGAATCCGTCAGGGTCAACGCGTTCGCGGTGCCAGCGTTAGCCGAGCGTGTGCTCGAGGCGCAGTCCGCCGATGTCGAGCACATCAGCGGATCCTCGTTCACGTCGCCCGCCATGATCGAGTCAATTGAGGGCGCGCTCCAGCAAGCGCTCGCCTGAGGCCCCAGCCGGTGAACGCGCCCCGCCACCAGCGCGTGGTCCACTCGATGGCGATGCCGTTCACGGTGGATGTCGAGGGGATCGACACTCGTGCGGCCTTCGATGGTGCGGTCGCTGCGTTCCATGCGGACCTCGAATGGTCCAACGCCGTGTTCTCGCTCTGGGACCCTTCCACGCCCCTGTCCAGGTACGCACGCGGGGAGATCACCGTCGACGAGTGCCCGCCTGAGGTTGGCGACGTACTCGACCTCTGCGATCACTACCGCGGCCTGACCGGCGGCGCCTTCAATGCCGAGCGGCCCGACGGCACAGTCGACCCCACAGGCATCGTCAAAGGGTGGGCGGTAGAGCGCGCCGCCCGACACCTCGTCCAAGCGGGCGCGACGGACTGGCTGGTGGGAGCATCGGGCGATGTGTGGACGGCCGAAGGCGCGCGGTCCCGGCGCCTAGGGATCGCGGACCCGCGCGAGGTTGGCGACCCTCAGGGCAAACCGGTGGTTGACGTTGTCGAACTGGGAGGCGAACGGAGGGCGCTCGCCACCTCCGGCGGCGCGCAAGATGAGGACCACATCTGGGATCCGGTCACGGGCCTGCCCGCGCGGCACATCAGGCAGGCCTCGGTGATAGGCGCGAGTCTTGTCGAGGCCGATGCCTGGGCCACGGCCATCGTCGCGGGAGGCATTGAGGTGGTGCCGCTGGCCACTGCCGCTGGGCTAGAGGTGCTGGTGGTCACGGGCGTGCGGATCGACGGCACGCTCGCCGCGCAGGCGAGCCCAGGGTGGCCGTCTGTGCTCTAGCGCGAGTGTCACGTTTCTGCGGCGCGCGAACCATTGCGCGCGGGCGGACGTTGTCCACGTGGAGCCGGCGTTGAAGCGCCGCGCCCGCGAGGTTCCCGGCGAAAGGTGAGTCCCCATGAACCGTGTTGCCTGTGCTGTCGTCGTAGCGCTGCTCGCGGCCGGGATCGCGGCCTGTGAGCCGTCCGGGGAAAGGACGCCCTGGCCCGTTGCAGGCGAGTCCGGGGCGAGCGAGTCGCCCCAGCCGACGGCACCCAGTGACGTGGGGGCCGCCGTTCACGTACGCCCGCCGGGAGAAACCTACGTGCCCGAGAGTGCGCCCTCCTCCAACAAGGACGGCACGGCAGGTTCGGGTTGCACGCCCGGCACTCGTGGCTCGTTGCCCGATGGCGTCTGGCGAGGGCTCATCACTGACGCTGACGCTGCGAATGTTGAGTTCGATCTGCTCTGTTCCTGGACCTTCGACTCGGAAAGGTTCCTCAAGGAGATCGCTCAGCACGAGCCCGGCGAGCCAGCAGTCATCTATGTCACTCGCAATGACAACCCGGCCAAACGTTCTCTCCCCCTCGCTCCCGATCTGGCCGCGTGGCGCCAGCGGGCGGGACCGGAGCCGATCGACGTCGACGACTTCCTTGCCGAGCGCAGTGCGGGGGCGTGGACCGAGGCGTGGGTGTTCGTCAATGGCGGAGTTGTCACGGAGATATCGGAGGTCTACGTGCCGTAGCCGTCGCACTGCGGCGGCGCTGTTGCTTGGGGGGTGCGAACTCTGGCACAATGGGTCGCTGGCTACCGCGGCCCTCTATCCGCGTGAAGCTATTCGTCTTGCTAGCAGCATCAGCCGATTTCCCCGGCTGTCCGCCGCCGGCTCACACCGAATACTAGGAGAAACCACAGCATGGCCGTAAAGATTCGTTTGAAGCGTTTTGGCAAGAAGAAGGCCCCCTTCTACCGAGTGATCGTGATCGACTCCCGCGCCAAGCGCGACGGTCGCGCACTTGAAGAGATCGGCAAGTACCACCCGCTAGGAGATCCCTCGGTCATCGAGATCAACTCCGACCGCGCGCAGTACTGGCTGTCAGTGGGTGCTCAGCCCACCGACCAGGTTCGCAAGCTCCTGACCCTCACCGGTGACTGGGGCACGTTCAAGGGTGACAAGGACGCCAAGAACACCGTGCAGGTGGCCGCTGGCAAGCTGAGCCCCGAAGAGCAGATCAAGAAGGTTGCCGCAGACGCAGAGAAGTTGAAGGCCGCGAAGGCAGAGGCTAAGGACAAGGCCAAGAAGGAGGCCGAAGCTGAAGCGAAGGCCGCCGACGAGGCTGCGAAGGCCGAGGCTGCCGCCGCTCCTGCGGAGGACGCTGCTCCCGCTGCTGAAGAAGCGCCTGCGGCTGATGAGGCTGCTGCTGAAGAGGCTACCGAAGCTCCCGCTGACGAGGCTCCCGCTGTTGAAGAGCCCGCAGCCGAAGAGGCACCTGAGGCTGACAAGGCCGAGGAGAAGTAGTCATGACCCTCGACGCCCTCGAGTACTTGGTCCGCAGCATTGTCCGTAATCCGGACGATGTCACCGTCACCGAGCGCTCGGGGCGTCGTGGCGTCACCCTCAACGTCGTGGTTCACCCCGACGACCTCCCGCGTGTGATCGGCCGCCGTGGCCGAACCGCGCAGGCGCTGCGCACTGTCATCGACGCCATCTCGCGTGACGACGTGCGCGTCAACATCGTTGACGTCGACTAACCGTTCCCACCTGCGCCGCGCCTCCGAGCCTCAGCGCTCGAACCCACCCCATCTCTGCCGTGCGCACGGAACACTCGCCACGAACTAGCTGGCGCGTCGCCTACGCTGGGACACATGAAACTGACTGTTGCCCGCATCGGCCGCGCTCACGGCCTCAAAGGCGAGGTGTCCGTCGAGCTTCACACCGACATCCCTGAGTCCAGGCTTGCCGCCGGAGCGGTGCTCGACACCGAGCCGCCCACGGCAGGACCGCTCACTGTGGTGCGCACCCGCACGCAGGCCGGCCGCTGGTACGTCACGTTCGAGGAGCTCACGTCCCGTGAGGATGCCGACGCCGCGCGCGGAGTCGAACTCGTGGTCGACGAGGAGGAGTCCGAGGAAGACGACGCCTGGTACCTTCACGAAATCATCGGACTGCGCGCCGAGCGCCCCAACGGTGACCTGGTGGGCGAGGTGGTGGGCCTCGAGCACCCGCCTGCCCACGACCTGCTGATCGTCAAGGAGCCAGGCGGCACTCGCGCGCGCATCCCGTTTGTCGAGGCCATGGTCCCGGAGGTCGATGTTGCAGGCGGGCGCGTCGTGGTGGACCGTCACCGACGAGACGCGCGGAGACGCCTAATGCGCCTCGACGTGGTCACCATCTTCCCCGAGTACTTCGAGGTTCTTGACGTGTCGCTCTTGGGCAAGGCGCGGGCGGCGGCGCTGGTCGAGACCCACGTCCACAACCTGCGCGACTGGACCAGCGACAACCACAAGACCGTGGACGACGCCCCCTTTGGTGGCGGCGCAGGAATGGTCATGAAGGCCGACGTCTGGGGCGCCGCGCTGGACGATGTGCTGCAACCTGGCGCGCACCTCATCATCCCGAGTCCCGCCGGCGTGCCGTTCACGCAGGCCATGGCCCGCGAGCTAGCAGGCGAGACTCAGCTGGTGTTCGCGTGCGGGCGCTACGAGGGCATCGACGCGCGCGTCGCGGAGCACTACGCCGATGCTGGATTCCGGGTGTCCGAGGTCTCCCTGGGCGACTACGTCCTCAACGGGGGAGAGGTGGCGGCGCTCGCGATGATCGAGGCGATCGCGCGGCTGATCCCGGGGTTCATGGGCAACGCCCAGAGCATCGTCGAAGAGAGCCACGAGGACGGTCTGCTCGAGTATCCCTCGTACACGCGCCCCGCGTCGTGGCGTGGGCTTGATGTGCCGGAGATCCTGCTGGGCGGCAACCACGCCAAGATCGATCAGTGGCGGCGCGCGCAGAGTGAGCAGCGCACGCGTGAGCGGCGCCCGGACCTGCTCGGCTAGCCCGCCGACTCCGTCCAGCCGAGGCGGTCGCGCACGACCTTGAGGGTTGCTGCAGGGAAGCGGTTGTCAGCGCCTGCCCAACACGCCTCTACGAGATCAACCAAAGCGAGAGCTGTGCCCTCAAGGTCGCCAACGAGGCATTCTGCTAATTGTGCCGCGAAGTCCGGCATGGCGTTCTCGACTCTTCGCAAGCTGTCGAGTCGATCTCCATCCAATGAGCGCGATGGCACCGTTGCTCGCGCTGCACGTACAAGGTGTTCCACCGCGGCGCCTCGAATGATCGCATTGGCGCTGATGGTTTCGCCGCGTCGCAGCCGTCCGCAACCGTGCAGGATGGTCATGAAGAAGAGGCTGAGGTCGCGCTCAAAGGAGCCCTCGCTCGGTGGGAACGGCTTGACTGCGATCTGTGCCACGACGTCGCTCACGCCGCCCCGGTCGAGGAGCACCGCGCAGTCGCTCGCGTACCACGTTGCGAAATCCTGCAGCGAGGCGACGCCCCATTCCACGAGATGGCCGTCGGCGAACAGCGCGCGGCACCCTCCGTGATGCTCAGTCACGACGTCGACAACGGATTCGTGATTTGCCATCCAGGAGACATCGCCACGGAACTGGGCTTCGCTTCCCTCGGCGACGACAATCGCGATGTCATGGTCCGACCACTCGTCGGTGCGCGACCGGTTCGCGGTGGAGCCCATGGCGACCACTCCGATCACTGCGTCCTCAAGTGCGAGACGGGTAACAGTTTCGTCAAGCCATTGCTGGTACTCGACGGGGGTCAACTGACGGCCCCGAAGACGTGAGCGAGAGCGTCCCACGCTTCTTCGCGAACGTAGACGGGCACCTGGTGGCGCGGGCACTCTCGAGCCACCGTGACGCCACCCTTGATCGCTTCGCCTGTCCACGCGTCCCGCCACCGTCCTTCCGGCACGTAGACGTCGCGGGTTCCCGCGGATGTCACGATGGGTGCCACCAGAATGTCGTCCCCGAGTAGCCATTGCGGATCCGACGTCCACACCTTCGGGTCGTCGGGGTAGTCGAAGAACAGCGCACGCATGAGCGGCGCGCTCGTGTTGACTGCCTTGCGGGCCTGTTCCTCGAGGTAGGGAAGTAGCCGCTCGCGCAGGTGAACAATGCTCCTCACATCGCCAATCACGGCGTCGTCGCCATGGATCTGAGCTACATGCCACGGCGTACGGTCGCGGCGGGGCTTCTTATGATGATTGAACTCGGAGTGGTATTGCATGATGGGCACGAACGCGGATGCGGCGAATGCGCGCACGTAGAGCTCGGGTTCGGGCACGGGTCCCGAGAAGCCTGCGATGTCCCAGCCCCAGTACACGATTCCGCATGCCGATGCGCTCAGTCCAGCCCACATTGACCACCGGAAGGCGTCCCACGTGGAATTCTCGTCGCCCGCCCAGAATGCCCCGTGGGCTTGGGATCCGGTGAACCCTGAACGGCTGAAGGTCACCGGGGCTTTGCCGCACGAGCGCAACAGGTCGCCGTAGGCCTTGGCGTACGCCACGGGGAACACGTTGTTCTTATCCGCACCTGTGGAGCCATCGAGGTACTGCAAGTCTGATCCCCACGCATGTTCACCGCCGTCGGTCTTGAAGCCGTCGATCCCGAGGTCTTCAACCAAGTAACGGCGCTTTGCCACCCACCACTGAGCCGCTCGAGCATCGGTGAGATCGGGCATGAGTGACAGTGGGAACCACCACCCTCGATTCCGGTACGGGCGGGTCGATCCGTCGGAAGTCCGTTGCTTGACAACCACATCCGCTTGGACGGCCGCGTCCGCGTCGTACCGCGCTTGGCCACGGGGGTGCGGTCGCATCTTCATCAAAGGAATCTGCCACAAGATCACCTTGACTCCGTGCTCGTGCAGCGAGTCGATCATGCTCTGTGGGTCCGGCCACGCTCCGTCGGCGGGATACGTGATGTCAGCGCCGCGCAGTGGCTCCCCGGCTTGGTTCGGAGTGAACTCCGCGTCTCGAAACACCGTGAATGTCGACTCGTCGCTCCACGCCTCAATGACGACGCTCCCTACAGGAATATCGTGCTGCCGATGCAGGGCCATCTCCCGTTCAACGGCCTCTTGAGTGTTCCACTCGTTGCCGCTGGCCCACAGCCGAAGGACCCAGGTGGGCAGTTCAGTGGCACGCCCCACGTCATTTAAGAAGGCGTCGAGGACGAGCGTGGGTGAACCGCGGTAGATGGCAACGCTGGCTACGGTCGCGGCGTCTGCGGGCTCATCAACGTCGACGTCAATCCACAGCCGCGTGGGATCACTTGCTCCCACATCGAACCAGACGCGCCGGGTGGTCTCGACATGGAACCCCCAGCCGGCGCCGCCCACCACGTGCGCAAAGGGCATGGGAAGGTAGGTGCGCTTGGTGGCGCCTTGGTTCTTGTATTGCTCAAACACTTGCGAGTCAAGGCGTTCTCCGCGTTGATCAAGTTGGTCAAAGCGCTCACCGAACCCCACCACGCTTTCGCCCGGCAACAGAGGCAATGCGAATCGCACCCTGCGGATGCGCTCGCCAGCGACTAGTACGGAGACGGAACCTGGAACCACGGAACTCTCGGGCGCGCCTACCAGGGAGTCATCGCGAGCAGTCCATCGGGCCACATCGGCACGGAAGGTCTTGGTTGACTTGGTGCGACCGGCAATGGATCGCGCGTGGAACGCGTAGGTGATCGCCACCGCATCCGGATCGACATCGAAGGTTGCTTCCCAAGCCGTGGCGTCTCGATCGGCTCGCGCTTGCGCTGCCGCGAGGTGTCCGCCATCCACAGCTTGGCCGCGTTCCGTTCGGCGAGTGCGCAGGCAGGGCAGAGTCAGGGCGGTTGTGTGCCCATCGGCAAACTCGTGCACCACGGCCACATGGACGTCCGTTGTCTCGCCATTGGCGCGCGCGCCGAGTCGAAGCGTTGAGCCCGCCTCCGGAACCACAGGGCTGCGTTGATCGGAATCATCCTGATATCCGTGCCCGGATCCGAGAGGTCGATGTTGAAGTCTCAGCATGACAACTCCTTTGCTAGTCGAAGGTGCATCGCGTGGGACCACAGGAGAGGGGTCGCCACGGTGCCCCATCGGTCAGTCCATTCGCGCAGGTGCGAGGGATCGAGGAGATGGGTGCCCACTTGTTCTGGCATGTCCAGCTGAGCCGTGACAGTGCTCGCCGCCCAGCGCTCGTAGTAGTGGGCAGCATGCTCATTACCTTGCGCGTGATGCGCGAGGCCCAGGAAGCACGACAAGAGTGGCCACAGGCCGCCGCCGTAGAAGGTGTCGCCTAGGTACCGGTGGGTCCCACCGTCATGGACCAGCATCTCCTCGATCGCGACGATCGTCGCGATCGCGATGGGGTCGTTGGCGTCGATCACCTGCAACGGCTCGATAAGTGACGCCAGGCTTGCGTCGACGTCGGTCGAGCCGATCCACTTCACGAGGTGGCCGTCGTGCACGCCTTGGGTGCGGATCAGATGGGTGATCTCCGATGCCGTTGCCTCAGCTTGCGACGCGAGTTCGTCATCCAGGACGTTCAGACGAATCGCTGCGCTGAGTCCTGCCGCCACACAGCCCAGGGTGGACACGTGACGCTGCTCTACGTGTTCCTCCCACCAGTCGTAACAGGGACGATGCCATGAGGACACCAGATAGGCGACCGTGAGTTTGATGGCTTGGGAGTAGGGCGCCACGGCGCTGCCGTGGCGCGCAACGTGGGCACCCAATGCCCACAGCCACGTCCCATACCCATCGAGTTGGAAGTCCCACCAGTCGTGTGATCCGCGTTGATGATCGAAAGTGAAGCGAGTGGGAAGCATTTCCTCGTCCGGAACCGGGCGTCCCGCAGCTTGGGCGGCCACCACCCGGTTCACATCGTCCTCGACGGTGATGATCGCAGCCGCGCACCAGTCAAAGAACTGTTCAGCGGATGCGACGTCGTTCCATGAGGACATCGCGTCGGCAATGAATGATCCGTCGCGGAACCAGCAGTAGCCTCGGTACGCCGAGAACTCGGGGCTCGCAGGGTACGCGCCTTCCGCTGTCTGAAGAGAGGTGATCAACGCGCGGGAGTGGTTGACAAGGTGGTCTAGGGTGACAGGAGCCGCCGAAGGCATGGTGGTTTTCTCGATTCTTTCTCGCGGAGAGTACTCTCAGAAGGTGGCTGGTGGCGGCGAGTTCTGGGCGCCGCCACCAGCCACGTTTGACCTATCCGAGCAGCGAGTTAATCGCGGCTTCGGCGTTGCTTAGAGCCTGGTCCACGGTGATACGACCCGCGGCAGCTTCGCCCAACTGTTCGGAGATGATGTCCTGCATTTGAGCTTGACCGTCCTTGATCACGGGTGGCAATGCAATGCCGTTGAGTGAGTCAAACACTGCCTGCCGGTTTGCCGGACTTGTCTGGTCAAGGTATGCGGCCAGTTGAGCGTCGTTCGAGATCGCAGGCAACTCCCAGCCGGACCCAAGCCGGACGTCGACCATGGTCTGAGAGCTCGTCAGGAACTCGGCGAAGAGTTGCGCCGCCTCCTTGTGCTCGGAAGAAGCCGCGACCGCGACCGCGTTGGAGAACACCGCAGACGCCGCGCGGGCCTTGCCTGGTTCGACCACGATGTCCCAGTCGAAGCTGGAGTCAGCGGCAACCCCGAAGTTCCAGATGCCCGTGACCCACATGCCCAGCTTGCCGTCGGCCCAGAGGCCTGAGTCGAAGTCCGGCGTGCCTGCGCCTTGAGCCTCCGTGGGCATGACGTCGCCCGACTTGCGGATCAACCACTCCGCGGCCGCCACGCCTTCCGGCGAGTTGAATGCCACGGCGGTGCCATCGGCGTTCAGGAACTGACCACCGGCCTGAGCCAGCGCCTTGTAGTACTCGTAGAACGAGATGGGCTGGTACAGCCCCCAAACGCCAGCATCGGCATCTGTCAGGGTTTCTGCCGCGGCATAGACCTCATCCCAGGTCCACGTACCGTCAGGGTAGGCGATGCCGGCTTCGTCGAACAGTGTTGCGTTGTAGTACATGACTACCGCGGAGAACGACGTGGGAAGTGCGTGCATCGTTCCGTTGGTCGAGTATGCCTCCGCGATATCTCCGCGGTATACCGACGTGTCGACGCCCTCAAGTGGGGCAAGCAATCCGAGTGACTGGAATGCCGGGTAGTTGGCGTACTCGATGTCAAAGACGTCCGCGCCGGTTCCCGCAGCGACATCGATCTGTAGCGTCGTGAAGTAGTCGGCGTAGGGTAGCGTCTCGACCTCGACGGTGATGTACGGGTACTCGTTGTTGAAGGCCTCGATGATGGTCGCGAGGTTATCCTCGTTGCCATTGTCTGAGATGAAGTTCGAGTACGTGATCGTGACCGGGTCAGCGCTGTCAGTGCTGCCGTTCGGCGATCCTTCACTGGCTGGCTCGGTGGCGCAGGCAGTGAGGGCTAAGGCGCTGGCGACGATGCCAATGCCAATTCTTGATAGTGAACGCATTGCGTTTCCTCCGTTGTGTTCTGGGTTTTCTCGGATCATTTCAGTCCCGAGCCTGTTGCGCCCTGAACCACGTACTTCTGCGCGAAGACGTACAGGGCAAGCATGGGCAGGATGCTAATGACCGACCCGGCCATCAAGACATCCCACTGGGTGGCGTGCTGACCTTGCAGCGAGGCCAGAGCGACCGGAAGGGTCTTCAGCCCATCAGCGCGCAGCACGATGAGTGGCCACAGGAAGCTGTTCCAACTACTCATGAAACCAAATACCGCGAACGTTGCCAGCGCGGGCTTGATGAGGGGGAGCACGATGGTCGTGAAGATTCTCACACGCCCCGCGCCGTCGATCGTCGCGGCCTCGTCGAACTCTCGCGGCACCGTGGCGATTGCCTGCCTCAATAGGAAGACGCCGAACGCGCTGGCAGTCGAGGGCAAGATCACGCCCCAGTAGGAGTTGATGAGGCCCATGTCGCGCATCTGAGTGAAGAGCGGCACGATGAGGACCTGGATGGGGATCATCATGGTCGCGAGGTACACGGCGAACATGACCCGTTTGCCGGGGAAGTCGAACCGGGCGAATCCGTAGGCGGCGAGCGCACTTGTCGCGACTTGCAGGAAGGTGATGATGACCGCGAGGCCTACCGAGTTGAGCACTGCGCGGCCAAAGTTTGTTGTTCCGAAGAGCGTGAAGTAGGCGTCAAGCGAGGGGTCCTCAGGAATCAGGCTGGGGGTGGCACTGAGGCCTGCACCCGAGGTAAGCGACGTGATGAGGGTCCACACGAAGGGGAAGACCATGGCCAGCGCGCCGAGGATCAGCAGCGCGACGAGCAGTCCTCGTGTGAGCAAGCGACTACGCATACGTCACCCACCTCTTCTCGCCCTTGATCTGAATGAGAGTGATAGCTAGGACGATCGCGAACAGCAGCATTGATAGCGCTGACGCCATCCCCGCCTCGCCGTACCTGAACGCCAAGGTGTATATCCGCAGCACAACGACGTCAGAGGAACCAGCTGGCCCGCCGCCCGTCATGGCGTACACCTGGTCAAACACCTGGAAGCCGTTGATGAGCGAGATGATCACCACAAAGAAGATGGACGGCGAAAGTAGCGGTAGCGTCACGGATCGCAGGCGCCGCCATGCGTTGGCACCGTCGAGCATCGCGGCCTCGCGGATCTCTTGAGGTATTGCCTGGAGTCCGGCAAGGAGCAGGACCATTACGAAGCCCAAGTCCTTCCAGGCGCTGGCAAGGATGATGGAGGGTAGCGACCACTGGGGGTCAGTCCACCAGCCGGGGCCTTCGATGCCGATCGTTGCGAGGACGTTGTTCACGACCCCAACCGAAGGGTTGAGGAGCCAGCGCCAGACGATCGCTACCGCGATCCAGCTGGTGATGACCGGCAAGAAGTAGATGCCTCGAAGCAGGTTGCGCCCCTTGATGGCGCGGTTCAGCGCGAGTGCGAGCATGAGCCCACCGATGAAGACCAGCGGAACGGTGCCGACGATGTAGAGCACCGTGTTGCCGAAGGCCCTGAGGGTGGCACTGTCGGTAAACAGCTCGCCGTAGTTGCCGAGGCCAACCCACACCGGGTCCGAGATGAGGTTCCACTGAAAGAGGCTGTTCCTGGCAGCGCCGAACATCGGGTACAGCACAAATGCTGCGAGCGGAATCGCGGACGGTGCCAGAAAGAGATACGCGGTGGCGATGTGTCGGCGACGGCGTGCGCGTGCGGGCGCCGATGCGGGTGCCGAGGCCAGCCGCGCCGTCATGATGGGGCCCCTGCATGCGTGGTGAGGCGCTCGCGGATGAGGTGCCCCTGTTTTCCCGACACTCCGGCATCGTCAAATGGCGTGCTGAGGATGAGGCAAGCCGCGCCTTGAGCCCAGCGGTCGTCTTGCCAGCCTTCAACGACCACTTGAATTCCGCGCTTCTGAGGGATCAACGCGGGGCGGAAGGCTGGTTCGAATCCTGCAGCCCACAGTGGCCATGATGCTGCGCCTTCTCCCAACACGATGACAATCTCGGGGTCAAGCGTGTTGACCACTCCGGCGACGGCGCGGCCGAAGAGCCGGCCCGCGTTGGCGAACACCTCCTGTGCCCGTGGATCGCCCGCGGCACCACGCACCTCGAGTGCGCCGATGCCGTCGTGCGGGCCGATGACGCCAGCACTACGCGCTTGGCGAACCAGCGATTCCTCTTTGATCGCGGCCTCAAGACAGCCCGTTGCCCCGCAGTTGCACACGGGCCCATCTGTCGTGACGGGGATGTGGCCGATCTCGCCCGCATTGCCCGAGTGGCCGCGGATGATTGACCCGTGAGAGACGATTCCTGCTCCCACGCCGGAGCCGATAGTCACGACGAGGAAGTGGTCGTGACCCCGGCCGGTGCCGTAGAGGGATTCGGCAAGCGCGAGCGCGGACACGTTGTTGTCGATGAGGACAGGCAGGTTCGTTGCACTCTGGAGGGCGCTACCGAGCGGAACATTCGTCCAGCCCAGCTGGGTGGAGTTGACGGAGTGTTCGCTCTGTTCTTGAACGCTTCCTGGGATCCCTACGCCAATTCCTAGCTGGGTGCGGCGCGTGGACAGCTTCACGACCTCACTGACGGCTGTCACGAGCGTCGCGAGTGCGTGAGGGCTGGACGCTTCGAAGTCGCGTGTTTCCACATGTGTCACTTCACCGTCGATGCCAACCTCAACCATGGTGAGGTGATCAGGAGCGACCTTGACGCCGATCGCACCGATGTCGTGAGAAGCGAGCCCTATGAGTTGGGCCGGGCGCCCTCCTCGCGATGGCGAGTGTGTGAGTTCGATGATGAGTTGATCGGCGAGAAGTTCGCGAGCGAGCTTGGTGACGAGGGCGGGCGACACCTCGAGGGAGCGGGCGATCTCTGCGCGAGAAGCTGCGCCGTGGGTGCCGAGGAACGCCAAGACAGCGGCTCGGCTGGCATTGGTTCGCGTCGAGGAAAGCGCCACGGTGTTACTCCTTTGTTCACTCGTGAAGTTACTGTAGAACAAAGTCGGTTTGGTGTCAAGCCCCTTCGCACATTCGGTCTCGGACTGGGAGTCGCGAGGGTGTGTGGCACAATAGATCTTCGGTGCTCACGACGCGACGCCCTGCCACAGGGGGGCCCGCATCTCCGTCGAGTGCTTTCACCTATGAATGCCCCCCGGGGCAGATACCGCGCGGGACCTGTGGCGTGTGCGAGGAGCAGCAATCATGCAGAAGCTAGACGGCGTAACCGCGGGCCAACTCCGCGACGACATCCCGGCTTTCCGTGCCGGTGACACCATCAAGGTCCACGTGAAGGTTGTCGAAGGCACCCGTTCACGTATCCAGGTCTTCCAGGGCATCGTTATTGGCCGTCAGGGTCACGGCATTGGTGCCACCTTCACCGTGCGCAAGATCTCGTTCGGCGTGGGCGTGGAGCGCACCTTCCCGGTGAACGCACCCACCATCGACCAGATCGAGGTAGTGAGCCGCGGCGACGTGCGCCGCGCCAAGCTGTACTACCTGCGTGGCCTGCGCGGTAAGGCAGCGCGCATCCGCGAGAAGCGCGAGAACTAATCATCAGCACCAGCTTCGACGAGCCGGCGGCCAGGGCACAAGCCCCGTCCGCCGGTCGTCGTTTCTGGCGATGGCTCAAGGAACTGCTGATCGTGGTGGTCAGCGCCTTGGTGTTGTCGCTGATTCTCAAGACGTTCTTCATTCAGTCCTTCTGGATCCCGTCATCCTCGATGGAGGACACCCTGCAAGAGGGTGATCGCATCCTGGTGACCAAGTGGCGCCCCGGACCTCTCGAATTGCGTCGCGGTGACGTGGTGGTGTTCAAGGATCCGGGCAACTGGCTCAACGGCGTGGTCCAGCCCGAGCCCACGGGACTCGCCAAGATCAGTAACGATGTTCTGACGTTTACGGGTTTGCTTCCGGAGGACTCCGGTGAGCACCTCGTCAAGCGCGTGGTGGGACTGCCTGGCGACACCGTGGTGTGTTGCGACGCCGACGGCTATCTGACTGTCAACGACCAGCGCGTGGTGGAGCCGTACTTGAAGCCCGGCGTCGAGCCCTCCACCACGGAGTTCTCCATCCTGGTGCCGGACGGCTACCTCTGGGTGATGGGCGACAACCGTCCGAACAGTGCTGACTCTCGCGCCCACACCGGCGAACCCGGTGGCGGCACCATCCCGCTCGACAATGTGGTGGGCACGGCGTTCGTGACCGTGTGGCCACTCGAGAGCTGGCGCGGCCTCGGCAACCCATTCGGGGATCAGTCCGAGGACAACTAGCGTGACCGTCTCGCTGGTGCGCGAATGCGAACTCTGGGATGCGGGTGCGCGAGTAGTCGCAGGCATTGACGAGGTGGGCCGAGGAGCCCTCGCCGGACCCGTGAGCGTGGGAGTGGTCGCGGTGACGCGCTGCGACGCCTGGCCCTCGGGACTCGCTGATTCGAAGCAACTTACTGCCCCTCGCCGTGTGCAGATGGCCGATGCCTTGGCTGGCTTTGGCGTGGCGCGCGCGGTGGGGCATGCCTCACCGGCGGAGATTGACGAGCACGGCATCGTCCCGGCACTGCGGGTGGCCGGGTGGCGAGCCCTCGCGCAGATCGCCGCCGAGGGAGTAGCGGTGGACGCTGTTCTGCTCGATGGTAAGCACGACTGGCTGATGCCGCCCAGCGCTGACTTGTTCGCAGCATCGGCCGCACGCGAGAATGTGCCCGCGTTGCCGGTGACCATGGTGATTGGCGGGGATAACCTGTGTGCGTCGATCGCTGCAGGGTCCGTGCTCGCGAAGGTTGAGCGGGACGCACTGATGGTCCAGGCCCACGGCGCACACCCGCACTATGGCTGGGACGGCAATAAGGGGTACGGTGCGGAGGGTCACCTTGACGCGTTGCGGCGACTGGGGCCTACGGCGATGCACCGGCGGTCGTGGAAGCTGCCTGAACGCGAGACAGTGGATGTGTAATCGAGGCGCGCGCCTCACGGAGTTCCGGAGTGGCGCGTGCGGAGTGGAGTTGGTTGTGTCCATGATGAACGAGTGAGCAGCGAAGACCTCGAGAACTACGAGACCGATGCCGAACTCGCGCTGTATCGCGAGTACCGGGACGTCGTGGGCCTGTTCCAGTATGTGGTCGAGACCGAGCGTCGGTTCTACTTGGCGAACAAGGTTGACCTGCAGGTGAAGGCGTCTGGCGGCGACGTGTATTTCGATGTGACGCTGGTCGACGCGTGGGTATGGGACGTGTACCGTTCGGCGCGGTTGGTGAAGAACGTGCGCGTGGTGACCTTCAAGGACGTCAACATCGAAGAGCTCTCTCACGACGAGGAATCCATGCCGGACCTACGCCAACTGCGCGGGCGGTAGCGCACATCCCCTTTCACTGATGTCCCCAGGGCCGATGCTGGGGTGACTTATCGTGCCAGGCTGAGCGAGCGTCGGCGCCGGTAAGGCCGGAGCGACCACCCTTGCGGGGGAGGTCAACGATGGCTGTGAAGGATCAAGTAGGTCGCTACGGCGAAGACGTCGCTGCGCGCTATGTGCGGGAGTCCGGGTGGGACGTGCTCGCGCGGAACTGGCGATGCGCAGACGGCGAGCTCGACATTGTGGCGCTCGACGGCGGCGAGTTGGTGGCGATCGAGGTCAAGACGCGGCGCACCGGGACATTTGGCTCGCCTGCGGAGGCGGTGACGCGGCGCAAACTCCGCCGGCTGAGAAGGCTCGTTGCGGCGTGGCTCGGGTCTCAACAGCAGAGCTTTGCCGGAGTGCGCGTTGATGTGATCGCGGTGACCGTCGCGAAAGCGGGCGCTGCACAGATTGAGCACCTGCGGGGCGTCGAATGATCGGGCGGACGCGGTCTGTCGTGCTTGCGGGGCTGCACGGCCACATCATCGATGTGGAGGCCCACATCGCGGCGTCGCTGCCGGCCTTCACGATTGTGGGGCTCCCGGACGCCTCGCTCAACGAGTCACGGGACAGGGTGCGCGCCGCGGTGGCGTGCTCCGGGTTAGCGTGGCCCAACCGTCGCATCACGGTGAACCTGTCGCCGGCGTCGCTACCTAAGAGTGGTTCCGTTACAGATGTGGCGATTGCGGTGGCGGTCCTCGCGTCAGCAGGCATGGTCGATGCCGGCGCGGCCGCCGGGGCGGTTCACCTGGGGGAGTTGGGGCTGGACGGGCGGGTCCGGCCGGTGCGCGGGGTGCTACCCGCTGTGGCAGCTGCCGTGGGAGCGGGGTACGAGCGCGTGGTGGTTCCCGCGGGCAACGCTGCCGAGGCACGCTTGGTGCCCGGCGCGGCAGTGGTGCCTATCGCAACGCTTGCGGATCTAGCGCACCTCTACGGCAACACGGAGGCCCGCGCTTCCGAGGAGGCCCCCGTGGAGCAGGCGGTCAAGTCGCTGAGACTGGATAGGGCGCCGGATCTCGTTGACGTGCGCGGGCAGGACGAGGCCCGCTGGGCTCTCGAGGTCGCGGCAGCAGGCGGGCATCACCTGCTCATGGTGGGGCCTCCCGGCACGGGCAAGACCATGCTTGCGTCGCGCCTCCCGGGAATCCTGCCCGATCTGTCCGAAGAGGACGCCGTCGCGGCGACATCGGTGCACTCGATCGCGGGGACGTTTGATCCGAGCGACGGACTTCTCCGGAGGCCGCCCTACGAGGCGCCGCACCACAGCGCGTCAGCGGCGGCGATCGTGGGCGGCGGCTCGCTGATGGCGCGGCCGGGGGCGGTCTCGCGCGCTCACGGAGGCGTGCTGTTCTTGGACGAGGCTCCCGAGTTTCCCACCCGCGTGCTGCAAACGCTGCGCCAGCCGCTCGAAGAAGGAGAGGTAGTCATTCATCGAGCTCAGGGAGCGGCACGCTATCCCGCCAGGTTTCAACTGGTGCTTGCCTCGAACCCGTGCCCGTGTGGCAACTTCTACGGTGCCGGAACCAAGTGCACCTGCGCGGCTTTGGCGCGACGGCGCTACTTTGGCAGGCTCTCGGGACCGCTTCTGGACCGTGTGGACCTGCAGGTGTCCGTGCACCCAGTAAGGCGAGGCTTCGCGGATGAAGGAGAGTCCACCGCGGCCGTGGCCGCCCGAGTAGCGCGAGCCCGTGAACGCGCACGGGTGCGGCTAGCGGCGCACGGCTGGCAGGTGAACTCGCAGGCCTCGGGCAGGTGGTTGCGACAGCACACCGATGCCGCGGCGGTCGCACCGGTGATGCGAGCGCTGGATCATGGGCAGCTGACGGCGCGCGGCGTCGATAGGGCTCTGAGAGTCGCGTGGACGCTTGCCGACCTCGCCGACCGTGATAGGCCCACGTCCGACGACGTCAGCGCCGCCATGGTGCTGCGCTCCCGTGGAGGTGCAGCGTGAGTGCGCGTGAGTACGGGGACATGGGGCCGGGCGTTGACGAGGGACACGACCCGGCCGACGACTACCAGGCTGGCTACGACTTCGAGGGTGGTTGCGAGCTCGACATCGATGGTGACGACGACTGCGCCGCTCTCGAGGCGAGCGTGGCAGCCGACGTGCGCGCGGACACCGATGCCTTCATCTCGTGGAGTGCGATCGCGGAACCCGCGGACTTCCCCGCGTGCTGGCTGGTGTACATGTTGGGGCCGGCGCAAGCTCTTGCCTGGGTGCGCTTGGCGAGCGTGGATAGGAGCATCGCCCGCGCGGCGCTGCGCAGGTTCGACGTGCCTGAGATAGCGGAGGCCGCCGTCAAAGCTTCTGAGAAGTGGATTGCGCGTCTCGACGACGCTGAGCCGGAACCGCATCGAGAACGCGCCTCCACGGCGGGCATTCGGATTGTGACACGACACGACCCTGAGTGGCCGGTGGCGCTCAACGACCTCCCGATGACCGCACCGTTTGCGCTATGGGTGCGGGGTAACGGGCATGTGGCGAACCTGTGGCATCGCTCGGTCGCCGTTGTGGGTGCGCGAGCGTCGACGTCGTATGGCAATCACATGGCTACCAGCCTGAGTGCGGGGCTCGGCGATCACGGCTGGACCGTCATCTCCGGTGGGGCGTATGGGATCGACGGCGCAGCACATCGCGCTGCGCTGGGTGCAGCCTCGCCCACGGTCGCTGTGATGGCAGGCGGCGTGGACCGCCTCTACCCAGCGGGCAACGCGGACATGCTTGAAGCGGTCATGGAGCGCGGCGTGGTGCTCAGCGAGGTTCCGCCGGGCTTTGCGCCGCATCGATCCCGCTTCCTCACCCGCAACCGCCTGATCGCCACAGCCGGGGCGACCGTGGTGGTGGAGGCTGCGTACCGTTCGGGAGCTCTCAGCACCGCTCGTCACGCCTTCTTAGCGTCGCGGACTGTTGGCGCCGTGCCGGGCCCGGTGACCTCGGCGTCCTCGACGGGGTGTCACGCGTTGATCCGCGATGGAGAAGCGACGTTGGTGACCTGCGCCGCCGATGTCCTCGAACTGGCCCAGCCCATTGGTGCTCCAGTGCCGGTGCAGGGCAGCCTCTGGGATGACGTTGGGAACGGCGCCAACAGACCCGACTTCGGCACCCCCCACGAGCGCCAGGCATACGACGCTATCGGTCCACGCGGGGCAACCGTTGCCGTGGTCGCACGCTCCGCGGGACTCACGCTCGCTGAAGCTCGGGTCGCGCTTGGGGGTCTCGAACTCGCCGGATTGGCCCGTCATGACGGGCCCAACTGGAAGAAAACCCCGGCGTAGTTATCAGCAATTTTGCGGAGATATCCGCACAAACTAGGGCAAATCGGCGTGTCGGATGTGACAAATGTGACTCAAGGGGTTGATTTGACAGGAGAGACAGTGTCACAGTGTCGCTATGTCCTCCACCGACGTCAGGGTAGCCAGTGACCTCATCGCTGATTTCGAGACGTACCTGCGGCATCAGCGCGGCCTCGCCGAGAACACTGTGCGCGCATACTCCGGTGACCTCGCGAACCTGGTCTCTCATCTGGCCGACGAGAGCCAGCGCTCCGGGCACGCAACCCCGACCATCACCGATGTGACCCTGGCCGATCTGCGTGAGTGGCTAGCCGCCATGGCAGGTGCTGGCCTGAGTCGCACCACCTTGGCGCGTCGAGGCGCCGCCGTTCGCACGTTCTACGCGTGGGCCTTCGAGGCCGGACTCATCGAGACCAACCCAGCGGTGAGGCTCGCCTCTGCGCGACCGTCGAGCACTCTGCCCGATGTCATGACTCCAGCCGATGCGATGACGCTCCTCGGCGCAGCCGAAGCTCGCTGCGACGACGGTGATCCCATCCACCTGCGTGACTGGGCTGCCGCCGAGATGCTCTACGCCACCGGGATGCGGGTGGGCGAACTGGCATCAACCGACCTGCGCGACATTGACCTTGAAGAGCGCCTGGCTCGGGTCATGGGCAAGGGGTCCAAGGAGCGCATGGTTCCGTTTGGCACACCGGCCGCTCGCGCCGCAGCCGCGTGGATGGAGCGGGGACGTCCCGCACTAGTCCAGCCGCACACCGACAACGCATTCCTGTTGGGGCGCCGAGGGCACCGGGCCGACCAGCGCCAGATACGTGAAGCGATACATGCCTTGTGTGCATTTGCAGGGATCGGCGACATTGCGCCGCACGGGCTCCGCCACTCCGCCGCGACTCACCTGCTCAGCGGCGGCTCCGACCTGAGGTCTGTCCAAGAGGTTCTCGGTCACGCGAGCCTCACCACCACCCAGAAGTACACCCACGTCTCCGCAGAACGACTGCGGTCCGCCTACCAACTCGCGCACCCGCGCGCCTAGGAGAGCCATGTCTGATCTCACCGCAGTCCTGACCGCGATCGACGACCGCCCTGAGGCTGAGCTTCCGGCGGTGCACGACAAGTCCGCAGACGTTGCAGTGTGGTGGAAGCAGTTTGGCGGCCGCAACAAGGCAGCCAAGTTGGCTGCGCGTGAGCAGCTGATCATGCACTACGCGCCGCTCGTGACACAGGTCGCCACACGGATGATCGGCCGGTTGCCCGACACGGTCGAGCTCGGAGACCTCGTGTCGTACGGCACGTTCGGCCTGATTGACGCCGTCGAGAAGTTCGAGGTGGAACGGGGCTTCAAGTTCGAGACCTACGCAGCCACCCGCGTGCGGGGCGCGATCATCGACGAACTGCGCGCTGCGGACTGGGTTCCGCGGTCGGTGCGCTCCAAGGCCCGCACCGTTGATGTCGCGACGCGAGAGCTAGAGCAAGAACTCATGCGCCCCGTGAGCGATGAGGACGTGGCCCGCGTCTTGGGTTGGTCGACGGCCGAGGTTCGCACGGTACGTGCACAGGTGGCGCTCAGTCACTTTGCCGCACTGGACGGACTGGGCGGCGCTCATGCGGAGTCATATGCGGTCGATTCTGTGCGCTCGCTATCGGTCCCAGGTGCCTCACAGTCGGTGGAGGCCCGCGAGACGTGCACGCTACTTGCCACTGCGGTGCAAGGAGTGCGAGATCGTGAACAGGAAGTCTTGCGCCTCTACTACTACGAGAACCTCACCCTCGCGCAGATCGGCCAGATCATGGGCGTGACCGAGTCGCGGGTTTCTCAGATCCACTCTGGTGCGGTGAAGAAGCTACGCGAGTCACTCATGAAGACCGGCGCGTTCGCGTAGGTCAGGTCTCGCGGTGACTCGCGGTGACTCGCGGTGACTCGCGACGGCTCTTCGTGACGCGCGGCTAGTTCGCGAGTGGCTCTCGCATCGGCAGGAGCCGTACGGGGCCGAAACCCTCGAGCCAGTCCAGCGGGTTGAGATAGCGCTCGCCATCCCGCAGTCCCCAGTGCACGCAATGTCGCGGGGAACAATGGCCGGAGCCATCCTGGACGTGGCCCACTACTTGGCGTGCGTCAACGCGATCGCCCGCCTGCACGGCGGGGTCGATCGGCTCAAGACTGCTTCTCAGGCCGTTGGCGTGCAGCACGGTCACCACGCCGCGGTCAACCACAGTGCCCGCGAACGTCACGACACCGGGCCCTGGCGTCTGGACTGTTTGACCTGGCTGCGCGACCAGGTCGATTCCCCGGTGTCCCGCATTCCACGGTTGCGGCGGCGGGTCAAAGAGCCTCGCGACCTCCACCGGGGTCACGGCTGACGCAAACATTGGGCGTGGCGCCGGGGTATCGGTGGGAAACGGCGCGTGACCCACCGCGAGCACCGCGAGCGACACCGCGACAAGTCGAGCAATGCGGCGGACTGGTCGCGGCATCGGCGCCATGGCAACGAGATTCATGAGACCACGGTGGGGCAACTGGGTCCGTGCATGCCGCGGGAGTGCCGTGACCGCATGAACTGTCCGTTCGCGGCGGCGCTGTGAGCATCAGTGTCGCAGCGCGGCGAGGAGTCGTGCCCCGGCGCGGGCGATGAGCAGTGTGTGCTCGCACCGCGTGCGTCAGCGCTCCTCAGGCGACGCACTCCGCGTCCGTCAGGTAGTATCGACCTTGCACTTGGCATGCTCCAAGTGACATCGCGCACCATTCGTCTCGCGCAACGGACACCGTTCGCCGTGGGAGACGCCGGGAAAGCAGTGGTCCGAGGAAGCTCGGTGTGGACTCGCGTTGGTGCTAGGGACTGTGCCACCCGGCACGGTCATCAACCAAACAGTGGGGACATCTGTCCCTGCGAGTACACAGTTACGCGTCCGCGCGTACGGATAAGGATGAGCCATGGCCGTTGTGACCATGCGCGAGCTGCTCGACTCGGGCGTCCACTTTGGACACCAGACCAGCCGCTGGAACCCCAAGATGAAGCGCTTCATTTTCACTGAGCGCAATGGCATCTACATCATTGACCTGCAGCAGTCGCTCAAGATGATCGACAACGCCTACGAGTTTGTGCGCGACACCGTCGCCCACGGCGGCACCGTGCTGTTCGTTGGCACCAAGCGCCAGGCGCAGGAGTCCATCGCCGAACAGGCCGCTCGCGTGGGCATGCCCTACGTGAACGAGCGCTGGTTGGGTGGAATGCTTACCAACTTCCAGACCGTGAGCAAGCGTGTTCAGCGCCTCAAGGAACTCGAACTGATCGACTTTGACGACGTCGCCGGCTCCGGCCGCACCAAGAAGGAACTGCTCGGAATGCGTCGCGAGAAGGACAAGCTTGCCAAGGTCCTCGGTGGCATCCGCGACATGCCCAAGGTTCCGTCCGTAGTGTGGATTGTCGACACCAACAAGGAACACCTCGCCGTTGACGAAGCGCGTAAGCTCGGCCTTCCTGTGGTGGGCCTGCTCGACTCCAACTGCGACCCCGACGACGTCCAATACGGCATTCCTGCCAACGACGACGCGATTCGTGCTGTGGGCCTGCTGACCCGTGTGATCGCCGATGCTGTGGCCGAGGGCCTCAAGATCCGCCACACGCCGAAGGCTGGCGACGACGCCGACGCCGACGGTGAGGCAGAACCTCTCGCCGAGTGGGAGCAGGAGTTGCTCGACGGTTCGGCCGACGCGACCAAGGCTGCAGACAAGCCTGCTGCCGACGACAAGACCGCCGACGACAAGACCGCCGACGAGCCTGCCGCTGACGAGGCGCCTGCTGCCGACGACAAGACCGCCGACGAGCCTGCCGCTGACGAGGCGCCTGCTGCCGACGACAAGCCGGAAGCCAAGAAGCCCGCGCCCAAGAAGCCCGCGGCCAAGAAGCCTGCAGCCGACAAAGCTGCCGCCGACGACAAGTAAGGACACCTAACCCATGGCGAACTACACCGTTGCAGACATCCAGGCCCTGCGTGAGCGCACTGGCGCTGGCATGCTCGACGTCAAGAAGGCGCTCGATGAAGCTGATGGCAACATCGACGCGGCGGTTGACATCCTGCGTGTCAAGGGCCTGAAGGGCGTGACCAAGCGCGAGGGCCGTTCGGCCTCGGAGGGCATGGTTCTCGCTTCGATCGAAGATGGCGGCGCTGGCCAGATCGGTACCCTGATTGAGCTCAATTCCGAGACCGACTTTGTCGCGAAGAACGAGAAGTTCCTCGCACTGGCTGATGCGGTGCTAGCAGCGGCGGTGGCGGCGAAGGCCGACTCTGCTGAGGCGGCACTTGCGGCAACCATCGACGGCAAGAGCGTCGCGGAGTACATCGCGGAGAACGCCGGGACCTTGGGCGAGAAGATCGTGCTTCGTCGCGTTGCTCGCGTCGAAGCACCCGTGGTCGCTGAGTACATGCACCGCACCAACAAGGACCTTCCCGCGCAGGTGGGTGTGCTGGTGGGTGCTGACAAGGCTGCTGGCTCGGTTGCACGGGACATCGCGATGCACATCGCGGCATTCTCGCCTCTTTACCTGACGCGCGATGACGTTCCGGCAGACGTAGTTGAGAATGAGCGTCGCGTTGCCGAAGAGACCGCTAAGGGCGAAGGCAAGCCTGAGGCTGCCCTACCCAAGATCGTCGAAGGCCGTGTCACCGGGTTCTTCAAGGAGAACACCCTCGTGGACCAGTCGTTTGCCAAGGACCCCAAGACCACGGTAGGCAAGGTCATTGAGAACACCGGCGGCGAGGTTTCCTCCTTCGTTCGCTTCCGTGTGGGAGCCTAACTCCAGGACACTATTCATCACGCACGCCGCTTCGTCAGGAGGACAGGATGCCCCAGGAAAGCAAGACGCTCCAGGGCGACGATGTCCCCCCGACGGCGCGGCGTGTGTTGTTGAAGCTGTCGGGCGAGATGTTCGGTGGTGGAGCGGTCGGCCTTGACCCTGACGTCATCGCCAGAGTAGCGCGCGAGGTCGCCGATGCTGTGAAGCAGGGCGTCCAGGTGGGCATCGTCGTCGGTGGTGGCAACTTCTTCCGCGGCGTTGAACTCTCTGAACGTGGTATGGAACGCGCCCGGGCCGACTACATGGGGATGCTCGGCACAGTGATGAACGCGCTCGCCCTCCAGGACTTCCTGGAGCAGGCCGGAGTGGACACTCGTGTGCAAACCGCGATCACGATGGGCCAGGTGGCGGAGCCATATATCCCGCGGCGAGCGATGCGTCACATGGACAAGGGCCGTGTAGTGATATTTGGGGCCGGTGCGGGGATGCCGTACTTCTCCACCGACACCGTATCCGCCCAACGCGCGCTTGAGACTCGCTGTAGCGAAGTACTGATGGGCAAGCACGGGGTGGACGCTGTGTACACCGCCGATCCACGCACCGACCCCAGCGCGAAACGCCTCACCGAGATCACCTACGCAGAAGCGCTCCAACAGGGCCTTCAAGTCATGGATGCAGCGGCGTTTAGCCTGTGCATGGACAACGGGCTGCCGATGGTCGTGTTTGGCCTGGAAGAGCCCGGCAATGTGACTCGCGCGCTCGTGGGTGAGAGAATCGGGACGCTGGTGACCGCATGACACGCTCGCCGAAAGGAAATCGCCGTGATTGATGACATTCTGCTCGAGGCCGAGGAGAACATGGACCGCGCCATTAGTGTGGCGAAGGACAACTTCTCCAGTATTCGCTCGGGCCAAGCGTCCGCCTCGATGTTCGCCAACATCACAGTCGAGTACTACGGTGCCCCCACGCCACTTCAGCAACTGGCATCGATCAATGTGCCTGAGCCACGCACCGTCATGATCACGCCCTACGACATCAGCGCCAAGAAGGAAATCGAGGCCGCGCTACGCAACTCGGACCTGGGCATTAACCCTTCCGACGACGGCCAGGTCATTCGCGTGAACATGCCCCAACTGACCGAAGAGCGCCGGAAGGACTTCGTGAAACTTGCCAAGCACAAGGCCGAGGATGCTCGCGTCACCGTCCGGAACATGCGCCGCAAGGCCAAGGAGTCGATCGAAGCCGCGGTCAAGGACGGCGACGTTGGCGAGGACGAAGGGGCACGCGCGGAGAAGGAACTCGACGCGTTGACCAAGCGTCACGTGGACCTTATCGACGAGATCTTGGCCCACAAGGAGAGCGAGCTGCTCGAGGTCTAATGGTTCACTCACCAACCTGCGGGGTCCCGCGATGAGCATTTGGCGCCGCGTGACCGGCGGCCATGATGACGCGACCCCAGACGGTGCTCCAGACGGGGCTGCGTCGCCTTATCACAGCGGCGAGCTGGGGCTGTTCCGGCCCGTTTCCGGCGAGCAGCTTGCAGGCGACGAAGCACCGGTGAGTGGCGAGTTTCCGGTAAGCGGCGAGATGCCCATGAGTGGCGAGTTTCCCGTAAGCGGCGAGATGCCCGTGAGTGGGGAGCAACCGGTCCGTACCGAGATTCCATTGCGCGTGCCCCAGGACGCTCCCGGCGAGTACCCGGACGCTGGCGAGTATCCGGAGAGCGGCGAGTACCCGGTGAGCGGCGAGTACCCGTTGAGCGGCGAGTACCCGGACGCTGGCGAGTATCCGGAGAGCGGCGAGTACCCGGTGAACGGCGAGTACCCGGTGAACGGCGAGTACCCGGTGAGCGGCGAGTACCCGGTGAACGGTGAACACGCGCAGTACCACGCCGCGCCCGCTCCGCCAATCCCCGATGACATCTCTGAGGACGAGCTACCCACCACCGAGCGCAGGGGTGGGCGCAACATGGTCGCGGCAACAACGGTGGGCTTGTCCCTCCTTGGCCTTGTCTTGGTGGCCGCCTGGTTCCACCCGCTCGCGTTCGCAGTCGTGCTCTACGCGTTCTGCTTGGGCGCGATCATCGAGTGGCGCCGAGCACTGGGCCGTCACGACCGCGAAATTCCGCTCATCCCTATTGTCGCGGCCACGATGGGCATGGCCTTTGCGGCTTGGTTCGGCCTGGCAGAGGGCCTCGCGGTGGCGTTGCTCGTGGGCTGCGCTGGCGTGGTTGCGTGGCGTGTGGTCGACGAACGCATCGAGAACACCATGGCGGACTCGCTCGCCAGCATGATGGCGATGCTATGGATTCCGTTCCTGGCGTCCTTCCTTCTTCTCATGGCACAGGCGGAGCACGGTTGGCAAAGGGTGGTCATTGTGGTTGTGGCCGTCGTGGGCAATGACAGCGGTGGGCTCTACGCCGGCATGGCGTTCGGTAAGCACAAGTTCGCTCCACGGATCAGCCCCAAGAAGACCTGGGAAGGTGCCATCGGAGGGGTGTTGCTCGGCACTGGCGCTGCCGCCACCGCCGGCTACTTCCTGTTGGATGACAGGTGGTGGTTGGGGGCTGTCGTCGGTCTGCTCGCGTCAGCCGCTGCGATCGCGGGTGATCTCGCGGAGAGCGCCATCAAGCGAGACATGCAGGTGAAAGACATGAGCAGTGCGATTCCTGGCCACGGGGGGATCATGGACCGCCTGGACTCGATTCTGGTGGCCGCGCCCGTGGCGTACCTCGTCTTCGCTATTGTCTTGGGAACCACGTGAGCGAACGTCCGCTATTGCAGTTCGCGGCGCCCAAGCGAGCCAAGCCGCCGCGCCACTTCGCCGACCTCACGGGTGAGGAACGCAAGGACGCTCTGGCGAGCATCGGCCAGCCCGCCTTTCGCGCCAAGCAGTTGGGAGCACACTACTTTTCGCACCTGACCATCAATCCCGAAGACATGACCGACCTGCCGGCCGCGTCCCGCGAGCAGATCGCTGCCGAACTGTTCCCGCCTCTCATGACCCCGGTCAAGTCGCTTGAGGCCGACGGTGGCGCGACCGTCAAGACCCTGTGGAATCTCCACGACGGTGTCAAAGTAGAGTCTGTCCTGATGAAGTACCCCGAGCGGGCCACCCTGTGTGTGACGAGCCAAGCGGGATGTGGGATGGCGTGTCCATTCTGCGCCACCGGGCAGATGGGTCTCACGCGCAATCTTTCCGCAGCGGAGATCATCGAGCAGGTCAGGCTCGCCGCGCGGGCAGCTCGCGACGGCGTGCTGGGCGAGAGCGTCCGGATGTCGAACGTGGTGTTCATGGGCATGGGAGAGCCACTCGCCAACTACAAGGCAGTGATGGCTACCGTGAGAGCGCTCGTGGCTCCCGAGCCGGAAGGCTTTGGGCTGTCCGCACGGCACGTTACGGTGTCCACCGTTGGGTTGGTTCCTGCAATGGACAAGCTCGCCAAGGAGGGAATTCCGGTGACACTCGCGCTGTCGCTCCACGCGCCCGATGACGAGCTTCGAAACGAACTGGTGCCGATCAACACACGCTGGAGCGTGGACGAAGCGCTCGATGCCGCGTACCGCTACTACGAGGCCACTGGGCGTCGGGTGAGCATTGAGTACGCGCTGATCAAGGACATCAACGACCATGCGCACCGAGCCGCGCTGATGGGCCAGAAGCTCGCCGCGCGCGGTGGCGGCTGGGTGCACGTGAATCCCATACCGTTGAACCCGACGCCGGGCAGCAAATGGACCGCGTCCGAACCCGAGGTTGAGCGAGAATTCGTGCGCCAGTTGCGGGAGCATGGTATTCCCACCACCATCAGGGATACTCGTGGTAGTGACATTGACGGTGCCTGTGGGCAACTCGCCATTACGGAGGTTTCATGAGCGACCTGTTTCCGCGTGCCAAGAAGTTGAAGCACGGGTACAACCCGGGACAAGTTTCGGAGTTCCTGAACCGCGCGCGCCAGTCGTATGACCGCGCTCCTGGCGGCGGGCCCGAGTTGACCGCGCTCGACATCCGCACTGCGGCTTTCGATCTCAAGCGCGGTGGGTACTCGACCGCCGCCGTCGACGCAGCGATGGACCGACTGGAGGTTGCCTTCGCTGCGCGCGATCGCGAGAACTTTGTCCGTTCCCACGGTCAGGACGCGTGGATGCAGAGTCTCGCCCACCGCGCCGAGGTGCTCTACCCGCGCCTTCGCCGCCCCGCGGGCCACAAGTTCTCGCGCCCGCGCGGGTTGCGTGGGGGCTATGACGCCAAGCAGGTGGACGCGCTCTTGGCGCGCATCACGGCATTCTTTGACAGGGGAGAGCCGCTTACGGCGGCCGAAGTCCGGTCGGTTACCTTCAAGCACCGCTCCAAGTTTCGCGCATACAACGAGCGCACAGTCGACGCCTACCTGGCCAGGACGGTGGACGTGCTGCTGGGCGTCGGCTAGTAGTGGCAGCCCGCACTGTCGCACTCCTGGGCTCTACCGGGTCCATTGGCGTGCAGGCGATCGATGTCATCTCGCGCAACCCTGGCGCCTTTGCGGTGGTGGCGCTTGCCGCAGGCGGGTCCAACCCGCAGCTGGTGATCGCGCAAGCTCGCCAATTGGGCGTGCAGATGGTTGCGGTGGCGCGCGTTGACGTTGCCCCACAGATTGCCGAGGCCCTTCCTGGCGTGGAAGTCGTGAGTGGCGCCGATGCTGTGGTGACCGCCGCCGGAATCGGCGCCGACGTTGTGCTGAACGGCATTACCGGATCCGTGGGGTTGCGGCCCACGCTCGCCGCACTCGAAGCTGGCAGTACGCTGGCGCTGGCGAACAAGGAGTCTTTGGTCGCTGGTGGCGCGCTGGTCAAGGCAGCTGTGCGCCGCGAAGGACAGATTGTGCCTGTTGATTCGGAGCACTCGGCGCTCGCGCAGGCGCTCCGGAGCGGGACCGCGCGCGAGGTCAAGCGGTTGGTGGTGACGGCCTCCGGTGGTGCCTTCAGAGGAATGACACGCGCGCAGTTGGGCTCTGTGACACCGGAGCAGGCGCTTCAGCACCCCACGTGGAGCATGGGTCCCGTTGTGACAATCAACTCCGCATCGATGGTGAACAAGGCACTCGAGGTGATCGAGGCACACGTGCTCTTTGATATCCCCATGGACCGCATTGATGTGGTGGTGCACCCGCAATCGATGGTGCACTCCATGGTGGAGTTTGTGGATGGGTCAACGCTTGCGCAAGTATCGCCACCAGATATGAGGCTCCCGATCGCGCTGGGCTTGGCCTGGCCCGAACGCGTTCCGGACGCGATTCCGGGGATGGACTGGACTACCGCCCAACAATGGGCGTTTGAGCCGCTCGATGAAGACGCGTTCCCCGCGATTCGTCTGGCGCGCCAAGCTGTCGCGGCATCGGCCCTGCACCCGGCTGTGTTCAACGCCGCCAACGAGGAATGTGTTCAAGCCTTCGTGGATGGGAAGTTGCCTTTCTTGGGGATCGTCGACACCGTTCGAAGCGTTGTCGAAGCGTATAAGGCCCCCGGCGAAATGACGCTCGACGCCGTTGATGATGCTGAGCGGTGGGCGCGCGAGCAGGCGAATTCGTTGGTGGCGCAGTAGCGACGTGGGTGGTACCGCAACCGAGGCGTGGACTAGTCGTAGCGGCGGCGTGGAAGCGACTTGGTAGAGACGACATAGTGGTGGAGAAACAACGGTGTGGCAGTAGTTGCCACACGGCTTAAGGTGAGGTCATGGCTGAGGTAATCGGCATTGCGGTGTTTGTGATCGGCTTGCTGGTTTCGATTGCACTGCACGAGGTGGGGCACATGGTTCCCGCCAAGAAGTTTGGCGTGCGCGTGAGCCAGTACTTTGTGGGCTTTGGGCCCACCTTGTGGTCCCGCCATGGCAAGGAGACCGAGTACGGCGTCAAGGCGATTCCGCTTGGCGGGTACGTGAGGCTCGTCGGAATGGTGCCGCCGGAGGACAAGGTCAAGCCGCTCAAGGTTCGTGGACGCATAGGAGACTTGATCGAGGACGCGCGCGCGGTTTCCGTCGAAGAGATTCACGAGGGCGAAGACCACCGCGCCTTCTACCACCTGGCCTGGTGGAAGAAAGTCATCGTGATGTTCGGCGGCCCCTTCGTGAACCTGGTGATCGCGGCGGTGTTGTTCACGATCGTGTTGTCGGGCATCGGATTTGCCGGAGCCGGCACGTTGACGATTGACCGGTTGGGGGAGTGCGTCCCCGTGAAGGCCTCGGCAGAGTGTGCTCCGGGAGACCCCGTGTCGCCGTCGATGATGGCAGGCCTGCGAGCGGGGGACACCTTCGTAGCCGTCGACGGCAGGCCCGTCGAAACATGGGCCGACCTCACCGAGTACGTGTCGAGCAGGCCCGGCCAGGAAGTCGTGCTGACACTGGACCGTGACGGTGAGGAGCGAGTCCTGCCGATGACGCTCGCCGCCGTTGAGCGCCCCGTGGTGCACGACGGTCAGGCGGTCGCCGACGACATCGCAGTGAACCCCGAGGTCGAGACTGTCGGCTTCATGGGCGTCTATCCAGAGACCACCAGGGTGCGCCAGCCGCTGACGTCAGGCGTTGAAGCGACGGTCCTCTACACGGGACTCACCGCGCAGATCGTCGTGAACTTGCCCTCTCACCTCTACCACGTGGTGCGCGCCTCCCTTGGGCTTGAGGAGCGCAACGCGGAAGGCGTGGTTGGCCTCGTGGGTGTGGGTCGCATCGCAGCAGAGAACCCGGACAGCGGCATCGTGACGTGGATTGCGCGCATGCTGCTGTTGCTCGGCAGCCTCAACCTCGCGCTCTTTGTGTTCAACATGATCCCCTTGGTGCCGCTCGACGGCGGCCACATAGCGTCGGCCGTGTGGCAGGCGATCAAGAACGGGTGGGCGCGGCTACGCGGATTGGCCGCCCCGCGTCCCGTGGACGTCGCTCGCATGATGCCGCTCGCTTATGGGGTGTTCGGAATACTCATCCTCATGGGGCTTGTTCTCATCTGGGCGGACATCGTTGCACCTGTGACCCTGGGCTGAACCGCGTCGCTAACGAACTGGGAGATACTGAAACCGTGACTATTGGACTCGGAATGCCCGCCATGCCGCCAACGACCTTGGCGCCCCGCAAGAAGACCCGCAAGATCAAGGTGGGTTCGGTCTACGTCGGTGGTGACGCGCCGGTCTCTGTCCAATCCATGACGACCACCAAGACCACCGACATCAACGGGACTCTTCAGCAGATCGCAGAGCTCACCGCCTCAGGTTGCGACATCGTGCGCGTCGCGTGCCCCACGCAGGATGACGCCGACGCCCTGCCGGTAATCGCAAAGAAGTCCAACATCCCCGTCATTGCAGACATTCACTTCCAGCCCAAGTACGTGTTCGCGGCGATTGACGCCGGCTGTGCGGCCGTTCGGGTGAACCCCGGTAACATCAAGCGCTTTGACGACCAGATCGCGGAGATCGCGAAGGCCGCCAAGGACGCGGGAACGTCGATCCGCATTGGCGTCAATGCCGGTTCACTGGACCCTCGCTTGCTCAAGAAGTACGGCAAGGCAACCCCGGAGGCCCTCGTGGAGTCCGCTGTGTGGGAGGCGTCGCTCTTCGAAGAGCACGACTTCCACGACTTCAAGATCTCCGTGAAGCACAACGACCCCGTCATCATGGTCGAGGCCTACAAGCAGCTCTCTGAGCGCGGCGACTGGCCCCTTCACCTTGGAGTCACCGAAGCTGGCCCCGCGTTCCAGGGCACCATCAAGTCTGCGACGGCCTTTGGTGCACTCCTGAGCCAGGGCATCGGCGACACCATTCGCGTGTCACTGTCCGCCCCGCCGGTCGAAGAGGTCAAGGTGGGCATCCAGATTCTCCAGAGTCTCAACTTGCGGCCCCGCAAACTCGAGATCGTGTCGTGCCCGTCGTGTGGTCGTGCCCAGGTGGATGTCTACGAGCTCGCCGAGAAGGTCACAGCAGGGCTGGAGGGCATGGAGGTTCCGTTGCGGGTGGCCGTGATGGGCTGCGTGGTGAATGGTCCAGGTGAGGCGCGTGAGGCGGACCTCGGCGTCGCGTCAGGCAACGGCAAGGGCCAGATCTTCGTTAAGGGCGAGGTCATCAAGACCGTCGCCGAGAAGGACATCGTGGAGACCCTCATCGAAGAGGCGCTCAAGATCGCCGCAACCATGGAGCCCGTGGAGGGCGCATCAGTGCAGGTGATGGCAGGGTCATGACCGATTCGCTGCTCCGGCGCACGCACCACGTGCTGGCGCCCTTGCAGCGACGTGACATCGGCGCGGCTCTAGCGCTGTGCGCTACGGATCCCGTGGCGTTTGTGTCACCCGCAATGCAACTGGAGACGGCCCGCGACTCCGGCATCATCCCCGCCGGACTCTGGAGCGTGCGCCGCCGTGCTGGGCTTTCTCGCGAGTTCGCTGGCGTGGTGTGGAACGGTGCGAACTTCACGGCGGTGTTGCCTTCCGGGGACGAGGACGCGACCGACCATATCCGAGCCGAGGTTGCACAAGGCGCGATTTCACGGCTCAACCGACCAGCGGCGCTCGTGGGGGACGCGGACCTCACGCTCGACATGTGGGGGCGGTTGGAGCCATGGTGGGGGCCCGCCCGCGAGATTCGACCGCGGCAAGTTTCGATGGCTATCAGCGACGGCCCGCGGCACGTCAGAGCGCTCGAGGCACCCGACCTCGAGCTCGCCGCTGTGCGCCGCGCCTCGATGGACGACTTCGCAACGTTGCTACCCGCATGCGTCCACATGTTCAAGGGAGAAGTGGGGTACGACCCCATGCTGCACGGTCGTACCGCGTACGAGGAGCGGCTCCGACAGTTGGTGCGCGGCGGGCGCTCATACCTTCAGTACGGCGTCGCCGAAGGGCGCCGGCAAGTGGTGTTCAAGGCCGAGGTAGGGGCGCTCGGCGGGGCAGTGGCGCAACTCCAAGGGGTGTGGGTGCATCCCAGCTTGCGTGGTCGCGGACTTGCGCGCGCTGGCTTGGCGGCGGTGATCGAGGCGGTGCGGGCGACCACTGCGCCCACGGTGTCGCTGTACGTGAACGACTTCAACGTCGCGGCAATTGAGGCATATGAGGCCGTGGGGTTCCAGCGGGTGGGCGACTTTGCCACCGTGATGCTATAGCGAACGCGAGGCCGCTCTCTTCGGGGCGCAGGACGTCATGGGTACCTGCGTGACCCGCCCGCGCTCGGGAGTGGGCTGTCGTTAGCGCAGTCAACCCGCTGACGCCTCGAGGTCCGCGCGCGCCTAGGAGCTGGCGGTCACCGTGTCGCCGTGTTCCCAGGCGTGGATGATGGGGTCGTCGTCGGTGAAGTTGTCGTCGCCCGGGTAGGGGAAGTCGAAGTCATCAGTAGGGGGACCGGTGTTGCCCACATCCGTGTGGCCTATGTCGATGTCGAGTGCGTTCAGGCCGCCGGGTCGTGGTCGCCGGGTGGGGTCGACTTTGGGTGGTGGGATGAACTCGACTTTGTTGGCGACTACTCTGACTTGCCAGCCGTTGTCGTGGATGTCGTGGTGACATCGCGTACACAGCATCACCCCGTTGATCAGGTCCGAGCGTCCACCGTGGCGCCACCATTGGATGTGGTGGGCTTCGCAGTGTTCGGGCGGGGCGTGACACTTCGCGCACCC
>PHEW01000015.1 GCA_002841315.1 Actinobacteria bacterium HGW-Actinobacteria-4
CTACCAACCCACCGGCAGACCCCCAGGACCCACACCAAGACGCAAAAACGGGCCGAACCCATAGGTTCGACCCGTTTCCGATGTCTTGAGACATCACAACCCTATCGCGACCAAGGCGATGGACCTGCGACTCGCCCTCACACCGGGACCGCTGTCGCCGGGGAGCCTGTGTACGCCACGCCTAATCCCGGCCCCTCGCGGCGAGGACAGCCGCATAGAGGAGGCGGCGTGCAACCCCGGACGCTTCGGAGAGATCGGCCACTGCATCTTTGGCACGCTCCCCCGCCGCTACCCGGGCCAGCGCCTCACTGACAAGACTCTCGAGCGACGGCGCGCTGGCAGAGCGTCCCGCGACGGTCACCACAATCTCACCGCGCGGCTGTTCTGCCTGCGCCCACTGCATAAGGTCTTCGAGGGTTCCGCGTCGCGTCTGCTCGTAGACCTTGGTGAGTTCGCGAGACACGGCCGCGCGGCGCTCCGGACCCCAGGCGGCGACCATAGCCGCTAGCGACGCCTCGAGCCGGTGGGGCGCTTCAAAGAAGATCATGGTGCGCGATTCCATCGCAAGCGCCGCGAGCGTGGCGCTGCGCTCGCCATCTCTGCGCGGCAAGAAGCCTTCAAAGCAGAACCGATCGGTCGGCAAACCAGACACTGCGAGTGCGGCAAGCACCGCGCTGGGGCCAGGCAGCACCGTCACCTCAACGCCAGCCGAGACCGCCTGCTCCACCACTCGAAAGCCGGGGTCGGAAACGGTTGGCATCCCAGCGTCGGACACCACCACAACCGTGGCGCCGCCTGCAGCGCGCTCCACCAACTCGGCGGCCCTGTCGCGCTCATTGTGGTCATGAAGGGCGACTACCGACCCGGTCAGGGTGACACCCAAGCGGCGGGCCAGGTCACGCAAGCGGCGCGTGTCCTCCGCGGCAATGATCTCCGCGCTCGCGAGTGTCTCCATCAATCGCGCGGATGCGTCACCGGCATTGCCGATCGGCGTGCCCGCAAGCACGATGTGTCCAGTCATGGGTCCAGGGTGTCACAGCGGCGGTCGCGAAATCCGCCCGTGCACCAACTAGGCTTCCTCTGTGCACCTAGAGACCCTGTGGCGCTGGCGCGTCGCGATCATGGCAAGCGTTGTTGGCGTCCTCGCAGCAATGACACGGTTTGTTGGCCTCAGCAGCCCCAAGGAACTGGTGTTCGATGAGTTGTACTACGCTCGCGGCGCCTTCTCGCTTGTGCACTTGGGGTTCGAGGGTGACTGGACTGGCGAGAACCAAGCATTCGCGGAAGGCGACTACTCGGGGCTGCGAACCGATCATGCCGACTACGTGGTGCATCCCATGCTGGGCAAACTGCTGATCGCGGTGGGAATAAAGATGTTCGGCGCCACCCCGTACGGGTGGCGCTTCTCGGGCGCGTTCCTTGGCACCGTGACTGTGGTGTTGATCGCGCTCATCGCTCGGCACCTGTTCCAGTCCACAATCTGGGGGACTCTAGCGGGAGTGTTTCTCGCGGTTGAGGGCCAGCATGTGTCGCTGTCTCGCGTCGCATTGCTCGACATCTTCCTCACGTTCTTCGTGGTGGTCGCGTTTGGGCTGCTCCTGATCGACAGAACTCGAACCCATGCCAAAGTCATGGCGCAGGCGAGCCGAGACCGCGCCAGTCTTGGACTGAACCCGCAGGATTCCGTTCCCGGCTGGGGACCGCGCGTAGGCGTGCGCTGGTGGCGGTTTGGTGCGATGGTGGCCTTTGGTTTGGCGGCGGGCGTCAAGTGGTCGGCCCTGTTCATTGCCGCAGCGTTGTTGCTGTGGTCAGTTGCCTGGGACCGCGTTGACAGGCGGACCGCCGGTTATGAGCGCTGGCACGTGGGCTCACTCGTCAGAGCTGTGCCAGCCGGCGTGCTTGCCCTCGTGACCATCCCCACCGTTTATGTGGCGACCTGGCTGCCGTGGTTCTTGGAGCCACAGTCCTACCGGCGCAACTGGGCTGAGAAACACCCCGGAGAGGGCGTGACGTGGCTCCCTGAAGCGTTGCGGTCGCTGGTCGAGTACCACGCACAAATGTTGACCTTCCATCGAGGTCTCGACACGTACCACACGTACAAGGCGGCAGCCCGTAACTGGCTCATCCAAGCGCGCCCCACGGCCATGCATTTCCAAGACGTCGACAACGTGGATTGCGGTGCAGATCGATGCGTCAGCACCATGTACGCCCTGGGCCACCCGTTCCTGTGGTGGGCGATGGTCGCTGCGCTGATCTTTGTCGCGTGGCGGGTGTTGCGCAAACGGGACATGCTCGCCGTGACGGTATCGCTCGGCATGCTCGCGGGCTGGGTTCCGTGGCTGGCGATGCCGTCGCGCACGATGTTCACCTTCTACACCGTGGTCATGTCGCCGTTTGTGGTGCTGATGGTGGTGTGGGCCGCCAGACACATTGCCCAGCCCGAACGACTCGAAGGCGGGTGGTCGCGCAAGGGCGTGCTTGTGGTGGGTGGCTACACCGCGCTCGTCCTGATCGCTGCAGGCTTCTTCTTGCCGCTGTGGACCGGGTATCCAATCCCCTACGAGTACTGGCAGATCCACCCGTGGCTGCCTGGGTGGAGCGGCTAGGGCTTCGACGCCGAGCGGTGCACCGCGGCAACCGCCCAGAAGACAACATCGACCAGTGCCGACCAAACTCTGCTGGCGAGCACGAGCAAGGCTGCCTCAGGCACAGGCAGGATCACGAGCAGCAGGAGGAGTTGGGCGCTGTCGCGCGTACCGAGGCCGCTCGGGACCAACGGGGTCAGCATCCCAACAACACCTGCAAGTCCGAATGCCCCAATGAGGTATGCCGTGTCACCCCATGTCAGGTTGGTGATGATCGCGTGACTGAAGGCCACATAGGACAGTCCGGACACCACCGCACCCACCGCGTAGAGCGCCACTGGTGACCCCACGCCGCGCCAAGAAACGCTCACCTGAATGTCGCGTCGTACCAATCTCGCACCCAGGTGGATCATCCGGTTGAAGACCGGGGGGAGCATGACACACGCCAAGGCTAGGGCTCCAACAACGGCGACCACACGGATGAACGGCGCTACGTCAGCGATTCTGCCGTCAAGTGCAAGCAACGCCAGTGAGAGTGCCCCCACACCAACAACTTGCGCGCCAGCCTCGACCACACTCGAGACGGCGAGCTTTGTCTTCGCGATGCCGTGCTCGGCCGCCAGGTAGACCTTCCCTGCGATCCAGGGAAGCGTGCCCGGAATGTACCGCGCCAGCCACGCCTTTGCGTAGATGTCTGCCAAGACTGGAAGCGGTGGCAGCGCATCAGCACCGAGTTGCCGAAGCACCAAGCGCCACACCACCACTCCCAGGTACCTGAACGCGAGCGCGACAACAAGCGCGAGGGCCAACAGTCCAGGCCGGAATGTCACACCGTGGAGCGCCGACCAGTCCACGGTAAGGAAGTACCAGCACAGCGCAACACCGATGGCCCCAAAGAAGACGGTCTTCACCAGTGGGCTCAGCCATGGTCTCGACCTGGGGGGCCGTGGCACGGTCACGGGCTCGCCCATCAGGCGCCTGCCCTCGGTGTGGCGGGCAGGTCGTTCTTGATCATCGCGACATGCTCGGCCGCGACATGGGGCCAGGCAACGCGAGCGGCGACCTGACGTGCAGCGCTCAGCAGGTGGTTGCGGCGCTCACCGTCGAGGTTCATGGCAAGCACCAGTGCGTGAGCCAACGCTTGTGGGTCACCCGCGGGCACCACGTACCCGTTTACTCCATTGGTCAATAGGTCCTGTGCACCCGAAGCGTCACTCGCCACGGCGATGCGGCCTGCCGCAATGCCTTCGAGGAGGCCCACAGGCAGCCCATCGGAATCGCCATCGGCCGCGATGACGGACGGCTGGACGACCACCCCTGCGTCAGCAAGCACCCGGTCCTTTGCGGCTCCCGCGACGTAGCCGAGCACGGCCACGCTGGGCCCCAGCGCCAGCGCGGCCTGGGCTATCGAGCTCCTCAGCGGGCCGTCGCCTGCGATGGTGAGGCGCGCGTTGGGGATGCGGTCGAGTACGCGAGGCCATGCCTCAAGCAGCACGTCAATCCCCTTCTTCGGCACGAGTCGCGCGATGATCGCCACGTGGTGACGGTCCCCTGAATCCAACTCGTGGTGCGTCACGTCGACACCCATCGGGATGAGTTTCATCCGACGCAGCAGTTCTTCGCGTGCATCGCCATCGAAGAACGCCGTGAGCTTCTGCGCGGTCTGGGAACTCACGGCAGAGACGAATGATGCCCGCTGCGTAGTGGAGCGCACCAGGTGTCGCCCCATCGCCCCGAAACGGCGCCACACCACAATGTCCGACGCATGTGTGGTGAACCCGAACGGAGTTCGCGTCACCCTACTCACCGCCCGTGCCACGAGCGCTTGGGGAGTGAACCAATGCGCGTAGATGACGTCAGGGCGCACCGTACGGACCAATATCCACAGAGCGAAGAACTGGGCGACCATGAGCGCCGGCACCAGCATTGCCCGGGCCGGTCGCTCTGCAATCGCGGGCATGATGCCGTGATCCGTGAGCACCTCCCACCGGCGCCACGCGTACCGGAACCGATGCTGGGTGACGCGCCCATCGTCAGTCTCGGTTTGTGGCCACGCCTTGCCGTGGGAAGCCGGGCAGTGAGGGGCAAGAATGTGAATCGCGATCCTGTGATCGATCGCTGCCATCGCGATTGCTTGGTCAAGCACAAACCGCGGCACCGTGTCATCCGCTCCCGCCGGAACAGTTGACGCCGCCACCACGATCGTGAACCGCCGCTCATCGCTCACTGGGCACGCCTCCATCCGTCAGGATTGCAACGCCCGCTTGAAGTCCCCGAGGTCGCGGAAGTCGAGCAAGCGAGTGTTTGCCAACTCAAACACATCAAGCGTCTCAAGCAAAGCGGTGATGACGCGAAGTTCGAGCTCTTGCGCAGCGGCCTTCTCTGTCTCGTCAAGGATGTTCGCGTACAGACTGTCGTTCAGATCCTCGGAGTCAAGTATCTGACGAGCCAGCGCGTCGACGCTGTGGTCGTTGATGCGTTGGGTTTGGTGGGCGCCAGACTTCGTGAGAAACACGATCTTGCGATACGGAACTGCGGTTCCGGCGCGAAAGTCCGGATACACGGCGTCCGCGTGCACACGCGTCGAAATCAGGAACTCCTGCCGTGTCATGGTCTCGAGGAGCCGCCGAACCAGGTCCTTGATCCTTACCTTGGCCCGAATCGACCAGGGAATCACGGCACCTCGCAGAGTCGTGACGTTGTAGGTGAAGATGTGGAGCGGTCGCAGGTACGGGTACACGGTCCCTGTGGCCGGCTCCACGAGCAACAGATCATCACCCAACACCGCCATTCCCTCGCCCATCAGGCCAAGCGTCAACGTAGTCTTGCCGGTCCCACCGTACGCAGGGAACAGGTACCCGTACTTGCCGTCTGACACCCCTGCCGCATGCATGAACAGGATTCCGGACTGGAGCAAAGCGTGGTACATCACGGGTTCGACCAGTTGCGCTTGCAGGAACAGGGTCACCGTCTTCGCGTAAAGGGTTCCGCTGAAGGAGTCCTTGAAGTAGATCTCGACATTGGGCGATCCGAAGCCTCGTACGAGGTACTCGTACCGGAAGATCTTCTTGAACCTCAGGTGAGTATGGCGATCACCGGCAGTTGGCTCCGGCAAATGCTTGACAATGAACACGTCGATCACCGTCGCATCGGGACGGGGGTCAAAGTTCGCAACTCGCCGGTACTCGTTCGCGAAGTACTGCTGGTAACGGCGCCGGGTGGTGTGGATGTTCACCGTCAGGCTGGGATGGATCGTGTACGTCTGCATCATGGCCTCCACACCGTGTCCATCGTCGAGGAGGTCCCCCGCATTGCTGACAACATCGTGATCCGTGACCGAGGCCGTGCAACGGTGACGCGGTCACCAGGAGATCACCGGTTCAAGTGGAGCTGAGGGGAATCGAACCCCTGACCTTCTCATTGCGAACGAGACGCGCTACCAACTGCGCCACAGCCCCTTCAAGCGGATATCAGGCTATCACTGGCGAGGCGCGGTGATGGCCCTACTCCGCCGCGTTGGTCACCGTGACTTGCGCCAACGCCTTGCCGTCCTCAGCAATCAGCACAATCGCGACTGCGTATTCAGCACCCTGGAGGAAGAGCACGCGCCCGCCTTCTTGGTCGAGGTCCTGCTCTACCGTGTACCCCTGGGCGACTAGGCCGTCGATCATGGGGTCAACTCCGGTGGGTCCATCCAGTTCATAGCTGACCGACCAGCCGTCGGACGTCCCCAGCGCGCCCACGATGCGCCCGTTCGGTTGTGGGATGCTCGCCGGGAATCCTGATGGCAAGGTCGCGTTGTCGCCAAACTGGACGTCAACGTCAAGGTTGTCGCGAATCTGATCCTCAATCTGGCCCTGAACGGCCTCACCAACCTTGTCCGCGCCCGCTTCGAGCAGGTTGCCACACCCGGAGAGCGCGATTGCCACGCCCAGTGCAGTGATTGTTGCCAACGGTGCCTTGAACGTGTGCTGCATGGTCTCCCCAACCTTTCGCGCCACGACTAGCAGTTCGCTGTCGCCATTCACTATGGATGGTAGCCGGGATGACATGGCATTGCCAGTAACTGCCAGGTGTCATGGTTTCGAGCACAACTGCTAGGCGCTGGCGCGGCGCCTCCGCGCAAGGATGGCATCGAGTGCACCGGTGGTGGGGTTCTGGGCTTGGGCCGCGCTATCCCTGCGGGCATCAGCGGCACGCTCAGCGGCCATCGCGGATGCGGCGAAGTCTTCGTCTGACAGTGGCCGGGCGCGCTGTTGTTTCACGGTCGCCTTGAGCGTGTAGGCGGGGGCGGGCATCTCGTTGGGGCTCCACGGCTCCGCGTCACGTCCGGGAAGCGCTGGCGCGGGCAAGGGTGCAGGTGCCCCCAACGGCGCGAGGTCGTCTGCCGTGACCACCCGAATCGCCTGAGTCTCCGCACGTGACGGCACGGCTTCGCGACCAGCGGCACGTTCGGCAGCGACCCGCCGCAAGGCATGTGTAGCCGTCGCTGCGGCTTCGACTTCGCGAGCCACAAGGCGCACGCGCGCGTCTGCTTCGCGCTGGGCTGCGGCTGCGCGGGCTCCCGCGACCACGGTGCCTGCAAACAACGCCGTCGCAACAGCGGCGATGATGGCAGATGCTGCTGCGGCAGCGACAAGCACCCATGCGACGGTAGCGAGTAGCGCCGTCGCGACCGCAACGGTGGCCCGGCGCCTTGCTTGCGCGGCGCGTGCCGAGCGCGTGGCAGACCGGTCAACGCTGAGGCTCAGGTGTTGCCGTTGGGCCGCTGTCGCTGCGCGATCGAGCGGACCAACGGGCCGCGACATGGTTTGATCACCGAGCGCCACAATAGATGCACGCGCCGTTCCCGTCACCAAGAGCGGCACCTCACCGGAGTTGGAAGCCGTACGAGTGGTGGGACGCTCCACGCGCTGTGCGGTGCTCTTCACCACCCGCATTTCGGCCGAATAGCGGTCTTCCGTGCGCACGAGCGCGTAGTCAGTGCGCTCCTTGATGCGTTGGGGCAGCACGTACGCCAACACCATGCCAAGCGCAATGATGGTGAGTACTCCTGCTGGGACCATGACACGACGGTACGGCCGCTGGGGCCCGCAATCTCGGATGGTGGTCGGCGTGTCAGGAGCCAGCGTCCCAATACGGCCCTATCCGTGGTTCATCGGCAGTCAGCGCGAAAACTTGATGGTCTCGCCAGTCACCGTCGATAAAGAGGTAACGACGCCTCATGCCCTCGTCTCGGAAGCCAAGTTTCTGGGCAACGCGAGCGCTAGCCGTGTTCTCCGGACGCACGGCGATCTCGACGCGGTGCAGGCCTTGCCGGAACACATAGTCGCTCAGCAGTGCCACTGCGGTGGGGACAATGCCGCGTCCAGCCCACCCTTCATCAATCCAGTAGCCGATCGAGCCACCGCATTCAGCCCCCCACTCAACGCCCGTGACGCTCACGCGCCCGATGATGCCGTCGACACCGACGATCGCCATGGGGAACGAACGCCTCGCACGGACCAGCGCACGCTCGTGGCGCACGTAGGCGGCAAAGGAGATCGACTCGTTGGGTCGCGCCACGGGAGAGGTCGCCTCCCAGGGTCGAAGCCACGCGCGGTTCGCTGCCCTCAACTGCAGCCACTCAGCTTCATCTGTGCGGCGTAGCGGGCGCAGGACCACGTCCTCCCGTTGCAAGGTGGGCAGGCGCCCCACTGCGGTGCTTAGCCTTCCCATAGCGCCACGGTCACCGTGTCACCGTCGCGCACTGCGGTGCTTGACGGCGTTGACACCACAAAGCCATCTGCCTTCGCTAGGGCCGTCAGCGACAGCGCGGGCGGCTCCCCGGTGGGGGTCACGTGGAAGCCGCTGGCCTCAGTGCCTGCGATCGTCACCGGGACCAGTTGCGACACACCTTTGGTCGCGGTCCAACCCCCCTTGACCTTCGCGATGACCTGTCTCCGGTCGTGTTGCGCACGTCCGCTCATCGCCCTGAGTGCGGACCGCACGTAGGCCTCGAACGCGACCGCGGCGGCGACCGGCGAACCCGGCAGCGCGAAGACTGCAATCTCGCGGTCGTCACCTGATGCGCGCAAGAAGCCAAATCCGTGTCGCCTACCCGGCTCGAGCGCAAGCTCGACAACGTCGACCTCCCCGAACTCACCCAACACGTGCGGCAGTGTGTCTCCTTGCGCCTCGGAGAGTCCACCGGTGGTGATGATGACGTCAGCACGCACCAGTTGGTCCTCGATCGCGGCGCGCAACTCGTAGCGATCGTCCCGCACCACGCCCGCCCGGTATGCGTGCGAGCCTGCCTCGCGAACAGCAGCGGCAAGCAGGTGCGACGTTGATTCGTGAACGCCACCGCCTGGGCGCGACGTGCCGGGCTCCATGAGTTCCGATCCCACTGCCATGATGACCACCCGCGGCACCGGTCGCACCGTCAGGCGTGAACGTCCCAGCGCGGCAGCGACAGCGAGCTGCCGCGACCCCAGGCGAGTTCCTTGGGCCACGGCGACAGTCCCAAGAGCCGCGTCGAAACCCGCAGGCGTCACCCATTGCCCCGCGTCGACAGCCGCGGCAAGCGAAACCTTGGCGAGACCGCGATCGGTGTCCGCAACCGGAACCACGGCATCGGCCCCGGTTGGCAGAGGAGCACCGGAACTGATCCGTGCCGCAGTGCCCGGGACCATGCGCCGTGGGCCGCGGGTGTCGAAACTGACGTCGTGGGTGACCGCAAGAACCACCGGCGCGGTGGCCGTCGCATCGGCAACATCACTTGAACGCACCGCGTAGCCGTCCGTGCTTGCGACGTCGAAAGGCGGCAGCGCCGAGTCAGCGATGAGGTCGTCCGCGAGCATTGCTCCGGCGGCGTCGCTCAACATGACGTCAAGCACCGGCATGTGAGGGAGGCCGTCAAGGACCAAGGCGGCGTGGTCAGCGAGGCTCCGCGCTGTCATCTACGACCCGCTGCGAGAGTCGACGAACTCGCGTAGCCACAGGGAGAACTCCTGGCCGAGATCTTCGCGATCCGCGCCTATCTGGACCACGGCCTTGAGGTACTCCAGCTTGTCGCCAGTGTCATAACGCCGGCCACGGAACACGATGCCGTACACGCCACCACCCTGCTGGGGTGGCATCTGCGCAAGCGTGTTGATGGCATCGGTCAGTTGGATCTCGCCACCGCGGCCTGGAGGCGTGTTGCGCAACACCTCGAACAGGGCAGGGTTGAAGACATACCGGCCAATGACGGCAAGGTTGGAGTACTCCTCGCCTGGCTCAGGCTTCTCGTTGAGGCGGGCCAGGGAGTAGACCTCGAGTCCCTCGCGAATCTCACCTTCACCAGGGAGATCGTCCACACTGACCGGCGTGGGGTCCACGGAGCCATACATGCGAATCAGCCTCGCCGGCACCTCGAGGAGCAGAACCACCGAACCGCCGGTACGTTGCTGGAGGGTGCACATCGCGTCGAGCACATAGTCCCGTTCATCAAGGAAGTCGTCTCCAAGGAGCACGGCGAAGGGCTCCCCCGCCACCCATTTCTCAGCGCATCCCACCGCGTGACCGAGCCCTTGGGGCTCATCCTGGAAGACATAGCTCATGGATGCGAGGCCAGACGCATGTTGCACGGCGGCCAGCCGAGCGCGGTCGCCCTTCTTCTCAAGCGCAGCCTCGAGTTGAGGCGACCGCGAGAAGTGCTCCTCCATCGCCTCCTTGCCGTGCGCGGTGACAAGACAGACCTCCGACAATCCTGCGGCCACGGCCTCCTCCACGACGTACTGGATCGCTGGCTTGTCCACCACCGGAATCATCTCTTTGGGGATCGCCTTGGACGCAGGAAGGAACCGCGTTCCAAGCCCAGCAGCGGGAATCACGGCCTTGCGTAGGGGAGGTGTCATACCCCCAACCTAGCCAACTCGCGCACAGAGCGTGCGGTTGGGAAAGCGGTGTTGGCCAAGTTTTGACACAATGAACCGATGACCCCGCACTCGATGACTGAACAGCACGCCCTGGCGCCCGAAGACGCTAAGGCGCGGTTGCGCGCGTCGCTTCGCAAAGCTCGCCTCCATCGCAGCGAGCGCCGGTTGGCGGAGCACGCGCAAGCGATCAGCGAGCACGTCCTCGCCATGCCGTCGGTGGCAGAGGCCACCTGCGTTTCCGTTTATGCTTCGCGCAGTCACGAGCCCGGGACGTTGCCGCTGATCGAGTCACTCCACGAACGCGGGATCCGTGTACTGATCCCGATGCTCGGCAACGGGCTTCAGCGCGGGTGGGGTGAGTACCACGGTGCGGAAGACCTCGTGGAGCGGGCGCCCGGGAGACCCCCCGAACCATCAGGAGACTTCCTCCCGGCTGAGGCTCTCGCCGATGCTGACGTCGTGGTGGTACCGGCGCTCGCCGTGGATACCGCAGGCAACCGCCTGGGACAAGGAGGCGGGTGGTATGACCGCGCGCTTGCCGATGCCCGTGAGGATGTTCCCTTGGTTGCGCTCGCGTTCGCGAATGAGGTCTTTGACGCCGATCAATCCCCCCTGCCCCGGGAGGCTCACGATCACGGCGTGCACGCCGTGATCACCCCGGACGGAATCACGTCACTTCCCGCGTAAGATACGTGCATGCCTACCTACACCTATCAATGTGGCGCGTGCACGCACCGTTTTGACGCGGTGCAGTCCATTCACGATGACGCCCTCGACGCCTGCCCCGAATGCGCGGGAACACTCCGCAAGGTCTTCGGCTCCGTTGGCGTGACGTTCAAGGGATCCGGGTTCTACCGTACGGACTCGCGCGCCAGCGCCCGCAAGGCGTCGAGCTCCTCCGCGGGGAAGTCATCCGCCACCGCCAGCAGTTCTGCCAAGCCCAGCTCCTGAGCCAGCGCCTCAACGAGGGCGGCGAACCACTGTCACCAATGCGGTGGCTTATCCCGCTTGATCTCGTCATCGCGACCACCGGTGTTGCGATCCGCCCCACCCCAACCCTCATCACTGTCCTCCCACGCTTGAGTGGGAATCAACGGGCGCTCGGGTCCACTGACCGGGACGGCCTTGGGTTCTTTCACGGGCTCAACCCTCGAGAGCGGTACCGCCAGTTTGGGGACACCAAAGCCCATTGACACTGCCGGCGCTCGTGTGAGCGGCACAGTCGTCGCTGGTTTGACGGCCGATGCTGGCTCAAGGACCGGTGCTGGCTCAAGGACCGGTGCTGGCTCAAGGACCGGTGCTGGCTCAAGGACCGGTGCTGGCTCGAGGGCCACTTCTGGGGCTACGGGCTCCACGCGCGCTGGCGCGGGTAGCCACGGTGCGGATGCCGGTCCAGCTGGCTCCGGCTCCGGCTCCGGCTCCGGCTCTGGCACTGGCACTGGCACTGGCACTGGCTCAGCAACAGTGACGGTGTCACCCAATGCGGTCCGGATCTGGTTGACCGCGGTCGCGGGGTCCATGAAGACGTCAATGGTCCACAGTGACACGACGGACCATCCCAGCGCTTCAAGCTGTGCGTACTGCCAGCGCACCCGGTCGCGCAGGCTCGCGCGGTCGCCAGGAATCACCTCGTCGGTGATCACTGCAACGCGGTACGAGCGATCGTGCTTGCCGCCCACGACCATCGGAATGGCATCGTTGCTGGTGCCGTAGCGCAACCGCACCGCGTATCCTTCACCGCGTAGCCGCCCGGCGACGTCGGCGAGGAGCCAGTCACTCGGTGCCGGTTCGGGACGCTCGGGAGCGACGGCGGGCTGGTGCACCGCACCCAGGAGTTCGCGAAACTCATCGATGCCGTGGCCGTCGTCTCCAGCAGTGGCCGCGACGGCGAGGTCCAGGGGTGTGAGCGCGCTGACCAAGGTGATGTGTTCGCGAGAAGCGACCAGGGCTTGTGTGAGGGCTTGGCCGCCCCAGTCCTGAGACAGCACCCCTAGCCTGCGCGGCACGGTGCCTTGGAAGTCGTGCGCGTAGCCCAGCGCGACCACCATCTCATCGACCTGCATGCCTGCGGCGTTCCCCATTGACACCACGGGCACGGCCGCAGCGAGTCGCGCTTCGCGAATTGCGAGAGCTTGCCGAAGCCGTGCGGCGTGCTCTTCATTGCCTGCGACCACCGCGATCGTGCGATGCGGCACGGAGTCGACAACCTTCGCCACGTGCTCCACTACAGCGGCGACCTCGGCGCGGGAGGATTCGACCACTGCCGCCCCGCGGGCCAGTTCGCCTACGGCATCTACGTTGACCACGGTGAGCGTTCCACCAGCGTGCGCGGCAGGTAGCGCGGACAGTGCTCGCCCGTACGCCGCTGAGCCCAGCACCGCCGTCACCCGCGGATCACGCGGTTGAGGCAGTGCGTGCATCGCGATCGACGGCAGCAGGGTGGCAAGTGCGGCTACCGCAGAGCGCGTCGTTGCTTGAGCGTCGCCAATCACCACCACTTGGCGAGCGCGCGCAAGCGCAGGGACGGTCTCCGCGAGCGCGAGTGACTCGCACCCAACGAGCAGCGCGACATCGACAACCCGTGTGGGCGGCGCTACCCGCGCAATGTGTTCGGGCTTTGCCAGCACGACGGGCCTCAGCGCACCCACCAAGCTGTGGAAGTCGCGCCACAACTCCCGGAAGCTTGCTTCGCTGCCTTCGACGAGCGCCGCGAACAGATCCCTCGCGCCATCCGGGTCGCGCGCGATGGCTTGACGACGGCGCTCCCCTACGGCCCTCATGAGCGGTCCCACTCGCGCTGCGGCGAAGGTGCGGTCCTTCGCGAGGAACTCGTCCACCGCAGATCCCAGCGCGCCGTACTCGGTGAGCTGAGGGTCTGCTGCGGAGATCGCTTCAAACGCCGCCGCCCACCAGGAGAACTCCACATCACAGCGCACCTGCTCGGCACCCGCATTGCGTGATCGAAGATCTTCAATGAGCGGGGCGAAACCAAGCGAGGTCAGGTCGATTTCGAGCGGTACGGTGTCCACGGACTCTAAGGTGCCTGGAATGCCCTGCGCGAGGCGGTCGAGCACTGCGATCATGTCGTGCCACGGCAACGTAGTCGCGTCGTCAACATCGGCTGCTTGTGCCACGGCACCGGCGATGCGGTTCCACATCTCTTGAGCCTGGTGCACTCTCTCCGCGAAGACGTCAAAGTCGTCGGGAATGGCGGGCCATGCTCCCGCACTGCAGTGAGCGCGCCACCGCTGTGCGAGGCCGTGCGCCTCGAGAACCTGATCGTGAAGGTTCTCTTTGGACCGGCCAGGGCGTAGCAGTTCGACTGCGCGTCGCACTTGAGCCTTGCGGTCGCGGCGGGAGAGATCAACGTAGTGCTCTGACCCTTGGGGTGCCGTCGCGGCAACGAGGTCTCGTAGCGAGCGGTGGAACACCGCCGGGGAGAACACTTCGAGAATTGACCGCAGCTGGAGGAACATATCGACCTGGTCAACCCATGTGGCGAAGTCGGCCGCTTCATCCACTCCGGCTTCGTGTGCGGCGAGTGCCGCTTCGGTGCGGAGTTTGGGGAGCAACCGCACCAGCAATGTCGCGAGGGCTTCATCGAGCGCGCGGCCCTCGTCGGGGTCAACGGGAAGCGTAGACCACCAGGGAATCACGTCGACTGCCGGTGTGGGGTCATGGGGCGGTGGCTCGGCTACGGGCACGGGCACGTCTGCGGCCGATGCTTGGGCGGCGTCGCGCTCGCGCGCCAGTTGGCCGTCGATGGCTTGGGCGACGGCAGCAAAGCCGTGCTCGGCAATGATGGCACCCGCATCGATCCCGAGCCGCACGGCGGTTCCGGGCTGAACGGCGCCCGACGTTAGCTTCACGACCGCCTGCACCGCCTCGAAGGCGCTGACACCCCAGGGGCGATGCGGCCGGTGGAGCGCATCAACACGCTCCTGCAAGGCGCGGCGCGCGCTGAGTAGCCGTTGACCCTTCTCCCGCAGTTCTAGATCGTCCACTGCGGGACTGTCCATGGTGATGGCTTCGAGTAGCCGCGCGCGGGCCTGCGCATCCCATGCGTCAACGGCGCCGTCGATGTAGAGGTCGCCCGCACCCTCCTTGTCGAGGCGCGCCGCCACGGCGCGCAGGGTGCGGTCCTGACCCCCAACGATCAGTACGGTCTTGCCCGTGGCCGCAGCATCGGCGGCAACGGCAGCTGCCATCCCCCACGGATCCGATCCGGGCGGTGCCTGGAGAAACACATCGCGGCCGCTCGCGACCACATCGAGGGCGGCAAACTGGACGTCGTCAAGGTCGCCCAGTCCGCGCTCGGCGAAGGGGTCACGGTTGCCCACGTGAAGCGGTGGCAGAGGCGTGCCGAGGTGTGCCACGGCGTCTTGATCACCCGCGACGGCAGCAACCACCGTCGATGAGGCGATCACGGCGTCGAGGTCGTCAAGGTCATCGATCAGGCGCTGTTCGGGATCGTCGAAGGCACCCAACACCATGGTGTCCGCGACGGTGAAGTCATCGCCAAACCTGTGGCCAACGGCACGGATTGCTTCCCATTCGGGCCGCGGGTCGTAGAGTCTGTCGGCCTCGAGAGACAACGATCGCGTGGTGAGAGCGCTGGTGTCCCCGCGCGAACGCAGTTCCATCGCGAACACAGGGTTAAGCACCACCTCGTTGACAAGGGTGATCAGGATGTCATTGTCCCGCGCGCGTTCGAGCCGCACGGGTCGCAACAAGAGCGGCATCTCGCGGGTAGCGCCGTCCTCGGTCCAGCGCGCGCAGCCAAACACGAGTGCAGCGGTCCATGAGCCGGTCGCAGACTTGACCCGCTCAGCTTCCGCCAGGATCGCCGCTGCGTCGCGAAGGGCTGCGCTCTGCGCGGCCCCATCGCGCACCAGCGTGGACATGAGCGTGGGCCGTCCGGCAAACAGTTGCGCGTATCCGGATGGGTGGGCGGTGCGCAGATCAACCACGGTGGCTCGGGAGGCGGGCAGGTCCCGCAGGGGGGATACGGTCGCCGACTGCTGCAGTTGCTCGCGCCACTCTTGGAGAGCCTCGGCAACCAGCGCACGCCCAATATAGTCCACCACTCCACCACGGTATCCGCGTGCGCTCGCCGGGGGGTGCTGCCACGCCGCGATGGTGCCCGTGGGGCTGTGCATCGGCGCGAAACCCGCCGCACCATGGAGGAACAGTGCACGCCGACTTATCCAGCCGACGCACACTGTTGGTCAGATTGTGAACCCTACCGGGTACCCGCGTCAACTACCGCTGCGGGAGTGTCTCGGTGGGTGCCGAGGCGCGGCCGGGACGGCTTCCTGTCAATGCGTGCGCTTGAGCTCGAGCAAAAGGCACCAACGGGAGGGTCGCGAAGAGTCTGGCCTGGTCAAGAAGGGAGGCATCCTCGTCCAGGAAGGCCAGGATGCGGCGCGCAGGGTTGCGGGTGAACAGGGCCCCGAAGATGCCGACGGCCGTGCCAGGGTCCTCCCGAATGACGTGCAACAGCGCCTGATCCAAGGCGCGGTTCCACCGGTGGGACGGAGCGGCACGGGCGGGGCTGCGGCCGCGAGTAAGGCGGGCCGCAATGGCGGCACTGTGACGCTGAATGCGGTCAAACCCGTACCCTGTGCTCGCCTTCACCATGCCGGCTCTCGCACCAATAGGGATGACTGGCCCGCTCGACCTCGAGGGCCGTCCCGCCTGGAGCGGAATGGTCCCTACCTCGCGTCCGGTCACTCGGTAGTCGTGGGCGCTGATGTGCGTCGTCACGTACTCGACCACGTGGGCTTCGTGCCGAGCGCTCTGCGCCGCGCGGTCGTAGGTGTCACCGAACGCGAACACCGTGCGCTCCACGAGGGCGCTGCGGGTGGAACTCGGCAGCACGTAGACAAATGCCGCTCCCGCCGACTGGTCCGTGCGGAAGTCCATGAGCGTGGCCGTGCTTGGGTCAAAGAGGTCCGTGCCGAACTCGACGTGCAGGCCGTGGAAATCGAGGTACGCCGGCGATTCAGATGCGTCTGGCGGCACTGCGGGACCCACGCTGTCGAAGACCCAGCGAGCACCGATCTCAACCGTGCGGGCACCGCCGGTCGCCGGCACCTCAAGCACCACGCGGCAGTGCGCGCCTTCCGGCGCAAGCGCACGCACCGCTGCCACAGCGCGGCCGTAACCCGGTCGCGCACTGATGAGGCGATCAGTCGCTGCGGACAGCTCCGGCCCGGTGATGCGGCGGTACACATAGGGGTCGAGAGCCATGCGCTGGCGCCAGCCGGTTCCAGCCGTCCACAGGTGGTTGATCGCCGTCGATCCGGCCTGATCGAGCAAACCCGATCCCGTGCTCCACCACGCCCACGAGCGCTGCTCCAAGGGGTGCGAACCGTCGTCGACCAACAGGACCTTGTCGCCCCAGCCCGCGTTAGCCAGGTGGCACGCAAGCAACAGGCCAGCGGCCCCTGCGCCAACGATCACGGCGTCGAACTGTTCGCCGGGTAGCGGTGCAGCCGTAGCAAACGCAGTTGCACCGTCCATCGCTGATCTCCTGAGGCTCTCCGCCTAGTGTGGCCCTTCGCCTCATGGCGGCGGCGGGGACGAAGGTCCCACGATGTGCTGCGCCGCCGAGTGGCTCAGAAGTGCGCCTGGGCAGATTCGAACTGCCGACACCCGCTTTAGGAGAGCGCGCGACACGTTGGTGGGTGGTTGCGGCTATTGGTGAGTATTCCCAGGTAGCAGGCACTTTGCCTCTTCCGCGCATCGTGAACCGTTGGCTATTGGTGGACGTTTGCGGACTTCTTGCGGACTGTGTGCGGACTGGCGCGTGCTCGCGCCCTCGAGACTTCGGGGGCACGTCAGCCCTCGATGGTGGGCTAGACCCACAAGCACAAGGGGACCGGGAAACGCCCGGCCCACGAATGGAGGCATCATGACTACGATCACCGAGACCGTTGCAGAGGCGCTTGCGCGAGCGGCTGACATGGCAAGCCAAGCGAGGGCTCTGCAGGCGGAGGCCCGCGAGATCTACGACCGAGCGACGCGAGAGATCATCGCCAACTCATGCCCCGAATGGTGCGCCGGAGGCGAGTGCGCCAGCCAGGGAGACCGGAGCGCGCACGACTGGCACTGGAACGGGAAGTCATTCGACCGATTCCACCGGGGCATCCTCGGCGGGCGAGTCGTTGAGCAGATCGAGATACTGAGGCCGGACGGCACGCAGTGGCTCGCGGACCTACGCAAAGCGCCAAAGGGCGCGACTCTCTAGCCCCGCCACAACACCCCGCCCCAGTCGTAGCCGGGGCGGGGTGTTGGTCAGCGTTGCATGTCGTTGTCGCGAGTGGAATGGAACCCGCCAGAGTCAGAACTCGTCAATGTCCGGTCGCGCTACCGTCAGCATGCGAGCCAAACTCTGACCCTTGTGCTGTTGGATCTCGAGTACACCACCACTCGGCTCGCAATGCTCGCACCACCACCCGATCCGCACCGTGTAGCGACGCCCTGAGTCCCGCTCGTTTAGTGCCTCCATCGACACTGTCGTCGCTTCGTCCTCGCCACGGGCCACCGCGCTCACAGACCGCCCCGAGGCCGTGACGACCTCCACGGTGTCGAAGTGAATCCCACTCGGGTCCTGGCACCGAGGGCAAACCACGTGCCCATACTCGTCTTCCTCAAGCAATACTCGCGACATTGCGTCTCCCCACGGTTGAGTCGTACTCTTTGGGCTGCGCTAGTGGCAACTACCTCAACGCTACCCGTGCTGTCACTATCGATCCAGTATCACCGGCACAAGCTACGCGGACCAGGTACGCCCCGCTCTGGCTAGGGCTGGGGCGGGGCGTTAGGTACTCCCGCTAGAGTCGGAGACATGAACAACGATGAACCGGTGTGCGAATTCTGCGGCGAGTCGACGAAGCGCAAGCGCAAAGATGCCCTGGACGTCGGCACGTGGGGCGGGAACCTCAAGTTGACGGGCGACATGGCCAACTTCTGCGACAACCCAGCGTGCGACTCCTACGGCGAGCAGGTGGCCACCCGCTAGAGGCCGCCTCGCCGGAGGACCTGCGCGCGCCGCGCGCAACTATTCGAACGATGACGGCTTCGGCTGGGCGGGGTGTTGCCCTAGTGTCGACGCCTGGCTTCCTTGGTGATGGCGGCGGGACCAACGTCCACATCGCGACGCAGCCTAGCCAGCACGTCACGCTGGATCTGAGCGAATCGCCCCAGATCGCCAATCGACATGTTCGCGGGATCGCTCGCGACTTCTATGAGGCTTGCAAGTTCTTCGCCGATGGCGGTTGACTCATTCTCAGTCGCGACGATCTGCGAACGCCATTTGGCAGCGTCCATCGCACGGATGGCTCGATACAGTTCCACGAGCGCGTCCTCCTTGTGCTGCTTGGCTCCCGGGAGGCTCGCGAGTGACTGCACGCCCGAGACGGCCTGCACGTACTCAGCGACAGCCATCATCAATGCGCTGTGAGCTTCTACTCGCGCGCGCCTACGTGACTCTTCTCGCTCATGGCGCCGGCGGAACACGTCAATTATCGCTGTGGATATGACCGTCAGTGCCACTCCGAAAAGTGCCCACACTGGGCCGGGCAGGCCCACCCACCACTCCTCTGGAGTTGCCGCAGGAGAGGGCGGGGGCGAGACGAACGTCATCCGAAACATGCCCTGACCTTAGCGAACTCAAGTCGCTCTGGCTACGCCTGGAGTTTGGGCTCGCGGGCGCGGTTAGCGACCGTGCTCAAGGCGCTGCCGCGCGAGTTCATGCGCTCGAGCTTTTCCAACCTTTAGCCCGATGTCTGCAGCTTGCTCCGGCTTGCCCTGCTCAAAACGAGCCTCGAGCGCTGCCGCCATACCGGCGCGCAACGCTTCGGACCACTCTTCGTCCGTCAGTTCAATTGTTATGTCGGCCATGATTCCTCTTTCTCTCCGGGCGATTTCCCCCGCTACCAGTACGGACTAGGCGGATCCTTGCGTGGGTCTGAGATCTCGAACCTTGTCCCTTTGGCGATCCCAACGATACGTGCTACCCGTTGCCGGGGTTCATGCCCTAATTGAGTTATGAGACCTCGGACGCCGGCACTGATCGCGCCGGACGCCAATGCAAGGCCCTCGAGTCCGTCTCTCGGTATTGCATAGGTCACGTGGTGCATCTTGCTCTGCCGGATGGCCTTGCACTCTTCCGGGTCGTTGTATTGGTTCACGTCGTTCGTTATGAACGTGTCGTACTTGTCCTTCGCGTCCATAAGCAAAGCGCGATCAGGCTTTCCAGACCATCCGACCTCCGCAACGTGAGCTACGTCGTGCTCGACGAGCAAGTGCCGGATCAGGTGCACAAGGGGGACCGGCACGTTCTCGTCGAGCAGGATGCGCATCGCTAGGCCGCCTCATTTGCTTCTATGAGGTCTGCAAACCTAACTGCTCCGAGAATACCTTCGGAGGTCGCGGATGGATAAAGGGCCCGGACTTCAGCCTCACCTAGACCATCTCTCACGAGCGAGGACACGGCATTGAACGGGAGGCGCGTCCCAGCTAGGACAGGGAATCCCCCGCGGACATGCATGTCAATTGAGAGGCCGGGGGCGGGTGTCGCGAGGTCGGGCACCAGTCGGCCTGAGTCCGTCTTGAACTCTTGGAAGATCTCTTCCATCACGACCTTGATGCCCGGCTGACCGGGTTTCTCGACAACATCAATGAACTCGCCATCGTCAGCAATCCATACGATCGACTTTCCGCCCGAGTATGCCCTGAGGTTTTGCCCGCTGAGATGGGTCTCGGGGTACTCTTCACGCAGATAGCTCACAGCGCGACGGATCTTCTGAAGGCTGGTGCTGTGACGAAGTCTCACGAAACCTCGGAGCGCTACAACGTCTTCGAACGAGTAGAGGTATGGCGTCGAGGACCGGTGTGCCGGCTTGAGAAGGGCGCCGGCGGCGGTCAACTCAGAGCGCCAGTTCGCCAGTTGCCCAATGCTCGCCCCGGTTAGCACGCTTGTCATGCGAGTGTCGTACACGCGTGCCCCCTTCGACTGGTGTGCGGCTATCCTACGCGCCCGGGAGCGCGTCGCGTCATATTGACTATCGGTCATTCGGGCACCTTCCTAAACGCGTGCACGGTGGCGGCTCCGCGCCATTTGCGCCTCTCGCACCGCTGCCGGCAGCAGCGCCCACCAACCGTTTGGGTAGCCAAGGTGCTCCTCGCTCCACCACTTGCCTGCGGTTGACTAGCGGTCCTCGCCACTCGTCGGTCCGACGTTTTGACCCTTCGCACCTATCGCGCTGCTCCCCGGCGGGTTTGGCGGCACCCTTGAGGGGGCCACCGCCCCGGGGTCTCGCTATTGGCCGTGAGCAGCGCGGAGTGCCGTGGCCTACTCTTCGCCCTTGACGTGCTCCGCGCGGAACGCAGCAACCTCTTGCTCTTCCGCCTTGAATGCGTCGAGCACGCCCAGTTGCTTTTGGATCGCCCCACGAGCCGCCACCACTTCGGCCGGAACGCCTGCGTCTGGCATGAAGTCGCTCAACTCGCCGCCGTACAGGTGCGCCCTACCGAGCAGGGTGCGGAGCCGCCACGCGGCGGACCACTCGTGCCACGTGCCGTCGATGGAAGCAACCGCAGTCCTGATCTTGACGGCCGCTTGCTCCATTTCCTGCTCGAGCGCTTCGAACACCCCGGGCGCCGCTTCGCAGATGAGTGCCGCGAGGGTGTAGCCCTGCTGCGTGGCTGCGTGCTCGGCGTCAAGAGCGAGCTTGTCGTGGGCTTGCGCGGTGGCGAGTAGTTCGCGCTCGGGGTCGATCACGCTGCCCGTTTCCTCACCTGCTGCGATGGCCTTGGCGATGGTCTGCCTGTACTCGTCCGATGCGGCGGGGATCGCAGTACGGGCCGCGGTGGCCTTGTCCATGTGTGAGCGCCGCGCTTCGTCGAGCTTCACGTAGGCGTCGTACGCCGCGAGCAGTTCCTTGTTGCCCTTGAACAGTGAGCGCGGGGGTAGCGGTGCGCCGACTCTGATTGAGGGCAGACGGTGGCGACCACCGCGTGACAGGTAGACGAGTGGTGCTCGTGTGCGTGAAGCGTTCATGATTGGTGCTCCTTCTTGTAGTTGATTCGCCCCTGGTGGGCAGCGGCGATGATGAGGTCGTACTCCTCGAGTCGGTTGAGCTGCTCCACGTCGGCCGCGGTGATCATGCCCGCTTTGGCCTTACGAATGACGTCCGCGCCGGAAGTGTCCATTCCAAGGAGCACGTTGAGCCTGCCTTCTCGCTTGGCCTGAACGATCTGTTCAGAATCCATGGATTCGAGGTCTCCTTGAGTGAGCTGTTGATCTGTCATGCGAGGTCCTTTCTCTGGGTTCGTGCGTTGGTCTGAACCGGCTTGACGGGGCGACTGTCGCGCTTGCACCGCCGCCGGAAGCGTTCCTTGCGTCGCCGTGTTGGCCAGTTGGCCGCGCGGGTTGGCATCAGGTCACCTGGAGAAGATCGCGATGGCGGACACGTTGCCGGTGTCCTTGGTGACGGCGTTTCCGTTCTGAGTGCGAACCATGAGCGCTACCTCAATTGAGAGAGCACCAACACCCTCTACTCCCGCGAGTTCAACTAGGCCGTCATCGGAAAGTAGGTTTGTCGCTCGCGGGTACGCCCACTCTCCAGCGCCGAACTGGCGAGCATCTGAGGTGCCGCTGCCTCCGTTGAGACGGCCCGCTGATGCGCCGTAGACCCACACTCCAGCGGAGGCTATGAACACGTCGGGCGTCGCCCCGTCGTTGCGGGCGGTCGCTGCGGTGTAGGCGATCACCGACACCTTGTCATAGCCCTCCGGCACCGCTATGAACTCGCTGAAGCTGGTTTGCAGTGAACTTGTCACCGTGCCGCTGAACGGGTTCTCGAAGTTGTTGCACTCCCCAAGTTGCGTGATTTGCCGCACCAGGTGGACCGTTGATCTCGACATCTCTGCAAACGTCTCGCGCATAGATTGCTTCATCGCCTCGAGCTCGCGAATGATGTAGTCGCCGTCGTTCGGGGTAGCGAACCCTGGGACTCCACTGTGTGCCATGTCAGTTCCTTTCGTCGTGCGCTGCGGCCAGCGGTGCCGGCCTGTGAGTCGGTTGAGCGTTGTAGTTCACTTCGCGGACCTCCGCAGCTCGACACAGCCGCAGCCTGCGCACCGAGCGATGGCAACACCACGCAGCGAGCGCGAGGGGGTTACGTTCCAGCCCGGACGAGGGCACGTTGGGCGGTGGTCCGCTTCGGGGCGCTGGGTGGTGGTCATGGCTGCTCACCCCATAGGTGGGTGTCACGAGCGTCACTACTGTCACGTTCACTTGTGACGCTCTCGGGAGACGTGACACTTGTGACGCTTGTTACAGGTACATAGACGCCCCGCGCCGATTGCTCGATACGACCCGCATCCCTTGCTCGCTTGAGGTACTGCCGCGCAGTCGAGTCAGGCAAGCTGAGCGCCGCCGCGACGGTGTTAGCACGCACGCCCTCGGGGTAGGCGTAGACGAACTCGATCACCTCTGCGGCCTTGTCACCGAGCCCAGCCGTGGCCTTGAGGCTCTGCGCGCGGCTTGCAGCCTCGGCGAGTGCGTTACCGTCGAGCGTCCATGAGCCCGTGAGCGCATCGAACGTGAGCGCGTACTCGGACTCTTCGACATCGCGTCCGGTGACGTGGAGGATCGCGCTAGTCTCGCCGCGACCCCTACGTAGTACCACGGTGGTGTCCGCGGCTCCGGTGAAGCCGGTAGATCCACTCACGGTGTCAAAGGCATCCTCGGCTCCCATCTTGCGCGTATGAGTCACCGCCACCACGGCAACGGCGTGCTTGTCCGCTAGGCGCTTGAGTTGGCCGATGGTTCGATAGTCGCTGTCGTAGCGATCAGTCGATGGGCCCTGAGGAGGGCGAACCTTGCCAAGCACGTCGATGATGACAAGACGCGCGCCGGGGTGTTCCTCTAGCCAGCCATCAAGTAACTCGATGGCGCGAGGCATCTCGGGAAGCCCGGTGATGATGTTGAGCCTCGCCGGGCCGTGTTCGCCTTTGAGCATCTTGACGAGTCGGGACTTGAGCCGCCGCGGGGTGTCCTCGAGCGCCGCGTAGAGTACGTCGCCGCCTGTGGTGTCAATCTTGCCTAGCGACGGGTGCCCGTTTGCGACGGCGATAGCGACGCCGAGCACGAGCCAGGACTTGCCGATCTTCGGAGCGCCGGCAAGGACCGTGAGGCCCTCGGCGATGATTCCGGGCACCGCCCAGCGTGGCTCGGGAAAGTGGGTGATGACGAGCTGATCTGCCGTATAGAAGGCATTGTGCTCGCGCGTGAGTGTCTCAAGGTCGCTCACACCGCATCGCCGAGCCTTGCTAGAGCATCGTGCCATTCCCGCGCGGCATATGGATCGTTGCCGGTCGAGACCCTGACGTGAGCAACCGCGAGCAACCGCCGCCACTCGTGGCTCAGAGGCGGCACTACATCACGCGCCTGGTTCGCTCCTGCGATCACACGCACGCAAAGTCCAGGCGTCGCGGTGTTTGCGATCTGGTCGATGCGCCGGTGGAGTTCGCGCAGGTCCTCGCGACGCTTGCGCACCTTGAGGTCGCGTAGCCAGAGCTCAACCTCGTGAGTGAGGCTCGTTGTGGTCACGCGCGGACGCCTGTCTCGCGGGCCTTTTCGATCCACGCTTCAACATCTTCGACGGCGTACATCACGCGCCGGCCTCCGAGTCGAAAACTCGGCGGGCCCCCTTCACCTCGCATGCGGTAGTACCGCAACGTGTTGATTGGGATTCCCGTCCGCTCAGAAACCCACGCCATGTCCTTGATCGCGCCAGCCATAGCCGCTACCTCTCGCTTCGTCAATGATCGTCCTTCCCTCTTGACGATACGCACTTAGGGGTCTAATATCGACCTTATTGGGGGTCAAGTTGGCCCCGGAAAGTTTGGAGGGTCGATGACGCCGTTCACATTTGAGGAGTGGCCAGAGCCCGCGCACAAACCGGTACCCGTGGACGAGGGCACGGCGTATGTCTCCTATTCCGAGGAAGGTCAGAAGGTTACGGTCAATGGCCTTCGAGGCCCGCGCGACTTCACCTACGTCGAGGTTCCGGCAGCGAGTCACCTGCCGCGCTACGTCGTAGAGTGCACGCTCGAGGACTCCGGGACACCCCGGATAAACTCCGTGCACGTCCAGCGGCGCGATGGGGAACGAGATGTGCTGAGCGAGGATCTCGCCCGGCTGCGCTCGCTTGAGGATGTGGTGGAGGTCGCATGGATAGCTCTGGCGCGACAGAACCTCTACGTGATCCAAGACGGCACAGACCTCGACGCAGTAGAGGCGGAACTAAATCGCCTAAGCCGCGAGCAAGTCGACTCGCTTCGACGCCAAGTGCGAGGTTTGCGCAAGCGACCGCGCTCCCGCGTCTCTGACGAGAAGTTAGAGGAAGTGGCGCGCATCTACCGCGGGAGTCGAGCGGGAGGCAAACCTGCCAAGACTGTCGCCGAGCAATTGGGAATGCGGCCATCGACGGCTTCCTGGTACATCAAGCGCGCGGAAGAAGCCGGCAAGGACCTTGGAGGTCCCCGCGATGGCTAGCATCACGAAGCGCGACAATGGCAAGTGGCGAGCCCGCTACCGGGACGCCGCAGGCAAGGAACACGCGCGCCACTTCGAGCGCAAGGTGGACGCCCAACGGTGGCTTGACGACGTATCGGCCGCAGTGGTGCACGGCACCTATGTGGACCCTCAGAAGGCCCGCACGCGCTTTGACCTGATCGCTGAGGCCTGGGCGGACAACCCACGGTGGGCGGCGTCCACTCGCGCGCGCAACCTGGGCATCCTCGCAGCGCACGTGCTCCCGCGCTGGGGCACCCTGCCCCTGGACAAGATCACCCATGAGGACGCGCAGCGATGGGTTAACGAACTCACGGCGAGCGGCCGGGCTGGGGGCACCGTGCGCAAGATCGTAGGCGTGTTCTCGAGCGTCATGGCCAAGGCGGTGCTCTCACGCCGTCTCGCGGTCAACCCTGCCGACGGGCTGGAACTCCCCCGTCAACGTCTCGCCCCGCGCCGCTACCTCAACGCAACCGAAGTAGAGGCGCTCTCGGACGCCTGCGACGAGTGGGGCGACGTGGTGCACCTGCTCGCCTACACGGGCCTGCGCTGGGGTGAACTCGCGGCACTGCGCGTCGAGCGCGTGAACATGCTCAAGCGACGCCTACGCATCGAGGAATCCGTGACAGAGGTCAACGGGACGCTCGCATGGTCCGCGCCCAAGGATCACCAGCGGCGCTCTGTGCCGTTCCCTGCGTTCCTTGCCGAAGATCTAGCCGCGCGCATCGCAGGCAAGGCTCCGGGCGATCTCGTGTTCACCACGGCCCAGGGCACGCCGCTACGAGTCCGCAACGCGCGCCGGGACTGGTTCGACATGGCAGCCACGTTCAGCGGCCTAGGCGGCCTCACTCCCCACGAGCTGCGCCACACCGCCGCGAGCCTCGCCGTGAGCGCCGGAGCGAACGTGCTCGCGCTACAGCGGATGCTGGGCCACGAGAAGCCCTCAACGACGCTAGACGTGTACTCAGACCTATTTGACGAGGACCTAGAGGCCGTCGCGGGAGCACTCTCCACGGCACGCGAGCGCGCTCTTGCGGACTATTTGCGGACTGGCGAGCCCGTCCCGATAGCAGGTGCGCGATGACCATGCCGATTACCAGCACTTATAGAGTGCGCCTGGGCAGATTCGAACTGCCGACACCCGCTTTAGGAGAGCGGTGCTCTATCCCCTGAGCTACAGGCGCTAGAAACTACCCCCAGAGCCTACCGGGACCTGGCAATCCTGACGACGCCCTGGCTACCAGCGCGAGTGAACATGCTGGCGGATGTCGTTGTTGTAGATCGCGGCGAGTTCCGCAAGAGTGGCGTCGTCGATGTGGGTGAGCGAGCCAGCTTGGGCGTTGAGGACGGCCTGTTCGGGATTGCGGGCACCGGGGATCATGGTCGCAACGCCCGTAGCGCCGATCCACGCGAGGGCCAGCTGCGCCGTGGTCCACCCCTCAGGGGTCAGCGCGGCAACCTTCTTTGCCGCCTCGACGCCCACCTCGAAGGGCACACCGGCGAAGGTCTCGCCAACGTCGAACGCCGATCCGTCGCGGTTGTAGGTGCGGTGGTCGTCGGCCGCGAAGGTGGTGCTCGCGTCGTACTTGCCGGACAACAGGCCTGACGCCAGCGGCACCCGCGCAATGATCGCGGCACCAGCCTCAGCAGCCATCCCCGTCACGCGTTCGAGCGGCTTGCGCCGGAAGATGTTCAGGATGATCTGGATCGAGGCCACATCGGGCTCGCCTAGGACGTCGATGGCGTCTTGGCAAGTCTCTACGGAGACACCCCAGCTCGCGACGCGTCCCTCTTGGACCAGAGTGCGCAGATCGTCAAAGGTCTGAGGCTTGTGCATCACCTCTGACGGCGGGCAGTGAAGCTGAACCAGATCCAGGGTGTCGACGCCCAGGTTCTCTCGCGACCGGTCCGTCCAGCGGCGAAAGTTGTCGAGCGTGTAGGCCTCTTCGACATGCGGGTTGGCACGGCGCCCCATCTTGGTGGCCACCACGATCTCGCCGGACGCTTCGCGATCCTTGAGGAAGATGCCGATGCTCTTCTCGGAACGACCGTCACCGTAGACGTCGGCGGTGTCGAAGAACGTGGTACCAGCATCTGCTGCTGCGTGAAGGATCGCCTGGGAACGGTCTTCGTCGACATCACCCCAGTCGCCACCCAACTGCCAGCAACCCAGACCCACCAGCGAGACGTTGCGACCGAGTCGAGGTACCAATGTTGTCTTCATATCTAGACCGTATTGCACATGGCGGGCTCGCGAAACCACACGGTACTGCCAGCACGCAAGAACGGCCGCCACCCTGGCGGGTAGCGACCGTTCTTGTGATGAAGATGAAGACTTACGTGACGCGCACGTAGATCGGGTTCTTCTGCCAGATGGCACGGAACTGAATCGTCTTGCCCGAGGTGGGCGAGTCGATCTGCAGGTTCGGGCCGGCGTAGATGCCGACGTGTCCCGGGGTAACGATGATGTCGCCGGGCTGCGGCGAGGACACGCGGGTGCCAATGTTGTAGTACCCGCTCGACGTGCGCGGCAGCGTGATGCCGAACTGAGAGTACACGTAGTAAATGAACCCTGAGCAGTCGAACCCGCTGGGGCTCGTGCCACCGGACTTGTAGGGCACGCCCACGTACTTCGACGCCTCGGCGATGATTGAGCTGCCTGCAATGGCGGCCTTCACGTCACTCGAGTTCGCCACCGGCTGTGCGCGGCGAGTCGTGACACTGGCAGCGGGCGGCGGGTTGACCTTGACAGTAATGCTGGGAATCGCCAGTTCGTAAGTCGCGTCGCTTCCGGCCGTGACGATGGTCGAGTGAACCGCCAGGCTCTCCGCGTAGACCGCTGCCTGCGCTGACTGTTCGGCGACGATGATCGGGCTGGTGCCGGTGAAGGAACCTTCGCCATGTTGGGAAACGAGGGCCACGGCTGCGGCTCCCGAGAGGGGGACTACAACGATGGCGGCACCTGCTGCGGCCGCCACTGCTCTTGTCTTGGCCCTTGCGTATCCGTATCTCAAAATCACATTCCTTCCGTGCCTCACGCACGTCACGTTTGGTTGTTGCCGACGCTGACCCAACGCTTTCGGTTTGGGAAGCGTTCCATCTGTCTAGATGGATCGGCGGGGCAACGTTGCCTTGCTACTACCCCTAAGGGTACCCAACGATTTCCGGGACCCTCACCCCATCGCGACAAAAACATGGCGCGCTGCTTCGGCACTCAGGCGGAGTTTGCCCCGCTCCGAAGCGAGAGTGAAGCTCTCTCCGTCCGTCTCGATCTCGACCCGGGACCCTGGTAACAGCCCAAGTTCCACAACGTCACTCAGGAACCCTGGAAGCGTCTGCGGGGCCTCTCCGATCCTCACCAGTGTGACGTATGTCACACTCTGGGTCGCCGCACGATGCAGCGGAATCTCCCCCAAAACAGCGTCATCGGCCTCCACGCCCAGTTCGGCGAGTCCGGGAATCGGGTTGCCGTAAGGAGACACCATGGGCCCCTTCAGTAGCCCCAGAATGCGCCGCTCCACCCGATCACTCATGACGTGCTCCCACCGGCAAGCCTCGTCGTGAACGTCCGGCAGCTCGAGACCGATCACGTCCACCAGCATGCGCTCCGCAAGCCGGTGCTTGCGCATCACACGCATAGCAATCTGGTGACCCTCCGGCGTCAACTCCAGATGCCGATCCTCAGAGACCACCACCAGCCCATCGCGCGCCATCCGTGCCACTGTCTGCGACACCGTGGGGCCGGAGTGCTCCAGTTGCTCAGCGATGCGCGCACGTAGCGGTGTCACGCCGTCTTCGATGAGTTCGTAGATGGTCCGCAGATACATCTCGGTGGTGTCAATGAGGTCACTCACGACGCGTGGCGACCCATCCCGGAGTAGCTCCATCCGGCATCGACCCACGCTTGCGTGGGCAGGCAGTTGCGCCCATCTATCACGCGGGGGTGGGCAACGACGCGTGCCAGGGCGACGGGGTCGGCCTTGCGGAACTCCTGCCACTCGGTGGCGACCACCACAAGATCGGCATCCCGGCAGGCGTCCTCCACCGAATCCGCATACGTCAAGGTGGGTTGCACGACCGCAGCATTGCGCATTGCCTGGGGGTCGTAGACACGCACTGTCGCGCCCCCCAAGTGCAGCTCCCCCGCGACGTCGAGCGCGGGCGAATCCCGAACATCGTCCGAATCCGGTTTGAACGCCGCACCCAGCACCGCGATCGTGGTGCCTGGCAGGCTGCCGCCAACCGCGCGCGTCGCCATCTCCACCACGTGTGAACGGCGGCGCAGGTTCACCGCATCCACTTCGCTCAGGAACGCGAGGGACTTGCCCAAGCCAAGTTCCCCGGCGCGCGCCTGGAACGCGCGGATGTCCTTGGGGAGGCACCCGCCTCCAAACCCGAGTCCAGCCCCAAGGAACTTGCGGCCGATGCGGTCGTCGTGTCCAAGGGCATCCGCCAGTTGGACAACATCGGCCCCTGTCGCTTCACAGATCTCCGCGATCGCGTTGATGAACGAGATTTTGGTGGCAAGAAAGGCGTTGGCACTGCCCTTGACAAGTTCCGCGGTAGCGAGATCAGTCACGATGAACGGCGTGTCGCGCGCGAGGATCGTCGCGTACACCTCACGCGCCACGGCCTCGACGCGGCCGGGTCGATCCTTCTCGACACCCACGACCAGTCGATCCGGGTTCAAGGTGTCCTCGACCGCGAATCCCTCGCGAAGGAACTCAGGGTTCCAGCCCAACTGGGCGTCATCACCCACGGGCGCCAGTTCGCGAACTCGGGCGGCCAGCCGTGCCGCAGTACCGACCGGAACCGTTGACTTCCCAAGAATGACCGCGGGCCGCGTGAGCATCGGCGCGAGCGTCTCAATGAGTCCGTCAACAAACTGCATATCTGCGGAGTAGCTTCCACGTTTCTGAGGCGTCCCCACCGCAATGAAGTGGACGCCAGCAAACTCCGCAGCCTCAGCTGGGTCCGTGGTGAACCGCAATGCACCGCTGTTGACGTGCTTCACGATGAGCTCGGGCAGTCCCGGCTCGAAGAAGGGCACCTTCCCTTGGCTCAACAAGTCAATCTTTGCCGGGTCAATGTCCACGCCGATTACCTCGTGCCCCAGCTCCGCCATGCCCGCCGCGTGAGTCGCGCCCAGGTAGCCGGTGCCGAATACCGAGATCTTCTGTGTCATGCCCATCAGCCTAGCCTCAAGCGCACGCCTACAGACGTCCCGCCTGAGGGACCGAGACAACGGCAGCCAGCCCGGTAGAGGTCACGTCAACGGGCCCGTCGCGGTCCGCCACCAAGACCGCCTGACCTGCGTGAAGCGCCTTCTCGTACTGGTCCGTGCGCACCTGTGCGGAACCGTCTACGGCGAGCACAATGCGCGGCCCAGAGCCGGCGCTCCACGGACCGGTGTCAACGAGCGTGAGTTCGTAGTCGGGGGCAGGGGTGGTGAACACACGCGCCCCACCCCGCTCAACAGGCTGGATGACCTGTGGCATCCGCGCAGACGTGTCCGCCAACTCCAGGAACAGTTCAGCGTTGACCGGCTTGGGAGTAAGACCCGCGCGCACCACGTTGTCCGAGTTCGCCATCACCTCGAGCCCGGTGCCGGTTTGGTAACTGTGCACCACGCCCGCGTCGATAAACAGCGCCTCTCCCGGAGACAGGTCAATGCAACGGAGCGCGAGCGCGATCAAGGCTCCCTGGTCCCCCGGATGGTGGACCGCAGCGGCGGCCGCCGCTGTTAGTTCTCGCGAGGCACCCGGCCGTTCTGCAGCGGCAACCATGGCAGTGAGTACGGGGGCATGCCGCGGCAACGCCAGCACATCGCGCAAGTAGCGACCCACTGAACTGGCGTCGAGATCAGCCGGGGCATCCCCGCCAATCAAAGCGAGGTCGCGCGCCAGGTCGTCCACTGGCCGGAACCCCGCGAGCACCACCATCGGCGTCAGTGCCACCACCATCTCTGGCTTGGCCAGCCGGTCAGCGAACGCGTATCGCGAGCCGGCCGCATGAGCACCGCCCGTACGCTCACGGTCGTAGCCAGCGCGCGCCTGCTCAGCACTGGGATGGACCTGGATCGACAGCGGCTTGCTGACCGACAGCACCTTGAGGAGGTACGGCAAGGCGTTACCCCAAGTCTTCGCGACGTCATCTCCCAAGATGCCCACGGCATCGGCCGCTAGGAGGTCGGTCAGGGGGACGTCTCCGCTTGGCGCCGCAGCCAGCGCGGGCGCGTCGGGGTGTGCACCCCACCACGCCTCCGCGAGCGGCTGATCGGTGGCTTCGATCCCCAACAGCGCTGCGATGACGTCAGTGGTACCCCATTGATACCTCTGCAGGGCCGGCGTCAGCAAATACACACCCGCCATCATGTCACTGCGCGGCCAAGTACGCTGGTGCCATGCCAAAGAGCCTCACGATTCCCACCGAACTCCTCCCCCTCGACGGGCGGTTCGGGTCCGGTCCGTCGAAGGTCAGCGATGCTCAATTGCAGGCTCTGCTTGCCGCCCAGCCCCTGGTGTTGGGGACGTCGCACCGCCAAGCTCCGGTCAAGAATCTGGTGGGCGACGTCCGCACTATGCTCGCGGAGTTCTTCTCGCTCCCTGACGGCTACGAGGTGCTGCTCGGCAACGGCGGCTCCACCTTGTTCTGGGACGCTGCCGCGTTCTCGTTGGTGGAGTCCAAGGCTCAGCACTGCGCGTTCGGGGAGTTTGGCGCGAAGTTCGCCAAGGCAACCACGGCGGCGCCACACCTGCTCGATTCCTCTGTGTTAACGGCCGACGCCGGGAGCGTCGTGGTGCCCCAGGCTGAGGACGGCATCGATGTGTACGCATGGCCTCACAATGAGACATCCACGGGTGCGATGGCTCCGGTGACCCGGCCAGCGGGCAGCGACGGCGCGCTGACCGTGGTGGACGGGACGTCGGCGGCGGGTGGCGCGCCACTCGACGTCACCCAGACCGACGTCTACTACTTTGCGCCCCAGAAGAACTTCGCGTCCGACGGCGGGCTGTGGTTTGCGCTGGTCTCGCCTGCCGCGGTGGCACGCATCGAAGCGATTGCGGCGAGCGGGCGCTACATCCCCGAGAGCCTGTCGCTCGCGCTGGCGTTGGAGAACTCGCGAGTCAACCAGACCCTCAACACTCCCGCCGTCGCAACCTTGGTGCTGATGCGTGCGCAACTGGAATGGCTACTCGCCAGCGGCGGCATGGACTTCGCGGCTGCGCGCACCGCGCAGTCTTCGGGGCACATGTACGACTGGGCTGAGCGCACTGCGGAGACTGAGGCCTTCGTCACAGATACTAGGTATCGTTCCTCGGTGGTATCTACCATTGACTTTGCAGACAGCATTGACTCGGAGCAGGTACGCCGCGTCTTGCGGGACAACGGGATTGTGGACATCGATCCGTATCGCAAGTTGGGGCGCAACCAGATCCGTGTAGGGACGTTCTCATCAGTAGAACCAGGCGATGTCGCCGCATTGACGGCATGCCTTGACTGGGTATTGGAGCATATGCGGACATGACCGTCGCAGTACAAGTCCCCGAGCGTCGTGCACCACGGCGGCGCGTGGTGTGGGCTGTGCTGCTAGGAGTCCTGCCGCTCATCATTGCCGGCCACGCCATGGCCGCCGGTGGCGCACTGCCCGTCGCGACCTATGAAGGAGCGCTACCTGCGCCGTCGGCAAGCCCGGCGGCTGAGCCGCTCCCGGAGCCCTCGCCGGATGTGATCCCCCAGATCGCCGCACCCGGCACACTCGAAGGCGCCGACTACACCGCTTCCATCCAGCAGATCACCATCAAGTTCCCCCCGCCGCCCGAACCGCCCGCTTCCACGGGTGGCTCGCGCGGTGGCGGGGGCAAGTCAGGCTCGAGTGGCGGCGGGGGCACGCCG
>PHEW01000016.1 GCA_002841315.1 Actinobacteria bacterium HGW-Actinobacteria-4
GATCACTAACCGTGCTCTCGACATGACAGCACCCTGACGGACCAGAGTTTCCTATGTCTTGAGACATCAGTTGCCTATGTCCTGAGACCAGACACTGTCACCCCGACTGAACGAGTGAGACCGAAAGCCGGCAACGCCGGTTTTCGGGTTGAGCGAGAGAAGGAGGGGTTGACCGGAGCGCCGCAGGCGCGGAGGGAACACCCCGACTGACAGCACGCAGACCTTCGCAGTGGTCCGGAGCGCCGGAAGGCGCGGAGAACCCAACTCACAGCACTGTCACGCCGTCCGCACGGCAACTTATTCGCGGGCGCGGCGTGTCCTCTTGGGAGGCGCCGCGACACGCCGAGGCGCAGGCGCTCTTGCCGTGGGGACGGAGCGTTGCAGACCCGCGGTGGCCTTGCTCTGCTTGCGACTACGGCATCGACACCCGCGGATCCGGATCGAACTCCGAGTGTGCACGTAGGATGTCCTGAACCTGCTCATCTGTGACGGCCCCGAAGTCGTCGTACCACTGACCCACGTGGTGAAAGGCTGCTGGCGTAAGTGGGCAGAACACCTCGTCGGCGCTCTCGCGCAGTTCGCGGCATGCTTGCTGCGTGCCCACGGGCGCCGCAACAATGACTCGTGCGGGGCTCAAGGCGCGGGCTGCCTGGACGGCCGCCCTCGCGGTGGCGCCGGTGGCGAGCCCGTCGTCCACGATGATCACCGCGCGTTCCCGCAGCGATGCTGCGGGGCGGCCCTCGCGGTACATGCGGTCACGGCGCCTCAGTTCCTCGAGCTCCGCGACATACACGTCATCGAAGGCTTGGGCAGTGACGCCCGCGGCATCGATCACCTCCCGGTTCTGCACCACCTCCACCGCGCCGCCAAGGTCTGCGATCGCACCCATCGCCACCTCGGGTTGGCCGGGCAGTCCAAGCTTGCGCACCATCGCGAGTTCGAGCTGCGCGCCGAGTGCCTCGGCTATGGGCGCCGCGACCGGGGCGCCCCCGCGCGGCAGAGCCAAGACCAGCACGTCATCACGCCCCGCATACAGCGACAGGAAGTGAGCGAGCACCCGGCCTGCATGGGTTCTATTCGCGTATCGCTCTACGAACTCCGGCATGGGGCACCTCCGTGTTGATCCGGCGGGCCGCCGCCATCGGCGGCTCTTCACCTTCAGGCTACGCCCCGAGCAACCAACAAGCGATGGCTATCCGGCAGCACCCAACAACACCGTGCTCTCGCCCACTATGTCCATGACCGACGTCCCCACCAGCACCGTGAACTCGCCCGGTTCGTAGGTCCAGGTCCCGCCGCCGTCTGCGGGTGCCCAGTGCGCGAATGCGCGCAGCGGCACGTTGACAACAACGTCGGCAGACTCGCCCGCCTCGAGCGTCACCGCCGCGAACCCGGCAAGCCACCGCACCGGACGGTCAACCGAGGACTCCGCCCTGGCCAGGTACACCTGCGGCACGCACTTGCCCGCACGTGACCCCGTGTTCGTTACGGACACGGTCACCGGAAGCACCTCGTCGGACGTGATCAACGCCTGGGCCGCGCCCTTCAGTGCGACGTCCCACGTGGTGTATCCCAGCCCGTGCCCAAACGGGTACGCAGGCTCGGTGCCGGCCTTCAGCCAGGCTCGGTAGCCCACGTGGATGTCTTCCTTGTATGCGACCACACCATTGACCGGCACCACCTGGGTGACGGGCGTGTCCGCAAGAGCCACCGGCCACGTGGTGGGCAGGCGACCACCGGGCTCGACCACTCCCAGCAGCACGTCCGCGAGCGCGTTGCCGTACTCCTGGCCACCGAACCACGAGACCACCACTGCTGCGACATGCTTGCGCCACGGCATCTCCACCGGCGCACCGGAGTTCACCACCACGATGGTGTTGGGGTTGGACCGTGCCACCGCCGCCACCAGCGCGTCCTGCTCGCCCGGCAGTTGCAGGTTGGTGCGGTCAAAGCCTTCAGACTCGACCCGCGCGTTAGTCCCGACCACCACGATCGCGACGTCGGCCGCCCGTGCCGCCTCGGCGGCCTGCGCGATGAGCTCCTCGGCGTGGATCTCTGGAGCCTCAAAGCCCACCATGAAGCCCAGCGCCACGAACCCGCCCGGCTTGATGACGGGGGTGTTGTACGCGACCTTGACGCGAACCGTCTTCCCGGCCTCGAACTCCACCGGCGCCGTCAGCACGGGCGGGTGGAGCAACAGATCGATCTCCGCGCCTTCGGGCATCTCCGGGGCGTCGTCAAGCACCAGGGCGTCGTCAACCCAGATGCGAGCGCGCCCAAATGCGGAGCAACCCAGGTTGGCCACGCCCGACTCGGCCGCCGTGTAGTCGAACTCCACCTCGAGCAGCGAGGTGGCAGCGACGGGCGCGTCAGAACCCATCCAGATGTAGGTCGTGGCCCGGCGGTCCTCCGTGTGCAGTTCGGTGCCGTCGCCGTCGCGGAACGTCACCCGCGCGCCTGGCTCACCCGTAACCGGGTTGGTCATCTCTTCGAGCGGCACCTCCGCGAGACCCTCAAGAACCGCCGCGCCGCGCGCATAGGTGACCTGAGCATCGGGCAATGCGTTGGTCAGGCCCTCGAGCGGGCTCACCACGCGCTCGGGGAACACGGTGGCCGATCCACCGCCCTGGGTGCGCGCGTGATGAGCGTTGTCGCCAATGATCGCGACGCTCGTGAGCGCGGCAGGGTCCAGCGGCAGCGCCGGTCCATGCGCAAGGTCCTCGTTGCGAACCAAGACCACACCGGCCGATGCTGCCTCACGCGCCAACGCCACGCCGTCTTCTTCTACGGCGAAGGGAAGCTGGGCAAAGCCCTCGAGCGCGCCGACCCTTGCGGCCAGGTGCAGGATGCGCTTGACCTTGCGGTCCACGACGGATTCGTCGATGTCGCCCTCGCGCACCGCTTTGACCAGGTGCTCGCCCCAAGGCCCGTCGGGACCGGGGAACACGAGGTCCTGCGAGAAGCGCGCCGAGTTCAGGCTGCGCACCGCGGTCCAGTCGGAGATCACCACGCCGTCGAAGCCCCACTCACTGTTGAGCGGCGTCTCGAGTAGCTCGTTCTCGGTGGCCGTGGCCCCGTTGATCGAGTTGTAGGCGCTCATCACCAACCACGCGTGGGACTCGGTGATGGCCTTCTCAAAGGCCAGCAGGTAAACCTCGCGAAGCGCGCGTTCGCTCACCACATTGTTGGCGGTGAGGCGGTCCGTCTCGGCGTCGTTGGCCACGTAGTGCTTAGGGGTGCCGCCCACACCGTTGTGCTGCAGCCCGTCCACGAAAGCCGCGGCAAGTTCCGCCGTCAGGACGGGGTCCTCGCTGAATGCCTCGAAGTGGCGCCCGCCCAGCGGCGAGCGGTGGATGTTGATGGTGGGGCCAAGCACCACGTCGACGTTCTTGCTGCGTGCCTCCACCGCGCACACCGCGCCGTAGCGCCGCGCCAGGTCCGGATTCCAGGCCGCGGACAGCGCGCTCGCGCTGGGCAAGTTGAGCGACGGCTCCCGCTCATCCCAGCGCTCGCCGCGCACGCCCGAGGGTCCGTCGCTCACCACCATCGACCGCAGTCCAATCTGCGGCAAGGGCCACGTGCTCCAGAAGTCGCGGCCGGTCAGCACCAGCACCTTGTCTTCAAGACTGAGCTGGCTCACCAGCCCATCGAGGTGGGCGTTGAGGTCAAAGGAGGCGTCGTCGAGGTTAGGCATCATGGGCTCTCTGGTGGGCGTTTACACTTGGGTGCTTTCAGCCTAACGCCCTCGCAAGCCACGTACCGGCGCGGCGGCGAAACCGACCCGGCCCCAGCGTCGGCCGCCTTGAGCCGATGCTCGATTGGGGGCGGCGCGCTTGAGCCGGTACGATTGCTTGGTTGCTTCACCGCGGGTCTGCCCGTGCACGGTGAGGCCTTCATCCAGTACAGGAGACACGTCAGTGACCAGCGCCCTCGACCAGATCGATGCCACCACCGTCAAGCTCACGGTGACCCTTTCTGAAGAAGACCTCGCGCCCGCCTTGAAGCACGCTTACGAGCACATCGGCGAGCAGGTGCAGATTCCCGGCTTCCGCAAGGGCAAGGTCCCCGCGAAGATCCTGGAACAGCGCGTAGGCAAGGCCGCCGTCATTGAGCACGCCGTCAACGAGGGTCTGCCGCGCTGGTACTCCGCAGCCGTGGAAGAGCACAGCATCCGCCCGTTCGGCCAGCCCGAGGTTGAGGTTGTCAAGATCCCCGGTTCGATTGAAGGCGACGAGGGCCTCGAGTTCACCGCCACCGTCGAGGTACGCCCCACCGTGGACCTGCCGGACCCCTCCACCCTGACCATCGAGGTGGAGCCCGTGAACGTCTCCAAGCTCGACATCGACGAGCGCCTTGACAACCTGCGTGAGCGCTTCGGTTCGCTCGTGACCGTGGACCGTCCGGCCGCCAACGACGACTTCGTGACCATTGACCTGGCCGCCAAGCTGGACGGCAAAGAGGTGGACAACGTCCAGGGGACGTCATATCAGGTCGGTTCGGGCAACATGCTCGAGGGACTGGACGATGCCCTGGTTGGCTTGAGTGCCGGCGAAGAAACCACCTACGAAGGCCCGCTAGCCGCCGGCGATCACGCAGGCGAGGTGGCCCTGATTTCAGTGAAGGTGACCGCCGTCAAGACCCGCGAGCTTCCCGACGCCGACGACGACTTCGCTCAGCTGGCCTCCGAGTTCGACACCATCGAAGAGCTGCGCGAGGACCTCAAGACGCAGGCCGGCCGCATCAAAGCCAACAACCAGGCCGTCGAGGCGCGCGAGGTACTGCTCAAGAAGCTTCAAGAAGTGACCGACTTTGAACTGCCCAAGAAGGTAGTCGAGGCCGAGGTCCACCAGCACCTCGAGAACGAGGGACGCCTGGAAGACGACGTCCACCGCGCCGAAGTGACCGACGAAGCCAACGCTGCGTTGCGCGCACAGATTCTCTTGGACACCCTGGCCGATGACCTCGACATCGAGGTGGAGCAGAGCGAACTGCTGGACTACCTGCTGAACTCTTCACGCCAGTACGGCATGGACCCCAACACGTTCATTCAGCAGGTCGAGAAGGCGGGCCAGATCCCCGCGATCGTGGCCGAGGTTGCTCGCTCCAAGGCCACCGCCTACGCGCTGCGCCGCGCGAAGATCGTTGACACTGCGGGCAAGAAGGTTGACCTGTCTGCCGTCATTGGCTCCATTGAGGACGAGACCAAGGCCGAGGAAGACACGCTCGACTAGGTCTTCGCTAGACGTCGCAACGCCCCGCGGTCACTGACCGGCGGGGCGTTGCTGTGAGCCGGCTTTGCTGTGAGCCAGCATTGGTGTGTGCGTGCTATTCGGTGCTGCACCAGTAGGAGTTGGGGTCCGCGGCGCACTCCGCAGCCGCCCACCACGAAAAGCTCCAGAACGCGATCGTGAGGATCACGCTCAGGTAGCCAAGAACCAGACCAGCGATGCCGAGCCCGCGGTTGGTGGCCTCGCCCCGCTTCGCGGCGGCGACGCCGAGGTGTCCGAAGATCACCGCGAGGAGCCCGGTGAAACCGAAGCAGCCCACGATGCCCGTGATCAGCGACACGATGTTCATCCAGTTCTTGGACGTGGGAGGGCGGTAGCCATATGGCTGCTGCCCGTACTGCGGTTGGGGATACTGCGGTTGCCCGTATTGCTGCTGACCATACTTCGGTTGGACACTCTGCGGCGTGCTGGGCTGCTGGACACTCGGCTGCTGCCTGCCCTGCACATAGTCCTGTCCGTGAAACTGGAAGTTGCCTGGCGGCGGTTCTCCCGGCGGAGTGACCGAGGGGTGCGGCGGGGGTGGAATGCTCATCTGTTGCTCCAGTCCGGTGAGTGAGGGCGCGCGCTCAGTAGTAGTAGGAACTTGAGGCGGACGTCGCGATGCCGATCACCCATAACAGATTGAGCAGCAGGGCTGTGTAGCCGAGGACCAGGCCTGCGATCGCCATCCCCCTGTACTGTGCTTCGCCTCGATTGCTGGCGTTGAGCCCTAAGTGTCCAAAGATGACGGCAGCGGGACCACAGCAAATGAGCGAGGTGACCAGAGCCACGATGTTCATCCAGGTCTTGGGGTAGCTACGCGGAGCGCCGTATGCGTAGTACGGCTGCTGACCGTACGGCTGCTGACCATACTGTGGTGGTCCCGGCGGCTGCTGCGCGTTCGGTGGCGGTCCTTGCGGCGGCTGTGCGTACTGCGGCGGTCCTGGTGGTTGGACAGGCCCTGGGCCTTGGAAGGGATACCCACCCGGTGGTGGTGGCGGCGGCGGTGGCGGCGGCGGTGGCGGCGGTGGCGGTGGCGGTGGTGGTGGCGTACTCACGGTGACCCTCTCAGCAAGATTCGTCTGGACTGACCTTAGCGCGCAAGCGCAGCAAGTGTGAAGAGGAGACGCGACCGACGAGGCAACCACGGCATCGGCCGCGCGAAATTCCCTTTCACCCAGTAGCGAAAACAGGCGAAAAACGGCATGGCAAAGGGGGGTAGGAGCGTTAGGGTCACAAGGAACGCACAACAGGAGGACACACGTGAACGAGATCACGGCACGAGGCGACGGCCCCTCGATGGGGCTCAATGACTCGATATTCAACCGGCTGCTGCGCGAGCGCATCATCTGGCTAGGCGACGAGGTGCGCGACGAGAACGCGAACGCCATCTGCGCCCAGCTCATGCTGCTTGCCGCCGAGGACCCGGACAAGGACATCTACCTCTACATCAACTCGCCCGGTGGCTCGATCACCGCAGGCATGGCGATCTACGACACCATGCAGTACATCAAGCCCGACGTCGCCACGGTGGCCATGGGCATGGCGGCGTCGATGGGGCAGTTCCTGCTCGCGTCAGGTGCCAAGGGCAAGCGCTATGCGACGCCTCACGCCCGCGTGCTCATGCACCAGCCGTCCGGCGGGATCTACGGCACCACCACCGACGTGCGCATTGGCGCCGAGCTCATCATGCACATGAAGAAGGTGCTGTCCGAGCTGACTGCAGAACAGACCGGCAAGACCGTTGAGCAGATCACCAAGGATGCCGACCGCGACCGCTGGTTCACCGCGCAAGAGGCGCTCGAGTACGGATTCATCGACCAGGTCATCACCCACGCCACTCAGACCGGCGACAAGTCGCAGGGAGGCAAAGCGTGAGCGAGACATTCCAGGCCATTCAGGCAGGTAGCCGCACAGCGGGCCCGTCGGCGCGCTACATCCTGCCCCAGTTCGAAGAGCGCACCGCGTACGGGTTCAAGCGTCAAGACCCCTACACCAAGCTGTTCGAGGACCGCATCATCTTCCTGGGCGTGCAGATTGATGACGCCTCGGCTGACGACGTCATGGCACAGTTGCTCGTGCTGGAGTCCCAGGACCCCGAGCGCGACATCACGCTGTACATCAACAGCCCTGGTGGGTCGCAGACTGCGTTGACCGCGATCTACGACACCATGCAGTACATCAAGCCGCAGATCCAGACGGTGTGCTTGGGGCAGGCTGCTTCCGCAGCAGCCGTGCTGCTCGCGGCCGGGACCAAGGGCAAGCGGTTGGCGCTACCGAACGCGCGTGTAATGATTCACCAGCCGCGGATCGAGGGCGGCGGGCGCGCGCAGGCCAGCGACATCGAGATCTACGCCGAAGAAATGGTGCGGATGCGCGACTGGCTCGAAGAGACGCTGTCCACTCTGACCGGCCAGAAGGTCGAGAAGGTGCGTACCGATATTGAGCGCGACCTATTCCTGAGTGCCATCCAGGCCAAGGAGTACGGAATTGTCGACCAGGTGCTCGAGAGCCGTAAGTCGCAGGAACCGGTGACGCCCCCGCCCTCATAGGGCGGGGCCGGTAGCGGCGAGTCGGCACGCGCGTGTCAGTGGTCCTGGGTAGCCTGAAGGGACCTGCACAACGCACGGTAGAGGGAGGAGCACGCCATGCCACGACCCACAGACAGTGGTGACCTGCTCAAGTGCTCCTTTTGCGGGAAGACTCAGAAGCAGGTCAAGAAGCTCATCGCGGGCCCCGGCGTCTACATCTGTGACGAGTGCATTGACCTGTGCAACGAGATCATCGAAGAAGAATTTGCTGAGGCCGTTGAGAACGAACTCATCGAACTTCCCAAGCCCCGCGAGATCTTCGACTTCCTAGGCCAGTACATTGTGGGGCAGGATCCCGCCAAGCGCGCGCTATCCGTCGCGGTGTACAACCACTACAAGCGCGTGCGCGCCGGGGAGACCAAGCCCAAGGACGGCGAAGACGGTGTGGACATTGCGAAGTCCAACGTGCTGTTCATCGGACCCACCGGTACTGGAAAGACGTACCTGGCGCAGACCTTGGCGCGCATGCTCAACGTGCCGTTCGCCATTGCCGACGCTACCGCGCTGACCGAGGCTGGCTACGTAGGCGAGGACGTCGAGAACATCCTGCTGAAGTTGCTCCAGGCCGCAGACTTTGACGTCGAGAAGGCTCAGCGCGGGATCATCTACATCGATGAGATCGACAAAGTTGCGCGCAAGGCCGAGAACCCGTCCATCACGCGCGACGTGTCCGGCGAGGGCGTGCAGCAGGCGCTGCTGAAGATTCTGGAAGGCGCCACGGCGTCCGTGCCTCCCCAGGGTGGGCGCAAGCACCCTCACCAAGAGTTCATCCAGATCGACACCACCAACGTGCTGTTCATTCTGGGCGGTGCGTTCGCGGGGCTGGAGGACATCATTTCCTCGCGGGTGGGTCGCAAGGGGATCGGGTTTGGATCTGCGCTTAAGGCTGCGGACAACTCCGATCTCTTCAACGAGGTGACTCCGGCCGACCTCCACAAGTTTGGGCTGATCCCCGAGTTCATTGGCCGGCTGCCCGTGATCGCGACCGTCTCGCCGCTGGACATTGACGCGATGGTGAGCATTTTGACGGAGCCCAAGAACGCGCTGGTGCGGCAGTACCAGCGTATGTTCGAGCTGGACGGCGTGCAGTTGGAGTTCGAGCCCGAGGCCATTCAGGCCATTGGTGAGCAGGCGCTGGAGCGTGGCACCGGAGCGCGTGGTTTGCGGGCCATCTTGGAAGAGGTGCTCCAGGAGACCATGTTCGAGGTCCCCGGCCGCGAGGACGTGGGCCGCGTGGTCATCACCCGCGAGGTGGTCATGGACCGCATTGTGCCGGCGTTTTTGGCACGAGTGCACGTCGCTGACGATGCTGCAGATGTTCCTGCGGCCAAGCCCAAGCCGGAGGCCAAGAGCGCGTAGGAGCACTGGTGACGGGTGCTGTGGTGCCCGGTGCCTTGGTGCCCACCCCCGCCCAGCGCGCACCCACCCCCACCCCGCGCCGTGGTGGTCAGCTTTGTCACGGTTTCGCGACTCCCCTGAACCTACTGGTCGGATTTGGCTCGGCACTCCTGGGGTTCGCGCGCTGGCATCGCTGTGCTGAACTGATGTCCCCAGCGCGGCCGTGAGCTCGTCCGTCCACAGTTTCGCGCCTCTGCAACGCTCCGTCGGCTGCACTCGCGGTGAGATGACTTCATGCCAGTCCTCCGTGCGGTGCCTATGCCCCAGCACAAGGAGAGCCTTGCCCAGTGGGCCAACGGTACGTGGCACGCGTACACGCATCAGGAGATTGAAGCCTTGTTCAGCAGACGCCAGTTGCTGAACGCGCTTGCCGCCGGCCAGATTGTGAGGCTCGCCCCGAATGCGTACGCCGGTGCGCCACACTCCCACTCCATTCACACCAAGGCCGACGCCGCGCTGCTGTGGGCGGGGGAGGGGGTAGCACTGGGCGGTCTCGCTGCGCTGTTCCTCTACGGGATCGTCTCCGATCCGCCAAACGTGGTGGAGCTCGTCGCGCCAGCTCACAGGAGGCTCGCGTCACAGCCCTCATGGGTGTCAGTGCGCCGCACATCCGCGCCCATCCAGCATGTTCAAGTAGGACGGTGGACGGCAGTTGGCCCAGGCTTCGCGTTGTGTCAATCATTCGGCCACCTCGCCCGAAGTGAACGTGAGGGAGTCGTTCTCGGTGCACTTGCGCACAAGATGGTCACCGTGGGAGAGATCCGGCGCGCGCTCCGAGCATTGCCACGAGTCCGCGGCCGGCGGGCCCTCACGTCAGTGGTCGACAAGTTCGCCGAGGGGCACGAGAGTTTTCTGGAGTGGTGGTCATCAGAGAACGTATTCACCGGCAGCGAGTTCAAGCGGTTCATTCGGCAGCACTTGCTCGTTGTTGAGGGAGCGAAGTACCGGGTCGACATGTACGACGAACGGACGCGCACCGTTGTCGAGACCGACGGTGCTGCCTTCCACAGCAGTCCCGCCGACTGGCAACGAGACCTTCGCAGGGATGCTGACATCGCCTCGCTAGGGATCCAGACCGTGAGGTTCAGTTATCACGACCTGCGCGACCGCCCGGATTGGTGCTGCGAGCGACTGCTCGCGATTCTCGCTGCGCGTGAGCCTGCACGTCCGTCGCGCTGAGGTGCCCGGCGACAGCAACGGCGGCTCCCAAGGCAGTCAAGGGAGTGGCCTCCAGCGCGTCGCATTCCGTCGCCGGTGAAGATCTGACCAGCAGGTTCAGAACGCACCCAAGAACGTGACAGAACTGACCAACTGGGCTCGCGACGAGGGGGCCTAGGGGTACAGGGGCCCAGGGCCCAGGGGCCTTGGGGGCCCAGGCCTAGGGGTACAGGGGCCCAGGGCCCAGGGCGCCCAGGTCGTGGAGTCGCTAGTCGGTGGCGAGCACCGCGTTCTCGGTGCGGATCACCGTGGGGTCCGCGATCTCCGAGGACGTGCCGTCCTCGTTGCCCTGGCCGTCCACCTCGGGGTTGAGCGCCAGGTCCGCGTCCACGACTTGGAGGTCGCGCACGCGCCCCGCAGCCATGAGGTCGGCCTTCGCTGCGTTGACCGCACGCACCTTGCCTTCCGGAACCAGCAACGTCACCGACTCAATCTCGGTGCGCTGCGACACCTTCGCCTCGGACTTCAGCTTGCGGAGCGCCGCCAGCGCCTCACCGGCCGATGCTATGAGGCCGGGGTCCACGACCTCGCGTGCCGTGTCGCTGACGGGGGCGGAACTTCCAGCCCCAGCGGCGTCGCGCAGCGGCGCCGCAACCGGCCACGGCGCGTGGTGCACGCTACCCGCACGCCACCAGGACCACACCTCTTCGGTCGCGAAGGGCAGCGCTGGCGCGAACAAGCGCAAGAAGGTCTCAAGGGCCAGGGTCAGCGCCGCCCGCGCGGAGGCTGCGCCCGGAGAGCACGGCGCGAACGCGTCGATCGCCTCACCAGGAGCCGCGCCGTCGTAGGCGCGGGTCTTGACCAGTTCGAGGTAGTCGTCGCAGAACGTCCAGAAGTAGGTCTCGGCTACTTCGAGGGCGCGCGTGTGGTCGTACTTCTCAAACGCGGCGGTGGCTGCGTCCACCACGTCCGCTAGCCCCACCAGCATGGCCCGGTCAAGGGGCTCGCTGATGGTGGGGTGGGGGGCACTGGCCCCAGGGCTCGCGGCGGCGTTCGCGGCGGAACCGGACGCGGGCGTGGTGGGGACTGCGAGCCCAGCCACATGCTCCGCGGCAGCCATCCCGGCGTCGAGGCTCCCGGCGGCGGCCGTCTCGATACCAGTGGCACCCAACACGAACTTGGACGCGTTGAGCACCTTCATCGCGAGGCGCCGCCCGATCTTCATCATGCCGGTGTCGAAGGCCGCGTCGGTCCCGAGTCGCGCAGAGGCCGCCCAGTACCGCACCGCGTCGGACCCGTGCTCGTCAAGCAACCCCTGCGGCGTGACCACGTTGCCAACGGACTTGGACATCTTCTTGCGGTCCGGATCAAGGATCCACCCGGAGATGGCGGCGTGCTTCCATGGCAAGGACCCGTGCTCGGCGTGCGCGCGCACCACCGAGGAGAAGAGCCAGGTCCGGATGATGTCCTGCCCCTGAGGCCGCAGGTCCATCGGGAACGTCTTCGAGAACAACTCAGGGTCATCACGCCACCCGCACACGATCTGCGGCGTCAACGACGACGTCGCCCACGTGTCCATGATGTCCTTCTCGCCGGTGAACCCTCCAGGCTGGTCGCGCTGCGACTCGTCGAAGCCCGGGGCCGCATCGGCAGAGGGGTCCACGGGTAGGGAGGCCTCGTCGGGCACGATCGGGTTGTCCCACAGCGGCTCGCCCTCGGCGTCCAAGCGGTACCAGACCGGGATGGGCACCCCAAAGAAGCGCTGGCGCGAGATCAGCCAGTCGCCGGTGAGGCCGTTGACCCAGTTCTCGTAGCGCTTGCGCATGTGCGCGGGCACAAAGTCCAGCGCCTCGCCGCGCGCTACCAACGCATCGCGCAGGTCCGCGTCGCGCCCGCCGTTGCGGATGTACCACTGACGGGAGGTCACGATCTCGAGCGGCTTGTCGCCCTTCTCATAGAACTTGACAGGGTGCACGGTGGGCTTGGGCTCGCCGTCAATCACGCCTGCCTCACCCAGCATCTCCACGATCCGCTGCTGAGCAGAGAACACCGTCTTGCCAGCGAGCTCGGCGTAAGCAGCCAGCGCCTCGGGCGACTCAACACCGGCGGGCGGGTCCGCGAGCATCCGCCCGTCACGGCCAAGCACCGGCCGCGTGGGTAGCGACAACTCGCGCCACCACGTGACGTCCGTGATGTCGCCGAACGTGCAGATCATCGCGATACCTGACCCCTTGTCCGGCGAGGCCAGGTGGTGCGCGAGCACCGGTACCTCCACGCCGAACAGCGGCGTGACCACGTGCTTGCCGAACAGCGGCATGTAGCGCTCGTCGTCGGGGTGAGCCACCAGGGCCACACACGCGGGCAGCAGCTCGGGGCGCGTGGTCTCGATCCATACCGCCTCAAAGGACCCGGTCGCATCGGACGCATCCGCCGCCCGGTCAAACCCAATCCGGTGGTACGCGCCAGGCCGGTCGCGGTCCTCGAGCTCGGCCTGCGCCACCGCAGTCCGGAACGTCACATCCCACAGCGTGGGCGCCTCGGACTGGTACGCCTCGCCTCGGGCGAGCCCGCGCAAGAAGGCCTGCTGCGCCACCGCCTGAGAGCTGGGCGACACCGTTTGATACGTGCGCCGCCAGTCCACGGACAGGCCCAGGTGCCGCCACAGGTGCTCGAACTGCTTCTCGTCCTCTGCCGTCAACCGCTCGCACAACTCCACAAAGTTGCGCCGCGACACCGCCACCTGATCGCCGGGCTTTCCCGACTTGCCCTCGCCGCCCTCATGAGGGGGCACAAACCCGGCCTCGTAGGCCAACGTGGGGTCGCATCGGACGCCGTAATAGTTCTGCACGCGCCGCTCGGTAGGCAGTCCGTTGTCGTCCCAGCCCATGGGGTAGAAGACTTCTTTGCCGCACATGCGCTGGTACCGCGCGATGAGGTCGGTGTGCGTGTAACTGAACACGTGTCCCACGTGCAAAGACCCGGAGACAGTGGGCGGCGGGGTGTCGATTGAGTAAATCTCCGCGCGCGACTTGCTGTCGTCAAAGTGGTACGTGCCTTGCGCTTCCCACCGATCGTTCCAGCGGTCTTCGAGTCCATCTACGGTGGCCTTGTCGGGGATGCGGGAAGTCATGGGTGCCATTGTTTCAGACAGCGGCCGATGCTGAGGTCACCGCGGTCACGGCGACGGCCGACGTTCGGGCTGGCTAGGCGCACATGTCCAGTAAGTCCTACATGGCGCCAACTAGGCTATTGGCGGCAATTGGGTGGAGTTGTTACGCTCTGTGAGTGAGTCCTGCACAAGTGCGTCCGGAGTTCCTCAAGGCAATGGAGGAGTTCGACGCGACCATCGGAGAACCCCTCAAGCCTGCTTTACGCGAGATGTTGCGGTTGCGGTGCTCGCACATCAACGGCTGTTCGTTCTCGGTGCGTATGCACTCGGAGTCACTTGCGTCGCTGGGCGTGCGGGTGGACCTTATCTCCGCACTGGCGCGCCCTGTCAAGCTCATGCGCGAGGATCTCGTGACGCCGGCTGAGGCCGCTGCGCTACGCTTCGCCGAGGTACTCACCGACCCACCGCGGGGGCTCGAGATCGAGGCGCGCAGCGAGGTGGCCGAGTACTTCAAGTCCCGCCAGGTAGGTGCGATTGTGGAAGTGGTCGCGCTGATCAACGCGTGGAATCGCGTCACCCGCGGCATGGAGTGACGGCTTCCAGCAAGCGCGGCCAGTTCCAGCAAGCGCGGCCAGTCCCACTAGCGCGGCACTCACGCACCCGCCCGGGACTATCGTCCCCTCTGCCAATATGCCCCCAGGGGTACGTTGAAAAGGCCCCTCATTGAGGCGGGGCTCGATCAGCGAAGAAGGTGATGGACTGATGGCTCGCGTTGTTGTCCTCGGTGCCGGCGTGTCCGGCCACACGGCGGCCCTCTATCTCAAGAAGAGACTCGGCAAACGCCACGAGGTTGTGGTGGTGAGCCCCAACTCCAACTACAACTGGATCCCGTCCAACATCTGGGTGGGAGTGGGGAAGATGACCACCGCGGACGTGGTGTTCCCGCTCGCCCCGATATACCGCAAGCGCGGCATCACGTTCATTCAGGCCAAGGCCACCACGCTGTGGCCCGAGGGTGACGCCGACGCTGGGGTTGGCTCTGCGAAGAAGACCCAGTCAGCGGGGGCCAAGGCCTCGAAAGGCGTGACCGGAGAACTGGGCCTGCCGGTGCCCGCGGTGGACGTCGAGCACACCAGCGCCGAGCGCGCCGGGGAGGTGGAGCGCCTGCGCTACGACTACCTGGTCAACGCCACTGGCCCCATGCTCAACTTTGGTGCGACGCCGGGGCTGGGCCCCGACAACGGCTTCACCGCATCGGTGTGCACGCCCGCTCACGCGACCGCGGCATCGGCCGAACTCAAGGAACTCATCGCGCAACTTGAAGCCGGGGAGACCAAGCGCGTGGTGATCGGCGTGGGCCACGGCACCTGCACCTGCGAGGGCGCCGCGTTCGAGTACGCGTTCAACGTCGAGCATCAGTTGCGCGAGGCCGGCGTACGCGAGCGTGCCGAGGTCATCTACCTCACCAACGAGAACGAGCTGGGTGACTTTGGCGTGGGCGGCATGCAGTTTGAGCAGAACGGATTCCGCACTACCAGCCAGCTGTGGACGGAGAGCTTGTTCCGCGAACGCGGGGTGAAGGCGATCACCGGAGCAGCGGTCACCACCGTTGAGAAGGGCGTGATTCACTACGACCAGCTGGACGGTACCCACAACGACCTCGAGTACGACTTCGCGATGCTGCTACCGCCGTTCAAGGGCGCAGCGTGGACCGCGTATAGCGCCAAGGGCGAAGACATCACGAGCACCGTGTTCGCGCCCAGCGGCTTCCTCAAGGTGGACGCCGACTACACGGGGCGGCCCTTCGAGGAGTGGACCGCCAAGGACTGGCCGCGCACGTACCAGAACCCCACCTACGGCAACGTGTTCGCGGTGGGGATCGCGTTCGCTCCGCCTCACCAGATCTCGCGGCCGCGCGCCACGCCCGACGGACTCGCGGTGGCACCCAGCCCGCCGCGCACGGGAATGCCCTCGGGCACCATGGGCAAGGTGGTGGCGCACTCCATTGCGGACATGATCCTCAAGGGTGCGACGGCCCCCACGCACAGCGCGTCCATGGCGGAGATGGCGGCGGCGTGTGTGGCGTCGGCTGGGCATGGCATCCGCACCGGCACGGCCGCGGCGATGACCATGAGCCCCGTGGTTCCCGACTGGGAGCGCTACCCGGAGACGGGCCGCAACCTCAAGGAGACCTTTGGGGAGATTGGGCTTGCGGGGCACTGGGTGAAGCGGATGCTCCACACGCTGTTCATGTACAAGGCCAAGGTCAAGCCCGGCTGGCGGATGATTCCAGAATGACGCAGCCCCGAGTGACGCAACCCATCGAGACAGTGAGGTAAGGCCCCATGGACACCACCAACGAGCGCATCGCGACCGCGCCGCTACCCACACCCAAGGAGCTACGCCGCCGCCGCAACCCCGTGATCCAGTTCGGTAGGTTCGTGCGGATCAACTGGACCATGTGGCGGTTGGCGCGCCGTAAGCACTAGCGCGCTAGAAGTTGACGGCGTCCCGGCGCAGGGGAGCGGTCATGCAGTGCCCGCCGCCGCGCCCGCGGCCCAGCTCCGCGCCCACAATCTCGAGCACCTCGATGCCCGCGGAGCGCAGCAGTCGGTTGGTGTGCACGTTGCGGTCGTAGGCCACCACCACGCCCGGCTCGAGTGCGATCACATTGTTGCCGCTATCCCACTGTTGGCGTTCGCTCGCGTAGCGGTCGCCGCCGGTCTCGATCACTCGCAGCGCGCTGAGGCCCAGCGCCTCGGCGATCACGGCGGTGAGCGGGCGAGTCTCGAGGCGCACGTCCAGCTTGGATGCGGCCGCGGCGTCCGACGATCCTGCATCTGGGCCCGGCCGCAGCGAGTACGTCTCGATGCTGTCCACGATCGCAGGGAACACGGTCGCAACGTCGCGGTCCGCGAACGTCAGCACCGTGTCGAGGTGCATGGCCGCGCGCAGCTTGGGCATCTTCGCGACGATCACACGCTCCGCAGCGCCCGCTGCGAAGAGCGCGAGCGCCACCTGAGTGATGGCCTGACGCGAGGACCGCTCTGACATTCCGATCATCACCACGCCGCCCCCCAGCGGCATGACGTCGCCGCCTTCGAGCGAGGCCATGCCCCAGTCGCGTTCGGGGTCGCCCCACCACACGCGCACGCCGGGGTTTGGGGTTGCGGTGGTGCCTGGCCTTGCCGGGGTGCGCGCCTCGCCGGCTGCGCCGCCGGCACCCAACCCGGCCCCAGCATCGGCCGCGAAGGACGGGTGGAAGCTGTAGATGGCCTTCATGATCAGGGTCTCGGCGTGGCGTGCGGGCCAGAACAGCGGGTTGAGCGTCACGCCGCCGTAGATCCAGGCAGTGGTGTCGCGCGTGTAGAGCGTGTTGGGCAGCGGCGGCATGAGGTAGTCGCGCATGCCGGATTCCTCGCGCACCAGCAGGATCGCGCTGTGGTTCTGGGCAGCGGAGGCGAGCTCGCGCGGCAGGTCCGCGACCGCGAGCCCGCCCAACACGTAGCGCGCCAGGCCCGCGGGGTCCAGAGAGTCGAGGAATGCGCGTACGTCAGCGACCAGCCCCGCGCCCACCTCGTTCGCCGTGATCTTGCGGTCCAGCAACCAGGTGCGCGCGGCCGGGTTGGTGAGGGTCTGCGCAAGCAGCTCGTGAAGTTCGAGCACCTCGATGCCGCGCTCACGCATGAGCATCACGAACTCGTGGTGATCGCGGCGCGCGTTGTCCACCCACATGACGTCGTCAAAGAGCAGGTCCGCACGGTTTGACGGTGTGAGGCGAGTGTGCGCGAGGCCCGGGGAGCACACCAGCACGGAGCGGAGTTGGCCCACTTCGGAGTGCACGCCCCAAGGAGCGGCCGATGCTGTGGTTGCCGATGGGGTGGTGGCCATAGTTCCCGGCGTCTCCTTGCTGTCGCGTCACTGCGAACGTATCACCTGCCGGGCAAGAAGACGGTGCGCATCCCAGCGCGCAGGTGTCGCCAGGTCTACGCTTTTTAGTATGAGCACAATGACGGTTTCACGGACAGTATCCCGGTCGCGAATGGCGCGGACGGTGGTGGTAGTCGCGGCTGCAGTGGCGCTCGCAGGCTGCAACGGCGCGGCGAGTCCTGTGGTCACGGTGACGGTGCCAGAGTCACCTACCCCAACGCCGTCCGCCAGCGTCAGCACGAGCCCAACGCCCGCCACGACCGAAGCGCCCGCTCCCGAGCCCGTCACGCTACCCGCAGAGATCACTGCCAACACTGTTGACGGCGCGCTCGCGGCCGCGCACCTGTTCGCGAAGGAGTACCCGCGCATTCTCACCGGAGGCGACTACGGCCTCTGGGACGCGATGTCGCTGCCCGGGTGCGTGTTCTGCACTGAGGGCCGCGCGCTAGCCCAGGCCTACCGTGACGAGGGCGTGGAGGTGCGCGGCGGTCAGGTGGACGTCATCCCCGGGCCAGGCGAGGCTGTGATCGAGCCCGACGGTTCCGCAGCCGTCATGTTCTTCGCGACGGAGGCCACCCTCTGGGTTGCCGAGCCTGGGCGCGGCGAGAGCCCGGCGTTCCCGGCGAGTGAGTCGCGGTTCATCATGGAACTGAAGTTCGTGGACGGCGCGTGGCGCGTGAGTGCGATGGAAGTTCAGCGCCAGGAGATCTAGTCTCCAGCAGATCTAGTCGTCGCCTGAGCCGCGGCGGCCCTTGAGCCATCCGCCGGTCCCGCGGGCGGCGTCGCGCAAGTGATCGATGAAGTCGTAGTCGTCTGGTCCTTCGTCATCGCCGGGAAGGTCTTGCGAGCTGTCGATCTCCTGGCCGGTGGCTTCTTCCACCATGATGGTCGCGATCTCGCGCTCGCCCCAGATCGCGCGGTTGGCGCCGCGTTCAATGAGATAGTCGATCTCCGATTCTTGGTGGGTGCGGGCCAGGATCACCACGTCCGGGGCAAGCTTGCGGGCCTTGGCGACCACCTCGCCGGCTTCGAGCCCGTTGGGGACGGCGACCAGCACGTGAGTGGCCTTCTCGATGCCCGCCTGCTTGAGGACCGTGGCGCGCGCGGCGTTGCCGAAGATCGCGTCGTGACCTTCGTCGCGGATGAAGTCAACGCGGGCCTCGTCCACATCGACTACCACGCACGGCACCTCCTTCTCCCACAACGAGGCGGCGACCCGTCTACCCACGCGGCCGTACCCCACCAGGATGACGTGGCCGGCGTCGCGGTAGACAAACGGGAAGTCGTCGCCGGTGCGTTCGATGACGGCGGTGCCGTTGACCAGGGCCTCGGCTTCTTCGCGAATGCGCTGCTGACGCTTGGCCAACGCGAACACCAAGGGGTTGAGCATGATCGACAGGATGGCACCAGCCAGGACCAGGTCCCGCGCGGTCTCGGGCAAGATCTCGAGCTTGAGCCCCAGCGTCATCAGAATGAAACTGAACTCGCCGATCTGCGCGAGCGAGGCCGCCACAATGAACGCCATGGTGGTGGACTTCCGGAAGGCCTTGATCAGCACGAACGCAACGAGGGACTTGCCCACCATGATGATGAAGACAGTGGCCAGCACGGCGAGCGGCTTCACGATGAAGACGCTGGGGTCCAGCAACATCCCGACGGACACGAAGAACAGCACGGCGAAGGCGTCGCGTAGCGGCAGGGAGTCATCGGCTGCGCGGCGGGACAAGTTCGATTCGGACAGGATCATGCCCGCGAAGAAGGCGCCCAGCGCGAAAGAGATCTCGAACAGGTAGGCGGCGCCCACGGCCACGCCAAGGCCAATGGCGAGCACTCCCAGCGTGAACAGTTCGCGGGAGCCGGTGCCTGCCACGCGGGCCAGGAGCCACGGGATGATGCGCCGGCCCACGACGAACATGAGGGCCACGAAGGCTGCGACCTTGAAGATTGTCCAGGCGAGGGCGGTGGCGATGGCTGCCGGCCCGGCGTCTCCCGTCACTCCCGTTTCTGAGGCATTGACGCCGTCGATGCTTGCGGCGAGCACTGGCACGATCACCAGCGCGAGCACAATCGCGATGTCCTCCACGATCAGCCAGCCGATGGCGACGTGGCCGGCCCTGGTATCGATGAGTTGGCGCTCCTCAAGGGCCCGCAGCAGCACCACGGTAGAGGCGACGGAGAGGGCGAGCCCAAAGAGGAGCGATGCGCCAACATCCCAGTTGAGGAACATGCCCAGGCCAAAGCCCATGGCGGTGGCCGCAGACATCTGTGCGATCGCACCGGGGAGTGCGATCTTGCCCACGGCGACCAGATCCCGGAAGTTGAAGTGCAGGCCAACGCCGAACATCAGCAGGATGACGCCGATCTCGGCGAGTTGGCCCGCTACCTCAACATCTCCGGCATAGCCCGGGGTGTACGGACCGATGAGCAACCCGGCTATCAGGTAGCCAACAATGGGAGGCAGCCTGAACGCCCGCGCGATGAGTCCGAGCGCAAATGCGCTGACTAATCCCGCCGCAATGAGTGTCAGGAGCGGGGCTGCATGCATGCGGCAAGTTTAGTGGGTGAATGTTTCCACGGGATTAGCAGCGGCAGAGGCGGTCTTGCGGAACTCCAGCGAGCGCTTGGTCAACGTGGTTGCCGCAGCCGGTCCAGGTGGTCTTTCCGCAGGCGGAGCAGGTGGCGGGTGAGCACATAGTGATCTCTCCAGTGATGGGTGTCGGTTGATGGACGATTGTCAATCTAGCATACCCCGGGGGGTATACGCAAGAAGGACGGCATAGACCCCTTCTCAATCGTCATCGAGCCTGCTAGTGTCTGTGCCAAGCAATTTTGGGGAGTCCTCGCTCATGCTCGTTCTCACACGTGCCCGCTATGTGGCAATTGTCCTCGCGGCGCTGGTTGCATCGGTTGTGCTCGTGGCAGGCCCGCTCGCGCCGCCAGCGAACGCTACCACCGCCATAGTCGCCACTGAAGCCGCCTACCGCGACGCGATCGCCGATTTCAGCGCTGACGCGAGTGGCCCGCACACCATCACGCTGACCGCTGACATCGAGCTCACTGGCACGGACACTCCCCGCTATACCGGTTCGCATGACCTCACCATCATGAGTGATCCCGTCTCGGCAACACCGTTTGTGGTCTCGCACGATGGCCTCGACCCGCTCGGGTTCCTCGAGTTCTATCCCACGGACGGCGCGACGCTCACCCTGGAGCGCGTCGTGGTGGAGGGCATCGTCGGTGGTCCCGCTCTGGACGCGGCCGGGGACGTGGTGCTCGACAACGCGGTCTTCCTCGACAACGCGGTTGCCAGCCTCGAGGGCGCGGTGTACGTGGAAGACGCCACCGTCACCGTGACGGACAGCGTCTTTGAAGGCAACGGCGGTGGGCTCACCGCGACGGATTCGGACGTCACCGTTGTGGACTCGATCTTTGTGAACAACTCCATGGTCCCTGACGACCCCGACGACCTAGTGGGCTTGTTTGGTCTCGGCACCGGCGCTCTCGCCGTGTTCTTTGGTTCGCTTGATGTGTCTGGCACGGTCTTTGCTCACAATCAAGGGATGCTGCTGGGCGGAGCAATCACCGCCGTCTTCACCGAGGCAACCATCACCGACTCCACGTTCAGCAACAACGCTGTTCACACGGTGGAAGACATCTGTGCCGATGCAGACACATTCCTCATGTGTGGCGGCGGCGCCATCACCTCGCTCCTTGGATATCTCGAGGTCAGAGACAGCAGCTTTGTGGGCAACACCGTTGTCGATGACAACTGCACGATGTTTGAACCTGACAGCGGGTTCGTGAGCGGGGACCTGCTGATCCCGTCGTGTGCCGGCGGCGCGATCATGACGTTCCAGGCCTACGTGGACATCCGCGACAGCTACTTTGCCGGTAACGACGCCTTCGCCGGTGGTGCGCTTGGGTTGATCTACAGTCTTGCCTCGACCAGCGGAACCACGTTCGAGGGCAACACAGCTCACGCAGGCGGCGCGGTCTTCGCTGAGTACGCGGCGACCCTGGTGATTGACTCGACACTTCACAACAACTCTGCGGAGTTTGGGGGCGCGATGGTGGTCCTCAGCGACCCCGACGCCGGCTTCCTGGATCCGGAGGATTTACCGAATGAGGAGGACCTTGCCGAGTTCCTGACGGGCACCACCGCTGAGATCGTCGACACCTTCCTGGATTGGGCCTTCTTCCCCGGTTTTGGCGTCGCGGTGAACTCGACCTTCACGGGCAATGATGCAACTGAGGACGCGGGTGGTATCGGAGTGTTGGGGGCATTGGCCTACCTGGAGCACGTCACCATGGTGGGCAATGAAGCCGGAGCGGGCACCGCGGGGCACCTTCTCATCGAGGACAGCGTGGTGATGCTGCGCACCAGCGCGCTCGTGGGTGCTCTTGGTGGTGACTCGTGTACCGGCCTAGGGGGATCGCCTGCCTCCGTGGCATCGCTCGGCTACAACTTCAGTGACGAGAACTCTTGCTTTGGCGACAGCGGGGCGCTACCAAGCGACCGGGTCACCGTCGATGCCGTGCTGTTGGGCGCCCTGTCTGACAATGGCGGTGCC
>PHEW01000007.1 GCA_002841315.1 Actinobacteria bacterium HGW-Actinobacteria-4
ACTACCAACCCACCGGCAGACCCCCAGGACCCACACCAAGACGCAAAAACGGGCCGAACCCATAGGTTCGACCCGTTTCCGATGTCTTGAGACATCACATCGTAGCGGGGACAGGATTTGAACCTGCGACCTCCGGGTTATGAGCCCGGCGAGCTACCGAACTGCTCCACCCCGCGTCGGCTACGTTCTGATTCTAACGTAGGCGTGTACCTTCACCTAATCCGCTTCCCGCGCTAGGGTCAGAAGCATGACAACACCACCGAATGACCCCTTCGCACAACCATCCAGCGCTCCGGCTCCCAGCGGCATGAGCGACCAGGCCCCGCCGCCAATGCCAGGTGCTACAGCGCCGCCCATCGGCGGCTTCCCTCAGGCGGGGTGGGCACCGTCCAAGCCCTCGGGCCTTGCACTATGGGCCATCATCACCACCGGCGCCTACACCCTCACCTCACTCATCGCGGCCGCAACCGCACAGGCCACCATCGATGAGACCAAGCGAGTCATCGAAGAAGGGGCCACCACGGCTCCCACAGACCCGTTGCAGTTCGTCTCATTCCTCGCCATGCTCGCTTCGTTTGTGTTGCTCGCGATGTGGATGATGACCATCCGCAACAACCTCAAGCAGCGGGGCATCATTGCTGGCGGACCTCCGGCCGTTGAATGGTGGGGTTGGTTCGTGCCGATTGCCAACTACATCCTCCCTTTCCTTGGCATGAAGGCCATCGCACGCCGGATGGTGTCGATCGGAACTCTCCTGGGATGGTGGGTGCCGTTCTGCCTCACGTGGATCATCGGAACCGCCGCAGCGTTCATGTCCTTCAGCATGTTCGACTGGACTACCGGCGAAGTCACCAACCTCGACGCACTCGACGCCACGGTCACGCTTAGCTACGCGAGCGGCGCGGCCATCCTGGTCTCGTGGTTGTTCCTGGTCAGGATCATCCGCAAGGTGACCGACGCTCACCTCACCGCCAGCTAGTCAAACCGTTCACCAACGCGAGAGCCCGCTACCGGCAAGGTAGCGGGCTCTCGCGCGTTGGGGTGGTTGCGTGAACTACACGTCCGCGTCAGCATCGGCAGCGACGGACGCGTCGGCAAGAGCCTGCTCGGCGGCGATCGCGTCAGCGATGGCGGCCGCCAACCGGTCCTGAGCGGCGCCATACGCGGCGAAGTCGCCCACTGCCAAGGCTGCCTGACCGTCGCGAAGCGCCTGCTGCGCACGGTTCAACGCGTTGCGCAGGTCCGCTTGCGCTTCAAGGTCAAGTGCAGGATCGGTCGGCTCGGTCGGGTCGGCGGGATCTGGATCCGTCACGATGTCCCCAGGATCGCCGTCTACCGGGCCCGGGAGCCCATCGGTAGCACCGTCACCAAACACTTGGTCAAGCGCCTCTTGGAGGGTGTCAGCGAAGCCCACGTCGTCACCAAAGGAGACGAATACCTTGCGTAGCAACGGCACCCGCGTGCCTTCACGCGATTGCACGTATACCGGCTGCACGTATAGCAGGCCGCCGCCCACGGGAAGGGTCAGCAAGTTGCCGTTGACCACATCGGTCTCGCCCTGGCGCAGCAGGTTCAACACGTTCTGCGCCTCAGGGTTCGAGTTGAAGTTGTTCTGAACCTGACCGGGGCCAGGGATCGTGACCGTACGGGGCAACTCGAGGAGACGCAGTTGTCCGTAGTCAGGGTGGATGACGCCGGGGGTGTTGCCCGTCTCCGAGTTCGCGGCCAGGAATCCGGTGAGGATATTCCGGCCCTCACGACCTCCAGGGATGAACGAACTCGTGATGGAGAAGTTGGGCTGGTTCTGGCCAGGCATCTGCAGCGTCAGGTAGTACGGCGGCTGCAGTGACTGCTCCCCCTGAGTGGGGTCAAGCGGGTTGCGCCAGAAGTCCTGGCCCGAGTAGAACGACTCGGCGTCGTCCACGTGGTAGCTGGTGAGTTGGAAACGCTGGATCGAGAACAGATCCTGCGGGTAGCGCAGGTGGCTCATCAGGTCACCCGAGATGTCCTCGATAGGCTTGTAGCTCGCAGGGAACACGTTGCTCCAGGTCTTGAGGATCGGGTCCTCCGGGTCCCACGCGTAGAGCGTGACGGAGCCGTCGTAGGCATCGACGGTGGCCTTGACCGAGTTGCGCACGTAGTTCAGCACCAACGGGGTCAACGCCGTCTCGCTGCTGTGGAACAGCACGCTTGAGGTGACTGCCCCGGAGTACGGGTACTGCGACGTCGTCGTGTAGCCATCCACCACCCACACCACACGACCATCGACGACTGCGGGGTAGGTGGTGCTGTCGAGTTCGAGGTACGGTGCCACGCGTGCGACGCGCTCGAGCGGGTCACGGTAGTAGAGAATCTGCGACTCTTCGGTCACGCGGTCCGAGAATAGAATCTGCTCGGTCCCGAACTTAATGGCATACATCAACTTGGCAAACGGCGAGCCGATGCTGGGGCCACCTTCACCGGCATAGGTGGTGTTCACCTGCCCAGTTGCTGAGTTGTCGTCCGGGAAGTCGAGTTCCCACGGACGGGTGCCTTCGGGCGCGCCCACCACGGAGTACTCCGGGAGCGTCTTGCCAAAGTAGATGCGCGGCTCGTAGGGCGGGAGTTCGCCGGTGGAAGGAATGCCGCCCTCAAAGAAGGTTGGCTGGCCGTCAACATTCGTGCGGTTACCGTAGGCGGCCACGACACCGAACCCGTGTGTGAACACGGTGTGATCGTTGACCCAGTTGCGGTTTTCCACGCCCAAGCCGTCCAGATCGAGTTCGCGGACCGCGATCACGGTGTCGCGAATCTCGTCACCAATGCGGTAGCGGTCCACCGCGAGCTGGTTGTCGAAGTTGTAGTACTGCTTGTTCTGCTGCAGTTGCTGAAAGGCCGGGGAGACGATGCTCGGGTCCAGCAGGCGGATCTGGGCAGTGATCTCGGCGTCGGCGCGTAGTGCGTCGGCCTCTGCCTCCGTCGCTGCCGCATACTGCGTCACTTCTATGTTGTCCAACCCGTAAGCGAAGAGGGTCGCGTCGATATTGCGCTGAATGAACACGGCCTCGAGGCTCTGCGCGTTCGGCTCCACCTGGAAACGCTGGACGATCGCTGGATAGATGCCGCCAATGACGAGCGCAGAGATCACCATCAGGCTCACGCCTACTGCAGGGATGCGCCAGTCGCCTCGCCAGATCACCGCGAGGAACAGGAGCCCCACGAGCACGGCGATGCCGGTCAAGATCACGCGCGACGGAAGAATGGCATTGACGTCCGTGTACGAAGCACCGTAGAACCTCTCGCCCTGCTTGGTTAGCAAGCCAAAGCGGTCCAACCAGTAGTTTGCAGCGATGCCGAGCATCACCAGTAGACCCAAGATGGCCAACTGGATGCGCGCGGTGCCTGACGCAACGAAGCGTCGGCTCCCACCGGAGATCCCGCCGTAGAGCAAGTGAACAAAGGCGGCGAGCACGGTGCACAGGATGGCGATGACGAGGTAGAACGTGACGAACGATCGCAGCATCGGGAGCGTGAAGACGTAGAACGACACATCGAGCCCGAACTCAGGGTCAGCGATACCAAAGGGTTCCTGGTGCCACCACGCGACCACTCGCTGCCACTGGGATGACATCGCACCACCGGCAATGACACCCACGAGCAACGGCAGCACAATCATCATGACGCGCTCGAGCGGCTGAATCTGCTCTCGGTACTGGTCGAGGGGGGTTCGTTCGGGCGTCACGCCAGGGCGTGCGCGCTTCGCGATCCACAGCGACAACCACACCGAGCCACCGGCAAGAAACCCGAAGCCTGCGTACAGGCCCGCACGCGTGACCCACTCGGTGCGGAGCACGTCGAAGTAGCCCACCTGGCGGTACCACTCGACCTCGGTCCACACGTTGGCGAGGATGAGCATCCCCACCACGAAGATCGTAAGGAGCACGGCAGCGACGGCCATCGGCGAGCGCCGCCGGGGCACATCTACCGGCCTGATGGGGCGTACGGGGCGATCATCGTTGAAGCTCACGAGGTTTCCTTCGGTGGTTGGTCAGAGTTGCTATGTCCAGGGTGCCACATACGTTCAGCATGTCGGTAGGCCGTCGGTCCGACCGGAACCGATGCCCAAGACTGCGGCGTACGCGTTATCCAAGGTATCTACCGCAATAACGTGCAATCCGTCCGGAATGTGCCCCGCGACTTCGTCGCAGTTCTCTACCGGCGCAAGAAAGTAGGTGCTACCCGCGTTCCGGGCGCCGATCATCTTGAGGCGAATGCCTCCAATCGGGGCGATATCGCCGTCAGCGTTGATCGCACCCGTTCCGGCGACAAGCGCCCCACCAAGCTCGTCCTCTTCAGAGAGCAGGTCCATAATGGCGAGAGAGAACATGAGCCCAGCGCTGGGTCCCCCCACAGCATCGATCTGAACCGACACCTGGACGGGGAGGTCGAAGTCGGGATCAATCCACACTCCCATGACGGCACGGCCGGTGTCAGTCTCGAGCGTGGCGAAGCTCACGTCGAGTTCAGTGCCCGAGCGTTCAATAGTGAGCCGAACATCCGCGCCGGGGGTGGAAGCCGCCAGCAAGCCAGACAGGTCAGCGAAGGTCTCGAGAGGGACGCCGTCGAAGGCGAGCAGGACATCGCCAGCTTCGAGGACTCCCATCGCGTTGGAGCCGTCGAGCACTCCGGCGACAGTCAAGACCGCGGGGACCGCGATTCCCGACGCTTCGAGCGCAGATACGGCGGCACTCTCCTGGGAGCTGATCCATGCCTGCTGAGAGGCGGCGTCAAACTCGTCACGCTCTCCCGGCTCACCGAACACCTCCTCGCGGGGAAGCACGTACTGATCGGCGCGCAACCAGCCCTGCAACACCGTCCCCATGGTGAAGCGCTTGGAGCCGCCGTCTTTCACGATCACCGTGGTGAGCCGCAACTCGCCCGACGCCGGGTACGTGGGCGCCCCAGTCACGCTCACCAGGGGCACACCCTCCACCACATCGAGGGTGTCGTAGGTGGGTCCGGCGGCGCTAATCGCGTAGGGAGAGGGCACAATGGACAGCCCTCCGATGAGCAACGCGGCGGCAAACCCGGCCGCGGTCATCACGGTGGCGCGCCGGTCAGAGTACTCCTCGGGCTGCGCCGTCGCCGGGTCGGGAACAGTTTCTGGGCGAGGGGAAGTCACCCATCCATCATTGCTCATAGCGAACGATGCGAGAAACGCGGGCTCCCGCGCGTTACTTTGGTGAGAGAGGGACACCAGCCGCGACGGCTCGTACCCACAACGTTGGAGGCCGCGTGAGCGACGAACAGACCCCGTGGATGAAGTTGCTGCGCGAGCTCTTTGGCGACGACGCCGAGATGGCGCTTGCCGAACTCGAGCGCATGGGCATGGATCCCAGCGCGCTTGCCGCGGCATCAGGCCTCAGTGCTACGCCCGGAATGATGGACCACGTCCTGTCCCAGATCCGGTCGCTGATGGCGCAGAGCGACGGCGAGGACGTCAACTGGACCCTTGCCCACGATGTTGCTCGCGGGGTGGCTGCGCAGGGTGGAGACCCCTCCGTCACGGCTTCGGTCGCCACCGCGACGAGGTCCGCCGTGTCGAGGGCCGAGTTGTGGCTCGACGCCGTCACCGACTTCAATCCATCCACGCTTGAGCCCAAGGTGTGGAGCCGCGCGGAATGGGTCGAGGCTACGTTGCCAACATGGCGGGTACTAGCTGGCCCCGTTGCGGTGAGCGTGTCGCAAGCTCTGGGTGGCCTCTTGCGCGGCGAGTTGTCCGGCGGTGACGCGGGCGATGGCGATGGTGACCAGCCGTTCGGCATGGGCGGGCCACAAGCGCAGGGCCTCATCAGCACCGTGAGCCCCACGGTGTGCGGCATGCATATGGGTCAGGCTGCTGGGGCCGCCGCTCGAGGTGCCTTTGGGGGCGCGGACCTCGGAGTCCCGCTCCTCGCTACCCCGCGAGTAGCCCTGGTGCCCTCCACGATGGCGGGATTTGCGGCAGGCCTCGACGTTGAGGAGTCCGACGTACACACCTACCTCGCACTCCGCGAAGCCGCCCACGTACGCCTGTTCGTCGCAGCACCGTGGCTCGCGGGTCAACTACACGCAGCGATCGAACGGTACTCCGAAGGGGTGTCCATCGACCTCGATGCGCTTGACGACGCGGTCCGCGATGCAGGTATGGGCGACCCCGCTCGCCTCCAGCAGGCGCTGTCCAAGGGCATCTTCGCGACCCATCACAGTGAAGAACAAACCGCATCGCTCGAGACCATCGGCACGATGCTGGCCCTCATCGAGGGTTGGGTGGACGAGGTCACCGCGCTGGCTGCGGCGCCACACCTTCCGCAACTCGGCGCGCTCCGAGAGATGATGCGCCGCCGCCGCGCCGCTGGGGGGCCCGCAGAGGACGCCTTCGCGAACCTCCTGGGCCTCGAACTGCGCCCGCGCAAACTCCGCGAGGCCACCGACTTGTGGGGTGCCCTCACCCGCGGTTTAGGGTCCCAGGCGCGGGACCACCTGTGGTCCCATCCCGACCTCCTGCCCGACGCCCGCGACATGGACGATGCCCAGGCGTGGGCGGAGTCGCTTGTTGCCCGCGGTGCCGGTGATGACGTTGATCGCGAGCTGGAGCGGTTGCTGAGCGAAGGGGCGTCGGGGCCCTCCGATGGCGCGTCAGACGGCGATGGCGACAAACCTTCCGGCACCGACGACTCCCGCTAGAACACCACGCAATGCAGGGGTGTTTGCGACACGAGTGGCACGAATTGGCACGATTTGTCGGTTCGCGCGTCTACCCTGAAGATAAGTGGTCCCTGAGGACTACGACTGTGTGGCGGCAAACGCCGCGCTGAGAAGAGAAGGGGAAGCTCATGGGCGAGAAGTACCAGGGCGAGTTCTACTGCGTGAAGTGCAAGGACAAAGTCACCACTGAAGGTGACGTCGTCGTCTCCGAGAAGACCAACCGCCGCATGGCCAAGGGCGTGTGCCCCACCTGCGGCACCAAGCTGAACCGCATCCTCGGCAAGGCGTAGCGCCAACGTACTCGTTAGCGCGTCACAGGCGGGTTGCCCTTATGGGGTAGCCCGCCTTGCGCGTTCCTGAGGTGCGGGCCAACACTTGTGGCGGCCGATGCTGTGGAAAGAGCCATGCGCGACGCTCCCGGCGGCACAGTGGATAAATGAGGCTCAAACCTGGGTTCAGCGTCCTGCTCCGCGACGAGCGCACTGTGCACGTGGGCCTCGTTCAGCCGCTCGTCCTGACGGATACGTCTCCTGGCGAGCGGGAGTTCCTCGCCAGCCTCGAGGGCTCGCCTGCACCGATCTCTGCGGCAATGCACCGGGCCTTTCCCCACCTTATTGAAGCTCTCGACCGGCACGGCGCGCTCCAGGAAGACGGCGGTCCCGACTTCACGAACGCGATGGTGCGTATCCATGGGTTAGGCGCCATGGGATCGTCGCTCGCGGTCACGCTCGCTCGCTCTGGCGTAGGAGCGCTCGCCCTGGTCGACACCGCTCCGGCCGGCCTTGAAGAGCCTGGGACCTTTGGTGTGAGTGCGCCGCACGGCTCGTGCGCAGCGGCCGCGGCATGGATGCTGCGCGAGCGCGTGCCCGAGGTGCGGATCGCGGCGTCGTTCGTGTCCGCTGACGTCGAAGTGATGATCGGGCACGGCGCAATACCCGCGCATCAGGCGGCAGACCTGGTGTATCGCGGCACGCCTCACGTGCCGGTCATCGCGGATGAGCATGGCGTCACGGTGGGGCCGGTGGTCGTTCCGGGGGTCACCGCGTGTATTCGATGTGAGGAGGTGGCACGCGCGAGCGCCGATCCGGCGTGGCCTCGCCTAGCGACGCAGTGCGCCGGTTCACGCCGGCCACACGTGGACTCTCTGGCGAGCGAGATCGCTGCTGGCCTCGCGGCGAGCGAAGTCCTCCAGGTGCTACGGGGCCGGGGCGAGCCATCGCCGGACGCCACGGGCGGCTGGCGCATAGACGGGGCAACCGGTGTTCCGCACCGCATCCCCAGTGTGAGTCCGGACCCCGCCTGCGGTTGCGGCGCGGCGGGCCCGGTGGGCGATGAGGTTGCCTCGCGTCGCGCCGCCTTACGGGCGTTGTAGCGAGCCTGCGCTCTAGTGCTCAGCGACGATCTCAAGCACCTGAAGCCCGTACTGGTCGAGCTTGGAGGCCCCAATCCCATTGACGCTTGCGAGCTCACCTAGCGTTCCGGGACGGCGTGTCGCAATCTCGATGAGGCTGGAGTCCACCAGCACGGTGAAAGCAGGCTTTGACGTCTCCTGAGCGATCGCGAGGCGCCACGCCTTGAGCGCATCGAACAGGCGCAGTTGATCGGCGTCGAGGTCGGCAAGCTTGGATGATGTCGACGCACGCCGAGGCGCGACACCTGCCCCAGCATCGGGCCACCACTTGTCGAGGAACCGGGTGCGCTTGCGCGTGGCACGCCCACCTTCCTTGCGGGCGCGAGCAAAGCTCAGGGTCAGGTGTTCGCGCGCGCGGGTGATGCCCACGTAGAGCAACCGGCGCTCCTCGGCGACGGCATCGTCAGTCTCGGCAAGCGAGATGGGCATAAGACCTTCCGACATGCCCACGATGAACACCGCGTCCCACTCGAGGCCTTTGGCTGCGTGCATCGTGGTGAGAGTGACGCCCTCCACGGCGGGCGCGTGTTGGGCCGATGCTCTCTCCGCTAGGTGTTCGACAAACTCGCGCATCGTGGCTGAGCCGCCGGCGTCGGCATCGTAGTCGTCCGCCAACGTCACGAGCGCCTGCAACGACTCCCAGCGTTCGCGGACTTGACCGCGCGCCGCAGGGGCCTCTTCGGCCCAACCGGCGTCCAGCAGTGCTTCACGTACCTGGTGACCGAGGGACTCTTCCGACGGCGCTACCGCCGCGCCGCGGAGCAGCACCATGCCCTTGCGCACCTCTTCGCGCTCAAAGAACCGCTGGCCGCCGCGCACCAGGTAGCCAATGCCCCGGTTCGCGAAGGCGTCTTCGAGTTCCTCGGACTGGCTGTTGGTGCGGTACAGCACCGCGATTTCGCGCGCGGGCACCCCGCCCGCGATCAGCGCCTCGACCTTGTCTGCGGTGCCAGCTGCCTCGGCCGATTCGTCGGCGTATGCGTGAAACGCCACCGCTGGGCCTGACGGGCGCTGGGCCACCAGTTCTACGCCACTCTGGGATGCGCCGCGCTGGGACATCAGCCCGTTGGCGAGGTTCACCACCTGCGGGGTGGAGCGGTAGTCGCGAACCAGCCGCACGAGCGTCGCCTCCGGGTATGTCTGGCGGAATCCCAGGAGATGGTGTGGCGAGGCGCCCGCGAAGGAGTAGATGGTCTGCGCGGGGTCACCCACCACGCAGAGTTCCTCGCGCCCGCCCAACCACTGATCCAGCAAGAACTGCTGCAACGGCGAGACATCCTGGTACTCGTCCACCACGAAGTGCTTGTATTGGCGGCGGATCTGGTCCCCCACCTCGCCGTGGCGCCCGATCATGTCCGCGAGCAACAACAGGATGTCCTCGAAGTCGAGCACCACGGCCTCGGTCTTGGCCTCCTCGTACGCGCGGATCACATCAACGATCTGGGCACGTTCGAACCCGGCTGGCGCAGGACGGCCCGCTTTCGCGGTCACGTTGACGTAGTCCTCGGGAGCGACGAGAGATACCTTGGCCCACTCGATCTCGGAGGCCAGGTCGCGTACCGCGAACCTGTCGACGCTGAGGCCTGCCGTGCGCGCGGCACGGCCCACGAGCGGAGCCTTCTGAGTCACGAGCGATGGGATCTGTCCCCCCACCACTTGCGGCCAGAAGTAGCTCAGCTGTCGAAGCGCGGCCGCGTGAAAGGTGCGCGCCTGCACGCCCGATGCCCCCAGCGCCCGCAAGCGAGTCCGCATCTCTCCCGCCGCTCGTGCCGTGAAGGTCACCGCCAGGACCGACTGCGGGTTGTAGGCGTTGACGCGGACCCCATAGGCGATCCGGTGGGTGATGGCGCGCGTCTTGCCGGTCCCCGCGCCAGCGAGCACGCACACGGGCCCGTGCAGGGCGGTGGCGACCTCGCGCTGTTCGGGGTCGAGGGCTTCGAGGAGTTCGTCGGCAGACATTACTGAAGGATTGTGTCAGGTTTGGCTGACAGCGCGCTCCGTGTCCACAGGTGTCGCTGGTCCGTCACGCAGATACTGCCGTGTCACGTCGTTCCTAGGCACGGACGTCGACGGGGGCGCTCTCCGGGTCCAGAAGGGCGGTGATCACCACCGCACCGTGGTCGTCACGCACCGTCACGAACCGTTCATCAAACAACCGGCGTTCACGCTCCACCGGCCGGCATCACCGAGAGAGATCCCAGCCTTCTTCGCAATCAACCGCTCAGGCGTCGCATACCCGGCCTTCCGCGCGAACCCGCCCGCGCCATCCTCGGGACGCGAACGCCGCTGGGCCCGGTTCAGTCGTCGACAGCCGGGGCGACAATCACGGTCCCGCAGAGAACCCTTTCGCCAGCAGCCACACCGCCAGGAACACCTCGTTGAGCACGATCGGCACAAAGAGCAGCATCAGCGGCGAGAAGCCGTCCAACACGTTGACCTGCGCGATGTTGCCCGCCGCGAGCATCGCGACCGCCACCAAGCCCCACACCGCAATGAACCGCGGCACCAGGCGCGATCGATACAGCAGCGCATACAAGACAGGGGCGCCGACGATGAAGCCCACGGCGGCCATTGCGTTAGCGCCCGCAATGTCCGCGCGGATGATCTGTTCCATCAGCAGATGCGACGTTCCGGTAGGTGCCCCCACATCGAGGTAGTCCTCGCTGAGCGCGACCAGCGAGAACACACTCACCTTCGCGTGGAAGTACATGGCGCCCTCAAGCACACGCACAGCGACGTATCCCAAGGCCAGGCCCTTGCCCGCGCGGCTCAAGGAGGGATAGAGCAGCACGGCGATGCCAAGGATCGCGAACACGTTGACAGATTCGATGAGCGACCCCCAGACCAGCTGGGCCTTAAGCGGCGCGAAGTCCGCAAGCTCGCTGTTCGCGGTGAAGACGGGCTCGAGCATCGATGTCCCCACCATGAAGGTGGCGTAACTGATCAAGAACAGCAGGCCAACGGCACGGGCGGTGGCACGAGGTGCGCGAGCGCGAGTGACGTGCTCCGCGCCAACACGCGAGACAGCACCTGCCGGCGCGCTCATGACGTGCCCCCGCCCGCAGAGCGATCCAGAGTAGCCCCCGCGACCGAGACGACCACCTTGCCCCGTGCATGGCCGGTTGCGAGGCGAGCCATAGCATCGGCCGTATGTGCGAGATCGAACATCGTGTCTATCACGATCGTCAGCTCCCCCGTCTCCACGAGCCCGGCAAGGTGCGCGAGGTCAGCCGTGTTGGGCTTGGACGCGAACAGTCCCACGCGGTGGCGCGACACCAGGTTGTGCCACGCGGCTTTGATCAAGCGCATGACGACGGTGCCATCGGGTCCGCGTTCGCCGGTGTTGGGGAGCATGGTGCCGCGGCCCCGGAGCAACGGAAGCCAGTCGCGGATCCGATGGTTGCCCACGTTGTCCAGGATCACGTCGTAGCGCTCGTCCGTGGTGAGCACACGTTGCTTGGTGTAGTCGATCGCAACGTCAGCGCCCAGGCTCGTCACGAGTTCGAGGTTGTGTGTGCTGCATACCGCCGTCACATGTGCACCGGCCGCCTTCGCCAGTTGGATCGCGAACGTGCCGATGCCCCCCGACGCGCCATTGATCAGCAGCCGGGTCCCCTCCCCCACGCCAGCCGCCTTGATCCCATGAAGCGCCGCGAGGCCAGCCATTGGAATGGCGGCCGCGTGCTCGAAGGTGGCTCTCGTGGGCTTCAGCGCGAGGCGATCAGCGGGCCCGCATGCGTACTCAGCGAGCGCGCCACCGTCGAACTCACCGAACACCTCGTCTCCTGGCGAGAAGGTCGTGACGCCGTCGCCAACCGACTCAACGACTCCGGAGAGGTCCTGGCCGCGGACGCGGTTGCGAGGCTTGCGCATGCCATAGGACAGGCGTACAAGCCAAGGGTCGCCCCGCATGAGGAACTTGTCTGCGGGGTTGAGCGAGCCCGCGTGGACGCGCACCAGCACCTCCCCCGGTCCCGGCGCTGGGCGCGGGACGGTGTCGACGTAGAGGGTCTCGGCCTCTCCGTACTCGTCGATCACCACTGCCTTCATGGCAGTACTAGCGTGAGCGTTCATGGGAGCCTCCTTGGAAGTAGTAGTGGTCATGACGTGGTCCTTTCTTGAGTAGCGGAAGTGGTGGCACGCCCATAGGTGAGCCTGCGCATGGCGGCCTCGAATGGCCCTCTCTTGCCTGCACGGTCCAGCGCCACGGCAACGGAGACGGTGACCGCCCACGCGCCCAACGCAATGCCAAATGCGCCCGCGTAGCCCAGACCGTGAGCCAGATTGAAGCCCCACGGTGCCAGTAACGGCACCATGATGAGCGACTGGCCAAGGTATCCGGTGAGCGATCGCTCGCCGAGGGCCGCGACCATGGCGAGCACGCCGGTGCGACCGCGCGCGGCGAAGCGATGGGCCAGCAACGCAAAGCCGCAGATGTAGCCAAGCCCCGCGTACATGCCACCCAAGACGGCGGCGTAGGCGACGGGGATCGCGACACCCGCCGAGGGTTCCCACACGCCTACACTCGCGAGCGCCAACGGAAGCGAGCTTGCGACGTTGACGGCCATGCCGGTCACGAAGACTCGGCGTAGGCCCGTGAGGTGTTCGTGGGGCGCCGTCAGCCAACCCGCGCGCTGGAGCATGATGCCGCCGATCACCATGGGCAAGAACGCCAGCAAGACCAGCGAGAACACCAACTGGGCGGTGCTGGTGAACGCCCCAAAGCCGATCGCCTCGAGGTAGGAGTCGCCTGCAACGTAGTGGTCGCCCGTCGCTGCAAGGCCGTCAATGAGGCCCGACGCCATCACAGCAAACAGTGACGTGGTGAGCGTCGCGACCACCGCGAAGGAGGCCCAGAACCACTTCTTCAGCGACCGGTCGGGAACGTGCACAAGGCCCAGGGCGATCAACCCCGTCGCTCCATACGCCGCCAGGATGTCGCCAAAGAACAGCAGCGTCGAGTGAGCGACGCCCAAGGCGATCAACCACAGGCTACGACGGCGCAACACCTTGCGCACGCCCTTGGCTGTCATGCCGCGGGCGCTCATGCGCGAGGCCATGATCGCTATCCCGAATCCGTACAGGATCGCGAACATGGGCCGCGAGCGGTCGGCAATCAGGAGCTGCTCTAGAAACAAGAACACCTGGTCCAGCCGCGTCGAGTCGGCGATGTATCCCAACGAGTCCATGGGGCGTCCCCACAGGTAAATGGGCACGTTGGCGAGGGCGATGAACAGCAGCATCGCTCCGCGGGCAAGGTCTGGCGCGAGCGAACGTTGCGCGCGCGGGATGGGGCTGGCACCCTGGGGAGCGCTACCAGTACTCCCCAGGGTCACCGTCGTGGTGGACGTCATGCTGTGGCCTCAACGCGAACGGGCTCACGCTCGCCGCTCACGGCAGAGGCACGCACGCCAAAGATCAGCAGGTACCCAAGAATCCAGAACTCGCCCACCGTGGCTGGCAAGGGAAGCAGTTCCGCGACCAGCGGAGCATCGGGCAAGAGGACCTTGGCGAAGGCGCTCAGAATGTAGCCGCCTCCGCTCACCATGAGGATTGCGCCCAGCGCACGCGGCATGAGGCGCGCGCTGTCAACCACGTAGCCCATCGGGATGAGCCACAGGCCAAAGAACAGCGCGCTCACACTCCACGCGCCGTTGCTGAGGTCAACCAGCAGTTGGATGGTGCCCGCCTGGTCGCCTCCCGGCGCGCTTGCCGGGTTCAAGGCGACGTGCAGCGCGGTGCTCGTAAACATCACGCCAACCAAGATCATGATCGCGTTGACCATGCCAAAGGCCGCGAGGGCGCCCGCTGCGAACGGGTTCCATCTCCGGAAGAGCTTGAAGAACCACAGTGCCGCGAGGGCTTGCGTGATGACGATGCCAAAGTCGAATGCGACGCCCAGGCGTGCGAACGACTCGCGTTCAACGAGGTTGGCCAGCGTCTGCGCCGAGTCGCCGTCCACGTACAGTGCGCTGCGGATCAGTAGAAACCCGACCATCCCGGTGATGGCGAGGCCTAGGTACGCAAGACCCGTGATGCGGGCGGTGCGCTTGATGTCGTTCATGTTTTCTCCTTGTGCGGTGCTTGCTAGAGGTGGGGATTTGCCAGTGGGCGGGTGCCCGGTTTTTGGGTGCACTGAAGAGAGGTCACGAGCTGGATCGCTCGCGAACCGCGGTTCGGTGTGGGTTCTAGTCGGTCGTTTCGGGGTATTGGAAGACGTCATCGAGCGGCACCCCGAAGGCGCGCGCGATTTGGAAAGCCATCTCGAGGGACGGCGAGTAGCGTCCCTGTTCGATGGCGATCACGGTTTGGCGGGTCACGCCTATCCGTTCGGCCAGGTCGGCCTGGGTCATCTCACCGTGCGTGAAGCGCAAGGTGCGGATGTCGTTCGTCACGCGGGTTGCCTTGCCCATGATCTACAAGCCCTGCCGGTACGCGCGGATCCTGATGATGCAGCCGTATTCGGCGGCGATGGTCCCGGTCACGAACATTGAGGTGGCAATCCAGAAGTGGTCCACGTGGGCCATGGCGAGCACGATCACTGCCAAGGCTCCGAGCGCCGTGAAGTGGCGCGCGCGGTAGTCGCCGTACCGCTCGATCTCTTGGTCGCGAATGTCGCCGTCTTCGAACTCGGCCTTCTCGCCACGGATCTCTGCGCCGGCGGCGGCCGCGATCGCGGTCGCGATGGTGCCCAGGATGATGGCGATGATCATCACGCCGATGGTCCAGATCATGGGAACCACCCAGCTGATCTCGGAGACAGGGGCGGCCGATGCTCGAGCACCCACAACAGCGAGGTACACCAGCAGGGCGATCGGGTACACAAAGACCTGGACCCATACCGAGCGTTGTTCCATGGTCATAGCGGGAGCCCCTTCCTGTGTGCCACCAGTTTGGCGACGGTGCCGATGGTCGATGCGGTGTAGGACCCGAGGAAGAGCGTCTGCGCCACCCAGAAGCCGTCCACGTCGAGGGCCACGAGCACAATCGCCACGAGGACCGAGAACGACAGCAGGCCCTTGCCCGACAGTTCTCCAAAGCGGTCGATCTCAATCTCCCGCGGATCCGTTCGTGGTCCCCGGTGCCGCGCGGCGAGGATCCCGTAGACCGCGCCATAGGCACCGCCTGCGATCAAGACTGTCCACAGCATCGGCCAGGCCCACGCGACTTCACTGATCGGCGTGTCTTGGGAGCGCACCGTGATGATCACGATGTACGTCGCGACAGCCGCGAAGCCCAGCGCCAAGCCGGCCCAGGTGTGGCGCTCTTCGAAGGACAGCTCGTTCCGCTCGCTCATGTCAGAAGCCCTTCCGGTAGAGAACAGACTTGGCGACCACGCCAAACACGGCGGTGAACGCGAAGGCAGCGAACAGCACGTTCGCGACCCAGAACATCGGCGCGTCCACCAGCGCCAGCACCAGCGGGCCCGCAGCCAGGGCGGAGAAGACGTAGAAGCTCAGCGCGTCACCACGGCGGTTGACGTCCCTGTCGCGAAGGTCGGGCTTGTCTTCGCCCTTGGGGGTCGCGCCGCGCACAAAGCCGGTGCCCAGCGCGTGAATCACCATCGAGATCCCGATGGTCCACAGCAGCGCGCCGCGGTAGTCGATGTCTGCTGCGGGGGTGTCGCCCAGCTGAGTACCAAGCCACGCAAAGTACACGGCAGCAGTGACGAAGGCCGCAAAGGCGTAGGCCCACTGGCTCTTCTCGTGAAAGCTCATGTCGTCTCCTCATGTCAAAAATAGTTGACACTCGGAAATGTATAGCACGCCAGACATCGTGTCAAGTTTTCTTAACATCGAATCTCGGGGGACGTACTCGCAGGGTCTAAGGCTGCCGAGCCAGACGCTGCCGGTCCAGACTCGCTCAGGTCAAAATGACGTCTTCAAGCGTCAGCTCGATGCTCGCGAGCGCCTGCGACACAGGGCACCCATCCTTGACGGCACGCGCGATCTCCTCAAACGCGTCCGAATCCAACCCCGGCACCGTCGCTGTCACGCTCAGCTTGGAGCCGGTGATGCCTGTGCCGGGCACAAAGGTCACGGTGGCCTTGACGTCCAGGCTCTCGGGTGGCGTGCCGCCGTCGGCAAGCGTCTTGGACAGTGCCATCGAATAGCACGACGCGTGGGCAGCGGCAAGCAGCTCTTCGGGGGTAGTCGTAGCATCAGACCCCTTGGACCGTGCCTGCCAGTTCACGTCAAACTCTGCGGCGCCGGACGTCGCGAGCACCGTGCGCCCCCACCCGGATTCCAGGTCTCCTGACCAATGCGTGAGTGCGGTGCTGTCGACTGCCATGGGAGACTCCTCGAGTTTGGGGACGGGGCGGGACGCGCCGCCGTTTCCATCGTGACACGGCGCGCCCCATCCCTCCACCGGTAGCGGAGTCGCCCTTCAGTGTGAGTGCGCTAGCTCACTCGCGCCTTCACCGCACCCAGCGACTCCCGAATGGCCTGGTCGAGCGGCGTCGCCGTCTGCCCGAACTCGCGCTCGAAGGCGCTCGAGTCCACGATCCACGGCTGCTCCCACTCGTACATCATTTCCTTGGCCTCGCGCAGCACGGGCATGAAGATCGCCAGCAGGTTCAGCCCCATGCCGCGGATGGCCTGGACCTTCGCCTTGCCGCTCTGCCCGGCGGCCTCCCACACCTGTTGCGAGAATTCTCCCACTGTGGGTGCGCCCGCAACGGGCGGGATCCACACCTTGCCCCAGCTCTTGTCGCTCGCGCCCAGCGTCGCTAACGCACGGGCCACGTCGGGCACGTAGCTCAGGGAGTGAGGCTGGTCGGCGCGCCCCAGCCACTGCATCGGCTTGCCTGCCACGGCGCGCCCGAACACCATGTCATCGGTCAGCGCATACCCGGGCCCAAAGTAGTTCGATGGGCGAGCCACCGTGACCTGCAGTCGGCCCTCGCGATGCGCCGCGAGCGCGGACTCGATGAGTGCCCTGCGAACCTTGCCCTTGCGGGTGTGGGGATCCTGCGGAGAGTCCTCCGTGATGGGCGCTCCCTGCGGGTCGCCATACGCGTACAGGTTGTCGACAATCACCAGGCGCGACCCCGCCGCAGCCGCCGCGTCAATAATGCTGGCCTGCAAGGCCGGGAACTCCTGGGCCCACCGGTGATACGCCGGCTGCGTGACTTGGTAGGTCACCGTTGCACCCGTGATGGCGGCCGATGCTTGGGCGGGGTCGGCAAGGTCCGCCGCCACCAGCTCTACTTCGGTAGGCAGTGAGCCCCGGTTGCCGGATCGATTGACCGACCGGACTGCCTTGCCCTGGTCGACCAGGATCTGTGCGAGCGCGGTGCCGACGGCTCCCGTACCCAAGATGACGTGCTGTTCCATGCTGATACTCCCTCTGTTGTGGTGGTGTGTGTTCAGTTAACGGCGTTAAGTCACGATGCGAAGAGAGGGCGGCCGCTAGCCGCCCTGGGTGGTGCGGTGCCCTGCTGGCAGGTGCGACGCCCTACCGCGAGGCGCCGAGTGCCGCGTCGATCGCGACCTCCCCTCGAGCTCGCACGGCGTCGTGGTCAAAGCCTCGCATCTGATCATTCATGGAGATCGCGAGCGCCACCACGCCGTGGATGGCCGCCCAGAAGCGCATGGCAATCTCGCGGGCGTCCGCGCCCTGGTGGATCGTGCCCTCAAACACGCGGGCACTCACGGCCGCCTCGACCGCCTGCACCAACTCCGCGAAGGACTCAGGATCCGCGCGCTGAGGGTCTTCGGGGCCTACCCCCACGCGCGCGTCCGTCAGCGGGCCGATCGCCCACTCCTTGGGGCGGATGAACATCACGTCGTAGTGCAGGGGATGCGTGAGTGCGAAGTCCACATATGCCCGGCCAATGGCACGCAGTCGCTCACGCGCGTCGCTCTCACTCGCGGCAGCTGCGGCGAGCGATGCGCCGAACTCCGCGAACCCCGATTCGCACACCGCGTACATGAGGTGGTTCTTGTCCTTGAAGTGGAGGTAGATGGTGGTCGCGGAGTAGCCGATGGCATCGGCGATCTGCCGCATCGAGAATCCGTCCACGCCGTGCTCACGGAACAGCCTCGTGGCCTCGGCGAGGATCGCTCCGCGCACGTCCTTCGACGGCGCGCCGCTGGCGCCAGTTGCGCGGGAACGTGCTGCGCCGGTGCTTGATGCGGCCATGGCCCCATCCTACTTAACAGTGTTAAGCGCGTCAAACTAGGGTCTCTGATGTGGCGGGAATCGGGCCTCTACAGCACCGCGGTGAAATCGGCGCTCGCATGTTCGCGGACCACTTCCCGAGCATCGTGCGCCGTCCGCGCCGAGCGCGCCAAGTGCGCGAGCCGCTGGCACTGTGCGAACGTGTGGCACGCCAAGGAGTACCTGACCAGCGGCACCTTGCTGGGCGCCATCGACAAGCTGGTCACGCCAAGGCCCACCAACACGAGCGCGAGCAGAGGGTCGCCCGCCGACTCCCCGCACACGCCCATGGGCTTGCCGTTCACCGACGCACCGTGGCACGCCGCCGCAATCACGTCGAGTAGCGCGGGCTGCCACGGGTCCAACAAGTCAGACAGTTCGCCCTGCATGCGGTCCGCGGCCATCGTGTATTGCGCGAGGTCGTTCGTACCAAGCGACCCGAAGTCCACCTCAGCCATCACATGCTCGGAACGCAACGCAGCGCCCGGGACCTCGATCATCACGCCCACCTTAGGCAGTCCGTTCTCGCGCACGCGCCGCGCAAACCACGCCGCCTCTTCGACAATCGCAACCATGGGCGCCATGACTCGGACGTCGGCACCAGTGAGGTGCGCGGCGGCCGACAACGCCTCCAACTGCGCATCCAACAACTCAGGTAGCTCCGCCGAGAGCCGCAACCCTCGCCTGCCCAGCGCGGGGTTCTCCTCGGATCCCAGGTCCGCAAACGCCAGCGGCTTGTCCGCACCGGCATCGAGGGTCCTGACCACCACGCGCCGCTCACCAAAGGGCTCGAACACCTTGCGGTAGATTTCCGTCTGCTCCTCGACAGTGGGCGCGGTCTTCGAAGACAAGAACACGAACTCGGTCCTGAACAGGCCCACGCCTTCGACGTCGGCCTTGCCTGCGGCGATAGCGTCTTCCACGCCTCCAATGTTGGCGAGCAACGGGATGGCCTTGCCGTCCTTCGTGGTTCCCGGGCCGGTGCTGCCGGCGAGCACCTTGTTGCGGCGCTCGCGGCGCTGCACCAGGGCATCGGCCACCTCCGGGGGCGGGTCCAGGTGAACTTCGCCGGACTCTCCGTCAACCAACACCATGTGGCCGTCGTCAAAGTCTTTGGCCTCGGACACCTTCACCACCGCCGGGATGCCCATCTGTGCGGCCAAGATGGCCGTGTGGCTGGTACGCCCGCCCTCCTCGGTCACGATCGCGAGCACCAGCGCGCGGTCCAAGGTCGCGGTCTCCGCTGGAGCCAGATCCCGCGCGACAAGCACCGACGGCTTCTCCATGGGAGGCACTCCAGGGGGGCTCACCCCCAGGACGGTTGCGATGGCGCGGTCGCCCACGTCGCGCACGTCAGTGGCGCGTTCTGCGAAGTACCCACCCAGTTCCGTGAACTGGTTCACGTAGTCCTGGGTGGCGCCGTCGATGGCAGTCGCCGGCCCTGCACCCGAGACCGCGCGTTCCACAGCGTTGTCGGCAAGCCCGGGGTCGCGGGCCAACATGGCCGTAGCGCTCAAGATCGACGCCGCCGTGTCCTCAGCACTCGCTGCGCGGTTCTCGAGGTCCTTCGCAACCGCCTCGAGCGCGCCGCGAATCAGCGGCTCAACCTCCGCAGCAGGTAGTGCAGCCTCGTTGTCCGGGGGCGTCACCGGGTTACCCGCCCGCACTACCGGGCCATATGCTGAACCCGCGCTGACCCCGATCCCCTGCACCACCGTCGTTGACATCAGCCTTCCTCGGCGTCCAAGTCCTGCTTCAGGAGGTCAACCAGCGAGTCAAGCACCGCATCGGCACCCTCAGCCTCAGAGGCCAGTTCGACAGTCTCGCCGTGCTTGGCGCCCAACGCCATCACACCCAGGATGCTGTTTGCGGGCGCGGGTTTCCCCCCAGGACGCGCAATCGTAATCGCGATGCCCGATGCCGTGACAGCCTGGACAAACAGGGCGGCGGGCCGCGCGTGGAGACCTACAGAAGAACCGATTTCTACCGTACGGGTGGTCATGATGACCCCTTTCTCGTGGTGGAGGCAGAGACAAGAGACGATTCGGACAGCGGCGAGGACAGTTGGGGGTTTTCGGACACCGTCACGGCGACCATCGCGAGGTCCGCCGGGGCTGGCACCTTGCTGCCAGGCAGCATGATCGCGGCCGTGCCCCAACGCACCCCGGTCCCGATCGCGTCCACGATCGACGCGCCAGCCGTCACCGCACTGAGAAAGCCCGCGAGCAAGCAGTCCCCGGCGCCTACCGTGGAGGACGGGTTCTCAGCTCTGGCCCAAGCGTGGACGGCCGTGGTGGAGTCGACGGCGAGCGCTCCGTCCGCACCCAGGCTCACCACGACCGTCCCGATTCCCTGTGAGACCACCGCGCGTGCGGCATCCAGCACGTCGCCCAATGTCGCGAGCGGTGAACCGACAAACTCTTCTAGCTCTTCGCGATTGGGCTTGATGAGGTCCGGCTGCGCAGCGATCGCCGCGCTGAGCGCGTCTCCAGACGTGTCGATCGCGACCTTGACGCCGCGAGCGTGAGCACGCTCAATAAGGTCCGCGTACAGCCGGCCGCCCATTCCTGGCGGCAAACTCCCACACCCCACCACCCAGTCAGCACCGCCACTATGGTTATCGACAATCTCGAGGAGCGATGCTGCGTCTCCCGTGCGCGCCGGCCTGCCCAACTCGTTGAGCTTGGTGGTCGAACCTCCGGTCTCCACGAGGGTGATGTTGGTGCGCACCGCGCCCGCGAGCGGCAGGAAGTCGTAGGCCACGCCCGCCTCGTCAAGCAGCGACGCGAACAGAGTGGCGTCCGCCCCCGCAGCGGGCAATACCGCCACCGTCGCGTGGCCATTCGCCGCGAGCGCGCGCGAGACGTTCACGCCCTTGCCCCCAGGGTCTACCCGATTGTCAAGCGCGCGGTGGACCTCGCCTGGGTTCAGCTTGGTCACCGAGATGGATCGGTCCAGGCTGGGGTTGGGGGTGAGGGTCACGATCATGCGAGGGCCACTTCCACCCCTGCGGCGTCGAACTCCTCGACGGTGTCCTGATCCAGGCCAGTGTCGGAAATGAGCAACGCGATGTCGTGTGGCTCGGCGAACCGGTGCAGGTGCACCTGACCAGCCTTCGAGGAATCGGCCATCACCACAAGCCTGCGCGCCGCGCCAACCATGGCGTGCTTCGCAGCGGCCTCGGCTTGATCCGGCGTGGTGAGACCGCGCTCCACCGTAAAACCGTTAGTGCCAAGGAATGCCACATCCACGTTGATTGCGGCCAGGGCGTCGGTCATCCACTCGCCCACGGCAGCGCCGGTGCGCTGGCGCACGCGGCCGCCAAGAATGAGAAGGTCAATCTTGGGCGCGCTCGCGAGCTGGCTGGCGATGTCGATGGAGTTGGTGACAACGGTGAGGCGAGAGTCCGCGGGAATCATTCCGGCCAGCGCGAGGGTGGTCGTTCCCGAGTCGAGCAAGATGGTGCCGCGCTCGGGCAACTCGCGTACGGCACGCTCAGCGATCCGGGTCTTCTCGTCGGCATTGTGAGCGCGCTTGGTGGCGACGGTGGGTTCCGAGAGCAGCCGCTCCACCGGTAACGCCCCGCCGTGCACGCGCCGCACCACACCCCGCCGTTCGAGCGCAGTCAGGTCACGCCGCACGGTCTCCGCTGTCACGCCCAGCACCTCAGCCAGCGTCAACACATCCACGCGGCCCTGGGCGCGCGCCTTGCTGAGGATGGTCGCTTGACGCTCTTCTGCATACATCGGTGCGTTCCCTTCGTGGATCTTGGCTCGTGGTTCGTGGTTGGTGGAGGTGGCGTAGCCCCTACTCGTGCCGACTTTACGCGCATCGCGCCTGCGCTTTCCGGGTCGTAGGGCGCACTCGCCCGCGCCGCACGTCGCGGGCGAGTGCTGGGGCAACTACGGCTCAATCGTGACCTTGATCGCCTCTCCACGTGCCACGATCCCGAAGGCATCGAGCACGTTGTCCAGTGGGATGTGTGCCGTGATCAGGTCCTTGACAGGAACGGCCCCAGACGCGATCATCTCGAGCGCCTTCTTGTTGTGATCCGGCGAGGAACCATTAGCTCCAAAAATGCGCAGCTGGCGGTAGTGAACCAGATTCGAGTCGCAGTTGATGAAGGGGTTAGTCTTAGGCAAACCACCAAAGAACGAGATCTTGCCATTGCGCGCAGCCATCGAGATGGCCTGCTCTTGCGCGACGTTGGCTGCCGTTGCGGTGATGATGGCATCGGCGCCGCGGCCATCGGTGAGCTCCAACACGCGTTCCACCACGTCCACCTTGCTGCCATCAATCACCTCGTCGGGGTGAACCGCATCGGCGGTCATCTTCAGTCGCTCCGCGTTGACGTCGATCAAGAAGATCTTGCCCGCGCCGTTAGCCCGCGCCAACCGAATGTGCATCGCGCCAATGGGGCCGGCACCGAACACCACCACGGTGTCGCCGTCCTCGATACCGAGAATGCGCTGCGCGTTGATGGCGCACGCAAGCGGCTCGGCGGCCGACGCTTCATCGAAGCCCACACCCTCGGGGATGCGATTGAGGCCATCCACCTTGAGCACCTCGCGTGGGACAATCATGTACTCGGCAAACCCGCCGTCGTACTGATATCCCATCGAGGTCTGGTTCTGGCACACCTCCATCCAGCCTCGGTTGCACTCGTAGCAGTCGCCACAGGGAACCGCAGCGATGACCTGCACGCGGTCACCGATGCTCCAGCCGTCGACCCCGTCGCCTATCGCGACAATCTCGCCGGCGATCTCGTGACCGATCACTCGGGGCGGGGACAGGTTCTGGTGTCCGTTGTGGAGGATCTTGACGTCGGTTCCACACGTCGAGCAGTTGCGAACGCGCAACTTGATCTCACCCACACCCGCTTCCGGTTCGGGGACGTCTTCAATGCGGACGTCTTCGGGGGCATAGAAAACCAGGGCTTTCATGAAACTTCCTCTTCGGTTGTGGTGAGTAGATCGATGACTTCTTGCGCTGAACCGGGGGCGCGCAAGGTCGCAGCTGACTCGGGGTCCATCAGGACCTCGGCAAGCGACGACAAGATCCCGATGTGGTCTTCACTCCTGGAGGCAATCGCCACGCACACGCGCACGTCATTGCCGTCCCAATCGACGCCATCGGGAAACTGAAGGAACGCAATCGCGGCGCGCTCGATGTGGACGCGGCTCTCGTTCGTGCCGTGGGGGATGGCGACACCCTCGCCCACGTAGGTGGAAACGGACTCTTCGCGCTCGAGCATGGCCGCCGCATACTCCGGCGTGGCGGCACCAATGTCGACCAGGACCTCTCCGCACTGCCGCAACGCGTCCGCCTTGTCTTTGGCAACAAGGCCAAGACGGATCGCCTGGGCATCCAAGATGGCCACGGTCTACGACTCCAAGGTTTCGCCGTCGGAGATCGCCTTCTCAAGCTTCACGAAGGCGGGATCGCCCATGAAGACCTGGAAGGGCATCACCACAGCATTGGGCGCGGTTGACTGAGCCCTGGCCGCGAGGCCAGCGTGGCAGAGCACCACGCTGGCCTCGACGGGGATTTCATCCACAGGGGAGTGGATCACTTCGACGCCGTACTTCGCGAGCTTGGCACGCATGGTGCTGGCGACCATGACGCTGCTTCCCATGCCTGCATCGCACGCGATGATTACCTGCTTCACTTCGGAACCATGAATCGACGGCATCGTGAATCTTCCTTCTTTCGTATCAGTGGAACTTGCTGTTAGGAGACAGCGCCAGCACGTTCTGCGGCGACGTCTTCTTCGGTGAGCTCGGCCTTCTCTCCGCGCCCAAACTTGAGCAGCGCAGCGCCCACAGCGAACGACACCGCAGCAGCCAGGGTCACCTGGAGCAGCATGCCGATGTGTCCACCGGGAGGCGTGAAGGTCAGGTACGCGAAGATGCTGCCTGGCGACGGAGGCGCTACCAGGCCATTGTTCATCAGCACTCCAACGAACAGACCGGTCATACCACCAGCAATAGCAGCAATGATCATCTTTGGCTTCATGAGGATGTACGGGAAGTAGATCTCGTGAATGCCACCAAAGAAGTGGATGACGATGGCGCCGGGGACGGTGGCGCGCACCAGGCGGGGGCCAAACAGCCAGAACGCCAGCAGGATCCCGAGACCCGGACCGGGGTTGGTCTCCACCATGAAGAGGATCGACTTGCCAGTGTTGGATGCCTGCTCCACGCCCAGCGGGCTGAGCACACCGTGGTTGATCGCGTTGTTGAGGAACAGCACCTTGGCGGGCTCAACAAAGATCGAGGTGAGCGGCAACAGGCCGTTCTCGACCAGGAAGTCGACTCCGTTGCCAGCACGATCAACGAACCAGCTGACCACAGGGCCAATAGTGAGCTTGCCCAGAATGGCGATGCCTGCGCCGATGATGCCGAGCGTGAAGTTGTCGATCAGCATCTCGAAGCCAGGCTTGACCTTGCCGTCGATAGCCGTGTCGACCTGCTTGAGAACCCATGCTGCGAGCGGGCCGATGAGCATGGCACCCAAGAACATGGGGACCTCCGCGCCGACGATCACACCGACCGTAGCGATGGCACCGATCACAGCACCGCGCTGGCCGTGCACCATCCGGCCACCGGTGTAACCGATGAGGAGGGGCAGTAAGTAGACGATCATGGGGCCAACGAGTTCAGCGAGGTTCTCGTTGGGCACCCAGCCCGTCGGGATGAACAGCGCGGTAATCAGGCCCCAGGCGATAAATGCTCCGATGTTGGGCATGATCATGCCGGACAGGAACCGGCCAACCCGCTGGACCTGAGCACCGATGCCCGTGTCCTCACGGTTCTTATTTACCTGAGCGTCAGGTAGTGACATGTTTTGCTCCTTGATCTCTCCACGCACCGTTGCGAGGAGGTGATGACAAGACGCACCCGAGAGCCCGTCTTCTTTGACAATCGCAACGATAGCCACAAGAACGGGCCGATGTCAAGAAAAACGGGCATGTACGGACATTCGCTGCCCGGACGCTAGCCAGACGCGGTCGCGCGGGAAGGCTCCACCACCTCCCCGCCGTACCATTCCTCCAGCATGCGCCTCGCTATCGAGCCTTGCGGAGCCACGATCACTGAGCCCTCCGCGACCGCCGCAGTGAGTTCGTCCCTTGTGAAGAAGCGCGCCTCCGTGATCTCCTCGCCGTCCACGGTGATCGCGACATCATCCACCTGTGCTCGGTAGCCCACCATGACGGACGCGGGAAACGGCCACGGTTGCGAACCGACATACTCAAGGTCACGCACACGCAGGCCCGCCTCCTCAAAGACCTCTCGGTGCACGGCCTGCTCCAGGCTCTCCCCCGGTTCCACATACCCAGCCAGGTGCGAGAACCTCCGTGCGGACCAGTACCCGGCGTGCGCAAGAAGCAAGCGGTCCTCGGGGTCGGTGATGGCCACAATCACCGCCGGGTCCGTGCGCGGGTAGTGCTCCTTGTCGCACGCCGCGCACCGACGCACCCATCCCCCCATCGACGGCTCCGTGGGCTCTCCACACACCGCGCAGCGTGGGTGATTGGCGTGCCACGTAGAGATCGCCACTGCCGTCGCGGCAAGCTCGCTGTCGCGTTGGCCCGCCTCGCCATGGACCTGGCTCAGCTGGAAGAACTCGCGCAGACCCACCATGCGTTCGCCGCCGATGCCGTCGTGAGCGGTCCCAAAGGACGGGTCTTGCGGGACCACGGCAACGAGGTCGCGATCGTGCTCGCGACCGAGGTAGATCACGAGCGAGGTCGGTGGGCGCTCTGCGGGAGCGATCTCCACGAGCCGGCCATCGAGGGCAAGCACCGAGCCTGCGAAGGCGACCACGGCATCGGCCGCGGCGAGGTCTGCGGTGGTGCGGCAATCCGCCGCGCGGTCAATTTTCAGTGGTCGCGCATGGGCGCTGTCATGAATCACACCACCCACGCTACGTCACCGTGCCGCCGCCTCCACGTTGCGCTCGTAGCGTGGTCATTGGCGCTCAAGAGGTTTTGGTCATAGCGTGAACCACGTGTCTCGTTCACCTCTTGCGCTCGCAGCACTCGCGTCGGTTGCCGTTCCGGGCCTCGACGTCTACGACGTGCTGCGCAGTCCGCACTCCAACACGGACTTCGATGTGGTGGTCGTCAAGGACGCCACGGGCCGGCGCTGGATTGTGCGCGCCCCCAAGAGGGCCGCCGCCGGAGCGGCCCTCGAGGCCGAGATGGGCGTCCTCACGGCACTGGGCCGTGCCCACGAAAGCGGGCTGGTCGAGTTCCACGTGCCACAACCGGCGGGGGTGGCCACCCTTGCCGACGCCGACGGCGGGCGCGCCGTGGTCTACTCCGAGGTTGGAGGCACCAGCGTGGTGCTCGCGGCCATGGAGCCGGGCCCCGGGCTCGCAGCGTCCTTGGGCCGTACCATCGCGCAGATCCACGAATTGCCGCCGAGCCTGATCGAAGACCAGGGCCTGCCCACGTACACCGCCGAGGAGTACCGCCAGCGGCGCCTCACAGAGCTCGATGCCGGCGTCCAGACAGGCAAGGTACCACCGCGCCTCGCTGATCGCTGGGAGCGTCAACTCGAGAACATCGCATGGTGGAAGTTCGAGCCCACCGTGGTGCACGGAGATCTTGGCGAACACCAGGTCATCACCTCCGCCGGACAGGTGGTCGGGGTGGTGGACTGGATGGACGCGCGCGTGGCCGATCCCGCCGATGACCTCGCCTGGCTGGTGGCCGCCGCGCCCGAGGACGTGCTGGAGTCCGTCATGGAGGCCTACTCACTGGCACGCAGGGAGACCCGCGACCCGCACCTGCTCGACCGAGCGCGCCTCGCCTCCGAGCTCGCGCTACTGCGCTGGCTCATGTACGGGGTACGCACTGAAAACCCGGACGTGGTCGCCGACGGCGAAGGCATGCTCGCGGATCTGCAGGCGATGCTCTTCACTGAGCCCCAGCTGTAACTACTCGTCGCCGCGAATCAGCGCCACAATCTCATCGCGGCTCAAGAGCCTCTCAGGGCGCACGGTCGTGTCAGCGGCGACGTAGTAGAACGCGGCATCGACGTCCCCCACGGGCAGCCCCTTCCATTCGGCCCAAGCGAGGCGATAGACAGCGAGTTGGACCTCGCGGGCCTCGCGCTCGTGTGGCTCGGTGGGCGGGCGCCCCGATTTCCAGTCCACCACGGTCACGCGGTCGAGTCCGTGGCCCGGAGGGAACACGGCGTCAATGCGCGACCGCACCGTGACGCCAGCGACGGGCACCTCGACATCAACCTCGATGCTGCTTGGCACCCGGGACTTCCACTCGGACTTCTCGAATACCGCCTTGAGCGCCTCGAGGTCCGCAGCGTCATCCTCGCCGGGGCCGATGTCGACATCGTCCCACAGTGGCTGGTGGCCGTACTGGGTCTCGATCCATGCGTGCAGGGCACTGCCGCGCTGGGCGGCCGGTGCCGGCTGGGTGGGGAGCGGCCTTCGCAGTTGTGCTGTGAACGCGTCACGGTCGCGTCGCATGGCGACCAGCGCTGACGTGGAGAGGTGGGCTGGCGTCACGACGTCCGCCAGGCCTGCACTGCGGGACTGTCGCTCAGCAAGCATCGCGGTCACCTCGCGAGCCAACGGCAGGGTGTGATCCGGTGCCTCCGCAGCGGCGGTAGCGCCTAAGACTTCGAGCACGTCGTGCGCCAGTTCCCTGCGCTGGCGTTGGGCCACCGTGGGCTCAGGTGGCCACATCGCCGAGGGGGCATACACGCTCGGCGGTTCATCGTCGGCTGCTGGCGTCGGAGACCAGTCAGCGCTACTCACGTGGCCGCTGTCCACCAACTCTGTGATGAACGACGACGGCACCTTGACCGTCTTACCCATGGACCACCACGCACCGCTGAGGAGAACGTGACTGCGTGCGCGCGTGATTGCCACGTAGAACAGCCTGCGCTCCTCGTCGAGCTTGTGTTGACCCGCGTCCTCCTTGAACTGGGCGAGCGATGCGGCGAAGGTGCGGTGGTCGGTAGCCTCGCGCCAGTACCAGTGCGGCAAGTCCTCACGGTCCATGCGCAGTTCCCACGGCAGATCGCCGATGCCGTCGAGCCACGCCGAGTCGCGGTAGGTGGGGCTCGATGCGGTGGGCACGGTCACCTTGGGGAACTGCCCATCGTTCATGCCGGGGACGGCGACGATATCCCACTCGAGCCCTTTCGCGGCATGAACAGTCAACACCTGCACCGCACCGGGTTCAGGCTCCTTGATGGGCGCGTCGAGCCCTGACTCTTCGTCGCGCGCAGCATCCAGCCACGAAATCAAGGCCCCCAACGTGGCGTGATCCGCGCCCCGCGCGAAGGTGCGCGCCGCGTCCACGAAGGCATCGATGTTTCGCGCTGCCCTGCCATCAGGACGTGCCACGGCTGCTTCAATGTCGAGTCCCCATGCGCGCTCCGCGAAGAGCACCAACTCCGTCAACGGCAAATACGTGTGAGTGCGGATCGAGTCCACGGCGTGGTGCAGCCGTTCCAGGCGCTCACGCGCCGTGTCGGTCAGTTCACGTCCCTCAGCAGACTCCCAGTCGCGTGCCGGAAGCGCGGCAATAGCGTCAACAATGCTCGGTTCGCTCTCACGGCCGGCTCGCGGGCCCGCTAACTCGCGCGACCAGTCAGCGAGAGCGGCGAGGTCGCGTGGGCCAAGCGCGACCCGTTCCGACGTCAGCAACCGCATGAGCGAATCTCCGCGTGAGGGATCATGTGCCACCTCGAGCAGTGCGACGAGATCAGCTACTTCGGGGGTGTCGAGCAAGCCACCAAGACCTACCACCTCGTAGTCCAAGCCGGCCCTGTCGAGGGCGTCAACCACGGCTGTGAACTGCGCGCGGCGGCGGCACAGCACAGCGGCGCTTGGTGGCTCCATAGGCACGCGACTGCGGGGTCGCCCAGCACTCAGCGCTATACGGTGATCAGCAATGAAGGAGGCGATGCCGTCGGCCTCATCCACGAGGTCGTTGAAGATGTGAGCCACCACGCCCGGCGATGCGCGCTGGGGCTCAGGCACGCCACGTTCCTCGCCTCGAGAGCGTAGCGGCGCCACATGAACGTTGGCCCCCTCACGCAATGGCGCGGCGGCTGCGTTGGCAACACCCAAGACGCTCGCCTCGTTGCGCCACGACACCGACAGCGTGGCTTGCGTAACGCGCGCATCGCCACCGAACTGGTCGACGAACGCGGGCAGAGCTGCGGCCGACGCACCCCGGAAGCCATAGATCGCCTGATTGGGGTCTCCCACTGCCATCACGGGGTGGTCAGCGCCAAACATGTTCGCGAACAGTTGGAGCTGTCCGGGCGAGGTGTCCTGGAATTCGTCGAGCAGTACCACTCGGTACCGGCTGCGCTCGATCGACTGAACCGCCTCGAGCTGCGACAGTCGCGCCGCGATCTCCACCTGGTCGCTGAAGTCCAGGAACGAGCCGTCTCGCTTGCGCGCCTGGAAGGCCTCGACCACATCGGTGAGGGCCAGCAGCGATCGGAACTTGCCGATGTCCTTAGCCATGGCTTGCGTCATCTTTCCGGGCACCGCGTCGCCATCCTTCTTGGGGAGCGCCTCGAGGAAGTCGATCGCGTCGCGAGCCCACACCCGCAGGTCACTCACCGATCGCTGATGGTCGCCGAGCTGGGCGGACAACCGTGGTAGCGCGCGCACGATCGAACTCACGGCGGCATCGGCATCGATATCGCCGGTCCAGTCCTCGACCAAGGCGTTCGCCATCTGCCACAACGCGGCGTCGGTGAGCATGGTGGACTCGGGGTCGACTGCCAGGCGCAGGCCGTGTTCGGCGACAAGGGCAGCCGCATAGCCGTTGTAGGTGGCTACAGCGGGCGCAGCGCGCTCGGGATCCTCGCCAAAGACGCGCGACATTTGCTTCGCTGCACGATCAGCGATCTCCGCCGCGGCCTTCCGGGTGAAGGTGAGGCACAGGATTTCGTCGGGTGACACGTGCCGCCCAAACAGCCGCTCGCCGTGATCGAGCAAGTAGACCATCCGCATGGACAGCGTCTCGGTCTTGCCGGAGCCCGCGCCTGCCACCACGAGCATAGGATCGAGACCCGCGCTGATGATCGCCACCTGTTCCGCCGTGGGGTTGATCTCCGGGTTGATCGCGTGAGTCAACTCCACGGCATTGCGCCGCTTGCCCAGCACCAAGCCCACCTCGCTCATGAGTCGCTCACCTGCTTCCCCGTGGGGCGCGCCGGGCAGGATCGCTGCACCGGGCAGTGGTCGCACATGTCGTTGGGCGTCGCGAGAAAGGAGGTGCCGGTCATGAGGTCAACCACGGCCCCCAGGCGCTCGCGCTGCTCGCCGGTATCGATAGCGCCCTGATCACGAATCGACGGCTTCACGGTGCCACCCCCCACGAAGACCAGCTGCGCACCTGCCGCATGCTCGACGCCCGGAAAGGCACCCTCGTTGGCGGCGAGTTGATACATCGAAAGCTGGCCGTGGTTGGCGGCATCGGCGGCCGGGATGGCGGCGCCCGTCTTGAGGTCCACGATGACGGCGCTTCCGCCAGTGGTCTCCACGCGGTCCGCGCTGCCGGACAGCACAGCGCGGTCTAGTTCGACTCGGAACGCCTGCTCGACCTGCACCACGGTCGCCTGGCTCGAAGCGATGTACATCGCGAGGCGCCGGATCATCTCGTCTGCCTTGGCCCGCTGCACGCGCTGCGGCCAGGTGTCTCCACCTGAGATCTCGTGCCAGCGGCTGTCGAGCGCCGCCCTCAGTTCCGCCTCTGTTCCCCGTGGATGCTGCGCAGCGATCTCGTGAATCAGCGATCCCAGCAGCTGCTTGTCGGAGCTTTCGGCGGTGCCCCCTGCAGTTTCCAATGCCCACTTAAGGGCGCACGTCTCGACGGTATCGATCTTCGAGGGCGACACCCTCACCTGCTGATCGGCATCCCAAAACGGCTGGTGCGTGGACAGTTCGGGAACCCCGTGCCAATCGCGCGGGTCCGCGCCTGCGGCATGTGCCCGCGCCAGGTGGGCCAGCATGGCGGCGTACTGCTCGCGGGCAGCACCCGCGGCCCGCGCTCCGTCGACTCGCAGGCGCACCACGGCCTCGCGGAGGTCGGAGACGCCCCTGACGTCGTGGGCTGGCACCCGCGAGACGCCAGCCGCGGCCTCGATCCACGCCAGGTAGCGGGAGGGCTGGGAGTCCTCGCCGTCAACGCATGTCACCATGAGGCTGCGCCTGGCACGGGACACGGCGACCGCGAGCGCGCGGGTCTCGTCGTCGAGGACCGCCCGCCTTGCGGCGTGGGCAGCCTCGACGCGGCCGCTGTCACTCAGCGGCTCGGCGGCAGCGCGACCGGCCAGCACGTCCGCCAAGTGATGGGCGCCCAACACGGTGTCACGCAGCCGGAGGTTGGGCCAGGCTCCTTCCTCGAGTCCGGCGATGGCAACGACATCCCACTCCCGCCCAGCAGCGGACGCGGGCGTCGCGAAGGTGACGACATCGCGCGCCTGTGCCCGCGCGCCCAACGAGTCCGCGGCAAAGTCCTGGCCCTGCACGTACTCGACAAACTGGGAGGGGTGCGCGTGGGCGAGCCGCTCGGTGAAGGTTTGCGCCGCGCGCATGAGCGCAATGACGGCGTCGAGGTCGGCGTCGTCGCGCGCTGAGCCTGCGATTGCGGCGTCGCGCCAGGCTCGAGCGACGCCGAGCGTGTCCCACATGGTCCACAACAGCGCGGCTGGTTCCGCAGTGCCGCCGCGCGCTACCCGTGCGGCGGCTTCCTTTGCACCGGCCTCGACCGCGCGCGAAGCGGCCGCGGCCCGTTCGGCATCGGGCCCGCCCAGGCTGGACCAGTTCGCGGGCGCGGCCATCGCCTCGACCAGCAGTTCGCCGCTACTACGCTGGCCGCCCGCCTGGCGCTCCTCGCGCACGAGGTGCCGCCGGAGGCGTCGCAGTGCCACCGGGTCGAGGCCCACGAGCCGTGAGCCCAGCACCTCGAGAGCGCTGTGCTCCGTCCATGGCTCACCCAGTGCAACACGCAGCATGGTGAGCAGCGGCGCCACGGCCGGCTCCGAGTGCAAAGCGAGCGCGTCGCCGAGCGTCTCGCATGGGATGTCCGCCGCGAGAAGGTCCGAACGGATCTCGCGCAGGGTGGACGTGGAGTGGGCGATGACTGCCATCTGGCCCCACGGCACGGGCTCGCCGTCAAGCCCATGGCGCGCACGCCGTAGCAATGTGGCGATGGCGCGCGACTGGGCGTAGCGATGCGCCGCGACCACAACGGCGACCTGTGCCGAGTCGCTAGCGCCGGGCTCCACCGAGTCCGCCCCCCGTGGGCGACGTGTCGCGGATCCCTCACCCATCACCCCCACGCGTTCGACCACGGCATCGGTCACCCTCGCGAGGACGCCATGCTGGCGATACCGCGCGGTAAGTTCAATCCGGGCCGCCCCGAGCCCTCCGCGGTCCCGGGCATGGGTCGCGGCAGCGAGCGCGCTCGGCATCGCGCCGCGAAAGCCCTGGACCGTTTGGTCAGCATTCCCGATCAACACCAGCCTCGCGCCGTGCTGGGCCATCGCGTGCAACAGAGCCGTGGTCGCTGCCGTGGCGTCCTGATAGTCATCCACGATGACGAGGTCCCAGGAGGGCGGCGTGCCATCGGCGAGTTCGCTCCAACGCTGCAGCCGGTCGGTAGCCGTCGCCACCACGCTCGCGGGATCGTACCGATCTCCCTGGTCGGCCGGCGTCGACTTCCAGTACGTCACGTCGAGGTACTCGCGATAGGCCGCCGCGGCTGCGACCCACGCTGGCTGGTCGGTGCGCTCGCCCAGGTCGCGGAGATCATCGGGGTCGAGGCCAAACTCGGCTGCGCGCATCATGAGGTTGCGGAGCTCCTCGCGGAAGCCGGGTAACGCGGTGGCCTCGGCCGGAACAACGGCACTCCAGTCCACCGCCGCACCTTCGCCCCTACGATGCCCCGCCAGCAGACTCCGCAACTCAACATCCTGCTCGGCCCCACTGATGAGCACTGGTCCCGGATCGCCCACGCTGCGTGCCGCTGCCGCCAGGATGGCGAACCCTGCCGCGGCCGCCGTTCGCACCACGGGGGTACCCGTGGCCCTGTTGAGCGCGAGCGTCGCTCGATCACGCAACGATGCCGCAGCTACGCGAGTGGGCGCGATCACTAACACCCGTTCGGGCGCGATGCCCCTCGCCACGACGGCATCAACCGCAATATGCACCGCCAGCGAAGTCTTGCCCGAACCAGGACCACCCACCACGAGAAGGTGACCCGCCGTGGCATCGGCGACATGCGCCAAGACCTTGCCAGCAGAGTCATCGGGCGCGGGGAGTTCCGCCGACGCCGCCGGGGGCAACAGTCGCAGCATCGGGCTCATGGGTCTAGCCAACCACCCTGGTCCGACACGCACGCCACGGCACGCGGGCGCACGCACGGCGGTTACGGGGAGTCGGTGGATTCTGGATCGGACTCAACGGCATCGGGGAACGGCCACGGGTTCGTGGTGCAGGCCTCGTCCAGCGTGCGCTGGTCCACCATCACCGACGCGCGGCCAGACGCGCACTCCTCAATAGGGTTGCCGGCGAGCCGGCCCATCTCGTGCAACAACTGGTAGGTGCGCGAGTCGGTCCGTTCGAATCCAAACCGCTGCAGTCCCGCAGCCCAGTCGTAGGCGCTGATGATGATCATGCCGCGCTGATCACAGGTTGGCGCGGTGGGCGAGGGTGAGGGACTGGATTCGACCGATGCTGGCTCAGGAACGCTCACCACCGGCTCAACCTCGACAGTGGCGGTGGGACTCGCGTCCGAGCGTCGCGGAACGAAGTCTCCACACATCGTGGCGGCCGTCAACGGGCTTGCGAACACCACGCGGTAGTCGGCGACGCCGTCCGTGCGCGCATACTGAAGACGATCATTCGCACCCCAGCCGCGCGGGTCAGAGAGCTGATCCATGACGAAGTCCGCCACGATCTCAGGGTCGAGGCTTAGCCCGCCCTCGATCTCGATGCTCACCCACCGCACCGGCGGACCAGCGGGGTTGGCGTTGGTCCCGCCTGGAACCACGGTGAAGGTGCGGTCGCCCTCGTACGGGTATTCGAGAGAGGTCAGTCCCGCGCGAATATCGTCAGCATCGAGGTCTCGGAAAATGGGTGCGAGTTGGGGAAGCAGGGTGGGGTCGATGCTCGGCGCGGGCTCGGGACTGACAGTAGGACCCGGCTCCGGAGAACCGGACAGCGCGGAGATGATGTTCGGCAAGAGGGCAGTGAACCACCCGATGAGGATCCCCGCGATGAATGCCGCGACAATCGTGAGGGCGGTGACCTTGATCCCCGGCAGGTGAATTCCACCCCCCGCGAACAGGTCTCTTCCGCGCCACTTCATGCACCTACGATAGTTCGTACTAGTCAATGTCTCGACCATCGGAGGAACCGTGGAAGTCAGGATCGGCGTTCAAAACGTCTCACGCGAGATCACGCTCGAAACCGACATGACCGCGGACAAGGTGGCCAAGGCAGTGGCGGATGCCCTGGGTGGCGCCACGCTCGACCTCACCGACGACAAGGGTCGCCGTGTGGTCGTTCCCTCGGCAGCGATCGGCTACGTCGAGATTGGCGAGTCGGACAAACGCCGCGTCGGCTTCGGAGGCTAGCGTCCCGCTTCGCCCCGGCTAGCGTCCCGCTATTTCCGTCGCAGCGGCCTGAGCTACTGCAGGAGCCGACGTCGTGGTGACGTCAATGACGAGCCCGCCTTCGTCGGGAGTCAGGTCCTCGAGCGCCATGTACTGTGAATCGAGCAGGCCCGGCCCCGCGAAGTGGCCTTCCGCAATCGCCCGCGTGCGTACGCGTTCTTCAAGCACCTGTTGCGGAGCGGCCAGATGCACAAAGACGACGTTGGGGGCCGATGCGCGAATGGCCTCACGGTAGGAACGCTTGAGCGCGGAGCACGCCACAACACCGCCGGTGCGATGCTCCGCGAGCCAAGCCCCCACGTCCACTAACCACGGCCAGCGGTCTTCATCGGTCAGAGGAATCAGCTGAGCCATTTTGTCGATGTTGGCTTGCGGGTGCAGGCTGTCGCCGTCCACAAACGGCACCTCAAGAGCGTGAGCTAGGAGCAGGCCCACCGTGGACTTGCCGCATCCCGTCACGCCCATCACGACCACCTGACTCATGCCCCATAGCCTAGAGCGACTGAGTCGAACGTCACGACTGCGGTGCCGCTGCTCCGAATACCATGGACATATGCTCGACCTCGCAACGCCGCGCCCTTGGCACGCCATGCCCACGGGCGAGGTGCTCGAGGCGGTCGACACCACTCCTGATGGCCTGGCGAAGTCGGACGCGGCCGCGCGTCTCGAATCCGTGGGGCCCAATCAACTCACGTTCTCGAAGCCCGATCCCGCGTGGAAGGTGATGCTGCGCCAGTTCGCCTCACCCCTCATCACCATTCTGTTGGTGGCCGCATGCATCACGGCACTCCTGCGCCACTGGGCGGACGCCATTGCGATTCTGTTCATTCTGCTACTGAATGCCGTGGTGGGGTTCTGGCAGGAAACCAAGGCGGCCGCGGAGGTGGGCGCCCTGGCAGATCTCTCCGTCCCACATTGCCGCGTGCTGCGCGATGGCGGAGCGCAAACGATCCTGTCAACCGAGGTGGTGCCTGGGGACATCGTGCTTCTCGACAGTGGCGACAGGGTGCCTGCCGACCTCCGCCTGACGTCAACGCGGGATCTGCGAGTAGACGAATCCATGCTCACTGGCGAGAACCTGCCCGTGCTCAAGCACACCGAGACCCTCGACGCCGACGCTCCCGTCGCCGACCGCCGGTGCCTCGCGTTCAGCGGCACCCTCGTGGCCTCGGGGCGTGCCACCGGAGTGGTGGTAGCCACCGGCGAACGCACCGAGCTGGGGCAGATCAATGACCTCATTCAAGGCCCGCGCGAGAAGACTCCACTACAAGCACTCATTCACCAGCTGGAGCGGCGCATCGGCCTCGTGGTGGGGGTTGTCGCCCTGTTCGTCTTCGTAGCCGGGTTCGTCGTCTCGGGCGACTTTGCGCTCGCATTCCTGTCAGCGGTAGCGCTTGCCGTGGCAGCCATCCCCGAGGCTCTGCCCGTAGTACTCACCATTGCCATGGCGCTGGGCGTGCGACACATGGCCCAAGTCAATGCGGTGGTGAGGACCTTGCCTTCCGTGGAGACGCTGGGGTCCACCAGCATCATCGGCTCCGACAAGACCGGCACGTTGACTCAGAACATCCTCACGGTGGGTCACATCTGGACGTCCTCGGGGAGCACGCGGCTTGGTGACGCCACCGAAGACCCCGATCCCCTAGTCCGCCAGACTTTGGTCGCGGGAGCGCTGAGCAACGAAGCCCGCCCTGATGGCGATGCGCGAGCTGGATTCACAGGAGACGCCGTTGACGTCGCGATGGCAGCGGCTGCCGTGAGACTCCGTGTCGTGACCGAAGCCGACATCGTCAACGAACCGCTCTTGCACCAGGACTACGAACCACACGTGGGCTACTCCCAATCGCTGCGGCGCGCCGACGACGGCACCTGCGTGCTGTACGTCAAGGGCGCTCCCGACAAACTGCTTGCGATGTCGTCGCACCTCGCGACCTCCGATGGCCCACGCACCCTTGACCACCAGGCCGTGCACCAGGCGAACGAGGAGATGGGGGCAACGGGCCTCAGGGTGATCGCTACGGCTCGGCGGGTGTTCGAGGCTGGCGACGCTCCTGACGAGGAACTGCCGCATCCAGAAGCGCTCGAGTTCTTGGGGCTCCAGGGGATGTCGGATCCCACCCGGCCCGGCGTGGCCGATGCCATCGCGTCGTGTCGCGAGGCCGGAATCGACGTCATCATGATCACCGGCGACCACCCGGTGACCGCGGCAGCCATCGCTGACGAGTTAGGTATCCGCTCGGCTAGGCCGCTCACCGGTGTCGAGGTGGCTGGCCTTGACGACGCCGAGTTGCTGCAGCGACTCGATGAGACCGGCGTGGCCGCCAGGGTGACACCGCAAGACAAGCTACGGATTGTCCAGGTGCTACGCGCCAATGGCCGAACCGTCGCCGTGACCGGTGACGGCGTGAACGATGCACCCGCACTCAAGGCGGCGTCCATCGGTGTGGCGATGGGTGCCTCTGGCACGGAGGTGGCACGCGAAGCGTCGAACATCGTGCTCACCGACGACAACTTCGTGTCGATCGTGCGCGCAGTAGAGCAAGGCCGCATCACCTTTGCCGCGATCCGCAAGGCAACCTTCTTCCTGCTCTCCACCGCCGTCGCGGTCTTGCTCGCCGTCGCGATCAATACGGTGAGCGGCATGCCACTCCTGTTCCTACCCATTCAGGTGCTGTGGATCAACGTGGTCACCAATGGCCTCCAGGATGTTGCTCTCGCCTTCGAGCCAGCCGAAGGCGGGGAACTCAAGCGCCCGCCCCGCAAACCCACCGAGGGGCTACTGTCGCGCACGCTGTGGATCCGCATCGCCGTCAACGGCTTCTGGATGGGCCTGTGCATCCTGCTCGCCTTCCGGCATGCACTCGACATCGGCTTGGACGAGACCCACGCGCGAACGTTGGCGCTCACCGTCGTGGTGGCCCTCAACTTCTTCCAAGTGGGCAACTCGCGCACCGAGTTCCGGTCTGTGTTTTCGCTGAGCCCGTTCTCCAACAAGCTCCTCCTCGCCGCAGCCACGGGCAGCATTGCGTTGCACTGGGGTGCGATGTCCTGGGGCCCGTCCGCGGACATCTTGGGCCTCACGCCACTGACCCTCACCGAATGGGCTTGGTGCTTTGCCATCGGCATCACCGTGCTGTTCCTGGTGGAAGCGGAGAAGTTCTGGCGGCGCAAGCGTGACCTCACTTCGCGCACGTCCTAGGCAACGAGCGTTCACCGGGGTAGACTGGTTGCCGACCCGAGGTTGCCCGGTCGTCATGTGATGCGCGGTACCGCTGTAGAAAGCGATGCGCCGCTAGGAAACAGAAGATTCGCGATCGGCTACCCGCCTGAAGGCCCGGACATTCCGCGCCCCGAATCTAGGACACGTACCTCCATCATGACTGAAACACACGCGAGCGTTCATACCGCCGATCAGAAATTCGCAGACTTCAAGATCAACCCCCTCATCGCCCAGGCTCTGGCCAACGTGGGCATCGAGGCACCCTTTCCCATCCAGGCGATGACGCTGCCTGTGGCGCTGTCCGGCCACGACATCATTGGCCAAGCGAAGACCGGTACCGGCAAGACTCTCGGGTTTGGCGTGCCATTGCTCCACCGCACCGTCTCCCCCGGCGAACCCGGCTGGGACGAGTACGAGTCGCAGGGCAAGCCCCAAGCGCTCGTAGTTGCGCCCACCCGCGAACTAGCAGTGCAGGTGGCTGGCGACCTCGAGACCGCCTCGAAGCTGCGCACCACGCGCATCGTACAGATCTACGGAGGCCGCGCGTACGAGCCCCAGATCGAGGCCCTCAACCGCGGCGCTGAGGTGGTGGTGGGTACCGCCGGTCGCTTGATCGACCTGCTCAACCAGGGCCACCTCGACCTCCGCTTCGTCAAGACCGTGGTGCTGGATGAGGCCGACGAAATGCTGGACCTGGGATTCTTGCCCGACGTCGAGCGTCTGATTAGCGCGACCCCCGAGTCTCGTCACACGATGCTGTTCTCCGCAACCATGCCCGGACCCGTGGTGCAGCTCGCACGCCGCTACATGACGCAGCCCACTCACATCCGCGCGGCAGACCCGGACGACGACGGTGCCACGGTCAAGGCCACCAAGCAGTTTGTGTTCCGGGCTCACGCGATGGACAAGGTCGAGGTGCTCGCCAGGATCCTGCAGGCGACGGACCGCGGGTTGTCGATTGTGTTCGCGCGCACCAAGCGCACCGCAGCCAAGGTTGCGGATGACCTCGCCGAGCGCGGGTTCGCCGCCGGCGCCATTCACGGCGACTTGGGCCAGGGTGCACGCGAGCAAGCGTTGCGCGCCTTCCGCTCCGGCAAGATCGACGTGCTGGTCGCGACCGACGTCGCGGCCCGAGGAATCGACGTTGACGACGTCACGCACGTCATCAACTACCAGTGCCCCGAAGACGAGAAGACGTACCTGCACCGCATCGGCCGTACGGGCCGTGCTGGCAAGACCGGCGTGGCCGTGACGTTCGTCGACTGGGATGACCTCCCCCGCTGGGGCATGATCGACAAGACCTTGGACTTGGGCTACCCGGAGCCAGAAGAGACCTACTCCAACTCCCCCCACCTGTACGAGGAACTGTTCATCCCCGAAGGCACCACTGGCCGCCTCCCGCGCGCTAACCGGACCCGCGAGGGCCTCGACGCTGAGAAGCTCGAAGACCTAGGCGAAACCGGGAAGAAGCCCGGCGGCGGCGGTCGTGGGCCTCGCGACGGTGGTGGTCGCGACAGCGGTGGACGCGGTACCGGCGGTCGTGGGCCTCGTGACAGCAGTGGCCGCGGCGCGGCTGGCAGCGGCCGTGGCGCTGGTGGCGGTCGCGGAGCCGGTGGTGGCGGCGAGGGCTCAGGCCGGTCCGGTGCACCGCGTAAGCGCAACCGCAGGCGCAGCGGCGGTGCGGGCCAGGGTGGCACGAGCAACGCGCCTGCTGCCAACTAGGAGACTGACTCGCTGCACCGCTGGTCGCCCACGCGCCCAATCAACGCTTGAGTTCGCGCTGGGTGGCTGTGCCGTCCCAGTAGTACAAGGTCGAGTCAACATCCTGACCCCATCCGGAGACAAACCAGTCATCGGAGACATCGGCGACCACCACCAAGACGTACTTCCCGCTAGTGGTGAGGTATGCATCGGTGCCAGCGCTCAGCATCGGCCGGTCGTACTCGACGGCAAACGTGAAGACGATGCCGCCGTCGGCTTCGTTGAGGGTTGCGGACTCAAGGTCGAATGTCCGGAGTGCGTAACGGGCCTGGCCTGACGCGTACGGCAGGACGCCGGCGCCCGTGTTGATGGCGGCAAGCACTTGCTTGTCGGTCGCCCAGCCCGCAGCGGAATCGAGCACATCATCGGCCCAGACCTGCGACTGCGCGGGAACGATGAGCCCCTCCGTGGAATCGCGGTAGGCGAAGCGGTTCTCCCGCGAGTTGTCGTAGACCGCAGGGTTGTCCATGTAGTGCTTGGCGATGAACTCAGCGGCGAACGACTGTCCCTGGGCGGCAAGGTCAGCTCCATAGATCTCGAGCACCAGGGCGTCGAAGGCCTGGGGGTCGAACTCCCGGGCTGGCGCGTCTGGAGCGAGCTCCACTTGGCGATAGGTGCCAAACCTGTCGGTGAACTCGGCACCAGTGGCGCGCACGCCTTGTGCCTCGTTCACAGTGAAGTCCACCACCACATGATCAGCAGGCGGCGCCTGGGTGGGCGGCGGCATAGACGTGTCAGGTGCACATGCCGTCAGGGCCAAGGACACTGCGGCAACGGCAAGGACGGCCCCAGAACGGCGGCGTACCGCCATGGCAAGCAAGCGCACAAGTACTCCCGGTTGATGGGATGAGTCAGCGCCATTCTCGCACCACCCGTACTCGACTACGTGACGGCGCCTACCAGTATGTCCCCGAACACAAGGGAGAACTCGACTGTGATGTGGTGGTGGTCTCGCCAGATCATCACGTCACCCACAACCAAGCCACATTCAAGGGCGTCGCACATGTAGTCGGTGAAGTCCAGGTAGGTGACCCCTGCGTGTTCGAGTTGCTCGCGATACGCCTGGCCAAGCGCGTCGTCAAGGGCGAGATCTCGTGGTCGCGCGCAGAGGCGGAGCGCCCCCCGATTGGCCTCTGCGCACTCGACCGGATCGATTTCCATCCAAGGTGTGTCCGCCACCCACACCACGCGCGCGCGAGAGGGGAACGCGTTCAAGAGCTCCTCGACTTGATTGGCGTGGTAGTCCACCGGATCCTGAGCAGAAGACACGTCGTAGGTGATCAACGTACTGGCAAGCACCACATCCGGTTGAGCTTCGGTCATCGCACCCAGCGCCGCCTGTCGCCATGCGTCGCAGTCCTGACTGTTGCGAGAAGCGTCGGCAGCCAGTGCAAGTGGAACCGCAGGGCACCCGCTGGACGTGAGACTCAGCACTCGAAGAGTGCCCTCGTCCGCCGCCCGCAGGAGTGGCTCAAGCCACTGCGCTGCGTGGGAGTCGCCAAACACGGCTACAAGCGGGCCGTCAGTTCCGTAGGTGCAGCTATCGGGAATGACGTGCACGCCGCGGCCCAGGTGGCACCCGTCGGCATACACCCGCGGAACCCTCCGTGCATCTGCCAATGAAGGACGAACGTTCGACGGCAACACAGCCGCGAACTGTGGCCACTCGATCGCCGGCTCGCTAACGACAATCGGAGATGGGGTCACCTCGGCTAGTTGGGCAACCTCGGGCAACGGATCCGCGATGGGGTACTGGCTACGTGTCGCGCGATCAGCAAAGGTGGCAACCCCGCTCACCACAAGCAGCGTCGCACCAACGCTTGCAGTGGCCGCAATCCAGATCCTGCGCCGCTGGACCGGATCAGCGACTGGCATGCGGCGCGCGGGTTGCTCGATCCATCTGTGACTCGCTGCGGCCAACGCCACGCTCACCGCCACCACCAGTGCTGCTTCGCGAACTCGCAACCCTCGACCTACCCACAAAGCGGCAAGGACAAGCGCGGGCCAGTGCCACAGATACAGCGAGTAGGACCAGTCGCCAACGCGCTGCAACGGTGCCCAACGCCACCAACCCTCGTTTTGAGAGGGATGAGAACCGGCCCACAAGAGTATCGCCGTGGCGAGCACCGGCGCGAGTGCCCACCAATGTGGCCACGCGCTGCCGGCACTGCCCCACGCAAGCCACGTCACCAAGGCGCCCAGCGCCGCGACCTGCACGGCGCGCACCGCTGCGAGCGACGTTGCATGCCACCTCGCCTGAACGGCGAGCGCCACCAACACTCCGAGACCCAGTTCCCATGCGCGCGCCGCTGGATGATAGAAAGCGAGGATTGGATCTGTCGCGATCAGCCACCATGCGTATAGCATCGACGCTGCAGTGAGACCTCCCACAACCCACGCCAAGCCTCGCAGGCTGCGTCGTGTCACTACGAACGCGAGGATCAAGATCACCGGGACGACGACGTAGAACTGTTCTTCCACCCCTAGGGACCAGAAGTGCAAGAACGGCGACGGCGCGCTTTGAGCGAGATAATCGGAGGCCTGAAACGCGAACCACAAGTTCGGTACATTCAACACCGCAGCGAAGGCATCCTTGGCGATGGAGCTGTCGCCCCACCCCTGATTCCATACCAACAGGCGAACCGGGCTGGCGACAACAGCGGACACCACGAGGGTGACCACCGTGACCGTGAGCGCGGCGGGCAGAATCCGGCGCACGCGTCTGGCATAGAAGCTGCCCAGCCTGATGGTGCCACGCTGCGTCAGCTCACGGATCAAGGCGCCACCGATGAGAAAGCCAGAGATCACAAAGAACACATCGACGCCAGCGAAACCGCCCGGCAGCAAGTTGCCATGCATGTGATAAATGACGACGGCCAGCACCGCTAAGGCGCGGAGCGCTTGAATGTCGGTGCGGATGCCACGACGGCTCGCCGGGGGTGCCTCGTGCTTTTCGCGTGGTGGAGCGTGGTCGGCTTTGGCAGCCGCAGGCTCCCCTGCTCGACTCGTCACCTTGCAGACTCTAGCGCAGCGTAGCCTTCCCGCGACGTCAGATTCTCGCCCAGCTGGTTCAGTTTTCCGGTGCCGTGATAGTCGCTCGCTCCGGTGCGAACGAGCCCCAAGCGCTTAGCGATACGCGCCAATCGTTCCACCTGCTTGGCATCGTGATCACGGTGGTCCACCTCCAGCCCCACCATCCCCGCCTCAGCCATCGACTCGATCACGGACGTTGGCACCACGCGGCCCCGCCCGTCGGCGCCCGGGTGGGCGAAGACCGGCACGCCCCCGGCCGCTCGCAAGGCGCGCACGGCATCGTTAACTTCAGGCGCGTAGTGCGGGACGTAGTAGCGCGAGTTGCCCGCGAGAATCTCCGTGAACGCCGCATCACGGGTCGCGACCACGCCTGCGGCCACCAAGGCGTCCGCGATATGCGGGCGGCCGACGGTCGCGGCACTGTGCGCTTGCCCCTGAACCTGCTCCCACGTCAAGGGGTAATCGATGGCGATCTTCGCGACGATGTCTCGCGCCCTGTGCACCCGAGACGCACGGGTCTTGGAGAGCATCGCGTTCACGACTTCGTCCTCAGGGCGGTGCCAGTAACTCAGCAGGTGGATACTCACGCCACGATGGCGGCAACTGACCTCGATGCCGGGCACAAACTCGATCCCCAGCCCCGCGGCCTCGGAGGCGGCCTCGTCCCAGCCGTCAATGGAATCGTGATCAGTGAGGGCCACCACATCAAGCTTGGCGGCCGCGGCGGCACGCATCACCTGCGCCGGCGACTCGGTCCCATCGGAAACCGTCGAGTGAGTGTGGAGGTCAATGCGCACCAGGTCAGCCTACGACGCACCGCCCACCGCTGCGCTCGTGCCACGATAGGGACGTGAACGAAGAGTCAGCAGAGAACACCAACGAGTCCCGCGCCGCGCGCCCCAAGTCAGAGGCGTTCAAGGAGTTCATTGCGCAGCAATGGGCCGATCCAGAGGACGTTCATACCACCGCCATTGCCGCAGCGTCGTTTGCCGCTGATCGCCGCGCGCGCTTGAGCGAGCAGTTCCCTGGCGAGCGCATTGTGATCCCTGCGGGAGACCTGAAAGTCCGCGCCAACGACACCGACTACCGGTTCCGCCCGCTCAGCGACTTCTCCTACCTGACGGGCCTGGGCGGTGATCACGAGCCCGGCGCGGTGCTCGTCATGGAGCCGCGCGAGGTGCCGCCGTCCCGCCCCGGTGCGACGGCGCGCCACGTGCATGACGCCACGCTCTATGTGATTCCGCCCGCCGGGCGGGACAACGAAGGCTTCTACGCCGACCCGCGTTCGGGCGAGTTCTGGATTGGCCGCCGGCCCGGCCCCGCAGAGTTCGAGGCGATGACGGGCATCGAGACCAAGCCTCTCAAGGAGCTTCCCGGCGGCATCCGGCTGAGCCGCCACCCCTTGCGCAAGGTCGGCACGGCGCTGTCGATGATGCGCATGGTCAAGGATGAGTACGAGATCCAACAGATGCGCGATGCCGTGGCTGCGACCATTGCTGGCTTCGAGCGGGTGGTGGCCGAACTGCCACGCGCGATCGCCCACAAGCGCGGCGAGCGGGTCATCGAGGCGACGTTTGACGGCCACGCCCGCGAAGAGGGCAACGCCGTGGGGTACGAGACCATCGCGGCGTCGGGTCCGCACGCCACCACCCTGCACTGGATTCGCAACGACGGCCAAGTGCACGAGGGCGACCTGTTGCTCCTCGACGCCGGGGTCGAGGTCGAAAGCCTTTACACCGCAGATATCACCCGCACCCTGCCCATTAGCGGACAGTTCACGGAGGTCCAGCGCCGCGTTTACGACGTGGTCCTCGAGGCGGCCGATGCTGGATTCGCCGTTGCGCGTCCCGGCGCCAAGTTCCGGGACGTGCACGACGCCGCGATGGCTGTCATCGAGCGCCGGCTAGGCGAGTGGGGCATCGTCCCCGATCACGAGGATCCAGAAGCAAAGCTCTACCGGCGCTGGATGGTCCACTCAACATCGCACCACCTGGGACTGGACGTCCACGACTGCGCGCAGGCCAAGCGCGACCTCTACATGGACGGGCTCCTCGAGCCGGGCATGGTCTTCACCATCGAGCCAGGGCTCTACTTCAAGCCCGACGACCTCGCCGTACCGGTTGAGCTACGCGGTATCGGCGTGCGGATCGAGGACGACGTGCTGGTGACGGCAGACGGCGTCGAGAACCTCAGTGCAGGGCTCCCGCGTGACGCCGATGCTGTTGAGGCGTGGATGGCTCGCTTGCGCCACTAGCACGGCCCGATGGCGTGTCTGCCTGCGCGAGCGTAGAATGTCCGCTATGACCCCTTCGATCACTTTTCACGACATCGGCGAAGATGGCCCTGCCATCCTCGAACAGCTCGCCGCACACCCCGACGGAATTGTGGTCTCCTACGAAGGCAGCGACGTAGCCCGAATCGTGCCGCTGAGCCCTGAGGAGCGCGCATGGCGCGATGCGCTGCTTGCCGAGGGCACCGACCCCGACGAAGACTCTACGTCGACCGCACTGGTCGCATCGGTCGCGCCTCAGGCCTCCGTTGAGCCGCAACCGGCACCGGAGCCCGATCCTCACGAGGTTCCCGAAGAAGAGCCTCTCGAGGATCCCGACGACCTCCCCGTGACCGACCCTGAGGAAGACCCCGCGCCCGAACCTGACCAACCATACGATCCCGACCCCCTCGAGGCACTGACTCCCATCGCGGTGCCGATCGATCAGGAACACGACGCCGCGTAACACCGCTGGGACGTAGTTCCCACACCTCGCGGCAGCGATCCGCTTACGCTGAGGCCAGCATGAGACACATGCGCTGAAAGGTGTGCCATGGCTAGGCCCGGCGAGTCCTCGCGGTCGGCCTTCGCGCGCCTACTCACGTCGCTGCTCGCGGCCTGCGCCGTTGGCGCCATGATTGTTCTCTCGGCGATGCCTTCTGTGGCGGCACCCGCGATGGCCGCGCCCGCCGTCCCCGACCACGACATCATCTACTTCTGGGGCGATGGTTGCCCCAACTGCGCGCTCACCTCTGCGTACCTCGATACTGTCGCCGCCGACTACCCAGAACTCACCATCGGCACGTACGAGGTCTGGAATGACCCCGCCAACCGCGACCTGTTCAAGGCCACCGGCGCGGCACTTGACTTCGACGCTTCGTCGGTGCCCACGTTGGTCATCGGCGAGAGAGTGTGGATCGGATGGACCAACCGAGTTGAAGCCGACGTCGCGGGCGCCATCGAGCTCATCTCCCAGGGCGGCACACCGCGACCGGGGGTGTATGGCTCGGCAAATGCGGGTACGTGCTCTCAAGAGACCGGAACGTGCACCAGCGCGGATGGCGCCCTGATCGATGTGCCCGTGTTTGGAGCGGTCGATCTTGGCGGCCAGTCACTGTTGGTTTCGACACTCCTGATCGGGTTCGTGGACGGAATCAACCCGTGCTCACTGTGGGTCATCACCATCTTGTTGGTCATCGTGGTTCGCACCGGTTCGCGGCGTCGAGTGATTGCGATTGGCACCACATTCCTGATCGTGACCGCGGCGATGTACGCCCTGTATATGGCCGCGATGTACTCCGCGCTTGCCGTGGTGGGCTATCTGGGCGCGATTCAGGTAGTGGTGGGCCTCGCAGCGCTGATTTTTGGTGCGGTCAGCGTGAAGGACTACTTCGCCTTCAAGAAGGGGCTGTCCTTCACCATTAGCGATTCCGCGAAGCCGGGCATCTTTCAGCGCGCCCGCGCAGCAGCGAGCCAGCGCGCGTTGATTCCTGCGCTGGTGGCGACCGTGGGGCTGGCCGTGGCGGTGTCGCTCCTCGAGGCGCCGTGCACCGCTGGGTTCCCGTTGCTATGGACAGGAATGCTGCACGCGAACGACGTTGGCACTGCCGAGACGGCGCTGCTATGGGTTGCCTACATGGTGCCTTACCTCCTCGATGAGATGATCATCTTCGGGATCGCCGTGTTCACCATGAAGGCGCTCCACATGCAAGAGAAGCACGGCGAAATGCTGAAGCTCCTTGCCGGCGTCACGATGCTCGCGCTCGCCGTTGTCATGTTCACCAACCCCAAGCTGATGGAGAACCCCATCGCGGCGCTCGCGCTGTTCGGGGCGGCGTTCATCGTGACGGCTGCGGTTCACCTCACCACGGAGCAGGTCAAGAAGACCAGGCGCCTGCGTGCGGAACTCGAAGAGTCGCTCCAGGACGTCTAACCTTTATCACGATCATCTAAAAGGTGTCATACTTGCCCCATGACGTCCCCCGCCCCTCCCATCGCCCCCGCAGTCAAGCTCAACGTCACGGACCGGTACCTCGCCCTGTGGATCGTGCTGTCGATGCTGCTCGGACTCGCGCTCGCCTACCTCGTTCCTGCGGTGGCCGAGGCACTCCATACCTTCGCGATCGGGTCCGTGAGTATCCCCATCGCCATCGGCCTGCTCGTCATGATGTACCCGGTGCTCGCCAAGGTGCGCTACTCAGACATGGGCACGGTCGTCGGCGACAGGCGCCTGCTCGTCTCCTCGCTGCTACTCAACTGGATCGTCGGACCGGCCGTGATGTTTACGCTTGTGTGGCTGATGCTGCCGGACCTGCCCGAGTACCGCACCGGGCTCATCATTGTGGGACTCGCACGATGCATTGCAATGGTGCTGATTTGGAACGACCTCGCATGCGGCGACCGCGAAGCAGCGGCCGTGCTTGTCGCCATCAACTCCGTGTTCCAGGTCATCGCGTTCTCAGGCCTCGCGTGGTTCTACCTCCAGATCCTGCCGTCGTGGCTCGGTCTCGCGACCACCACCGCCGGGTTCTCGTTTTGGGCCATCATGATCAGCGTGCTGGTGTTCCTGGGTGTGCCATTGCTGGCTGGCTACCTATCCCGGCGCATCGGCGAGGCTCGCAAGGGCCGCGCTTGGTACGAGGGTTCCTTCCTCCCCAAGGTGGGGCCCTGGGCGCTCTACGGACTGCTGTTCACCATCGTGATGCTGTTCGCACTCCAGGGTGAGCAGGTCATTGACCGGCCGCTCGACGTAGCACGTATCGCCCTTCCGTTGCTCGCGTACTTTGTGATCATGTTCCTGCTGGGCTACCTGGTAGGCAAGGCCGTGGACCTCAGTTACGCGCGCACCACCACCCTCGCGTTTACCGCAGCGGGCAACAACTTTGAGCTCGCGATCGCGGTGTCGATCGGAGCGTTCGGCGCAGCGAGCGGCGAGGCCCTGGCCGGCATTGTGGGGCCACTCATCGAAGTGCCGGTGCTCGTGGCGCTCGTGTATGTCTCACTGTGGCTGCGGCCGCGGCTGTTCCCTCAAGACACCGCAGACCCCACTGTGGCCGCGGCGGTCGCCTCCTCACGTCGATAGGATTTCCGATGACAACGGTGGTACCCCTGACCCCCCGCGAACACGCGGCACCGCTGGTGTGCGAGCCGCTGGGCAAAGGCGCTGTGATCAGCGACCGTGAAGCCCGTGACCTGGCTCTCCACCTCAAGGCGCTGGGTGAGCCCACTCGCCTCAAGATCGTGACCTACCTGCTCAGCGAACCCGGCCACGAGGCGTGCATCTGCGACCTCGCGCCCATGGTGGGTCTCACCGACGCCACTGTCAACCATCACCTCAAGACACTCGCGGCCGCTGGCATCGTCACGAAGCAACGCCGTGGGATGAACGTCCACTATGCAGTGGTTCCGGACGCGATTCGCGCGATCGCGCGCGTCTTAACCTAGAAGAACGACGGGTTGGGGGGCACGGGTGCGCCGTCACCTGACGTGATGTTTGCGTATGTTGCTTTGAGTTCGACCCACGCGCCCCAGGCGCGCTCAGCCCACGGCTCGGCGTCCGGTTGCCGTGCGAACAACTCGACGTGCACCATGCCGTTCTGTGCCCATGAGTCGCGGCGATGGCGCAGGTGAAGCACCAGGAAGGTTCCTGAGACGGCGGTCTGCTTGCCGTCCACTTCGCCTTGGGTCGTGAACGGATCGTCGAGCTCCACGACGCACGCGAGTTGGTCGTGACGCCCCGGGTTCCACGCACGCACCGTTCCGGTGAGGTGTGGGCGCGCGCCAAGCCATGCCACGCTGTACTCGCCGCCATAAACGGCAACGCGATCGCCGATGCTCAGTGCCATCAGTCCATCATTCCAGAGGCAGTCGCGGTGAGTCCCGCGTGACCCAGCCCCACTTACGCTTCCTTGCGCGCCACCGCGACGTGCGCGAGCAACACGCCGGCACCCACGGCGGCATCGTCCACCGCAACAACCAGCGCCCGCCCGGTGGTGCGCTCCACCCGGATGCCTTCGCCCGCGCGGATGATCACGCCAGTCGCTCCGGGAACTGACCGCACTCCCCAGCCGCCGTAGCTCATCGGGTCGATGTCCTCAACCCTGACGTCAGTGACCTGCGCGATCGGGACACTGAGACGCGGCCAACCGAGCCAGCCCAGGCGCACCGTCATGCCGCGTGGGCCCACCGTCACACGGCACTGTCCCATGACAGTCATAGCAAGAGCGGCCATCAGTATCGCTGCCACAAAGATGATGCGTCCTTGGCCCGGCAACAGCCACGCGCCCAAGCCCGCCACCAGCACGAGCACGGACGCCACCAACGCACCCAACCGGCTCGACGTTCCACTCACCCAGACCACGGCTTCGCCGGGCTTCACGGTGGCAGCATCGACAGAGTAGGTAGACCTCTGGTGATCGGGCCTGTCGCCCGCGAGCAGCACGCCAAACACCGCGGCAACGGTCGCGATTCCCAGCACCGCGAGCATCGTCAATCCCGTCACCTCGCTGGCCTGTTGCCACGACGGCACGTCGAGGTTGGCCCGCACGGTCAGCACCCGCAGGGTCGCGAACGTTGCGCTTCCCGCCCACGCGGTCCCCACCAGCAGTCGAGCCATGCTGCGCGGCATGGGGGCACGTGCGGCCAGGATGGGGCCGAGCGCAATCGTGACGGTGACGAAGCCGATGACGAGAAGATCGACCAGGCGGGGCGCCGAGGCGTCCGGTGCGCCTGAGACGCCCCAATGGCTCGCGAGCGGCTCCGGCAACCGTGACCAGTACGCCACCGGTGTCAGGAACGCGACGCCAATGGCGGCACCGGGTAGCGCGAACTCGGCAATCCGGCGCCACGTGGCGCGGTCCGCCTCGAGGTCAGCGAGACTCATGAGATTTCCTTTCGTTGAGTAAGTGGGTGATGTCCGCGGGCGTGAGGCCCAGATGCGCAGCCTCGGCGAGAAGTTGGTCGGCAAGGCCGTCCAGACGCGCGCGGCTCACGGCGCCATCTCTCACGGTGGCTCCGCGTCCCCGGCGCAAATCGATGAGGCCTTGGTCGCGCAGGTCGCGGTACGCACGCAGCACCGTGTTGATGTTCACGCCTACCGTCTGCGCGAGGTCGCGAGCGGCGGGGAGGGTGTCGCCTGGGGCGAACTCGCCTTCAAGGACTGCACGCCGCACCGAGCCCGCGATCCGCTCGTGGAGCGGGCCCGGACTGGCGGGGTCAATGTGAAGCAGACTCACCATGCCACCCTAGCACAAAGTGCTAGTTTCGCTATCACTTATGAACCATCAACCCGCGCCCCGCTCAACCCTGAGACTTGCAGACTTCTTCATGTACGCATATAGTGAACCCATGCCCACGCCCCTCTACGTCGCGAAAGCCGAGCTGTTCCGCACGCTCGGCCACCCTGTGCGCATTCGCGTGCTCGAACTCCTCCAGGAGCGCCCGCGCCCCGTCCACGAACTTCTCGCCCAGATCGACATCGAACCGTCGAGCATGTCCCAGCAACTCGCGGTCCTGCGCCGCGCAGGCGTCGTCTCCTCGAGACGCAACGGACGGGACGTGATCTACTCGCTTAGCGCCGACGATGTCTCGGCACTACTCACCAGCGCCCGTACTCTGCTTACCTCCGTGCTCACCGACAATGAAGTCCTTGTGGCCCAGCTTCGCTCCGAAGCCGCCGCACCATGACCTCAGCCGCCTCGAGCACCTCCTCGGCGTTCAGTGCCCTTGAGTACGCCGCCGCGACCACCCGCCACCTCCTGCCCCAACGCACAGATATCCGCGACATGCTGCGACACCGTCGTCGCAACATCGTCGCGGGTTTAACCGTCTCCATCGTGGCCCTCCCCCTTGCCCTGGCATTTGGGGTGGCCTCAGGGTTGGGGGCACAAGCCGGGCTCGTGACTGCGATCATCGCTGGCACCATCGCGGCGTTCTTTGGCGGATCCAACGTCCAAGTGTCGGGACCCACCGGCGCCATGACGGCTGTACTGCTGCCCATCGTGCACCGCTACGGAACGCGCGCCGTGCTGCTGGTGGGCGTCATGGCGGGAGTCATCCTCGTCGCCATGGCCGCGGCGCGGTTGGGTCGCTACGTCAAGTTCCTGCCCGTGTCACTCATCGAGGGCTTCACGCTTGGCATCGCGGTGGTCATCGCTCTTCAGCAAATGCCCAACACTCTGGGCGTGGCCGATGCCGGCGAAGAGCGCGTGTGGCGCACCGGCTGGGAGGCCGTTCAGGACTTCGCGGCGAGCAATCTCGCTTCGGTCACGACGTGGGCGGCACCGGCCATCGCCGTGGGCGTGGCGGCGGCAATGCTGCTCGGCGCCAAGTGGCGCCCGCGCGTGCCGTTCTCGCTCATCGCCGTCACTGCCGCAACCGTTGTCACCTATGCCGCACACCTGGCGATCCCCACCATCGGCAACCTCCCTACGGGACTGCCCACAGCATCGGCCGCCTTCTTTGATGTGAGCCTGATGCAGACCGTCCTGCCGGCGGCCCTCGCCGTGGCGGCGCTGGCCGCACTGGAGAGCCTACTGAGCGCCACGGTCGCGGACGGCATGAGCGTAGGCGAGCGGCACGATCCCGATCGAGAGCTCTTTGGCCAGGGACTCGCCAACATCGCCGTGCCGTTCTTTGGCGGCGTACCGGCAACGGCAGCTATTGCGCGCACCGCCGTGAACGCGCGCGCCGGTGCCACGTCCCGTCTCGCAGCGATCGTGCACGCGGTCGCGCTGCTTGCGGTGATGCTCGTCGCGGCACCTCTCGTGGCGCACATTCCGCTCGCGGCCCTCGCAGGCGTCCTGCTCGCAACCACCTTGCGTATGGCGGAGCGCGCGTCGGTGCTGGCGCTCATGAGGTCCACAAGGGCAGACGGATGGATCCTGGCGCTCACGTTCGCCGTCACCGTTGCGTTGGACCTCGTCACCGCCGTGGGCGTAGGGCTGGGAGTGGCCGTGGTGCTCGCGCTACGCACCGTCGCCAAGACCGCCCGCGTGGAGAAGGTGCCTCTCGAAGTTGGCGACTACAGCGAAGAGGAACACGCGCTCCTGCGCGAGCACATTGTCGCGTACCGGCTGGACGGTCCGTTGTTCTTCGCGGCGGCTCACCAGTTCCTGATCGAGCTAACGAACATTGTTGATGTCAGAGTGGTGATCCTGCGAATGTCCCGCGTCAGCACGGTGGACGCCACGGGTGCCAAGGTGCTCGAAGACGCGATTGGACGCCTCGAGGCGCGCGGCATTGTGGTACTGCTGTCCGGACTCGATGAGAGCCACCGCAACGTCCTACGCGCCCTCGGCGTTGGTGCCCACTTGCGCACCCTAGGGCGCGTGTTTGCCGACACCCCGGCCGCGATTGCCCACGCGCGCGAACTGGTCGCAGCGCCTCACTGAGACCGACCTTCGGTCCTTGGCGACCGTTCAACCGGGCGTAGGCTACAAAGGTTGCCGAGCGCCGGCCGCCAACGTCGTGAAGGGACCGTCATGACCCAGCCCATCGAAGCCTCGATCGCTCTTGACCCCGCGCACACCGTGGCGCCGGTGAGCCGGCGCACATTCGGATCGTTCGTGGAGCATCTGGGCCGCTGCGTCTACACCGGCATCTTTGAGCCGGGTCACCCCAGCGCCGATGCTGACGGCATCCGCACGGACGTCGCGGACCTGGTGCGCGAACTGGGCGTCAGTTCCATCCGCTACCCGGGAGGCAACTTTGTGTCCGGGTACCGCTGGGAAGACGGCGTTGGGCCTGTCGCCGAACGCCCGGCACGGCTGGACCTCGCGTGGCACACCACCGAGTCCAACCGGTTTGGCACCAACGAGTTCCTGCGCTGGGCCGCCACCCAGGGAGTCGAGCCCATGATGGCCGTCAACCTGGGCACCCGCGGCATCCAAGAGGCTCTTGACTTGCTCGAATACTGCAACATCCCTGGCGGCACCGCGCTGAGCGATTTGCGGCGCGCGCACGGATTCGCCGCCCCGCACAAGGTGCGCATGTGGTGCCTGGGCAACGAGATGGACGGACCCTGGCAGGTGGGCCACAAGACCGCGACCGAATACGGGCGGCTCGCAGCGGAGACGGCGCGCGCGATGCGACTCATCGACAGCGACCTCGAACTCGTGGCCTGCGGGAGCTCGGGCTCCGCGATGCCCACCTTTGGCGAGTGGGAGGCCACCGTCCTCGAACACACCTACAACGAAGTCGACTTCATCTCTGCCCACGCCTACTACGAGGAAAAGGGCGGCGACCTCGCAAGCTTCCTGGCATCGGCCGTGGATATGGACGGCTTCATCGAGGGCGTGATCTCGGCGGCGGATCACGTGCGAGCGGTCAAGAAGGCGTCCAAGCGCATCAACATCTCGTTCGACGAGTGGAACGTCTGGTACATGGACCGGCCCGAATCCGACATTCCCAAGCACTCGTGGCCCGAGGCCCCACGGCTGCTCGAGGACGTCTATTGCGCGGCCGATGCCGTGGTGGTGGGATCGCTTCTCATTTCCCTCTTGCGTCGCAGCGATCGGGTCACGGCGGCGAGCCTCGCGCAATTGGTGAACGTGATCGCACCCATCATGACCGAGCCAGGCGGGGATGCATGGCGGCAAACCACGTTCTACCCGTTTGCGTTGACGTCGGCGCTTGCGAAGGGCGACGTGCTGCGCGTCATGCCCGTCTCGCCCGTGCACGCAACGGAACGCTTCGGAGACGTGAGCGCGCTCGACGCTGTGGCGACGTGGGACGCCGACGCTGGGGCTGGCGTGGTGTTTGCCGTGAACCGGCATCCATCCTCACCGATGGAGCTGTCCATCGATGCGCGCGGCCTGGGCACCGTTGCCGGGGCCACCGCCACGCTGGTTCACGACGATGACCCCAAGGCGCGCAACACGCAGGCGCAGCCGGACAGGGTGCTGCCGCGCGAGGTTCCGGTCACGGTGGACGGGTCGAGGCTGACGCTGTCCCTACCTGCAGTGTCCTGGGCTGCGGTGCAGGTTCGCGTCTAGCACCGCGCGAGCGCTCGAGGCTACGCGGCGCTCTCCGCAAGAATCTTGACGCCCACCTTCATCTGCTCGGCGGACTGGTAGAACGGCAGCCTGAACCTGTCGCTAGCCAATCCCGGCATGACTTCAAAGGCCGAGCCCGACGCCACGGGCGCACCCGCTGCGGCCGCACGCTCCGCGAAGCGCTCGGCGTTACCGCCCGGCACCCGCACCCACAGGCATGGCCCGCCATCCGGCTCATCGAACTCCCAGTCCACGCCGGTCTCCACAAAGGCCTCGCGAACGGCGGCGAGTGAGTCTTTCAGTTGGGCGATGCGCCACGCCAGCGTCGCGTCATAGTGCTCCGTCAGCAGGACGGTGCCGAGCTTCTGCACCATCGCCGGCCCACCGAGGTCCATCGCTGCTCGCCGGTGGCGCAATTGGGCCGCGAGCGTGGCGTTGGTGTGCAGCCACCCAATGCGCAGGCCACCCCAGAACACCTTGGACAGGCCACCCAAGGTGATCACTGAACCAGCGTCCGGGAACGAGGCGAAGGCGCGGGGGCGAGCATCGGTCAGTGTGAGTTCACCCAACACGCGATCATCGATGAGCACAGTCCCGGTCGCCTTCGCCGCATGGACCAAACGCTCGGCGTCTTCGTCGGCCAGAGACTTGCCCGTGGGGTTGTTGAACGTGGTGATGTAGGCGGCGTCCGAGCGGGCTGCTTTGAGGAGCCTCACGGATTGGGCGACGTCCAGCCCTGCCGGAGTCATGGGTAGCGCGAGCGGGCGCGAGCCCGCTGCAGCGACGGCGTCGAACACCCCGGGGTAGGTGATTCCCTCCATCGCGACCGGGCAACCTGGACCCGCGACTGCCGTCACGGCGAGCCACAGCGCCTGTTGGCCACCCGAGGTGATCACCACCTCGTCAGGCTCGGCAGGGATGCCGAGTGCGCGCAGGTGTTCCACGACCGCGCGCACCAGCTCGGGGTCACCCAGCGCCGCGTATCCGGTGCCGGTGCTTGCACCGTCAAAGTAGCTGAGAGGGTCGTTCATCACCGTCGCGACAGACGGTGCGGGAGCGGGGCAGGCTGAGTTCAGCGCCACGATCGGCATGCCCTGGTCCGGCAGGATGCGCGCAAAACGGTCGTGAGCGCTCATCGCCTCAGCGCCGCGCGAGCGCGAGCCAAGCCGCGGCGCAGCACCCGGGCGCACCTCGAGCCAGCCCTGGTCGCGCAGCTGCTGATACGCGGCCGTGACAGTGTTGCGCGAGAGGTGCATCTTCTGCGACAGCGCCCGCTCGGAGGGAAGCACCGCGCCGTGCTCGAGCGATCCCGACTCCGCGAGGGACACGATGGCGTCGCTCAGTTGTTGATAGAGCGGCCCCGTGCCCGACTGCCAGTGGTCCAGGATGTCCGTGAGTTGATCGGCTGTAGTGCGCATGTGGCTCAGTGTGCCTCAAACTGGCCCCCGAGTCCAAGGGCCAGTTGGCGTGATGGTGGCCCCATAGTTCGGGTGCCAGTGTGCGGCCCGCCGCCCCGCAATGGTGTCAGCCCTGTGTCGTACGCTCAACAGAGCGGACCACACTCATCTCAATCCCCGGAGAGACCCCTGATGCCTGAGCAGCCCGAACTACTGGTGACCGATGTTGTGGCTTGGCGGTCCTGGCTGGACAGCAATGAGGATGTGTCCGACGGCGTATGGCTGGTGCTCGCGAAGAAAGGCTCCACCACGCCCACGTCGCTCACCTACTCACAGGCGCTCCTCGAGGCGCTGTGCAGCGGCTGGATTGACGGCCAGACCAAGTCGAAAGATGCAGCCACCTACGCCATCAGGTTCACGCCCCGCAGGCGCCGGTCGTTGTGGTCCGCGCGAAACGTGGGCTACGTCGCGCAACTGACCGCTGAGGGCCGCATGCGGCCCCGCGGCGTGGCCGAAGTCGATGCCGCCAAAGCCGACGGCCGTTGGGAGCGTGCGTACGCTGGGCCAGCGACCGCGAAGATTCCCGACGACCTCGCCGAGGCTCTCGCGGCCCGTCCCCCAGCGTCGGCCGCGTTCAATGCTCTCAAGTCACAAGAGCGATTCGCCGTGCTGTTTCAGCTCATGACCGCCAGTGATGACGCCACCCGTGCACGCCGCCTCGCCACACAGTTGCAGAAGTTGGAAACTAGGACGCAGGAGGATTGATATGGGCCGCTTCGTGTACTGGATGAACGTCTCGCTTGACCTCAAGATTGAGTTGGCCGAGAACGAGCAAGGCGGCGGCGACTGGATGAGCATCACCGAGTCGCTCCACCGCGAGTTCAACGCGCGTGCGAGCGCCATGGCCCTGGCAGTAGAGGGGCGCGTCATCTACGAAACCATGGAGTCCTACTGGCCAGCGGCGCGTACTGATGAATCGCAACCTGACTTCATGCGCGAGTACGGCGAGATCTGGACCTCACAATCCAAGGTGCTGGTGTCGCGCACCCGGACCTCCGCCGCACACAACACCACCATCGTGGGCGGCGACAACGCCATTGAGCAGCTCGCCGCAATCCGCGCGAACACGAATGGCGACATCGGCGTAGGCGGCGCGACGCTCGCGACGCAGCTGCTTCAGGCGGGTCTGCTCGACGAACTGATGCTCTTCACCCACCCCGTGGTCCTGGGAAGGGGCAGGCCGCTGTTCGACGGCAACATTCAGCCGGTAGGGCTTGAGCTCCTCGAGCATGCCACCTACGAGGCGGGAGTGACGCTTCACCGTTATGCGGTCACCGCGGCACACTCAGCCTGAAGCGGTGGTCTCCACCAGAAACTCGTCTAGCAGTCCGGGCGCTGCTTGCGCGGCAAAGCTCACTGCCTTGGCCGCGGCGAGATCCGGCGCCTCGTCGATGCCGTACCCCGCAGCAGTCATGGCGGACACCGTCTTGAGGCCTAGCCTGCGCTGGAAGATCAACTCGCGTACCGCGATGGTACTCACCGACGATCTCTCCAACACCGTGGTGGCCCTCGACAGCAGCCCTGAGCGCACCACCAGGAACCGTCCTGCAACGGCGTGGCCCAATCGGTGATGGCAGTAGGCCGCTCTGCCCACTGAGCCGCCACCTCCTTGTCCAATCCGCCTATGGTGATGGCGCCAAACGAGGACGCTGTGGTCACGCGTAAGGTGGACAGCCCAAGAAGCGCCTACCCTGGGCCGCCGTTGCGAGGTAGACGCCCACCACGAAGGTCACGGCACCCACCACACCGGCAGCGAGAGCAAGGTTCATCGTGCGACGCTAGGGCACCAAGCGCCCCGGTGTCGACGTGGGGGTGTCGAGTGGCAACACCGCCCTAGAGGCCCAGCTCCACCACGCACGACTTCGCGCCGCGCGCCAGGAAGTCGCGGTGCAACGCTTCTTCATGCGCCTGCCGGGTGGCACCGGCCTCAACGAACTGTGGCGTGTTGCGCAGGCAGTCCCATGCCGACGCCAACGCCTCACGCTCGCCCCCGTCAGTCCGCTCGAGCACGATGGGCCGGTCCTGGTACAGCATCGCGACATGCGTGTAGTGAGCATCGAGGCACGCGAGCCCAATCGTGTCTAGTTGGTCAGCGCGCTCATCATCGCGAACGCCCAGGTCAAAGGACCATGACACGGAGTACGGCTCGTAATCGTTGCTGGGCGCCACCAGACCAGGGGTGATTCCCGCTTGCTCCAGGCATGCGCTGGCGCCCGCCGCCGCAGCGTCGAGGTGTGCTCGGGTCACCTCGCCGGTGGCCGAAATGTCTTCGAGGATCGCGACCGTCTCGACGGCGAGATCGGCTTGCCGCTCCACCAACTGGTCAACCAGCCCATCCCACACTTCGGGCTGGGTCACTGCGACAGCGGGCTCGTGTGCAGGCGGCAAACTCGCGGGTTCATTGCTGCACGACGCGATCGTGAGTGCAAGGGCCGCGACAAGGCCGCCAACCACGAGCCGTGAGCCAGACTGAGGGCGCATACCTGAAAGGTAGCACTGAGGTGGCACTAGCCCCCCATGTTCTCCAGGATCTGTAGGGCCGAGTCGAGCATCAACGACTCTGACGGCGGACCCGCGACGTTGTTGCCTGCAGAGAAGATCACCAGATACTCACCCGCGGCGAAGACCACGTGGCTCGAGGCACTGCCGCCTAGGCACGAGAACGCCTGGTCGCCGAGTCCGTCGATATCCACCACGGGGCACTCGTACAGCGGACCCTCGTAGTTGTTGCGAATCACGACGATCGCGGGCGCGACGCCAATGGTGATGCTGGCTTGAGCAAACTCGAGGGGATCAGCGGCAGGCACCGAGCACTCGTCATCGGAGCCAACGAATCCACCCGCCGTTGTACCGATGAGTACGGCGGGATCGATCCCCTCGAAGAGATCACACACAGTCGCCGGCAACGTCACTGAGCGTCCAGGACCGTCCGCGGGGTCCGCAGGAGCCGTCTCGGTCGCCCCCGTCACCGGAGCTGCGCCGGTTGCTTGTGGCTCTTCCGCGCCCTCTGACCCACACGCGGCCAGGGCAAGCACCATTGCTGCTCCTGCGATGACGAACCGAACCATGGCTACTCCCTCTCGATTGATGGAACGTGACACGTCAGCCGATCGAGTCCGCGCCGCACGTTCCCGTGAAGGAGCCAGGAGTAGTCGGGGCACCAAAACCGAACTCGGACTCTTGGACGAAGTCACCGGATCCACTCACGGTGCCGCCATCGGGCGTTACAACCGCGGTGTTCCCGTCCCAGCCCAAGTCAGTCTCGGCAGTCAGCCCATCGGCGGGATCTGCGCCTGAAAAGAGAATCAAATTAATGTAAGAAACAACCCCGTCGCCCTCGAGCCGACCTTGGCCAGAATTGTCGCCTATCTCCGCCAAGAATTCGATGCGGCTGCCATCTGCGGCTTCGCCACGCGCGTAGGCAACAAAGGCGAAGACGTCGCTTTCGTTGGCCTCAAGGCCCGTCACACAAAGCAAGTTGTCAAACTCCCAGGTCTCATCACCGATGGTCAGGCTCACTTCTCCTGAGCCCCCATTACCAGCACCGCCGTTTGCCGGGGCCTCGTTGTCACCCGGCGATTCGTCGTCAGGAGTGACCACCTCGAAGCCGTCCGCGACTGCGGGCTCGTCACTGGGCGAGCCACAAGCGGTGACGATCATGAGCAATGCGGCGACGCCAGCGAGAACGAATTTCGAATGGGGATTTGTCATACGCGAGAACCTACACAAATGCCGCGGAACTGTCCAGGCTCTTGGTGAAGTTGCCCGCAGTTGGGCCGGCACTAGACCACCGATTGGTGCCAGTCACCATCAACTGGCACCCCCAGGAAAGTGCCAGTTAGTATGGCACTGGCTCTAGGAATCAGGGGCCAGTCGAGCAAGAGTGGTGGCATGACCATCACAGCACCGCGGCAGAGCACCGCACAGGAACACCTCGACAGGGTCCACACCAACCCGACGACGATGGCGCGCAACCGCGAGCACATCGCGCTGATCACCGAAGCTGCACGCCGCTCCGGTTCCTACATTGCCAATGCTGCACACCGCTCGATCGCAGCGCCCGCAGAGGCAGTCGCGGCCCTCGATACCTTCCGCCGCCCCCTTCAAGAAGAACCCATCGACGCGCGCACCGTGCTTGCCGAACTGGACGCCTTCGGTTCACCGGCGACGACCGTCCAGAACCAGGGTCGCTACTTCGGTTACGTCAACGGCGGCCTCGACCCCGCCGCACACGCAGCTGCGATCCTCGCGGGAACGTGGGACCAGAACGTCGGCGCGCACATCATGACTCCGGTCGCCACCACACTCGACGAGGTCGCGGGCGAATGGGTGATCGATGCTCTGGGGCTTCCCTCCACCGCTCACGCGTCGTTCAACGCGGGAGCCACCATCGCCAACCTCACCGGCATCATCACCGCCCGCGACGCGCTCTACGCCAAGCAGGGTTGGGACGTGGGTCAGGGCGGCCTCGCCGGCGCTCCCGCGCTACGCATCATCGTCGGTGACGAGATCCACGCCTCAGCCCTGAAGGCACTACGGCTCGCGGGCCTCGGCACCGGAAACCTCGAGCGCATCCCCACCGACGCCAACGGCTCCATCATCGCCGATGCATTCCCCACCGACACCGATGACGCCACCTTGGTCTTGCTTCAAGCAGGCAACGTCAACACCGGCCACTCGGACCCGTTCACATCGATCATTCCTGGCGTTCGCGAACGGGGCGGATGGGTGCACGTGGACGGCGCGTTCGGACTGTGGGCCGCAGCCTCTCCCACACACCGTCACCTGGTCGCAGGCGTAGAACTCGCCGACTCCTGGGCCACCGACGCCCACAAGTGGCTCAACGCCCCCTACGACTCCGGAATCCTGATAGTCCGCGACCCCGCGACCGTCGTCCGCTCGATGAGCACCGACGCCGCCTACCTCAACACCGGCGAAGCCACGCCGCCCTTCCAACGTGGAATACAGATGAGCCAGCGCGCCCGCGGCGTCGAAACCTGGGCGATGCTCGCCTCCCACGGCAAGACGGGACTCGCAGATCTGATTGACCGCAGCATCGGCCACGCCAGGCACTTCGCCGACGCTCTGGCTGAGGCGGGCGCGACAATTCTGGCTCCGGTGGTGCTTAACCAGGTCCTGGTCTCCTTTCGAGGGGACGCCACCACCGAGGCCGTCATCGCAGCAGTGCAGGCAGACGGCACGCTGTGGGCTGGCGCCACGCAGTGGCACGGACAGCGCGCCATGCGGCTCTCGGTGAGCGATGCAGCCACGACACGCGATGACGTCAATGCAAGTGTCGCGGCAATCGTGCGCCTCTGGCGAGAGCTGACATAGGAGACGTCACCTCGCGGCTTCGTTCAGCCCTTCTTGCCCCACCCGGCTCCGTGTACGACGGCCACGATCACCGCGAAAAGGAAGAACAGCACCACCGAGCCATCGGCTTCGAGGTACGCGGCAAGGTAGTGCATCGGGTACAGAAGCACCTCCTTCAGTTCTGAACCCAGGCCAGTTCCGTAGAACCTCGCGTTGAAGCCCGCGATCGCGAACAGCGAGGCAAGGACATACGATCCTGCGGCGATGACCCCAGCGACCGCGCCCACACCCGCATGCTGGCGATTCCAGAACGTCGGCACTACCCAGCCCACGACAATCCCCACAACAGCCGCGAGGAGCGCGAACTCGCGCTCAATCGCGACCATGATCCCGGCGTACACCGATGCCGCAACAATCCCGACCACGATCCCGGCCACGATCCCAGTCAGCGGAGAAGCGGCGTCCGTCACCCCCGAACCTGCGTTCCCCTGGTCCTGCCAGAGGTCACGCTGAGCGCCCGCGGCATCCACAGGCAGGCCGAACCGATTGAGGGCGGGTGCCGCATCGCCCACGGCTGGTGCAGTGGCTGACGGCATGGGCTGAAATGCGCTTGCGGGCGCAGGTGGTGGATTGAACTCGGTCGGCATCTGTGGTGGACCCGTCGGCGGGCCGGCTGCGGAGATCGCCGGCCACGTGGCGGAGTCATCTTCGGGATAAAACGTCATAGCGACATGCCCTGCTCTCTTCCGCTTGCGAGACGTGGGTTGAGTCGCGCTCAACCCACGTAGGGAACTACCTTGACGCGCTTGCGACCCGGACCGGCTGCAGTCAGAAAGGCCGCGAGCGCTGTTGCCACAAGGAACGGCACCGTCAGCGGCCGGGAATCAAGCCGCGCCTGCCACCACCGAGCAGGATGGTCCACCATGTACTCGAGCCACGTCCAGACATCGCCGCTGTACTGAGCGGATGCCGACATCGCCGTCACCACCACAACTGCGAGGGCAAACGAGAGTGCCGTGATCACGGTGGCGACGATGCCAACCCACACGCCCTGGCGGCCCCAGGATCGGAAGGTGGCCCACCCCGTTGCTAGCCCGATCACCAGGGACACATAGAGATACTCCACACCCAGAGCCCACGCCAGCACGCAATAGACACTCGCGGTCGCGAGGCCCACCACAAGACCCACGGTAATCCCCAGGCCGGGCCTCGAAAGCTCAAGCGCCCCAGATCTGCGTGCCGCGAAATGGTGGGCAGTTTGCTCCTCCCTGCGGCTCACGGGCACGCCCCACCGGTCGTGGCCGTAGCGAGCTCCAGGGATCTCATCGAACGCATCGTGCGGCGATGCTGGCAGTGGCTTCTTGGTGGGCAGGATCGCGCCCTTGACCGGTGACGTAATGGCGGGTTCCACTGGGGGCGCAAGGAAGGGGGCAGGGTTGACGGGGTGCGTTGCCGGAACGATGGCAGGCGGCAATGCCTTCGGTAGCGGCTTGGGCCGCTCAGGCTCTAGCGCAGGGACCTCGACGCGCTCAACGGGCGGGTCAGCAGCGTCGCCGTCGGCACGAGACTCCACCGATCACTCCTTGTCACCGGGACGCGCCTATCGCGTCTGGTGCTGACGCTAGCGCAGGGTCTCCTCGGCTGACAAACCGAGTCCGCAACCACCACTCGGCAATCAGCAGGTTGGGAACTCAAGCCGGTTCTACGGTCCCCGTAGGCACAGAAGGCCATGCCAACCCCTGCCGAGCACGCGGTGACCACGCGGCCACCGCAAACGCAACCTCGCCCATACGCACCAAGGGTTGGCCACGACACACCACGGGACCGGCGCGACCGAACCTAGGCTCCCCAGCATCGGCCACCTGTCGCCGTAGGCTAGTGGCCATGAGCACCACCAGCGAACGCGTCTACGTAGCGCGCCTCGCGGGGACCCCCGTCTTCGATCCCTTGGGCGACCCCGTGGGCCGCGTTCGTGATGTTGTCATGCTGCTACGCCGAAACCTGGCTCCCACAGCGGTGGGACTTGTCGTCGAAGTTCCCGGCCGCAAGCGCGTCTTCATGCCCCTCACCCGCGTTACCTCGATTGCACCCGGCCATGTCATCTGCACAGGGGTCATCAACCTGCGGAGATTCCAGGCCCGCGCTTCCGAGACGCTCGCGATGGCCGAGCTCTTTGAGCGCTCGGTGTCACTCAAGGACGGCTCCGGTGACGCCTTCATCGAAGACATCGCCATCGAACAAGAACGCACCCGAACCTGGGTGGTCACCAAGCTGTACATCCGCCGTGAAGGCCGCCGCAAAGGGGTGCTCGGCATCTCCCGGCGGGGCGAGACCCTTGTGGTGGACTTTGACGACACGGTGGGCTTGGCGACGCGCGACGAACTTCAAGGTGCCGCGCTCATCATTCAGACCTACGTGGACCACAAGCCCGCTGACCTGGCCGCGGCACTCATGGAACTGTCGCCAGCGCGCGGTGCGGAGATCGCTGCTGCCTTGGACAACGAGCGCCTCGCCGACGTCCTGGAAGAGCTCCCCGAGGAAGACCAGATCGCATTGCTATCCACGTTGCGCCGCGAGCGCGCAGCCGACGTCCTCGAGGCGATGGATCCCGACGACGCTGCCGATCTCTTGGGGGACCTCCCCGCCGCCGAAGCGGCCGAACTTCTCAAGCTCATGGAGCCCGACGACGCCCGGCAGGTGAGCCAACTGCTCAGCTACGCGGACGACACGGCCGGCGGCCTGATGACCACCGAGCCCATCATGCTGGGGCCCGAGGCCACCGTCGCAACGGCGCTCGCAATGGTGCGCCGCCACGACGTCGCACCCGCCCTGGCCTCCATGGTGTTCATCGCAAGGCCGCCGCTCGAGACACCGACAGGCAAGTACATCGGCCTCGTTCACATCCAGCGGCTCTTGCGCGAAGCGCCACACGAGCAGATCGGCGCGCACGTGGATCCCGCGATCGAGCCACTCCACGTCAACGACTCGCTTGCCGACGTCTCGCGCCGAATGGCCGCGTACGACATCCTGGCGATCCCGGTTGTTGACGACGACGGCCGCCTCCTGGGTGCGATCTCGATCGACGACGTCCTTGACCACCTGCTGCCAGCCGACTGGCGCGAACACGTGGACACCGACCAGAGCACTGACGGAGGGCGTCGTGGCTGACGCGCTAGACCGACCCAAAGGCGACTCGACGCCGTTTCGATTCCCCCGCAGGCGCAAGCGCAGCCAGGACCGCGTGGGTCGCGTCTCCGAGGGCATTGCGCGCTTCTTGGGTACGCCACGCTTCCTGGTGTATCTCACCGTGTTCGTGTTCGTGTGGCTCGTGTGGAACACCTGGGCACCGGTCGCCTCGCGCTTCGATGACGCCGCCTTGGGTTACACAGCGCTGACGCTGATGCTGTCCCTCCAGGCCTCCTACGCAGCTCCACTGATCCTGTTGGCTCAGAACCGCCAAGCGGACCGCGACCGGGTGAGCGCGGAACAGGACCGCCAACGCACTGAACGCTCTCTTGCCGACACGGAGTTTCTGGCTCGTGAAGTGGCGGCGTTGCGTCACGCGGTCTCCGAGACCGCCACGCGGGACTTTGTCCGTTCCGAACTGCGCTCGCTTCTTGAAGAGCTGCGTGAGGCCGATGCTGGCGCCACCACAGCGTCGGAGACCAACTCCCCCTGAGAATGGCGAAGCCGTCGGCGGCCGGAGGGCCGCCGACGGCTTGCAGTAGTGGACTACTCCTCCTTGTCGCGAATACCTGAGGCGATCACAAACGCGGGAGCAACGGCGAGCAACAGGAACACGTAGGCAAGAAATCCCTCGTCGAAGTAGATCTGCAGCAACAGCGCAATCTCCCGCGTGACGAAATCGAGGCCGGTGAAGAAGGTCTCGCCGGGTTCGCCCGAGATGAAGCCGGCTGCGGCGAAGCCGAGTGCGACAACGAACATGATCGCCGCGATCACCGCCGCGACAAAGCCAAGTGCGAGGTTCTTCACCTTGCCGACGATGGTGAAGCCCCATCCAACGGCTACACCAATCAGCACCGCGAGGTAGCCGATCTCGCGATCGGTGATGACGGCAACGACGGCGTAAACGCCCGCAGCGACAAGGCCAAAGCCGATCGCGGCTAAGACGCCAAGCATGGTGTTGGGTTGGCGTCCCACTTGGTCGACTGGTGGCGCGGCTGCCGGGATCGTTGGCTCCGTGGACTGCGAAGCGTGTGAATCAGTCATGTTCTCTCCTTTGAGTGACACCGGTGTGGCATCGTCGCCGAGATTAGCGGCAAATGCCTCGCGTGTATAGGGTCTGACGGCACCGCTGAAGGAGGGCCCTTGCCCGAGCGCCTACGATAGGACACATGCCTCTCGTTGAATCTGTTCAGGCCGCGCTCGCGACGGTGATAGACCCAGAGATCCGTCGGCCGATCACCGAAATCGGTATGGTCCGCTCGGTGGCCGTCAGCGATGCTGGCGTGGCGACCATTGGCATCGACCTCACGACTGCAGGGTGTCCGATGAAGGCCCGGATCACGAGCGACGTCGAAGAAGCCGCCAAGCGGGTGGCAGGCGTCACCGAGGTATCGATCGAACTGGGCGTGATGAGCGAGGAGCAGCGCCTGGGCCTGCGCTCGCAGCTGCGGGGCGGCAAGCCGGAGCCAGTCATCCAGTTCACGCAGCCGGGCAACATGACGCGCGTCTACGCGGTCGCGTCCGGCAAGGGCGGCGTTGGCAAGTCCACGGTGACCGCGAACCTCGGCGCCGCGATGGCCGCCGATGGCCTCAAGGTGGGCATCCTCGACGCCGACGTCTTTGGTTTCTCGATTCCCGGCATGTTGGGCGTGGAGGGTCAGCCCACCCGCATTGACGACATGCTGCTGCCCCCGATCGCGCATGAGGTCAAGGCCGTATCGATTGGCATGTTCGTGCCCGAGGGTCAGCCGGTGGTGTGGCGCGGCCCCATGCTTCATCGCGCGATTGAGCAGTTCCTTGCGGATGTCTACTGGGGAGACCTCGACGTCCTGCTCCTCGACCTGCCGCCCGGCACGGGTGACATCGCCATTTCCGTTGCCCAGTTGCTTCCGCACGCGGAACTTGTGGTGGTGACTACCCCGCAGTCCGCCGCCGCTGGCGTGGCAGAGCGCGCTGGCTCGATCGCCACCCAGACGCAGCAATCGGTTGTTGGTGTGATCGAGAACATGTCATGGCTCGCACAACCGGATGGCTCACGGCTCGAGGTGTTCGGATCAGGAGGCGGCCAAATCGTGGCCGATCGCCTTTCCAAGACGCTTGGAACTGCGGTCCCGCTCCTGGGACAGATCCCGCTCGATGTCCAGGCCCGCCAGGCGGGCGACGACGGCACGCCTGTCGTGCTCAGCGACCCCGAGAATCCGGCGTCGGTCGCGCTCCGCGAGATCGCCCGCACGCTGGGCGCACGCCAGCGAGGCCTCGCCGGGCGTTCGCTCGGCGTGACCCCGCTGAAGAAGTAGACGAGCGCTAGCGCTCGAGGTGGTCGCCCCAGCCCACAATCAGCACCGCAATGAGGCCCGTGAGCAGTGCGCCGGAGGACACAACGGGCGTCGCGAGTGCCGCGAGCAGGGCGTCGCCAAAGCTGGGGCCTTCGGCGCCCAACAACTGGAGAGTCTCATTGCCGCCACCCACCATGCCCGTGACCACCATGAGGTGCACACCCAAGGCTGTCACAACCAACGCGACTGCCTGTGAGGTCAGCCCACGGTGCGCAGACGTGAGACGTACCGTGAAGCCCACAGCGAACGCCATCAGGAGCCCCAGAACGATGAGCGCGAGCACGTTCGGATCGCTCGGCACGAGCACCGACAGCAGCAGTCCTACCGCGATGGCGACCACGAGGCCGGCGAGAAGCCCGCCTACCTGGTTCTGGCGGAGTGTGGCGAGCACCGACCCCGAATCGGCCGGAGTGGGCTCCGGAGCGGCCGGCGTGGCATCGGTCTTCTTGACCATGGAGAGTCTCCTTCGAAAGTGGCGAGCCTAACCCCCTCATCATGGCACGCCACGCGTAAGCGCAAGCAGCGGCGCTGAACGCGCTACGTTAAGGCCATGGGAGAGAACACGACTCCGACAAGCACGCGGGACCTCGTGTGGATGCCTGCATGGACGCGCGCACAGGGCGAGCAGCGGGCGCGCTCTCACCTGAGCCAGGCGCTTGGCGTCGACGCTGATGGGGTCTGGTCCGCACCCGGCCAGCTCACGATCATCGGCGAACACACCGATTACAACAACGGGTTGACCCTGCCGACCATTACGCCTCACCGTACGTTCGTCGCTGCGAAGCTTCGCGACGATGACCGTGTTCGCATGGCATCCGACAACGCGGTGTTCGATGACAACGGCGGTCAAGTCTGGGAGGGGACCCTCGACTCAATTTCTGCCGAGACCGCCGCGGGATGGCCCTCGTACGCCGCTGGCGTGCTGTGGGCACTACAAGAACACGGGCTCACGGGCAAGGGCGTCGATCTTGGCATCGTTTCGTGCGTGCCATGGAGCACGGGCCTATCCAACTCCGCCTCTGTCGAAGCTGCCGTCGCGCGCGCCATGAACGACCTGTGGAAGCTGTCTCTCGACAGTGAGGCCGGGCTGAGTGAACTCGCTGAGGCGTGCACCGACGGCGAGAACCAGATTGCGCGCATGGCTACGGGTGGCCTGGGCCAGCACGCGGTGCTCCGGTGCCACGACAACGAGGCCATCTTGCTGGACTTCCGTGACAGTATTCCCGACGCCACGGCCTGCCCGCTGTACTTCCCTGACTACGGACTTGCCATGCTCGTGATTGACACCATGGTTCGCTTCCACATACCCGGAGGAGTCTCGGGGATGCGCAAAGAGGAATGCATGCGCGCCGCAGAGGAGCTTGGCCTGAGCAGCCTGCGTGACCTCCACCATGATCCTGCGAGGCTCAACAGGCTTGTGGAACTGAGTGACGAGACCTTGCGCAAGCGCGCGCGGCACGTGTACTCAGAGAACGATCGCGTGATGCTGGTGAAGGAGGAGCTCAGCGGTACTGGGCCCGCGCATGAGCGGTTCGTGTCGATCGGCAAGGCGCTATCGCGCTCGCACACGTCGCTCGCCGCCGACTTCGAAGTGAGTTGCCCCGAACTCGACCTCGCTGTGCAGGCCGCGAGCATGGCGGGGGCGCTGGGTGCGCGAATGGTGGGTGGAGGGTTTGGCGGGCCTGCGGTGGCGCTGATCCGGCGTTCGCTGGCGGAGCGCACGGCCCACGCCATCGCGCAGGCCTTTCGCGACCACGGTTACGACGACCCCCATTTTCTGCTGGTCTAGGGAATGCATCTCGCGCGCCGAACCCCAAACTACAGTGCGTAGTCCACAACGAGCGGGGCGTGATCGCTCCACCGCTGATCCCACGCGGCGGCCCGGTGAACCGTCGCTGCGACAGCGGATGCGGCAAGCGCTGGTGACGCAAGGTGATAGTCGATGCGCCAACCAGCATCGTTGTCAAAGGCTTGGCCGCGTTGAGACCACCACGTGTACGGGCCAGGCTGTTCGCCAACAACACTGCGGTGCACGTCTACCCAGCCCGCCTCAACCCAGCGGTCAAGGTAGGCGCGTTCCTCTGGAAGGAAGCCTGCGGCCTTGAGGTTGCCCTTCCAGTTCTTGATGTCGTTATTGGTGTGGGCGATATTGATGTCGCCCATCACCACCACGCGCGGGTGTTCCGCGCGCAACTGTGCCAGGCGCGCCGACATCATGTCGAGGAATGCGTACTTGTCGTCCATCTTGGGTGTTCCGGCCTCGCCCGAGTGGACGTAAACCGACACGACGCGAACCGGACCCGACGGCGACTCAACGGTAGCCTCGACCCACCTGCCCGTGTGGGTCGCGGGAATCGCGCCGTCACCCAGCACCTCAGCACCCACCACAGCAGCGCTCAGCGGCGTGCGGGACATGATCGCCACGCCAGCGCGGCCCTTGTTCTCGCAAGCCTGATGCACCACGTGCCATCCGTCGGACAGCGCCGCGTGCACCACATCATCGGGGGCGCGCAACTCTTGCAACGCCACGACGTCGGTGCCGGAGACATCCAGCCACTCAGTCATGCCCTTGCGAAGCGCTGCGCGCACCCCGTTGACGTTGACAGTCGCGATACGCACGTTACGCGCGGCGACCTACGGTAGCGACGAGTCCTGCGACAACGCCAAAGAAGATGACGTAGCCGTTGATCGGCGACCCGAGGTATGCGGTCAACATGGTGTAACCGAAGTCGTCGAAGCCCCGACCCGCCGCGCCCACGATGAGGTGCACGCCAAGGCCTGCTGTGACGAACGCGGCCAGGAACGTCTGGTTCACCGACGCCGATGACGTCAGGCGAACCGCGAATCCAACCACGGCCGCGATGATGAGGCTGATGATTCCGAGCAGGAAGAGCAACGCCCACTCGTTGTCAAGACCAATGACGACCAGCGCCAAGATGTGGGAAAGCACCACCGCAGCAACCAGGCCTGCCACCCAGTGAATCTGTGCGATCGAGGAGAACTTCCCTAGTGGTTTACTCGAGCTTTTCGTTTCAGCCATGTTCACTCCTTTGTTTTCATGGACACCCAAAGCGGGCTTGTCCATCGTGGCACACGTGGCAGGCAATCTCAACGAACAGCAGGTGAAGGTCTGGCGCTAGAGGCCGAGGCGCCGCTCCGCGGACTCGACCACGTTGGTCAGGAGCATCGCCCGTGTCATGGGGCCCACTCCGCCGGGGTTCGGCGAGAACCACGCGGACTTGGCCAGTGCGCCGGCAGCGATGTCTCCCGCGATCACTGACTTCCCTGTCGCGGGATCCGTGCGCCGTGAGACTCCGACGTCAATGAGAATCGAGCCGTCTGTCACCATCGGGGCGTCAATGATGTCGGGCACCCCGGCTGCGGCCACGATGACGTCGGCACTGCGAGTCAACGCGGTAAGGTCTCTTGTCCCCGTGTGGCAGAGCGTCACCGTCGCGTTCACGGCCTTGCGCGTCAACAACAGGCCGATGCTACGGCCCACCGTCGTGCCGCGACCAACCACCACCACATGGGTGCCGTCGAGGGACAACCCGTGGCGCTCGATGAGCTCGATGATGCCTTTGGGTGTGCATGGCAGTGGGGACTGGATGTCTTCGCCCACGCGCAACACCAGACGGCCCAGGTTGGTGGGGTGGAGCCCGTCGGCGTCCTTGTCCGGATCAACGAGCTCAAGCACCCGGTTGGTGTCGATACCGTGGGGAAGCGGCAACTGAACGATGAAGCCCGTGCACGCAGGGTTGTCGTTAAGGCGTGCCACAGCGGCCTCGATCTCGGCTTGCGTCGCCGTGGCAGGCAAGTCCTCCCGAAGCGACGCGATGCCCACCTCAGCACAGTCCTGATGCTTGCCGTTCACGTACCACGTGGACCCTGGGTCCTCGCCTACAAGCAACGTGCCGAGCCCGGGGGTGACGCCGCGAGCGGCGAGCGCCGCCACACGTTGCGTCAGTTCCGCCTTGATTGTTGCGGCGGTCGCTTTGCCATCTAGCACCTGTGCACTCATGCCACTCCTCCGCTGAGTACCGTCGCCGCTACTGCTGCAGACCCTCGTAGAGCGGGAAGGCATCGGCAAGTGTGGTCACCCGCGAACGCAGGGCAGCAACGTCGGCTCCGCCCTTCAACGCCGTCGCAAGGATGTCCGCAACTTCAGTGAACTCGCCAGCTCCAAAACCGCGCGTCGCGAGAGCGGCCGTGCCGATTCGCACGCCGGACGTCACCATCGGTGGGCGCGGGTCAAACGGGACAGCGTTGCGGTTGACGGTGATGCCCACCTGGTGCAAGAGATCCTCGGCCTGCTGGCCGTCCAGGTCGCTGTGGCGCAGATCAACCAACACCAAGTGCACGTCCGTGCCTCCCGAGACAACGTTGACGCCCGCAGCAATGGAATCGGCGGACGTAAGTCGCTCGGCGATGATGCGTGCGCCGTCGAGGGTGCGCTGCTGACGCTCCTTGAACTCGGTTCCCGCAGCCGCCTTGAAAGCAATCGCCTTAGCGGCGATGACGTGCATGAGGGGACCGCCCTGCTGTCCCGGGAAGACCGCCGAGTTGAGTTTCTTGGCGTATTCCAGGTCACGGCTCAGGATCAGTCCCGATCGCGGTCCAGCGAGCGTCTTGTGGACGGTGCTCGACACCACATCGGAGTGAGGCACCGGCGATGGGTGTAGTCCCGCCGCCACCAGGCCGGCGAAGTGAGCCATGTCGGTCCAGAGCTTGGCGCCCACCTCGTCGGCGATCGCTCGGAAGGCGGCAAAGTCCAAGTGGCGCGGGTAGGCTGACCAGCCCGCGATGATCACGTCGGGGCGTTCGGCTAGGGCCTGGGCGCGGACCTTGTCCATATCCACCAGGTGGGTGTCCTCTTCCACGCCGTAGGCGGCAACCTCATACAGCTTGCCCGAGAAGTTGAGCTTCATGCCGTGGGTGAGGTGTCCACCGTGGGCGAGCGACAGTCCCATGATCTTGTCGCCGGGGTTGATCAGCGCGTGGAGCACTGCCGCGTTGGCAGTAGCACCCGAGTGCGGCTGGACGTTGGCGAACTCGGCACCGAACAGGCTCTTGGCGCGATCAATCGCGAGGGTCTCCGCCTTGTCGACCTCTTCGCAACCGCCATAGTAGCGGCGGCCGGGGTAGCCCTCCGCGTACTTGTTGGTCAGCACGGAGCCCTGGGCCTGCAGGACCGAACGCGGCACGAAGTTCTCGGACGCGATCATCTCGAGGGTGCCTTGCTGCCGCGCAAGTTCGCTGTCGAGGATGTCGGCAATCTGGGGGTCAAAGTCGCGCAGCGTGGCGTTCATGACTGCGGCGGTGGCGCTGGAATCTGTGCTCATGGCTCATCCTTCATGTGTCGTGCGGCGGGCAGGCCGCCGGAGGCTAGCTACCGGTGACCTTGGCCCAGGCGTACGACCAAAAGTCTGATGTGGCATCGCTTCCTCGTGGTAACCCACTTGCGCCAGTCGCGATGGTTCACAGTCTAGCAAGGACCGAGTTGTCGATGCATCGAACGGCCAGTCACGCGTCCTGTGAGCCTGGGCCGCGTCCGTCACGGCTGGGGGCGGCGGCCTCGTCCGTCGCGCTCGCCAATGATTCGGTGACAGATTCTTCGAGGCCACGCGGGAGCCGCATCCCGTGCTCGCCGCCAATCCAGTCGCGGAACCGATCCCACCGCGCGATGTAATCGACCGAGAAGCGCGCCCGGGCCCGCTCAAGCCGTCCAGCGGAATAGAACCGACGCGCCCAGAACGACGTGGGCTTCGCGAGCCTTATCGCACCTACCAAACCCAGGAGCGGGACCGCGAGTCCCACCAACCCCAGGTGGCGCTTGCCTTTGAGAAAACTGATCATGATGGGCCCTACATGGGCGAGCAGGATCGCGGCGGCTGTCCACGGGCCGCCGAACCTCTCAGCAACCGTCGCCGGCGAGATGTTCAATGCGAGCGCGGCGGCAACCGTCGCAGCAACCAAGATCGCATCAATGGACTTGCGGCCCTCAGCGGTCCAGTAGACGTCTTCGAGGTGCAGCCACAACGCGAACTGGTCGAGTGCAAGCGCGGCGCCAATGCCAAAGAGCGCTGCGAGGATCTCGAACCATGGCGAACCGGGCGCGAACCGGAAGTGAACAAGACCCACGCCTAGCACCATCACGATGCCCCACACCTGGTGGTGCACGTGTACGCCCCCAATGTGAATGTTGGCGAAGAAACTACTGACGGTCTGCTTGCCTGCGGCTGTGCGCAACTCGTGGGTGCGAATCCGGCGCGTCACGAACCGGGTGGCGGCGAAGGTCAGCAGGAACCCGGCGAGCAACCACAACGTGGCAGTTTGGCCACGTTCCAGCTCAATCTCGGGAAACCAGGTCACACTGCCTAGCGTTGCGCATTGCGCGAGCTAACGCCACCGGGCCACTGCTGGGTGAGGGCTGCGGGTGCGACTAGTTGTCGCCACGCACCGCGACGTCGTCGGGCTCGTCGTCGCTGATCACTGCGCCGGCCTCGAGCACCTTGCGCAAGTATGCGTACGTGAGGTCTCCGGCCACCTGATCGAACTGGTGGACGTAACCCTCCTTGTTGTACAGAGCGATGTTGTGCTTCGAGTTCTGCCCGGTGAACACCCACACTTCCTTGGTGTTGTCCGGCAAGTACCCAAGAACAGCCATGAGCAGTTGGGTGCCAATCCCCTGGCCCTGCAGATCAGGGGCCACGGCGAGGCGGCCGATGGTCGCCTTGTCACCCTCGACGCCCACGCGGATCGAACCTACCAACCGGTGGCCCTGCCACGCGCCGAGCGTCACGACGTCTTCGGACTGCAGGTCAACCACGAGTTCCTCGAGCGACTGGGTGAGCGCCGGGATGTTGGGGTCGTTGAAGATCTGGGCCTCGGTGACGAAGGCCGCGCGGCGCACCGTCAGTAGCTCCCCTGCGTGTGCCTCGTCAACAACATCGATGCGCACCTGTTCTGACTCGCTCATCCTCCTATCGTGTCAGGTTTTCTGGCCAGGCCGACTAACCTGGGCACGTGTCCACTAACTCTGATGCCACTGCCTGGGTGCTCAGCTTGTCGTGTCCCGACGGTCCAGGAATCGTTCACGCTGTATCCGGCATGCTGTCTGAGCACGGTGGGAATATCACGGAGAGTCAACAGTTCGGCGACCCTGATACGGGACTGTTCTTCATGCGCGTCGAGGTATCGAGCCCTGCCTCGCAGGCTGAGCTCGAGGCCGCGATCGAGCCCCTCGCGGGTCGGTTCTCGATGATCTGGAGTCTCGACGTCGCTGGCCGCAAGATGCGCACCATCGTGATGGTGTCGAAAGCCGAACACTGCGTCAACGACCTCCTGTTCCGCGAGCGCGCTGGCACTCTGCCCGTGGACATCGTCGCCGTCGTCGGCAATCACCAAACGCTCAAGCCGCTCGCCGAGTTCTACGGCAAGCCCTTCCATTTTGTCCCCGTCACGGCAGATACCAAGGGTGATGCTGAGGCGCAGCTGCTCGGCCTGGTCGAGACTCTCGACGCGGAACTCGTGGTGCTCGCTCGCTACATGCAGATTCTGTCGCCTGAACTCAGCACCGCGCTGCACGGCCGGGCCATCAACATCCACCACTCGTTCTTGCCCTCATTCAAGGGTGCGCGTCCGTATTTTCAGGCCCACGATCGCGGGGTCAAGCTCATCGGAGCCACGGCTCACTACGTCACGGCGGACCTCGACGAGGGGCCCATCATCGAGCAAGATGTGGACCGCGTGGACCACACCGCCACCCCCGAGACACTCACTGCGATTGGCGCCGACGTCGAACGTCGCGCGCTCGCGCGGGCGGTCCGCTGGCACGCTGAACACCGGGTCTTGCTCGACGGTCACCGGACCATCGTCTTCAAGTAGCGGGACGCTCCGCCGCCGCGCAAGAGCACAGGTCACGATTTGGTGACAACCTGTAGATCCCTTCTCGCCCGCGCGCATGCCTTCCTAGCGTGGAAGGATGACGACCGCACGCCTCACGGCCATCACTGCAGTCCTGGCGCTCCTCACCGCGTGCTCCGGGGACACCCCCGTGCCGCCCTCCACGCCCTCGGCACCGGTCATCGAGGTGCCCGGCCCTGCAGTGCCTACGCAGGAGCGTGTAGCAGCCGTGCTTGCTCAGATGACACTCGCGGAGAAGATCGGGCAGATGACTCAGCTCGAAGAAGGGTCCATCGACGCCGGCGACGTCGCGCGCCTGAACCTCGGCAGCGTCTTGCATGGGGGCGGTACCGCCGGCGACGGAAGCCTCGAGACGTGGTCGAGCATCGTCCATGACCGGCAAAGGGAGGCTCTCACCGAGACTCGGCTGGGAATCCCCTTGCTGTACGGGGTGGACGCGGTCCACGGCTTTGGCGCGCTCCACGGCGCGACGGTGTTTCCTCACCAGATCGGGCTGGGCGCGGCCAATGACCCCGACCTCATGCAACGCATCGGCCGCGCAACTGCAATCGAGGTGGCAGCGACCGGCATCCGCTGGAACTTCAGCCCCGTGCTCGCTATCCCCGACGACGTCCGCTGGGGCCGCACGTACGAGGCGTACTCACAAGACCCCGCCAGGGTCAGCGAGCTGGGCACCGCGTACGTGACTGGTCTCCAAGGCGCGAACCTCACCGACGCCACCAGTGTTCTCGCCACCCCCAAGCACTTTGTGGGAGACGGGCAAGCCGCCTACGGCACGTCCACGCAACACATTTTCCGGCCGTACGTGATCGACCAGGGCGTTGCGCCCGTCAACCCGACCCAGTTGAGGGATGTCCTCCTGCCGCCGTATCAGGACGCCATCGATGCCGGCGCGCTGTCAGTCATGGCGACGTTCTCCTCGTGGGGCAGCACCAAGGTTCACTCGCAGCGGGAGCTCTTGACCACCACGCTGCGCGGCGACCTGGGCTTCACCGGGTTCGTGGTATCTGACTGGGCCGGGTGCGATCAGATTGACCCCGCAGACTTCGATGGTTCGATGGTCGCCTGCATCAACGCCGGTGTTGACATGGTCATGGTGCCTCACGACGGCGACCGCTTCCAGCAGGCGCTCACCGAGGCCGTGGACGGCGGCTCGCTATCCATGGCCCGCGTAGATGAGGCCGTGAGTCGCATCCTGACCGTGAAGTTCGACATGGGCCTCTTCGAGGACCCCTACGGCGATGCGGCACTCGGCGCACCGGTGGGAACGGACGCCCACCGCGCCCTTGCCCGCGAAGCTGTCGTCAAGTCCCAAGTGCTCCTCAAGAACGACGGAGCACTTCCCCTGCCGTCCGCAGACGCCACTATCGTGGTTGTTGGCAACGCGGCCCACGACATGGGCCGCCAGGCCGGCGGGTGGACCATGGACTGGCAGGGCGGCGAAGGTGACGTCATCCCCGGCACCACGATTGTCGAGGGGATCGAGGCGCGCGGCGGTGACCAGGTGCGGGTTGTCAGGGAGCTGCCAGCAAGCGGCACCGTAGACGTGTGTATTGCGGTAGTGGGCGAGGCGCCATATGCGGAAGGGGTGGGCGACTCGATGGATCTGGCGCTCCCCGGTATCGAGATCCTCGATACCTTCCGCGGACGCTGCGATTCCACGGTGCTGGTCCTCGTCACCGGGCGCCCTGTGCTGGTCACCGACGCCATCGCGACGGCCGATGCCGTGGTCGCCTCGTGGCTTCCTGGTACCGCTGGTGAGGGGGTCGCGGACGTCTTGTTTGGTGACCGAGCCTTCTCCGGGACCCTACCCGTGAACTGGCCGCGGGATATCAGCCAGGTGCCCAGTACTCCGGACTCGCGTGACTACCTGTTTCCCCTTGGCTACGGCCTGACGCAGTGACGCGTTGGAGGCGGCTTGCCTACAAGCCCTGCAGCACGCCGCGCGCCACCACCGCCGTCACCGCGAGGTTGGGGTCCAACACCACGAGGTTCGCCGGTGCGCCTTCACGCAACACATGATCCGCTCTGTCCCTTCCCATGACGCACGCGGGAGTTGTCGTCAGCGCGGCGATCGCGTCGGTGAGTGGCACGCCCGCGCCGGTGACAACACGTAGCGCCTGGTCTTGCGTGAGAACCGAACCCGCAAGCGTGTCTGTTCCCACGACCACCACGCGGCCGCCACGCACGGAGACTGTCAGATCTCCCAGGGTGTACTGGCCCTCGTCAGAGCCCGCTGCGGACATGGCGTCCGTGATCAGCGCGATGCGCCCGGGAGCCATGCGGAAGGCAAATGCGAGCAGCCTGGGGTCTACGTGTACTCCGTCGGCAATGAGCTCGAGCGTGACGCGTGGGTCTGCGAATGCGGCCACCAGTGGCCCAGGCGCGCGGGATTCAATGGGGTTGATGGCATTGAACGCGTGTGTCACCAGCGTGGCACCGCGGTCAAAGGCACGCTGCGCAGTGTCGTGATCGGCCGAAGTGTGACCAACCGCGACTACCACCCCAGCATCGACAAACCGCTCGATGGCCTCGTCCGCGCCGGGAAGCTCGGGAGCGATCGTAATCTGCCTCAGTACACCCGCTCCGGCCTCGAGGAGGCGCGACACGACATCACTCGTTGGATGACATAGGTGTTGAGGGGCATGCGCACCCTTGCGGGCCGGCGCCAAGAAAGGGCCTTCGAGGTGCGCGCCCCAGAGGTGGGGGTGGTGGTCCATCGCCGCACGCAAGTCCCGCAACTGCTGTTCCAGAACGGGGATCGGGTTCGTGACTAGGGAGGCAACCGCATACGCGGTGCCGTGCGCACGGTGCGCGGCAAGGGCTGCGACGGTTTGCTCCGCGTCGATCCCAAAGCTTGCGCCGCCGCCGCCGTGGCCATGGATGTCGACAAACCCGGGAGCGACGATGCCGCCACGAGCATCCACCACCGCTCCTGGGTCACCGGGGAGCGCGCGCCACCCGTCACCGTTTCCCAGGGAAGCGATAACGCCGTCGCGAACCTCAAGCCATCCGTCGCGGCGCTCTCCATTGGCGTCCACGAGCGTGCCGCCGTGAAGGACAACGGTGCGAGCGTTGCTGACCATGACCCCTAGATTCCCTGCCACGCGGGCTTGTTAAGCTGAGCCCAGGCGTAATAGTCGCGCTCGCGAAGTTCGCTCGCCGCCGCGTGATCGACCACCACGGTGACATGATGATGCAACTGGATGGCCGATCCCGGCATACTGGCCGTCACGGGCCCTTCCACTGACGCAGCGAGCGCCGCTGCCTTGCTCTCGCCAAAGGCAAGCAGGATGAGGTGCCGTGCACGCAGAATCGTGCCGAGCCCCTGGGTGACCGAGTGAATCGGCACGTCATCCACCGAATCGAAGAAGCGGGCGTTGTCGCGCCGCGTCTGCTCCGTAAGGGTCTTCACACGGGTGAGCGATCCAAAGCTCGAGCCCGGTTCATTGAAGGCAATGTGACCGCCGGTACCGATGCCCAGAATCTGCACATCGACGCCGCCACTGTCGACAATTCGCTGTTCGAAACGCTCACCCGCGGTTTCGATCTGCGCTGGATCACCGTCCGGAACATGAACCTTGGCCGGATCAAGGCCGAGCGGCTCCACTACCTCACGAGTCACGACGCTGCGATAGCTCTGGGGGTGAGCTTGGGGCAAGCCCACATACTCGTCGAGCGCGAGCGCCGTCACTGACGACAGGTCCAGGCCTTGGTTCGCCAGATCCGCGAGCGCGGCGTAGACCGGCAACGGCGTGGAACCGGTGGCGACACCAAGGACCAGCGCCGGCTGTTGCTCAAGCCGCGCCGCGATGTGGCGAGCCACCAGCGACCCAGCCGCCTCGGCATCGTCCACCACGACAACTTCAGCCATGCCCGGCGCCCCTCATCGCGGCACCAATCGCGGCCACGGGCTGGTCGGTGTCGAGAATGCGTACTCGCTGGTCCAGCTGGACTGAACGCAGGAATGGGCTGTGGGAAGCCCACTCGTTCAAGACGTCACAGGTGCCCGCGAGGAGAGTGTCGCCAAGCGCGGCAAGCCCGCCGCCGATCACCACTTCTTCCACGTCTACAGTCAACACGAGCATGCGCACCGCTGCCGCAACACCCTGGTAAAGGCGGTCCAGAATCTCTGCCGCGACGGGGTCGCGATCTGCGGCAGCGAGGATGTCGCTGACCGCGGTCCCCGGCTTTCCCCACTGGCGAAGGATGCCGCTTCCCGACGCGTACGTCTCAAGGTTGCCGCGCAGTCCGTCGCCGTCCTCAGGGCCGTACGGGTTGACGGATATGTGCCCAATCTCGCCTGCGGCACCACGTGCACCGCGCCAAACCTTGCCGTTGACGATGATGCCCGCCGCAAGCCCTGTCCCGAGGTTGAGGTACGCGAGCGACAGTCCCCCATCGCCAGCAAGGGTCCACGCCCCAACCGCGGCACAGTTGACGTCGTTGTCCACCGCGGGAGTGACGCCCCACGCGTCGTGCAACGCGCTCGCCAGTCCAAGGCGCTCGATTCCAAGGTTCACGGCATGGCGCACCTCGCCATCGCTGATGGCCCCCGGAATGCCCACTCCGATGGACTGCGCGTCACGCGGGTCGATGGCCGCCTCGCTACACAGGCGATCGACAGCCGCGAGGGTGGTCGCCAACACGGCCTCAGGGCCGTAGCCCGTGGCAGTGCGATAGCGGTGCAGGACCGCCCCCGACGCCTCCGTCACGACCACGTCGGTCTTGGTCCCACCAATGTCGATTCCCAGATGCACGGTCTTATCCGATCAGCCCAAGTAGTGCGTCTCCCGCGAGCTTGGAGGCTCCGAAGGTCGCGATATCAGCGTAGGTGTACGTGGGATCTGGCCACCCCATGTCGACCACCACCACGTCGCCGTCGGCCCGGAGCGCGTCGATTGCCGCGCGCGCCCACGGGTGACGGTGGTTGTCCTTACCCACCACCACGGGCAGGGACCCCTCTGGCACCGCGTCGCGCAAAACGGAAGGGTCATCTCCCAGGCCGATACTCGCTAACGGGATGACACCCTCCTCGGTGAAGGGGCCCCAGGGTGAGACGCCCACGGCCATGTTCGCTACGGGATCCAGGCGCAACCACGCTAGCGGAACGTCCTGGCGCGATTGTTGGAGAAGGTCCTGAGCGGCGCTCGCCACGTAGAAGGCTGACGCGACACGATCGGCGGTCAGTCCTGGCGTCACGCCGCTTGCGAAGCCATCCGGCACTGGCTTGGACGCCCGGGCGACGGCCAGTGCCGCTCCCAACTCGGACGTGCGCGCGATTGCCGCGTTGATGCGAGGCGTCGGAAGCTTAGGCCCGCCGGCGGCCTGCGTGATCGCTTCCGCGATCTCCATGACCTGGGCGTCCGAGTTGTCAGTGCCAATGCACAACAGGTCGCATCCTGCGCCTAGCGCGAGCGCTGCCGCTTGAGGGATGCCTCGGTTTCCGGAGGCGCCCGCCATGTCCAGGGCATCGGAGACGATTACCCCTTCGAAACCGAGCTCGCCACGCAGGAGCCCCTCGAGAATCGGCCGCGACAGCGTTGCAGGGTACTTGGCGTCCAGGCTCGGCACCATGATGTGCGAGGTCATGACGGTACGGGTGCCCGAGGCTATGGCCGCACGGAACGGTGCAAGTTCGCGTGCATGGAGTTGCTCGATGCTGACATCGATGACGGGCAGGGCGTGATGGGAGTCCTGAGCCGTGTCTCCGTGTCCAGGGAAGTGCTTGGCGCATGCGGCGACACCTGTGCTCTGGATGCCCCGCGTCCATGCGGCCGCCTGGGCTGCAACGGCGTAGGCGTCGGCCCCAAAGCTGCGGACCCCAATCACGGGGTTGTGCGGATTCGAGTTCACGTCGACGTCGGGAGCAAGCGCAAGCCCCACCCCAACATTGCGGAGTTCCCACCCGACCTGCTCGCCGATGCCGGAGGTTAGTTGAGCATCGGCGAGCCGGCCGAGGACCGCGTTCCCGGGGAATGGAGAGCCGCGGTGCTGGAAAAGCCTCGTGACGTCGCCGCCTTCCTCGTCCATCGAGATGACGGCGTGGGGGTTGGCTGCATAGATGGCGTCAGTGAGACTGCGGAGTTGTTCGATGGACTCGACGTTCTCTGCGAACAGGCACACGCCTGCCATCCCCTGCTGAAGGCGCAGCTCCACCCAGTCGGGCAGCGTGCGGCCCACAAAGCCAGGCATCACAACGGCGAGTGGGTTCATCCCTTGACCGCCCCGCTGACCAGACCCGCAGTCATGCGGCCCTGAACGATGAGGAAGAAGATGATTACTGGCACGGCGACCAGGGTCGATGCCGCCATGACCTCACCCCAATCCGTCTCGCGGGTTGCCGAGGCCTGAACGAAGCCGCGGAGCCACAGGGGCAGCGTCCGTGAGCTTTCCTCTGGCAAGAGAATCAACGCCACGGTGAACTCATTCCATGCCTGCAAGAAAGCGTAGACCCCCGACGCCACGAGCCCAGGGGCGAGCAACGGGAATGTGATACGCATGAAGGCTTGCACCCGGCTGAGCCCGTCAACCATGGCGGCCTCTTCGAGTTCGGCGGGGATGCCGGCGACGAACCCACGTAGCATCCACACCGTGAAGGGCACCACGGCCGCGATATAGATGATGCTCACACCAATGATCGAGTTGAGCAGGCCCAGTGACGTCATCATCTTGTATTGAGCGATGAAGAGCGCCTCCGCTGGAAGCATCTGGATGAGCAGCACGGCGATCAGGAACGACTTGCGTCCCTTGAACCTGAAGCGCGAGATCGCAAGCGCTCCCAGGAACGCGAACACCAGGCAGAAGAACACCACGATGAGGGTGATCGAGATGCTCATGCCAAGCGCACTCGCGAAGCTTCCGTCTGAGATCGCGGAACGGAAGTTGCGGAACGACCCACCGAAGGGCACAAAGGTGGGAGTGAAGGACTGAAGCGTGCGGTTGGGGAGCATCGCCGAGTTCAGCATCCAGTAGACCGGGAAGACCCAGATCAGTGCGAGCGTGATCGCGACCAAATTGAGAGTGTGTCGTTGCAGACCGGTTTTCACGATGCGTCCTCTCGCAGCAGCTTCCGCACGTACCACCAACTGATGGTGATCGTGATCAATAGCACCATCACCGAAGCGGCCGATGCTCCGGCGAAGTTCTGCGCGCCGGTTCCGAGTTTGAATATGTAGGTTCCGAGCAGGTCGTAGTCGGTCGCGCTTGAGCCGGCGTCTTGGAGGAGGCGAATCTGTGCGAAGACGCGAAGGTCCCAGATCACCTGCAACAGCATGACAATGGCAATGACTGGCTTAATCATGGGCAAGATGATGAGCCGCAGGCGTTGCGAGCCGGAAGCACCATCGAGCGCCGACGCTTCCATAACTTCCTCTGGAATCTGGGTGAGTCCCGCGTAGATGGAGAACGCCACGAACGGTACGGACATCCAAATCACGATGATCGCAGCCACCGCGAAGAACGACAGCGGATCCTCAAGCCAGTTGTAGCGGTTCATCGCGACGCCCGGAATCATGTCGAGCACGTAGTTGACGACTCCGCGGCGCCGGTCGAACAGCCACGTCCACACCGTCATGGACGCAACGATGGGCATGGACCATGCCAGGAGTAGCGCGATCTGTAACGTGAGGCGTGGCCCCTTGCCCACGTGAGACATCAACACCGCGAAGGCGATGCCAATGAGGAGCGTGATGCTCGCGGCCACGAAGCAGAAGACCAGCGATCGAATCAGCACGGCCCAGAACTGGGAGTCGGAGAGCAGTTGGGTGTAGTTGGCGAACCACACGAAGGGTGCCGGTTGGCCGAACTGCTGGCGCAGGCCGTATTCGTGGAGCGAGGTCCACAGTTGCCACAAGGTGGGGTATCCGGTTCCGACCGCAAGGATCGCAACGGCGGGGATCACCAGCCAATGCGGCAGGAGGCGCGCGCGGCGCTTGCTTCGGCGAGCGGCGGCGGCCGCCTTCACGGCAGCCTCCCGTTGCTCCGGAGTCTGATTCACGTGCGAACCGCGTGCGACGGGCGACCAGTCTGCGACCGCTGCCGGCTCCGGTGTGCGTTGCGGGGGCAGTACAGGGCTACTCACGGCTGCCTCCTCTCACAGTGGCAAGGGTGGGAAAACTAAGGGTCTGGTGGAGTGTGGGGGTGGTGCAGTTCTCGCAGGTCGGGCCGTGGAGCAGGTTCCACGGCCCGACCCGTGGGTAGCGAGTGTTGTTCCTAAGCGGCGTTAGCCGTTGAGGAGCGGGTTGATCAGAGCGTCGTACTCGGCGGCCAAGGTGGCGACGTCGCCACCCGCGGCAACCTTGCCGAAGAACTCTTCGAGCAAGCCGCTACCTTCGACAGCTGCCCAACCGGGCGCTGCCGGGGTCAGCTTCGAGTCAGCTGCGGAGGCAATGAGCGCCGCAGCGAACTGGTTGTCGCCAAGTGCGGCGGTGTAGTCCAGGTTGGCCGGGCCAAGACCGTTCTCGGCCAGCATGGTCTGGTAGGTCTCCGAGAAGATGATGCGCATCAGCACGCGAGCAGCTTCCTGGTTCTTGGATGCGGCCGAGATCGCAATGTTCGATCCACCTGCGAAGACGGGGGCTGCGCCACCGTTCACGCCGGGCAAGACGAACACGCCGAACACATCATCGTTCCACTGAGTTCCGACTCCACCGTCTTCAAGCTCGATGGGGTCGCCAATGCAGCAGCTCGCCCAGCTCGGAGCAATGATGGTGGCAGCTTCAGGAGCACCGGTGGACTCGTTGTCGTTGATGTTCACCCACGGCGTCGAGTCAGACTCGGTAGCAGGGGCAAGCGACGACGTCGAGTAGAGGTCCTGAAGCATTTCCAGGCCCTTCACCGAGTTGGGTGAAGACAGCGTCGACACCCACTGACCGTCCTGGACCTCGGCAAGTTCTCCGCCGTTGGCGAAGATCCACGAGATGCCGTTACGCCAGTCCGAGCCGCCAATGTAGAAGCCGGACATCGAGCTGGTGGTCAACGCGGCCGCGGCTTCACTGAACTCACCAAGGGTGGTGGGCACGGCAACGCCTGCGGCTTCGTAGATGTCCTTGCGGTAGAAGTTGTACCGCGAGCCAAAGTAGTACGGCATGGCGTAGTTCGCGCCATCAACCTTGCCCACCTCGACGAAGGACTGGAGCAGGCTGTCGCCGCCCAGTTCCTGGTACATGTCAGAGATGTCCGAGAACGCACCAACAGTGGTGAATGTGGGCGACCAGGTGTTGCCGATCTCCACCACATCCGGAGTATTGTCGGAATCGGGGAGTGCGGTGGTGAGGCTTGAAAGAGCGTCGCCCCAACCCTGCTCCTCGATAGTAAGGGTGCCCCCGGTGGCGTCTGCGTATTCCGTCCTAAGGTATTCGCGCAGGGCCTCCGGGGTGTCACCACCCATGAGCCAGAGGGTGATGTTCGCACCAGCTGCGGCGGAGGCATCCTCTGACGGGTCAACGGATTCGTTCGTGTCGCCGGACGTGCATCCGGCCAGAACGAGAGCCGCGGCGGTCGCTGCTGCGACGGCGCTTAGCTTCTTCTTCATTCCGTGTTTCCTTTTCTGTTTACCGCCGCGACCCGGGTGGCCGTGGCGGAGAGAGAACTGCGGGTCATGAGACCCCCAGCTGGCCGGTCAGGACCATGACCACGGCACCGAGAACGACGATGTCCTCCCCAAGCGTGGTCATCCGCAACGTCAGATCGCCATGAAAGTCGGCCATCGTGCGGTCACGGAGTGTCTCGGCGGCACCCGTCAAGAGGGTTCCGTCAAGGAGTGCGAGGGGGCCGCTCAGTACGACCTCCCCCAAATTCAGGGCACCAACGATCGGTGCAAGGGCGATTCCCAGACGCTGGCCCGCTTCGCGCAAGATCTCATGGCGCTCGTCCTCGGTTGACGCGTCCGCAAGCTTCGCTTCGAGGCGCGGCGTCGCGAGCCACGTCTCAAGGCAGCCGATCTTGTTACATGCGCACCGCTCGCCGCCGTCGGTGCCGACCACCACGTGGCCGATCTCACCGGCGGCGAAGTTGCTGCCATAGACCGGCGCTCCCGAGATCACCACCCCAGAACCAACACCGCGCCCGATGCGCACCAGCATGGTGTCGCCTTGGGAGCCGCCGAAGGTCCGCTCGGCCAGCGCGGCCGTGTTGGCGTCGTTAGCCACTTGAGTGGGCAGGTGGGTGTGCTCGCTCAGCATGTCTTGTAGCGGCACGTTGCTCCACCCAAGGTTGGGCGCGCTCAACACGGTGCCTTCGGCGTTCACCACGCCCGGGGAGCCCACGCCGATGCCGAGGATCGGGGCGCCCGCGCTGTCCACGAGCTTGTCGACCAGTGTCGTGACCGCCGCTACGGCCTCGTCACCGGTCATGCCAGTCGTGTCGACGTGAGCGCGATGCAAGATCGTGCCGTCCAGGTCAGTCACTGCCCCGCGGAATGCCGAGTTGAACGACAGGTCGAGCCCGATGATCGCGAAGCCGGAACGGTTGATGTCAAGCAAGGTGGCGGGCTTGCCTGGGCGGGCGTCGGGACGGCGGCCGAGCTCCACCGCGAGGTCTTCGTCGATCAGTTCAGCGACGAGGTCCGAGATTGTTACGCGGGTAAGGCCCACCTCGCGGGCAAGGTCCGCCCGGCTCAGTCCGTCGCCGCGATACAAAGCCTGGAGAACAAGCGCGCGATTGTGGCTGCGGGTGTGTTCGGGGAGGGCACGAGCGCCCGGGCGCATCGCGGCGGCCCTGCTCGTGGCGAGCGGCCGAACAGCGACAGAATCAAGACCGCCGTTGACGTCGATCTCGCTTGCGGTGCCACCTCGCACTTTGGATGCCCTCATGTTTGTTAGTAAAGGTTACGAACAAACAAAGCGCAAGTGCCTAGGGCGGAAAAATCCAAACCGTTACCGTTCCGTGACCATTGCTACGGGACCGAGGTCCCGCTTCGCGCACGGTGCTCACGCGGCCACCGGGAGCGCAAGCCGGTGCTCACGTAGCCCCGGTGGGGCATGCCGGGCCAACGCGGCCACCCGTAGGGCACACCAGCGCTCTCTCGCGCGATGCGACTAGAGCAAGCCCAGTTCCTGGACCGCGTCGCGCTCCTCCACGAGTTCCGCCACCGACTCGTCGATCTTGCCGCGCGCGTGAGGCTCGATGTCGAGGCCCTGAACGATCTCCCAAGCGCCGCCCCTAGACTGCGCGGGGAACGAACTAATGAGCCCCTCTGGCACACCATACGAGCCGTCGGAGGGCAGCGCGACCGACGTCCATTCGCCCTCGGGCGTCCCGTTCACCCAGTCGTGCACGTGATCGATGGCGGCGTTCGCGGCCGACGCAGCCGAGGAGGCCCCACGCGCATCGATGATCGCCGCGCCACGCTTGGCCACGGTGGGCACAAAGGTGTCGCGCACCCACGCCTGGTCACCAATGACATCCCCAGCGGGCTTACCCGCAATGGTCGCGTGGGCGATGTCCGGGTACTGCTTGGCCGAGTGGTTGCCCCAGATCGCCACATTGGCAACATCAGACACCGGCACTCCAGCCTTCGCAGCGAGCTGCGCAAGCGCGCGGTTGTGGTCCAGACGCATCATCGCGTTGAAGCGCTCGGCAGGGACGTCGGGGGCATGCGCGGAGGCGATCAGCGCGTTGGTGTTCGCGGGGTTGCCCACCACGAGCACGCGGATGTCGTCCGAAGCGCCGGCGTTGATGGCCGCACCCTGAGGGCCAAAGATGCCGCCGTTCGCCGCGAGCAGGTCTCCGCGCTCCATTCCAGGTCCGCGCGGACGCGCGCCCACGAGCAACCCCACGTTGGCGCCATCGAAGGCTGCGTTGGCGTCGTCAAAGATGTCGATCCCCGCGAGCAGCGGGAACGCACAGTCCTCGAGTTCCATCGCGGTGCCCTCCGCCGCCTTGAGCGCTGGCGTGATCTCAAGCAGCCGCAACCGCACGGGGACGTCCCGGCCCAGCAGGTCGCCTGCTGCTATGCGAAACAGGAGCGCGTAGCCGATCTGGCCGGCTGCGCCGGTGATGGTGACATTGACAGGGGTGGGGCTCATGCGAGGCGCTCCGAGAGGTTTGTGTCGAGTGCTGCGAGGAAGTCCTCCGTGGTCAGGAAGGGCTGGTCCGGGCCGATCAACAGGGCGAGGTCCTTGGTCATCTTGCCGCTCTCCACGGTCTTGATCACCACGTCCTCAAGCGTCTCGGCGAACTCCGTCACGGCGGGCGTGCCGTCGAGCTTGCCGCGGTGCTTGAGCCCGCCGGTCCACGCGAAGATGCTTGCGATGGGGTTGGTGGACGTGGGCTTGCCAGCCTGGTGCTGGCGGTAGTGGCGCGTCACGGTGCCGTGAGCAGCCTCGGCTTCCACGGTCTTGCCGTCGGGCGTCATCAACACCGAGGTCATCAAGCCCAGCGAGCCGAAGCCCTGCGCCACGGTGTCCGATTGCACGTCGCCGTCGTAGTTCTTGCAGGCCCAGACGTAGCCGCCCTCCCACTTCATGGCCGCAGCGACCATGTCATCAATGAGGCGGTGCTCGTAGGTGAGGCCGGCGGCGGCGAACTGGTCGGCGTACTCGGCGTCAAACACCTCCTGGAACAGGTCCTTGAACGCGCCGTCATAGGCCTTGAGGATCGTGTTCTTGGTGCTGAGGTAGACGGGGTAGTTGCGCTTCAGGCCATAGGCGAAGGACGCCCGCGCGAAGTCGCGGATGGAGTCATTGAAGTTGTACATGCCCATCGCGACGCCCCCGCCTTCGGGGTACGTCACCACCTCTTGCACCAGCGGCTCGGAGCCATCGGCAGGTGTGTACGTAAGCGTCAGCGTGCCGGCGCCCTCAACCTTGAAGTTGGTGGCCTTGTACTGGTCGCCGTGCGCGTGACGGCCGATGATGATGGGCTTGTTCCAGCCCGGGACAAGGCGCGGGATGTTGGAGATGATGATGGGCTCGCGGAAGACCACGCCGCCCAGGATGTTGCGGATAGTGCCGTTGGGCGACACCCACATCTTCTTGAGGCCAAACTCCTTGACACGGTCTTCGTCAGGCGTGATGGTTGCGCACTTCACGCCCACACCGTGCTTCTTGATGGCGTAAGCGGCGTCAACGGTGATCTGATCGTCGGTCGCGTCGCGCGACTCAATCGAGAGGTCGTAGTACTCCAGATCGATGTCGAGGTAAGGATGAATGAGCCGATCCTTGATGAATTGCCAGATGATACGAGTCATCTCATCGCCATCGAGTTCGACAACCGTGCCCTCAACCTTGATCTTCGCCATGCGGTAGCGCTCCTTGCGTCAACGGGAATGTGTGCTGACTCTAGGCTAGACCACTCCCTCAGCGGCACGTGTTCGTGGCAAGATGCGAGGAGGGCACACAGCCCCGGCACCCCGCATGAGGAGACCACCCATGGCAAAGAAGCCCGCTCGCAAGACCCCAACGCCCGCTGACGCCTTCCACGAGGACTTGTCACGCGACCATTGGGAGGATGACCCCGCGAGCCCCAGCCTCATGATGCGAATGATCGCCGAGGCCTGCGGCACGTTCGTGCTGGTCCTCGTGGTCCTGAGCGCGGCCCTCTACGCCCCCACCATGGGCAATCCGATGATCGTGGTCGCCTTCGCCTTTGGTGTTGCGATGATGGGCGCGCTCGTCGCCATCGGAAGCGTCTCCGGCGCCCACATCAACCCGGCGATCACGGTGGCCGTCTGGGTCGCGGGTCGCTTTCCGGGCAAAGACGTTGCCCCGTACATCGTGGCTCACGTGGTAGGCGGGATTGCCGCCAGCGCCACCACCTTGGCGTTGACCGTGTCCAGTCCGGCGGTCGCGGGCCCCACAGGCGTCATGGCCGGTGTGTCCAACGGCTATGGCGATCGCACCGGACTCGGCTTCCCGTTGCTCACTGCGTTGAGCGTCGAGCTGCTGGCGACGGGGCTACTCGCCGTGGTGTTCCTCACCGCCACGTCGACAAAGGCGGTCAAGGCCCACTCGCCGTTCGCGGTGGGTCTGGGCGCAACAATCGTGGTCGCGTGGGCGCTGCCCTTCACCAATGCGGGCCTCAACCCGGCGAAGTCAACGGCGAGCGCGGTCTTCGCGGACGGCGCCGCCATCGGCCAGCTCTGGGTGTTTTGGGTCGCACCGGTAGTAGGCGCGGCCGTGGTGGGGTTGCTCTACCGTGCCTTTGGACCCGAGGAAGACTTCGCGTCAGTTGCCCTTCGTGATCTCAAGGGTGCGTAACTCAGCCAGCCCATCAGTCCAGCGCGGTGGTCAAGCCCAGGTAGGCCAACGCGAGCCCGAACACCAGCAAGACCGACACATCAACCGTTCTGCGCCGCACGGCGAACGCAGCCGATGCTGGCACCACCACCCGCGCCGCGGCACCCGCGAGCGCAAAAACGGCCAGGCCCACCACACCCGCACGCATGCTCGTGGTCAATGCGATCACCAGAATGATGATCACACCCACGAGCACCGCGATAGCCACGGTGGCTGAGGTTCGATATCTGTCCGGCATAGGTGCCTAGTGGGCGAAGTGCCGGGTGCCGGTGTGATAGAGCGTCATTCCGGCACTCTGCGCCGCGTCGATCACTTCACTGTCTCGCATCGAACCGCCTGGCGCTACGACCGCTCTCACTCCCGCATCGATGAGCACCTGGAGGCCATCAGCGAACGGGAAGAAGGCATCTGAGGCCGCGACGGAACCCCGCGCGCGCGCGGCGCCTGCTCGCTGCACCGCAAGTCCGCACGAATCCACCCTGTTCACCTGGCCCATGCCCACGCCCACCGCCGCGCCATCTTTGGCGAGCAGGATCGCGTTGGACTTCACTGCGCGGCACGCCCGCCATGCGAAGTCAAGGTCGGCAAGCAGCGCGTCATCGGCCGGTTCGCCGGCAACGAGGTCCCACCCAGAGACATCGTCACCCGGAGCGTCAAACTGATCTCCACCCTGGACCAGCAAGCCTCCCGTGATGCGTCGCCACTCGACCGCCATTGCCACGCGGTCTACCTCAAGCAGGCGTAGGTTCTTCTTGGCGCTCAGAATCTCAAGCGCCTGGGGCTCGAAACCCGGTGCCACCACCACCTCAGTGAAGACGTCAGCGATCTGGCGCGCGGCATCGGCCGTCACGATGCCGTTCGCGGCGATCACTCCACCAAAGGCGCTCACCGGGTCCGTAGCGTGAGCGCGCTCATGCGCCTGGGCGATGGTGTCGCCAACGGCGACCCCGCACGGATTAGCATGCTTGATGATCGCCACCGCAGGACGGCTGTGGTCATACGCGGCACGCACGGCGGCATCGGCATCAATGTAGTTGTTGAAGGACATCTCCTTGCCATGCAGCTGGCGCGCCTGAGCGATCCCGCCGCGCTGCAAGGGATCCTCATACAGCGCCGCGCGCTGGTGAGGGTTCTCGCCGTAGCGGAGCGCGGCCTTCCGGATGAAGGACGCCCCCATCCATTCGGGAAAGCCAGCGCCAGATTCGTCTGCAGCAACCACATTGCCCATCCACGACGCCACCTGGATGTCGTAGTCGGCAGTGTGGCGAAAGGCCGCAGCGGCGAGGTGTTGGCGCTCGGCAAGCGTGAACCCGCCTCGCTCCACCGCCGCAATCACGTCCGCGTAGGCCCCAGGATCAACAACAACGGCGACACTCGGGTGGTTCTTCGCGGCGCCGCGCACCATCGACGGCCCGCCGATGTCGATCTGCTCGATCGTCTCAGCCTGCGAGGCGCCGGAGGCCACGGTGTCAGCAAACGGGTAGAGATTGACCACCACCAAGTCAAAGGCGGCGATGCCCAACTCGGTCAGTTGGTCACGGTGCGATTCGAGCCTGCGGTCGGCAAGGATTCCAGCGTGGATGGTGGGGTGGAGCGTCTTGACGCGCCCGTCGAGGCACTCAGGGAAGCCCGTGAGATCCTCGACTCGAGTGACAGCGATGCCTGCCTCGGCGATACGCGCGGCAGTCGAGCCCGTCGAGATCAACTCAACTCCGGCATCGGCGAGACCGCGGGCGAGGTCCTCCAAGCCAGTCTTGTCGTAAACCGAGATCAGCGCGCGCTTCACAGGGAGCAGGTCAGGGTGGATCGGGGAAGTCATCAGTTGCCTTTCGTGGAGCCGAGCCTCACGACCCTGCCGTCAACGGTCCATCCCTCGCGCACCATCGTTCCCACGGTGTGGACTACCAGGTCGCGCTCCACCGTCTTGATGCGTTCGTGCAGTGAGGATTCCGAATCATTGTCTCGCACCTCGACGGCCGCTTGAGCAACGATGGGGCCTGTATCCACGCCTTCGTCGATGATGATGACCGAACATCCCGTGACCTTGACGCCGGCGGCAAGGGCGTCACGAACGCCGTGCGCACCAGGGAACGACGGCAGTAGCGCGGGGTGTGTGTTGACCATCCGGCCGCCAAAACGCTCGAGCGAAGGTGCGCCCACGATCTTCATGAATCCCGCGTGCACCACCAAGTCCGGAGTGAAGGAGCCCATGGTCCGGGCGAGCGCCTCATCCCACGTTGCGCGGTCAGGAAAGTCGGTGAGACTCACGACAGCCGTGGGCACCCCAGCTGCCTCTGCGATGTCGAGCGCGGCAATCCCTGGGCGGTCAGCGATCACACCGGCCACTCGCGCGCCGTAGGCTGGGTCACGAGTGGCTTCAAGGATGGCTTGCATCGTGGTGCCCGCGCCGGACACGAGAATCACCAGATTGCGCGGCGGGGTGTGGTTTGTCACGAGCCGAGCCTATAGGCATGCTTGAGGTCACACCTAGACCAAAGGAGACGCGTGACGAAAACGCCACCGGAGACCATCGAGGTCCCAGACGCTGTACGGACCAACATGCGGTACATGATGCTGCTACTGCTGGTCAGCATTGTCGCGTACGTCTTCAGTGTGCCGATGGTCTTCCTCGCGCTCCTCACCGCTCCTGCCGCCGTACTCTTTGGCGTGCTCGCGCTGGTGGGTACCCGCGGCCACGCCAACATGACGGGCGTGCGCATCTCCGTGTCCTTTGGGTTTCTGCTCGCAGGAATCGCCATGATGGCAGCGCTCGGATCGCTGGTTCTCTACGACCTGCTTCAAGCACAACGCGAGTGCGAGGCGCGAGCGCTCACCCCCATCGCCCAGCGCGCGTGCGACGCGGAGTGGGACGAGGGCTACCGCGAACTCCTGGAGCGCTACGGAGTTGTGGTCCCGGAGTAGCGACCGCGCGCCCACACCACACCGGCAAGAGCCGCGGCGGCAAACGCAAACCCCATCGCAACAAGCGCAGCCCCCACCACCGCCACTGCGCCCGGATCGGGGCCCACGACCGCGAGGCGACCCGGGCCGCCGGAGCCCGTCGCGAGAGCCATCAGTGCCCACAGCGCGAGCGCGACAACAGAGACGGCCACCAGTCCCGCGCCCACTGCGCTACGCCAGTGCGACAGCGCCGTGCGCATCGTCGCCCAAGCGAACGCAGCGACTGCCACCACCAGCAAAGGCGCCCACACCAGCGGCCCGCCCGCGGCATTCGGGAGAGCCCCAAGAATCGGAATGGTCGGTAGTGCGTCTGTCGCCACCACGCTGGGCGCGTAGAGGTTGGTCTCTCCCACGGAGAACCCCAAACCTGTCAACCACGCGAGCATCCACACCACGATCACGGCCGCGTACATGGTCTGGGCGATCGCCAGGGACAGCCCGCCAACCGCATCGGGCCCCAACGCACTGGCGGCGTCGGCCATCGCGTAGCTTCCCACGAATGCCCACACCACGGCGACGGCCGAGGCCGTGAGTACCAACAATGCGGTGGAGCCCAAGCCCAGCCGCACGCCGATGCGCACGGCGGGGGGCACGCTCGTCACCCAACCGAACTCCGCGCCGTGGGCTCGCCAGATGCCCCATGCGACGGAGGGGCCTGCAATGACCACGGCCGCGACGGCGGCGCGCACCACGAGCGAGCCGTGCGCCCCGGATCCCGCCCACACCACGGCTGCCGTGGCCGCTACCACTCCCGCATAGGAACCCACGGCGAGGAGCCAACTTCCCCACGACTTGGCTGCGAAGCGGCGGGCTAGGGCGGCGAGAATCGCCGCGCACACAAACGTCAGGCCGAGCGGAACGAGCGAGAAGGTCGCCTGATCAGTCTCGATGGGAACCGTGTGAGCGAGCAGCCACAGCTTGATCGCGACCCCTGCGGCGCCGGACCAATCGATCGCAACGGATCCGCCGGATGCTGGAGCGGCAGCAATCGCGGCCCACGCAGGTGCCAGGACTGCCAACAGCCCTAGTGCCGCGGCCTGCACGCCTACCAGCACGCCCGCGAGCCATCCGGGGACACCCTCGAGCACGCGCCGGATGCGAACAGCAAGCGCGCGGAGATCGCCAGCCAAGGAACGGGACATGACCCTATGGTCGCGCGGACTTGGCGCTCGTCGCCGGATCGGCTCGCGAACGGCCTTAGCCTTGCAGAATCTCCCGCATCAGTTGCGCGGTCTCGGAGGGCGTCTTACCCACCTTGACGCCTGCGGCCTCAAGAGCTTCCTTCTTGGCCTGCGCCGTGCCTGCCGAGCCGGACACAATGGCGCCGGCGTGGCCCATGGTCTTGCCTTCGGGGGCCTCGAAGCCTGCCACGTAGCCCACCACGGGCTTGGTCACATGCTCCTTGATGTACGCAGCTGCGCGTTCCTCGGCGTCTCCACCGATCTCGCCAATCATCACGATCGCGTGAGTATTGGGATCGTTCTGGAACGCCTCAAGGCAGTCGATGTGGGTGGTGCCAATGACGGGGTCGCCGCCAATGCCCACGGCAGTGCTGAAGCCGAGGTCGCGCAGCTCGAAGAGCATCTGGTAGGTCAGCGTGCCGGACTTGGACACCAGGCCGATGTGCCCCGGTCCCGTGATGTTGGCAGGGGTGATCCCCACGTTGCATTCGCCAGGGGTGATAACTCCCGGGCAGTTGGGGCCCACCAGGCGTGTGCCGTGCTTGGTGGCGTAGGCGTAGAACTCGCTCGTGTCCGCAACGGGCACGCCCTCGGTGATGATGACGGCCAGTGGCATCTTGGCGTCCACGGCCTCAATGACGGCCGCCTTCGTGAAGGGCGGTGGGACAAAGAGCACGGTCACGTTGGCGCCGGTGGCGGACATCGCATCAGCCACGGAGCCGAACACCGGAATGGCGACGGTCTCCCCGTTGACGTCGAAGTCCACCGAGGTGCCCGCCTTGCGCGGGTTCACGCCTCCCACAATCTGGGTGCCCGATGCCAACATGCGGGCGGTGTGCTTCTGGCCTTCGGCTCCCGTCATGCCTTGCACGATGACCTTGGAGTCCTTGTTAATGAAGATTGACATGCGGGGCTCCTTAGGCGTTGGCCAGCTCGGCGGCCTTGGCCGCTGCGCCGTCCATGGTCTCGACAATGGTCACGAGCGGGTGGTTGGCGGCGGCGAGAATCGCGCGGCCTTCCTCAACGGCGTTGCCGTCGAGCCGCACCACGAGCGGCTTTGTTGCAGCGTCGCCCAGCGTTGCCAGTGCACCCACGATGCCGTTGGCGACCTCGATGCAGCTGGTGATGCCGCCAAAGACGTTCACGAAAACTGACTTGACTTGCTCGTCGTTCAAGATGACGTCGAGCCCATTGGCCATCACGGCGGCCGACGCTCCGCCGCCGATGTCCAAGAAGTTAGCTGGCTTCACCCCGCCGTGCTGCTCACCTGCGTAGGCGACCACGTCGAGGGTGGACATCACGAGGCCCGCGCCGTTGCCGATGATTCCAACGGTGCCATCAAGCTTCACGTAGTTCAGCCCCAGCGCCTTGGCCTTGGCTTCGAGCGGGTCGGCCGCGAGCTCGTCCTCGAGCGCCGCGTGGTCCTCGTGACGGAAGAAGGCGTTCTCGTCCAGGGTCACCTTGCCGTCGAGGGCCACGATCGAACCGTCGGCCGTCTTGACCAGCGGGTTGACCTCAACCAGAGTTGCATCCTCATCGCGGTACACCACCCACAGCTTCTCGATGGCGTCAGCGACGGGGCCCACGAGGTCTGCGGGGAAGTTGGCTGCGGCGACAATCTCGGCGGCCTTCGCGGCGTCGATGCCCACTAGCGGGTCCACCGCAACGCGGGCCAGGGCCTCGGGGCGTTCCACGGCGAGCTGCTCGATCTCGACGCCACCCTCAACGGAGCACATGGCCAAGTAGCGGCGCTCCGCGCGGTCCAACAACACGGAGAAGTAGAACTCCTGCTCAATCTGCGCCCCCGCTGCGATCATCACGCGGTTCACGGTGTGGCCCTTGATGTCCATGCCGAGAATCGCGGCGGCGTGGGCTTCTGCCTCGTCGGGGTTGTGGGCGAGCTTGACGCCGCCGGCTTTGCCGCGGCCGCCTACCTTCACTTGGGCCTTGACGACGACGGTTCCGCCGCCTAGTTTCTCGGCCGCAGCGCGTGCTTCGGCAGGGGTGGTCGCAACGATGCCGGGGAGCACGGGTACGCCGTGCTTCTCAAACATGTCGCGTGCTTGGTACTCGAACAGGTCCATGTGAGTCCTCTTGCATCGCGAGCGCGCCGGTCACGGCACGCGGGGGTCTTGTGGTGTGCCCAGCCTACTGTGAGCGCTGGAGCGGGCGAAATGGCCACAAGCGACGTCTGCCATGTCAGCACTGAAGAGTCAGGCACAGCGCACGTGGGTCTTGTCGCCCTTGCGTGCCTCGCGCTCCTCTCGCAGTGACTCGAACATGGCACACACGAGAGAGTACTGAGGAGTCCCTATGGGCACCGTCGCGGATCGCAGACCGCCCGTCCGGGCCGTTGCGGCGTTGAGCGCTACCGCCCTGGTCGCCACCGCGATCGTGGCGACGACCTCGGCTCGCGCCGACAGCTCAGAGATCCGCGGCGGCACCCGGAGTGACGAAGCCGGATTCATAGGCGACGATCACCGCCTGGGTACGGTCGCGCACGCCCAGCTTCATGAGGATGGACGCGACGTGCGATTTCACCGTCTCGACTGACACAAACAAGTCTGCGGCGATCTCGCCGTTGGAGCGCCCCCGCGCCAACTGGCGCAACACCACGGCCTCGCGCTCAGTGAGTTCAGGCATGTCCACGGACTCTCGTGCGGCGAACTTCTCGATCACGGCGCGCGTCGAGGAAGGGAACAGCAACGACTCCCCCGCTGCGACGATGCGCACGGCCTCAATCAGCTCGGTGGGCGGCACCCGCTTGAGGACAAACCCGGACGCCCCGGAACGCATTGCCTCAAAGACGTACTCGTCCACCTCGAAGGTGGTCAGCACCAACACCTGAGGAGGACCGGGGAGCGCGACGATCTCGCGGGTGGCCTCGAGACCGTCCATACCCGGCATCCGCACATCCATGAGCATGAGATCGGGCTTCACCTCAATCGCGAGCTGAATGGCCGCAGCGCCGTCGCCCGCCTCGCCCACGATGTGCCAGCCGCTGACCGAAGCGAGAATGGCGCGCAGGCCCATGCGCACTAAGGGGTCGTCATCAACGATCGCGATCTTCACACGCTCAGCCTGTCACGAAGGCGGCTCCACAGGTGGCACTCGCACATGTCCTGGGCGTTGATCGCGCCGAGCGTGACCTCAAGCGGGAACAGCGCAAGCACCTCGAAGCCCCCATCGGCGGTAGGACCCGTGACGCTGCGACCGCCCAGGAGCGCCACTCGGTCCCGAATGCCTGCCAGGCCGTGACGAACACCCAGTCGGTTGCCGAGCCCGTCAGTAAGGGCGGATCCATCCTGTCGGGGGTTCTCGGGCGGTGCGGTGTTCACTACCGCAATGCCCAGCGCGTCGCTGTCGACATCAATGTGCACGTGCACGCTCGACCCGGGCGCGTGCTTTGCCGCGTTGGTCACGCCTTCGCGAACGATCGCGTACGCGGCCCGGCCGAGCGGCGAGGGCACCGCGGCGTCAGTCAGGACCAGCTCTACGTCCACTCCGGCGGCCCGTGAGGCCAGGGCAAGACCTGCGACGTCCGCGAGTTCAGGCAGCGGGGCGCGCGGCACTGCATCGTCGCCTCGCATGGTAGCGATGATGCGATCCAACTCAGCCATCGCCACGCGCCCGCGTTCCTCGATGTTGCGCAGCGCCTCCCGTGCGAACGCGGGATCGGTATCAAACACATGCGCCCCGGCTCCCGCCTGAACGATGTTCATGGTGATCATGTGGCCGATGCTGTCGTGCAGTTCTTGGTCAATGCGCACCTGTTGTTCGGCTAGCTCGGCGCGCTCGGTTGCTGCCTTGGTGAACTCGGCCTCCGACGGACCGAGGGCCCACCGAGCCAGGGGCCGGTGCAGTGCCGCCCATCCGTGGGCGAGCCACGCGAGCGGCGTGCAAACCAGCACGGCCAGGAGTGGGCCCACCAGTACCAACAGTGCCCAGTGTTCCTGGCCAACCGGAACCTCGAATCCCGGGACAACCAGTGCGAGAGGGAGTAGGACGAGGGTCGCGGCGGTGATCCACACGGTGATCACGAGCGCAAAGCCGATGGGCCCGGTCACCCCCCGAACTGCTACCCACGCGAGCGCGCGCCAACTGTATGCGTCCTCGAGCACAGCGCGAGCCCACACGGCGAACTGCACAATCCAGCGTCGGTCGTGCGGGCCTCGGGCTGGGGCGTCCAATGGGGGGATCACGCCGAGATCCAGGCCCAGCAAAGTGCGCACGTGCCACCGCTCGAAACCCGCCACTGCACGCATTGCGCGATGTATCCCTACCAGTAGGGGTACGCCTATGCACACCACCGCGAGGCCCAGTCCGGTCGCATACGCGGATATCGCGAGGCTGAACCACACCGTGCCCGTCACCAACCCCACAGCGAGGAACGCATGCTCGCGGAGCATGGTGTGTACTCCTCCGGGGAACACGGCGCGGGCCAAGGTGAGCATGGGTTCATCATGCCGCGAAAGGTTCGCCAGGTGCGTCCCTCTCGAGCGCACACTTCTGCCTCCCCCGCATGGGGGAGAGAACGCCACATGCCCCCTTTGCGAGTGGTCCTCAGTTCACTCCACTGGCGAGGCCATTTCACTCGGACGCGGGCTGACGTGAGGCTGCCGCCGCTCATAGCCTCGGGATACCCGCTACCGAGCGGTTCACCCGGAGAAAAATCAGGGTGTCAACCAGGGGGTTCCCCCATAGCCCGCAGACCGTCTGCGGCACCAGACTCATCACCAGACCGACCCCGGAGCGTGTATTTCGCGCCGGTCAACACAAGGAGAAATCATGAAGCTCAGCTTCACTGGACGCATAGCGCGGGCCTCCGCCCGGCGTCCCTGGCTCACCATCAGTGCCTGGGTGGTGGCAATCGCCGCCGCTCTCGTGGCGGCGGGCAGTCTCGGCGACGTCGTCACTCAGGACGCGCGCATGCTCATCCCCACCGAATCCGATAGGGCAGCACAACTGGCCGATCACGAGCGCGGCATTGCGGCTTCCACAACGGAAATCGTCATCGTGCGCGCAGACACGGCCACGTTTGGCGACACGGCGTTCTCCGCGGTAGTTGCCGACGTTGAAGCCGCGCTGCATCAGGTCGATGGCGTCACCGGCGTCGCTACGCCCACGGCAGGCGACACCTTCTCCGTCTCACAGTCAGGTAGCACCGCGTTGGTTGCGGCGACCATCGCTACGGATCACGTGGAGAGCGTTGGCCAGGACTTCATTGACGCCGTTGCCAGCGCTGAGCGGACGGGCTTCACACTGCTGCCGTTCGGCGACGCCTCCGGTCAGGTGGTGTTCGACGGCCTCGCGGAAGACACTCTGCTCCGGGGCGAGTTGATCGGCATCAGCGTCGCTATCGTGATTCTGATCGTGGTGTTCGGCGCCCTGGCGGCATCGGGCATTCCGCTGATGGCCGCGATCGTGTCGATCATCACCGCAGTAGGCGCAACGGCGATAGTGGGACGCGCCTTCGAACTGTCGTTCTTTGTTCTCAATATGGTCATCATGATGGGGCTCGCGCTCGGGATTGACTACACGTTGGTCATGGTCCAGCGCTTCCGCGAGGAGCTCGCCAACGGGCGCTCGGTCACCGAAGCCGTCGCGATCACCGGCAACACCGCCAGCCGCGCCGTCTTCTTCTCTGGCGTCACCGTGCTGATCTCTTTGGTGGGCATGCTTATCGTGCCCAGCACGATCATGCGTAGCCTCGGCGCTGGCGCGATGATCGTGGCGGTCACCGCGGTGTTCACGGCGCTCACGCTGCTTCCGGCTGTGCTTCAGTTGCTGGGTCACCGAGTCAACAAGGGGCGCATTCCGACCGCGCACCCAGGCGCGGAGCCAAAGTCCTGGACAGCGCTTGCCCGCCGGGTGATCTCCCGGCCCGCCGTCGCGACTATCGCCGGCGTAGCGGTGCTCGCCGCGCTCGCCTTGCCCATGCTGTCGATGCGGCTCACCTTCCCCGGGCTTGACTCCTTGCCCGAGGACAACGAGTTCCGCATCAGCGCGGACATCCTGGTCGAAGACTTTGGCTTTGGGCGCTCAGGAACAATGGTTGCCATCGAGAACGCATCGAGCGCCTCAGCGGAGATCGCGGAGCTCGCGACTGCGATTGAGGCCCACGATGCTTTCGCTGAGACCGAGGTGGTGTGGCACGCAGACGTGGCGTTCATCGACACCAGGGACGTCTACGATTCGGCAGATGTCCGCGCAGAGGAAGCAATCAAGGACCTGCGCTCTACCGTCATCCCTGACTACCTTGGTGAGACCGCCGCTATCGCGTCCGTCGGAGGAGGTCAGGCAGGGTCCATCGACTTCACTGACATGATCCTCGACCGCGTGCCGCTGGTGCTCACCATCATCCTTGGCGCGAGCTTCCTGCTCCTGTTGTTGTCGTTCCGCTCTGTGGTGATCCCGCTTGTCTCCATCGCGCTCAACGTGCTCTCCGCAGCCGCTTCGTTCGGGCTGCTGGTGGCCGTCTTCCAGTACGGCTGGGGTGCTGACCTGCTAGGACTACCGCAAGTGGATGGCATCGCACCGTGGATCCCCCTGTTCTTGTTCGCCGTGCTGTTTGGTCTCTCCATGGACTATCACGTGTTCCTCCTAAGCCGCATCAAGGAGCACTACGACGCTCACGGAGACACCCGCGAGGCGGTGGTGTTTGGACTGGGTCGCACCGGCTCGCTGATCACCGGAGCGGCACTCATCATGGTGGCAGTGTTCTCAGGCTTTGCTCTGGGCGACCTCGCAGAGTTCGCGCAGATGGGCTTTGGCCTGGCCGCGGCAGTGATCATCGACGCGACCGTTGTCCGCTCGGTCTTGGTTCCGGCCATGATGGCTTGGCTGGGTCGCGCCAACTGGTACCTGCCCGGCTGGCTCGAGTGGCTCCCCCACATGACCATCGAGGCTGCAGCTGAACCGGTACCTGCCCTCGAGACGCCTCGCGAGCGCGAGCCGGCGCTGGTGTAAAGACTGCTCGCGTGGGGCCGTGACCGCACTGGTGACGGCCCCACGCCGACGTTCACGTACGCTTCTGTCTGTGAAGGAGTCCCTGGTCAAAGCCCGCGAGTACTTCTCCGACCGCCGTCGCACCGTCACTTTCGTGGGCGTCGGCCTGGCGTTTCTCGTCACCGGCATCGTCGTTGCGGCGCTGTTGAGTTCTCCACGCGGTGACCTTGTGGCACACAGCGGCCCCACGCCCACGCCTGCTGCCAGTGTGTCGCCTTCACCCTCCCCCGCACCGGCGGCAATCACGCTTCGGCCTGGAGAGATCGTTGCGACTATCGCCGGGGACGCACTGCCCATCTATGCCAACCCAGGCGACACGCAGAGCGCCCAAGTGCTCGACAAGTGGAGCGCGGCAGCCTTTCAGCCACTCACGGTCATCGCCATCGACTCCACGGAGGTGGACGGCGCCACGTGGCTCAACGTGAAGGTGCCCGTCCAGCCGAATGGGTCCACGGGCTGGATTCGCGAGTCCGATGTCACGATCTCTTCCACCACGGTGCAGATCCACATCTACTTGGACGAGCGCGAGCTCGACGTGCTTGATGGCGACGAGGTCCTCATCAGCCACACCGTGGCGATCGGGACCGAGGCGACCCCCACGCCTCTGGGGGTCTATTCCGTCACTGACCGGCTCGAATACCCCAACCCCAACCACGCGTATGGCTCCTTCGCGCTGGGACTGTCGGGCTTCTCTGAGGTCCTCGACTCCTTCCAGGGTGCCCCGCCACAGCTCGCGATCCACGGCACCGATCAGCCCAACCTGATTGGCGCGCGGGTATCGAACGGTTGCATTCGGCTTCCCAATGACGTGGTGGTGGCCGTGGCCGAATACGCTCAGTTGGGAACACCCGTCATTGTTCACCAGTCACGCGCAACGGAGGCCTAACTATGGACGCTGCCCCGCCCCCCACCACGCCACCCGCAGCGTGGTATCCCGACCCCACCAACCCAGCTCACCTGAGGTACTGGAACGGGATGTCCTGGACTGAGCACACCGCACCGGCCGGCTCGTCGCAACCCCCGCCCACGTGGCCTGGGGCGAGCCAAGACTCCGTGCACGGCCCCGACGGCGCCATGCACTGGTTGCTTCCCGTAGGACGCTCCGGAGAGTCGATCGCAGCCGGCTATATGGGACTCGCCTGCCTGGTGCTCTTCTGGACCGGCCCAGTGGTCATCGTGCTCGCGGCCGCGACCTTCTGGGTCTCGATTCGCGCGCTCAAGAAGGCGACGACCGGGGGCCACGGCCGCGGTCGCGCGATCACCGGGCTGGTGACCGCGAGCATCGGCGCCGTTGCGGGACTCGTTGGCACGGTGGCGATGCTTACCGGCGGCTTCTTTTAGTTCAGCGCGTCGCGGAACGAACCGCCGCGCTAGGAAGCCGCGCCGAACTTCTCGGCGACCTCGCGGATGGATCGGGCCGACAACTTGAGGCGCGCTCGCTCCTCGTCGTTAAGCGGAACATCAACGCGGTGGTCAATGCCGTTACGCCCCACGACGGCAGGAAGCGACATGCACACTTCACCCACCTCGGGGTAGTCGATCAAGGTGGAAACAGGGAGAACGCGGTTCTGGTCACCCAGGACGGCCTCGACAATGCGCGCGCCAGCCACGCCCACGGCGTAGTTGGTTGCACCCTTGCCTTCGATGATCTTGTACGCGCTGTCCTTGACCTCGTGGCGGATCTGGTCGCACACGTCCGGGGTCATGACGATGTTGCCGTCCTTGTCGTGCCACTCAAGGAGCGGTACCCCGCCAATAGTCGCTGACGACCACAGCGGAACCTCAGAGTCGCCGTGCTCGCCCGCGATGTACGCGTGAACATTACTCACGGCCACACCACACTCGTGCGCCACGCGGTAACGCAGGCGAGACGAGTCCAACACCGTGCCCGATCCGAACATCTGCCGCGGCGACATCCCTGACTTCTTGATCGCCGCGTAGGTGACGACATCGACCGGGTTGGTGACAAGAATGTAGATCGCGTCCGGCGAAACCGTCATGAGCGGCGGGATGATCCTGTCCATCAGACCGATGGTTGCCTCGGCGAGTTCCAGGCGGCTCTGCCCGGGCTGTTGCTTGGCGCCGGCGGTGATCACCACTACGTCAGAGTCCGCACACACCTCGACATCATCGGAGCCGACGATCCGCGCCTCCGGCATGAACTGAATTCCCTGAGCGAGGTCTAGCGCCTCGGCCTCGACTTTGGCCTTGTTGATGTCGAACAGCGCAACGTTGCGTGCGAAACCGCGCATGAGCCCTGCATAGGCGAGCGTGGCTCCCACGGCTCCTGCGCCGACGATCGATACTTTGGTGGTCTTCGGTTCCATGCCGTCAGCCTACCGGTGTCGCCTCGCCTACAGTTTGGACAGCCCTGAGAATCTCAACAGGATGCGCTTCACGTCACCGCCGCCAAAGTCGGTGACGGCCACGCCGTTGTTGCCTGAGCCCTCCAACGCGATCACCTTGCCCATGCCGTACTTGTCATGAGTAACGCGATCGCCCACTTCGAGCCCCAGATCGGTGCCGGGCTTGGCTCCCGGCGGACTCGGCGGAACCCGCCGCTGCGCGACCGCACCAGCACGCGCGTAGCCAATGTCGTCATCGCGATCTTGGCTTCCGCCATAGCCGCCGCCGTACGTGCTTGACCATGCTGATCCCCTGCCACCGCGGTCGCTGCGCGCACGCAAGGACGCCATCGACGTCTCGGACCGTCGCCACTCGACCAACTCGGACGGAATCTCGCCCACGAACCTGGACGCAGGCAAGTACTGCGGCGCACCCCAACTCGCCCGCACCTCGGCGCGCGTCAGGTAAAGACGCTCTCGCGCGCGCGTGAGTCCCACGTAGGCGAGCCTGCGCTCCTCTTCCATATCCTTGACGTGCTCCATGGACCGCGCGTGCGGGAACGTGCCGTCCTCCATGCCGGTGAGGAAGACCACCGGAAACTCAAGCCCCTTGGCCGTGTGGAGTGTCATCAGCGTCACCACTCCGCCACCGCCGTCGGCGTCCGGGATCTGGTCCGCGTCCGCCACGAGCGCGACCTTCTCGAGGAACTCCGGCAACGTGCCCTCAGGGTTCTCCTCCCCAAACTCACGCCCCACCGCCACCAGCTCCATGATGTTCTCGATGCGGCTCGCGTCTTGGGGGTCTTCACTCGCTCGCAACGCGGCAATCATCCCTGATCGGGTCGCGATCGCGTCCAACACTCCGGCAGGGCCGTTGTCCTTGGCCAGGTCGCGGAGGTCGTCCATGAGCGCCACAAATCCGTCAATCGCCGCGCGCGAGCGCGGCGCCAACCCACTGACCTCGTCCAAACGGCGCAAGCACGCGCCAAAGCTCACGGCAGCATCGGCCGATGTTGTGGTTTGGCGCAGTCGTTCCACCGCCTCTACCGCCGCATCGCCGATTCCTCGCTTGGGAGCGTTGATAATGCGACGCATGGCGATGTCGTCGTCCTCATTCACCACCGCGGCGAGGTACGCGAGCATGTCCTTGATCTCTTTGCGCTCATAGAACCGGGTACCGCCCACCACCTTGTAGGGGATCTCCGCGCGAATGAAGCGCTCCTCAATGGCCCGCGACTGCGCGTTGGCGCGGTACATGATCGCGACGTCAGACGGTGCCACGGCAGCGTCGCGGGTCAGGCGCCCAATCTCGTCGGCAATGAACTGCGCCTCGTCTTGCTCGGTATCCGCGGCGTAGCCGATGATCTGTTCGCCCGAGCCCGAATCGGTCCAGAGGTTCTTGGGCTTGCGGCTCGCGTTGTTCGCGATCACCGAGTTGGCGGCCGTGAGGATGTTCTGCGTGGACCGGTAGTTCTGCTCGAGGTGCACGATGTGCGCCTGCGGGTAGTCCTGCTCGAACTCCAAGATGTTGCGGATGGTGGCACCGCGGAACGCGTAAATGGATTGGTCGGCGTCGCCCACGACGGTGAGCTCGGCGGCTGGAAGGCTCGCGTCGTCGGAAGGCCCCACCAACTCACGCACCAGTGTGTACTGGGCGTGGTTGGTGTCCTGGTACTCGTCCACCAGCACATGGCGGAAGCGTTCGCGGTAGCGCCGCGCCACCTCGGGGTGCCGCTGGAGCAGGCGAACCGACTTCACGATGATGTCGTCAAAGTCCACCGCATTGGCGGCCTCAAGCCGCGCCTGATACAGCGGGTAAGCCTGGCCCGCGGCGTATTCGATGGTGTGCCGCGACGCGCCTTCCGTGGCCGCGACAGCATCGGCCGGAGCGATGAGTTCATCCTTAAACTGGCCGATGCGCCCCAACAGGGCCTTGGGGGCGAACTTCTTGGGGTCCAGGTTCAGTTCCTTCATGACGAGTTTCATGAGGTTGACCGAGTCCGACGTGTCGTAGATGGAGAACGTGGACTTGAGGCCCGCGAGCTCATAGTCGCCACGCAGAATACGCACGCACGCGCTATGGAAGGTGCTGACCCACATGTACTTGGCTTCAGGCCCCACGAGCGCCGTGACGCGCTCGCGCATCTCCCCCGCAGCCTTGTTGGTGAACGTGATCGCGAGCACCTCGTGGGGACGCGCGCGACCAGACTCGAGGAGGTACGCAATGCGGTGGGTGAGCACGCGCGTCTTGCCCGAGCCGGCGCCAGCGATGATCAGCAGCGCGCCGCCGTGGTGAAGGACGGCCTCCGCCTGGCGCGGGTTGAGCCCTTCGGTCAGAGCGGAGGGGCGGTGGCTGGCGACGTCGAACAGGGCATCCATAACTGTTCGAGCATACTTGCTAGAGCTGACGCGCCTCGCTGGATCCAGAGCGCTTAGCGGTCGCTGGTTCCCACGGCCACCACGCGGTCGCGGCCCTCTTCCTTGGCACGGTACAGGGCGTGGTCGGCGGCAGCAATGCACTCGTCGGCGGTCTCGCCAGCGATGCCATGAGCGGCGCCAATGGACACGGTGACGTGGTGGACGTGGTCGGAGCATGGCACAGCCATCGACGCGATGCTCGATCGCAACCGCTCCAGGACTGGCACCAACGACCGGCGAGGGATGTTGGGCATCAACACCAGGAACTCGTCGCCGCCCCACCTGCTCGCCATGTCGGACTCACGGAAGTGCTCGCGAAGGTGGAACCCCACGTGGCGGATCATCATGTCGCCGCACGAGTGCCCGTATTCGTCGTTGACAGTCTTGAAGTGGTCAATGTCCATCAGCACGATCGCGTAGTCGGACATGCCGTCGGCCTCGAACTGTTCCAGCTGAGCGATGATGGGCCTGCGGTTGGTCAACCCCGTCAGCTCGTCGGTCGTGGCAAGGAGTTCACCGTGGCGGGCCGCACCTTCAAGGATGTGCCTGCTGTACTCCATGCGGCGGTGCAAGAGCACACCCAGCAAGATGATTCCTGCCGCAGTATTGGTGCGGTTAATGGCCGCGAAGGTGGGCATGAAGTCTTGATTCAGGGTCGCCCATGCGCGTTCCGAGGTGAAGAAGGTTTCACACAGGACGAACGCAGCAAAGATCCCCAAGGCGAGGTAGAGGCGCACCTGAGGCTTGTCGTTCGGCACCAGCACAAATAGGCCCACTGCGAATATGAAGAGCAAGAGGTGCACGCTCGCGTCAACGGAGAACGCGGCAGTGTAGGCAACCAGCGGACCGATGGGCAGAGATACCGCCATCACTCCGGCTCCCACGGCGTAGCCGCGCTTGAGCCACAGCAACGCGATGGCGTAGAGCGGCAACGTCAGGAGCGCGACAATGATGAGATAGCCCGTGCCCGGCCCACCCCACACAAAGAACAGTGCGGCGAACGCGGCTTGAACGACGGCGCTCGCGATCAGGAACTGGCGGATGGTGCGGACTTCTTGCTGTTTGCCGCGCGCAATCGCGTCGCGAATCTGCTGGGGCATCAAGGGGGTCACGGTCACACTGACGGGCTCACGCCGCCTATCGAGGCCTCTCATGATCCCTCCCTCAAGTCTTCAGCGATCCGCACCCCCGTGGACAGATCTACTGCACTTCCCACATTACGAGAAGGCTCATCAATTTCACACGCCGTGTCGCGTACATCACACTCATTCCTTTTTGGGCGAAACCCCCCGGTAAACGACGCCGGGGCACCAACGCGCGCCAGTGAGCGACGAGTTGGCGCCCCAGGCGCATGAAGAAGTGTCTACTATGAGCGTCGACGCCCCGAGCCTTGGCCTGCCGAGAACGCGGCCGCGCCGCCTCCGGAACCAGCCGGCGAGCCGGTCCGGCGGCCGCCAGCGCGACGCTGAGCGCCACCCTGGCCCGCAGGACGGTGCTGGCCGTGCTCGCCTTCAGGACGGTCGCGACGGGCCTGGCCACCGGTGCGCGGCTGGCCTCCCTGTCGGGGTGCGCCACCTTCACGGCCGCGGCGGCCACGAGGGCTCGATCCGGGCGCGCGCTGGGGCTGAACGGCGATGGGCTGCGGCTTCACATACGCGGCGATGTCGCCGGTCAGGTCACGCACGGCCTTGGTGGTGGCAGACACGGCAATGGGCTGAGCCGTGATCTTGGCCTTGCGCATCAGCATCTCGGTCTCCTTGCGCTGCTCAGGCAGCACAATGGTGACCACGTCACCGGTCTCGCCCGCGCGGGCGGTACGGCCAGAGCGGTGCAGGTACGCCTTGTGTTCAGCGGGCGGGTCCACGTGGATCACCAGTTCGATGTTGTCGACGTGCACGCCGCGTGCGGCAACATCGGTCGCCACGAGCACGCGGTGCGAACCGGCAGAGAACAGCGCGAGGTTCTGGTCGCGCTTGGCCTGCGAGAGGTTGCCGTGCAGGTCCACGGCAGGAATGCCCGCCGCGGTGAGTACCTTGGCGAGCTTCTTGGCCTGGTGCTTGGTGCGCATGAACAGAATGCGGCGGCCGGTGCCGGACGCGAGCGCCTGCACCACTTCCTTCTTGGCCTCAGCGGAGGAGACGTGGAAGATGTGGTGCGTCATGTCTGCGACCGGCGAGTTGGCCTCGTCGACCGAGTGCATGATCTGGTCGTTAAGGAAGCGCTTGACGAGTTGGTCCACGCCGTTGTCGAGGGTCGCGCTGAAGAGCATGCGCTGGCCACGCTTGGGGGTGGCCGTCATGATGCGGGTGACGCCGGGCAGGAAGCCTAGGTCGGCCATGTGGTCGGCTTCGTCCAGGACGGTGATCTCGACGGCGTCGAGTGACACGTGACCCTGCTTCATGAGGTCCTCGAGGCGGCCGGGGCACGCCACGACGATGTCGGCGCCCGCACGGAGCGCCTGCTCCTGGCGGTGCTGCTTGACGCCACCAAAGATGGTGGTGGTCTTAAGTCCATAGGCCTTCGCGAGCGGTGCGATGACCGCTTCAATCTGGGTGGCGAGCTCGCGCGTGGGCGCAAGGATCAGCCCGCGCGGGTGACCGGGACGCGACGGCTTTCCCGAGGTGCCCAACCGGGCAGCCATGGGTAGCGAGAACGCGAGCGTCTTGCCGGAACCGGTCTTGCCTCGGCCCAGGACATCGCGACCGGACAGCGTGTCGGGAAGCGTGTCCACCTGGATGGGGAATGCGTTGACCTTGCCCTCGCGTTCGAGGATCTCGACCAACTTATTGGGCACGCCAAGCGTGCCAAAGGAAGTTTCTGACATGGGGATAGATGTTGCCTTTCAAGCATGGAGCCGGTGCGGCGCGCGTAAGCGACGCAACTGTTGGCCGTGACTGTCACGGCACCGGCATTGGTGGCGAAGGCGGCATGTGCCGCTCTCGTTCGCCGAAGAAGATTTCTACGAGCCTGGCTACCCGCATGTCTGGCGGGGCCGGCGAGAAGGAGAAGCTATCTCGACGCAAAGAAACCGCCTGGATGGCGGTCGCAATGAGATAAGCCTAACAGGTGCGCCGCGCGGCGCGTGCTGTGGCGGCCTCGTGTTGCCGGACGGGGTCCAGGCGACCCCGTGAATCCTACGCGAACATGAATGCCACATTTGGTCCGAATGTGACCCCCATGTTCGCAAGGCGCGTTGGGGCGCAGGCTCGTTGGGGCTCAGGCTCTAGACAATCCGCCGCTGGGCGGCCCAGTGCGCCAACTCGTGGCGGTTGCTCAACTGCAGCTTGTGGAGCACCTTGCCCACGTGGGTCTCAACGGTCTTGATCGAGATGAACAGCTTCTCCCCCACCTCGCGGTAGGTGTAGCCGCGCGCGATCAGCCGCATCACTTCTTGCTCCCGGGCGGTCAGCTTGTCGAGATCCTCGTCGACGTCGGCAACCTCGCCGCCCGCAGCGCCGAAGGCGTCGAGCACGAACCCGGCCAGCCGTGGGGAGAACACCGCGTCCCCCGTCGCGACCCTGCGCACGGCATCGGAGAGGTCCGGCCCGGAGATGGACTTCGTGACGTATCCGCGAGCGCCAGCGCGCACCACGGCCACGACGTCCTCGGCGGCGTCCGATACCGACAACGCAAGCACCTTGGGAGGATTGGGGCCGTCGAGCACCGCAGCCAACACGTCAAGCGCACCACCGCCAGTGCCACCAGGCAGGTGCACGTCGAGAATGACCACCTCGGGCTTCGCCGCTGTGATCGCAACGATCGCGCTTTCGACGTCGCGCGCCTCGCCCACCACCTCGATGTCGTCCTCAAGCGACTCACGCACGCCTACCCGAATGACATCGTGATCGTCCACCATCACCACGCGTACCGTCATCGCTGCTCCTCACGGGGCATGGATATGAACACTTCCGTGGGCGCCCCTAGAGATGACGTTACCGTGGCGATGCCGCCATGCCGCTTCACGCGCCCCACGATCGAGTTACGGATGCCCAGCCGGTCCTCCGGCACCGCCTTGCGGTCAAAGCCCGGCCCTGAGTCGCGCACAAAGATCTCCAGCGCTTCTTGGGTCAGTTCCGCATAGACAGAGATGGGGCCGATGCCGTGGCGGGCCGCGTTCGAGGCCGCCTCACGCGCCGCTTGGGTCGCGGCATAGAACGCGTCCGACGTTGGGGCGTCGCCCACGCTGACGGTGTCGATCGCAACGCCGTGGGCGTCCTCCACTTCCGCAATAGCGGCGAGGAGTGCCGTGGCCACCGACTCGGCGGCACTGCGGCGATTCTGGTACAGGTACTGCCGCAGGTCCCGCTCTTGGGCCCGCGCGAGTCTGGTGACGGCATCGGGATCGGCCGACTTCGCGCGGATCAAGGTCAACGTTTGCAATACGGAGTCATGCAGGTGAGCCGCGATCTCGGCGCGCTCGTACTCGCGGATGCGCTGCTCGCGCTCGACTCCCACCTGCCTGATGAGCCGCAACCACCACGGCGCGAAGATCAGGCCCGCGGCTGCGATCAGCACGAGCGGCACCACCAGCGCGCGTATCCAGGCCGTCTCCGTGAACTCCCACGCGGCGAACCACCACAGGGCACCGGCAGTGAGGATGAGCCCCACGACGGTGCGCAACCACGCGTCGCGCTCGAACAAGCCAGCAACATTGGGGCGGCGTGCGTCCGCGTGCACCGCGCTGTCGAGCGGGCTCCACACCAAAATCAAGCCGGCGGTGAAGACGATGGCCGGGATGAGCCACGGCGGCAAGCCGTCAACGCCCTCCCTGCGCGCGATCAACACGGCCGCAATCCCAAGGAGCGCCGTACCCATCAGTGCCCGCCACCACTGCGGCGCGCGGGACTCACGTACCAGCGGGTTCGCCAGTCGGGTGGAGGGCACAGTGCTCACGGCACCATCGTCACACAGCGCCGCGTCAGGAACGCTCTGTTGGCGCGCATCTCAGGGGCTGGTGAGCCGCAATCATCCCTGGGGACGCAAAGATCAGGGAAGGAATCAGGGGCATACCTCATAGCGGGCGGACAGCACCGTGGGGAAGATGGGGGTATCAACTGTTGTCCCCACGATCTCAAGGAGTCACTGTGAGCACCACACCCGAACCCACCAGGGAGGCCGCATTCTTCGCGGCCATCCGCCAATGGGGTATCACGCGCGGCCCCAACGGGGTTGTCGGCGGCGTCGTCGAGGGAATCGGCGAGCGCGTCGGCATGGCTCGAGTCCCCGCCCGCATCATCGTGGTGGTGGCCGCCCTCTTGCTACCGGGTGTCGTGTTGCTCGGCTATGCAGGCGCGTGGGGCCTTCTGCCCGACCGCGAGGGCAACATCATCATCCAGAACTTTGGCCGCGGCGTCACCAATGTGGGTGCGCTGATTGGAATCGGTGTTCTCGTGCTCCTGGGTCTGGGTGGCCTTGGCGAGACGCGGTTCGTCTGGCCCGGAATCCCGCGCGGGTCGATGAACTGGGACGTCAACAGCGCACCCGAGGGGCTCGCACTCGCCGTCGCCATCTTGTTCGCCGTGGTGATCCCGCTGTTGGTCCTCGCGAGCATCGTGTGGCTCATCGTGTACCTGGTTCGCCGCAACAACAACGTGGACCCAGGGACGCCGCGTCCCCCGGCCCCGCCCGCTCCCGCCGTCCCGAACGCGGCCTTCGCAGCATCGGCCGCCGGTCCCCGCGATGCCACCACGGCGGCGGTGCCTCCCGCTCCAGCGTCCCCACGCACCTACACCCCCGCTCCGCCCCCGCGGCCGCGGGTACCCGGTCCCGGTCGCGCCGGCTACCTCGGCACGCTTGCACTAGGCATCCTCGCCGCCGCAGCAGTCGCGTGGACAGCCCGCGTGGACCAACTCGCCATCAACCCCGTGCTCGCCTGGTTCGCGCTGTTCCTCATCGGACTCGGCGTGGTGTTGATGCTCGTGAGCGTTGCGGGTCGCAAGCTCGGATTCCTTGGCTTCATCTCCGTGCCGCTCGCGTTCCTTGGCCTGATCTTTGGGTTCTACGGTGACGAACTCAGGGACGCTTACGAGGAAGCCCGCGCCACCATTGTGGTGGACTGGGACGAGTGGGACAATGACCCGGGCGAGCAGTTTGCGGACACGGGCAGCGTGCCCATCGATGCGACGCCAGCGTTCACCGTTGACTACTCCCAAGTGTTCTTTGTGCCCGAGTGCTACGCGGGAGATATCTCGAACGAGGTGGTTGCCGGCACTCCCGTCGCGCGGTTTGCCTTCGCGGAGTTCACCGAGGACGTCTCGCTCGACATTGTCGCGGAGTACTCCGAGATCACGGTGCCCGCTGGCACCAACATCGTGCTCGACGCACAGGGGTGGGCACAGTCCACCGTGACCTGGCCGGCACGCGATGTGTGGTGCGACTTCTGGGACGGTGATCAGCGCAACTTCTCGCTCATCAACCCGGGTGCGCCCACGCTGACGCTCACGGTCTACGACGACGACCACGCCAACACGATCATCATCACCGAGACCGAGGCTGCTGCTCCGGTCACCGAGGAGGTACAGCCATGACCACCATCCGACGCCGCCCAGCCGACCGAGTCACGGGTGCGCTCTGGGGCGCTCTTGTCGCAGGCGTGGGTTCGCTCATGATCGCCACTTTCAGCGGCTACACCATCGACCTCGAGCTGGCGGGAATCGTCGCGCTCGCGGCGCTAGGCGGCTGGCTTGTGATGTCGGCGGTCATGTCAGGGAAGCCGCGCGAACGCGCAGTCTTCGCTCCGGCACCGGTGGACATCCCCGCGGTTCGTGAGCCTCACCTCGACACCCCGCCCTCCGCGAAGCCCAAGGCCGCAAAGAAGACGACGTCAGAAAAGTAGATAGGTACTGGGGTCCAGGCCGCATTTACCGGGATGGCACTCCCACTCGCTGGGGCGTCACTCCCACTCGATGGTGCCCGGGGGCTTGGACGTCACGTCGAGCGTCACACGGTTGATCTCGGGCACCTCGTTGGTGATGCGGTTGGAGATGTGGGCAAGGGTGTCGTACGGCACCCTCGTCCAGTCCGCGGTCATGGCGTCCTCAGAACTCACGGGACGCAGGACCACGGGGTGTCCGTAAGTGCGGCCATCGCCCTGGACGCCCACCGAACGAACGTCGGCCAGGAGCACCACCGGGCATTGCCAGATCTCGCGATCCAGGCCGGCCTTCGTGAGTTCCTCACGCGCAATGGCGTCGGCCCGCTGCAGAATATCGATGCGTTCCTGGGTCACCGCGCCGATGATCCGAATTCCTAGCCCCGGCCCGGGGAACGGCTGGCGCCACACAATCTCCTCAGGCAAGCCCAGCTCGAGGCCCACCGCGCGGACCTCGTCCTTGAAGAGCGCGCGCAGCGGCTCGACCAACCCAAACTGAAGGTCATCGGGAAGCCCGCCCACATTGTGGTGACTCTTGATGTTCGCGGCACCCTCGCCGCCACCCGATTCGACCACGTCGGGGTAAAGCGTGCCCTGAACCAAGAACTCGACGGGGCTGGTATCCCCGGCGGCGTCCACGATCTCACGCGCCGCCTGCTCGAACACGCGGATGAACTCACGGCCAATGATCTTGCGCTTGTCCTCCGGGTCCGTCACGCCGTCGAGTGCATCCAGAAACCGCTGCCTCGCGTCCGCGACCACCAGGTTCACGCCCGTGGCGGCTACGAAGTCACGCTCGACCTGCTCGGCCTCGCCCGCGCGTAGCAGCCCGTGGTCCACGAACACGCACGTGAGTTGATCGCCCACAGCTTTCTGTACGATTGCCGCGGCGACGGCGGAGTCAACACCGCCGGACAGTCCGCAAATCACGCGCCCGGTCCCCACCTGCTCGCGGATGCGCGCCACCTGCTCATCAATGACGTTGGCGCTGGTCCAGTCGGGCTGGATGCCCGCCACGTTGTAGAGGAAGTTTTCGATGGACGCTTGGCCAAGCGGCGAGTGCTTGACCTCGGGGTGCCATTGCACTCCCGCCATGCGCCGGTCAAGGTTTTCGAAGGCGGCCACCGGCGCGCCCGCGCTCGATGCAAGCACCGTGAATCCTTCGGGTGCCGCGTGGACGGCATCGCCGTGGCTCATCCATACCGGCTGCTCAGCAGGGCTGCCCGCGAGCGCCGTGCCGGGGTACGCCACGAGTGCCGTGGTGCGCCCAAACTCGCGCAGTCCGGTGTTCGCCACCGTGCCGCCCAAGGCCTGCGCCATCGCCTGGAACCCGTAGCAGATGCCGAACACGGGCACGCCCGCGTCGAACAGGGCATCGTCGATGTTCGGCGCACCGTCTGCGTAAACGGAAGCGGGGCCGCCGGACAGGATGACTGCGGCGGGGTCCTTAGCGAGCATGTCGGCGAGCGGCATGGTGTGCGGGACTATCTCTGAATAGACCTTGGCTTCCCGAACCCTGCGCGCAATCAACTGCGCATACTGGGCACCAAAATCAACAACGAGGACTGGCCGATGCTGGGGGGAGTCATTCACGGGTCAAGACTATCGGCCACTTCCGCGGCGATGCGGCGCTCCGCGAAGAACGACAGGAGCGGCACCACACCGCCAAGGGCCATGTATACACCGCGTCCGAGTGACCACTTCATGCGCGACCAGAGGTCGAGGCAGGTGACCAGGTAGACCACGTAGATCCAGCCATGCACGATGGCGACGATCGAACTGAAGGCGATGAACGCCTCATTGCGCCAACCAAAGACGAAGTCGCCGCCGTACTTAACGATCATGTCCACCACCACAAGCAACAGGAAGGAGCCTGTGATGATCGCCATCACTCGGTAGCGCTGCAGGGCGCGCTTGACTCGCGCGAAATCTGGGGTGATCGTGTCACTCATGAAGGGCGTCCTCCTCGATGATGGGGTCGCTCGTTGCGTCGGCTTGCCGGGGTACTCGACCATTGTCCCGTATCCATCGCACGCCGATGAACACAAAGAAGGCACCAAAGATCCACCATTCGATCGCGTAGGCGACGGATCGAAAGTCGAGTTGACTGTCTGCTTCCGGCGGCGGCAACGCCTCCCAGCCGCCGACAGTGCGGTCCGAGACCAACACCGCCGCGTACAGCGGTCCGGCCCACACTTGCGCGAGCTCGCTTGGCGCTATCGACTCCGTCGAGAAGGCTCGCTGGACCCCGGGCGGTGGCAACGTCATGCGCGTCGACGCAGACTCGCCCGCACGCAGGAACCCGGCCACCTCCACGTCGCCCTCGCCCGCAGGGACCTCGGGAACATTGCCGTCATCGGCGCTCCACCCCACCAGCACTGTCAACGTGGCTTCGCTACCGGTGCCGGTGTGTTCCGCACTCACCCTGAGTGGCCGCAACAAGAACACGGCTGGTTCGCCATCCACGTCGCGTCCCCACACCACTGCGGCGTCCTCGTCGGCCCAGCGTCCAGTCACGCTCACCTGTCTCCCGATCGCGAGCCCGGGCGACATGCCTGGTTCGAGGAGTCCGGCCAAGGGGACGGCGGGGGCGGCGTCTACCGTCACCGCTTGCTCGTGGGCGCGCTCCCACTGCCACCAGCCCAGTGCACCGCAGGCTGCCGCAGCGACGGCGAGCGCGGCCACGACGGGCACAACCTTTGTCCACTGCCAAGGGCGCGGTGAAGACAAAGGAGCCACGCTTGCCATTATCGCTGGCGTCGGTGGGTCCGGTGACCTTCCCCGCCATCGGGATTGATGGCGACCTCGGCCAGCGTGCCTGACTCGCTAGCCTCGCTCGAGGGCTCGAAAGCCCGCACGCGGTTCCTGCCGCTCAACTTCGCCTCGTAGAGGGCGTCATCGGCGTGCTTGATCACGCGGTGCGACATCGCACCGGGCCGTCGTTCCGCGACGCCAATCGACACCGTCACATGGTGAGAGTGCCCCGAGCACGGCACCACGTGCTCACCGACGATCGAGCGCATCCGCTCCATCATCGCGAGCGCATCGACAAGCCTCGCGCCGGGAAGCACAAAGACAAACTCCTCGCCTCCCCAGCGACCCAAGGAATCGGTGGGGCGCACGTGGCCCCGCAACCGCTCGCCCAGCGTGGCGAGCACACGATCGCCGCAGATGTGTCCAAACTCGTCGTTCAGTGCCTTGAAGGAGTCCAGGTCCGCGAGTGCCACGCAGTAGACGCTCGCCGCACTCGCGCTGAGTCGCTCGAGGCGCTCCATGATGGGCCTGCGATTCGACAACCCCGTGAGGGGGTCAGTGTTGGCCAGGTACTCCGCTCGTTCAGCGCTCGCGGCGGCGACCCTGCCTGCCGATGCGGCCCGCATGTGGGCAAGGGCGGCCAAGACGTACATCAACCCCGCCGTCATCACTGCGTTGACGGAGAACAACATGGCGAGCACGTCGCTGTTCATGTCGTACTGGGCCGTGCTGCTCGGAAGCATGGTTTGGCAGTACACGAATGCCACCGCAGCGAGAATCACGAATGTCCACCGCAACAGGCGTTGGCGCTCGGTGAAGAGCATCAGGACGAGTTGCCCCCCCGCTACCAAATACAGATGCAAGCCGGACTGCCAGCCGAGCACCGGCGTAGACAGCATCACATGAACGAGCGCCACCCCCAGCGCGATGACGCTCGCCGCGCTCTGATGACCCAGCCGCACCACCACAATCCCGGCGGCGTAGCCTACGGCAGCGCCAAGGTTGATCGTGATGAGCCAGCTCAGACCTTGCGCGTCATAGGTGGTGTGGAATACCACGTACGCGAGTGTGAGCGTGAGAAGAAAGATGAGGAAGCTGTGGGTGGTGGCGGCCGCGCGACCAATCACGCCAGAAAGGCCCCCCACCTTTCGATTGAATAAGCGCTCAAGGAGGACGGTGACGCCCCGTTGTGGAGAGATCTCCACCCCCGCAGTCTTGTCGCTCACGCCACACTCCAGTGTCGTCTCATAGTGACCAAGCGCGGCGGCCACTCGTGCGAACGCCCCCAGCGCCAATCAACGATTCCTACTGCCCTTCCACGATACGTCGGCGCCGTCCCCCCGGAGGCACGGAGCCGAACTCCGTCGTTCCGCGCGTGTGCTCCGAGTCTCACCCGTGCGCCCGGCTGACTCATCGCAACCGCGAACCTCGGCACCCTCGAAAGGGTTCGGCAGGCTCGCCATCGAGCGAGGCGGGTTGTGCTTCACACAACGCGTCACGGCCATATCGTTCTATGGTCCCCCGCATCATATGCGCTTTTTGTCTTGGGGGGAATGGGGAATTGTTGCGAGATCGCAACTGGGACCTTGGACGTCCCCATCGACGCCGCAGGCATGGAATGCTGGGACCTGTGGCTAGAAGCATCTACATCGCATCCGCTGAGGGCGATACCGGCAAGTCTGCTATCGCGTTAGGCGTCACTGCCCTGCTGACCCGGTCCGTAGGCAACGTGGGCATCTTCCGCCCCGTTGCCCGGGTGGCCGACGGCTCCGACTACGTCTTGCAGTTGCTGCTGGGCCACGACGGCGTGGACCTGAGTTACGAAGAAGCCGTGGGTGTCACCTACGACGACCTTCATGCCGATCTTGAGGGCGCACTCGCCACCATCGTGTCGCGCTTCCACGAGGTGCAGCGCAAGTGTGACGCCGTGGTGATCGTGGGAACGGACTACACGGACGTCTCAGGAGCAGCCGAGTTCGAGTTCAATGCCAGAATTGCCGCAAACTTGGGCTCCCCCGTTGCGCTCGTGGTTCACGGCCGCAATCGCACGCCCAAAGAGATCGCGCAAGTCGTGGATCAGGCGCGGCTCGAGATGGAGACCAACCACGCGAAGGTTGCGGCCGTCTTCGCCAACCGATGCGACCCTGATCAGATTGACGCGGTGCGCGCGGCGCTCCCTGCAGATATCGGCGTTGGCGCGCTTCCCGAGGATCCGCTACTCGTGGCGCCTCTGCTCAGTGCGCTGGTGACGGCCGTGGACGGGCGGGTGTTGTCTGGCGATACTGAGTTGCTCACCCGCGAGGTGCGCAAAGTCTTGGTGGGTGCGATGACGGTAGACCACCTGTTGGAGCACGTGAGGGATGCCGCCGTGGTCATCACGCCTGGCGACCGAACCGACAACCTGCTTGCGCTCATCGGCGCACACGGTGCCGCCGGCTTCCCATCGCTCTCCGGCATCATCCTCAACGGCGGATTCAAGCCAACTGACACGGTCACCCGCCTGCTCGAGGGACTCAACTCCTCGCTACCTATCATCACCACCGACCTCGGGACCTTCGACGCCGCCAACCGGTGTTGGAACACGCGCGGCAGGCTGTCACGAGAGTCACAGATCAAGGTGGACACCGCGCTCAGCATGTTCGACCGGCTGGTCGACACCGAGGCGCTGTCGGCGATCCTCAACGTGGCCCGCACCGACGTGGTCACGCCGCTGATGTTCGAGTATGACCTGCTGGACCGCGCGCGCAGCTCCAAGCAACACATCGTGCTCCCCGAGGGCGATGACGACCGCATTCTGCGCGCGGCGTCGACGCTACTCAAGCGCGACGTTGTCGAGTTGACCATTCTGGGCCACGAACCAACGGTGCGGGCCCGCGCAGACGAGCTGGGCCTCGACCTTCGCGCCGCCGCCGTTGTCTCGCCGCACGATGAAAGCTATGTGAACCGGTTCGCCGAGGTCTATGCGGCAGCGCGCGCACACAAGGGCATTACGCTCGAAGAAGCACACGAGATTGTGCAGGATGTCAGCTTCTTCGGAACCCTGATGGTGCACGAGGGACTCGCTGACGGCATGGTGTCTGGCGCCGCGCACACCACCGCCCACACCATCACGCCGTCCTTCCAGATCATTCGCACCCTGCCCGACGTCAGCATCGTCTCCTCAGTGTTCTTCATGTGCCTCGACGACCGTGTGCTGGTCTACGGGGACTGTGCCATCAACCCGGAGCCCACGGCGGAACAGCTCGCTGACATCGCGATATCGTCGGCCAACACCGCGGCGCAGTTCCACATCGAGCCCCGCGTCGCGATGCTGTCCTACTCGACCGGCGAGTCTGGCAGCGGCTCCGAGGTCGACAAGGTCCGCGAGGCCACGCGGCTGGTACGCGAGCGCCGCCCGGACCTCATTGTCGACGGCCCCATGCAATATGACGCCGCCGTGGAGCCTTCCGTGGCTGCGAGTAAGGCGCCCAACTCCCCCGTTGCGGGCCGTGCAACGGTGCTGATCTTCCCCGATCTCAACACGGGCAACAACACCTACAAGGCCGTGCAGCGATCGGCGGGCGCGGTGGCGGTTGGCCCGGTGCTCCAGGGGATTAGGCGTCCCGTGAATGATTTGTCGAGAGGTGCCACCGTGCAGGACATTGTCAACACCGTCGCGATCACCGCGATCCAATCGCAGCAAATGCGCGCAGACAGGGACGCCCAGTGAGCGTGAACTACTTGGGTATGGCCCTGGTCCTCAACTGCGGTTCGAGTTCGGTGAAGTATCAAGTGGTCGACACCACTCGAGATGAGCCGCTTGCGCAGGGGCTCATCGAACGTGTTGTCAACCACGGTGACGCGATCGACGAGATCATTACCTCGCTCTCGGCACCCGACTCCCGGGTGGACATCGCTGACATCACGGTCATCGGTCACCGGGTGGTACAAGGCGGCGCTGAGTTCTCCGCGCCCACCATCATTACCGACGACGTCGAGCGGCACATCGCGCTGCTCTCTGCGCTCGCGCCGCTTCACAACCCGCCCAACCTTGCCGGCATTACGGCGGCGCGCGCAGCGTTCCCTGACGTACCCCATGTGGCCGTGTTCGACACCGCCTTCCACTCCACTTTGTCTGAGGCTGCTTACACCTACGCGATCGACAAGCGCGTCGCAGAAGCCAACGGAGTGCGGCGCTATGGATTCCACGGCACGTCATACAGTTACGTGTCACGCGAAGCGGCCCGCGTGATGGGCAAGCACGTGAACCAGATCAATCAGATCGTGCTGCACCTTGGCAATGGTGCCTCGGCCTGCGCGATTCGAGCCGGCAAGTCGATTGACACGTCGATGGGGCTCACTCCCCTTGAAGGCCTGGTGATGGGCACGCGTTCGGGCGATGTCGACCCCGCGATTTCGCTGCACCTGGCCCGCACCGCCGGCATGACCTTTGACGAGATCGACGCCTTGCTGAACCGCCGGTCCGGGATGCTTGGGCTGACCGGGCACTCAGACATGCGCGACGTTGACCAGGCGGCGGCCGACGGAGACCACGACGCCCAGTTGGGTCTCGAGATCTACTGCCGACGTATCCGCGGGTACGTGGGCCAGTATTACGCGCAGTTGGGCTCGCTCGACGCGATCGTCTTCACGGCTGGCGTGGGTGAGAACTCCGACGACGTTCGGCTGCAGTCTCTTGCCGGGTTGAGCGAGTTGGGGATCATCGTGGACCCTGAGCTCAATGCTGGGCGCAAGAAGCAGGCCACGCGCGTGAGTGCAGACGAGTCGCGAGTGCAGGTCTGGGTCATTCCGACCAACGAGGAGCGCGAGATTGCGCTCCAATCCATCGCCGCCGTCTCTTAGTCAAGCGCGAGCACCCAACTGTGGGAATAGTCACAGAAATTGGTGCATTCCTAGACATATTCACGACGCGCGCCGTAAATTGGGACTAACACGGGTCACCAAACGTCCTCGCCCCAGGGAGTGTGTGCATGCCTGAAATCTCGACGTGGGCGGCACACGCCAACCGCGAACCGTCAGCGGCGCTCATCGGCGCGATGCAGGACTGGTGGACGCTCACCGCTGGCGACGAACCGGAGTTGTTCACCACGGACCCCGGACCCCTGACATGCGTGTGGCGCACGGGCCCTTTCCACACCCTGATCCTTGAGCATGTGGACCGCGCCGCCCACAAGCGTCGCCGTCCCGTCCTGTTCGTGAGCCGCAACGCGTGCGACGCGCCGCCCGATGGCGACCATGGGCAGACACCCATGTCGCGCGTCCTGAGCGCCGATCCCTATGGGCCACAGAAACTCCGCGTCGAGCATTCTGCACCGCAGTCTTCGCTGGTGTACGCCTTCGCCAAGGCAGCCGAAGACCCTCAACTCCTTGTGGTGACCGCCGTCACGGAAGCCGAGTTCTCGGATCCCGAGTACTACCACGAGCACTCGTCCACCCACATGAGCGCGCTCAAGGGTGGCGTCGTGTTGCCGTTCCTCGCGGTGCCCTCGCTCGACGACTCTCCCGCAGCTCGCGAGGCGACAGCCGACCGGGAAGAACTACTCCGCGCCCACGGGTACTCGAGCTACACCATAGACCTGGACTTCAACAAGCTCACCGCTGGCGACCACCAGAATCTCGCGCTCCTCCTGGAAGACGTCTGCGACGAGATTTCCAGCATCAAGGCCGATGCCGAGGCCCGCGTGCTGTCGAGCAGCCCGCTGTGGCCGATGATCGTGGTCCGTACCTCGCAAACGTGGGAGTATGCGCGCGAGCACGTGCCGTCCATCGAGTACGCGCGCCGGCCGTAGCCTCACGAGGGCACCGCGCAGGCAGTAGCGCGATCATGGTTCGCGCGGCGAGTTTCCAGCGCCCGTCAGTCCTGCGCGCGAAGCCAAGCACGGATCAGCGCCACGCCAGCCATCGCCATCTGGTCTCCCAGCTCGCGACTGTGCGCCCGTAGTTCCGGGACGTCGATGCCCGCGTCCATGAGCTGGCCCGAGTGGCCGATCAGCCAGCGCTCGATGTGACTGGTGTCCACCTCAGGGTGGAACTGAATGCCGAGCGCCCGCCCCAACGTAAACGCCTGGTGGGGTGTCTCTGGGGTTGAGGCCAGCAGTTCTGCGCCCTCGGGAAGGTCGAAGGTATCGCGGTGCCAGTGCAGCATGGGCAGGTCATCAAGGTGCGCGAGGGGCCCGGTCCGCCCGGCATCGGTCAGCTCGACCGCATCCCAGCCGATCTCGCGCGCGCCCTGGTACACCTTGGCGCCGGCCGCGGCAGCCAGCAACTGTGCGCCCAGGCATACCCCGATGGTGGGTAGATCCTGCGCGAGCCGCCGCTCAAGTAGGTCGATCTCTTCTCGTAACACCGGGTAACGATCGATGTCCTCAACTCCGATGGGGCCGCCCAGCACCACGGCAAGGTCGGTGGTGGCGAGCGGCGTAAGGTCGTCAACCCCAGCGTCGGCGTATGTGATGGTGTAGCCGTGGGCGCGAATCTCGTCTTCCCAGACGCCGAGGTCTTCGAAGGACACGTGTCTGACTGCGAAGCATTCCATCACGCAAGGCTAGCGTGCCGGTCGCGACTACTGTAGACGGGTGGCTCACCTCCTTGGCGCAGAAGCGCTTCACCTCGACTTTGGCACCGGCGTCGTTCTCGACAAGGTGTCGGTGGGCCTTGACGACGGCAACCGCATTGGCGTGGTGGGCAACAACGGCGCTGGCAAGTCCTCGCTCATGAAGCTGCTCGCCGGGCGCCTGGAGCCCCACGGCGGGCGCGTGACGATGGCCCGCGGCGTGCGCGTGGGCGTGCTGGACCAGAGCGACCACGTGGATGCGGACCTCACGGTGCTCGCGGCAATCGTGGGCGACGCTGACGATCACGAGTGGGCCTCCGATCCCCGCGTGCGCGACATCATGGCAGGCCTTGTTCCGGACATTCCAGCCGATGCTGTGGTCAGGGACCTCTCGGGTGGCCAGCAGCGCCGGGTCGCCTTAGCCCATGTGTTGGTGGGCGACCACGACGTGGTGTTCCTTGATGAACCCACTAACCACCTCGACGTCGAGGGCGTGGTGTGGCTCGCGGAGCACCTGAAGCGCCGCTGGGCCGCGACCAAGGGCGCGCTCATGGTGGTGACCCACGACCGCTGGTTCCTCGACGAGGTCTCGACGGACACGTGGGAAGTGCACGACGGCGAGGTCGAGCAGTACGAGGGTGGCTATGCGGCGTACGTGCTGCAGCGCGTCGAGCGCGACCGGATCTCGAACGCCACCGAGACCAAGCGCCAGAACCTCATGCGCAAGGAGCTCGCGTGGTTACGCCGTGGGCCGCCGGCGCGGACCTCGAAGCCCAAGTTCAGGATTGATGCCGCGAACGAACTCATCGCGGATGTGCCGCCCATTCGCGACAAGGTTCAGTTGGCGCGCATGGCCGCGTCGCGGCTGGGCAAGGACGTGGTGAACTTGATTCGCTGTGGCGTGGTCTACGGCGAGGGGCCGGACGCCAAAGAGGTGCTGCGCGACGTCGAGTGGAACATCGGGCCGGGCGAGCGCACGGGCATCTTGGGCGAGAACGGCGCGGGCAAGTCCACGCTGCTCAAGTTGATCACGGGCGAGCTCGAGCCCACCTCGGGGCGGGTGAAGACCGGCATCACGGTGCAGGTCAAGGCGCTCTCGCAGCAGCTCGCGGAACTCGAGGACGTGGCCGAGGAGCGGGTCTCCGCGGTTGTCAAGCGGTACTCGTCGGTGACGCTGTCCGATGGTTCGGACATGAGCCCCAAGCAGTTACTCGAGCGGCTGGGGTTCACCGCGGTGCAGCTCAAGACTCAGGTCAAGAAACTGTCCGGCGGGCAGCGTCGACGGCTCCAATTGCTGATGGTGCTGCTCAGCGCGCCCAACGTGCTGGTGCTCGACGAGCCCACCAACGACCTCGACACGGACATGCTCGCGGCCATGGAGGACCTGCTGGACTCATGGCCGGGCACCCTCATTGTGGTCAGCCACGACCGCTATCTCATGGAGCGCGTCACCGACCAGCAGTACGCGGTGCTCGATGGCGGGTTGCGGCACTTGCCGGGCGGCATTGACGAGTACGTGCGGCTTTCCCGCGAGCGGCGCACCAAGACCGACGGCGTGGGCACCTTTGGCGGGCAAGCGGGCACCACGCACATCCCGGATGAGCCCGGCGCGACCGGCTCTCGAGGCAAGAAAGGCGGCTCGGGCAATGCTGGCGGCTCCGGAAATGCTGGCGGCTCCGGTTCGGCCGACGCCGGTGGTGGGCGCGAAAGGTCACGCACTCGCTCGGGTGAGCAAGCGTCGGCCGTCTCGCAAAGCGGTGGCGCGCAGGCGGCTGGCTCCACGATCACGCCCTCAACGCCGGCGCTGTCCGGGGCCGAGCGGCGCGTCGCGGAGAAGGAACTCGCGAGCGCGGAACGGCGCATGGGCAAGATCGTGCAGCTCAAGAAGGCGATTCACGATCAGATGGCGGAGCACGATCAGTCCGACTTCGAGGGCCTGGCGGCGCTGACGGCGAAGCTCAAGGAACTCGATGCGGAGAACTCGCAACTCGAGACCGAGTGGCTCAAGCTCAGCGACCTGCTCGCGTAGCCGCGCACTCCGCTCGCGTAGCCGCGCACTCCGCTCGCGTAGCCGCGCACTCCGCTCGGGCCACCGGCGCAGCGCCGCTATTGCGGCTGGTACGGACTGACCACCACATCGACGCGCTGGAACTCCTTGAGCTCCGAGTAGCCGGTGGTCGCCATCGAGCGGCGCAGGGCACCCATGAGGTTCGAGGTGCCGTCGGCGCGCACGCCGGGACCAAAGAGGATCTGCTCGAGCGTTCCGGTGGTGCCCACGTGCACGCGCTCGCCGCGCGGAAGTTCGGGGTGGTGAGCCTCGGGGCCCCAGTGGAAGCCTCGACCGGGGGCTTCTTCGGCTCGTGCGAGTGCGGCGCCCAACATGATGGCGTCGGCGCCGCATGCGAAGGCCTTGACCATGTCGCCGGAGCGTCCCAGGCCGCCATCGGCGATGACGTGCACGTAGCGCCCGCCGGATTCGTCCAGGTAGTCGCGCCGTGCTGCCGCGACGTCGGCCACTGCGGTCGCCATGGGAGCGTGGATGCCCAACGAGGTGCGGGTGGTTTGCGCGGCGCCGCCGCCAAAGCCCACCAGCACGCCTGCCGCGCCGGTGCGCATCAGGTGCAGCGCCGCCTGGTAAGTGGAGGCGCCGCCAACGATCACAGGCACGTCGAGGTCGTAGATGAACTTCTTGAGGTTGAGGGGCTCGGAGTCTCCGGAGACGTGTTCGGCGCTCACGGTGGTGCCTCGGATCACGAACAGGTCCACACCCGCCTTGAGCACGGTTTCGTAGTGCTCTTGGGTGCGGTGTGGGCTGAGAGACCCGGCCACCGTGACGCCTGCGGCGCGAATCTCGCGGAGGCGTTCCTCGATGAGGGCGTCCTTGACGGGTTCGCGGTAGATCTCTTGCATGCGTGTGGTCGCGTCTTCAGGGGTGAGCGTGGCGATCTCTGCGAAGAGCTTGGTGGGGTCCTCGTAGCGCGTCCAAAGGCCCTCGAGGTCGAGCACACCCAGGCCGCCGTGCTGGCCCAACGCGATGGCCGTTGCGGGCGACATGACCGAGTCCATGGGCGCCGCAATCACCGGGATCGAGAACTGGAAGGCGTCAATCTGCCAGTTGAGGCTCACTTGCTCTGGGTCGCGCGTGCGGCGCGATGGCACCACTGCGACGTCGTCGAACGAATACGCGCGGCGTCCACGCTTGCCTCGGCCAATCTCGATTTCATTGCTCACGCGACCAGCCTACCGGCCAGCCTCGCCGGGCAGGTAAGCCGGTGCCGCCGCCTCCTCACCGGCACGCCTCCCTCGCCACGTCAGACCCAGGTGACAAGGTGGAGGCATGACTTGGCTAGAGCAGACCATGGTGGGTTTCGACACCGAGACCACTGGCGTATCCACCGCTACCGACCGCATCGTGACGGCGGCCGTCATCACGCGCACAGGCATCGGAGCCGACGCAGCGGTGGGCGTCCGTACCTGGCTCATCAATCCTGGGGTTGAGATTCCCGAGCGGGCCACCGAGGTTCACGGCATCACTACGGAGCAGGCGCGCGCCGAGGGCGCCGAGCCGGCGGTGGCGCTTGAGGAGATTGCCGGTATTCTCGCCGACGCTCTGCGCGCCGGCTTCCCTGTGGTCGCCTTCAACGCGGCTTACGACATCAGCATTCTCGAAGCCGAGCTGTCGCGGCACGGACTGCCGTCGCTGGCCTCGCGGCTCGACACGGACGACATTCGCCCCGTCGTTGACCCGCTCGTGCTCGATCGCCACCTCGACAAGTGGCGCAAGGGCAAGCGCAAGCTCATCGACATGTGCGCCACGTACGGTGTGGTGGTGGACGGCGACAATCTCCACGCCGCCGATGCCGACGTGCTAGCCACGCTCGACGTCGTTCACGCGATGGCGCGGGCCTACCCCGCAATGGGCGAGGTTGCGCTGAACGATCTGCACGATCAACAGGTGAGCGCGCACCGCGTCTGGGCGGAGAGCTTCAGGGCGTGGTTGACGTCGCAAGGCAAGACAGACGATCTACCCAGCATCGCCTGGCCCGTCCAGACGTAGCAGGCGCCTGAGGCTGAGACGCGCTACTGGACGTTGAGGACTGCGACCAGAATTGCGAACGCGATGGCGATGGTTGCCACAGCAATACCGATGACACTCAGTACCCGCGCGACGGTAGACATGGTGTCCTTGCGGACGATCGCCTGAGCGCCCGCGAGCCCGCCAAATGCCAGCGCGAACCCGATAGCGCCCTGCAGGATGAGCAGCGACAACAGCGGGGTCACAGCCAGAATGATGAGTCCAATACTCGGCTGCGGGGTGGTGAAGACCTCTCGGCCATCGACATACACTCGCGGCGAACCAGCGATCAAGGCCTTGATCTTCACGCGGGCCTTGCTGCCGTTGCCTAGCGGGATCTTCGCACCCGACGCGTTACCCAGCCGCCTGCCGTCCAGCGCGACATAGGGCTTCTTGCGCCAGCGTTCGAGCGTGACGACGCCAATGGCGCCGGGTACGGGGATGACGACGCTGTCGGGCGTGGACTTGTCGCCAACGATCACGGCCTGGTTTGCGGTTGCGCTCTCAAAAGTCATGTGGGGGAGCCTAGCAACCGCGTCCCGCCGTGCGTAAGTCCCCCTTGGCCTCGACGAGCTCCGTTTCGCCGCTCTCCCAGGCGCGAATCATCTCGTGGATCATGGGGTCGTCGTCGGTGAAGTTGTCGTCGCCCGGGTAGGGGAAGTCGAAGTCATCAGTAGGGGGACCGGTGTCGCCCACATCCATGTGGCCTATGTCGATGTCGAGTGCGTTCAGGCCGCCGGGTCGTGGTCGCCGGGCGGGGTCGACTTTGGGTGGTGGGATGAACTCGACTTTGTTGGCGACTACTCTGACTTGCCAGCCGTTGTCGTGGATGTCGTGGTGACATCGCGTACACAACATCACCCCGTTGATCAGGTCCGAGCGTCCACCGTGGCGCCACCATTGGATGTGGTGGGCTTCGCAGTGTTCGGGCGGGGCGTGACACTTCGCGCACCC
>PHEW01000008.1 GCA_002841315.1 Actinobacteria bacterium HGW-Actinobacteria-4
GATCACTAACCGTGCTCTCGACATGACAGCACCCTGACGGACCAGAGTTTCCTATGTCTTGAGACATCAGTTGCCTATGTCCTGAGACCAGACACTGTCGGGGGCACTTTGTGATGTCTCGGGTCATCGTTTACAGATGTCTCACGAGTCGCGCACCCCGGCTCGGCACACGGCACCTCTCTCCGTCGTTACCTAGCCATGAGACTTCGCCGTCGCCACTCGCCAGACGATCTCCGCTATGTCCAGCCACTGGGCCTCGCACTGGGCGGCGGCGGCGTCCTTGGCGCAGCCCACGTGGGCGTCCTCCAAGTGCTGAAGGAACGCGGCATCGAGCCCACTATCGTGACGGGCACCTCCGCGGGTGCCGCAATCGGCGCGGCCTACGCAGCGCAGATGGATCCGTACGCGCTTGCGGACAAGGTCGTGATTGCCAAGTGGGAGAACTTCGGCACGATCGCCAAGAGTCCTGGGCTCGGCGTGCTTGAGTCCGCAGGGCTGCGGCGAACCATCGACCTCCTGGGTGGGGACCGGCTCATCGAGGATCTCCCCGTGCGCTACGGAGCAGTCGCCACCGATCTCCTCACCCGCGAGTCCGTCCTCATTGAGAGCGGGAGCTTGGCCGATGCTGTGGCGGCTTCCATTGCGGTGCCAGGGCTGTTCCGTCCCGCCAAAGCAGAAGGACGGATCCTCGTGGACGGTGGGCTGGTGCAGAACCTACCGATCGAGGCCGCCTTTGGGATGGGGGCGCAGCACGTGATCGCGGTGCGGCTTGCCCCCGAGTGGGACCTGCTCCCTCAGTTCCGCACGAGCGTCGAAGTCCACGAGTGGGAACTGCGCGATGACGTCACGTTGATCCACCCCAAGGTGGGCGAGCACTCGCAGTGGGTGCCGCGGGACACCGGCGAACTGATCCAGTTGGGAAGGGTTGCCGCGGAACACGCCCTCGATGACTACCCAGTCATCGCGCCAGGACCCACCCGCGCCGGCCCCTAGCCCGCTCGAGGCAGGTCCGGGAACGCCTCCGCAATCGCGGGATGGCGCACCTGTCCCCCGGCGACGTTGAGACCCAGGGCAAGGGCAGCATCGGCCGCAACTGCTCCCTCCCAACCGCCAGCAAGCGCCTCCACATAGGGCAGCGTCGCATTGGTCAGTGCATGAGTCGAGGTCACGCCCACCGCACCCGGCATGTTCGCCACGCAGTACATCAATGAGTTGGCGACTCGGAACACGGGATCGTCGTGGGTGGTGGGACGTGAGTCCTCGAAGCACCCGCCCTGGTCGATGGCGATGTCCACCAGCACCGACCCGTGCGGCATACGCGCCACCATCTCGCTCGTGACCACCACCGGTGCGCGCCGCCCCGGCACCAGTACCGCACCAATCACGAGGTCACTCTCGATCACCTCGCGCTCGACGGCTTCATGAGTGGACACCTCCGTCCGCACCCGGCCCGTGTGCCGGTATGCCTTGTCGACGGAGCGCAAGCGGTCCTCGGCGAGGTCCAGCACAGCCACGCGCGCGCCCATCGCCACCGCCTGGTCGAGCGCCTGGGTGCCTGCAACCCCTGCCCCGATGACCGTCACCCGCGCGCCGTCAACGGCTGCGACATCCCCAGCTCCTGGAACCCCAGACAGCAGCACACCGCGCCCGCCCTGTGAACTCAGCAAGTGGTAGGCACCCGCGAGCGCCGCGAGGCGACCCGCGACCACACTCATGGGGGTCAGCAGTGGCAATGAACCGTCAGCGAGTTGAACGGTGTCATACGAGAACCCTGTGGTCCCCGCCGAAACGAGCGCCTCAGCCAACGCCCGGTCCGCGCTGAGGTGCAAGAACGTGAATAAGGTCTGGCCGGCGAGCAATGGGTACTCGCTCGGTACGGGCTCCTTCACCTTCAGCACCAGATCGCTCGCCCACGCTTGCTGCGCGGTGACGATGGCCGCGCCAGCATCCGCGTACGCGGCGTCCTGCATCATCGAGCCGAGCCCCGCACCTTCTTGCACCACCACGCTATGGCCAGCTGCCACCAGGCTCGCAGCGCCAGCGGGCGTCAGTGCCACTCGCGTCTCACGGTTCTTGATCTCTGTAGGAACACCGATGCGCATGGGCGCCTCCTCACTCAGGACTCCTCCATCATGGACCCACGCCTAGTCCGCACGCCGTTTCAGCGCGCTCAGCCGATTACTTTGGTGCGCGCGAGAGAGATCCCCCTAGTAGACGCATGGGGTAATCCCCTGAGCGAGGGATGCCCACGTTCACCCTTGCGCGCGATGCGGCGCGCCGAGCCCCCGGAGTAGCGTCGTAGGTGTTGAAGCACGTCCGCATCACCACAGCCACATTTCCCAAGGAGCCCGCACCATGACCCGCACCACTTCGATTGTCGCCGCAGCCATCGCGGCCGTCCTCGCGTCCTCACTCGCAGGGTGCGGCGTCCTTGACCAGCCACTTCTCAACGACAGCGCCTTGAGCGGCGCCGCCACCACGCAGCAGCGCGCCGCCACCGGCTTCACCGGCATCGAGGTTCGCGGCTCCGGCAACCTGACCGTTGAGGCGGGACCGGACTTCTCTGTCACTGTCACCACAGACTCCGGGTTGCAGGACTACGTCACCACCACCGTCAAGAACAACACGTTGGTGATCCACCAGAAGTTCTCTTGGCTTGGCACGACGCCGAACATCGAGTACACCGTCACGCTCCCTGAACTCCACGCGCTGGCACTCGCGGGCTCGGGCAACATCACCGCGACGGGAGTGGACACGGACCGCTTGCGGCTCGAATCTGCCGGTAGCGGCACCATCACAGCCATGGGAACGGCCACCCGAGTGAACGCTGAGCTCGCCGGATCGGGCGGGATCAACCTGTCCGGCTTGGAGGTCCAGCACGCCATCGTCGAGATTGCCGGTAGCGGCAAGGCGCTGGTGCAAGCCCAAGACTCCCTTGAGGTGTCGATAGCGGGCTCGGGCGATGTCACCGCCAAGGGCAGGGTCAACACGCTCGCAGTGAGCATCGCCGGCAGCGGCGACTTCGTGGGTGAGGACCTGGTCGCTCGCCAAGCAGACATCAGCATCGCAGGGTCGGGGAACGTGTCCGCTGGCGTGCGGACCAAGCTCGTTGTTTCGATTGTCGGTAGCGGGGACGTTGTCTACTTCGGATCGCCAGAGATAGAGTTCGAGAAGGTGGGCAGCGGCAAGGTCACTGCCGGCTAGGGGAGCCGTCTGAAGGAGCCGTACATGACCACCACACCAATTGCCGATGCCGTCCATGCCCAGCACGCGAGGCTTCCGTTCACCGGCGTGGTCCACGTGGCAACACCAGATACCACCCTGGTGGCGGAGGCGTTCGGTATGGCTGATCGCGCGAACAAGCGGCCCAACACAGTGGACACGCGTTTCCCGACAGCGTCCGGCACCAAGATCTTCACCGCGGTGGCGGTGGCGTCGCTTGTGGACGCCGGCAAACTCGCGTTCGATGCTTGCCTTACCGACCTGATTGACGCAGACCTGCCCCACTTCGACCCTGCGATCACCGTGGAGCAGTTGCTCACTCACACCGCAGGCAACCCCGACTACTTTGACGAAGAGTTCGAGGACGACTACGCCGCGCTGTGGGCCGATCGCCCCACCCACACCGTCCGGCGCCCCGCCGACTTCCTGCCGATGTTCGCGCACCTTGAGCAGAAGTTCACGCCTGGCGAGCGATACGCCTACTCCAACGGCGGGTTCATCTTGTTGGGGCTGGTCATCGAGGCCGTCTCCGGACAGGAGTACACGGAGTATGTCCAGGCCCATGTGTTCGACAAAGCCGGGATGGCAGGCTCCGGCTTCTTCGCCTTGGACTGCCTGCCGGCGCGTTGCGCAAACGGCTACCTCGATGAGGACTCGGATCAGACCAACATCTTCTCGGTGCCTGTCATCGGTGGTGCCGACGGCGGCGCGCTCACCACTGCTGCTGACATGGATCGCTTCTGGCGCGCTTTGCTCGACGGCACGCTCCTGTCCCCCGCGATCCGAGACCAGATGCTCGCCGACCGCGTTGTCACTGACGACGATCGCTTTCACTACGGATACGGCGTATACATGGCCGGAGAGGGCGAGTCTCGTGCCTACTCCGTGGTTGGCGAAGACCCCGGCGTGTCCATGGCATCGGCAATCCTCCCCACTTCCGGCACTGTCATGACATTGCTATGCAACACCGACAGCGCCGCCTGGGAGATGCGCCGCGTGGTGGCGGCTGCGCTCAACACCCCCTGACCCGCACGCCCTCTAGGCTGGCGATATGAGCGATCTCACTTCGACTACCGTCCACCTGCGCGCCGCTGGGGTCTCCCTGGTGGTGGATGTGTCCCAGCACCGCCTACCGCGGATCGTGCACTGGGGTGAGGACCTGGGCGACCTCGACGAGGTCGCGCTTTCCGCACTCATGATCGCGTCCACCGAACCCAGCGTGGGCGGCGAGCTCGACGCCCGCTACCCGGTCGCCATCCTGCCCGAACACTCATGGGGGTGGATGGGGACGCCTGGCCTCAGCGGCCACCGCGACGGGCGCGATCACTCCACGCGCTTCGACGTCTCAACAGTCGATCTGACGGCCAGCGGCAACACCACGGGCCAGGAACCCGCAACGCAGCGACTCACCGTTCAGGCGGCCGATGCCGTGGCGCAGTTGGACCTGGCGCTCACCATCGAGATGCTCGGCTCAGGCTTGGTGCGCGCACGGGCGTCAGTGACCTCGACGGGGCACGGCTCGAGCGGGGTACTCGGCGCGGGTGACGCGGGCTCAGGCGAGGTGGCGGAGTCACCCAGGGTCGCTCCCTACACTCTCGACGGATTGCACCTCATGTTCCCAGTCCCCCGCGAGGCGACTGAACTGCTGGACTTCACGGGCCGCTGGATTCGCGAGCGCACCCCGCAGCGAGCCGCCTTCAGCGTTGGCGCTCATGTCAGGGAGGCGAGGCGCGGCAAGCCTGGCCATGACTCCGCCTTTGTGGTGTCCGCCGGCCAACCAGGATTTGGGTTCCGGCGCGGCCAGGTGTGGTCCACTCACGTGGCGTGGTCGGGCAACTCGCGAACCATCGCCGAACGCACTAACGCAGGTGTGGGCCTGGTGGGCGGCGGCGAACTGATGTTCCCCGGCGAGGTACAGCTGGCGGTCGGTGAGACCTACCAGGGTCCGTGGGTGTACGGGTCCTACGGAGATGGCCTCGATCAGATGAGTTCTCGATTCCACCGGTACCTGCGCTCGCGCCCGGATCACCCTCACCGCCCGCGTCCGGTGATCGTCAACACCTGGGAGGCGGTTTACTTTGACCACGACCACGCCAAGCTCTACGCGCTGGCGGATGCAGCAGCTGAGGTAGGTGCCGAACGGTTCGTGTTGGACGACGGTTGGTTCAATCACCGCCGCTCCGACAACGCCGGGCTGGGCGACTGGTACGTGGACCGTGACGTCTACCCCGAAGGACTGGGGCCGCTCGCTGACTATGTGCGCAGCAAGGGAATGGAGTTTGGGCTGTGGGTGGAGCCGGAGATGATCAATCCCGATTCGGACCTGGCGCGCTTGCATCCCGAGTGGATCGCGCAACCTACGCCGCGTCCTGCCACCGCGCACGGCGGCGGTCGGTTGCCGCTCGAGGCGCGCCGGCAACAGGTGCTCGACCTCACTCATCCCGAGGCCTACGCGTACATCGCGGAACGCCTCCACGCGCTGGTTGCTGACATCAAGCCCGCCTATCTCAAGTGGGACCATAACCGCGACCTCCTCGAGGCGGGAAGCACTCTCACCGGCCGGGCCGTGGGCCACCTTCAGACTCTCGCCTACTACCGACTCCTGGACGGCTTGCGCTCTGCGTTCCCTGGCCTCGAGATTGAGAGCTGCGCAGGGGGCGGCGGACGCGTCGATATCGAGGTGCTCGAACACGCTCACCGGATATGGACGTCGGATACCAACGACGCCCTCGAGCGCCAGAGGATGCAGCGATACACCGGGCTATTGGTGCCCCCGGAGATGATGGGCGCACACATCGGGCCACCCACGGCACACACCACTGGTCGCACTCAGACCTTGGACTTCCGCGCGGGCACCGCGATCTGGGGCCACCTGGGGATCGAATGGAATGTGGCTGGGCCGGAAGCGTCCGAGCCGGCGACCAGGGCCGCACTCAGCGCGTGGGTGGCACTCTACAAACAGTTCCGTCAGCTGTTGCACACAGGGACAGTGGTGCGCTCCGACCTGCCCGTGACCGGGCGCGTACTCCACGGGGTGGTCGCGCCGGACCTATCGGAGGCTCTGTATTGCTTCGCCTCGACAGATTCTGTAGCCGAGTCTCCCACCGGACAGATCTGTCTCGAAGGACTCGACCCCGCGGTCACCTACCGAGTGTCACATGTGGGTCCGCTCACGTTGAGCGAATCGGGTAGCCGCGCGGTGCCACCGTGGTGGAGTGCAGCCGATGCCGGCGGGCCAGTTGAGCTCAGCGGCCACGTGCTCGCGACTCACGGCATTCAGGCACCGGGTCTGTTCCCTGAAGAGGTGGCCCTCATCCACCTGGTTCGCGCTGCCTAACGAACCTGGACTCACCAGAAGTGGGGCAACGCCCCGAGGTGTGCCCCAGAACTGAAGGCACCTACGGCGCGGTGGTTCCGGCCGTCGGTTGTGGCGCGGGGTCCGGCTCGGGCTCCGTGGGTGGCGGCGTTGTTGTCGCCGGCTTGGGAGGTGCTGGGGCGGTGTCAGGGGTGGTGTCGTCGTACACCGCGCCGCCGCCGTCCGCTTCCCAGCCGTTCGATCCGTAGTAGTCCATGGCGTCCGTACCGGGCTTGTACTCGAAGTGCCACGGCTCAAACTTGCGGGTCTTCGCCCAGTGGGGGTTGACCCATCCCCACGCCGCGCCGTTGTCTTCAATCCACTGCTTGGTTTCGCCGCGGTCGTCGCCGCCGCAAAGGTCGAACGCAAGTCCCCACCCGTGCACTGAGGTCCCCGGCGTTGCGGCCAGGAACCCGCGACGGCGCTTGGTTTCGTATTGCTTTGACAAGGACCGGTAGCCCTCATAGATGCACATGTCCCGGCCAAACTTCAGGTTGAACCGGTGGTTGAGTTCGGCGAGCGCGACGGCAGCATCGGCACGCAACTGGATGCCGCCCCACAGGGTGCATAGCGCCTCGACATTGAGTTCGCCGTTCCCGCCGGTGGCTTCCACAGTGGGGTCACAGTCGGGTAGGTACTGGCTCACCACGTAGCGGTCGTTCACTGCCATGGCGCGCGCTTGTTCGTCGGGCGACGGCAAGGGGAGGAAGCTCGCGGTTAACGTGGGTCCGTCGCCCAGGATCGCGTGTGCCGTCGAGGGGGCTTCGCCCCGCACAATACCTGCGACGTTATTGATGCCATCCATCGGTGGGGCAATAGTGCCCATCACGGGGTAGACACCCATCGCCATGCCAAACCCGGCGAGGACTCCGCCTCGGGTGAGCAACTTGCGGCGCCGGTGAGTGACGCGGGTCTGGATTTCGTGAGTCTCTTCTAGCCGCTTGAGACGGCGAGATTGTACGGACTGCTTGGCGGCAGCCGCGCCTGAGCGCATGCTCACATCTGCCCCCCGGAAAGTCGTCCAGTCATCTCAGAAACCCCTCGATGTGCACTACGCCACGTAAGTGCACCTGCGCCATGGTAACCGATTGGTAACGAAAAGCGCTAGGCCGCCTCGAAAATCGGCTTGCCGACCCCCATCACGCGCCGCGTTCCATCGAGTCACGGACCTCACCCACCAGTTCCTCGATGATGTCTTCGAGGAACACGAGGCCGATCGCATGGCCGCCACGTTGCACCGTCGCGACGTGGGCGCCGGACCTGCGCATCAGCGCGAGGACCGCCTCCACCTCAGCGTCGTGGTTCACCGCAGGAAGGTCGCGGACCCGCCACGCTTGAATGGGCTCCTCACGCTCACCCGGACGCGCAAACAACACGTCTTTCAGGTGAAGGTATCCCAGGTAGCGACCGTCCTCGGTCACAGGAATGCGCGAGTACCCGGTGCGTGCCACCACGGCCTCGAAATCGTCAACACTGACGCCAAGCTCCACGGCGCACACCTCAGTTAAGGGCACCATGACGTCCACGGCAGTCTGATCGGAGAACTCGATCGCTCCCGTGAGCAGGCCTGCGGCGTCGGACAACGTGCCTTCGTCGCTGGACCGCTTGATGATGCCGTGGACCTCGTCGGCCGTAAATGCGGACGTCACCTCGTCGCGAGGCTCGACGCCCAGCATCCGCAAGATGCCGTTCGCGACCCAGTTCATCACCGCAATCAGCGGACGGACCACCTTCGCGATGGCCACAAGCGGGGGTCCAAATATGAGCGCGGCCCGGTCGGGGCTCGACACGGCAGCGTTCTTGGGGACCATCTCGCCGATCACCACGTGCAGGCTCACAATGACTGTCAGCGCAATGGCCACCGCCACCGCGTGGGCGGCGGCAGGCGGGAGTCCCAGCGCAACAATGCCAGGCTCCAGCGCGTGAGCGAGAGCCGGCTCAGCGACCACGCCCAACGAGACCGAGCACACAGTGATGCCCAATTGTGCGCAGGCCAGCATCAGCGAGACATTTTCCATGGCCCACAGAACCGTCTTCGCGGCCCGCGAGCCGGCATCGGCCAATGGCTCTATTGAGCTTCGACGCGCGGAGATCACCGCGAACTCCGCGCCTACAAAGAAGGCGTTGGCGAGCAACAGCCCCACCACGAGTGCGATCATCGGGACGCTCATCAAGACTCCTCGTTGGGCTGAGGCAGTTCGCTCATGCGCACCCTGTCGATGCGCCGGCCATCCATGCGTTCCACCCGCACCACCACGGCATCCGTCAGCACTTCATCACCCACCTGCGCCACCCGACCCAACTGCGCCATCACAAAGCCGCCCACCGTCTCATAGGCTGGCGACTCGGGGATGGTGAGCCCCGTCTGCTCCTCAACCTCGTCGGGACGCAGGACGCCGGGCATGATCCACGCTCCGCCAGCGGTGAGGTGAACGGAAGCGCGGCGGCGGTCGTGCTCGTCGGCCACCTCGCCCACCAGTTCTTCGACCACGTCTTCAAAAGTGACCATTCCTGCGGTACCGCCGTATTCGTCGACCACGATCGCGCACTGGTGGCCCAACCCGCGTAGCTCCACCAGCAGGGGGCGCATCTGCATGGTCTCCGGCACGCGCGGGGCGTCCACCATGATGGAGCCAACGGTGGTGTGTTCGCGCTCATGGGAAGGCACGGCAATGGCTTGGCGCAAGTGGACCATCCCCCGCACGTCGTCGGCTCCGTCACCGAACACAGGGAAGCGTGAGTGGCCGGACGCCCTCGCGAGCGTCAGAATGTCAGCGACGACGTCGTCTGGGCTGAGAGTCTGCAGGCGAGTGCGGTCGGTCATCACGTCGATCGCCGTCAGGTCATCCAACTCGATAGTGTTCTTCAACAACAGCGCCGTCGACGGCGCGAGGGTGCCCGCCTCGGCGGAGCGGCGCACCAGGGCGGAGAGCTCTTGGCGCGACCGACCGCCAGCGAGTTCCTCGCGGGGTTCGATGCCCATGAGGCGCAGGATTCGGTTGGCGGCGCCATTCAGAGGGCCGATCAGGGGCCGCAGCGCCGTGGTGAAGGCCATGCTCCATGGGGCCACAAGCCGCGCGGTCTTCATAGGGTTCGCCAGCGCGGCGTTCTTTGGCACCAGTTCGCCGATGATCATCGAGAAGGTGTTCACCACGATGAGAGAGAGCGCGGCTGCGACACCAGCGACGGCGGCACGAGCCAACGGCGTGGACTCGAGGGGCAAGCGCAACAGTTCAGCGATGGCGGGCTGAGCGGTGTATCCCAACAGGATGGTGGTGAGAGTGATGCCTACCTGCGCACCCGAGAGCTGGGTGGACAGCGACCGCAGTGCCTTGCGCACACGCGAACCCTTGCCGTTCTCGTCCTCAACATGGGCGGGATCGAGCGCCACCAAGGAGAACTCGGCTGCCACGAAGATGGCCGTCCCAAACGTCAGCACGACGCCCAGGACGATGAGTAACCATTCGGTCATTAAGCAGTTCGCCTCTCACCGTGCATCGTGAGCCAATCATAGCGGTGACCGGTGTTGCAGCGAAGGGGTCGGTCGTGGCGCCCCTTCAGCTGCCCTACCTGTGGCCCGCGCGTCAGCAATCGCGGTGATCTTGGGTAACGATTTGCCCAAATCGGGGCACGGCGTCGCCCCGCGCATCGTTTAGGCTAGAAGATGGACTAAACAACGTCGTACCGACGCATTTCGCGCCAAGAAAGTGAGCGGCCCCGCAGTGTCCCCCGAGACCAGCGCGCCAGGCACCGACCGAACCTCTGTGCAACGCGCCGCGGATGCACCTTCGGTCGCTTCCCTCGTGTTAGGCGGTCGCTCTCCAGCGGCCCACGCAGCTCCGGCGACTCCCCTTCTGGGCGACGCTCCAGAGCCGGAAGTGGAAGCGCCTGCGTCCCACAACACAGCGGCCGAAACACCTATCGAACAGTCCGCCACCGCGGAGATCCCCACCGTGACGGAGCCTTCGGCCGCCGCCGCTGCGCCCGCACCTACTCCGGCCGCTGACCACGACCAGGCCGCGACGCAACCGATCGCCACCGCGCAAGAGCCCACTGCGGCCTACCTGCAGCGCCCGGACCACCAACAGCGCACGTTGCGCGAGGTCCAACACGGGGTTGCGCGCCTGCGTGGTCCCGCCGCGCGCGTGGTTGCGAACATGGAGTCCAGCCTCGAGGTGCCCACCGCCACGTCGGTGCGCACCATCCCCGCCAAATTGCTCATGGACAACCGGGTGGTGATGAACAACCACTTGAGCCGCACGCGCGGAGGCAAGGTGAGCTTCACCCACCTCATTGGCTTCGCGATTGTCGAGGCGCTCGGTGAGCTACCCGCGATGAACGTGGCGTACACGCTTGAGGACGGCAAGCCCGCTATGGCCATCCCGGAGTCCGTGAACTTTGGGCTCGCGATCGACATGACCAAAGACGACGGTTCGCGTCAATTGTTGGTACCCAACATCAAGAACGCGGACCAGATGGACTTCGCCCAGTTCTGGGCTGCGTATGACGACGTGGTGAAGAAGGCACGCGGTGCCACGCTGCAGGCCACCGACTTCCAGAACACCACTATCACGCTGACCAACCCCGGCACCATCGGCACCGTTCACTCGGTGCCGCGGCTCATGCAGGGCCAAGGTGCGATTGTTGGCGTGGGTGCCATGGACTTCCCTGCCGAGTACCAGGGTGCCTCGGAAGAGTCCGTGTCGCGCTTGGGCATTTCCAAGGTGCTCACGCTGACCTCGACCTACGACCACCGGGTGATCCAGGGCGCGCAGTCTGGGGAGTTCTTGGCGCTGGTGCACAAGAAACTGCTGGGGCTAGACGGATTCTACGACCGCGTGTTCATTGCGCTGCGGGTGCCCTATGAGCCCGTGCGATGGGTCCAGGATTCCGCCACCAACGAGGCCGCGGAGCTCGCCAAGCCTGCACGTATTGCCGAGCTCATTCACGCCTACCGTTCGCGCGGCCACCTCATGGCCGACGTTGACCCGCTCAGCAACCGGCTGCGCAAGCACCCCGACCTCGACGTCCAGACCCACGGCCTCACCCTGTGGGACCTGGACCGTCGCTACGCCACGGGCGGCTTTGGCGGCAACGACGTCTGGAAGATGCGCGAAGTGCTGGGCCGTTTGCGCGACGCCTACTGCCGCACCGTGGGCGTCGAGTACATGCACATTGCGGACCGCACTCAGCGTGCGTGGCTCCAGGAACGGCTCGAGAAGGGCTACACCAAGCCCAGCCGCGAGGAGCACCTGCGCATTCTGAATCGCCTCAACGCAGCCGAGGCGTTTGAAGCGTTCCTGCAGACCAAGTACGTGGGCCAGAAGCGGTTCTCCCTTGAAGGTGGCGAGTCGCTCATTCCGTTGCTCGACGCCGTGATGTCTGCGGCTGCCGTGTCCGGCATCCACGAGGTGTGCATCGGCATGGCCCACCGCGGTCGGCTCAATGTGCTGGCGAACCTAGCTGGCAAGAAGTATGCGCAGATCTTCTCCGAGTTTGAGGGCACTGCAGTGCCGGGTTCTGTGCAAGGTTCGGGCGACGTCAAGTACCACCTGGGAACCGAGGGCGTGTTCACGGCGCAGACCGGTGAGACCACGGCCGTGTACCTCGCGGCGAACCCCTCACACCTCGAGGCGGTGAACCCCGTGCTCGAGGGCATCGTCAAGGCCAAGCTCGACCAACTTGGGGCAGACCCAGCCACAGACGGTTACCCGATCCTGCCCATCCTGGTGCACGGCGATGCCGCCTTCGCCGGTCAGGGCGTGGTGACGGAGACGCTCCAATTAGCGGGTCTCAAGGGATACAAGACCGGCGGCACGGTTCACGTCATCATTAACAACCAGGTGGGGTTCACCACCGGTCCGCAGAGTTCGCGCTCCACCCGGTACTGCACCGACATCGCCAAGGGCTTCCAGATCCCGATCTTCCACGTCAACGGCGATGACCCCGAGGCCTGCGTACGCGCCGCTCGGCTGGCGTTCGAGTACCGGGAGGCGTTTGGTTCCGACGTCATTGTCGACATGATCTGCTACCGCCGCCGCGGCCACAACGAGGGCGATGACCCCTCGATGACGCAGCCGCGCATGTACGACCTCATCGAGTCCAAGCGCTCGGTACGTCACCTCTACACCGAGTCTTTGATCCGTCGCGGCGACATCACCACCGAAGAAGCCGAGTCCGTCTCTCAGGACTACTTGTCGCAGTTGGAGCGGGTGTTCCTCGAGACCCGCGAGGGCTTCACACCGGAGGCAGAGACCGAGACGATCTCCGGCCTCGAGCTGCCGTCGTCCCAAACGTCCGACGCCGGCATGATGGTGGGCTGGAAGACCGCAGTCACCCCCGCGCAGTTGGAGCGGATTGGGCGCGCCCACGTGCGCCCGCCCGAGGGTTTCTCCGTGCACCCCAAGCTCGAGAAGTTGCTCGAGAAGCGCGAGCAGATGAGCACCCAGGGCGGGATCGACTGGGGCTACGGCGAGATCCTGGCGTTCGGCACGTTGCTGCAGGAGGGCGTGCCCGTGCGAATGGCGGGGCAAGACAGCCGACGCGGCACCTTTGTGCAGCGCCACGCCGTGTTCCACGACCGTAAGAACGGCTCCGAGTGGACCCCACTGTTGTACCTGTCGAGCAGCCAGGCGCGCCTACACATCACCGACTCGTCCTTGAGCGAGTTCGCAGCGCTGGGGTTCGAGTATGGCTATTCGGTGGAGCGGCCGGATGCCCTCACGCTGTGGGAGGCGCAATTTGGCGACTTCGTCAACGGCGCACAGACCATCATCGATGAGTTCATCTCGAGTGCCGAACAGAAGTGGGGGCAGTCATCGTCGGTAGTGCTGCTGCTTCCGCACGGGTTTGAAGGCCAGGGCCCGGATCATTCCTCGGCGCGCGTGGAGCGGTTCTTGCAGATGTGCGCGGAAGACAACATGATCGCCGCGATGCCCACCACACCCGCGTCCTACTTCCATTTGCTGCGCCGCCAGGCCTACGACCGCCCGCGCCGCCCACTCATTGTCTTCACACCCAAGTCCATGCTGCGGTTGCGGGCCGCGCAGTCGGCAGTCGAGGACTTCACCTCAGGCACGTTCCAAGAAGTGATCCCCGATCCTATCGACCCTGCTGGCGTGGACCGCGTGCTGATGTGCGGCGGCAAGGTCTACTACGACCTCATCGCGGAGCGAGAGAAGGCCGAAGATACGGCAACTGCGATCGTGCGCTTCGAGCAGCTGTACCCGCTTGTTCCTGAGGCGATCACGGCGGCATTGGCGCCCTACGGCGATGCGGAGTACGTGTGGGTCCAGGAGGAGCCTCACAATCAGGGCGCGTGGAGTCACATGTCGCTCAACCTGCCCCAGATCGTGGGCCGGACCATTGGAGAAGTCTCGCGCCCGGCATCGGCGTCTCCCGCTTCCGGACTCAGTTCGCGCCACGCCGCCGAGCAAGCGGACCTGGTCAAGCGGGCCTTTGAACGATGAGGAATGTCTTCTTTGTGGGCGACGAGTTGGTCGCTGGCCACGGCGACCCCAAGGCTCTCGGGTGGGCGGGCCGCGTTGCCGCGCGCACACTGGCTCACGACCCTGACCTGGCGTTCCACACCCTCGCCGTGCCCGGGGAGTCCACCGGCGAAATGACCACCCGGTGGGACGGCGAGGCGCTGCGCCGCGTTGGCCCACTGGGTGTGGGTGGCACCACCAACTTTGTGCTCTTCGCTATTGGCCGTCACGACGTCTATCGCGAGATCTCCCCCACCCTCACCCGACTGAACTTGGCGAACGCACTGGACCGGGCATCGGCCCTAGGAATGGCGCCGATGCTCGCAGGCCCACCTCCCGGCGCGGAAAGACACAATGGGCCCATCTCCGAGCTAGCGGCGCTGTGTCAGGAGGCAGCCGCGCGACGGAGCGTGCCGTACGTGGACATGTTTGGGCCGCTCGCTCGGCACGAGCAGTGGGCTACGGACATGGAATCGCGCGCGGACTCCTTGCCTTTGCAGGCGGGGCACGGGCTCATGGCGTGGCTCGTGTTGCACTCGCAGTGGTACTCGTGGTTGGGGCTTGAGGGCGCTGGGGACTGAGCCGTTTCGCGTCGTGCCCCAACCGAAGTGCCTGGTCGCTCGTTCTACGCACAAGGATCGCCATTGAGGGGGCAAGACGTTGGCAGACTGGGAAAGCGTGCTCGAGGATCTCATGGGGTCGAGGCATCGCGACCTGCTCGCGTACGCCCACATGCTCACGGGAAGCCGAGCCGATGCCGAGGATCTTGTTCAGGACGCCCTTATCGCGACCTTTGGGCGTACACGTTCGTTTCCGAACGCGGTGGCGGCGGAGACCTACGTGCGCAAAGCCATCGCCTCCAAGTTCATTGATGGCCAGCGACGCAGGGCCGTTGATTGGAGAGCACGGCGGACCATCGGCGGTCAGGACATCGACCCTGCCGCCGGGCCGGCCACCTTGGTGGAGCATGCCACCGACGTGAAACTGGCGCTCGCGGAGTTGGCGCCGCGCGAGCGAGCTTGCGTGGTGTTGAGGTATCTAGAACACCAATCGGTTGCAGAAACTGCGGCGACTCTGGGCCTGTCGGAGGGATCGGTCAAACGCTATGTCTCCGATGGCATCGGCAAGATGAACGCGTTCCTTGGAACAGAACAGGACCCGGATGCCGCGGAATGGGCTCCAGTAGAAGGGCGGGCCAGAGCGTGACCGACCTCATTGATTTGCTTGAACAGGACCGCGCTCAAAGCGCCGCGCAGTGGAATGACGTCGACTCGGACGTGGTGCTGACTCACGTACGGCGGCAAGCGAAGCGCAGGCGCGTCATTCGGTCCGTGGCCGCATCCGCGGCCGTGGTCGTGGCGATCGCCGGCATCGGTGCCGGGGCATGGGCGATCGCGGACCAGTCAAACGCGCCCCTCGCTGTCACAGCCACCCCTTCTGCATCGCCAAGTCCAGCACCGAGCGCGGAACCTAGTCCTGAGCCGTCGCCGTCGGTTGAGCCGTCGCCGAGCGCACCGACGCCGGTGGCAGCTCCGAAGCGCGGCGACGGATTTCCTGCGGCGTTTGAAGTCAATGACTACGTCTGGGGTCAAGTGGGGCCGGGGTGGGACGTGGCGTCGGCATCGCATCGAGAAGATCCCTATGCGGATCCCAAACCTCCGCTACCCAACGCCGTGCTCTACCTGGTCAGTCCTGATGCGGTCCATTACGAAGTCCAAGTGCTGCCCCTGGAATTCTCTGCTGGCTTCCGGGTGGTCTCATGGCACGAACAGTCGCGCACGGTAGGAGCCGTGTGGGAAGGCGCTGAGGACGCGGCTGCGGTGATTGACCTCCGCACCGGATTCATCGATCGCATCGAGTTCGCATGGCAGGGCGAGAAGTCAATCAATGCCAGCTTTGTCACGGCAAACGCACGCGGTGATGAGTTGTGGCACGCGTCCTTCAACAGAGGCACGCGCTACTACCGTTTCAGCGAAACGGATGGGTGGACGGTGGCGGCACCGTCGGAGCTCGAAGGCATAGAGTCATTTCTGAACGACGGCGAAACCGGGTGGAGTACCGAGTGGTATAACCCTGGAGGTCCGATCGGTCCCTTCGCCGATGGCAACGCCTACGTCTTCGAGTACCGCACTCAGGCAAGGGAGCAAGAGGACAGGCGCCTCCACCAAGTGGGAATCTACCGACTCGACACCGACACGATCGTGACGCAGACAGTTGACATGCCGCAATGCGAGCTAGTCGCTTGGGATGCGCTCGGGGAGCTTACGTACTGGTGCGGCGGCGAGCAGGACACATACCGTACCGTCTCTGTTCCCGGCGTACGCGAGCCGCTCGGGCCGCGAATGCCGCGCTACGCGCATAAGGAAGAAGGCGTGACCTCGCGGGTTGGCTACGGGGAGCCGTCGCCACCGGGGGTCGGATACTACACATGTGGTTGTTAGGCCCCACTTGAGCGAGGCGGCAGGCCCTCTTAGGCCTACGTCACGCGTCCTAGTCGAGAGGCGTGTCGACTCGCCGTCCTGTCTCGAAGCTGCTCACCGCGGCGAGAGCGAGTTGTAGTGCTCGTCGACCGGCCCTGGCGTGCACCGGTGGTTCATCTCCTGCCCGCAGCGCTCGGAGCACGTCATCAAGGTGGCGGTCGAACATCCTGTGGAACTGACGGTCGTTGTCGTTGAAGTATCCGGGCTGCCACACTTCCCTGGTCTCCTCGCCGACTCTCGATAGTTCAAACTGCCCGACGGTATCGGTCACGACAGCGCGCCCGGCAGTCCCGTTGAGTTCGAGGTGGTGTGTCGCAGGATAGGCGTATGAGGAGTCATAGGACCCTACGAGGCTTCCCACTGCCCCGCTGGCGAACCGCAACGCCACTGTCATCGTTGAGAAACCCTTGCCAGTGATGTCCGTCATTTGGGCGGCCACGCTTTCGATAGGCCCAGCAAGGTACTCGAGCATGTCGAAGCCATGACACTGCGTCTCGATGAGGTTGGCGTGCGGGTGTGCGCTGGTACCAGCCTCGCCTCCGAAGCGCCAGGTCGCGAACACCAGGTCGCCGAGCTTGCCATCGATCATTGCCTGGTGCGCCAGTTGCACCGGATGCGCGTAGCGGTGATTGAAGTTGATGGCGAAGAAGAGATCGCGCTGCGCTGCCTCGGCGAGCAACTGATCGGCCTCGGCAAGGTCAAAGACCAGCGGCTTCTCCACCAGCAAGGGAACGCCAGCCCTGATGAGCGCCAGAGTGGTATCGAAGTGCGCCTCGTTCGGCAGGGTCACTGACACCAGGTCGGGCTGTTCGGCCTCAAGCATCGCCGACACGTCGGTGTACCAGGGCACGGAGTACTCGCGACCGCGAGCCTCCGCAGTAGCCGAAGAACGGCCGACCACGGCGCAGAGCTCGCTATCCGAACGAACGGAGAAGGCACGAAGGTGCTCGCGACCCCACCACGCGCCGGTCCCCACCACCGCGACCCGCGCGGGACTAGAGTCCGGACCCGGCTGCCCGGTGTAGGGGGCCGAGAGTCGCGTCGGTACACCCGGACCGATCAGGGCGTTCTCACCCCGGGGAAGAGGCTTCGGCACGGTCGCGGTCACGGTGATCTCCTTCGTCGGGCTAGACCGGCTTGCAGCAGCACCACTCCGAGTAGAAACCCGCCGCTGACGACGTCTTGGAAGTACTGGCTGAGCGTACCGACCTGATTGATGAGGTTCTGGATGACAGCAAGGAGCGCGACGCCAGCGAGGGTGCCGCTCATCTTCCCAGCCCCGCCGGTGAGCAACGCCCCTCCGATAACCACTGCCGCGATGGCTTGCAGCTCCATTCCGTAGCCAGCCGTCGGCTCGCCGGTGGAGGACCGGGCGGCGATGAGAACGCCAGCCATCCCTGCTAACAAGGCGCTCCATACGTACACGGACGTCGTCACGCGACGAACAGGCAACCCCATGAGAGACGCCGCATCTGGGCTGCCGCCAATGGCGAACACCACCTGCCCGGTACGTGTCCGTGCCAGCACGAGCGAGCCGATTGCGAAGGCAATCAAGGCAATGAGGACCGGTACCGGTATTCCGAGTACCGTGCCGCGACCCAACCAGCGCAACCACCCGATGTCACCGATCAAGACCGTCTGGTTACCCTCGTCGGTGACCTTGAACGCGATCCCTCGCGCGAACTGCATACCCGCGAGTGTCACGATAAAGGGAGGCAGGCGGAACATACTGATGAGCACGCCTTGTCCGAGACCCACTAGACCGGCCGCCCCGAGGGCGAACGATATCCCGACGATCCCACCCCATTGAGCACTGGCCCAGGCGGCGATGACGGCTGACATCGCGAGAACGGCGCCCACTGACAGGTCGATGCCACCGGTGATGATGACGAATGTCATACCGATCGCGACGAGCGCAAGGAACGCGCTGCCTGCCGCGACCGTGTAGAGGAGGTTGTTGGGGTGGACAAAGTTGAGACCGAAGCCTGCGGTTCCCGCCACGAGGGTCACCGCGAGCATCACCACAGCTCCCGACCGTCGTACAAGTGCCACGGCCCTGTCGCGACGGTCGGCACGCCGATCAGCATCGTCGTGGATGGGCGGACCGGGTACGCTTCCGGCCGCCGCGACGGCTGTCCTATCTGTCATGAGGAGCGCCTCCTGGCTTGATGGAGTGCAACAGCGCCAATGATGATCAACGCGGTCACGATGCGACGGTCGGAGTCCATGAGATTGTGCGACACAAGCGTCGTGCTCACGAGTTGCATGAGCATCGCTCCCATGACGGTCCCGAGAATGCGGACGCGGCCGCCTGTCAGTGGTGTGCCGCCCACGACCACTGCGGTAATCGCGAAGAGCTCAAACTCAAGCCCGATGTAGGCAGGGTTCGCAGCTCCAGTTCGCGCGGTCAGCACCACACCTGCAATCGCAGCGAGTAGTCCACTCAAGGCATAGACAGCGAAGAGGGTGCGCCGCACGGGGACTCCTGCCAACAATGACGCCTTCCGATTGCCGCCGACGGCGACGAGTTGACGTCCGAGGAGCGTGCGCCTCATCACGAAGCCAACCATGATGACGAGAACGACGGTCAGGAGCACGGCCAGCGGCACGCCGAACACCTTCCCGTATCCCAGCGCGGAGAGCGTCGGATCAAAGAGCTCAGTGAGTTTGCCGTCAGCCATCACCAGTGCGAGTCCGCGCCCTCCCACCAATACAGCAAGAGTGGCGATGATGGGCTGCAACCCCACGACAGCGACCATGAGGCCATTCAGGAGCCCCACGCCGATGCCCACGAGAAGGGCCATTCCGATCGCGGGAAGGACTCCATAACCGAGATACAGCGGGATCACTGCGGCAGCGAGCGCCATGATGGCGCCAACCGAGAGGTCGATGCCCTCGGTACCAATGACCAGCGCCATACCGAGTGCGACGATGATGATGGGCACCGCTTGGATGAGCTGGAGTCGGAGAGTGTCAGGCGTCGCGAAGTTCGCGGTAAACACCAAGTTGAAGACGAAGAGGGCGGCGACGGCAAGATACACTCCTCGCTCACGCAGTTGGCCCATCAGGCCAGACCGACGCCTCGTCGTCTCGGGCGGCGCGGTGAGCGTCGTCATGATCCCACCTGCGACTGTTGATCGTCGTGGTGCGCGATGATGGTCATGATTTCTCCCTCGCTGATGTGGCCAGCGGACAACTCCCCCGCGACGCGTCCGTCTTGAAGTACGACGACGTGGTCGGCTCCGTCGGCCAACTCCTCCAACTCGGAGGAGATAAGGACGACCCCCAGGCCAGCGTCAGCAAGCTCATCGATGAGCGCACGGACTTCTTCCTTTGCACCCACGTCGATCCCTCGGGTGGGCTCGTCTAGCAACAGAACGCGCGGCTGCAGGCAGAGGAGACGTGCTAGCAGCACCTTCTGCTGGTTGCCTCCCGATAGTTCCCGGACCTTCTGGTTGGGGCTGGCGGCCTTAATCCGCAGGCGGCGCATGAATACTTCAACGAGCTCGTCGCGGCGCGCGTCTGAGACAACTCCGGCGCGGCTGAGCCGTGGAAGCGCGGCGAGCACAATGTTCTCTTTGATCGACTGGTCCGGGATGATGCCTTCCAACTTGCGGTCCTCGGGGAGCAGTGCGAGCCCAGCGGCCAGAGCTCGGGCCGGGGTGACCGGCGCCAGTTCGACACCATCGATATGCACTGAACCCGTCTCAACCGGTAGGGCTCCAAAGATTGCCTTGACCGTTTCGCTGCGCCTCGAACCCAGCAGTCCCGCGAGTCCGACAACCTCGCCTGATCGCACCTGCAGGGAGACATCGTGGAGCACATGCCGACGGTGCAACCCTTGCACGTTCAGCAGGGCGGGGACCTCAGAGTCGTGCGGTACTGGCGTCCGCCGACTGGGTGCCGCTGACCGCAACTCCTCGGGGCTGCGACCTAGCATGTGGCCAACGAGGCCCAGCCGGTCCAGCTCCGCTGCAGGGCCGTCGTGTACTCGTTTTCCGTCGCGAAGCACGGTGATGCTGTCGCAGATCGCGAATACCTCGTCGAGCTTGTGCGAGACGTAAACGACGCCGACGCCGGAGTCGCGTAGCGCACGGATCACAGCGAAGAGTCGGTCGACCTCGCGGGGCTCGAGCGACGATGTCGGCTCGTCCATGATGACAACGCGGGCATCGGTCGTCACCGCGCGCGCCACCGCGACCATTTGCTGCACGCCCATCCCGAGTTCTCGCAATGACGTGCGGGGGTCCACATAGACACCAAACTGGCTCAGGACCTCCCGCGCATCCGAGACCATGCGCCGCACATCGACCAACCCGAGCCGGGTGCGCGGCTCGCGACCCAAGTAGAGATTGCGGGCGGCGCTCATTTGCGGGGCGAGATTGATCTCCTGGTAAATGGTGCTGATCCCGGCGTCTTGGGCATCTCGTGGAGTGTGTAGTTCTACACGCTCTCCCAAGTAGCGGAGCTCGCCGGCGTCCGGGCGATAGACGCCAGTCATGACCTTAATGAGGGTCGACTTGCCGGCTCCATTCTCGCCGATAAGTGCGCGCACCTCGCCGGGTGCGAGGGAGAATGAGACATTGTCGAGTGCCGTGACACCACCGAAGTGCTTCGATACCTCACGCACCTCGAGTGCGAGGTCGTGCTTTGCCCCGGAGCCACGCGGCGCAAGGTCAGATTTCACCATTGGATGCAGTCCCTCAATCAGGGTTGGGGCCCGCCCAACCTGGGCGGGCCCCAACGGCTGGCCTTAGTACGCGTTGACTAGTTCTGCTTCGGCGTTCTCGGGCGTGTACTCCTTGTCAGAGATGATCTGCACTGCAGGTACACCCTTGCCGCTGTAGAAGTCCTCGAGCGCCTGGAAGGACAACGGGCCAAACCGGGGGTTCGACTCGATGACACCGCTAATCCAGCCGTCGATGATGCCCTGGACCGCGCCCTGGGTGCCATCGATGGTGATGATCTTGACATCGCCCGGCGAGCGACCTGCGGCCTTGAGCGCCGCGACGGCACCAAGCGCCATCTCGTCGTTGTGAGCGTAGATCGCGGTGATGTCGGGGTGGGCCGCCAACAACTGCTCCGTCACCGTCTGACCCTTTTGGCGGTCGAAGTCTCCCGCTTGCTCGGCGACGATCTCGATGCCGGGCGCGTTCGCGTCGATCCACTCACGGTAGCCCGCGTTGCGGTCGGTCGTGACGTTCACGCCGGCAGCACCAAGAAGCGTGATGGCCTTGGCTTCGCCACCAGTGACCCTGTTCATGGCCTCCGCGGCACGACGGCCCTGTTCGACGAAGTCGGAACCGACCCAACCGATGTAGTCGACGCACGCGTCCTTGCTCGTGAGCAGTCGGTCGATCGTGAAGATCGGCACGCCCTGTTCCTTTGCGGCGTCGAGCGCGGGGTCAAGGCCCTCGGACTTCAAGGGCGAAATGATCAGGGCGTCGACGCCCTGGGCGAGCATCGACTGAATGTCAGAGATCTCCTTGTTGAGGTCTCCTTGGGCATTCGTGGCGATGAGCTTGATTCCACGGGCCTCGGCTTCGTCCTTGATCGACTGCGTCTCCGCAGAGCGGAACGGGTTCGCCTCCCTCTCGGACTGAGCGAAGCCGATCGTGGCAGTGGCGAGGTCGATCTTCTCGACGCCCGTTCCGCCGTAGTTCTCGTAGGTGCAGTCGTCGCCGGACGTGGATTGAACCTGCTGGCCCGCATCGGAGGGCGCGGGTGCCGGTGGCGCCTCGGCAGTCTGCGTACAACCGGTTAGTGCGAGAGCCGTGACAGCCACGAGAACTGTGGCTGACCGCAGTGTGTTGGGTGAGGACATCTTCATTGACTCCTTGAGTTAGGACCCGGCGAACCGGGCTGAACTGGGCTTCGGACCCCACGGTCGCGGTGATGTGCGACCCGGGTCTCTTGTCCGAAGGCCCTCATTGTTGTGCCCGGTGGTGCCCGTTGTCAAGTGAACCGGGCGGCACTGGGCGTGTTCGCGCACTTATCGAACCATTCGCAGGCTGGGCGGCCGTCGAGCGGGGGCCGAATCTGGCATGATCGGGGACAACCGGGTTGAACCCGACACGTAGAGAGGCGACGATCTGCATGCATCCTCATGAACGCCGGCGCTGGCTCCTTGACACCGCGCGGGCGGACGGAATGGTTGAGGTCACAGCTGCGACCGAGCGTCTGGGTATCGCCCCCGAGACCTTGCGGCGAGATCTCAACCAACTGGAGCAGAGAGGACTCGTCAAACGCGTCTACGGCGGCGCCATCCCGATTGAGCGCCTCGGCTTCGAGGGGTCGTTAGTGGTTCGATCCACCGCGCGCTCGCAAGAGAAGTCGCGTATCGCGGACGCGGTTGCCGAACTGCTGCACGACGTCGAGTCTGTGTTTCTCGACGAAGGCTCAACCACGCAGGCGGTGGCCGAGCGCCTCACTGCGAGCCGACCGCTTACCGTGGTGACGAGCTCACTGCCCATCGCTACCCTGCTCGCACCGCGCCACAACTTCACCGTGCTCGTGCTCGGCGGCCGCGTTCGCGGCAGCACGCTCGGCACTGTCGACAAGTGGGCTACGCGGATGCTCGACGGCATCAACCTCGACGTGGCAGTCCTTGGTGCGAACGGCGTGACGGTGGCACGCGGCCTGACTGCTCCCGACCCGGCGGTGGCCGCGGTGAAGTCCGCCGCAGTAGCCGCAGCACGGCGGTTGGTGCTCGCCGCTGACCACACCAAGTTCGGCGCCGACTCGTTCTGCCAGTTCGCCACCTTGCCAGATGTGGATACTGTGGTCACCGACCAAGCCGTCGCTCCCAGCTTCGTCAGCGACCTGCGTAGGCTCGGTGTCGAGGTGGTGTTGGTGTGAAGCGTCAACCCTCGCGATGGGTCACCGGTCCGTGAGCGGTTATCTGCTCGGCATCGACGCGGGGCAAAGCGCGATTAAGGTCGTGCTTTTCACTCCCGATGGCCATCAGGTGCATGTCGTTCGTGTCCCCCAGACGGCTGTCAGCCCTCAGCCGCGATGGCAAGAGCGGGACATGGTGTCGCTGTGGAAAGCGACCGCGCGGGGAATTCACCGGTGCTTGCGCGAGGCCGGTGTCGAAGGAGAGCTGGTTCTGGGTGTCGGCTTGTGCGGCCACAACGATGGCTTGTACCTCGTGCGCGCCGACGGCTCGCCCGTACGCGCAGCCGTATTGGCAACCGACTCTCGCGCCCATGTACAGGCTGCGGCTCTCGGCCGGGGCTCTACCGGCGCTGAACTGCTCCACCTGACCGGTCAAGTTCCCTTCGCAGGGTCGCCCGCAGCTTTAGTCGCGTGGCTAGCGGAGAACGAGCCAGAAGCCCTGGAATCGACGCGGTGGATACTCTCGTGCAAGGACTGGATCCGCCTTCAACTCACCGGCGAGATCGCCACCGACCGGACGGATGCGAGCGCATCTTTCGCCGATGTCCATTCTGGGCAATGGTCGCCACAGGCGGCCGCAATCGCGGGGCTCAGCCCAGATCTGCTTCCGCCGATCTTGTCCTCGAGTGCGATAGCAGGACGCGTCAGCGAGGCGGCGGCGAGCGCCACCGGTTTGAGTGCTGGCACGCCTGTCGCCACCGGCTCGCACGACGTTGACGCATGTGCCCTCGGCGCCGGCGCACATCGTACGGGAGACGCGAGCGTCATCCTCGGCACGTTCAGCATCAACCAGATAGTGGCAGACGCGCCAACTCTCGATCATCGCTGGCAGGCCCGGCTCTACCTCACGCCCGGTCGATGGCTACACATGGCAACATCCGCTGCGGGCACCACCAATGTCGATCGCGCCCTAGCAGTCGCAGGGATGAGCACCGGTGAGGGCACTGCCGCCGTCATCGATCGCGTGCTGTCTCTGCCCCGGGGCGCCGGAGCCGCCGAACTCACGTACTTGCCGTTCCTGCTCGGGGCGCCGCCCCATGCCGAGCAGGATGGAATCGGCGCCGGCTTGCTCGGCATGCGCGCCTGGCATACCCAGCAGGACTTGATCAGGGCGGTCGTGGAAGGGGTGGTACACAACCATCGCATGCACATTGATGCGCTACGTGATGCCTTCCCGATCGCGGGGCCTGTGACGGTTTGCGGTGGCGGCGCGCGATCGATCGCCTGGACCGGACTTCTCGCCGACAGCCTCGGCGTCTCGGTGCAGGTTTCGAACACCGACGAGGCGGGCGCACGAGGCGCGGCCCTCCTCGCGGGGGTGGCTGTCGATGTCTATCGCGATCTCGATGACGCGGTCGCCCAGGCGGTGCGGATCGCTCGGCACCAGGAGCCGGGCGACGGTGCCGCCGAGATGGACCAGGCCTACGAACGTTACGTGACTTGGCTCGACGCGCTCGTCGCCGCCGGTTCGCCGGCCCGCAGGAGACTGAACAATCCCCCTCACCTTGACGGAGGCCACCCATGAGCAGCACATCAGCCACTGATCGCGCTCACGCCGCCGTTTGGTCCGCCCCGGGCACGCTGGACATGACAGATCTCGAGGTTCCCGATGCGCCTCCCGGTGGGCTGCTGCTTGAGGTCATCGCCAACGGCATCTGCGGGACAGATCTGCACCTCCTGAACTCCACGCCCGCCCGGCCAACCGTGCCGGGTCATGAGATCGTCGGCCGTATTTGCGAGTTCGGTGTGGATGCGCCTCGGGTCGACGCTGGCGGCGCGCCATTGTCACACGGCGACCGAGTCGCGCTGTTCCCTTGGGTGCCGTGCCGGCGTTGCTGGCAGTGCGAACGGTTTGGACCGGCCGCGGCAGTCTGCAGTGAGGCGTTCGTCTACGGGATCCCGCCGGAGTTCACCGGAGTGGCTGCGGCGGGACAAGGACCTGCTGGTGCGAGCGCCTTGACCGGGGGGTTCGGATCGCACCTTGCGGTCCGCGAAGGCACCTACCTGTGGCGGGTTCCGGACCAGACGCCGACCGCACGCGCCAGTCTCCTCGACCCCCTCGCGGTCGCCGTGCGCGCCGTTGCGATGGCCCGCACACCGGTAGGCACATGGGACGAGGTTCTGCGCGCGGATGCCATCGCTCTTGTCCAGGGCGCCGGTCCGGTCGGCCTGCTCGTCACCGCAGTCCTGCGGGCGCACGGCATCGGCAAGGTCATCGTGACGGGCTCGCGGCCAGCGCGGCTCGCTGCAGCCCGCCGTATGGGAGCTGAGACGGTGGTCGATGTACGTTCGACCACCATCGAGGAGCGCCACACTGCCGTCATGGCGGCCACGTCCGGCCGCGGCTGCGATCTGGTCATCGACTGCACCAACGACCCCGCCGCCCTTGTCGAGGGGATCCGTTCCGTGCGGCGGATGGGGACGGTCATCGAGGTGGGCAACATGGTCAACACCGGCACCGAGGTGCTTCTCGATCCCGCGAGCGACATCTGCCTCAAGAACATCCGATTGCTCGGGATGAGCGTGAACCCGCCTCAGTCCTATGCCGAGGCGATGGCGCTTCTGTCCCGTGCAGACATCGCGTGGGATAGCCTCATCACCGCCCAGATGCCGCTCAGCGATCCGAAGGCCGCGCTCCGCAAGCTGGCCGAGCCGGACTCCATCAAGGTCGTGCTGGTCTCCTCCGATGGCACGTCATCCTGAAATTGCGCCGATGCTCGCAGGCCCCCCTCCCGGCGGGGAGTTGGACAACACGCCCATCTCCGAGCTAGCGGCGCTGTGTCAGGAGGCAGCCGCGCGGCGCAGCGTTCCTTAGGTGGACATGTTTGGGCCGCTTGCCCTTCACGAGCAATGGTCTACGGATATCGAGAAGAGGGCTGAGTCACTGCCGCTTCAGGCGAGGCACGGGGCGCTAGCGACTCAGAGCAGTAGCGCTGGCCTACTTTGACACTAGGTGGGCCCACTCTGTAGGCTCGGCAGTCGGCGCGTTGCCATACGCCTCGCTTGAAGCACCTCGGAGGAACTCCAATACATGGCCGCTAAAGCAGTGAAGTCAAAGTGGGACGCGGACCTTCAAGTCTACGAACCTCACAAAATTGGCCTCCCCAACATCAAGCAGTACTACCGTGACCTTCGCACTCGCATCCCCTTCGCGGTTCAGTTCTCCCGGTCGGGCATCAAGGCTGCTCACTCACAGACGGTGTTTGGGCAGATGTGGTTGGTATTCAACCCTCTCTTGCTGGCCATGGTCTACTACATCTTGGTCAGTCTGCTCAGCGACCGCGGGGGAATCGAGTATCTCGCTCATATCGTTGGCGGGCTGTTCGTATTCTTCTTCATCTCAGGGAGCATTTCTGCCGGTGCGGGTTCCGTGACAGGCGGGGGACGCCTCATTCTCAACATGGCATTCCCGCGGTTGCTCATGCCGTTGGCTGCGGTGCGCACCGCATTCTTCAGGTTCATACCCACGTTGCCGGTCTACATCCTCATCAACATCGTCGCTGGCGCGCGTTGGTCGTGGAACATGTTGCTCGGCGTTGTGTTTCTCTTCTTGATCGTGGTGTTCAGCGTGGGCATGGCCGCCATCATGGCAACGCTGCAGGTGTACTTCCGAGACACCACCAGCTTCCTCCCATACTTCCTGCGTATCTGGCTCTACTTGTCGCCGGTGCTGTGGTTCGTGGAAGATGCGGAGAGCAGGCTACCCGCGCATATTCATCCGTTCCTGGTGTTCAACCCCCTGTTCTCGTTGATCGGCGGATGGACTGACCTCACGCTTCGAGGGCTGATGCCGGAGCCCCGCATTTGGATCGCTGCGTTTGTCTGGGCCGTCATCGCCCTAGTTGGCGGCGCTCTTCTGTTCATGTCTAGGGAGCGTGATTTCGCTGTCCGAATCTAGAGCCCCAGAGCCTGCGGCTCCGCCGAGCGGCGTGGTGCTGCGCCAGAAGCCTGAACCCGGCGAACCACCCACGGTGTCCGTGCAGAACCTATCCATCACCTACCGGACCACGTTCGAGAAGGTACCCACCTTCAAGAGTGCGATTGTGCGACTCGGCAGAGGCGAACGCGCGATCCGCGAAGTGCTCGCCGTCCAGGACATGTCCTTTGAGGTGCCCCGCGGCACCGCGATGGGAATCATCGGCGCGAATGGCGCCGGCAAGTCAACGCTGATGCGTGCGCTCGCCGGGGTGCTACCGCCGACTCGTGGACGGATCGAGGTGCGTGGCAAGATCAGTTCTCTCCTCGCGCTCGGAGTGGGATTCAATGGCATGCTCTCGGGCCGCGAGAACGTGATCCTTGGGGGCCTCGCCGCCGGGCTGTCACGTGAAGCCGTCAACCAGCGCGCGCAAGAGATCGCGGAGTTTGCTGAACTCACCGAGTTCATGGACATGCCCATGCGCACCTATTCATCAGGCATGTTCCAGCGCTTAGCTTTCTCGGTGTCCGTTCACATGGACCCGGACATTCTGTTGATTGATGAAGCACTCTCTGCGGGAGACGCGTCCTTCAAGGTCAAGGCCAGTGAGAAGATGAACGAGCTGATGTCGTCAGCTCGCGCAATGTTCCTGGTCTCCCACTCCCTCGGAAGCATTCAACAGATGTGCAACGACTGCATCTGGATCCACAAGGGAAAACTGATGATGCACGACACGCCCGAGCGATGCATCAAGGCCTACACCACTTTCCTTGAGGTAGGAGAGAACGCCTTTACGCTTGACGACTTCTAGCGATGCGAGCAGGCATGGAGGGTCCGGTTGACGTCGCGATCGTGTCGTCGGGCCACGACGTTGCAGATGCGCGACTCCACCGACAGGTCCATGCTCTCGTCACGGCAGGTTTGTCGGTCGAGGTGGTCGCCTTAGGCAGTCGCGACGATGCTCCCTCAGGTGCCCTGGTCCGCACACTTCGACGGCGCGGGCGAGTGGTGCGTGCGTGGCGATCTCTCGCGCTGCCCTGGCAGACACGTGCGCGCGTTCAGGTTGCGTTCGATCCCGACGTTGCGTTCGGTTGCTGGATCCGCAGCCGAGCTGCGCGGATACCGGGAGTCCGAGCGCAGTTCTACGCGTCAGATGTCCATGAGGACTATCGCCTCTTGCTCGAGGACCGCGCCTGGGCACGCGGGCCTCGAGGACTTGCAGGCCAGGCATGGGCGGCCCTAGGCGGTTGGGCCACCAGACGAGCCGACGCGGTGATCGTCGCAGACGATCACCTCTACCCTGAGATCAAGCACCGCGTAATTCTGCGCAATCTCGCGGACAAGGCCTTCCTGCCCGGACCGAGTGCGCGGGACAACACCCCGCGAGCGATCTATGTGGGCGATCTCAGGGCAAGCCGCGGGTTGTTCACGATGCTCGAAGTCATGGAGTCCGCTCCCGCCTGGCACCTCGACCTCGTAGGCCCGATCGCGGCGAAGGACCTCGAAAGAGCGGAAACCATTCTTCAGCGCCCGGCGTTAAAGGACCGTGTTCAGTGGCATGGCCGACTCCCTCCTCGTCAAGCATGGCAACACGCCGATGGCGCTTGGTTGGGGTTCCTGTTGTTGGAAGACACGCCAGCCTTCAGGGAAGCGATCCCGAGCAAGCTCTACGAGTACCTGTATTGCGGACTGCCCGTCGTGGCGACCGCACTGCCTCGCACCCAGGAACTGCTCGCCACCACGGGCGCGGGAATCACCGTCACGAACGCACCCGAGGCCGCAGCGTTGCTCAACGCGTGGGCCAAGGACCATCGACTACTCGATGAGTACCGACGCCGCGCTCTCGATGTCCCGCCGGACGGCCAAGACCACCACCAAGCGTTCGTCGCTGCGTGTCGCGACCTCGCCCAACGTTAATCTGCGGAGATCCCCATGCACATAAAGCGACAGTTGTCGCGCCTTCGACCGTTGGCAGTCCGGATGTTGCGGGCTGCTTACCGCTTTCGCCATCGCATACCGCGGTGGGCACGAGGGCCGCTTGATTGGCTGCGCTGGCGTCTTCCTATGCGATGGGTGGATGCGCTCGCCGGTCTCACCAACGAGCGCAGAGTACCTGTAGACCTGCCGGAGTACCACGTGCGGCCAGAAGTCCCGCATACTCCCGTGCGAGTGTTCATCGGTCCCGCGAACTTCGCCGGTCAAGCAAACGCGTGGGCGCGAGCGCTCGAACAACACGTTCCAGGCGTGTCTGGCACTGTCTTCAGCCTCGAGACAGTTGGGGGGTTCGACTTCCCGCACGACTTCGGAATCCCACCGTACGCGTATCGACGCAATCGCCGCTGGCAGCGTGAGCAGTTCGGATACGTGCGGGACAACTTCACGCACGTCATCATCGAATCCGGCAGGCCGCTCTTCGCCGATCTGATGCATCTCGACCCATTCCGCGAGGCGAAGGCGTTGACGCGCAATGGCCTTGTGGTGGGGATGATCTCCCATGGATCGGATACCAGACTCCCTTCGCGCCACGCCGCCCGCTTCACCTGGTCGCCCTACCGCGATAAGGATTGGGCCGAGGTTCCGCGACTCGAGCGCCAAGCTCGCCATAATCTCGCCGAACTGAAGCACTTCCATGGCCCGGTCTTCGCCTCGACGCCAGACCTCCTCGACGACCTCCCCTTCGCTCGGTGGTGTCCCGTGACCGTTGACCTGTCCACTTGGGCCTCGACGCGACCGCTACTCAAGGGGAAGCGGCCCGTCGTGGTACACGCCCCGTCCAATGGGCACGTCAAAGGCTCGGAGTATGCGGACGCAGCGCTTGAACCGCACCATGACAGTGGACTGGTCGAGTACCGTCGCATCGAACGAGTGCTGTCGGAGCAAATGCCCAAGATCTACCGATCCGCCGATATTGTCCTCGACCAGTTCCGGATTGGAAGCTACGGTGTGGCGGCATGTGAGGCCATGGCGGCCGGACGAGTGGTGGTCGGCAACGTGACCGGAGATGTTCGCCGGGCGATCTTGGACGCCACTGGCATGGAACTGCCCATCGTGCAGGCGGAGCCGCACGAGATTGGCGATGTGGTTGCCGAACTCGTGGAGAATCCGGCGCGAATGAGGGCCATCGGCCGCGCATCGCTGAAGTACGTCACCGAGGTCCATGACGGACGCTACGCCGCGCGCGTCATCAGCACGGGGCTTGAGTTTGGTAAGAAGGGACCATGAGTTCCAGCCAGCGCGTGGTCTACCTCACGGGCAACGACGTCCTTTCTGACCCCCGTGTCCTGAAATACATCAATGCAGCTCTTGAGATGGGACTCGAGGTCAAGGCACTAGGGGTCACGCGTAGCGGTCCCGGATTCCATACGGTCTTCGAGGGCTGCGACGTGACAGTCACCGGAGTCCCGCAGGGTTTCGTGCGGCGCCTCGCTAGCATGTCGCGCCAACTCGGCACGGTGTGGCGCTTGCGCTACCGCTCGAAGGCGGAACTCTTTGCCGCTCGATCGCAGGTCACTCGTTGGCGCGCCAGCGCGGCAGCGCACGGCGGCGCACGGCGAGCCGTGCTCGGGAGCCTCGCAGTTGCAGGTCGAGTGACAGTAGCGCTCGTCGGCGCAATCGGCTCACGGTCCCGGTCGACCTCGACCAAACAGGTCCATGACGACGCCGATCACCGCCGCCAGGTAGATGCATTGTTGACCCAATCGGGCTTTCGCTGGCAGAAGGTGGTGCCGCACCTCGTCAAGGATGAGAAGATGATCGGCCCTCTACTCGACTCTCTTGAGCCCGACATCATTCACGTCCACGACGTCTTCATGTTGGCACTAGGTGCCCATGCCCGCGAGCGTGCTCGCGCCCGTGGGCGCGACGTGACACTCGTCTACGACGCTCATGAGTATGTCCGGGGTCTCACGAACTTGCCACCCGAGCTCGCGGCCGCCTACACGCAGTTGGAGGGCGAGGTCATTCGCGAAACAGACGCCGTCATCACGGTCTCAGAACCTCTCGCGAGAAGCCTGCAAGAGGACTACCAACTGCCCTCAACTCCCCTGGTTGTGCTCAACGCGCCGCGGTCGCGGACGAGCGAAAAGGGCTTTCAGACGCTGCGCAAGGTGGTCGGCGTCGATGGCGCGCCACTATTGGTCTATGCGGGCGGCGTCAACTTCGCGCGCGGTGTCGATACCGCCATCCGAGCCCTGCCGGAACTCGACGGAGTCCACCTCGCGGTGGTGACGAACCGGGTCAACGTTGTGGTCAACTCACTGATCGAACTCGCCAAAGAACTCGGGGTCGACTCGCGCGTCCACCTCACGGACTATGTTGATCCGCAGTTGGTCGTTGAGTTTCTCGCCGACGCAACCGTCGGCCTCAGTACGTTGCTGCGCTCCCCGAACCACGACGTGGCCATCACCAACAAGTTCTGCGAGTACCTCCAGGCGGGACTTCCGATTGTCACGAGCGACACTCCCGCGCAGCGCGACCTCGTGGAGCGCTACGGCGTTGGCGAGGTTTACGTGGCCGGTGACGTGCACAGCTTCGTGGAAGCCACTCGCGCGGTGCTCGCGGACACCGACTCGTACCGAACGCGCATCGCCAAGGAGACCGGCCTACGCCACCAACTCACGTGGGCGGCACAGGCCGGCTTGATTGAGGAACTCTACGTGGGCCTCGTCGGCGAACTGCGCGGTCAACGAACGGCCACGGGAGACAAGTGAGCGAACTACCTGCTACCGCCAAACGCGTGGTTATCATGCCGGGGAACGACGCACTCTCCGATGTTCGTGTGCTCAAGAACTTGGCGACGGCATCTAGGTTCGGCCTCGATGCCGTCGCCATCGGCGTGACGCGGTCTGGTCAAGCCCGCACCATTCGCGCCGGCAACGCTCGGGTCGAGGTAATACCCGTGGTACCGCGCACCGTCCACGTTGGGGCTCGGGGTTGGTGGCGCAACCTCAAGAACGTGGTGCGACCCTGGTACAGGGATGACTCCGAATGGAAGTCCGCGAGTGCGCTCGTGGCGTACAAGGCGCGCAACCGGGCGACCACTCGGCAAGGTCGCGACGCTCAGCGTGAGCCACGTGTTCGCGGTGGCGCACACCAGTCAAAGCCGAATGCGTGGTCGCGGGCGTGGGGAGCGCTCGACCTCTTCGCGAGTCGCGTGGTGCTGAAGCTGCGATCCACACCGCTACGCGCCAAGCAGCGCCGTGCCTTCGAGGACCGGGCCCTCAGTCAAGTGGCACGCGAGCGCGCTATCGCGCGCTACCGCCGCTGGCCGTTCCGAGCCCGCTGGCGCCGAGTCCTCCCGACCATCGTCGACGACGACATCGTACTTGGCCGCGTGCTCGACAAGATCAAGCCCGACCTCATCCACGTGCACGATGTGTTCATGATGGGCGTCGCGGCAGCAGCGGCGCACAGGGCGGCGCAGGCGGGGCGCACCGTGGCGCTGGTCTATGACGCCCGCGAGTACCTGCCGGGGCTTGCTTACCTGCCGCCGCGCACGATTGCCGCCTACTGCGACCTCGAACGGGAGTTCATCGCGGACTTCGACGCTGTGCTGACGGTGTCGGCCACGCTTGCGCAGTTCCTCAAGCGCGACCATGACCTCGTCTCTGAGCCCGCACTTGTTCTCAATGCTCCGGTGGTCGCGCCGCCAGGAGCGGGGGACCCGACCGTGCGCGATGTCCTTAGACTCGCCGCAGATGTGCCATTGATGGTCTATATCGGAGGCGTGAATCCCGCACGCGGCGTTCACACGGCGATTGAGGCGCTGGTGCCCGTACCGCAGGCTCATCTCGCGTTGCTGGTCAACAGCCGCAGCCACGTGGTCAGAGAACTTGAAGACCTCGCGCGCTCGCTGGGCGTGAGCGAGCGGCTACACCTGTTGCCCTTCGTGTTGCCCGAACGCGTCCCTCACTTCTTGTCTACTGCTGACATTGGGCTGAGTACGTTGCTCCACGTCAAGAACCACGACCTTGCGCTGACTAACAAGTTCTGCGAATACCTGTGTGCAGGGCTCCCGGTCATCACGAGCGACACTCCGACTCAGGCAGAGATCGTCACCGCGCACGGGCTGGGCGCGGTCTACACCGCCGGCGACCCCGACGATCTCGCGCGCGCTGTCACCGACGTGTTGGCGAACCTGCCCGCGATTCGCGCGAGGGTTCAGGATCCCGTGGTGCAAGAGACCTATTCGTGGACTGGGCAAGCCGCAGTGTTGCGAACGACCTACGAGTCGCTCATCGGTCCACTGCCGCCACAGGCCTGGGAGCCCGACGCTACGCGCTTGACACACATCTCATCGGACGAGCCGCCAGCGGCGGATTGGACTTACACACCATGACAACTGAACAGCCCGACGATTCACGTCCGCACGTCGTCATGGCCGTCGCCACCGGCATTGCGCAAGACGCACGTGTTCGCAAGACCGCTCTCTCGGTTGCGGCAGCGGGCTACCGAGTCACGTTGGTGTGGGGCGACACCGGTGGCAGCGCACGCACCGCCGGAACACTGGGGCCGGTCACGACCTTGGGCCTGCCGGTCCACTACACCCGTCGCGACCGCAGAGTCCATGCGCGCGGGGCACGGCGGCGATGGAGGCTTCCGGTCGTCTCGTACACCTCCGCGCAGGCACGCCGAAGTGCTCAGCAAGGGCTCAAGAGGGATGGCGCAGCCGCGGGGAACCGCACGCTCTTTGGCCGTCTCTCCCATGGGGCGCGCCGGCAGACGCATTTGTGGCGTAGCCGCGCACTGACGGTACAAGATTACGTGCTCGTACGGGCCTGGCACCGGGTCGACCGGTTCCGTATCCGCAACAGAGCCTTGCTGTCATGGCGCCGGGAGTTACCCAACATCGCGGACCTAGAACACGCTTTCGCTCCCGTATTGCGGGACCTCAACCCCGACATACTGCACATCCACGATGTCCACCTCCTCGGTGCCGGGGCGTCCGCGAAAAAGGCGCTTGCACGCGAGCACCGCGAGGTGCCGTTTATCTACGATGCGCACGAATACATCGCAGGCATGACAAAGGGAGACCCCATCGTCGAAGGCTCCTACCTGCGCATGGAGCAGCACTACATGCGCGCGGTGGACCACGTCATCACCGTAAGCGACCCCATAGCTGAGACGTTGCGTGACGACTATCGCCTCTCCGCCACGCCCACTGTGGTTCTCAATGCGCCGCTCGCCGCGCAGAAAGTGCCAAGCAAGCGGCAACTGCGTACCGAGGTTGGCGTGCCTCGCGACATGTGCCTCTTGGTTTACTCAGGAGTGTTGGGAGTGTTACGGAACATCGATGTGCTGGTGCGCGCGCTCCCCCAACTACCTGACACGCACCTGGCCATCGTGTGTGTCCCCCATTCTCGAACCGCTGCTGCGCAAGCGTTCGCGGTGCTCGCCGACGAACTCGGCGTAGGCGAACGGCTGCACCTGGTGGATCCGGTTGCACCCGACGAGATCATCGACTTCTTGGCGACCGCTGACATTGGTGTCCATCCGCTCGTCACGGGCATTCCCAACCACGAAATGGCACTGCCCAACAAGGTCTTCGACTATCTCCATGCTGGATTGCCGGTAGCCGCGAGCAACGTGGCGCAGTTGGCCGAACTCTTACGAACCCACGGTATCGGCGTCACCTTCGATCCTGCGGATGTGGACAGCGTCGCGAAAGCAATAACGGCGATGTGGAGCGACATCGACACCTTCCGCAAGAGCGTCCGCAATCCCGACCTAGTGCAGATGTACTCATGGGAGTCGCAAGAACGCCACCTCGCCGCACTGTACGCGGCGCTGGAGGCGCGCTAGCCCCGGATCAATGGCGTCATTGCCCCAACGAGACAACTAGACGCGCTACGCGCATCTAGTGTGACATGTGTCACATCGAAGAATTACGATTTGTGCCGATAATCAAAGTAGGGTGCCCTGCAAGGGTGCACGTCGTGAACAACCCCACAGACGCGTTCTCGGTATCGCGGCATCGAGAGCGTCCAGGAGGACTCGAAGTGAAAACGACACCGGTTGCCATCGCCTGCGCGCTTGCGGCGATACTGACGATGAGTGCATGCGCCGGCAGCCCGGACACCGTGTTGTCGCTAGGGCCGTCGGCATCGACTTCGCCCACGCCGACCACAACTGCGGTGGCGCCCTCCCCCACTACGACGCCACCAGTCGCGATCTCGCCCACGCCCGACGCCGGCGAGGGGACTCCGGAAGGTCCCATCGCGCCCAAGCCCGTCGGCACTCCAGTTGAGCCCGAGATCTTCCTTGCAACGATCGACTACGCCGCACGGGACCTTCAAGTAGTCGTGTTCGTGCCGGACATCTTCGAGTCTGGCGGCACGTGCCGGACAACGGTGACAGTCGGCGGGACCACTCACTCACTTGAGAACAAGGGAGAATCCGATGCCACCGGGACCGCGTGTGGACAGTTCAGATTCGCCCTGAACAATCTCGCGTCCGGCAAGGCGACGATAGTCGCGTATTACCAATCCACCACTCACGTCGGCGAATCTGCCGCAACGGAGGTTGACATACCATGATGACTCGCACCCAACCACGGCACGCCCGTGCGTCGACCCGAACTGGAACTGCGCTGCTGGCGGCACTCGCGAGCATTGTCGCTGTTCTCGCGGTGGTGGCGCCATCGGGCGAGGCAAGCGCGCAGATGAACGGCAACCAGTTCCAGCCCGGTTACATCATCAGCGATCAACGGTTCTTCGACTACGGCTCGATGACGGTTGGGGACATTCAGGCGTTCCTCGACGCAAGAGGCCCCGCCAACTGCAACAACTGCCTCCGTGTCTACCGAGCTGACACGTACGCCCAGGCTGCCAACCCCAATCGCTGCGTCGATCCCATCGAGGCCAAGACAAACATCTCTGCTGCGCAGATCATCTTCGATGTATCGCAGGCGTGCAAAATCAACCCGCAGGTGATCCTGGCCACCCTACAAAAGGAGATGAGCCTCGTCACCCTGTCAAGCCCCGAGAGTTGGCGCTACCAGCGGGCGATGGGTTACGGCTGCCCGGACACTGCGCCGTGTAACTCGGACTTCTTTGGGTTCTTCTTCCAGATCTACTCTGCTGCTGGCCAGTTCCAGTGGTACTCGAACCCCGCAAGCATCTTCACCTACTACCCCATCGGGCAAGTCAGCAATATCCGCTTGAACCCAAAGTCGTCATGCGGCTCGCTGCCAGTGTTCATCGAGAACCGCGCGACAGCCGCGCTGTACTACTACACCCCCTACCAGCCCAACGCAGCGGCGCTCAACAACATGTACGGGCTCGGCGACAGTTGTAGCGCCTATGGCAACAGGAACTTCTGGCGCACCTTCAACGACTGGTTTGGGCCGTCCACACCGAGTCTCTTACCGCCGCGCCCTGCACTGAACACGCCGCAGCGCAACTGGAACGGCGACACTATCCCCGACCTCATCGGCCGCGACCCCGACGGCAAGCTTTACCTCTACTCTGGCCGCGGCGGTGCAAGATTCGCCACTCGCGTGCAGATCGGAAATGGCTGGCACGTCATGGGCTTCATGACTCAAGTGCACAACTTCGGTAGCACCGGACGCCCCGAGATCATCACGACTGACCCCGTCACAGGACAACTGCGTCTATACCCAGGGAACGGCAGAGGCGGTTTCACGGCCCCTCGGGTCATCGGGAACGGCTGGGGTCATTTCACCGACATTATCGGTGTCCAGGGTTGGCACACGCCCGGCGTTCCGGGCCTCATCGCCAGAGACGAGGCGGGGACACTTACGCTCTACCCAGCCGCCGGGAACGCCCGCTTCGGCGCGCCGCGGGTGATCGGCAACGGGTGGAACACGATGGATCTCATCGAGTTTGGTGGAAACTTCACCGGCAATGGGCTACCGAGTCTCATCGCGCGCAGGGCCGAAGACAGTACATTGTGGCTCTACCCAGGCAACGGCCAAGGAGGCTTCCAGGCGCCAAGGCAGATCGTCGGCGACGACTGGGGCCTCATGGACGTCATCATGTCCGGAGCGGACTGGGACCGTGACGGTCGCATCGACATCATCGCGCGCGAGGAAGCGACAGGCTTGCTGTGGCTCTACCCAGGGAACGGTTCTGGTGGAGTCCAGGAGCGTCGCCAGATCGGCAACGGTTGGGTGGGCTTCGACATTGTGCGATAACCTCGCTGAAGTCAACCAGGAGTGAGACCGCTCGCTCCGTCGTCTCGTTAAGGCAGGCCTGTGAAAGTCGTCAGTGTGGTCGGAGCGCGTCCGCAGTTCGTCAAGCTAGCGCCCATCGCTTCCGCCTTTGCGCGCACCGATGCAGAACACGTCATCGTGCATACAGGTCAGCATTATGATCCGACGCTGTCCGATGTGTTCTTCTCCGGATTAAGCATTCCGTCGCCCGATGTCCACCTTGCGGTAGGTTCAGGCAGCCACGGCCACCAGACTGCTGCGATGCTCAGCGCACTTGAGGACACGTTTGCGGATGTGCGGCCCGATTGGGTGCTCGTCTACGGCGACACCAACTCGACCATTGCGGCAGCACTCGCCGCCGTGAAGATCCACATCCCTCTCGCTCACCTCGAGGCGGGCTTGCGATCATTCAACCGCCTGATGCCCGAGGAGCACAATCGAGTCCTTACGGACCACGCCGCGGACCTCCTGCTGGCCCCCACCGATACGGCCATGAGGCACCTTGGCAATGAGGGCCTTGCGGCTCGATCGGTTCTCGTTGGCGACGTGATGGCCGACATCTGCCTTCAACTTCGGAGGGACATCATGGCTGGCAACACGTCTGCCAAGTCCACGGACGTCGGAGAACCCTACCTGGTTGCGACGATCCACCGGGCGGAAAACACTGATGATCCTGCCCGCCTCGCCGCGATCATTGCATCGATTGCAGAAGTCGACATGGCTGTGCATCTCTTCGCCCATCCCCGACTGCGAGACCGCGCAGCACGTCACGGGATCGACCTCACTTCGGGGTCGATCTCCCTGCGCGAACCCCTCCCGTATCGCGACATGGTCGCTCAGATACTCGGGTCTAGCGGCGTCATCACCGACTCTGGCGGAGTGCAGAAGGAGAGCTTCCTCCTGGAGCGCCCATGCACCACGCTGCGAACCGAGACTGAGTGGACAGAGACGCTCGAAGGGGGCTGGAACGTACTCTTGCCCGGTCTCGAGAACCTATCAGCAGTCGCCACTCGAACGATGAGCGAGCCGCCCGGCACATCTCCGTTCGGCGATGGACATGCCGCAGATGCTGCGGTCACGGCTCTTGCCACCCACACACCTTCGCGATAGCGGCCCGGCCCCAAGGCTCAGCGCACTTTCACACCTTGACCCGGACACCCTCATCGTACGAGCGGATGATTGCCTTCGCGAGAACCAGTGCACGGCGGCCCGCACGGGCGTGGACCGGCGGCGGCTCGCCAGCGCGGAACGCGTCCAAGACTGCGTCCACGTGGCGGTCAAAGGTGTACTCGAAGGTGCGGGCTTCGTCGTTGAAGTAGCCGGCTTCCCAGACTCGGTGGGTCTCGTCGCCAGCGGCAGAGAGGGTCAGGCGGCGCACCGTGTCCTCGATCAGCGCGCGGCCGCGCGTACCGTTCACCTCGATGAGTTGCGTCCCAGGGTAGGTGTACGACGAGTCATAGCTGCCCACCAGGCTGCCCACGGCGCCGTTCGCGAACTCAAGGGCCGCGGCGAGGGTGGTGTAGGTGCCGGGCCGGGTCATGTCGGTCATCTGGGCCATCACGGACGCGATGGGGCCGCACAGATGCTCAAGCATGTCGAGCCCATGGACCTGGGTCTCGATGAGGTTGGCGTGTGGGCTGGTGCCAAAGTTGGGCTCGCCGCCAAAGCGCCAGGTAGCGAAGACGATGTCCCCCAGGACTCCGGCATCAATGGCAGCCTTGGCACGCTGGACGGGTTCGGCGTATCGATGGTTGAGGTTGATGGCGAAGAAGGTGTCTTGGCGCTCGGCTTCGGCGAGGAGGGCGTCGGCTTCTGTTAGGTCGAATACCAGGGGCTTCTCTACGAGGAGCGGGATACCGCGCTTCAGTAGCTGCAGGGTGGGTTCGTAATGGACTTCGTTGGGTAGGCACACCGTGACGAGGTCGGGTTGGGCTTGGTCGAGCATCTGGTCGATGTCGGTGTAGCCGCGGGCGCCGTACGCGGCGGCGCGTTCATGGGTGCGTTCGGCGTTGCGGCCAACGATCGCGACCAGGTCGGTGTCGTGGCGGCGCGAGAAGATGCGAGCGTGTTGCTGCGCCCAGCCTCCAGTGCCCACTACGGCGATCTTCAGCGGTGTGCTCATCGTTGAACCTTTCCGTCACTCCGACCCTAGGCGATGAAGCACGTTTCCAGCCTGCTACGACGGCATACTCCTCGGCCTCGCGACGCGCACCAGGTAGCGGTCGGGCCACGGCGCGTCCTCCGAGTGCACACCCCGGCGAACTGGCTTCACGGCTCAGTGAGGCTACGCAATAACCCCGGCGTTCTTCAACTTCACCGCGAGGTCCTGCGGCCGCGAGGCGATCGCCACGGCGTCCTCATAGGTCACGCGCCTCATTCTGACCAGTTCAAACAGGTGCTGATCGAAGGTTTGCATGTTGTAGTAGCTGCCATCCGAGATGAGGTCTTCGATGGGTGGCTGGCTTGATGGGTCCACGATCGCCTCGGCCGTACGGCCGTTGTTCACCATGACCTCGGCTACCAAGGTGCGGCCCTTGTTGTCGGCACGCCGCACCAGGCGCTGGGATACGATGCCACGCAGGGTCTGGGACAAGGTGGCGCGGATTTGAGCCTGCTCGTGCGGCGTGAAGAAGTCAACGATGCGGTTGACGGTGTCTTGCGCGTCAACCGTGTGCAGGGTGGCGAGCACCAAGTGGCCGGTCTCGGCGGCGGACAGCGCCGCGCGCACTGTCTCGATGTCGCGCATCTCGCCCACCATGATGACGTCAGGGTCTTGTCGCATGGCGCCGCGCAGCGCGTTGGTGAAGTCCAGGGTGTCGGAGCGCACCTCGCGTTGCGAGATCATCGACTTCTTGTCGGTGTGCAGCACCTCGATGGGGTCCTCGATGGTGATGATGTTGCACTCGCGCTGGGTATTGATGAGGTCCACCATGGACGCAAGCGTGGTGGTCTTTCCGGATCCGGTGGGTCCGGTCACGAGCACCAGCCCGCGCGGCTCTAGCGCCAGGTCCCCGACCACCTGCGGCAGCCCCAAACTATCCATCGTCTCTGCGCCCACGGCCACCTGCCGGAACACCAGGCAGTCGGTGCCACGCGCCACATAGGTGTTGACGCGAAAGCGCCCAACGCCCGACAGCGAGAAGGCGAAGTCAGCCTCATGGATGTCGCGGAACTGTGCCACGAGGTCCTCGGGAAGCACTTGGGCCACCATGTTGCGGGTGTCCTCGGCCCGCAGCGGCGGCACTTGAAGCTTGCGCAAGCGGCCATCGACCCTAATTCGGGGCGCCGAGCCAACCTTGCAATGGAGGTCTGACCCGCCTGTGCTCGCGAGCGCGTGCAGGAACGGTATGACTGAAACTGGCTGGTCGCTCACGGAACCTCCATCGGCACTGCACTGCGTTACCTTAAACTACTCTGCGTCTCCTTGAGAGGCTATCCCGTCCCGTGCGCCGGGGTAACCCAGGTGTGGGAAGATAGGGGGTCAAGTTTTGAGTCAAGCACAACATGCAAAGGGGAAACCGATGAGCAAGCGAGGACGCAAGCGCAAGTCACGCGCCAAGTCAGCTGCCAACCACGGCAAGCGACCCAACGCTTAGGTCACTGGTGCGGCGTCGCCGCGCCATGGGGCCAGTGCCCCATCACCTCACAGGCCTACAGCGGGCCTCAACAGTCTGGTGCGGCGTCGCCACGGGCGTGCTGTAGCGTGACCAGTATCCGGTCGCGCAAAGCCTCGGGTGCAACTTCGCCCCCCGTGCGCGCCACCAGGTGCTTGATCTTCTCGTTGATGCGGTGCTCCGCCTCACAGGGCGGACAATCCTTCAAGTGAGCGCCAATGCGCTGTAGTTGATCTTCAGGCAACTCGTGATCCATGTATTCGAAGAGGCGGTCAAGCGCTTCTTCGCATTCCTTCTTAGGCACGGTTCACCTCCCTCTCTTGCGCTGCCGGGCGCTTGTCTGTGATCCCACGCTCGGCGGCGTAGTCCCCCAATTGTTCTCTGAGCAGTTTGCGCCCACGGTGAAGTCGAGACATCACCGTCCCCACGGGCGTATCCATGATGTCCGCTATCTCTTTGTACGCGAACCCTTCTACGTCGCTGAGGTACACAGCCATGCGGAACTCTTCCGAGAGCTTCATGAGTGCGTCTTTGACCTCAACGTCGCCTAGCTGGTCGAGCGCGGCGTCTTCAGCAGACGCCAGGCCCCGTGACTGGTGTTCGGCTGCCGCCGCCAACTGCCAGTCTTCGATCGTGTCGGCATCCGAGCGCTTGGGCTCGCGTTGCTTCTTGCGATACGTGTTGATGAAGGCGTTCGTCTGGATCCGGTACAGCCACGCCTTGAGGTTGGTGCCGGGGGTGTATTTGTCTTGTCCTTTGAAGGCCTTGGCGTAGGTTTCCTGCACCAGGTCCTCAGCATCGGCCGGATTCCTGGTCATCCGGAGCGCAGCGGCATACAACTGATCCATATAGGACAGCGCCTCGGCTTCGAAATCTAGTTCGCTCGTGTCAGTCATCAGGTACGAGCCTACCGCCGTGGGAACAGCAACGAGTGTGCGCGCTGCTGGGCCGGTGATCCCAGGGTTGAGCGTGGTGGTCATGCAGGTTCAACGGCACCGCGCCGCCACTCATTCCCCCACGCCCGGCCCCCGTCGCATGCGCGTCACATCGTTGGTAGCGTAGACACATGGTATTTAGGTCGCTTGCTCGCCCGTTGCTCGCCTCATGGTTCATCTATGGGGCGGTGGAATCGGTGCTGGAACCTGAGCTCCGCGCGGCCCGCTCTGCCCCCGTGATGGAGCCCATTCTTCAGGAGTCAGGGCTGGACGTCAGCCTCACCGACTTGGTGAAGGTCCACGGCGTCGCCACCCTCGCCGCCGCCTCGGTGCTGGCGCTGTCCCGCACCCCGCGCACCGCTGGTGTAGCGCTCACGGGCCTGGCCGCCATCACTGCCGCTGCAGGCCGCCCGTTCTGGAAGCTCGAGGAGGGCCCAGCCAGGGACCTCGAACGCGAGCGCTTCTTTGTCAACCTGTCTCTCCTGGGTGGGGCGATGCTTGCCGCCACCGCAGGTCACAGCGCCGGCCACAGGAAGCGCGTCAAGAACCGCAAAGTCAAGGCGAAGGCACGTCGCCAGAACGCAAAGAATCGCGCGTGAGCCCAGCCTCCAAAGCCGGAACAGGTCCCGGCGAAATCTGGGACGCCCCCGTTGCACGCGGTCCGCTTGACGCATCCGTGAGTGTGCCCGGCTCCAAGTCACTCACCAATCGCTTCTTGGTGCTCGCCGCGCTGGCAGACTCCCCCGTCACCATTCACGGCGGCCTACGCTCTCGCGACAGCGCGTTGATGATCGCCGCGCTCCACGCCATGGGCGTAGGGGTGGACGATGCTGGGGAACAGTGGCGCGTCACGCCCGGTGTTCTCCGCGGGGGTGCGCACGTCGATTGCGGCCTGGCCGGCACGGTGATGCGCTTTGTCCCGCCCCTGGTATTGCTCGCCGACGGGCCCGTGAGCTTTGACGGCGACGAGGGCGCCCGCGTGCGGCCCATGGGGCCGTTGCTGGACGCGCTCCGGGCGCTGGGTGCTGGCGTTGACGACGGCGGGCGCGGAACGCTGCCGTTCACGGTGACGCCGCCCAGCGAGATGCCGGCTTCGGTAGACGTGGACGCCTCGGCATCCTCGCAGTTTGTGACCGGGCTGCTGCTGGTCGCCCCGCGCCTGCCGCACGGCCTGACCGTACGGCACGTGGGTGAGGTGTTGCCCAGCTTGCCCCACATCGACATGACGTGCGCCACCTTGCGCGACGCCGGCATCACCGTGGATCAGCCAGACGAGCGCACGTGGGTGGTCCACCCCGGCACGCTGCACCTGGGCGAGATTCGCGTGGAGCCTGACCTCAGCAACGCGGGGCCATTCATGGCGGCCGCGCTCGTTTCCGGCGGGACTGTGCGGATCCCCGGCTGGCCTGCGGCGACCACTCAGCCAGGAGCGCTGTATCCAGAGTTGCTGACCCGCATGGGCGGCACGTGCACGCTAGACGGCGACACCATGGTGGTCACCGGCACCGGCGAGCTGCGCGGCATCGACGCGGACCTCTCCCCCGCCGGCGAGATCACCCCTACTATTGCCGCCCTGTGCGCGCTGGCTACGGGGCCGTCAACCCTCACCGGCATCGGCCATCTGCGCGGGCACGAAACTGACCGGTTGGCGGCGCTGGCCGCCGAGGTGTGGCGGGTTGGCGGCACGTGCGAGGTGGGTGAGGATTCGCTGACGTTCGGCGGGATACCGGAGGGTCGCGCGCTGCAAGGCGCCGTGATGGAGACGTATCACGATCACCGGATGGCGACGTTCGCGGCGATCATCGGGCTCGCGGTGCCGGGCCTGCAGATTCTGGACGTGGGCACCACGTCTAAGACCATGCCGGACTTCCCCCACATGTGGCAACGCATGGTTGAGACCGCCCAATAGCGAAGAAGCATGCGCGACTACGACGAGTCCGATGCCAAGGTGCGGCCCAACCCGCGCGGCTCGAGACCGCGCTCCAAGAACCGCCCGGCGCACGAGGACGCGATCCCTGGGACGGTGATTGGCGTGGACCGCGGGCGGCTGTCGGTGAGGCTCGCAGAGTCCGGTCGCAGGGTCACGGCCGTCAAGGCGCGCGAGCTGGGCCGGCACGGGCTGGTCATTGGGGACCGCGTGGGGTTGGTGGGCGACACCTCGGGCGCGGAGGGCACGCTGTCCAGGATTGTGCGCCGCGATGAGCGGGACAACGCGCTGCGCCGCACTGCCGATGACACAGAGACCGCCGAGAAAGTCATCGTGGCGAATGCGGGGCAGCTCGCGATCGTCACGGCGTTGGCGGACCCGGAGCCCCAGCCCAGGATGATCGACCGGTGCCTGGTCGCGGCGTTTGATGCGCGCATGCGTCCGTTGTTGGTACTAACTAAGGCGGACTTGGCTTCGGCCGACGCACTACGTGCCAACTACGAGCCGCTGGGCGTGACCGTCATCGAGACCGCGGTGCTGGCGCGGCCGGATGGTTCTGCGCGGATCGACGGGGTTGAGGTGCTGCGCGAGCAGATTCAGGACCAGACCACGGTGTTTGTGGGGTATTCGGGCGTGGGCAAGTCCACGCTGGTGAATGCGCTGGCGCCGCTCGCCGCGCGGGCCGTGGGAGTGGTGAACGACGTGACGGGGCGGGGGCGGCACACGTCGAGCTCGGCTGTGGCGATCGAGCTGCCTGGGGGCGGTTGGATTGTTGATACTCCCGGTGTGCGGAGCTTTGGGCTCGCGCACGTGGACGTGGAGCACTTCATCGCGGCGTTCCCTGATGTGGCGGACGCTGCTGCGGAGAGCTGCCCGCGGGGGTGCGCGCACGAATCAGCGGAGGCCGGGTGCGCGCTGGACGCGTGGGCCTCAACGCCGGATCAGGTGACGCGAGTGGACTCGATTAGGCGGCTGCTGGTGAGCAAGGCTAGCGGGGACGAGCGGTAAGTGGCTTGAGCACATACGCGCGAGTGCCGGCCAACGCCCGTTAGTTGTAGATCGAAACGGACCTGGGACAATTTAGACAACCGAAGACCTGTTTGGCGAAATGACATCGACCCCGCTTTGCTCGAGCAGTTGCTCGAGTGCCTCAAGTCCTCGCTCGCTTGCATACCGCGACTCTGCGGCGGTGATCGGTACAAGCCAAAGTACCTGTATATGACGACCGTGCGCCTCGCAGTGCTCAAGCGTCGGCCCGAAAGGGTACGGCAGGGACACCAACAAGTGATCGGCATTCGCGCCCTCAATCCAGGGCCGACCAATCTCCATTGAGCTACCTAAAGACACTCTGTAGTCAGAATCGGCGTGGAAGTTCGCGACCATCGCCAGTGTCTCAACGTGGCTAGCGGACTCTGTTGGCGACAGCAGGAAGAATTCGAGGCCGTCTCCGGTACTCGCTCCCGAGGCGCCAATTGTCACGTACACCCACGGATCCGCCGCAGTCGACGGAGCAATCCGCCGTACGCCGAAACCCGGCAAGTTCTCTTGGATCGGACCAATCGGCCAGGAGAACTCTTCGTGAGTGCGGTCGGGCCAGAACGCCCTTAGGTGCTGGCGGACAGCCTCACGCACGGACTCGGCATGGTCCATTACACAGCCAACATCTTCTTGTACTGACGTGAGAGATGAGCCAAAACACCACCTTGCGCTCTCTGACAGGTTAAGCACAACGTCCCCTGAAACGCCTGAGGGCTTCGGGCGTACGCGATCCGTTGCGCGAGTGTCATTGCGTGACCTCCAGTATAGTAATGCACCAGCAACGACGGACTGTGCTCCGGAACCGGCGCCGTGCTCGTCCCGCTTACTTGCGGTCGTTTGCAAGAGGGGCAAGGCGTGCCCTGGGCGCTTATTCGCAGAATCTGTGCAGACGGGCTACTAGTTTGGGCACCGCCGTAGTGGGTCGTCCTGTTGTACGGCACCACAGGACCGGCGACATTCTCCGCCTGGCTTGCACCGTTCGGGGCCCCTCCGCCAGTGCGAGCTAGCGAGTACGCTCGAACCGCGCTGGTACCGAGCACGCCCAACGACGCGACGCCGCCACCAGCAGATCCCCAAAGCACTGAGTGATGGGCCGCCGTCGACACTCGCGTAATGCCGTCTCCACTAGTGTTTTGGTACGTGTCGACGGCGACTGCAGCTGTAACTCCTAGCGTGACCGCACTTACAGTTGCGATCGCCGCAGTCGAACCACCCACCGTAATCGCTGTACCGCCCGCAACTGCGGCGCCCGACATGATGGCTCCCGACGTCATGATGGCTCCCGCTGCTCCTGCCAGGGCAGGAGCAGCCGCGCCACATGTCGCGACAACGACTACTACAGCAACCGCGACCACGAGTCCGACGACAATTGCCTCTTTATGGTCCGACACCCAACCGGTGAAGTCGCCCCAACCGAACAGCCCCGACGCATCGACGAACACTGTCGGATTGTTAAACGCGTACGCGTAGCTATCGAAGGTCTCAGGACGCTGCAGGTCTCGCAACGGATCCGGCGACAGGAAGCGCCCGAGTGCGGGGTCGTAGTAGCGTGCATTGAGGTAGATCAGATCCGTGTCGTGGTCTTCCGTCTGCCCAAGCCATCCCCGGTCCTGCTCCACGAACTGATCGCCACCGCGCGACGCACCATAAGGCGTGTAGGCATTTCGGATCACGGCCGTGCCAGGGTCGGCGGGATCGGCGTTCTCCATCACGAGAGTCGCTGATCCCTGGATGTCGCCAAACATCAGCCACCACTCGGCGCCGTCGCGGTACGCAACCGCAGAGGAACCAAGCTGGTAGTACCTAGTCCCCTGCAGTTCCCCCGAAACATGGACATCGGCATCCTTGATTTCGGTGTCGCCGAAGTAGGCCGTCGCCGTCAATGTGCCGATTCGAGCAACACGCTGCCCAGAAGCGTCGTACAAGTACGTGGTGGTCGCTTCCGATGCCGTGCCGGGTGCCGACACGGTTTGGACGAGGTTCGAACTCCCATCCCAGGTGAACTCCGTGGTCACGCCATCGACTTCGCGAGAAACCAGCCGACCTGCGTCGTCGTACACGTAGTTATCAGATCCGGTTGCGTCGGCGACGCTCGTCACTGTGTGGGAAGTGGTGCCTCCGTAGGCAAACACTTGCTCTTGAACTTCCACTGCTCCAGGCACACCGCCTTCGCTTGGGGCTTGTGACCAAATGTCTTGCGTGAGCATCCGTCCCGAGTCTGAGTACGACCATTGCGCCGCATACCCGGTGGAGTCGACATTCCAGAACTCGTCGGTTGCACCAGGTGCACCAGTGGCACAATCTCCCGCTGCCACGGGATCGATGGTCCAGGCACTACTGAGGCGGTTGAAGGCGTCGAAGTCGAAACACTGGGAAACCCTAAATTCGTCGGGCGTGCCCTGAGCCCGGGTGACCAAGTCATCAATCCGGGTGACACGGCTCGAACCATCCCGTGTGTACTCGTCGGCCTGCAGGTGCACTTCGCCACCCAGGCCGCCGTTAGCATCGGGGTCAAAGAACACTACCTCTGCGAGATCCAGGGTCCCTTGAACCTGATTCCAGGTCAGCCGCCGCTCCACGCCATTCGCGTACGCCCTCGACTGGACCTGACCGATGGCGTTGACTTCCACCCCGGTGATCAAGTCTGTCACGTCAGTCGATACCAGATCAGTCACCGACAAGGACTGCGGTTGGCCGTGCCGGTTGAACAGCGTGTGCACTCGTTCGGCCGGCAAATCGCCGGCCAGCGGCAGTGTCTTCGCTACAACTCGACCCAGCGCGTCGTACTGCACGGAACTTGAGTACTCGAAGTTCGCCAAGTCGCCCAAGATCGGGTCATCCGGGAGCTGCACTGTCGTCGAAATCGGCCGGTGCAGGTCATCGTAGGCATCAACGGTCATCGTTGTGGTGAAGGGCTCTCCTTCAACCATGGTCGTGGCTGATTCCGAGAGGAGGGAACCAACGTGGCCCACCGGGTCGAACAGCCACGTCGCCGACGACGAGGGTGTGGAGCCGTCCGACTCCATCGACGAGCGCGAGATCATTCGCCCAAGGTCGTCGTACTCAAGGACCGTTGAGCCAGCTTCGCTATCGATTCGTGTGACTTGCCCTCCTTGCCCGTAGCCGTAGTACGAGAGCCCAGCGTTTGGGTCTGCGAGTAGAGTCCGTTGGCCTGCCCAGTTCGAGACGAGCACGGTCTCGTTGCCTTCGGTATCCGCTACCGTCATTACCTCGCCACCGGGCACAAGCACACCCGCTGGTACCGGATGCACACCATCGTTCAACAGCGAGCCATCGAGCTCCAGCGAAGCGGTCGCCAGGACTGCATAGTCGTAGGAGGTATGAAGCGCCTCAGTTAGGTTGTAACCCGACTCAGGGTGCGTGTACTGATCGGTCACTCTGCCCAACACATCGGTGACATTCTCTGTGATGGCACCAGTCGGGATCATAACGCGCGTAGTACGACCGGCATACTCCATAGTCGTAGCGTGGACCGGCGCACCAAAACTCATCACCGTCTCACTGACAACTCGCCCGCGCCCGTCAAAGTCAGTGTGGGTGTATGCGGGCAACGTTGAATAGTCAGTCAGATTCGCCAACGCCGTCGTACCATCGGTGTTCATCATTCGTGCCGGAGAACTATCGAAGAACGGTGCGGCCTTGGCGAACACGCGACCATACGCGTCAGCCAACGATGCCGTCACGACACGACCGCCGGATCCGTCGGGAGCGACCCGATGCTGTTCAAGCGGACGGCCCCAGCCATCGTAGAAGTCGTACGTGCGAAGCGCGGTAGACGCGTGAGTCTCACCTGAATAAAGCACCCCCGTGTCCTTCACGAACGGTGCCGACGCGACCACGACCGGCGTAGACCGAATCGCAAGGCCATCCGCGTATACGTCGTACACGTAGAGGATCGAAGGTGTGTCCGTTGTGAGATCAGGCGTGCTCTCACTTCCCCACTCCTGAGGACTCCAACCCGCGACCATCAAGCCAAGCGCGTCGTACTCGTAATGAGTCCAGTCGTTCGCATTGGGACCCTTGTGACGGATCGTCTGCCCATAGGCTCGCTCACGCCACTCGGTTGCATTGTTCCCCAGCCGTCCGTGCGTCGTCGTGGTCCACAAGGCACCATCAGTTCCGTAGGTCCACGAGACCGTAGGCGTCGGGTCACCCACATGGGCAGGATTCCGTGCTTCGAGAATCCGGCCGTAAACATCGTAGGCAGCCGTCGAAGTGGTGAAGTCGGTGGGTGTTTGGTAAACCCGCTCCTCGGTCACCAAGCCGCGACCGTTAATGGTGGCGGCCCCAGGCGTTCCGCCGTCATATCCCACCTGTGAGCGCGAGGTCATGGTGCCGGTGGCACAGGTGCCGTAGTACGACTTCGACTCCGTGGGCAACACGAGGTACGGCGAGGTGCCGGTCGCGTAGGCGGTGGAAGAACACGTCGTTTCCGACTCAAGGCTCACATCGTCCGTGACCGTGGAGACGATCTCGATCGGCACGTAGAGACTCTCGTGGTAGGTGGCTTCAGTCACGCTGGTCGCTGACCAGGTACCGTCGTAGGTCTTCTCAGTAGTCTTGGTCGCGAACACAATGTACGGATTGTGGATTGAACTCACTGCGTGCTTCCACGAGGGCGTGGACCCCACGTTGGGCTTGGTGTAATGATGCTTCGACGTGGAAATGGTCTCGCCCGACGGCGTCGTGGTTCTCGAGGATTCAAGCTTTCCTTGGAGGCGAGGGCTCGAGCGATCGCCACGGTTCACACCATCATGAAGGGAGATGAGGTCCCCTGACACCCCACGGTAATACTGGTTGGTGGTGGTCGGTACTTCGCTGCCATCTCCCATGGTGGTGGCGACGGTCAAGAACCCGCGATACGAGCTGAATGAAGTGGTGTCATGCGTAGAGCCCGCCGCGATGAGCAGTGAGTCAGTCTTTGCGTACGCCGGAGTGCCCCCATAGGTGTATTGGTGAGTCTGCGTGGGAGTACCGGCCACTCCGTCGACCAACTCCACCTTGGTAACTACGTAGTTGTGGAACAAATCGAGTTCGTCACCGGACTTGACTGCGAAACACAGTTGAGTGTTGCTGGCCGAGTTGATCGTAGCCTCGGGGTTAGCGGTGGCCCATGCTGCGTACTCGGGGCCATCCATGCCGCCCTGCGGGCACAGAGTCGCCGCGGGCACGCCAGTCGCCTGGAGAGACTCGTCCGCTACCGCGTAGGTTACGTCGATGCGTCCACCCATGTCGGTCCAAACGCTCGAGATTCGCATACGATCCAGAGCACGTTGAGGCGTCTTGCCGGTCGCGACAGTGAGATCCCAGTCCACGCGGTTATTGAGACGCGTGCCGGAGAACTTGGTCAGATACGTCGTGACGTCATCGGCGGCAGTGCTTGGGTCGCCCCAGCCGCGCACGTAAACAGAATCGAGCCACAGCGAACGCGCAGAGCGGTCACGGGTGGAAGGGAACGCATGGATGAACTGCGTGGTCTCGACAGGAACCCATGCATTCGCCTCGCCGCGCGCAAAGGTGTTGATGGCATTGAGACGAACCGTCGAGAAGTATGTGGGCTTGTTTTGTAACGGGTTGCAGGCGGTTCCAGAGCAGATGAGGTCAATCGGGACGTCCGGGTAGGATGCCGCATTGGCGAGCGTGAGTTCTGGGCAGGCAGCGCTGACGTCCACTCCTGAACTGAGCGAGTCAAAGAACTGGCCGTACTCGACGCACCGCGCCACAAGGTCAAACTCGACCTTGGCCTCAGCCGCGCTCACGCTCCCGGTGGTCGCATCGAAGAGCTGGCCGTACTCGACGCGCTCCAACTGAAGATCACGAACATACTCGAACCCCACGGTCGTCATGTAGTGGTTGGTGTCGGGCCGGTAGAAGTATGTGGCAGCGTTGCCGTGGACGTCGACTGTCAGGTCGAGCATGAAGCGGTACGCCTCATTGGCGATCGCCTGTTGCGAGCCGTTCCACGCTGGCTCGCCGGCGTGGTTGCTCCACACTCGTTGCCAAGCGATGGACTTGGTTTCAACGAGACCCGGATTGAAGCCAAAGTAGTAGACGGAGCCGTCCGACGTCCTGACCTCGAAGTACTCGCCGTTGTTATCTCCGTTTCCAGCGCGGCCACTAGCGCCAAAGTAGCGCTTCACCTGAAGGGTGGGGTCAGAAACCGCCACGTACGTTGCGGTGGTTCCGGACGTGCCGGTCCACACCAGTTCCTCTGTCATGCCGCCCAATGACAGCACGTAGGCGGCCTCGCTCGGGGCATTCGAGTACGGCGAAGCCCAGCAGATTTGCTCAGTAGTGCCGCCGTCGGCCGTGCAAGGAAGGAAGAGTCGCTCGATGTAACTCGAGGGCATGTTCCAACCTTCACCCACGACCGATGCCTGGCTGTTGGATGCGCTCGTCTTTCCATCCGTCGACTGCGACGAGTAGTTCAGTGATACCTCGGGCACAGGTCCGTAGGGAACCGGCGGGACGGGCACGGGGATCCCGTAGGTGAAGCCACCGGTAGGTTCGGTGACGCCCCATGTTCCGCGGGGAGCGAGGTCCGTGGCCGCGAAAGTTCCCGCCTGGGAGTCGGCACCGGAGACTGCCGCGATGATTGTCTGGCCGTCGGCGGCCGCCATCGCAACGCCTTGCGCGTTCGCAAGGCCGCTCGTGAGATCGCCGGAACCCAACGAAACGATACGCGGGGCGCTGAACTGGCCCGCAACATCGGCCAGCGGCATGGCTGCAGCCGGCGCGTAGGCGCGCAGAACGCCATCGGCTCCGTGGAAGGTTTCAAGGAGCACGCCGGTGAGGCACTCGGGCTTCTCAGGAGTGGTCAGCGCGCACTCAGGAAGCACCACCAGTTGCAGGCGGTCACCATAGCTAGCGCCGTAGGCGTTGGCAAAGCCGGAGGCGTCGAACGCCACGTCAACCCACTCCGCGCCCACCGGGCTTGGAACGGACAAGCTCGCTGTGAATGCCGCGCCTGGGATCGCAGGCTTACCGATCTGCGACTCGATTCCCACACCGATCTGGCTACCGGCAGCTACGCGGGGAAGCTCCTCGCTGACGAGGTCCGGGCGACCTACCGTGACGGCGGTGTGCCCCGTGTCGCCCAGGACAGCTTCCGCCAGGTCCAGCAGTGGCGCCGAGGCCGCGCCCACCACAATCGACCTGGCGTGGGTGGTCGGCTCGGTAGCGCGATCGGCTGCGAGCGCGTCGAGAGCATCTGGATCGACGACGGTGACCAACTGATATTCATCCTCGGGCACGACGACCTCACCGAGTGAAGCGTCTTCATACACGGCCTCGCTGGGCGCGGGATCTGCGCGGTCAACGGGAACGGGATCGACATCGACAGGCGGCGCAGACTCGGGGATCTCGAGCCCCTCAGCCTGGATGCGGTCCTCGGAGTCAGCTTCGGTGTTCGCTCCGGAAGATCCGCCTTGGTCCCAACTCCAGTCAGCAGAGTCCTCAGGCAACACTTCTGGCTCGCCGGAGGGCGAGCGGTTTCCGCTTGAGGGCGAAGGGTCGGGGCTAGGTGTCATCGCTTGGGCGGGAATCGACGTCACCGTCAGCGCGAGCACGGCCACGAAGCTTGCACCGATTGACCACAGGGAAGTGCGCGAGGCGCGGGTGGCGCTGGTCATGACGTTGCTCCCAGGTCAGTGTCGTCGGTACTCGGAATCTCGCGCACGGTGCGAGGTGGTCCTGTGAACGTGTGCTCGACTTCTGTGACGTCGCTCGCCAGGTGACCATCGAACGTTCGCACAGAGATCGTGTACTCGGAACCGGCTGTGATTTGGTAGGGCAGGAGAACTTCAGAGACGCCGGTTCCGCCTGCGGTCAAGGTCACCCGCGAGCCGGGCACCGAGTCCATCACCACAATGCCGTTCTGGCGCACGGTGAACGTGGCCCAGACTTCGCCTCCGTCGGGATCGGAAACGACCGCTGACACAGTGACATCGTTGGCGGCGGTCTCCACGGGCGCTACGAGCGGCACGCCGTCGATCCTGATATCGGTGGGCGCCGTCGGGGCGGCTTGGATATGGAAGTTGTACGTCGAGTGAGTCTTCGCGACGATGGGGCTCTGCGGGTACTTGTCCCGAGTCTCAACGGAGTACGAGTAGGAAGTCCCCGGTGTCAGCGCACTGTCGGGGATGCGGTATGCCCCCTTCTCGACCCACGGCGATGTCCACGCCGCGCCACCATTGGTCGAGGTGAACTTGTAGCGCATCTGCTGGCCCGCGCCGGTGTACTCGGTGCCGGTCGCGGACATCACGATGTCATTGACGAACACGTGCTCGCCATTCACGGGGCCAGTCACCGTGCCAACAACGGGGCGGTTCACGTACCAGATGTACATGGTGCTGTAGATCTTCTTGTAGGTGTACGTGGTCTTGTTCTCATACCCGCGCAGCATGATGTAGCCGGTGAAGTCTCCCGTGTTGAGCGCCGTCGCAACAAAGTTGAACAAACCAGTGTCGCTGGCCCACCCCGCACTCGAAATGGTGTGATTGGACAACTTGGCTCCCACACCGCTGTAGCTGAAGCTGGTCGCGTGGTAGACGCCGCCTGTGAACGTGTTCGTGGTGCCGTAGTTCCAAGCGCCGTAGAGCTGAGCGTCCAGCAATCGCTTGCCCACGTATGTTGACAGCTCATGCTTCAACACCGTGCGCCAGTAGCAGCACGACGTCGTGGTGTCGATGTCACCAATGCGAATTCCATCGTTGGCGGTGTACCCGTCGGACTTGTAGCCGCGAATACCCGAGGACCCGATGGTCTTCTGCGTACCCGGGTCCACGTAAAGCGGGTACACCCGCGAGGCGTCGAGCATCCACTCGACATCGGGCCGAAGCGTGATGAGGAACGAGCCATCTTCGGACTCAATGACGTCGTACTCGATGTTGACCGCCGCTCCGTCGGAGTCGCCGAACTGGCCCGACGAGTCCCACATGCCGGGGATCGGCATCGTCACGTGAGCCTCGCCGTCGGCGCCTACAAAGTTGAGGTCGTTGTGCTCGTCACGCACTGGCGTCAACCCAGGCGCATCGACGAGCCATTCGTAGGTGAGGTTCGGGTCAGTGGGAGGCTCATGGACCACGAGCGCCGTGCGAATGCCGCCGGGGGTGACACCGAATAGCAGATCCGCGCCATCAAGCACGTCTTCGTAGATCACGGCGTCGGTCGACTCGATCATGTCGACGTCCTTGAGCAACTGCGGGGAAGCAGAGTCCGCACCGGGCAGCGACATCGTGACGGTGTACCCCCCTGACGTGACGGAGACGAGGTCCGAGGCGTTGGCCGACGGAGCGAAGAGGGGCTCAAGCGGGTGCAACGGCGCAGTCACAGCACCGGCACCTGCCGGCTCCAAGGTGGTCTCCAACGGCACCCACGCACCGTCGCGATACACCTGCATGGGGAAGATCGATATCTCCACCCGCGACACTCCGTTCGGATCGGTGAGGGTCGTCGAGAACTCGTCTTGATGGGTGACAACGGCGGCAGCCTCGTCAAAGCTGTAGCTAAGTTCGCCGGCAGCTACCGGCGGCACTGGTTCAGCGTCGGGCTCGGAGTCTCCCATGAAGCCAAGCCCGATGACGGTCGCGGCCAGCGCCGCGACGCCCAGTGACGAACCAACAAGAATCGCGCGTCTACGCACGTCTACCCCCAGCAATCGATTCCACGGTGTGAGCAAGTCCGCGATGAATCTAGCAGGACTTTTGCGGGCGGCGTATACCCCACAAGAGGGGGCTTGACAGGGTTGCGGCAAGGCCCTAGATTCTTTCGCCCAACGGATTCGCGGGGTGCACGGAAGCCGTGCGCGCTGTACGTCTCTAGCGGTTGATCCTCGCCCAGTCTCGACTCTGACCGACCTACAGGGCGCACGGCATGCAGTGGGCAACGACGCGTCGGCCCGCACTTCGACGCCGGTCAGATAGACGGCCCCTTCCGTGCCGTTGGTGTAACGTTTAACCTCGGAGGCGAACATGCCTCCACCCCAGCGCGGTAAGCGCGCACTGGGTCACACCTGAAGCACTCCCGCCACATGGTGCGGGAGCACAAACATCGGAAGGAATGCCATGTCCGCCGCCCGGCACCTTGGCCCTCAACTCATCGCATACGCGGATCGCTTTGGCGGTTCGATCCCCGGCCTTGGCTCGTTGCTCGACGGACCGCTCGCGGGCGCCTTCGATGGCGTTCATGTACTCCCTTTCTTCACACCGTTTGACGGCGCCGACGCCGGCTTCGATCCCGCTGATCACACCACTGTTGATCCCCGGCTGGGCGACTGGGCAGATATCTCCACGCTTGCGTCTGACCGCGCCGTGATGGCGGACCTGATCGCTAATCACGTTGCCGCATCCTCGCCCCAGTTCACGGACTTCCTGACACTCGGTGAGGACTCAGAGCACGCTCCCATGTTCCTCACGCTCAGCTCGCTGTGGCCCGACGGCGCCACCGAGGCCGACCTCGCAGCGATCTACCGTCCCCGGCCCGGGCTCCCGTTCACTCCGGTCACGGCAGGCGGCGTGCGTAGGTTGGTGTGGACCACCTTTGGGCCCGAGCAGATTGACCTCGACATCCGTACACCTCAGGCGCGCGACTATCACACGCGCATCATTGACCGGATGACGTCCTCCGGAGTCACCATGATCCGCCTCGACGCCATCGGCTACGTGGGCAAAGCAGCGGGCACCTCGTGCTTCATGACGCCAGAGGCCATCGACTACACCAACGAGCTCCGCGAGTACGCCAACGCGAAGGGTGCCACGGTGTTACTCGAGATCCACGGCCACTACTCGCAGCAGCTCATCGCCGCGGCGCAGGTTGACTACGTTTACGACTTCGCCCTCCCGCCACTAGTACTCCACGCCATCCACGCCCAAGACCCCGACCCCCTCAAGCGGTGGCTCGGCCTCCGTCCCGAGAACTCCATCACGGTGCTCGACACCCATGACGGCATCGGGATTGTCGACGTCAGCCCGTCCACAAGCGATGGCGACGAGGACGGCCTGCTGGACCGCAACGACGTCTCCGCGCTGGTTGACTCCATCCACCGCGCCTCACGCGGCGAAAGCAAGCTGGCCACCGGCACCGCGGCCGCAAACCTCGACATCTACCAGGTCAACTGCACCTTCTACGACGCCGTTGGTAGCGACGACAACGCCTACCTGCTGGCACGCCTGACCCAGCTCTTTGTCCCCGGCATCCCGCAGATCTACTACGTGGGCCTCATGGCGGGCCGCAACGACCTGACGCTCCTGAAGTCCTCCGGAGTGGGCCGCGACATCAACCGCCACCACTTCGACGACGCAGAGATCGCTGCCGAACTCAAGCGTCCCGTGGTTCAGTCGCTGCTGTCCGCCCTCGGGCTGCGCCGCACGCATCCCGCGTTCCAGGGGGAGTTCTCCGCCGCGGTCGCAGGCTCAGTCCTGACGCTGACGTGGACGCCGGCGGAGGGCGTAGCGCTCGCACTCGAGGCAGACTTTGGCGAAGGCCGCGCGCGGATTCTTGAGCACAGTGCCAGCGGTGCGGTCACCACCATCGATCCGCTTGACCTCGACGCCATGGCGAGACTCGCAAGCGCGTAGCGCGCAGAATCACTACCGCTGCGGAAGGGAGCACGCGGTGCCGCACCAGCCCACCATCCACGCCGTTGCTGAGGCGGCGCAGGTCTCCATCGCGACTGTGTCCTACGCCCTCGCTGGCAAGGGGAACATGTCGAACGCCACTCGCGAGCGCGTGCTCGCCGTCGCGGCGGAGCTCGGCTACGCGCCCAACCGCATCGCGAGCGCGCTCCGGCACCGCCGCTCGCACGTGATCGGGCTGGTGAATGACACTATCTCGACCACGCCCTTCGCGGGGCACGTGTTGCTGGGTGCCAACACTGCGGCATCGCAGGCCGGGTTGGTGGTGATGACCATGAGCACCAACGACGAGCCCGACACGGAGGACCGCGACTTCGAGATTCTGCGTTCCTACCAAGTGGACGGGATCATCTACGCGAAGATGTTCCACCAAGAGATCACCGTCCCGCCGGCATTGCTGAAGCTCCCCAGCGTGATCGTGGACGCGGCGCCCAGCACCCGCGAACGGCCAGCGATCGTGCCAGATGAAGAACAGATTGGTGCCACCGCAACCTCCTACCTGCTGGATCACGGACACCGGGACATCGTGCACCTCGGCATCGATGCCAACCTGCCCTCCAGCCGGGGACGGCGCAAGGCCTACGAGTCCGTCATGCGGGCCGCCGGCGCGACGCCCCGCGTGGTGCACGGCGAGTCCAACGCGCAGGGCGGCTACGACGCAACGTTGCGCGCGCTCCGGGACGGGCCCGCGACTGCACTGTTCTGCTTCAACGACCAAATGGGGATGGGTGCCTACGCGGCCGCCGCCACGCTAGGACTCGACATACCGCGCGATCTCTCCGTCGTGGGTGTCGACAACCTCGAACTGGTGGCGGCAGCGCTGCGCCCGGGCCTGACCACGTTGAGGCTTCCTCACTACGAGATGGGCGTGTGGGCCGTGGAGGAACTGGCACGCCAGATGGATCGCGACCCCTCCCCCGCGGACCAGTTCGAGACCCTCGCCATCGCGTGCCCCTTGGTGGAGAGGGAGTCGGTCGCGCGGCGCACCTAGCTGTGGCGAGACACTTCATCCCAGCATCGACATCTCCTCGCCCTTCGAGTTCAACATTCGCGCCCTGCCACGGCCTTGGCCGACGGTGGCAGTGTCGGGACTGAGATGAATCGTGCCGATCGGTTCACCGATCTCGTCCTCCCAGTCAAACTCAAACTAGTCGCCAGGCTGCAGGGAGTACTCGGCGCTTGAAGGCTCCAGACGCACCGTGATCGGACTCGGGCCTTCGGCCCCCACTGCGAACCGCATAGCTCTCCTTCACCAATGGTCGAGGTAGCGCTGCATGAGGTCGGCTCGAGGGGCGGCGCTGGGGTTCGTGCGTCACATCCGCGTGAACTCGTTGCCGTCCTTGTCTAGAACAATGTGATTGTCAAGGACGTAGGGCAACCGCCTCAGCGTCCGTTGCTCGATCTCTACGAAGGGGCGTGTTCTGACGATCACGACCTTGTCGTCTCCAGAGCAAGGACTCCATTGGTAGTGAGCGTTCCTTCGCGCATCAATGCGGATACGGGCCTCGCGCACCACGAGCACCTCCGCGTCCGTCATGGTCAAGCGCCTGCGGAAGATCGCTCCGCCCAGCGAACTCAACACCGTGATGCCATCGCACTCGCGAACGAGGATGATCGGGATAAGGACTCGTTGATCATGAGGGCGACACTAGCTTTACAGAGAAGCAGACTCGGCGGCACGATGGTCAGTAGAGGCACAACGAGCTCCTTGGCCCTCCACGGCAGCCTGACCCTGCCAAACATCACGACTTCACCCCTCCCTGACCTCCGGTATCAACCCCTGGTAGTGGGCGTTCAGCCGACTCCTGTCGACAACGGCTGAGACTCTACTCTGGCAGCGACCACCACGGAACTTTGGGATTGAGTTCCTTAGCCACGGCACTGAGCCGTTCATAGTCCTGCTCGAGTACGCCTTCGGAGTCAACGGAGATCGCGCCCCTGTCGAGCGCCGCACGATGGGTCGAGAACATGGCCGCGAGGGACTCGAATACGTAGGGGTACTGGCCAGTCTCATGCTGGAACAGCACCACGGCTCCCCGGAACTCGCCTAGGTCGTAAGCGTAGAACCAACCTGCCTGATCTTCGAACACGGGAAACCACCGGGGAAGCCAGTCGGGTCCATCCGCGTACAACCGGTACATCTGGACTGCGTCCGTGATGGAAAGCGGCAGGAAACCTGGCATGATCCACAGCTGACCCAGCGTGAGTGAGTCGCCGCCCATGCCGCCTTGCCAACTGAAGAACTCGACGAGTTCGTCAGTCGGCTCGAGTCCCACGCTCTCGATGTGGGCACGAACATCCTCTGGGGCTCCTCCGGGAAGTAACTGAGCCGGCGCACGCGATCCGTGTGCCGCGAGACAGGACATGTAAGACTCCGCGGCTTCTCGAAGAACGCTCATGGCGCTCCTCCCTTGCTGGTAGCAGTCACTGTGCCATCTTCACTTTCGGGCCAAGAGCCGGGCGCGCTGAGACGAATCGGCCATGCGACTTCTCTCCCGCTGCTCTTCTCGCGCGATGTCTAGAAACGCGCGCAGTTGCCGCTCCACGTCCCTGTTGAGCTCCACGGGCGTAACCACCGACGTTCGGAAGCCTCCCGTGATGACGGCCCATGTGTAACTGTCTCGGAGACCAAGGTCTCTTGCTGGTCGCCCCGCCGGAGCGGTCTCCAGGCGGACCTTCGCTTCCGTTCCGAGTTTCTGGGCCCGGCCCAGCACCATAGCGTCCATACTCCCCGCTCGTAGGCCGTGCTTGGTGCTCGCCACCACCACGATGGGCAGGACCCCCAGAGCTTGGAGCAGCGCGAAGATGTTCAGCGCGAAGTGCCAAAATAGCGCCGCCAACACGCCGGCTGCGAAGCACCTGAGTTGAAGCCGGCCCACCATAACCTCGTCTGCTCCAGCACGGGTACGGAACCCGGCCAATCGAGGGAGCCGCGCAACTCGTACCCCCATGGCGAACACCCCGCTTTCTGCGACAACCCTACTCACAGGCACGACGTGGAGACACACACTCGAACCAGCCGTAAGAGTCAATAGCGCGTCGACGCGGACGTGTGCCGGATCAGACGACCGAAGGACGGCCTGGCGAGATGACATCCACCGCGCTTTGCTCAAGCAGTTGTTCAAGTGCTTCAAGTCCGCGCTCGCTTGCATACCGCGCTTCCGCTGCTGTGATTGGTGCGAGCCATAGGACCTGTATGTGCCGGTCGGGCGCCTCGCAGTGCTCAAGAGCTGGCCCGTAGGGGTACGGCAAGGACACTAAGAGGTGGTCGGCGATCGCTCCCTCAGTCCAGGGCCGGCCGATCTCAATCGTGCGGCCCAATGACACCGTGTGATTGGGGTCGGCGTGGAAGTTCGCGACCATCGCCAAAGTCTCAACGTGGCTATCGGATTCTGTTGGCGCCAGGATCAAGAACTCAAGCCCGTCGCCGGCAGTCGCACCTGAGGCGCCGACGGTCACGTACACCCACGGGTCTGTGGGGACCAACGGAGCAACTCGTCGGACCCTGAACCCCGGCAAGTTCCCCTCGATCGGGCCGACTGGCCATGCGAACTCTTCGTGACTGTGGTCCGGCCAGAACGCACTCAGATGTTGGCGGACAGCTTCGCGCACGGCCTCACCCCCGGTCAGCTCTGGGCTCGGCGTCGTCACTCTCCTCGAAGCCTCGCGAGTTCTAGCTCGTTGTACGCGATCATCGCGAGAAAGAAGTCCGTGAAACTGCCAAAACGCTCGATCTCGCCGCCAGCCATCCAAACGACTGTTGGAGCTTGGACTCCGTCCACGACCTCGGTAACAAGAACGTCCCGGTCCTGCGTAGTCGCCGCGATTGGCAAGAGTGAAGTCGCATCGAGGCCAGCCATCTCGAACACTAACGGTCCCATGGCGTCGATCACTTGAGGAGCAGACTCCATGAGCGGACGAATCATCGGGTCCCGGTACGGCCGCACAATGTCGGGCTGCGACATAAGCCATACACCCGCTATCGCAGCTCCCGCCAACAGAACAACTCCCAAGACTGGAAACCACATTGCGACCGCTCGTCCACGACGCGCAACGACCAACCGCTCACCCGCCATCGTTCACCAACTACTCCTGAACCTGTTCGAGGAACTCGGGCGGCACGGCGTCGGCGAGCCACACCATGTCGTTGCCCGCATAGAAGGCCGCCCCGGAAGCATGCGCCGACGCAGCATTGACCCGTAAGAGGACGGGACTCTCACACTTGCGCCCGCCAACAGCCAGCGCCGTCTCGATGTCGATCGACATATGCACGTACTGCCGTCCCATGGGCACGAGCCCTGCGCCACGAATCACTTCCCAAGCTTCGGGGCTGGTTCCGTGGAAGAGTTCCGCGGGCGGGGTCGCTGGTTGCTTGCGGATTACTGCCGGCACTGAGTGTCCGTACAACGCCCGGACCCGGTCTCCGTCAAGCTCGTGCCGGACCTTGGCCGAGGTCTCGATCATGTGGGCCACCGCCGCGCGGTCCACACTCGCCCACTTGGGGCCAAGGCTCCGCAGCGCCTCGAGGAGTTGGTCCAGGCCCACCCAGCCGTCTTGGTCGAGCTCGAGCTCGTAGAGCCACGGCTCGTGGCGCAAGGCGTGGGACATGACTCGGCTCAACTCAGTGAATTGCACAGTCACGAGATATCCTCCCTAACGTCGCTTCGGTGCGCGTTGTCGCGAAGGCTCCACGCGGACGTTCGGTTCGAAGCCTGCCAGTTCAAGCCGTTGGCGCACGTGCTCAAGGTCCCGCTGAGTAGGCGGCCGCGGCAAGTGGGCAGCCAAGAATTTCCCATCGATCTCGAGCTTCCACACGTGAACCGGTATTCCAAGGTGATTCGCCTGGGTGTTGGCCTCTTCCACCGTCACAAGGGCAACTCGGTCATGACCGGAGCGAACTCGGAAACGGGGCACCGGCAACACAGTGAACATCACCATCGAGTCGCGTGACTTGCGATGGATGCCCCACAACGGTAGCCAGCCCAATTGAACGGCAGTCATGACGGCAAGCAGGGCCGCAGCGACAACGCCTACACCGGCTGCGAAGTAGGCGAATGGTGGCGCGGCTTCAGGTGAGAGCGAACGAAACAGGCGTCCGAGTTCCTCGGGTGTGCCGGCATTGCGCCAGTAATGCCAAGTTGCTAGAACCCACAGAGGCATGGTTGCGGACATCCATATCCACCGTCCAGCCTCAGCGCGCTGGTGCAGGATCCCGACTCGGCATCCCCTGCGGCCCTTGCGTTGTGGCCGAGCATTTGCGCTGGCAGGACTGCGCAAGGAGTGGTCGGTAGACGCCTCGACCCGATTCATGTCGTACTTGTTGTCTGGCCACGTGAACCCGCCGCCGCGCAGACTGACCACGGCGGCGCTCTCGGACGCGGCGCGTCGGAGGGATGCCTCGTCATGGTTCTCTATCCCAACTGACTGCGCGTACATCAGCAAGCGCCACGAGTCGAACACAGCGCGGCCCTTCTCGTCCCAATCCACGTCAACTACCTCGCCAGAGTCGAGTTCGAACCGACACCCAATGCCGTGCAACGTGAAGTGGCCGAGGCCCTCAAGATACCCGGAACGAAGAGGCTCGCCCCCGTCGCGAGGAACGAGCCAGAGCCCTGTGTAGACGGTGGGGCGATCGGTGCCCGAGAACTCCTCTAGAAGTGCATCGAGGCACCGGGAGGCGAGGCCAACGTACGCCTCAACAATCTCCTGCGGAGTCACGAGGGCCTCGGCGCCTCGATCGCGAAGTCACGCGGGCTCGCGTGGCCTTCCGGAGTCGGTGTGCCGGGCCGATTCGTTGCGCGCATGCCCACATCCTGCCACTTGTACGACGCTCACCGTAGGTTTCGCGCCCGTTTTCGATTGTGAGCGTCGTACAGGGCGCGCCGGGCCACCGGGGCAGCACGTGGAGGCGCAGCCACAGCCGCGCGGCACCCTCAAACACCCGCACGGTACCCTGAACCCCATGGAACCCACCGGCCCGTACGCGGCAGACCTGGCCCTCGCGATGAGCATGGCCGATCAGGCTGATGACCTCACCCTGGGCAACTTCACCGCCGCCACCTTCACGGTCGAGATCAAGGCGGACGAGACCCCCGTGACCGCCGTGGATCGCGGCACCGAGGCCCTGATCCGCGCCCGCCTGGCCCAAGAACTCCCTGAGGACAGCTTTCGCGGCGAGGAGTCCGGTTCCTCCGGCAAGACCTCTCGCCAGTGGGTCATCGACCCCATCGACGGCACCAAGAACTACATCCGCGGCGTGCCCGTGTGGGCCACCCTCATTGCGCTGATAGACGGCGGCGAGCCTGTGGTGGGCGTGGTCAGTGCCCCCGCGCTCGGCCGACGCTGGTTCGCCGCTGCGGGCGACGGCGCCTGGTCTGGCCTCACCTTTGCCGACGCCACCCGCCTCAGCGTGTCCGCCCGCGCTGAACTCAACGAGTCCACCCTGAGCTATTCGTCACTCCACGGGTGGGAGGAGCGCGGCCTGTGGCCCCAGTTCCTGGGGCTCACCAAGGCGATGTGGCGCACGCGCGCGTTCGGCGACTTCTGGAGTTACATGATGGTCGCGGAGGGCTCCGTTGACGTGGCCTGCGAACCCGAACTGTCGCTGTGGGACATGGCCGCGCTGGTCCCGATTGTCACGGAGGCCGGCGGTCGGTTCACGGCACTGGATGGCACCCCCGGCCCGTTTGGCGCCGATGCTGTGGCCACCAATGGCTTGCTCCACGCCGAGGTCTTGGCGTACATCGGCACGGCACGTTAGGCACGAACTCCGCTAGCCGGCATCAATCAGGTCCAGTTCTGTGGTGCCGTACCAGAGCAGTTCGCGTTCCTCGAGGCGTTCGAGCGCGGCATCGTCCCCCTTGATCGCCTTCTTGGCATCCGCGACGGCCTCGGGCTCGTCCACGAACACGCACGCGATCGCGTCCAGCATCACCCGGCCGGTGATGTCCAGTGCCGCCGGGTGGTCGTTGGGCACGGGCTTGGTGTCCGCGCGCGGGTAATCCACGACGACCACCAGCCGGCGAAGGGACTTCAGTTCCGTCACGGAGTCCAGGGCTGCGGCGTCGCGGGCTTGTTCGGCGAGTTCCTCGGGGTCCAGTTGCGGGGAGATTCCAAGCAACAGTGGCGTCACGCCGTACCCACGAGTGGGCTCCCAGGAGCCGGATACATAGAGATCGAGCTCGGCGACGTTGCCGGGAATGTAGACGCGCATACCCTCAGTCTGTCAGGTTGGCGGCGGGCACGCGTGACTGGGCGCGGGGAGTCGCGCCCGCGCCTGCCGCCACGGCACTGGGGGCCTGCGGAGCTAACTGGACCACCGCCTGCGCAATGCCAGCGACGGCCTTTCGAGCCGGCGAGCGAGGCGCGCGTTCCTTCAGGGACTGACCCGCCAAGGTGGCAGCGTCGCAGGCTTTCGCGTCATACGGAACCGTCCACACTTCCTCGACTCCCGCGTACCGCCGCAGGGCGTCGGCGACTCCCTCCTGCGGGCGCGACCCCGCCACGGAGGACCGCAACCGGTTCACCACGACCATGCGCGTGGCATCGGGCCGTGCATCCACGCGGTCAAGATCGGCGAGCGCCTGCACCAGGCGTTGTATGCCCAGCGGCTCGCCCCCGCCCACCACCACGATCACATCCGCGGTAGCGAGCGCGGCAAGAGTCGCCCCGTTGCGTTGCGGGGCGCGGGTGTCATACGCACGGTCTTCGTCAGCCTCCACGCTGAACCCGCAGTCCAAGACAGTCACGGTGGCGTGCTTGCGGAGTAACTCCCACACCGGCTCGAGCGCCGCTGCGCTGAGTTCGGGCCACCGATCAGGGCGGGACAGCCCGGACAGCACTCTCAACCCTGGTGCCACGGTCAGTGCATGCCTCACCATGACGGAATCCTTGAGGTTGCCCTGGAGCGAGGCGCGGGCCAGCGCAGCGATGCCGGGAGCCTCATCGAGCAACCCCAGCGCCTGGGCCACCGCGCCACCGTAGGTGTCGACGTCCACCACAATGGCGTTGCCTGTGTGCGCGGCGCACTCGGCGGCGATGTTGATCGCTAGCGTGGTGCGCCCGGGCGCGCCCGTGGGCCCCCAAACCGCGACGACCAGCCCAACCGGGGCATCGGCCGCAAGCACAGGGGCGTCAAGAAAGTCTTCCACAACCGGCGCGTCCGCTGCCGCGACCACCACGGCTGCCGTGATCTGCTCGGGGGTGTGGTCCGCGAGGATGACATGTGTCACACCCAAGCTCTCGAAGTACTCGACGGCTTCGATGCTTGACGGCGCACCCACCACGGCCACACCAGCCGACGCAAACTCTGCGACCACTGCGCGGTTGAGTTGGCTCTGCTCCGAGACCACCGCGACCGATCCCACACCCGCGTGGGCGGCTGCGAGTGCCTCGCTGAGATCTGCGCACCGGCGCGACACCACCAGTTCGGGGTGGGTGCCCAGCACCGAGGCGAGCGTGGCCTCGCGCTCGCCCCGCACCGCGATGATGACGCCCACCGTCATGAGGCGCCCGCCCCTGCCAACCCCACCACGGAGATGTCGCCCTTGGACGCGATGGCATCGAGGAACGCCGCCACCTGGTCGCCGGGCACCACCACGTAGACGGTCTCTGAGTTGGCGACGCTGAACGCGCCGCCCGCGCGATCCACTTGTTCCACCACGAGGCCTTGAGCGATCGGTGATGACTCGGGCCCGTCCTCGGTGTCCAAGGTGAGCCACACATCCACAATGCTGCCGCGGGTGATGGCCTCTCCCAAAGGAAGGCTGGTGCGCACGGCCACGGGCCGCGCATCAAACTGCGCTTGATCCAAGAGCGAACTCGCGGGAATCAGCTCCCCGGTACCCACCACGCGGGTGACGACCTGGCCCCACGGTGGATCGGCATCGGCGCTGAGGTAGGTGCCGGTACCGACGCGAACATGGGTGAGGATGACATCAGACTCCGTCAACACTGTTCCCGGCGTCAGGGTGTGGCGGGCGCTGTAGTACGGCGACGTAATGTCCGCACTTTGCACCACGGTCGCCACCGCGACAACCGAGAACGCGATGAGCGCCAGGCCCACCAGCAGTTTGGGGTCGCGCCACGTGGGGCGCTTGATGCGGCCCGCAATGGGCCCACGAGATGAGTTCACAGGAACCTCCGGATCGGCTTCGCGCCCCATTTTGCCCGATAGCACTACACACGCCAAGGGCCTGTGGATAAGTGAGTCACACAAAGGCGCTCGTGTCACAATGGGCACATGGCAGCTCGATTCCTTCTTCTCGCGGACGTTCAGAAGATCCTTAACATCTCATCCGCGCAGGCGTACGCGCTGGTGCGTACCGGCGAGCTTCCCGCGATTCAGGTAGGCGGGCGCAGCCAGTGGCGCGTCGAAGCCACCGAACTTGAGGGCTACATTCAGCGCCAGTATGAGGCGACTCGCGCGAAGATCGAGAAGGACCAGCAGTCGTAGCACTCCGCTAACGAAGCATGCCCGGTGGCGCTTCGCTGCTGAATCAGTCTGAGGCGCCGTCGGCTGAGCGCACCTGAATGATCGCCGCGAACGGCACCGTGACTCGTGCCTGGTTGCCCAGCGATGTCGCGACGTCCACGTGATCCGCTCCCACCGCCCCGATGACGCCCGCGAGCGCGGTCGCATCCGTGTGGACCACCACGCGCGCTCGATCCACGGAGAGCGCACGGTACGCGTGACCAACCGAAAGCCGCCTGTCCACTTCGGAGAGCGGCGCAGCCTGCGTGCTGAGTCCACCAATGAAGGACACGGCCTCAAGCGGAATGAGGTGCTGACGCACGCCTTGCGTGACAAGCAACCACTGTGGCGATGCATCCGCGAGCGTGCCAGCTACGTGTTCGCCGTCGCGCATCGTGACCGTCACCGATCCGCCCACCGTCGCGACGGCTCGCGCCCCGAACTCCACCGAGGCGCGCTCCGCACGGGTGAGCTCCGAAACCTCGGCGTTGAACTGCGCGGCCGCCGCCGCCGAGAGTTGGCCCTCCAGGTCAGCAAACAAGTCGTTCCACCGCATTCGCACACGCTACTGGGCTCCGGCTCTCCACAGCAATCCCCTCCAGACTGGACGTCCAAACGTATCTGTACTATATCTAGTGCTATCAAAATGCATCAAACGCTACCTAAGGGCACTGACAAGCGAGGTGCCCGAGACCAGCGCAGATGCCCCGGACAAGGGAGATAGACGTGCAACAGCGACAGTCAACACGGAACGGGCGATCGGTCACCGCCGGGCTTGGGGCGTGGGCAGCGATTGCCGCCACCCCCGTTGCAACATGGCTCTTGGGGCGCAGTACCTGGGAATACGTTGAATCCACAGGTGGATTGACCGGCGGCGCGTGGCGGGTAGACCAGGCCATCGTGATGATCGTGGGGGTGGCAGGTACCGTTGCGGCCGCCTACCTCTGCCTTGCAGCTCTCGCCATGATGGCGTCCTACGTGCGGCCATCGCGGATGAGGACTGCGCGCATTGCGGTGGGCGCTCCGGTTGCCTGGCAGCGAGTCGTGGCCATCGCTATGGGCATGGTGCTCGGTTCCGGATTCACAGCACCAGCCGTCGCGGCCGAGACTGATGACTCCCTCGCTAGTGCGGGCTGGATTGCGGCTCCTGTGGAAGCGATGGAGGCTCACGACGCCTTGGACGCTCCCTCGACCTCCGAAGCCGCGGAGACCTCCGAACCTCCGGGCACTTCCGATTCCCCCGACACCGAGCCACTCGCGCAGCGTGCTGAACGAGTGACACCGCCGCAGGGGGCACCCGCGAGTGCCGCCGACGCCATGGTGAGCGTGCCAGCCAGCCCTGACAACGCACCCGCACCCGTTGCTGACCAGCACCCTGCACTCCACGAGTACACCGTGGTGCGCGGCGATTCCCTGTGGAAGATCACGGCAGGGCTCTTGGGAGGCAACCCGCCAGACGCGGTCGTCGCCGCTGCGTGGCCGACGCTCTACGACGCCAACCGTGGCGTGATCGGCGCAAACCCGTCGCTCATTCATCCCGGGCAGGTGCTCACCATTCCCGAAGGGCTGCGCGCATGAGTTCCGCCGCGCTCGCACGCGCGCACACCCCTGTTCCCGCGCCAGTGCCTGCGGCCCAGAAGCCGCGAGTGCTACCCGCGCCAGCCAGTCCGTACAGCCGCAAGCGCCGCACACTCGGCGACCCCACTCCCCTGGCGTGCACCGTCGCGAAGACCGCGCTCGAGGTGGTGCTGGGCGGCGCAGGAGTCGAGACATTGACTCGCTGGGTGGCCCCTGAACTGCGCGAGTCGCTGGCCTTCCAGCACTCGCTGGCGCGCCGCGCAGGAGTCCGCGCGGAGCCGTCGGTGAGGATCGCGCGCGTGAGGGTGTTCCGGGTGAGCGCCACCGCCGCAGAGGTCAGCGTGGTCGCCCAACAAGGCGAGCACGCCCGCGCCATCGCCATGCGGCTCGAAGACGTCGCGGGCAGGTGGCTCACCACCGTGCTCGAGGTGGGCTAGCGAAACCGCCCGCCAGGGCTGAGCTGAAGACCTACGCCTCGTTCTTGCCGTGGCACATCTTGTACTTCTTGCCTGAGCCGCACGGGCACTGAGCGTTCTTGGCGGTTCCCGGGTACACCTGGCCGTCGTCCGAAGCCTTCGCGCCAGCGGCCTTGCCACCCTTCTTCACCACCTTCGCGTCGCCATCCACCGTGGGCCCCGAGTACGTCAGCGCGCCCATGTTGGAGGTCATCCCACCGGCAGAGCCTGTGGCCGTCGCACCGGTGGCAAGCGCCCGCTGAGGCGCTGCCGCGGCCTTGCCCGCAGCACCCACCTTCGCGGCGGAATCTGCCGTCACCGGAGCGCCATCACCCTCGGTGGGCATCATCCGCTTCTCAACCCGGTACAGCACCTGGAGCGACTGCTCCTTGATGGCGTCAGACATCGCCTCAAACAACTGGTGGCCCTCGCGCTGATACTCGATCAACGGGTCGCGCTGACCCATGGCACGCAAGCCAATTCCCTCTTTGAGATAGTCCATCTCATAGAGGTGCTCACGCCACTTGTTGTCCAGCACCTGCATCACTACCTGGCGCTCCACCTGACGGATCAGCTCCGGCCCAATCCGGTCCTCCACCTTCGAGTACTGGATCTTCGCGTCTGCCACCAGTTCGCGCTCCAAGAACGCGCTGGTCAGCATCGGCAAACCACCTGCCTCCTCGATGAGCTCATCGAGCGTCAGAGACATCGGATACAGCGTCCGCAGTTCCATGCGCATCGCCTCGAGATCCCAGTCATCCGGAGCACCAACGGAGGTGTGCGAACGCACGGCGTTACCTACGACGTCGGAGATGAACTTCTGAATCTGCTCGCTGAAGTCCTCGCCGTCAAGGATGCGCCGGCGCTCCGTGTAGATCACGGTGCGCTGGCTGTTCATCACGTCGTCGTACTTGAGGATGTTCTTGCGTGCCTCGTGGTTGCGTCCCTCGATCTGCGCCTGCGCGCTACGCACACCGTTGGTCAACACCTTGGACTCAATGGGCATGTCATCGGGCAGCGCGTTGGAGTTCATCATGCGTCCCGCGAGCCCGGACTGGAACATCCGCATCAGGTCGTCTTCAAGCGACAGGTAGAACCGCGATTCGCCCGGGTCACCCTGACGTCCGGAACGTCCACGCAGCTGGTTGTCGATGCGGCGTGACTCGTGGCGCTCGGTGCCCAGCACGTACAGCCCGCCAGCCTCCAAGACTTCCTCGTGCTCCGCGGCCACATCTTGCTTGGCCTGGGCCAGCACGCCGTCCCAGACGCGCTCGTACTCTTCGGGGCTCTCGTGCGGATCAATGCCGCGGCGCTTCATCTCCTGCACCGCGCGGAACTCGGGGTTACCGCCCAGCATGATGTCGGTACCGCGCCCGGCCATGTTGGTGGCCACGGTGACGGCGCCCTTGCGGCCGGCCTCCGCGATGATGGGCGCTTCCTTCTCATGCTGCTTGGCGTTCAGGACCTCGTGCTTGATGCCGTGCTTGCGCAACTCCTTGGAGACGCGCTCGGATTTCTCCACGGACACGGTTCCCACCAAGACCGGCTGGCCAATCTTGTTGCGCTCCAGGATGTCCTCAACCACGGCGTCGTACTTGGCGCGTTCGGACTTGTACAAGAGGTCCGAGCGGTCGTCGCGAATCATCGGCATGTTAGTGGGGATGGGGATCACGCCCATGCCGTAGGTCGAGTTCAACTCGGCGGCCTCGGTCTGGGCAGTACCGGTCATGCCCGCGAGCTTCTTGTACTGACGGAAGTAGTTCTGCAGCGTGATGGAGGCATAGGTCTGGTTCTCGGCCTTGATCGGCACGCCCTCCTTGGCCTCGATGGCCTGGTGCAAACCTTCGGAGTAACGCCGGCCCTTGAGCAACCGCCCGGTGTGCTCGTCGACGATGTCGACCTCGCCGGCCTGCACCACGTACTCCTTGTCGCGCTTGAACAGTTCCTTGGCCTTGAGCGCGTTGTTCAAAAACCCAATGAGCGGTGTGTTGGCGGGGTCATAGAGGTTCTCGATGCCCAGTTCCTTCTCGACCTTGTCGATGCCAGGCTCCAGGATGCCAACGGTGCGCTTCTTCTCCTCCACCTCGTAGTCCTCGTCAATGACAAGGCGCTTCGCGATGCGGGCAAACTCGGTGTACCACTTGACGTTGTCGCCCGTAGCGGGGCCGGAAATGATCAGCGGGGTGCGCGCCTCATCAATGAGGATCGAGTCCACCTCATCCACAATCGCGTAGTGGTAGCCCCGGTGCACCAGCTGGTGCGGCTCCATCGCCATGTTGTCGCGCAAGTGGTCAAAGCCAAACTCGTTGTTGGTGCCATAGGTGATGTCCGCTGCGTACTGTTGCTTGCGGATCTCCGGCGGCATGCCGCTGAGGATGCACCCGGTCTCCATCCCCATGAACCGGAAAACGCGGCCCATGAGTTCCGACTGGTAGCTGGCCAGGTAGTCGTTGACGGTGACGATGTGCACGCCTTCGCCGGTGAGCGCGTTCAAGTACGCGGGCAGCGTCGCGACCAGGGTCTTTCCTTCACCGGTCTTCATCTCCGCGATGTTGCCCTGGTGGAGTGCGGCCCCGCCCATGAGCTGAACGTCAAAGTGGGTAAGTCCCAGGGTGCGGGTCGAGGCTTCGCGCACGGCGGCGAATGCCTCAGGCATGAGCGAGTCGAGGCTTTCGCCCTCGTGGTATCGCTGCTTGAAGTCGTCAGTAAGGTCGCGGAGCTCCTGGTCGGTCATGCCGGCGTAGATCTCCGTCAAGGAGTTCGCCAAGGTGGCGACCTTCGCGAGGCGGCGCAGCTGGCGCCCCTCGCCCATGCGAACAATGCGATCAAGAACGGCCACTGAGAAACTCCAAACTGGGCGAAGGGTTCAGTCCACTATCGTAGGCGGTTGCCGTACGGGAGCGGGCGTGTCTCGCTGAGGGCGCAACATCACCACGGCAGCGCCCAGCACGATGCCTCCCACGATACCCAACGGTCCCAGCCGCTCCGACAGCACGATCGCACCCAGCACCGCAGCAATCAGCGGTTCCAGCAACGTGACGATGGTCGCCACAAACGGCGGGACGGTGACCAACCCTGATAGATAGGCAATGTATGCGAAGGCCGTGATGACCACCCCCAGCAACAACACGAGGCCCCAACCCGTAGCATCGGCCGGTGCCCCGATGCCCGCGATCAGCGCGAACGGCACCAACATCAACGCGCCCGCGGTGAAGGCAGTCCCAGTGAGCAGCACGGGCGGCAGGCCGGGAATCTGGTGGCGATTCACCACGGACACCCCGGCGAACGATGCTCCGGTCACCAACGCTAGCGCGGCTCCCCACATCCCGGAGCGGCCAACATCCAAAGACCCGCCCAGCAGCAGCACCATTCCGGTCAGTGCGATGACGAGCGCGATCACGGTGAGTCGTGGCGGGCGCGTGCGCAGCGCGAACCAATCAAACGCAGCCACCATTACGGGTGCCGATCCAATCGCGATGAGCGTCGTCAGCCCTACCGACGACAAGTTGATGGCGCTGAAGTAGGTGGCCTCGAAGACGGCGGTGAAGCCGCCTGTCAGCAGGATCCTCACCCACATGGGGCGAGTCAACGGCCGCAGTGTGAGCGCGCGCCGGACGGCGAGGAAGCCCAGCAGCACCAGCCCACCCACCGCCATCCTCCACATCGCGACGGACATCGCGTGGAGGCCGGAGTGGTCGCCTAAGACCTTACCGACCACTCCTCCACTGCCCCACAGCGTGGCTGCGAGAACAACGAGGGCAAAGTGGCGCGGCCGCACCCCCGTGTATGCCACGGGGGTGCGGCTACCGCTCAGGCGCTTTCCTTCGCGTGTTCGGCGCGGTCAATCGGCGTCGCCTCAGCGGGAGCGTGGTCCAAGTGGATCACGCCGTACGTCCAGCCGCGACGCCGGTAGACCGCAGAGGCGAGTCCGGAGTCGGCGTCGTGGAACAGGTAGAAGTCGTGACCCACCAGTTCCATCTGGTCAATGGCCTCAGCCACGGTCATCGGTGCGGCCTCGTGCCTCTTGGAGCGAATCGTGATGGGTGTTCCGTCGATCGGGACGTCGCGGTGGCTACCTTCCGGCGCACCTTCCCATGCCTCGACGCTCGTCACCTTGGGCTCCGCGGCCTGTGACCCCACAATCTTGGGATCTGTCAATGGGTCGTTCTCGAGAGGCGGCAACGTGTCGCCCAAGGGAACCTCGTGAAGCGGGATCTTGTTCTGGTGACGGTGGGCCTTGCGCTCGTGGCGCCGGCGCAGTTGCTCGGTCAGGCGCGCCATCGCGCCATCGAGTGCCACCAGTCGGTCGTCAGCGCCAGCCTCGACCCTAATCACGCCGTGATCGTGCAGCGTGACCTCTATTCGTTCGCGATCGCCGCTCATGCGCGGGTTCCTCTCGTGCACCACGTGGACCTCTGCGCGAGTGGCTTTGGGGGCAAGAGCCTGGATCTTGCTCATCCGCTCCACAATCTTGCTGCGAGTGTCTTCGGAAACTTTGGTGTGGCGTCCAACGATCGCGATGTCCATGGTGGTTACTCCTTCAATCCTGAGGCCCTGGGCTACAGGGCGTGGGGCGGGGCTCGTGAGTGTCGACGCTAGTAGCGCCTGGTGCATCACCCCCCAAGCCTTGATGAAGGTGGCGGACCTACAACGTGTCCGTGTACCTACATTAACCCCACCTTACGTCCCGAGGGAAGCGGCTGTGCCACAGCTAACACCAGCCCTGCTAACACGGTGCCTCCGGCTGCTTCCCAAGCCCTCACGCAGCCGGCCAGGGTGGCCCCGGTGGTCAGGACATCGTCGACAATCACGGCCGGTCCGGTCCGCTCTGGGTGCACTCCCGGCGCCACTGACGTGCTCGCCCCGCGCCATCGTTCGCGCGCGGATTGCCGCCGGGAAGACGTGCCGCCGATGCTCAGGGCGGGCGTGCACGCCGCGTCCACTCCAGCGTCACGCAGCGCCGTCGCTACCGCACGCGCGAGGAGTAGCGGCAGGTCCACGCCGCGGCGGCGCGTGCTCGTGGCCCGCGCGGGAGCAGGGATGACGGTGATGGGCCCAGGTATCCGCGCAAGTGCTGCCGCGACCGGCTCTGTGCCCGCGGCGCGCGCGATCGCCGCTTCCATGAGCGCATCCAGGTCTCGCCGCCCGCCGTCCTTCCAGGCCGCGACCATCCCGTGTGCGGGCCCGGTCAGCGGTGCCACCGCCCACACGGGCATCACCGCGCGATCAAGCAGGTCAAGCCTGCCCGCGGCCGATTCAGCCCTGAAGGGCGGTTCCCACCACAGCGCCTCGCACTCGTCGCACCACAGCACGTCCAGCGCGCCGCACCCAGGGCACGCGACAGGGACCACCGCGCGCGCTACGTCCTGCGCCGCGCGCTTCGCTCCGTGAGCGGCCCGTGTCACCGCGTCCCACATCAGGTCAGCGTGACGCCCGCCCGCGACCATTGCCGCCGGACACCGCCAGACGCGTGAACCTCGCCCTGCGGCCACCGCCTGTGGACATCACTCGCGCCCCAGGCCGGACCCGGGTACGGGGTGGTGGAGGAGGTTCAGCCCGCGTACGCCAGCTCGCTCACGCCGGAGGCGATCACAGACCACCCGGTACCGGAACGGACCCGCACGGTGCCGTCGGCAGCGATCACCGTGATGGACCGTTCGCCGTAGCGCGCGGAGATGCTCGTGACGCCCACCACGGTCTCGATCGTGTGAGTGCGTCCGCCCACCGCGATCACCCACAGCGGCGGCGGGTTGGCATCGTCTGGCGCAGTGCCCAGGGCGGCGAGTCGAGTGTCATCCACCCAAGCGAGCTCCACTGCTCCCGCAAGCCCGGCGCCCACCGGCAGACTCTCCGAGACGGACAACGGCGTGCCATCGACGTCGCGCACTACCCCGGCCACCTCTGCCGTGGGTTGCCCGCTGGTGGTCGACAACAACGCGATGCGCGCACCGTCGCGGGACACTGACAAGGACTGCACGGCGCGACCCTCAAGAGAGCGCGCCTCAAGCATCATCGCTTCGCCGTCGGGGCTCACCGCAACCAGCCAGCCCGGCCGGCTCGCGTCTGCAGTCCAGAGCCACCCGTAGGTGTCGTACGAGGGCTCGGTCAGCAGCCCGCCACTGTAGACCTCAACCACGTCCATCACTTGGCCGGGTGGTGCCATCTCGGGGTTAAGTGCCACGAGTTCGGCCGATGCTGTAGCCAGCACATCTGTTGTCACCAGTCGCGTGCCGCCCACGAGGAACGCCACGTGGCTGGCGTCGAATCCGCGCGCAATCCCGCGAGCGCCTGCAGGCAGACTGCCCACGGCATCGGGCACCACCAGTAGCTGACTGCCGTTCCACCAGCCCAACCGATCTGCGACCAGGGCAGCGGCGTTCTCATCGGGGCTGGGGGCGCGCGCCAGCGCCACTGCGCCCACACCGCCAATGGGTAGCCCACCTACCGTCACCTCGACGTCGGTGACCGCGGGTAGTGATGTCAACGTGAGTCGCAACTGCTCCTCCGCGAGCGAGCGTTCGGCGGGGCTACCTGCGGACTCTACCGACAGCGGCACGCTTGCGACCGTGTTCGCCACCACCACCGAATCCACTTCGAGGCTCGCGCCCGGCGGGAATCCGGTGCGCACGGCATCGGCGAGCCAGGGCGATGGGCCTTCGAGCAGCTCGCGAGCGGCAAGCGAGGCAATCGAGTTGTTGGGCAGCCACCGCAGCTCCGGGACCACCATCGCGCTGTCCTTGCTCGCGAACACCAGCTCCACGGGCCGGAACCAGCTGGTGAGGTACGTCTCTTGCACCAACACGCCGTTGTCGAGTCCGGAGATGCGCCACTGCTCGTCACTGCCCTGCGAGACCCAGAACTCGACCGTCTCGCGGTCACCCTCGGCGGCTTCGCTCATCCTGCCCGAACTGTCGATCACTGCCACCACAGGCACCCGGTAGCGCAGCACGCCAGCAGCCTCGTCGTAGTCCGGGGTCAGGGCACCGGCGTCGTAAACCACCACCCGCGCCGTGGGGTCCCAATCGGCATTGGCCTGCACGGTGAGGTACTCCCGGGCCACGGAGAAGTTCGAGGTCACGCCCGCCGCGGCCGCCTCGAGAAACCCCCGCACCGTCCGCTCGGGACTGTCGCCCGGGCGCGGGCCAGCGGCTAGGGGAAACAGCGGGAGCGCGGGATCCACCGCTCCGTCGCCGTACTGGATGGGCCCATCGGTAGGGATGCTCGCGCACGCGCCAAGGAGCAACGCCATCGCGATGCACGCCGCCGCTAACCGGGACCTCATGAGCCCACCTCCGTGTCAGTGAACGTGGGCACCTCGGCGCGTGCCCCGAGTGCAGGGAATTCCTCTTCGCGCATCACGAGCGGTAGCACCTCGCGCGTGCCCAACCCCCGGGACGTCCGCGGCAACGTCAGCCGGAAACTCGCTCCCTTGCCTGGCGATCCCCACGCCTCAAGCATGCCCTCGTGCAAGAGCGCGTCTTCGCGCGCAATGGACAACCCCAACCCGGTTCCGCCCATGGTCCTGGTGCGGGCAGCATCGGCCCTCCAGAAGCGATCGAACACGCGCTCCACTTGTTGGGGAGTCAGTCCCAAGCCGTAGTCGCGCACCACCACCGCGACGCCTCGGGCGTTCGAACCCACCGCGACGTCCACGGCCTTGCCCTGGGCGTGCTCCACCGCATTGGACAAAAGATTCCGCACAATCCTGCTCACCCGCGGACGGTCGATCGACGCCACATGCTCGCCTGGCGCGGCCCACATCCGAATCTCGACACCCATGCCAGCTGCGATGGGCACGATGGCCTCGAACTCGTCGCGCACCACCAGCCCCACGTCCATCTCTTCAAACTCGAGCTGCGCAGCGCCCGCGTCCATGCGCGAGATCTCCAACAGGTCGCTCAGCAACGCCTCGAACCGGTCCAGCTGGTTGTTGAGGAGTTCGGCGGAACGCGACACGCTGGCCGGGAAGTCCGCGCGCGCGTCATACAAGACGTCCGATGCCATGCGCACCGTGGTCAGGGGGGTGCGGAGCTCATGAGAGACGTCGGAGACAAAGCGGCGTTGGAGCCGTGACAGGTGCTCCATGCGCGTGATCTGACGCTGGAGGGACTCAGCCATCTCGTTAAAGGTGTTTGCAAGCGTCGCCATCTCGTCATTGCCGCGCACGCTCATGCGCTCGCTCAGCCTGCCCTCCGCGAGCCGGGACGCCACACGTGCTGCGTGCCTGATAGGTCGCACCGCCTGAAGAGTCACGGACCATGTCATGACCACCACCAGTGCCACCAGCACGCCGGCGCCAAAGGCGAGCACTCGCTGGATCAAGCTCAGCGTCTCGCGTTCATCCTCGAGGGAGTAGATGAAGTACAACTCGTAGTGCCCGGCTCCCCGAATGCTCAACGGGGCTCCCACCACCAACGCTGGCTCTTGGGTCTCGGGAATGAGCGCAAACTGCCACGGCTGCGGAGCATCGGATTGAATTGCGGCGCGCATCTCCGCTGAGATGACCGGCACCAGAGCGCTGTCCGAGACAAGTTCGGACAACGGGACGCCCTGTTCCTCGGACGGACCTTGGAGAAGCACCAGCCCGCGGCCCTCGCCTCCCCGGGCACCCAAGCCACTGGTCAGGTCGAGGACCAACTGCTGGAGTTCACTTGCGGTCGCCGCCGGCGACGCATCCAGCGAGTTCTGGGTTGCCGTCGCGTCCCGGGCGCTTTCCGCGAGGATGCGATCCACCCGGGTCTGCACCAAGCCGTCGCGGATCTCGGTGGTCACAAAGGCTCCAAGCGAGGCCACGGCAGCCAAGCCAAGAACCAGGGTGGACGCCACCACCTTGAGCAGTAGCGAGCGGCCCAACCGGAGCCACGCCTGCCGCACGGGTGCGACCAGCGCCGATCCTGCCGAGCGCGCGGTCACTCTCACGTGGTGGAGCCTCCCGATTTGTAGCCCACGCCGCGTACCGTCAGCACGATCTCGGGGTTTTCGGGATCCTTCTCCACCTTGGCGCGCAACCGCTGGATGTGGACGTTAACGAGGCGCGTGTCAGCAGCGTGACGGTATCCCCACACGTCTTCGAGGAGCACCTCGCGAGTGAACACCTGGCCGGGTGCGCGCGCGAGCGTCACCAGGACGTCGAACTCCAAGGGCGTAAGGGGGATGACCTCACCACTGCGAGTGACACGGTGCCCGGTAACGTCGATTTCAAGATCGCCGACGCGCACCACCGCAGGCACCGCGTTCTCGTTGCGGCGCAGGCGTGCACGCACCCGCGCGATCAACTCACGGGGCTTGAAGGGCTTCGGGATGTAGTCGTCAGCACCCGATTCAAGGCCCAGCACCACATCGACGGTGTCGGACTTGGCCGTGAGCATGATGATGGGCACGCCGGACTCTGCTCGAATCTCGCGGCAGATGTCGATACCGCTCTTGCCGGGGAGCATGAGGTCAAGCAGGATTACGTCAGGGTTGGTCTCGCGGAACACCGCGAGTGCGTTATCGCCATGGTCGCAAAACACCGGGTCAAAGCCATCGCCCCGCAAGACAATGCCCGTCATTTCTGCCACCGCTGGGTCGTCGTCGACCACCAAGATGCGTGCCGTCATAGGCCCATTATGCCGGGCATTGGCGAACGCACTGCGCGCGTCGCTCTCCACCAAGGTCATCGTGGCAAGATAGGTCAAGTCAGAAAGGACTGAGCGTGAGCGAAAACACCGGCGATAGCAGGCAGCAGCCCACCTGGCCAAGCGCGACGGGCGACAACGCGGTGCCGCAGTGGGCCGCGCCCGGTGGCGGCTCGCCGCAGCCGTTCGCCTCTCCCAGCGGACAGCCTCCCGAGCTACCTAGTCTCGCGCCTACCGGAGCGCCGCTGCCGCCGCCACCACCCGGATACCGGCCGCCCGCGGGCAGCATGCCACCGGCGAACTACCGCCTCAACCACTACAAGCCGGGCATCATTCCATTGCGTCCGTTGAACTTTGGTGAGCTTCTTGACGGGTCCATCAAGGCAATCCGCCACAATCCCAAAGTGATGGTGGGGCTCAATGCGCTGGTGGTGCTTGTCGCCATGGTGGTGCTCTTTGCCATGAGTTTTGGCTTCTACGCCACCCTGTTCTCTTTTGACCCCGCTACCGACGCTGAGACATTCGACGACTTCCCGTGGGGTGACATCGTCCTGCTCTATGTGGGCGCCTTTGCGTCCTCGCTTGTCCTGACCCTTGTGACGGCTATTGCGTCGATCTCGGTCGCGCGGTCCTCACTTGGGCAGGTTGTCTCGGTGGGCGAGGCATTCTCTGCGGCGCTCCGGCGCTTCCCCACGGTGATCGTGATCACGTTGTTGCTCAGCGCCGGCTTCATCATTGCCTTTGCCGTGGTGGTGGTTGTCATCATCCTGGCGGCGGCGGCGAACGTCGTGCTCGGCATCGTGCTCGGAGTCTTGCTCGCGCTGGGAGCATTCGCCGCCATGGTGTGGGTGGCGATCAAGCTTGCGATCGCTATCCCGGCTGCGGTGCTCGAGAAGATCGGACCCGTGGCCGCGATCATGCGGTCATGGCGACTCACTGCGGGACGGTTCTGGATGATCTTCTCTGTGTTGCTGGTGGCGTCGATCATCACGAGCATCATTCAGCAGGTCATCTCCACGCCCGTGACTTTTGTGCTGCCCCTGTTCGCGCCCAATGACCCCGAATCGATCATGGTGCCTTTCATCATCCTGCTGGGCGTCCTCACGTTCATTGGCGTGCTGATCTCCACGGTCTTCCTTGCTGGCGTCACCGCTGTGATCTACACCGATCAACGTATGCGCCGTGAAGGCTTCGACCTGGTGCTTGCGCGAGCTGCGCAGGGCCAGTAGGAAGGCAGTATGCGGATCGCTGTTCCCGTCACGCCGGATGCCGAAACCGCGCGTGAGTGGGCCATCGATGAACTCTCGGATCCCATCTACTCGCAAGGTGAATCGTGGTCCGGTCGCATCAGCCGGTGGATTACTGACTTCCTCGCTGACCTCTTCTCCAACGCAGACGGAGCGAGCATCCCTGTGGTAGGACTCCTGGCGCTCGCCGTGGTGATCGTTGTGGCGATCATCGCCATCATCATGATTGTCAAGCCCATCCTCGAGGACCGTAGGCGTCGTAGCTCTGTGGTGATGGAGGATGACTCGAGGTCTGCCAGCGTGATCAGACGTGCCGCAAAGGAGGCCGGAACGAGGCAGGACTGGACTCTCGCGGTGCTTGAAAGTTTCCGCGCGATTGTTGCGGGCATGGAAGAGCGCGCGATCATCGACGAACGCGCTGGACGCACCGCATACGAGGCGGCTCGCGACGGCGGCTCACCGTTGCCGGGCCTCGCTTCCGATCTCCTGGGAGCGAGCCGCACCTTTGATGCCATCTGCTACGGGCACCGGCCTGCCACCGAGGCGGACTATATCGCCATGAACTCTCTCGACCGCTCCGTCATCGCCGCGCGGCCCAACCTCCACGAACGGTCCACGGCATGACCCGCACCATCATCGCGCCCGCGGGCTACACGCTAGGCGACGGATCTACTGCCGCGAAGGTGGCCAGTTCGCGATGGATGGCGTGGCGGTGGTACATCTCTATCGGCATGCTCGCACTGGTGGTGGTGACGGTGCTGGCCGGGGCCGAGCCGCCCACATCCACCCGGTCACTGTCGGTTGCGAACCACCAACCAGAAGGCGCACGTGCGCTGGGTGAGATTCTCGGCAACCAAGGAGTCTCTGTCCGTGAGGTCGCGACTCTGCACGAAGCGTACCTAGCGCTGAGCGCGGGGGGCACTCTGGCGATCGCGGACTACGTCTTCCTGAGCGATGAACAGATCGACTCCATCAATGCACACGACGGCGACGTGGTTTGGATTGGCCCTGCTGCCAATGAGCTCCACGTGCTCGATCAGGGCTTGTCACGAGCGGTCGCATCTGCAAGCAGTGTCGCTGAGCCCGGATGCGCCTCTTCCGCCGCCAACCGTGCCGAAAGCCTCACCGGGGTTCGTGGACGTATCGTCTATCCAAGCGGGTATGCGAGCACGTGGCAAACGTGCTTCTCATCAGACGGCGGATTCAGTTTTGCCTACCTCCGCCAACCCAAGGACGCTGACGGTGAGCACACGCTGCACCTCCTGGCGGACAAGTGGTTCTTGTCTAACGAGCACCTGGCCACCGACGGCAACGCGGCTCTCGCGCTCAACCTTCTGGGTTCCCACAAGACCCTGGTGTGGTACATCGCGAGCCCGTTTGACGAGACCACGCTCAGCGCCGACCAACCCGGCGCGAGCTACTACGAGGCCATCCAACCGGATTGGCTGACGGCCATGGTGATCGCCGCGACGTTGACGGCGCTACTCGCAGGCCTGTGGCAGGGCAGGCGCATGGGCAGGCTTGTGGACGAACCCCTGCCGGTGGTGGTGCGCGCCTCGGAGGCCACCCGAGGCCGGGCGCGGTTGTATCGGCGCGGGTCCGCACGGGGCCACGCCACCGCGGCCCTGCGCGCTTCAGCAGCCACGCGCATGGCGGCGCGGTTGGGACTGCCTCGCAGCTCATCGGCCGATGCCGTGGTGGCCGCCATCGCGGGCGCCACCGGTCGCGATGGTTCCCAAGTGCACGCCGCCGTCTACGGCGCCGTGCCACAGAACGACCAACAGATGATTGACTTGATCACCATGCTCGACAACCTGGAAGGTGAGGTAGCCCAATCGTGACTGACACCACTCCCAACCCGCCCGCAGATGCTGCGCCATTGGTGCAGACGCTGACACGCATCCGCGCAGAAGTAGCGAAGGCAGTGGTGGGGCAAGACGCTGCCGTCACCGGGCTGATGATCGCGCTGCTGTGCAAGGGCCATGTGCTGCTCGAGGGCGTTCCTGGTGTCGCGAAGACGCTGTTGGTGCGCACCCTGTCCGCATCGCTCAGCCTCGACACCAAGCGCATTCAGTTCACGCCGGACCTCATGCCGGGCGACGTCACCGGATCGCTGGTGTATGACGCTCGCACCGCCGAATTCTCGTTCCGCGAAGGCCCGGTATTCACCAACCTGCTGCTGGGGGACGAGATCAACCGCACACCCCCCAAGACGCAGTCCGCGTTGCTCGAAGCGATGGAGGATCGCCAGGTAACCGTGGACGGCGTCAGCCGCCCTCTCCCCGATCCTTTCTTGGTGATCGCCACCCAGAACCCCGTGGAGTACGAGGGCACCTACCCGCTGCCCGAGGCCCAACTGGACCGGTTCCTGCTCAAGTTAGACCTGCCGCTGCCCACCAGGGAGGACGAGGCCATGATCTTGACGCGCCACGCCGAGGGCTTCAATCCCCGCAACCTTGCGCACGCTGGTGTGAGCGCCGTGGCGTCACCTGAGGACCTGGCCGCCGCACGCGAGCATGTGGCAAGGGTGGAGATCAGTCCCGAGGTCATCGGGTACATCGTTGACGTGTGTCGCGCCACCCGGTCAGCACCGTCCACGTCCTTGGGTGTCTCACCCCGCGGAGCAACAGCACTGTTGGCCACCACCCGCGCGTGGGCCTGGATGTCTGGCCGCGCATTTGTCACGCCGGACGACGTCAAAGCACTCGCGGTCCCCACGCTCCAGCACCGGCTCCAGTTGCGAGCGGAGGCTGAACTCGAAGGAGTCACGGCCGCGAGCGTGCTTGAGAACGTGCTGGCCTCCGTCCCAGTCCCGCGCTAGGCGCCGTGTACATCACCTGGCGCGCCGTCGCGTTCTCGAGTATCGGGATCGTGGTGGCGACGCTCGCCTCATCGGGTATGGTCGCGTGGGCCTGGCTGGGCCTCACCCTGCTCTTGATCGTGCTTGACGTGGCATCGGCGCCGTCGCCGCGTGCGCTCGCAGTGCGCCGTGACACTCCGCCGTCGGTCCGGCTCTCTGAGGCGACCTCAGGGACTGTCACCGTCCTGAACATGGGCACGCGCACCATCCGCGGTGTGATCCGGGACGCATGGCAACCCTCAGCGGGCGCAACGCGCAACCGCCACGACCTCGATCTCCCCGAGGGCGAACGCCGCCGGTTCACCACGGCACTGCGGCCCACGCGCCGCGGTGACCGCCTTGCAGGCCCGGTGACAGTGCGCATCTTGGGGCCGTTGCGCATCGCGGGGCGGCAGCTGTCGTTGCCGTGCCCCGCATCCCTGCGGGTGCTGCCCGAGTTCTCTTCGCGCCGGCACCTGCCGTCGCGGCTGGCGCGACTGCGCGAGCTCGACGGCCGCAGCGCGGTACAGATTCGAGGCCCGGGCTCCGAGTTCGACTCGCTACGCGAGTACGTCATTGGTGACGATGTCCGGTCTATTGACTGGCGCGCCACCGCCCGTCGTAGCGAAGTGGTCGTGAGGACCTGGCGGCCCGAGCGAGACCGGCAAGTGTTCATTGTCATCGACACGTCGCGAACCTCCGCCGCGCGCGTTGGGGATACCCCGCGACTCGACGCCGCTATCGAGGCCACGTTGTTGCTATCCGCGCTCGCGTCCAAAGCCGGCGACCGCATCAGCGCGATCGCGTTTGATCGCAGCGTCCGAGCCCGTGTCTCGGGCATCTCAGGATCGGCACTCATGCCTGCGCTCGCCGACCGCCTGGCACCACTCGAACCGCGGTTGGCGGAGGCGGACTGGTCCGGCGCGGTCAGCGTGATCCAGGAATCGCTCAGTCAACGCGCCTTGGTAGTGCTACTCACCAGCATCGACCCGGCGGCCGTGGAAGCTGGGTTGCTCCGTGCTATCGCCCCGGTTGCCCGTAAGCACCAAGTGGTGATCGCGTCCGTGGATGACCCAGAGATCATGGCGATGATGGCCGAACGCGGTGGGCCGCTCGAAGTATATGGGGCGGCAGCCGCCGCGCGCTTTGACCTCGAGCGCCGTGCAGTCGCGGAACAACTCCGCCAACGCGGCCTCGAAGTGGTTTCAGCGGATCCGGACAGCCTCGCCCCTGCGTTGGCGGACACCTACTTGGCTCTCAAGGCCGCCGGGCGGCTCTAGGCCGCGACCGGCACCACGTCTTCGCGATAGTCCTCGCTGACGTCACCGGTGTAGCCCGCATGGTGGGCTCGCCTGCCGGGAACCAAGACGTACGTCCAGAATAGGGCGAGCGCCAGCACACCAATGGTGTTCTTCACTTCCCAGGGCATAGCGGAACCTGTCACGTAGCCTTCAATCACGCCGGCCAGCAGCATCACCATCACCAGCCCCAGCGCGACGCCCACCATCGACCGGCCCTCTTCCGCGAGCGCCCGGATGCGCGGGCGCGGACCCGGCACCAGCATCGTCCAAAACACCTTGAGGCCCGCCGCGCCCGCTACCCAGATGGCGGTGAGTTCGAGCATGCCATGTGGCAGCAACAACTGGAAGAAGATGTCGAGGTAGCCAAACTCGGCCATGATCGCGCCAATAGTTCCCACGTGGACGGCATTCAGGTACTGCACGTACACCGTGAAGACGCCAGTGAAGCCGCCCGCAATGGATTGGGCGGCGACCCACGAGTTGTTGGTCCATACACGCGCAAAGAAGGATGTGCTGGGGTTCTTCGAGTAGTAGGACGCGAAGGATTCCTCGGCGATCTCTTCGCGTACCTCGTAAGCAGCCACCGTGTTGAGATACTCGGGAGAGCTCGACACGTGAACCCCGGTTCCTATGGCAACGATCAGGAAGAAGGCGGTCACGCCCATGGTCCACCAGCGAAGCCGGAAGAAGGCAGCTGGCAGCGTATAGGCGAAGAACCCAGCAATTTCCCGCCATGCGGGCTCACGGGCCCCCGCCAGGGATGCGCGCGAGTTGGCGAGCAACACGGACAGTCGCGAAATCACTGCGGGGTCTGGGGCTGCTGATCGGATCGAGGACAGGTCCGTGGCAGTGAGTTGGTATAGCCGCGCAAACTCATCTGACTCCGCGCCTGTCAGGCGCGAACGGCTCTGAAGTTGCTTGAGGCGCGTCCATCTGACTTCTCGCACTGCGACAAACGCGTCAAGGTCCATGACAGATACGATGCCATAAGACACCTCAGACAAGGGGCCATAGTGACTAGTGCAGACGAGACTCTGATAGGTGAGGCGGTGGTGCTTGACACCGCCTCGGCGACGCTAGGTGCGCGTGCCGCCGGTGCGTTGCTCGATGTCATGGCGCTAGGTATTCTCTGGTTCGCAACCTTCACCTTGATCGTGGCACCGCTCATTGACGTGTTCGACTACACCGCGTGGAATGCGCTGGCGTTTGCGCACGTGATCGTCACCTTCATTGGCGTGCCTGTCACGTTGGAGACGTTGACCAAGGGCCGTAGCGTGGGAAAGTGGGCCCTAGGCCTGCGCATCGTGAGGGACGACGGTGGCCCCATCGGGTTCAGACAAGCCGTCACGCGGGGCATGGTTGGCTTCTTTGAGTTGTGGGCCACTGCGGGGGGTATTGCGCTGTTGACGTCGGCGATGAACCAACGCGGCAAGCGCATGGGCGACATGCTCGCCGGAACCTATGCACTCCAGGTTCGCGCCAGCAAGTCGCAGCACTCGCCGCTGTTCATGCCGCAGCAGTTAGGCGCGTGGGCCCAGAGTCTTGACATTCGACGCCTCCCCGACGGGCTCGCGCTGCAGATCCGGCAGTTCCTGACGCGCGCGCCCAAACTACACCCGACGTCACGCGATCAGATGGGACGGATGCTCGCCTCCGAGCTGTCCGCGTTCGTGTCCCCCCAACCGCCACCAGGGACCCATCCTGAGGCCATGCTGATGGCGGTGCTCACGGTGAGGCGCGACCGGGAGTACGCATTGGCGGTCGCCAACGCACGCGTAGATGAGCAACAGGCGGCACGGGTCCACCGGCTCCCGCTGGGCGTTCCGGACGCACCCTGACGGTCGCGACCGTCAGGCCGGTTCCGCTAGTACCGGTAGTGGTCCGGCTTGAACGGGCCCGCTTGCGGAACGCCTAGGTAGTCGGCCTGATCCGGGGTCATTTCTGTGAGCCTCACGCCCAGGGCGTCCAGGTGCAGTCGCGCTACCTTTTCGTCCAGGACCTTGGGCAGCCGGTGCACGCCCAGCGGATACGCCTCGAGGTTGGTCCACAGTTCGATCTGCGCCATCACCTGGTTGGTGAAGCTCGCGCTCATCACAAAACTGGGGTGGCCCGTCGCGTTGCCCAGGTTGAGCAGCCGGCCCTCGCTCAGCACAATGATCGACTTTCCGTCAGGGAACACCCACTCGTCCACTTGCGGCTTGATGGGCGTGTGCTTCGCGCCGGAGCGGCCCAGCCCGGCCATGTCGATCTCGTTGTCGAAGTGGCCCACGTTTCCCACAATGGCCTTGTCCTTCATGGCGGCCATGTGCTCCACGGTGATGATGTTCTTGTTGCCGGTGGTGGTGATGAAGAAGTCAGCGCGGTCCACGTAGTCCTCGATGCGCGCCACCTCGTAGCCGTCCATCGCCGCCTGCAGCGCGCAGATGGGGTCCACCTCGCTGATCACCACGCGCGCGCCCTGGCCGCGCAGCGCCTCCGCGGCGCCCTTGCCCACGTCCCCGTAACCAGCCACGAACGCGATCTTGCCGCCAATGAGCACGTCGGTGGCGCGGTTGATGCCGTCAGGCAACGAGTGGCGGATGCCGTACTTGTTGTCGAACTTGGACTTTGTCACCGAGTCGTTGACGTTGATGGCCGGGAACAGCAACTCCCCGCGCGCAAACATCTGGTCAAGCCGGTGCACACCCGTGGTGGTCTCTTCAGAGACGCCGACGATCCCCGCCGCCATGCGCGTGAACCGCGTGGGATCCGTGGCCAGTGAGCGGCGAATCACGGCACGCATGCCCTCGAGCTCGACGTTGTAGTCGCGGTCCTCGGGCTCCAGCGCCGCGGGGACCGAGCCGGTCTTCTCGGCCTTGACGCCCTCGTGAACCAGCAGGGTGGCATCTCCGCCGTCGTCCAAAATGATGGTGGGGCCGTCGTGTCCGTCCCACAACAGAATCTGCTCCGCGTAGTCCCAGTACTCCTCGATCGTTTCACCCTTGGTGGCGAAGACGGGCACGCCGTCGGGGGCGCTGTAGGTGCCTTTGCCTACCACCACGGCCGCTGCGGCGTCGTCTTGCGTGGAGAAGATGTTGCACGATGCCCAGCGGACGTCAGCGCCTAGCGCGGTGAGCGTCTCGATGAGCACGGCGGTCTGGGTGGTCATGTGGAGCGAGCCGGCGATGCGCGCGCCGGCGAGGGGCTGCGAGGCGCCGAACTCTTCGCGCAGGGCCATGAGGCCGGGCATTTCCTGTTCGGCGAGCCGGATTTGGTGGCGGCCGGATTCGGCGAGCGCGAGGTCTGCAACTTTGTAGTCGGTCATTCAGGACACGCTACCCGTCGGCGTTGCTTTCAAACGAACGGATGACGGCGAGCACGGCGTCCCGGAGCTCCTCCATGACGGCTTGCGTGGCGGCCTCGACGTTGAGGCGCAGCAGCGGCTCGGTGTTGGAGGCGCGCACGTTGAACCACCATTGCGGCTCGCTGTGCCAGTGGGCCACGGTGAGCCCGTCAAAGTCGTCGTGTTGGACGTCGCCGGTCACGAACTCCGCGCGCACTCGCGCCAGGGCATCGGCAACGCTGTCCACCTTGGTGTTGATTTCGCCCGACGCCACGTAGGGGTCATGGTCCGCGAGCAGGCCGGAAAGCGGTCCGTCCTGTTCGCCGAGTGTGGCGAGCACGTGCATCGCGGCCAGCATGCCGGAGTCAGCGAACCAGAAGTCCCGGAAGTAGAAGTGCGCGCTGTGCTCGCCGCCGAACACCGCGGTGTGCTGGGCCATGTCCGCCTTGATGTTGGAGTGGCCCACCTTGGCGCGCACCGTCGTGGCGCCGGCTGCCTGGAGTTGCTCGGTGACGGCCCGCGAAGTAATGAGGTTGTGAATGATGGTCGCGTCGCGGCCTGCCGCCCGCTCGCGCGCTGTTTCGCGCAGGCCCACCAGGGTGGTGATCGCGGAGGGGGTCACAGCGTGGCCGCGTTCGTCAATGACGAACACACGGTCGGCGTCGCCGTCGAACGCTAGCCCGATGTCTGCGCCGTGTTCGAGGACGGCGGCCTGGAGGTCTACGAGGTTGGCGGGCTCGAGGGGGTTGGCCTCGTGGTTGGGGAACGTGCCGTCCAGCTCGAAGTAAAGGGGGATGATCTCGAGCGGGAGTTCGGGCAGGGCGGCGGCGGTGCCCAGCACAGCAGGGACGGTGTAGCCACCCATGCCGTTGGCGGCGTCCACGACCACGCGGAGGGGGCGGCCGCCGCTGAGGTTGACCAAGCTGCGGAGGAAGGTGGCGTACTCGGGGAGCATGTCGCGGTTGCTCGCGGTGCCGCGCTGCGTAGCGGCGGGGATGCCGTCCACCACGTAGCGTTCGGTGAGCTCGCGGACCTTCGCCAGGCCAGTGGTCTCCCCCACGGCGCGTGCGTGCCTGCGGCACATCTTCATGCCGTTGTAGGCGGCCGGATTGTGGCTCGCGGTGATCATCACGCCGGGCATCTCGAGAGCGCCCGACGCGTGATAGAGCCCGTCGGTGGAACACAGCCCAATAGCGAGGGTGTCCACGCCGCGGTCGGCGAGGCCCGCAGCCACAGCGTCGGCGATGCTCGGGCTCGTGTCGCGCATGTCTTGCCCAATCGCGACGCACGGCTCGCCGTCCGGGATGACCACGGCGTCGGCAAAAGCGGCGCCGATGGCGCGTGCGACGTCGATGGTGAGGTTCTCGCCCACGATCCCGCGGATGTCGTAGGACTTGATGAGGCCGGAGAGGTCGGGGTAGGAAGTCACTGGTTTAGGGTACTGCTCGGGCGGGTACGTGTCCGGCGCTAGGTCGCAGCGACGAGTTGCACCGCGCCCTCATGGAACACCTCGACATGCGGCTCGATGTCGCCGTAGCCCAGCCGGTCGAACACCAACTGAGAATAGCCACTGACCGTCAAGGTCGCGGTTCCGTTCGCCATTGCCAGTGTTGAACGCCCCAAGGACACTTTTGCAGCGCCCGAGAATACGAGGAGTACCTGACTATCGAGTTCGATAATCAAGTGGTGAGGCCGATCCGCGACCAAGGTGAGCTCGTGGTGGCCCTCCATCGGACGGCCTCCAAACCAGCCGTTCGGAAGCAGGAGTCCCGCACTCTCGGCACCCTCGAAGAAAGTTTGGATAGTGCGTGCTCGGTGATTAGTACTACGATTCATCCGCGCTCGCCCGCGCCCTACGCGTCGCTACCCACCACGCGCAAATGCCCGCGCCGCGGCTCTGAAGCAAGCGGCACCGGCACCTCGACCTCAGCCACGGCCGGCGGTCGCCCCGCCTCGCGCACCGCGTTCGCGAGCGCATCCAAATCATCAGGCGACGGCCCCGCGTCCACAAACTCTTGGTGAATGTGCACCACGTCCCAGCCGCGCGGCGCAGTGAAGCGCTCCGCGTGCAGCGCGCACAAATCATAAGAGTGCGGCTCGGCTTGCGAGGACAGTTGCCCCACCACCACGGTGGAATCCGCGTACACGTACGTCAGCGTGCCCGCCGCCGGGCGGCTACACATTTGGCGCGAACACTGCCTGCTGGCGATCATGAGATGCACGTTACCCCTGCAACCCGCGTCGCATGGGGTGCCGCGCCGTGGCTCACGCTAGCCTCTCCCTATGGGCACCCGCGATAGGCACGGCAGAGGGCTGCGACGGCCCCTGTTGCCCCACAATGTGCCCGCCTACCTCACGCGCGCGGACACCTTCGCGGACCTGGTCAAAGAGGCCGCGGATCGGTTGGACCGACGCTGGGGCAAGGACTGGGGCAGGGTCGAGTTTGGGATCGAGACGGTCCCGCCTTCCGACCCGGCGCCGTGGGAACAGGGCGTCGCCTTGGGACGACTATTCCCTGCAGACCTGGGCCAGCCCGCCCGGATAGTCCTCTACCGCCGCCCCATGGAGCTGCGCGCCGAGGGCGAAGAGCTGGCCGGCATGATCCGCGACGTGCTCGCAGAGAACGTGGCCCACCTGTTAGGACGGCGCCCAGACGAGATTGACGGCGACTACGGAACCGGTGCGTAAGGCGCGAGCCCCACGCTCACGGTGAGCTCGGACACGCCCGTCAGTACCGGGGACAGCGAGGTCACAAACCCTGGTTCCCTGGCAATCCGCATCGACCACGCAAAGCGCCCCTGCGCGCTCACCACTGTCCCCGCCGGAACGTCAACCTCAATCACCTCAATGGTGCGCGCGGCGACCTCGCGCTCCACCACCACAGTGCCGGCGGCGTCGGTCAACACAAACGTCGCCGTGGTAGGCGAGTACACCGCGAACTCCACGGAACCGCCAGGTGCGACCGTGCTGCGCGCCACGCCATCACGGTGATCCTGGCCGCCCACCCAGCTGAAGTCGTAGGCGAGTGAGCCCCGCGTTCCGCCTTCGGCGTCGCGTTCAATGCGCGACATCGCGGCCGCGAGCACCCCGCCATCTGCAGACACCTCGACTGCGCCAAACACCCCGGAGGGCACCTCGATGTCAGTGACCACACCGGGCGCCAACTCTAGCCCCGTGGTGCCACCCCAGGGCACAATGCCTTCAGCCGTCACGAGCGTCAGCGACACCGTGGCACCCTCCGGCGAGAGCAGTCGGAGCACTGAGACGCTGGGCGTTTGCGTGCCCGCGTCGGCCTCGGTGTCCGCCTCCACCTCGCCGGCAGCGACGCCAACTCCGGGCACCACCAGCGACTCCGCTGGCGTAGCCACGGGCATCACCCACTCACTCCCGGCAGGCTGAAAGCCATCGAGCCGCGAGTCCTGGAGTGCAGCCACCACGCCCGCACCGCTGGACTCCACTCTCACCACCAGGGAAGAGATCTCCGCCTCGATACCCTCCAGCAACACCTCTCGCTGGGACATGGGGGCCAAGATCACCACAGGACGCTGCTCCACCTGGCCAGCGGCCCCAAAGAGAGTCACCGTCACTTCAATCGAGGACAGGCTGGGGTTGATGAGCACCAACCGAGCGCTTGAACTGAGCGCCGTGGACCCGCCCACCAGCCACTGATCGGACATGGCGCGTTGGCACGTGAGCGCAGCGAGCCCCGCGATGTCACCGTCCTCGACCCGCTCCACGCTGGTCGCCACGGGAGCATCAATAATCACGCCATCGCCGCCATCAGCTGGCGTGGTCGCGCCATCGGGCCAGATGCGACGTTCCCGCTCGGTAGGCGTGGAATCCAGGTCCGGATCGCCAGCGTCAACATCGCCGACGGGCACCGTGAGCGGGCCAGGACACGCAATGGGCCGCTCCATGGGCATGATCGAAACCTCGTGAACGGCGACCGCAGGCGCCTGTACGGGCCCCACGATCCCAGCGAACACCACCGCGCCCACCACGGCTCCTGCTGCGATGGCGAAGGCAATCATCCGGGCAATCATGCGTCCTCCTCGCGGTGGCGCTGGCTTTGCACCGGAATTGCACCAAGCAACGACCACGCCACCGCCACAACACCCAACCACCACCACAGTCGGTACTCGGGGTCACGATACGCGACGTCAAGGTGACCGCTACCGGCAGGCAGGGCAAACACGTTGCGCCCAAGGACGTCGTTGACGCGCTGGAGCGGCTCACCATCGAGGGTAGCCACCCAGCGGTCGTCGGCCGTCTCCGCGACCACCACCGCGCCCGGTTGGCTCGACGTGACCTGCTGGTCAATGCTTGCGCCAACCATGGGCAGCACCGTGGCCGCGCCATCAGAGGAAACAAACCAGGCGCGGCTCACGGGCACGTCCTGGCCCGGCCGCGAGACCCGCCAACTGATTCCCAGGTCGCTCGCGCCCATGAGCGTGAGCTCCGGGATTTGCTGGAGCGCACTCTGGATCGCCGGCGAGTCAACGGGCACCACGATCACACCGATGCCCCACGCCGCAAGGAACTCGCTGACCTCGGTGCCCGAGGTCGCCAGCTCCGCGACGGTGTCCACTAGCTGGAAGGTGCGTGAGGCCGCCGAGGCCTCACCCGAGTGGGCAAGCGGCACACCGCGCGAGTCCACGTGCGCGCGCCCGGAGACGCCTTCAGATCCGTCCCGTGCCAGGACGCTGAACCAGACCGTGCCGCCATCATCGTGGCTCAGCACCAACACGCGTTGACTGGAACGCACCTCTTGCTCGAGGCTCGCCACCAGCGGCAACACATGCGGACTCACCATGGTCACGCGGTTGGCGGCCACGTGGGACGTGGGCCACGCGACGGCCGCGACGTGTCCCGTGAGCGCCAGCGCCGTGACACTCGCACCGGCGACAAGCACGGCGCGGGCGCGAAACACCTGCATGCCCGTGAGCGGCTGCCCCGATGGAGTCACGCCTGTCCGGTGGGTGGCCACCGCGACCGCGCCCAACAGCCCGACAGCCATCAACGATGATCCTGCGCCTGGCCAGCCATGAGCGCTGGGAGCACCTGCAGAGTCCGCCCACACCACCACCATCGATCCGGATACCACGGCGGTGGCCCAACCGATAGCCGCGATCACCCATCCCGAGGCGATTGCCCACGCTCCCCGGCGCGAGGCCAGACTGACAGCGGCCAAGACGAGCACCACCACACCTACGCCCACGGTGGCGAATGCCGCCCATGAGCCGCCCGCCAGTGGTTGCGCGCTTGCCGTACCGAGCGCGAGTCTCCACTCATCAAACTCACCCACGGACAGCGCAGGGCCGTTCTCGCGCGCAAGGATCCACCACGAGCCAGCGGTGCCGGGCCCGGCTCCCAGCCATGCCATCAGTGCCGGTCCCGCGAGGACCAGCGCGGGCAACGCTGTGGTCCACGCGCGCCAGCGGTGCTTGCCCGCGAACACTCCGGCTACCAGGGATACGAGTACCAACGGAGCCAGCAACACAGGGGCCGCCACACTGACCGTCGCGAGAGCGATCGCCGCGCCGAGCCCAGCGCTCGGGGAGCCTACGCGCCGCGCGGGGTGTTCCTCGCCGTCGCCTATGATCTCGCCACGCTGCCACCCCACGGCGCGCGCCACACCCAAGAAGAACAGCGGCAGCACGATGTGCGCGATGACAGCGCCTACGCGGCCCTGGGTGACCGACTCCAAGAACAGCGGCCACAGCCCGTACGTCAGCGCGATCGCCCCACGAGCCCACACCGATCGCGTGGCTGCACCGGCTGCGGCCCACGCCGCAAGCGTGGCCCAGACGACACTGAGCGCCAGGAGTAGCCCGATGCCCACGGGCAAACCTCCAGGCAGCATGCTCAACGGAAGCATGAGGGCCGCGAACGTCCCGTCAAGTGCTGGCACACCAAAACCCGCCTCGGACCACCCCGTCCACGCCCGCGTCCACAGTTCGCTGGTGGACAGTTGCGTGGCACCCAGTGCCGGACTCGTGGGCATCAGTCCCGACACCAGTCCGGGGATCAGGCGACCAAACACCACCACACTCGCCGCGGTCGCCATGAACGCAACCAAGGCGAAGGCACGCCTGCGCTGCCCGGCCACCGCCGCTAGTTCGGCACGCACCACATCCGTGGGCATCCGGTAGGCGCGGCGCTGCTCGTAGGCGCCCAGCTCGCGCGCCCGCACGTGGTCAACGATGGTGCGCATGCTCGCCAGGAGCGGTCGCACCACTTGCGGCTTCACCGTTGACGTCCGTGCTATCGACGCTCGGGACTCCTTCACGTGACGCGAGCGCCTCATGACCTGCCACGGCACCGCGATGTCGTCCAGCGCCAACCGCGGTTCGTTCTGCGCGATCCGGCCCAGCACCCTCAGCGGGGCTGACACACACGCCCAGAGAATCAGCAACGCCATCGCCCATGGTGGCGACCATGCCAGCGCGTGGTACCACTCGGAGGTGCGCCTCGCGATGTACGTGGAGCGACGCCCGCGCGCGGAGCTTTCCCTGCGTCCGTACAGCCCATCTTGCGCGTGGCGTACGCGCGCTGCGGGCACAATGACCACGTCATGGCCAGCGCGCCAGGCGCGGCGGCAGAAGTCGGTACTGTCGCCAAAGCCCTCGTAAGCCGGGTCTAGCCCGCCCAGGTGCTCCCAGACGTCCCGGCGCACTAGCGCGGCACCTATGCTCACAGCGAGCACGTCATCGCGCTCGTGGTACTGCCCTTGGTTGACGTCGTCCTCTTCTACCAACGTGATGCGCCGGGCACCCACTCGCGAGACGGTGGTGCCCAAGTTGACCAGCCGGTTGGGGTCATCCCACCGCACGTGAGCGGCGCCAATCACCCCGGCACGAGCGCGCTTGCGTGCCGTCGCTGACAGCGTGCCCAGCGTGTTGGGCAGCGGCGCGGTGTCGTCGTGCAACAGCCAAAGATACTCGTGTGGAAGCGGCCGATGCTCGGCTAGGACTTCGTCAACGGCAGCCGAGTAGGTGGTGGCGTCGCTACGGCTCACCGTGGCACGCAGCCGTGCAGGGATCTCGGGAAGGTCAATGTCGCCGATGGTGACGATATGGAGGATATCGGGAGCGACCTCTTGCGCCTCGAGGGCATGAAAGGTGGCTGGCAGGTGGCGCGTGCGACCGTCGGTCACCAGCACGGCGCGCACGAGGAGGCGGGCGGCACTCACGGCACGCCCACGGGGCTCAGCCTGCTAGACGGCGCGACGCTTGAGCTTGCGCCGCTCGCGTTCGGACAGGCCACCCCAAATACCAAAGCGTTCGTCGTGAGCCAGTGCGTAGTCGAGGCACTGCGAACGGACGTCGCATGATGCGCAGACCTTCTTAGCCTCACGAGTAGAGCCACCCTTTTCTGGGAAGAATGCTTCAGGGTCTGTCTGTGCGCACAGCGCACGCTCTTGCCACGACAGCGGGCCGTCGTCGTCGGTGCCGCCGAAGATGTCCACCACAGACGCGAGGCCCGTTGCGGGCCTACCCGCATCCGTTGGCATCGAGCCGTCATAAACATTCCACATGAGGCCGTCCTCCCGATCGCCACAGCAGGAACACCTGCATAGGTGAATTACACCGTTGTAATCCCCGCGAGTCAAGTCGAAACTAGCGCACTCCGCGCAGAAAACCGGTACCCCACGCCATGTGCATCACCATTAGCACGCCAGGCAACCACCACGCCGCTGGCCATCCGGCGCGTCGAGCGAGTCGTGCCGAGACCGCCAAGACGCCTGCTAGGTACGCACCCGGCACCGCCAAACCCCACCACAAGAGCGGGACATTCAGGGCAAATCCCGCGAGCGCCAGCAGCGTTCCCACCACCAACGCAAGCACAGCAACGGGGGGTGCGAGATATTTCACTGAGACCTTCACTCCGTGCACACGCATCACCTCGCGACGCCACTGCCCAGTCCGGTAGAACTGGCGCGCTAGGTGCCGTGCGTCTCCACGCGGCCGGTATGCCACGGCGAGTTCGGGGTCAAACCACACGGTGTATCCAGCCTGGCGCAACCTGAAGTTGAGCTCCCAGTCCTGGGCGCGTGCAAAGTGCTCGTCAAAACCGTCCATCTCTTCGATCGCGTCGCGACGGAAGGTTCCAAGGAACACGGAATCGGCCGGGCCCGCCTTCCCTCCCACGCGATGGCCGCCACCGCCCAAACCCCACTTGGATTTCATCGCCACGGCGACGGCACGCGCAAAGGGCTGGTCGGCATCGGGCACCATACGTCCGCCCACGTTCGCTGCGCCGGTCTGCGCGAGTGCCGCAACTGCGCGGGCGATGTACCCGTGCGGAAGTTCGCCGTGTCCGTCCATGCGGACAATGACATCAGTGGTGGTGAGTTTGAGCGCGGCGTTCAACCCCTGCGGGGTTCCGCCGTGCGGGTTGTCGACCACCACCACACGGGGATCGCGTGCCAGGTCCGCGGCAATCCGCTCAGTGTCGTCATCGGACGGCCCCACCGCAATGACCACAGTGACGCCCGGATCAAAGCCGTTATCAAGCACCGACGCCACCGCTTGCGCGAGGTGAGCCTGCTCATTGCGGACTGTCATCACTACGCTGACTGGTGCGTTCACGTCCACGGGTTTGAGGCCAGTCACGGGAAGAGCGTATCCCACCAGCGCAACGAAAGTGCCGTGGGAGACGTTCAGAATGTGGCCACCGTAGAATGGACGACCATGAGCAGCCACCCGGACACTTCCCCGCGCGCGCGCGTGGCCGCTCCTGCGCGCATGCAACACAGCAGCCGGCACATTGGACATGTGTTCATCCGGGGTGCGGCTCTCACGCTGGCTGCGGTCTCCGGCTTTGCGCTGGTGTACTACCAAACGCTTTCCAACCAGTTCGAAGGCGCCATTACCGTCAAGGACAACTCCTCGCTGGTCGAGAAGCTCCCCGTCCAGGTGGAGACTCCCCCGCCCACCGACGGCGCCGCGGGCCGTGCGCTTAACATCCTGCTCTTGGGTTCAGATGTGCGTACCGGCGGCAATGCGAGGATCGGCGGTGACTTAGGTGGCTCGACCAGCATGCGCAACGACACCACGATCATCATGCACATCTCTGCCGACCGCAGCCGGGTTGACTTGGTGTCGATTCCTCGGGACACGATCGTCACTGTTCCCACCTGCACGTTCCACGACGGCGACACAAAGAAAGGCTGGACCGGCAAGTTCAACATTGCGTTTGCCAACGGCGGCGAACGCGGGGACCCCTCCGAGGCCGCCGCGTGCGTGCAGCACACCATCCAGCAACTGTGGGGCGTGCCCATTGACCACTACGTGGTGGTGGACTTCACGGGCTTCATCCACATGATCGACGCCGTGGGCGGTGTGCCCATGTGCATCCCCGAGCGCATCGTGTCCAAGAAGGCCAAACTCGACCTCCAGCCAGGCGCCCAGATTCTCGATGGCTACACCGCGCTAGCTTTCGCACGGCTACGCACCGCCGAAACTGGCAACGTGACGGGGTCAGACCTCCAGCGCATCGACCGCCAGCAAGAGCTCCTCTACCAACTGGCCCGCACCGCGATGGCCAAGAACCTCCTTACGGATGTGGGCCAACTGACTCAGCTCATCCGCGCCGGTGCCGAATCTCTCACCATGGACCCCACCATAGGCAGCACCGACTACATGCTGGGGCTGGCATTCTCGTTGCGCAACCTCGACACCGACAACATCACGCTCACCACGATGCCGTGGGAGTACGAACGCCCGTCCTACAACGTGCTGATCCGTCCTGAAGCAGCGCAGCTGTGGGACGATCTCATCAACGACCGTCCGTTGAGCGTGCTGGGTGCGGACGACGGATGGGATAATGCTCGTGACGAGTCGCTCTCCGGAGCGACGCAGCCCACCGCACCTCCATCCGACAACGCCGAACCCGACCGCAAGAGCGTGGAGCAGATCCTCGCCGAATGCACCGTCTAGGAAGCACTGCCATGACCCCCAAGCACCGCGCCTCCACCGCTGCCGTGGTGTTCCGGCCGCGCCACAGTTCCAAGAGGCTGCGTCACACGCTTCTCCACACCTTTGTGGTCGCGATGGCGGCAACGACGGGCTTCAGCTTGGTCTACCTTCAGACCACCGTGCAACAGATTGAAGGCGCGTTCACCGTGCGCGACATCTCATCCTTGGTCGCTCCCCCGCCACCTCCGCCACCGGCGGACCCCGATGACCCGCTTGCAGGCATGGATGTCAACATCTTGATCATGGGTTCCGACGCTCGCGACGGCGAAAACGCAAGTCTGGGCGGCCTGGCGAACCTGGGCGGAATGCGCGCCGATGCCACGATGATCATGCACATCTCTGCCGACCGCAACCGCGTTGAGTTGCTCGCGATCCCACGCGACATGCGCGTCAAGATCCCCGACTGCTACACGTTCGAGGGCGAACGCATTCGCGGCTGGACCACGAAGTTCAACGTGGCGTTCGCTAACGGCGGCCGGTACGGCGACATTGCCGAGGCCGCGGCTTGCGCCGTCAACACCGCCACGCAGTTCACCGGAATCGAGTTTGATCATTTCTTGGTGATGGACTTTGCGGGATTCCGCCACATGGTTGACGCGATTGGCGGCGTGCCCATGTGCATCCCCCAGGACGTCTACTCGCGCAAAGCAAAGTTGGACCTCAAAGCTGGACCTCAGGTGCTCGACGGGATCACCGCACTCGCCTGGGCGCGCGCCCGCACCGGATCTGGTCTGGGCGACGGGTCCGACCTGCATCGCATCAAGCGCCAACAGGTCCTGCTCGAAGCAATGATGCGCAAGACCATCGCCATGAACTTGCTCACCGACACCGGCGCCCTCACGGGCTTCATGCGCGAGGTCGCGAACTCCCTTACACTCGACGAGCAACTGGGCGATGTAGGCTACCTGGGCGGTCTCGCATTCAGCTTGCGAAACCTCGATACGAACAACATCTACTTCGCCACCGTCCCTTGGAAGTCCGCAGCCGACGGCACCGGGGATATCCTCCCCACGCCAGCGGCGCAGACGATGTTCGACAAGCTGGTGAGAGACCTTCCACTTGACCCCGACTACGTGCCGCCGTCCGCACCGGATCCGGCACCGTCGCCGTCGCCCACCCAGGCGCCCAAGCCGGTCAAGACCAGGCCGGGCGACCCGCTCCCGGAACCGGAGCCCGAGCCCAGCGCACCCGTGGACAGGTCCGATGAGGTCCAGGAAGACATCTTCAGCGCCTGCACCTAGCGCGAATCCAGAGTTACGAGTTGCGTAGCGCTTCGCCCTTCGCGCGGGCCGCCTCGCGAAGCCCATCCTGGAAGTCCGCCATCGCCGAGCGCAACGCGGTGGCATCGTCGCCGTTGGAAGCGCCCAAGATCCGCACGGCAAGCAGCCCGGCATTGCGCGCACCCGCTATCGACACGGTGGCGACGGGCACTCCTGCTGGCATCTGGACGATGCTCAACAGCGAGTCCATGCCGTCAAGGTGCTTGAGCGGCACCGGAACGCCAATCACAGGCAGCGGCGTGACAGCAGCGAGCATGCCGGGCAGGTGTGCTGCGCCGCCAGCGCCAGCGATGATCACCCGCAACCCACGGGTCGCGGCATCCCGACCGTAAGTGATCATGGCATCGGGCATTCGGTGTGCCGAGACCACGTCCTTCTCGTAGGCCACACCAAACTCATCGAGCGCAGTCGCGGCAGCCTCCATGACGGGCCAATCGGAGTCTGATCCCATCACGATGCCTACTACGGGTGATCCACTCATGCCGCACCTCCGCCTCTCACGATAGCGGCAGCGGCGTGCGCGCGTGCCTGAACATCCTCGAGGTCCGCTCCCATCACGGTGACGTGTCCCACCTTGCGGCCGGGGCGTACCTCTTTACCGTAGAGGTGAACCTTGGCATCCGGGTCAGTGACGTCAGCAAGCGCGCTCTCAAGCTGCTCACGTTCGCCCCCCAAGACGTTGGCCATGACCGTCCATGGCGACAGCGCAGTGGTCGCACCCAAGGGCAGGTCGAGCACCGCACGTAAGTGCTGCTCAAACTGGCTTGTGACGCACCCGTCAATGGTCCAGTGGCCCGAATTATGCGGCCGCATCGCAAGCTCGTTGACGACCAGGCGCTCGCCTACTTGGAACAGCTCGACCGCGAGCACTCCCACCACGTCGAGCTTGGCCGCAATGGTCGCAGCGATGGTCCACGCCTCGCGCTCGAGTAGCGCTGAGGCCCGCGGTGCGGGAGCGGTCACTACCGCACACACGCCATCAACCTGGAGCGACTCCACCAGCCGCCACGGCACCACCTCCCCAGCGGGCCTTCGCGCCACCTGAATAGCCAGCTCTCGGGAGAACGGCACCTTCTCCTCAATCAGCACCCGCGGGCCGCCATTGGCGGCGGCGTCCAGCCACTGCGCAGCCTGGGCGGCATCGGAGATCACGCGCACACCCTTGCCGTCGTAGCCGCCGCGGGCCGTCTTCAAGACGCCCACACCGTCATGAGAGGACAGGAAGTGACGCACATCCTCCACGCTCGTGACGATCCGCCATGACGGGTTGGGTAACCCCAAGGTGTCCATCCGTGTGCGCATCTCGATCTTGTCTTGGGCATACACCAACGCGCCGATGCCAGGCCTGGTTGGCACTCCAGCAGCCTCGCACGCGTCAAAGACGTCACGCGGGATGTGCTCGTGCTCCCAGGTCACGACAGCGGGGCGAGGCTCGGCAAGCAAGGCCGCAATAGCATCGGCGTTACCCGGAAGCCCCACCACCGTCTGGTGAGCCGCGAGCGCAGCGGATGCCGTGGGCGACTCGACCAGGACGCGCAAGGTGATCCCCAGCGCGGTGGCCGCCGGCGCCATCATGCGGGCCAGCTGGCCGCCACCCACCACGGCAACAATCGGAGACGTCATGGGTACAACCTACCGGCGGTAGGCTCTGAAGCCGTGAGCATCATCCAATGGTTTCGAGACCGCGCGCAAGAACTCGGCAAGTTCGGCACCGTGGGCGTGGCTGGCGTGTTTGTGGACGCCGGAACGTTCAACTTGTTGCTGCTGGGGCCCCTCGCTGCGGAAAGCAAGGTGATCACAGCGAAGGTCATCGCCACTGGCGTTGCCATCGTGTTTGCCTGGGTGTCACATCGACTGTGGACGTTCAGCGACAGGCGCTCCCTGCACCCGGTACGCGAGTTCCTCATCTTTGGGGCAGTCAACGGGATTGCGCTGGTCATCCAAGCAGGGGTGCTGGCGATCTCCCACTACGTGTTGGGCTTCACAAGCCCGCTCGCAGACAACATCGCCGCCTACGCCGTTGGGCTGCCGCTAGGGACCATTGCGCGTTACGCCGGATACCGCATGTTCGTGTTTACCGGCGTGACCGCTTCTGAGCCCGTCCGTGAGGAACCACCGACGTAAGGTCCACCATGCGGGGCACCCCCTGCAAGAAGATCGCAAAAGCTGCGGGCACCCGCTGCGACAGTTCGAGGCGGCCGCCGTCTGCGGTCACGAGGTCCCGCGCGAGCGCGAGACCCAAGCCGGTGCCCTTGCCGCCCGTGACTTCACGTTCAAAGATCCGCGGTGCCAGCTCCTCCGGCACTCCGGCACCGTCATCACGCACCTCAATCACAATGGCGTGATTGGCCCCCGATTCCCGGGCGGATACCACCGTGGTGCCGTCGCCATGCTTGAGCGAGTTCTCGATAAGCGTGGCGAGCACCTGCGCGAGGCCTCCGGGCGTCGCGAACACGGTGGCATCAGTGTCATTGATGACCAGTCTGCGACCCGCCTTCACGAAGGTTGCTGCCCACTCCTCGCGCTGCTGATCGAACACCTCGTCCAACATCACCAGCTCCGTACCGGCGCCCAGCGCGCGGCGGGAGCGGCCCAGCAGGTCATCGACCACGCCCACCAGCCGCTCGACCTGCTCAAGCGACGCTTCGGCCTCGGACCGCACCTCGCCCTGCGTGGACGTCGAGGCGATCTCTTCCAAGCGCATCGAGAGCGCAGTAAGCGGAGTACGTAACTGGTGCGAGGCATCGGCCGCGAACTGGCGCTCTGCCGCGAGCCGGGCACCCATGCGGTCAGCAGACCTCGCGAGCTCTTCCGCCACCAAGTCGATCTCTTCCACGCCGCTCTTCTTGAGCGACGGGCGGACCTGACCCGCGCCGAGGAGTTCGGCGCTCGCAGCCAGGTACACCAACGGTGCTGACAGCCGGTTGGCCTGCCACGTGGCCATGAGCATCCCCGCGATCACCGCGAACACTCCCACCGAGAACACGATGCCCACGGCGCGCGCCGCTTCCCAAAACACGTCCCACCACGCGATGTACATGAGCACAATCAAGCCAGAGTCGGTCACATGGGAGTCGCTGATGGCGGGAGAAGGCTCCACTCCCGCTTCGAACTTGGTCTGGTCAGGGAACGTGACCGAGATATAGGTGGGCGAGCCAGGGCGACCGCTCAGGTAGGCACCCAAGGTCTCGTTGGTGATGTCCTCGCCCGCTAGATACCGGACGTCAAGCGTGCGGGCCGCCGTGGCAGTGCGCAAGTCAAGGTCGCGTTCAGCGTCGCTGCGAACCAGTTGCGCCGCGAGCACGGCTAGTGGAATACCCAGGAGCACCACCGCGACGGCAAGCGCCGAGATCGTGGCCTGCAGCACGCGACGGCGCACGAAGACCCCTAGTTGTCGTTCTCGAAGCGGAAGCCCATACCGCGAACTGTCGTGATGAAGCGCGGGTTGGTGGCGTCGTCGCCCAACTTGCGGCGCAACCATGACACGTGCATGTCGAGAGTCTTCGAGGGCGCGCCGGGGTCAGCAGCCCACACTTCATGCATGAGCGTGTCACGTGACACCACGGAGCCAGCGTTGGCAACGAGCACGTGCAAGAGGTCGAACTCTTTGCCGCTGAGTTGGATTTCTTTGTCATCGAGGAATGCGCGGTGAGCCGCAACGTCCACGCGCACGCCACCCACCGAGACATCGGCAGCGCCCTCATCGCTGGAGCGCCTCCGGAGCAACGCCCGGACACGGGCAAGAAGCTCCGCGAGACGGAAAGGCTTAGTGACGTAATCATCGGCGCCGGCATCGAGCCCCACCACCAGGTCGACCTCGTCGGCGCGAGCCGTGAGCATCAGAATGGGTACTTGCAGCCCCTTGTCACGGATTCGGCGGGCAACATCCACGCCATCGATATCAGGCAGTCCCAGGTCCAAGATCACCAGATCGGCAGTGTCAGCGGCATCAACTCCGCCAGCGCCGCTACCGTGCCACTCCACGTCATACCCCTCGCGACTCAAAGCCCGGGTCAAGGGTTCTGAAATGGTGGGGTCATCTTCGACCAAGACTATTCTCGTCATGTGGCAACGATACTCGCGCCCTGAGACATTGCAACACCTGGCACTAGTACCCGCTCGCGCCCACCCTCGACCGTGTCCCGCTCCGCCCGGCTAGGCTAGGGCACCGTGACCACTACCCTGACGCGGCCCACCAGCGCACTCCGTAGAGCGTTGCCGCGAGCGCTTGTTGCCGCCCCAGAACGGGTGCTCCTCATCACAGTAGCGCTCGCCGTCGCGGCAGGTGTCATGGTGAGCCTTGGCCTGCACGAGCCGTGGACGGTGCTGCCACTCGCAGCCCTGATTACCTCCGCTGGTTGGCACGTTCTCGCCCCGCCAGCCGCCGTGCACCGAGCCACCGTCATGGGTGCCGCGCTGCTCTTAGCGGGCGTGCTGCTGTGGGCGGTCGTCAACGTCGCCATGGCATCTGAGTACCTCATCGTGCTCCGCGACCCGGGGTTCCTGACCTTGTCAGGCATGTGGCTCGTCGACCACCCCCACACAGACATCCCCGCGCTGGGCGCTATCCAAGCCGCCCAGCTTCAAGCCAACATGCTGGCCGACGCTTCGCAGGCGTGGAACGTGCGTGGTGACATGGTGCAGCCGCAAGGGGCCAAAATGCTACCTGCGACCCTCGCGATTGGCGGTTGGGTAGCAGGAGACACAGGTGTGCTCGCCGCGAACGTTGTCATCGGTGCGGTCGTGATCATCGCGATGTATGTGCTCGCCCACCGGTTCCTGGGCCCTCTCGCTGCCCTGGTGCCGGCATTCGTGCTCGGTCTCACCGTGGCGCACATTGGACTGTCCCGGTCCGGGTATTCGGAACCCCTGACAGCACTGTTGGTGCTTGCCGGCGTGGCGTGGGGTTGGCGCGGCGTTACCGACCACCGGCTGGGGCCACTCATTGCTGCGGCGATCGCGAGCGGCGCGACCACCTTCATCCGCATCGATGGCGCCTCGTTTGCGGTAGGTGCGCTGGCGGGCGTGGTGGTCGCACTCGCGCTCAGCGCCCACGACGCCGCGTGGCGCACTCGCGCCGCACTGGCCTTCACCGGCGTGCAGGCGCTCACGCTTGCCGCCGGGTACGCGTCGCTGTGGAGGTGGAGTGAGGAGTACATGGTGCGGCTGTTCAGCGAGTTCCAGTCGCTCGCTACGGTCTACGGCGCGGGTGCCCTGGTGCTCACGGCCTGGGTCCTCACGTGGCACGTGCGCGGGCGCCGTGGGCTCGCAGCGGATTGGATGCGAACCACGGTCAACAGCGTGGGACATCGCGGCGCGGTTCTCGCAGCCGGAGCGGTCATCGCGATGCTCGCGGTGCTCGCGTCCCGACCGTGGTGGACCACCGTGCGCCGGGGCGACGACACCTCGCACAAGCGGTTCACCAACGAGGTAGTCGAGAGCTTTCAGCGCCTCCAAGGACTGCCGATCGATCCCCAACGCACGTACGCCGAACACACCGTGACGTGGCTCAGCTACTACCTGACCTGGCCTCTGGTGGTGCTGGGCATCATCGGCTTTGGGCTCATCACTTACCGCATGCTGCGCGGAGATCGGGGCTGGGCGGTGTTCCTGGGTGCCATCCTTGCCCCCACCTTGCTCTACTTGTGGCGGCCGGCGATCGTCCCCGATCAGCTCTGGGCAATCCGCCGCTTCGAACCCGCCACGCTACCCGGCTTCGCCTTGGCGGCGGCCGTTGCGGCGTGGTGGCTGCTGGGAATGCTGCGAAGCCGGTGGAACCGGGCCGAAGCCGCGCGCGTCGTGGCCGCCGCCATGATCATGGCACCTGTCACCGGATGGTTGAGCATCGTGCCCGACGACCGCTTCCCTCTTGGGACGGCCACGCCGGTGACGTCGCGCGAGATGGCGGGGGCGCGAGACCAATTGACGGATCTGTGCGCCGTGATCGACGGCAGGCCCGTAGTGCTGTGGGGCGACTCCTCACACTTTGGGTCCATCCGCGTCATGTGCGACGTTCCTGTGGTGCTCGCGCTTGAGGAACCCACGCCCCAGACCCTGCTGGGCATGGCTGACGTATGGGGCGAGGCGCCGGTGGTGCTCACTCGCAAGCGTCACTCGATCACGTGGACCACGCTCCCCCAGAGGCCCTCGGTCGAATCCGAGGTAGTGCACGCGAACTACTCATTGCAGCGCATCCCCCGCAGTTACATTCAGCGCAGTTACGAGTGGTATGCGGGACTCGTGACGGACACGGGCGAACTTGAACCGCTCTACCCCACCACAGCATCGGCCGAATCGTAACGATTCGACCACAGCCCGCTCAGGGCTACCCCTGCACCAGGGGTCTTGCGTACACTGACAGCACACCGACACCGTGGCCGGCTTGCCGTTGCCACCCCAACGGAGGACAGTCATGTCTCAGACCACCCAAGCCAAGCGCCAGCGCGCCGTGGGTGCAGGCCTCATCGTGGCCGCACTTGTGATCGTCGCTACCGCAATCGGATACAGCATTGCGCGCGGCCCCAACTCCAGCGTGCCGGAAGGCTTCGTCTACGCCGAAGGTGCAGAGTTCATGCTCGACGGCGAACCGTTCTACTACGCCGGGGCGAACGCCTACACCCTCATGCTGGAGTCCGACGCGGCGGTGGACATGTACATGCGCACCTTCGCAGAGTCGAACTTGGTCGTAGCACGCGCGTGGGCGTTCAACGACATGGGTAACCGTGCGGACAACCCGGCCGACGCCACCCCGCCCTCCGGCGTTCACTTCCAATACTGGGACCACGAAGCCGGCGCTCCGGCCTACAACACCGGATCCGATGGGCTCGAGCGGCTTGACTACATGATCCATTCCGCGAACGAGCACAGCGTGAAGCTTGTGTTGCCGCTCGTGAACAACTGGACCACCTTTGGTGGCACCGACCAATATGTGCAATGGGCTGGCGGCCAGTACCACGACGACTTCTTCACCGACCCCCAGATCAAGCAGTGGTACAAGAACTGGGTGCAGACGGTTCTTGAACGCGAGAACACTTACTCGGGAGTGAAGTACAAAGACGACCCCGCGATCATGGCGTGGGAACTCGGCAACGAACTGCGCTGCGCCGGAGCTCTCCCGGCCAGCGACGCGTGCCACAGCGACATCTTTGTGGAATGGGCCGAAGAAATGTCGACGTATGTGCGGTCCATCGACCCCCACCACCTGATCGGCTTTGGCGGCGAAGGCTTCCTCTGCACCGACCCCGGCGGCCCCAGCACACTGACCAACTGTGAAGAAAGCGCGGACCCGGTGGCTCTGCTGGCACTCGACAACATTGATATGAACGGCATCCACCTCTACCCCAACCACTGGCACCCCACCGACCCCACGGATGACTGGGAAGACTGGGGCGTGTGGTGGCTCGAACAGCACGGCCAGATCGCCAATGACGCCAACAAGCCCTATTTCATTGGCGAGTACGGCTGGCTTGACCTGGGCGAGCGCACCGCCGTCTTTGATCGCTGGTTACAGGCGTTCCACGACGCTGGCGGCGACGGTTCGCACTTCTGGCTCATGCAACCCGCCGTGTCGATCGCAGCGCCGGCCGACGGCTTTGGGTTCACGCAACGTTGCCCCGGGTCCGCTTGCGACCTGGTAGGCAACTGGACGCGCTACCTCAACGAGGGCAAGGACTGGAACATCTTCGCGCCTATCGCGGTCACCGACTTTGCCGCCAGCACCATCGACGGCACCGTGACGGTTGATGTGCTCGCCAACGACAAACTCTATGGCGACGCCACGTGGGACCTCGCAACACTGGACCTAGATCCGGAGACGCCAGGCATCCAGACTGAACTGGTCACTTCACGCGGAACCTTCAGTGTGGTGAACGGTCAGATCATGTTCGTCTCTGACCCTTCCGAGACCGGCACCGCACGCGTCGAGTACGCGGTCACCGATAGCCGCGGCAACTCGACCAGGCCAGCGCGTCTCGCGGTGACGCGGGTCGACAACGCAGAAGAACTCGAGGAGATCCTCGCCGAGGCGGAGGCGACCGACTAGGCGCACTGGGGTGACGCACCAAACGCGGATGCGGTTCTCCACAGATTGAGCGTGCGGCGTGGCGCGACCCTCTCGGGCGCGCCACGCTGGTGCGATGCGCATCACGGTGCTGGGCCGCGACTTCGAGGTGGCTCCCGGAACCACGGTGGGGGCCATCGCGGCCTTCGCGGCGAACGTCACCACCACGTGCGGAGCGGGGCCGGGGTCACTGTGGTGTGGAACCACCGAACTTCATCCCGACCACCCTGCCGGCACGTCGCCAGTGCTCGAGGGGGCGGTACTCGGGGCCAAGCCAGGGCCGCTCACCCACACGCCCGCGGAGCCCCACCTCGCCGTGATCGCCGGGCCGGACGCGGGGCACCTACTACGCGTGGGTGCGAGCCTGCGCAGCGGGATAGGCCTGCGCGTTGGCCGCGGCGCGGACTGCGACCTCACGCTCGAGGATCCCGCGCTATCGCGAGCGCACCTGCGTTGCTGGGAGGCAGACGGCCTGCGAGTTGAAGACCTGGGCTCAACCAACGGCACTGTGGTGCGAGACAGCGCACGCGCTCGCCCGGTGGTGCGGAGCCGCGCCGTGCGGCCAGGCACCGTCATCGCTGCAGGGCAGAGCCTTCTCCAGTTCAGGCCAGGCGAGACGAGGAACGGCGGCACAGGTGCGCAATGGGCCGATGCCCCCCTTCCCGAGCTGTGCGGCGCGCCGCGCACCCGGGCCACGTTTGAAGGAGGCGCGATTGCTGTCCGAGGCGAGAGGCGGTGGGCCGAGGGCTTCGCGCGGGCCGTCGTGCTCGACCGGGGCAGGCGTCCCCGGCCAGGCGAATGGAGTGAGCCGTGGATGAGGTGGCTTGGCGCGCCGTCAGGCACCGACGCCGTGGTGCTGTTGGCCGCCGGCTCCTCACCGCCTGACACCTTCACGACAGTCGCCCATGCCGGGCCCACCGGCGTCAGCATCGAGTCCGGTCAGTCGCGGCGGTCTCTACCACCGGTGTGCGTCAGCGCGGCCACCGCAGACGCTGCCGCACGCAGGCTCGCCGCGGCGACCGCTCGCGGCGGACTTCCGACCTCCGTCACCTGGGGCGACATCTCTGGCGTTCAGAGAGATCCCGGCGACCGAACGAGCGACTCCCTGGCGCATCACACCGAGCTACCGGGAGGCACTCCTTCCCGCATTCGCGGGGTCGCGATAGGTGCCGACGCACGCGGCCCCGTCTCGATCAACCTCGACGCGCACGGTCCGCATCTGCTTGTGGCGGGGTCACCAGGTTCCGGAATGTCGACCCTGATTGACACGCTGGTTCACACGGTGGCGTACGAGCATTCTCCCCGAGACCTGGCGCTCGCGGTGTTCGATTTTGGCGACCAGGCTGCGTCCACGCTCGACCGGTTGCCACACCTGATCGGTCCCGTGAGAGGGCGGGATGGGCCTCTCGCGCTCGACGCCCTCGAGGCAGTGGACCGAGACATCGCGTTAAGGCGGACAGCCCCGGCCGCCTCGCACCGAGACTCCTTCCGTGAATCGGAGTGTGATGGCGGGGCACCTGGGCGCTTGGTGATTGTCGTCACCGAGTTCCACTGCATCACGCCGCACTGCAGAGAGTTCTTGCCACGCCTCGCCCAGATCGCTCGCGACTCCCGCGGGCTGGGTGTTCACGTTGTCCTCGCCACCACGAGCCCAGCCGGCGCCGTCACCGCCCAGGTGAGGGCCATGGTCGGCACTACCATCGCACTCCGCGTGCGGACCGAGGCCGAGTCTCGGGATCTCGTGGGAACCCTGGACGCGGCACGAATCGCCAAGGCAACCCCTGGGCGGGCCGTCATCGCCAGCGGCTCCGCTCTCACCCGCATTCAGATCGCGCTTCCCCTCGCCGCACCTACGCCACCCGTTCGGGCCACCGGCACGCCACCGCCACAAGGCGGTCCCACGCTCGCAGACCTCACCGCCGCACGGTGGAGCGACGCTCCACGGCCATCACCCTGGTGGTAGCTTCAGTCCGGCACCGACTCCGCGCGCACGGAAGCCCGCGCAAGGATCACGATAACGACGGCGGCGGACGCGATCAACGTGACCGCGAGGCCACGGTGAGGTTCCCAGTAGACAGCCCCCACCGCCACCTGCAGCACTTGCCACACCAACGCGAGCGACCGCGCCCACCGTCGCATGCGCCACAATCCGACTGCTGCGGCACCAACACCGCCAGCCAGCAGCAAAGCAAAGACCGCGAGCACCGCCACCGGTGCGGCGTCTTCGCCGCGTCCCGCGACGGCATAGAACGCGTAACCGGCACCCACCACTGCCAGCACTGATGCCTCAAGGCTCACCAATAGTGCCGCGATCACGCCCGCAAGGGAAGAAACTGGTGGCTCTGCGTTGTTCACGTTCTCTAAACTACAGAGCGCAATTGTGATGGAACACACATCGACACACTCTTGTCACATGTTCGTAACCATGAGAACCTTGTTCTAGTGCAACCGCGACGATGCGGCGAATCCCCACCACCATTGAGGACTTGCCGTCCCTCTAACCCCTGAGGAGTACCCATGGACTGGCGCGACCGCGCAGCTTGCCTGCAGGTAGACGACCCCGAGTTGTTCTTCCCTGTTGGCAATACCGGACCTGCCCTTGTGCAGATCGAAAAGGCGAAGGCCGTGTGCAACACGTGCTCGGTCCGTGAAACCTGCCTGCAGTGGGCAATGGAACACAACCAGGACTCCGGCGTTTGGGGTGGCCTCTCGGAAGACGAGCGCCGTTCCTTGAAGCGCCGTGCCGCACGCGCACGCCGCGCCGCCAAGTAATCCTTCCGCTTCTGTCTCGACGCGCTCACCCCACGGGGTTGGGCGCGTCGAGTGCGTTGTGGTCGGCTAGCGCCGCTCTCCCACTTTCACCCGTATCTCTACTTCAGATCCGCCTTGGATCTTGCGCCACTCAAGCGACCCGCCGAGCTCGTTCTCGACCAGCGTGGTCACGATCTGCGACCCAAGGCCCGACGGCCTTGACGTGATACCTACGCCATCGTCTTGAATCAGGATGTGGAGATCGTCGCCCGTCCGGGTTGCTCTCACGGTGATGATTCCGTACTCCCGGCCCACGAAGCCGTGCTCGACGGCGTTCGTCACCAACTCGGTCACGACCAGCGCGAGCGACGAGGCGTTCTGAGCCGGGATGAGTCCAAAGTCGCCTTCGCGCACAATCTTGACCTGCACCCCTGGGGACGCGACGTCGGCCGCCATCCGCATCGACCGTCCGGCGAGGTCGTCAAAGTTGACCAACTCGTCCAGCGTGCCGGAGAGCGTCTCGTGGACCAGCGCGATGGTCGACACTCGCCTCATCGCCTCCTTGAGCGCTTCTTTCGCCTCCGGCGCTTCGACGCGCCGGCTCTGCAGGCGTAGCAACGCCGCGACTGTCTGGAGGTTGTTCTTCACCCGGTGATGAATCTCGCGAATGGTTGCGTCTTTGGTGATGAGCTCGCGTTCGCGGCGGCGTAACTCGCTGACATCGCGGCACAGCAGCACTGCACCGGAGCGCTGGCCGTCGTCGAAGACGGGGATCGCTCGCAGCGACAGGCACGCACCGTTGGCCTCGAGGTCGGTGCGCCAAGCGGCGCGGCCCATGACGACCATCGCAAGCGTCTCGTCGATGAGGCCGCGGTCGGTCACCAACTCCTGGGTCACGCGCGGGAGCGACTTGTTCATCAGCGGACCATGAATGCCTAGGCGGTGGAAGCAGCTCATCGCATTGGGACTCGCATACGTCACGTGGCCGCCTGCGTCGAGCCGCAGTACGCCGTCGCCCACCCGAGGCGCACCCCGGCGTGGGCCTGTGACCGACGTCTGCATGGGGAACTCCCCGCGGGTCACCATGCGCAGCAGGTCGTCGGCAGCGCCCTTGTAGTTGAGTTCGAGCCGGCTCGATGACCGCGACACCGCTTGCGATACTTCGCGTGTGAGCACTGCGATCGCTTTGCCGTTCATCACCACGGGGAGGGCGTCCTCGCGCACCGCATAGGTCTCGTCCCAGCGAGGTTCACGGGACGCCACAATGACGCCTTCGTCGAGCGCGCGCTGCAAATGGGCAACCCGACCGGCGGCGGCCATCACGCCAACCATGTCGTCCTGATGCACCGTGGGCCCCGTCGACGGGCGGCAGTGCGCCACCGCCACAAATCCGTTATCGACCGCTCTCCACATCACCAAGTCAGCAAAAGACAAATCCGCAACAATCTGCCAGTCTGCGGTGAGGAGCGCGAGCCAATCCGCCTCCGCATCGGTGAGGGAACCGAACCGTTCTACGGTCTCTCGCAACGTCGCCACCGCTATAGCCTAAGCCCCAGGGCATAGCGGGGTAACCTGGGGCAAGGGACCAAAAAGGGACAACGATGAACATCACGCACCAGCACCATTTCGCAGCGCCACTCGACGAGGTCATGGCGATGCTGACAAACGAAGAGTTCGCGCGCCGTCGCGCTCAGGCGTCGGGTGCCGATCAAGCCGATGCCCTAGTCGATGGTGATGCCTCCGGCGAGGTCACGATCTCCATCCGCCGCGTGGTCCCCGCCTCGACCATCCCCGCCGAGTTTCGCTCTCTTGTGGGCACCCACCTCGACGTCAAGTACACCGAAGCGTGGGAAGCCCCCGGCCAGGCAGAGCGGGTGGGTACCTTCGCGCTTGATATCTCTGGCACTCCCGGCCGCGTCACAGGTGCGCTGGAGCTCAAGCCTGACGGTGAGGGCACTGCGTTCTTCGCCACCGGACGGGCCACCGCTCCCGTGCCGCTGTTCGGTCAGATGATCGAAAAGGTGGTGGCCGATGCCGTGGTGCGCGCGTTCACCGCCGAACTCGAGGCCGCCGACGCATGGCTCGCCGGGCAAAGGTAACGATCCCATAACGGACCTCCCTTACGGCAATCCTGGTGCGCAGCGGCCAGCAGGATAGGACGAGTCCGCGAAACCCGCGGGACCAACAACGGGGTGGGGTGTAGTAGCAGGTGAGACCGTGGCGACTACGACTAACGTTGCGGCGTTCTCGCATCCAGTGGGCGCTCCTGTCCGTCGTGCTCTTGGTCTCCATCCTGTCAGCGACTCTGCTAGCCACCCTGTTCCTCCTGAGTACGTCTACCGAGACCTTCGCGTCCCGCGCGGCGCTCCGTGACGCACCGGCGGAAGACCTCCGCGTGGTTCAGCGCATCACGCTCAACGATCAGCTTGCGCCGGTGATTGACGGCGCATCCGTAGCGACCGCAGCTCTCTTTGAGGGCGTGCCTTACGTCACGAGCATCCACGCCCAGGGCGACATTATCGAGATCCGTCGCCCCGACCAGACTGGGGCGCTTGGCTACTTCGCCACGATGGACGGCATCGCCGACGCCACCAATCTCGACACCGGCCGCTGGGCGGTCGCGGGAGCGGAGCGCGAGGCGACCATACCGACGGTCCTGATGACCAGTCTCGGCCTCGAACTCGGCGACACCTTTGAAGTCTCGCCCCTATTCAGGCGCAATGAGTCAACCGAGATCACCGTGGTGGGCACATACACCGCCCGCGTGCCTGGCGCCGACTTCTGGCGCTTTGATCGCTTGCAGGGCCAGGCTCACGATCCCGTCTACCCACTGCCGTTCTCTGGCGGCCTGGTCCGTATGGATGCCTACGGCCCACTGATCAGCGACGTCGACACCGTCAGCATGTACGGCATCGGCGATGTCACGGTGACGACGGTCCCCAACTTCGCTGACGTGTCGTTGCAACAAACCACCGAAATCCTGAGCCGTGTTGACGACATCGAGGCCACCACTACCCGCGGCGTAGGCATCAACGGCAGCAACGTGCGCGTCAACACCGTCATCGACACCACGCTTGGCGGCGTGATCGGATCCCTGGCCGTCACGCGATCCAGCGTGCTCGTCACCGGCCTCTTGCTGTTGGTGCTGTCCATCGCTGCACTGGGTCAAACGGCACGGCTGATGGCGGAGCGGCGCCACTCCGAACTCAACCTCATGATCGCTCGGGGTGGGTCTGGGCGCCAAGTGTTCCGGCTCGCGCTCATGGAGGCTATCGTCCTGGGTGCCATCACCGCGGGCGCTGCTCCGTGGCTTGCCCGATACGGCTACCAGGCCATCGCATCGCAAGGGGTCATGACTCGAGCCGGCATGAATCAAGACCCCGGCCTGCCAGTGTGGATATGGGCGGTCACCGGAATCGTGGGGCTCGTTCTCATCGTGGTGTTAGTCGCACCGCTGTTGAAGCGCACCGGCACCTTTGTGGACTCTGAGCAGGCGCGGTCTCGCCCTGGCAAACGAGCCGCCTTCCAGCGATCAGGCCTTGACTTCGCACTCGTCATTCTCGCTGCCCTCGCGTACTGGCAGTTGCGTAGTTATGAGTCGCCGGTGATAGCCGACGGCGGCATTGCGCGCTTGGATCCCCTGCTTGCCGCGGGGCCCGCGCTTGCACTCCTCGCTGGCTCGCTGATCGCTGTTCGCCTCATCCCCGCCGCCTCCAAAGCTCTAGAAGGGCTTGCTGCCCGCGGGCGCCGCGCCGTCATGCCGCTCGCCGCTTGGGAAGTAGGGCGTCGGTCAGCGCGCGCAGTGTCTGCCATCTTGCTGCTGACCCTCGCAGTCTCCGTCGGCACCTTCGCGATGTCCTACCTCACCACCTGGCAGCTCTCCCAAGACCACCAAGCGCAGTACCAGCACCCCGCGGACCTCATGGTTGCCGGCCTGAGCGGGCCTAGCATCACACAGGCGGCCATCCTCGCTTCGGAGCGCGCCGACGTCACCATTTCTCCCGGCATGATCGCCCCCGCAGTAGTGAGTTCAGATACGGAACAGAGCCTGATCGCCAATGACGGCTTACGCGGGAGCGACGTCACCATTTACGCGACCGACAACACCGGACTCGAGTTCTACTCCCAGGGCAGGCTAGGAGCGGAAGGCGGAGGCACCTTGGCCACCTCGCTCACGAGCACGCGGTCCGAGGCGACGGGCGGCTTCGACTTGCCGGGCGATGCCGCGGGGATCGAGATGCGTGTCACCGCAAGCACGCCTGCCACCGCGCTCAACAACATCAACGTCACCCTGCGCGCAGTACTCAAGGACGCCAACGGCCAGTGGTTCACCGTCGAGATGGGGTCCGTTCCTGCCGATGGCGATGAACACCGCTTACGCGCACCATTCGTGGAGACTCCATTCGCCGACCGGCTCGCGCAGCCCATCTCCCTGGTGGGCCTCCAGCAAGTGTGGTTTGCCGATGATCGCGAAACCGATGCTGCCGTACTCCAGGCAGAAGGACGTTTGCCCCTCACGTTGTCCGTCGACGGCATCGGCGCGCTCGAGCTATCCCAAGTGGTCCCCGTCAGTGGCGTAGGTCCGGCATATGTGTCCACCCCAGTCGACAGCGGGTCGGCACGCACATGGAACGCCACCAACTCCGGAGTGGGAATCACCTCGCTGACGCCCGCCGATGACCAGATTCGCGCCGAACTGTTCGCCCTCCCGAACAGCCTGCGCTTCCGGGCCGTCGCACTCACCCAAAGTGCGGAGCCCGCCCTCGGTGCGGTTCCGATTGTCCCCACCGCCAACCTCGCGCGACGCCTCAACCTCGACCCAGGCGACCCGGTACTGCTCGCGATCGGCGGCGCTGTGATCGAGGGATTCGTGCAGGACATCACCTATGTACTCCCTGAAGAGAACCCCCGTCAAGAGGCGATCCTCGCAAACGCGGACCTCCTAGCGTTGGCCGTGATCCAGGCGGGTTCGCCAAGCCCCGAAATCAATCGGTGGTGGATCGGCATTGATGAGGCTGACATCGCCGCATACTCGCGCGCGCTTCCCGAGCAAGCGGAGGTGACAGGGCGGACGCAGCTGGCGACGTCCTTCATGGAGGACCCCTTGCGCATCGCGAGCCAAGCAGCACTCTGGCTCGTCACCGGCGCGGCCGTCATCCTCGCCGCTGTGGGTTTCGCCGTCCACGCCGTGGTCACCGTCCGCGCGCGGCACATCGAGTTTGCTCAGTTGCGTGCCGTGGGCGTCCAACGTGGCCAACTGCTGCGCGTGGTCAGCGGCGAGGCGCTACTGCTCTCGCTGCTCGGAGTGGTCTTTGGCGTGACGTTAGGAGTGGCGTTGGGTTACCTCGTCGCACCACTGGTCGCGGTGGGGGCCGACGGCAGACCACCTCTACCGGGGGTACTCGTCGATATCCCCTGGGTGACCGTGGGCTTGCTCGCGCTTGAGGTTGCGGCCGTGCTCGCTCTCACCGTGTTCTTGGTAGGACTCATGTTGCGCCGCATCAATCCCGCCCAACTGCTGCGGTTGGGAGACTAGGCATGACCATCATCGATACCTCGACCATCGAAGTGAGCGCCTCACGTTCACGCTCAACACGCCCTTCTACCAGCCTGTTCGGTGGCATGGGGCTCTTGGTTCGCCGCCGCCTGTGGAGGGATCGCGGGCTGCTCGCGAGCTCTGCACTCATCGTGATGCTCGCCACCTTGCTCGCCTACGCAGGCCCCCAGTTGGTGCTCAACACGATCGACGCCGGCGCACAAGACGCGGTCTTGATGGCAGGACCGGGCGCCGACGTTGTGGTGGGCTTTCCCGTGGGCAACACCGGTGGCGACAACGTCAGTTCTGTCCCGGGCACCGACCCCACCGAGTTCGCCGCCCATGCGGAGTCGATCGCGAGCAACCTGCCCCGACCTATCTCCGAGCTGGTCGAGGATCAGAGCCAATGGGTCCTGTCTCCCCACATCACCGTGGAGGAGGTCGCAACCGCGGAGGAGATCGCGGATGCCGTGCGCGAGGAACGGCTCCCGGAGTTTGTCCCACGTGCGCGCGACGAGATTCAGCTTGGCTTCGCTCCCGGCGCCCTCCTCACCGTGGTCGAAGGGCGACTACCCACGGACCCCGTGCCAGGCGAGAACATCCAGCAGTACCCTTCGCGCGCAGCGGTCGACGAGGAGTCGTTGCCTGAGGGCTCAGTGATTCGTGTCAACCTCGATTCGACGGTCACGGTGACTCAGCCCCCCGTCTTCGAGGTCGCGATCACGCCAGACGTTGCCGAAGTTCTCAGGCTTGAGATCGGCGACACTGCGCGGATTCGCGGCAACCAAGAAGGGGATGTGTCGCTCACGGTGGTAGGGATCGCCACCCCCGCAGAACCCGCCGCACCGATCTGGGAGAGATTCCCCTTGCTCGCGGCAACCACGCCCGACGACGATCTCGCTACGCGCCGCGGCACCATCATGGTCAGCGGCCTGACACTCAACGGCGTGAGCGATCGATTCGAGACGCCGTTTCCCGGCACGGTCTACTTTGGCGTGGGCGCAGAGGGCCTGACGGTGGACGGTTCACGTCGGGTCTCGTCGGCCGTTGGCGACATCCGCAGCAATGCAGGTGCATTGCTGCCCGAAACGACCGTGGCCGTGTCCGTCCGTACCGGACTCGACGCCGCCCTCGACGCCTACCCGCCGCGCGCCCGCGCCGCGCTAGCCCAGATGTCCGTGGTGGTCGCAGGGGTGGTCGCGGTCGCAGCCGTGGTGATCGCGCTGATGGCGCGTCTGTTGCTGAGCCGGCGCGAAAGTGACATCTCGCTTGAACGTGCCCGCGGCGCATCGGTGCCTTCCATGGCGGTACGCCTATTCATCGAGTCCGCGCTCTTCACCAGTGCGGGTTTCGCCGCCGGGTACTTCGCGGCCGTGGCAATTGTCGGAGACATCCCTCTCTCCAATGCCACCGCAGCAACAGTCATCCTGGTGGCCGCGCTGGCATCCCCTGTCCTGGGAACACTGATGGCGCGCCGCACCTGGACGGGACGGCGGGAGGCAGCCAACCGTCAGGACCGCGCCAAGGTGCGCAAGGCACGAGCGGCCAAGCGCCTCACCCTAGAATCGCTTGCCGTGGTCTTGGGCGTACTCGCGGTGGTCACGCTACGCGGACGCGGCGTGCTGCAAACCCAGACAGCCGGAGTGGACCCCTTCCTGGCCGCAGCTCCGGTGCTGCTGGCGCTGGCCGTCACTGTCGTGGTGGTGCGGCTCTACCCGATTCCCATGGCGATCATCCAGTTCCTCGCGAAGCGCACGCGAGGCGTCGCCGGCGTGATCACCCTTGCGAAGGCGCGCGAGAAGATCCCCGTGCTACCGCTCCTCGCACTCACCCTGGCCATCGCTGTCGCCGTCTCCGGCGGGCTGCTGGTGAGCACCGTGCGCAATGGCCAAGAACAAGCATCGTGGGAGCGCGTAGGCGGCCAGGTGCGGATCGACGGAGAAGTGGACCAGGCCACAGCAGCCGATCTCGAGGCCCAAGGCGTCACGGTGTCTCTGGCCTATCAGCGCGAACTCACTACCTTCATTCTGGGCACGTCGTACATGGAAGCCCAAGTCCTCGCCGTCGACGCCAGCTACGCGACGACGATCGTGGCAGCGGGCATTGACGATCCCGCCGAGCTTGATCGGCTTGCGGACCTCAACGCCCAACGGGCATCCGGGGCGCCGCTACCGGTCCTCGCCAGCCAGGAGTTCATCGATGTCGACTTTGGCGGCCGGACCGAGATCTTTGTGGGCCGCACCTACATCCCCGTCGAGATCGTTGGAGTCGCGACCGTCGTGCCCGACGGCTGGGTCAGCGGACCCTACGTGATCGCGCCGCTCGAAGGGCTGCTCGACAACGACTTCGAGATCCCCCTTGCGCCCAACCTGGCGTTCGTGACCGGCGACGGAGCGGAAGAAGCGGTGGCGGCGTCGGGATCTATTGCGCAACAACATGTCACCACCCGCTCGGGGTGGTTGAGCGCCGCGCGAGACTCGGCACTCATTGGCGGGGTTGAGCGCATGATGACTATCGCGGTGCTCGCCGTCGGGATCCTCGCCGCTGTCGCGCTACTGGTTACTGTCCTGCAGGGCGTGCGCGACCGGGGCCGGGCGCTGTCGATGTTCCGCACTCAGGGCATGGGCAACGGCTACGGCTGGTGGCTCGCGCTGTCTGAACTCGCCCCCTTGACGGTCGCGGCCGTCGCCGGTGGCACCGGAGCGGGGCTGATCATTCTGCTGCTCTTGGGTGGCACATTGGGGCTGGAAGTCCTCGCAGGCGGAATCGAGCCGCCAGCGCTGATGGCCAACCCCGAGTTCCTCGGAGCGGTCGCAGCCGGGGTCTTGGTGCTGCTCTTCGTCGCGGTGGCCGCGGAAGTTCTTGCACACCGCCGCAACAAGCTCAGCGAAGTTCTTCGCTACGGAGATTCCCGGTAAGGGAGAGGAATCATGACAGAGACACTCACCACCACGTCCATGGCCGAGTACGGCGCAGATGCGCTGATCGTGTGCGACAACCTGGTGCGCATCTATCAGGTGGAGAACATTGAGGTGCAGGCACTCCAAGGTCTAGACCTGCTGGTCAATAAGGGCGAGATGATCGCCATTGTGGGCCAGTCAGGCTCCGGGAAATCAACGCTCCTGAACGTCCTCTCAGGGCTCGACGTCCCCACAGCGGGCGCGGCCAAGGTAGCCGGCTGGGACCTGCTACGCATGACTCACGCCGACCGTCTCAACTACCGCCGCTCGGTGGTGGGGTTCGTCTGGCAACAGACCGCCCGCAACCTGCTCCCCTACCTCAGCGCGAGGGAGAACGTCATGCTGCCCATGGCGTTCAGCGGCCTTGGCGGCTCCAAACGCATCAAGCACGCCAACGAGCTGCTCGATGCGATGGGCATGGGCGCCATGGCTTCGCGCCGGCCCAGCCAGCTTTCCGGCGGTGAGCAACAGCGCGTGGCAATCGCCGTGGCCCTTGCCAACAGCCCCGAGGTGATCTTCGCTGATGAGCCCACCGGCGAACTTGACTCCGCAACCGGAGACGACGTGTTCGAGGCACTGCGGTCAGCGAACCAGCACCTGGGCGCCACCGTGGTGGTGGTGACCCATGACCATGCGGTGAGCTCGCAGGTGCAGCGCACCGTGGCCATCCGCGACGGGCGCACGGCCACTGAGGTGGTGCGTCGTACACACATTGACGACCAGGGCCAGACGCAGACCACTCACGAGGAGTACGCGGTCCTGGACCGCGCGGGCCGCATGCAGCTTCCCAAGGACTATCGTGCGGCGCTGGGACTCAAAGACCGCGTGCGACTTGAACTCGAAGACGACCACCTGGGCGTCTGGGCTGATGGCGCGCCACGCAAACCAAAGCACACAACCGCCGCGCCCAAGGCTGACGCGCCACGTCCCCCGGCATCGGCTCCCGCTCCCGAGGCGATCGCAGAGCCGCTGCCTGAGCAGTCCCCGGAGCCCAATTACGCTCCACCTGTTGCCCCCGTCGCACCGCCCGCCCGGAAGGGTGTCACGTTCACGGAACCGGCGCCGCGACCCACACCCCAGGAACAGGCCGGCACGCGCAGGGGAATGCGAGAGCCACTGCCTGATCCCCTGGGGCTCAACGACCAGGCGGGAGCGCCTTACCAGCCCAGGGTGCAACCGCCGGCGTTGAAGCGCAGCCCGTACCTTCCCGAGCCACCCGCGGCGCCGCCGCGTTCGCAAACACCGCCGCCCACAGAGCCGCCGGCACGGGCCACAGACGAACCCGAACCTCGCATGCCCTGGTTGCCCGTCAAGGAGTCTGACAATGAGTAACGCATCGGTGCACACCACGCCTATGGTCAAGGTGGACAGCGTCACGCGCACCTATGGCAGCGGTACCAACAAGCTGATCGCCGTTAACGATGTCAGCTTCACCGTCGAGCGCGGCAAACTCGTGGCGCTGGTGGGACGCTCGGGCTCCGGGAAGACCACCCTGCTCAACTGCATCGGCGGTCTTGACCGGCCCTCGCGGGGAGCGATCACCGTGGATGACATCGTGGTGACCAAGCTAAGCGAACGCAAACGGACCGCGTTGCGGCGCGACTCGGTCGCCTTCGTCTTTCAGACCTTTGGGTTGGTGCCTATGCTCTCCGCGGCGGAGAACGTCGGATTGCCCATGCGCCTGCGCAACACCAAGACGTCGGTGCGCGACAAGCGAGTGGCCGAACTCTTGGACTTGGTGGGGCTAACCAAGCACATGCATCAACGCCCTGCGGAGCTCTCTGGCGGTCAGCAGCAGCGCGTCGCCATTGCGCGGGCCTTGGCCAATCAGCCAAAGCTGCTCATCGCCGACGAGCCCACCGGCCAGCTCGATGCTGACACCGGTGCGGCCATCATGGCACTGCTGCGAACCGTGATCGCCGATCAAGGCATGACCGCGCTGGTGTCCACCCACGACCAATCACTCATGGACATCGCGGACCACACGGTCCACTTGGCGGATGGTCACCTTGTTGACGGCGCTCTCGCAGTGCCAACGGGATCGCTCGCGACCGGCAGCGAGCATCAGGGCAGGATCGTCTAGAGCGACACTAGTGAGACGCTCTCTCGAATCGGGCTCACTCGCACCGTTGACTTCGCCCCCGCCGCCTACTCCTCGATGGTGACCCCGCGCCAGAAGGCGATGTGCTCGCGAATGTTCTCCGCGCGCTCCTTGGGCTGGTCGTAGTGCCATGCCGCGTCCTTGTTGGTCTCGCCATCGACCACCACGTCGTAGTACGCAGCAGTCCCCTTCCACGGGCACACGCTGGACTGCGTGGACGGCCGCAAGTAGTCATGGTTCACTGCGGACGGGGGAAAGTAATGGTTGCCCTCGACCACCACGGTGGAATCGGATTCTGCGATGACCGCGCCGTTCCATGTTGCCTTCATGATGCGTACCTCCAGGGTGCTCAGTAGGGTGCAGTGTTGCCGTGCTCCCCTACGTCAACCCTGCGGATGGCGCTGTGATTCCACTGGCCGCCTCGGGCTGGGGCCACTGAGCTCGAGCTACGTCGCACGGCGCGCGCTCAGTGCGCGTGCCGCGACGGCCAGGAGCAGGGCGCTGGCTGCCGCGATCACGGCGGTCAGCGGGAGCGCTGCCGCCAGCGCCGCGCACAGCGCCGCACCCGCGAGAGTCGCGACCGGCCACACCCGAAGGCCTGCAGTGTGACCACGGCGTCCCGCGGCAAACGCGGCCAGGTTCGCGACCGCATAGTACGTCAGCACCGCGAAGGATGACATCGCGATAGCGAACGTGAGCCCGCCCACCCATGCGAGGGCGATCGCCACGAGTGCGCTGATCCCTTCAGCGACCCAAGGCGCGCCTGAGGCCCCCTGCCGGGCCAACAGCGCGGGCAGGTCACGCTCACGCGCCATCGCCATAGACGTGCGCCCCACCCCAGCCATCAGCGCCACGAGCGAGCCGAACGCCGCGGTCGCAGCCACCACAGTCACCACCACGCGCGGGATGCCGGTGCCGCTCACCAGGTCAGCCACCGGCGCGGTCGATCCGGCCAACTGCTCCGTCCCCACCACTGCCAGCAGCGTCGCAGCGAGCGCCAGGTAGAGCGCGAGCACCATACCGAGCGCGAGCACGATAGCCCGGGGAATCGTGCGCGCGGGGTAGGTGACCTCTTCCCCCAGGGTCGCGATGCGCGCGTAACCGGCGAACGCGAAGAACACGAGCGCGGCCGCGGTCAGGACGCCATACACCGACCGGGGGTCGTGAACAAAGATCTCCGCCGTCAAGGTGGTGGGTCCGGGAGACATGGCGTCGTCGGCCGTGGTCGATGTGGCGGCGACCATGAACGTGATGAGTGCGAGCACCACTGCGCCTGCGATCACGGTGGCGGCGGCCGCGGTGCGTACCACTCCCCTGGCGTTCAGCGCCCACGCGACGGCGATGGCCACCGTGGCGATCAACGGTGCGTGCTCAGGCCATACGTAGAGGCCCATCGCGAGCGCGATCGCGGCTACCGAGGCGGTCTTGCCCACCACAAAGCCAATACCTGCCACGAAGCCCGCGAGCGGGTGGAGCTCGCGGCGTCCAAAGGAGTACGCACCGCCTGCCACGGGGTGGAATGCGGCGAGTTGGGCGGTCGCCAGCGCATTGATGATGGCGACCGCTCCGGCGAGCGCCACGGCCCACAGCAAGAGGGTGCCAGCCCGCTCGGTAGCAGGTCCCCACACGGTGAACACGCCTGCGCCTAGCATCGCGCCGGCACCAATCCCGGTCGCGCCCACAAGACCCACGCGGCGAGTTGATGTCACGGAACCAAGCGTACGGCTTGACACGCACGGCCACACATGGTTAGTTAGTTACACAAGTAGTTAACCAAGGAACCGAGGAGGCTCACATGGACGATGGCAGGCCCATCTTCGTGCAGATCGCCGAACACCTCAGCAACGAGATCATCAACGGCACCATGCCCGAGGAGTCGCGAGTCCCCTCCATCAACGAGCTCGCCGCTTTCCACCGCATCAACCCCGCGACTGCGCTCAAAGGCATCAACCTCCTCGTCGACGCCGGCGTGCTGTACAAACAGCGCGGCATCGGCATGTTCGTCGCCACCGGCGCCCGCGCAGAATTGCTCGCGCAGCGCCGGGATGAGTTCCGCGAACAGTTCATCAAGCCGCTGCTCGCGGAGGCCACCAAGCTCGGAATCAACCCCGTTCAACTGTCAGACCTGATCGGAAAGGAACTGGAATCATGACGGCAATCGTCGAGGTGACCAACGTCACCAAGCGGTACGGATCGCTCAAGGCGGTCAACGATGCATCGTTTACCCTGCAGGAGAACGCCATCCACGGGTTGCTGGGTCGCAACGGAGCTGGCAAGACCACGCTCATGCAACTCATCACCGGGCAGGAGTTCGCCACCTCCGGACAGATCACGGTCATGGGTCACAGCCCCGTGGAGAACGCGGGAGTATTGCACCACACCTGCTTCATCAAGGAGAGCCAGAAGTATCCCGAGGACTTCCGCATCAAGCACGTCTTGAAGAGCGCGCCGTGGTTCTTCCCCAACTGGAACTCGGATCTCGGCGCCAGCCTCGTGGAGGATTTCCGCCTGCCGGTGAACCGCAAGATCAAGAAGCTCTCCCGCGGGCAACTGTCCGCGGTGGGCGTCATTGTGGGTCTCGCGTCCCGGGCCCCACTGACCTTCTTCGACGAGCCGTACTTGGGTCTTGACGCCGTGGCCCGACACACGTTCTACGACCGCCTGCTCGCCGACTACGCCGTGCACCCCCGGACCGTCGTGCTGTCCACGCACCTCATCGACGAAGTCGCGAACCTCCTCGAACGGGTCATCGTCATTGACGAGGGCGCCATCATCATCAATGCCGACGCAGATTCCCTCCGCGCGAGCGCCACCACCGTGGCAGGTAAGCGCGAGGATGTCGAGGCCTTTGTCACGGGACGTGAGGTGCTGGGGCGTGAAAGCATCGGCGGTCTGGTATCGGCGACTGTCGCTGACCTCAGTGCGAACGACCGCAGCGTCGCCGTCAAGGCGGGGCTGGACCTCAGCCCCGTATCACTTCAGCAACTCATTGTGCGCCGCACAGGCGGCCTCGACGTAGAGCAGGAGAACGCAGCATGACCACGGTAGAGACCCGGCCCACCGACACGTCAATCGGCGTTGCGCCCCCATTGGCAGTCCGCCTCGCCAATGTGGTGCGACTGCACCTTGCCAACCCGTGGACGCCCATCATCATTCCCACGTTGATCCTGGCCGTGATCTTCCTCGCGAATCTCGCGATCTGGAACCTCATCGCCTACAACACCGGCAACGAGGACCTCAGCAACGTCAACAACGGCGGCATCGCCTTCGTGGCGATCTACATGCTGGTGGTCGCGACGCAAACCATGAACTCGACATTCCCCTTCGCGTTGGGCTACGGAGTCACGCGGCGCGACTTCTATCTGGGCAGTTCCGCGCTGTTCTTGATGCTGTCGGCAGGCTACGCGGCGGGGATCACTGTCTTTGCCCTCATCGAACGCGCCACTAGCGGTTGGGGTCTCAACGCCAGCTTCTTTGCCCCGATCTACCTGGGCGACTTGAATGCAGCAGAGTTCTTCTGGGTGTACTTCACCCTCCTGGTGTTCTTCTTCTTCCTTGGAGCCGCAACCGCCGCGGTCTATGTGAGGTGGCGCACCACAGGGATGCTCGTGTTCTTTGGCGGTTTGCTGGCGATCATCATTGCAAGCATCTGGTTGCTGTCGATCACCGACAGCTTTGGTGCTGTGGGTCAGTTCTTCGTCAGTGCTGGCCTGCTTGGGTCTCACTCGTGGAGCCTCGCGGTCTCAGCCCTGATGGCCATCGCGGGCTATGCATTGCTGAGGCGAGCCACTCCGCGCAACTAGTTCCACCCGACGGGCTACACAGCCAGCGGTGCCGAACCTTCGATTCCCTAGCGCTCCTTGGTGAGTGTGACGGGCTTTCTCGATAGGCCCACGGCACCGCTGGCCTTACTCGCAGCAACGCGCTGCACCTCGGTGTCGTCGATCTTGACGTAGGCGGGACGGAGTGCGACTGGCTCAATGTGCAACCCAGCGCGCGCTTCAAGACGGCGCTTCTGGGCGAGATTCAACGCCTCGACCCCAATCGCGAATGCCATCGGACCGTAGATGAAGCCCTTGCTGATGTGCGCATCAAAGCCCTCGGCGATGAGGAAAGCACCGATCAGTACCAGGAAGGCGAGCGCGAGCATCTTGACGGTGGGGTGCTTGTTCACGAATGCAAAGATGTACTTGGCGGAGAACAGCAGGATGCCAAACGACGCCACCACGGCGATGATGATCACCAGCAGGCTGTCGACCATCCCCACGGCAGTGATGACCGAATCGAACGAGAACACGATGTCGAGCAGCAGAATCTGGATCAGAACTGCGCCGAACGTCGCCGCTTTGATCCCTGCCGCCGAGTGGCCTTCAGTGCCCTCGAGCTTCTCGTGGATCTCAGTCACGGCCTTGTAAACCAGGAACAAGCCACCGAAGATCAAGACCAAGTCGCGACCAGAAAACCCCGCGCCAAACGCTCTGAAGAGATCATTGGTGAGCCCGATCAGCCAGGTCGCGCCAAACAACAGCCCGATCCGCATCACCATCGCGAGGGTGAGTCCCAGATTGCGGGCCTTTGCCTGCTGACTCTCGGGCAGCTTGCTCGCGAGGATTGAGATGAAGATGACGTTGTCGACGCCCAACACAATCTCCAGCACGAATAGGGTGAAGAAGGCGACGAGCAGGTCCGGGGTGAAGTCGAGCGCGAGTTCCATGACGATCATCGTAGTTACCGCGACCGCATTTGGGCCCGACACGAGCATTCGACATCCGCGGAGGTTTCCGGCCCCGCCGTTAGGGAGAGCCGGCACTATGGGCCGAGGGCGTCGACGTGTGCCGTCAGCACTGGGAGACAGCCCCCATACAGAAAAGCCCCCTCCGCGGAGGGGGCCTCACTGGCGGCGATATCACGAGACATCGCAATTCGTAGCGGGGACAGTGTCTGGTCTCAGGACATAGGCAACTGATGTCTCAAGACATAGGAAACTCTGGTCCGTCAGGGTGCTGTCATGTCGAGAGCACGGTTAGTGATC
>PHEW01000009.1 GCA_002841315.1 Actinobacteria bacterium HGW-Actinobacteria-4
CTACCAACCCACCGGCAGACCCCCAGGACCCACACCAAGACGCAAAAACGGGCCGAACCCATAGGTTCGACCCGTTTCCGATGTCTTGAGACATCACAAAGTGCCCCCGACAGGAATCGAACCTGCGACCTTCGGTACCGGAAACCGGCGCTCTATCCTCTGAGCTACGGGGGCGTGCCACGAACTAGTCTGCGGCAGTCGAGACTATCAGGCATGGGGCTTGCGCCGATAGCTGACCGCTGGAACGCTAGACGTCACCGCGAGGGACGAGCCGACGCAGTTGCGTGACGTGCTGCGTGTTCAGTTCGCTGATCGATGCCACACCCAGCAGCTTCATGGTGCGTACAATCTCGCCGGTCAAGATGTCGATAGCGCGGTCCACCCCTTCGCGGCCACCGGCCATCAATCCATACAAGTACGCACGCCCCACCAGGGTAAAGTCTGCGCCCATCGCGAGCGCCGCGACGATATCCGCGCCAGACATAATGCCGGTGTCCACGATGATCTCCGTGCGCTGGCCCAACTCGCGCTTGACCACTGGCAGCAAATGAAACGGAATGGGAGCCCGGTCCAACTGGCGCCCGCCGTGGTTGGAGAGCACAATCCCATCGACCCCCACGTCTACCACACGCTTTGCATCGTCGAGAGTCTGGATGCCCTTAACGACGACCTTGCCTGGCCATTCGTCGCGAATCCAGGCGAGGTCATCAAACGTGACCGTGGGGTCAAAGAGCGTGTCGAGCAGCTCGGCGATGGTCCCGTCCCAATCTGTCAGTGATGCGAATCTGAGCGGCTCGGTGGTAAGGAAGTTCCACCACCACTCGGTCCGTGGGATCGCGTTCAACACGGTCGCGGGTGTCAGCGTGGGCGGGATGGTGAAGCCATTGCGATTGTCGCGCAATCGCGCGCCCGCGACAGGAACGTCGACTGTAACGAGCAGGGTGTCGAAGCCGACGTCCGCGGCGCGGGAGACCAAGGTCATCGAACGGTCGCGGTCCTTCTGCATGTAGAGCTGAAACCAGTTGCGGCCCCTGGGGTTTGCGATGGCCACCTGCTCGGGAGTCGTGGTGCCCACTGTGGACAACGAGAACGGGATTCCTGCGGCACCAGCGGCTGATGCCCCCGCTTGTTCGCCTTCGGCGTGCATCATGCGGGTGAAGCCTGTGGGGGCGATCCCAAACGGTAGCGACGACGGTGCTCCCAAGATCCGAACAGATGTGTCGACCTGCGACACGTCGCGCAGGATCGCTGGATGGAACTCGATGTCCAGGAACGCCTGCCGTGCACGTGCGAGTGATAGTTCCTGATCTGCGGCGCCATCCGCGTAATCGAAAGCACCCTGAGGAGTACGGCGCTTCGCAATGGTACGCAGATCAGCGATCGTGAAAGCCTTGGCAAGTCGTCGGCGCCTCGCATTGGTGTCGAACTTCTTGAACGTGAGCAACGGGGCTAGGTCCCGTGGTCGTGGAAACCGACGTCGCAGGGTACGGCTACTCATCATGCCGACCCTTCTGGCATATAGACCGTTGGTGAGAACGACGCGTCCACGAGCGCTCGCAATGATTCCAGTGTGCCGGAAACCGCACCAAGCGCCCGTCCTTGGATGAGCACGTTGCCAATTGCCGTCGCCTCCACTGGTCCGGCGACCACGCGCAGCCTGGCGCGATCGGCGATGCGTTGGCACAGCAGCGTGTTGAGAGCGCCGCCTCCGACGATGTGAATCCTTGTGACAGTTTGGCCAGAGAGCGTCGAGGCACTGCGTACCGCTTCCGCGAAGGCGGCCGCAAGACTCTCGATCACGCACCGGACAAACTCGGCACGCGATTGTGGCGCGGGGAGGTTGTGCTCAGTGCACCACGCCGCGATACGCGTGGGCATGTCGCCGCGCGCCAGGAAGGTCGGGTCGTTGGCGTCCACGAGCGGCACCTCGGTCTGAAGGGATGCCGCCTCGGCGATGAGGTGCTCCATCGTGACAGGTTTGCCGTCACGCTCCCACTCCCGCACGCATTCGCTCAGGAGCCACAGGCCCATCACGTTGTGTAAGAACCGGGTGCGTCCATCGACGCCGCCTTCATTGGTGAAGTTGGCCGCGCGCGCAGCGTCCGACAATATTGGCTTCTCAGTTTCGACGCCCACCAGACCCCACGTGCCGCACGAGATATAGGCACCGTCAGGCTCGTGCATGGGGGTGGCCACTACAGCCGATGCCGTGTCATGCGAGCCTACAGCCAGGACTTTCGTGTCGCTCGCCAAGCCGGTGAAGTCGAGAACGTGAGGAAGGAGTTCGCCAAGCTCATCTCCGGCGCCCACGAGCGGCGGAAACATGGTGCGACGTAGACCGAGGAGGTCGATGAGTTCCGTATCCCACTCGTGGGTGGCGATGTTGAGCAGGCCCGTGGTCGAGGCGTTGGTGCGCTCTGCGAAACGGTGGCCAGTGAGGTAGAAGTTCATGAGGTCGGGAATGAGTAGTGCAGTGTCGACGATCGCGAGCACAGCGGGGTCGTCTGCAGCCAATTGGTACAACGTGTTGAACGGTAGGTATTGCAGGCCGTTAAGCCTGTACAGCGCTTCGTGCGGGACGCGCGCGTGGACCGCCGCAACTCCCCGCGCGGTGCGTTCGTCTCGGTAGTGGAACGGCGACTCGAGCACACGATCACCGCTCAACAGGCCATAGTCAACGCCCCAGGAGTCGACCCCAACAGAACTCACCTGCGTGCCGTGCTGTGCCGCTTGCCGAAGTCCGTCGAGCACGCGTGAATACAGCTCCATCGTGTTCCATTGCAATCCGGCTGGAGTACGGACGGGTGAGTTCGGGAAGCGGGCAATTTGCTGGATTTGTAGGGTGTTCGGACCGACCACGCCGACCATCACCCGGCCGCTTGTCGCGCCCAGGTCGACTGCAGCGACCGACGCACTCACCTCAGGAACGCCGCCGCCACTCCGGCATCGACCGGAATGTGGAGCCCAGTGGTGTGTGAGAGATCAGGACCGGTGAGAACAGCGACGGCGTTCGCCACGTGGTCGGGTAGCACTTCACGCTTCAGAATGGTGCGTTGCGCGTAGAACTCGCCGAGTTCGCTTTCCTCAATGCCGTATGTCTTGGCACGGTTCGCGCCCCAACCGCTCGAGAAGATCCCAGAGCCTCGAACCACGCCGTCCGGGTTGATGCCATTGACTTTGATGCCGTACTCGCCTAGTTCCACCGCGAGTAGACGCACCTGGTGGGCTTGGTCAGCCTTGGTCGCTGAGTAAGCGATGTTGTTGGGGCCCGCGAACACCGCGTTCTTCGAGGCGATATAGATAATGTCGCCTCCCATGCCTTGAGCAATCATCACGCGCGCCGCGGCCTGTGACACGAGGAACGAGCCCTTGGCCATGACGTCGTGTTGCAGGTCCCAGTCTGACTCGGTCGTGTCGAGGAGCGATTTTGATAGCGACAGCCCAGCATTATTGACGACGAGGTCAACTCCGCCGAACGCGAGTATCGCCTCGTCGAGTGCACGCGCGACTGCGCCGGCATCGGCCACATCGATGGACACGCCTATCGCGACGTCGGCATCGCCCAGTTCGGCTGCCGCCTCCTGAGCTTTGGTCAGGTCGAGGTCCGCGATCACGACGCACGCGCCCTCCGCCGCGAGTCGGGTGGCGATCGCCTTGCCGATTCCAGACGCAGCTCCTGTGACGAACGCGATGCGACTGGCGTGGGACTTGGGCGCGGGCAGGCGCCGCAGTTTGGCCTCCTCGAGCGCCCAGTACTCGATGTTGAACTTCTCGGCATCGGAGATTGGCGTGTAGGTCGAGACGGACTCTGCTCCTCGCATCACGTTGATCGCGTTGAGGTAGAACTCGCCCGCGACGCGCGCCGTTTGCTTGTTCGCCCCAAACGAAAACATGCCGACGCCGGGCACGAGCACGATGAGCGGGTCGGCTCCGCGAATCGCCGGGGAGTTCACATCGGAGTGCGCGTCGTAGTAGGCCTGGTAGTCGGCCCGGTACTCCGTGTGTAGTTCAGTGAGTCGCGCCATGGAGTCTTCGATGGACGCGTTGGCGGGAAGGTCGAGCACTAGCGGCTTGACCTTGGTGCGCAGGAAGTGGTCGGGGCAGCTGGTGCCCAGCGCCGCAAGCCTTGGGTGCTCCGTTGACCCCAGGAACGCCAAGACTTCCGGAGCATCATTGAAGTGGCCCACCATCGGCTTGTCTGTCGAGGCGAGCCCTCTGATCGTGGGAGCGAGGCGCGCGGCCTTCATCTTTCTGGCGTCGGGATTCAGTGGCGCGTACCCAGGCAGGGGAGGACCGAAGGGCTCAGCCTTGCCGTGGTCAGCGAGGTAGGCGGCGGCGGTGGTGATGATGGAGAGCGAGTTCGCCTCGGCCGCGTCGGAGGTCTCGCCCCATGCGGTGATGCCATGGCCGCCCAAGATGCAACCGATGGCTTGCGGGTTGGCTGACTTGATGCCAGCAATGTCGAGTCCTAGTTGGAACCCGGGCCGACGCCATGGTACCCATACCACTGTGTCGCCAAAGATCTTCTCCGTGAGTCTCGCGCCGTCGGCTGATGTTGCGATGGCAATCCCCGAATCGGGGTGCAAGTGATCGACGTGGGGCGCACCAATGAGTGCATGCATCGCGGTGTCGATCGACGGCGCAGCACCGCCGGTGCCATGCAAGCAGTAGTCGAATGCGGCAACCATGTCGTCTTCGCGTTCAACACCGAGGTAGACGTCTTGCAACGCTCGAACGCGGTCGAGGCGTAGCACGGCAAGCCCAGCCTCCGTCAGGGTGCCGAGGTCGCCACCGGAGCCCTTTACCCACATGAGCTCGACAGACTCACCGGTCACGGGGTCTATTTCCAGCCCCTTGGCCGAGGTGTTGCCGCCCGCGTAGTTGGTGTTCCTGGGGTCAGCGCCAAGGCGATGCGAGCGCTCAATGAGGCTAGCGGTTGCCGGATTGACGGGTGGCATGATGATCCTTTCGAGTCCGGAGGCAGGGCGGTTACGCGCCCCACCCTGCTTGATTGCCGCCCACGCGTGCGGCAGCAATGGTCGTGGCGTAGCCGCTGTCTGCGTAGGCAGCCATCGGGTCAGCGGGGTAGCCGCGCTTCTCGCGCCAGGTCGCGAGCATCGGCCGCACATCGGTATAGAAGGCGTCCATCAGCAGGCCGTTCGCTGCAAGGACGTCGCCGGCTTGCTGGGCCGCTTCGAGCTCGCCCGTGTTGACCAATAGCGCACGTGCCGTCATCTCTTGCACGTTCAGTACGGATCGGATCTGACCGGGGATCTTGTCTTCGATGTTGTGGCATTGGTCAAGCATGAATGCGGTGTCACCGTCGGACCCGTAGCCGCCACCCCGAACCACCTCGACGATGATCCGGAACAGTTGGAAGGGGTCGGCGGCGCCAACGATGAGGTCGTCGTCGGCGTAGAAGCGTGAGTTGAAGTCGAACGAGCCCAGCTTGCCTAGGCGCAGCAGTTGCATCACGATGAACTCGATGTTGGTGCTAGGCGCGTGATGGCCGGTATCGAGGCAGACAACAGCGCGTTCGCCCAGTGCCGCACAGTGCGCGTAGCTCGTGCCCCAGTCGGGAACGTCCATGTGATAGAAGGCCGGTTCGAAGATCTTGTACTCGAGCACGAGCCGTTGGCTTTCGCCGATCCGCTCGTAGATCTCCGCGAGCGCTTCGCCCATGCGGTCCTGGCGACCACGCATGTCGTCCTGACCCGGGTAATTGGTGCCGTCTGCGAGCCAGATCTTAAGGTCGCGCGAGCCGGTCTCGTCCATAATGTCGATGCACTCAAGGTGGTGATCGATGGCCTTGCGCCGGATTCGGTCGTCGCGGTGTGCAAGGGAGCCAAGTTTGTAGTCGTCGTCCTGGAAAGTGTTGGAGTTGATGGTGCCGAGCGCGACGCCTTCCTCTTGCGCGTGAGCCTTGAGCGCTGAGTAGTCATCGACCTTGTCCCACGGGATGTGCAGTGCGACAGTCGGCGAAAGCCCTGTGTGCTTGTGTACCTGCGCGGCGTCGGAGATCTTCTCGAACGGATCGCGCGGTACGCCTGCCTGCGTGAAGACCTTGAATCTGGTCCCCGAATTGCCGAATGCCCACGAGGGAAGCTCGATGGCTTGCTCGGCCAAGCGTGAAGAGATCGAGTCAAAGGTAGTCACAGTCGCGTCCGTATCGTGTGGTGGGTACCAGCGGGTCGTGTATGCGAGGGGAGGGCCGCTGACCCGGCAGGGGGCGTCAGGGGGGGTTGGAGCCTGCCGGGCCAGCGATCTCGCCCTAGAAGTTGAAGTCCCCGATGTTGTTGGCGTCGAAGACGTACGGGTCTCCGAGCAACACGGTGCCATTGGGTCCAACGGTGTAATCGCCGAGCTTGCCGGCACTGAAGGTGTCGCCTTCTGCTCCGGTGATCTCACCTTCGATGAGTGCCTTCGCTGCGTATGCCGCAAGGTACCCAAGATCGCCTGGGTTCCACAGTGCAAAAGCAGCGACGGTGCCGTCCTCGACATACGAGCGCATTTGGTTGGGCGTACCCAATCCAGTGATGGCAACTTGACCCTTCGACTCGGAGGTCGAGAGGTAGCGAGCAGCCGCAGAGATTCCCACGGTGGTAGGCGACACGATTCCCTTGAGGTCCGGGTAGGTCTGCAGCAGCGCCGCAGTCCGGTCAAAGGAGGTCTGATCGTCGTCGTCGCCGTAGACCACGTCGACCAGTTCGATGTTCGGGTGATCAGCAGCAAGGATCTCCTTCATCATCTCGATCCAGGCATTCTGGTTCGTCGCGTTGGCGGTTGCGGAGAGGATGGCGATCTGGCCCTCGCCACCAATCTGTTCGGCGATCATGTCAACCTGCACCTGCGCGATTCCCTCGGCCGTTGCCTGGTTAATGAACAGGTCTCGGCACTCAGGGTTGGTGTCAGAGTCGAAGGTTACGACCTTGACACCGTTGTCGCGGGCTTCGTTGAGTGCGCCGCAGATCGCTTCCGGGTCGTTTGCCGAAATTGCGATACCGCCTACACCCTGTTGGGTGAGAGTGTTGATGTAGCTGACCTGGGCGTCAGGCGATGCTTCCGCCGGACCCACCTCCGCGTAAGTGCCGCCAAACTCGGCGATAGCCTCGGCGCCTCCTGCGTCGGAGGTGTCGAAGTACGCGTTGCCCAGGTTCTTGGGCAAGAAGGTGATAGCGAGGTTGGCATCAGGGGTGCCATTGTCGCCGTTGGGGGTCTCGCTCGATCCGGGCTCAACCGTGGTGGAGCAGCCAGCCATGACGAGCGCTGCGCTAGCAACGATCGCGGCGGCCGCGCCCCTTCGTTTCACATTCGAAAACATCTTTGTTCTCCCTAGTGGTTGTGCGATGTGGGGACATCGACTTGTGTGGTGGCGGGCGTCGCATCGGTATGTGCCGCGGCGGCGCGCGCCCTTCTCCCTCGCGATCGAGTCCAATGCTCATGGACCCAGGCGAAGAAACTTGGTGACACCACCGAAGCAACCAGGAGCGTCCCGGTGATGATGTTGATCACGTCAGAAGTGACATTGGCTAGCCGCAGTGCGCTGGCAAGAGTGCCGATGAGCAGCACCGCTGCAATGACGCCGTGCAGTGCGCCGCGACCTCCGAAGATGGACACTCCGCCCAGCAGTACGGCGGCGATCACTCCGAGCTCCAAACCGGTCGCGTTGTCGCCCCGAGCACTCCCATATCGCAACGTGTAGTAGACGCCAGCGAGTGCAGCGACAGTTCCACTCAGCACAAACAGAATGAGCTTGGTGCGCTCGACGGAAACGCCCGAGAATCGCGCTGCCTCGGATGACTGGCCAATCGCGAAGACGCCACGACCGAAGCTCGACCCATGAAGCAGCCACACGAACACGATGGTGAGCGCCCCAAAGAGGATCATCACGCTGGGGATTGGCGTACCAGGGATCGTGGAGGTCGCGAGGTCTGACCAGGTAGCAGGGAAGCCGGTCACTGCCGTCGTTCCGAGCAATCCCACCGCCAAGCCGCGGAACAGTGCAAGCGTTCCAATCGTCACGGCCAGTGAAGGCAGGCGCATCACCGTGACCAGGAAGCCGTTGATGAACCCAGCTACCGCCCCTACGACGATGGCGACCGCGATGGCCAAGGGAATGGGAAGTCCTGCCTGGTACATCGTTCCAAACACGACGCTCGAGAGTCCGACAACCGACGCCACCGACAGGTCGATCTCGCCAGTAATGATGATCATCGTCATGGGCAACGCAATGAAGAGGATGGCTGCGACATCAAGCAGCAGGTACGTGATCGTGATGGGTGCCGCGAAGTTGGGCACGCTGAAAACGGCGACGACGTACACCGCCACGAGCGCGGCGAAGACAGCAATCTCTCGAGTGAAGAGAGCTCGGCGCCACAGGGGCTTCGAGTGGTGGCGGTACCCGCGAGGTGCGGCCGACGTCAGTGCAGCGTCAGACATTGTTCACCGCCTTGGTGTTGTCGCTCGGTAGCTCGCGGTCGCGGTCGCTGTCGCTGTCGCCAGGTTGCTGGTCGAGATCTCGGAGTGCGACCAGCCGGCGTATCTGCCGGTTCGCGGCGAGCCGGTCAAGGACGATTGCGCCAATAATGAGTGCTCCCACGACGGCGCGTTGCCAGAAGTCATCCACTCCCAGCACAGGCAGCGCGCGGTTAATGGTGAGCAACAAGAAGGCGCCAATCGCCGCGCCGAAGACTGAACCGCTACCGCCGAAGATGGCCACACCACCGATCACAGCGGCGCCGACGGATTGCAACTCGAGGCCTAGACCGACCTGGGAGTTCACAGTCCCGTACCGGGCGGCGTAAAGCACTCCGGCGAGTCCGGCAAGCGCGCCAGAGATGACGAAAGCGCTAAGCACGCGCCTGCGAACCTTTAACCCATAGAGGTTGGCGGCATCGGGGTCGGAGCCAATCGCGTAGAGCTCACGCCCGCCTCGCTGGGTATAGGTGTACCAGCCAGCGATCGCAAGCACGAGAACTGCGATCACCGTGATGACGGGGATTCGGTACCATGCGCTGGTGCCGAGCGCGAGAAAGTCTGCTGGCATATCTGAGGCATTGATGCGCTTCGATCCTGTCCACATCACGTTGATGCCGCGAAATGCGTAGAGAGTGCCGAGAGTGATCACCAGTGATGGCACCTTGGCGAATGCAACCAGAGCTCCGTTGATCAGGCCGAGCAAGGCTCCGAACACCACGCCAAGCAGGAACACGGTGGGCCACGGTAGCCAGGTCATGTCCATGAAGACGCGGCCCGTGAGGTACGCGCTCAGTCCAACGACGGATCCCACGGAGAGGTCGACGTTCCTCGTGATGATCACGATGGCTTGGCCGACGGCCACGATCATGAGCAACGCAGGCGTTACCAAGAGGTCGCGAAACCCGTCGGTCGAGAACAAGAAGTTTGGATTCTTCGTGGTGGTGACGGCTACGACGAGGATAAAGGCCAGCAGGATTCCAGCTTCGCGTGCCTTTCCGATGCTTCCTAGTCTGGCGAAGACGTTCGATTGGCCGAGGATGTTGGTGGGGCTCGCCATCATGCCACCGCGCTTCTGTGAGTCGCAGCGTACATCACAGTCTCCGCAGTTGCTTCCGCGCGATCGAGTTCGGCGGTAATGCGGCCCTCGTGGACTACCAGCACTCGATCCGCCATTCCCAGCACCTCAGGGAGCTCCGAAGAGATCATGAGTACGGCCAGTCCGTTCCCGGCGAGACGCGACAGGGCGCGGTGGACTTCGGATTTGGTGCCTACGTCGATCCCGCGAGTCGGCTCGTCCACGATCAGCACGCTTGGGTTGGTGGCGAGCCACTTCGCTAGCACGACCTTCTGCTGGTTCCCTCCACTAAGCGTGCCAGCCGTAGCGTCGAGGGCACTGGTCTTGACTTCGAGGCGGCTGGCCCATTCGCTCGCAGCAGCGTTCTCCGTTTGAGCCCTGAGCAAGCCGTATTTCCGCAGCGATTGCCGGATGGCCAAAGTGATGTTGCGCGCCACCGAGGACTCGAGGATGACGCCTTGCTTTCGCCGGTCTTCTGGCACGAGTGCTAGACCAAGGCGCATGGCGGCGACTGGATCGTGCTTGCGCAGCTGAGTGCCGTTGACGGTAACCGAACCAGACTCATATGAATCGACGCCGAAGATCGCTTGGGCAATCTCGCTGCGCCCAGCGCCCACGAGTCCCGCGAGCGCGACAATCTCCCCCGCACGGACGGTGAACGAGACGTCGTGAAAGCGACCAGGTTCATTGAGCTTGCTCACCACGAGCACATCGTCGCCAATCTCAGCGACCTCCTTGGGGTACAACGTGCTGATGTCGCGCCCCACCATCTGGCGCACGAGCTGGGCGACTGTCGTGTCAGCGATCGCTGATGTCGCGATGTACTCGCCGTCGCGCATGACAGTGACGGTGTCGCACAGTTCAAAGACTTCGTCGAATCGATGCGAGATGAAGAGGATCGCGCGGCCTTCATCGCGCAGAGAGCGAGCGACCTTGAAGAGGCGGTCAACTTCGACGCCAGACAGCGCCGCGGTGGGCTCGTCCATGATCAGAACCCGTGCGTCAAGTGAGATGGCCTTGGCGATCTCGACGATCTGCTGGTCAGCGATTGACAGGCCGCGAGTAGGGCGGTCGGGGTCGAGCTTCACTCCGAGTTGCGAGAAAAGGTCCACCACCATGGCGCGCATCAGCGTGCGATTGACGCGACCTAGCGACTTGGTGGGCTGGCGACCCATGAAGATGTTCTCGGTGACCGAGATGTCAGGGAACAGTGTGGGTTCTTGATAGATCACCGCTATGCCCGAGTCCTTCGACTGCGCGGTATTGGTGAAGTTGACCTCCTCGCCGCGATAACGGAATGTGCCACCGTCGCGCTGATACAAGCCGGCGATGATCTTGACCACCGTCGACTTTCCCGCGCCATTCTCGCCAATCAGGGCGTGGATGCTGCCGTGTTCCACACGGAGACTTGCGGACACGAGCGCGGCGACCGATCCGAAGGACTTCGATACGCCTTCGAGCTCGAGCGCGGGCGGCTGCGCCGCCTTCACTGCACTGTTTGTCGACATTGACAAGCCCTTCGCCATTGAGAATGAAACGATTCAATATGAGGACGTTAGTCCCGAACGGAGGCGCGGTCAAGCCCCGAAGGTCACAAGTCGGTAACAGGCGTGGCCGTGGAGGCGTCGGCCTCAACACGGTGATTCGCCGTGCTGGTTGGGGCGATCTGGGCCTGGGCAATGCCCAGGAACTCTCAGCGTTCTCTGCGCGCACTGCCGGGGACTGCGACGCTTAGTCGGAAGTGAGCTGTGCCTCGAGATTGAACACTTCACGCAGCTGTGTAGCCGCCTGATCAGGTCGTTTACCTGGCAGTTCTTCGAAATACTGTGCTGCTTCGCGCTCCCACTGTTCCGTCCGTGGGTCCTCTGCGAGAGCGCGTCGGGACGCGTCGTCGTCGTCAGTTTCGTAGTAACCCACCAAGAGTCCATCCTCGGCGAGGAAGAGGCTGTAGTTCCTACGTCCCGAGTCCGCGATAGCGGCGAGCATCTCGGGCCACACCTGTTCATGGCGGGCGACGTACTCGTCGATCAGCTCTGGCTTGACTCGCAAGGTGAAGCACACGCGTTGCATTGTTCGCATCCCTTCTCGGCAGGTTCCTCACGACTTCACTGAAGGCTAGTGTGCACAGTACAGCGAGTGATGGTGGAGCGCGCGGTCGACACGTGTCTTCAGCGAGGCGTGGGCGCGCTCCCGTCCCTGTGAGCGATAATCCCCATGTGAGCCCACTTTGGAGGGAGGTGCACAGATGCCCGTGAGCGTGAAGGAAGTAGCAGAGCGCGCCGGGGTGTCGGTCGGCACCGTCTCGAATGTGCTCAACCGCCCAGAAAGCGTCAAGCCCGCAACGGTGGAGCGCGTGAATCAGGTTATTGACGAACTCGGATACGTTCCGAACGCGGCCGCGCGTCAACTGCGAGCGGGTCAGTCGACGAGTATTGCCCTCGTGGTGCTAGATGTCGCGAACCCGTTCTTCACCGACGTCGCGCGTGGCGTCGAGAGCCGTGCCTCGGAATCGGGGTTCAGCGTCTTGCTGGCGAATTCCGACGAGTCGGTCGAACGCGAGTCAATCTATCTCGACCTATTCGAACGCCAACGTGTTGCCGGAGTGCTTGTGAGCCCCATCGGTGACGACCTGCCGCATCTCTTGCGATTGCGCTCGCGCGGTATCCCAGTGGTGCTGGTCGACCGCGTCAGCGCCGACGATAGGTTTCCATCTGTCTCTGTTGACGACGTCGCTGGTGGCAGGCTCGCGGCCCAGCATCTCCTCGACACAGGGCGTCGCAAGTTGCTTTTCGTAGGCGGACCTCAGAAGATTCGACAAGTAGAGGATCGCCTGCGGGGCGCCCGCAAAGCAGTCGATCAGGTTCCAGGCGCGATCCTCGAAGTCGTGCATACGGCGGCGCTCACTCTCGCGGAGGGGCGGGTCGCCGGAGAAGTGGCGCGGGCTCGAGTGCGTGCCGGCCAGTGTGATGCAGTCTTTGCGGCGAATGACTTGCTCGCGATCGGGATGCAACAGTCAATGCTCGGCGGCCCGGATGCGATCAGGATTCCCGCGGACGTGGCCCTGGTGGGGTACGACGACATCAGCTTCGCGGCCGCCGCGGTGGTCCCCGTGACATCGGTGCGGCAACCGAGTGGCTTGATCGGGGCGACTGCCGTGGACTTGCTGCTGGCCGAGAAGGACCTGGGAGTAGATGATCGGCGTCAACACATCGAGTTCCAACCCGAACTCGTGGTACGCGAATCATCCGCTGCGCGCCCGGAGTCCACGCGTCACGGTACGGCCACCGCGCAACTGACACCCGATGGAACGTGAAGAGGCTGACAAGATATGACAGTGAACGCTTTGCTTGTTGGCGGCCCCACCGTTGTGCTCCGCTACGGGCCATTGACGTTCCTGACCGATCCCACCTTCGACCCACCGGGGCGCATCGGGAACCTCGTCAAGACTGCCGGCCCTGCGGTGAGCGCGAGTGAGATCAGCAATGTTCACGCGGTCTTGCTCTCCCACGACGAGCATGAGGATAACCTCGACGAGTCAGGGCGTGCGTTCCTCAAAGCTGTTGATCACGTGTTCTCAACACCGGGTGCGGCCGGCCGCGTGCGTGGGGTCACGGGACTAGCGCCATGGCAGACGTTCACCCTCGATCACGGCGATACGTCGACCACCGTCACCGCCGTGCCGGGACAGCACGGTCCCAAGGTGCTTCGCTCCTTACTGGGCGACGTGACTGGTTTCATCGTGCAAAGCGATGGCCTCCCCACGGTGTACGTCAGCGGGGATAACTCGTCGGTGAAGGTGGCTCGCACGGTGGCTGCACGTTTTCCGGACATCGCGATCGCGTTCCTGTTTGTCGGGGGCGCGGGGGTGAAGCCGATCTCGTCGGTGCGACTCACGTTGGACGCCGCCCGCGCGCTCAAGGTGGCGGAAGCGATGCCGGGCGCGAGCATCGTCCCCGTGCACTTCGAGGACTGGGCTCACTTTCGTGAGCAGCGAGAGGAGTTTCTTGCGGCGTTCGCGGCCGCGGGGGCAACGGACCGACTCATGTTGCTTGAGCGCGGCGTGGAGCGCCAACTGGGCTGAGGCAGCCTGGGAAGTCCGCCCGCCTCGCGCTGCACGCCTCACGGACCCCGATACTCTTGGAGGGTGACCCCTGAAGAACTCTCCGCGACCATCCGCGCCTGCCTGATTGAAGGCATCGAGGCCGGCACCTTTGACCTCGATGCAGCCGACGTGCCCGAGATCCAGGTCGAGCGGCCCCGCCAGCGCGAGCACGGCGACTGGGCCACTAATGCTGCGATGCTGCTCGCGAAGCGCGCTGGCAGTACTCCTCGCGAGTTCGCGAACGCGCTCGCGGGGATCCTCGCTACCAAGCCCGGCATCGACTCCGCAGAAACCGCAGGCCCCGGCTTCCTCAACATCCGCTTGGCGGCCGATGCTGCGGGCGAGCTTGCCCGCACCATCGTTCAGTTGGGCGCGGATTACGGTCGCGGCGAATCCTTGACGGGCAAGACCGTAAACATCGAGTTCGTATCTGCCAACCCCACCGGGCCCATCCACTTGGGCGGCACCCGCTGGGCCGCCGTCGGCGACTCCATCGCGCGCCTGCTCGAGTTCCACGGCGCCCGGGTGATTCGCGAGTACTACTTCAATGACCACGGCACTCAGATCGATCGGTTTGCGGCGTCATTGCTTGCCGTGGTGCTCGGGGAAGAGACTCCGGAGGACGGGTACGCGGGCCAGTACATCCAGGACATCGCAGACCAGATTCTGCAAGACGCCGCCATTGCCGGCGAGAAGTACCCGCTGAACGCACCGAGGGAAGAGGAACTCGAGTTCTTTCGCTCCCGCGGCGTGCGGCTCATGTTTGGCGAGATCAAGAAGTCGCTCGCCGCGTTCGGCGTGGAGTTCGACGTCTTCTTCCACGAGGACTCGCTTCACGACTCGGGCAAGGTCGCCCAGGCGCTCGCTGAACTCAAGGCGTCCGGCTCCCTCTACGAGGCCGAGGGTGCGTGGTGGCTCCGTTCGAGCGAGTTCGGCGACGAGAAAGACAGGGTGGTCATCAAATCCGACGGCAATGCCGCGTACATCGCGGGCGACATCGCCTACATCCGCGACAAGCACGAGCGCGGTGCGGACCTCTGCATCTATCTCCTAGGCGCCGATCACCACGGATACGTGGCGAGGCTCAAGGCCGCCGCCGCCGCGCTGGGCTACGACCCCGACTCGGTGGAAGTGATCATCGGCCAGATGGTCAGCCTGGTCAAGGACGGTGGTCCTGTGCGGATGTCCAAACGGGCTGGCACCGTAGTAACTATGGAGGACCTCGTCGACGCGGTCGGAGTAGACGCTGCGCGCTACGCGCTCGCGCGCTCGAGCGCGGACCAGACCATCGACATTGACCTCGATCTACTCTCCTCCAAATCAAACGCCAACCCGGTGTTCTACGTGCAATATGCTCACGCACGTACCGCTGGGGTGAGGCGAAATGCCGCCGAATACGGCATCGTCCGCGATGACGCGTTCGATGCGTCACTGCTCACCCACGAGGCCGAGGCCAAGTTGCTGGGGTTGCTGGGAGAGTTCCCCCGGGTGGTCGCCCAGGCAGCGGCGTTCCGCGAGCAACACCGCGTGGCCCGCTACCTGGAAGAGGTTGCGAACGCGTATCACGGTTGGTACGACCGCACCAGAGTCACCCCGCAAGGTGACGAGCCGATCACCGACCTCCACCGCACCCGGCTCTGGCTCAACGATGCCGCGCGTCAGGTGATCGCGAACGGACTGGGACTGTTGGGCGTCAGCGCCCCCGAGAGGATGTAGCCATGAGCACAGTGTGGTCTGACTCCGTTGAACGCGGACCTGACGGCGCGCTGTGGGTAGGGGGCTGCGACGTGCGCGAACTCGCGGGCGAGTACGGCACCCCCCTCTACATCGTTGACCAGAAGGACTTCCGCCGTCGCGCCGCCGCGTTCCGGGATCACTTCGCGGCAGCGTTCGGGCGCTTCCACGGCAAGGTCGACGTCTACTACGCCGGCAAGGCGTTCCTCAGCTCGCAAGTGGCACGGTGGATGTATGACGAAGACCTCTGCCTGGACGTGGCGTCGGGCGGCGAGCTTGAACTCGCGCTGCGCGGCGGGATGCCAGCTAAGCGCATTGCCATGCACGGCAACAACAAGAGCGACCAGGAGCTACGCCGCGCGCTCGAGGTGGGCGTGGGCCGGATCGTGGTCGACTCCCTCACGGAGATTGCGGAACTGGAACTCATCGCTCGCGACATGGGTGTGACCGCGCCCGTGATGGTGCGTGTCACGACCGGGGTTCACGCTGGCGGGCACGAGTACATCGCGACCAGCCACGAGGATCAGAAGTTCGGGCTGTCGCTCGCCACTGGCGCGGCGCTCGAGGCCTTGCGCCTGTGCCACGCCTCGGAGCACCTCACGCTGTTGGGAATCCACACCCACATTGGGAGCCAGATTCTGTCGCTGGAGGCGTTCGAGCAGAGCGCGGAACGCATGCTCGGCTTGCGCGCCGACTTCATGAAGGAGACCGGCGCTGAGATGCCCGAGGTGGACCTAGGCGGCGGCTACGCCATCGCCTACGTCAACGGCGCGACCTCTCTGGACCCACGCGAGGCCGCACACGCAATTTCCGATGCCGTCGCGAAGGTCCTCAAGAAGCTCGACAGCCCGTGGCCACGGTTCAGTATCGAGCCCGGACGCGCCATCGCCGGTCCGGCTGGCATGACGGTCTACCGGGTGGGAGTGGTCAAACACGTTGAACTCGAAGGCGGCGGGCAACGCCAGTACGTGGCTGTGGACGGTGGCATGAGCGACAACATGCGCACCATCACCTACGGCGCGGACTACACCGCCACCATTGCCTCGCGGTTGTCCGACGCGGAGCCTGCGCAGTCCCGCGTGGTGGGCAAGCACTGCGAGTCCGGCGACATCGTGGTGCGCGACGTCCAGCTGCCACACGACATCTCGCGCGGCGACCTGCTGGCCGTGCCAGCGACGGGCGCCTACGGGCGTTCTATGGCGAACAACTACAACGCGGTGCTGCGCCCCCCTGTGGTGTCGGTGTGCAACGGCAGGTCCAGACTTCTGATGCGCCGTGACACGCTTGACGACTTGCTGAGTTGGGATGTCGCGCCAGGCTAGCCACAGCATCGGCCGCGGAGCGTTTTGTCCCATTTGTTCGTTATCTAGGTGGCGGTGCCGCCCGGGCACCGTGCGTCACCAGACGTCAGGAGAATGCCATGGCAAACCCCAGCGAGCACGACAGCGAGGAATTCCACAAGGGCACCGAGGACCTCCAGAAGTTGGCGGAGGCCGTTGAGCGTGACCGCGCAGTACGCGCAGCCCACCAGGGTGAGAAGGGCGAGGACGCGGTGGAGAAGTTCACCAAGACCGAAGCCGAGGCCCACCACGAGGACGACTCAGTGTTGGACACACCCGAAAAGCTGGACGACCCCGAGAAAAGGTGGGAAGTTCCCATGGGTAGCGTTAATCGCGTTACCCACGAAGAGGGCCACCGCACCTGAGTCCCGATGGCACCGGAACGGCCCAGGTGCCAATGGGCCGGTCCTGTTGACCCTTTGGTACGCCAGTGGGACGATTGATGCAGCGGAGATCCCGCAACACGGAGGTGCTTCACCATGTCTACCAACGGCAAGAAGCCAGTCGACCTGACTGAACTCGCAAAGGAGTTCTCGATTCACGCCCCCAAAGAGGAGGCCGAGATGAGCGAACGCGACAAGACCACCGACAAGAACGCCAAGGGTGTCAAGGGTCCGGCTCGCATGTCTCGCTCAATGATGGCCAACACCCTCACGGGTCAAGGCGGCGGCGCGTAGGTCTAGGCGTGACTCGCGGGCTCACCCGCTAGAGTTGTAGGCGTGCCCGCATCGACCCCTGCCCCCGTGAGAATCGCCATTCTTGGCCCCGGAACTGTGGGGACCCAGGTGGTGAGGTTGCTGACCGAACAAGCCGAGGACCTCGCCTCGAGGGTGGGCGCTCCGCTGGAGATCGTTGGCATCTACGTGCGCGACACCGCTGCGGAGCGTGACCCCCTGATCCCGCGCGCGCTCCTCACCGATGACGTCGATGCGTTGATCGCGGGTGCGGACCTGGTGGTGGAACTCATGGGTGGGCTCGAACCTGCGCGCTCCTTCATCCTGCAGGCCATTGGTGCCGGAGCCTCTGTTGTCACCGCGAACAAGGCGTTGCTCGCCACCCACGGCCCCGAGCTTTTTGAGGCGGCAGACGCCGCCAACGTTGACCTCTACTTTGAGGCCGCCGTCGCTGGCGCGATTCCGTTGGTACGCCCTGTGCGCGAGTCCCTCGCCGGCGATCAGGTTCAGCGCATCCTGGGAATCGTCAACGGCACCACCAACTATGTGCTCGACGAAATGACCACCAGGCACCTCGGTTACGACGTGGCGCTCAAGCAAGCTCAAGAGTTGGGATACGCAGAGGCCGACCCAACTGCGGACGTTGAAGGGCACGACGCCGCGGCGAAGGCCGCAATCCTGGCGAGCCTCGCGTTCCACCAGCGGGTGGCACTCGAAGACGTCTACTGCGAAGGCATCAGCGCGATCACGGCGGCCGACGTTGCCGCAGCGACCGAGTCTGGTCACGTCATCAAGTTGTTGGCCATCGCCGAACGCGCCGATGGCGGCGTCACGGTGCGCGTGCACCCGGCGTTGGTGCCGCTTGCTCACCCCTTGGCCGGCGTGCACGGCGCCTTCAACGCGGTGTTCGTGGAAGCCCAAGCCGCAGGTGAACTGATGTTCTATGGCCAGGGAGCCGGAGGCGCACCCACGGCATCGGCCGTCCTGGGAGACGTTGTATCCGTGGCACGCCACATCGCCACGGGCGGCAAGGGGCCCCGCGAGTCGAACTACGCGGTGCTACCGGTGCTGCCCATTGGTGCCGCGTCAACGCGCTTCCAGATCCGTATGAACGTGCCTGACCGCGCGGGCGTGCTGGCGAGCGTGGCAGAGACGCTCGCGAGCAAGGCAATCTCGATCGAGACGGTGCGACAGCAGGCCGGGGCCGCGGGGCCCGGGTGTGCTGAACTGATCATCAGCACGCACCGCGCACCCGAGCGCGACCTGGAGTCCACGGTGGCGTCGCTGCGAGAGTCTGCGGCAGTCAATAGTGTGCTGTCAGTGCTACGGATTGAAGGGGAGTAGACGTGGCTGAGATGTGGGGCGGGATCATCCGCGAGTACATGGATCGCTTACCGATTGACGCTGGCGACCCCATTGTGACGCTGGGCGAAGGCGGAACGCCTCTCGTGCACTCGCCGTCGCTGTCCACGCTCACGGGTGCCGCGGTCTACATCAAGGTCGAGGGCATGAACCCCACCGGATCCTTCAAGGACCGCGGCATGACCATGGCGATATCCAAGGTCGTGGCCGAGGGCTCGAAGGCCGTGGTGTGTGCGTCCACGGGGAACACGTCCGCGTCCGCGGCGGCCTATGCGGCCCATGCGGGCTTGACCTGCGCCGTGGTGCTACCCGAAGGCAAGATCGCCGCGGGCAAGATGGCGCAGGCAATCGTCCACGGCGCGAAGCTCATTGCGGTGGACGGCAACTTTGACGACTGCCTCGACATTGTGCGCGAGCTCAGCGACCAGTACCCAGTGTCGTTGGTGAACTCGGTGAATCCCTTCCGACTGCAGGGCCAGAAGACGGCGGCATTTGAGATCTGCGACCAGCTGGGTGACGCGCCCGACATCCACGTGCTGCCCGTGGGCAACGCAGGCAACATCTCCGCGTACTGGATGGGATACAAGGAGTACGCGTTCGACGGGCCCGCGACCAAACGTCCCAAGATGTGGGGCGTTCAGGCCGAGGGTGCCGCGCCCTTTGTTGAGGGCGAGCCCGTCAAGAATCCCGAGACCATCGCGACCGCGATCCGCATCGGCAATCCCGCGTCCTGGGACCTCGCCGTTGCCGCACGCGACGAGTCCGGCGGCTGGATTCGCGCCGTCAGTGACGATGCAATCTTGGCTGCCCAGGCGATGCTCGCGGCGGACGTTGGGGTATTTGTGGAGCCGGCATCGGCCGCTTCTGTGGCAGGGCTGTTGGCCGCCGCCCAGGCTGGCGAGGTGCCCAAGGGTGCCGTCATCACCTGCACAGTGACAGGTAACGGGCTCAAGGACACCGACACCGCGCTCGCAGGCCGTTCGATTGAACCCACGGTGATCCCCGTGGATGTGACCGCCGCGGCCGAGGCGCTGGGGCTGTAGCGATGAGGTTGACTGCTGACCACGTGCGCGTCACGGTGCCCGCGACCGCCGGGAACTTGGGGCCGGGGTTTGATGCGCTCGGCATGGCGCTGGGCGTTGCCGATGAGGTTGAGGTACGTGCGCTCGCGAGCGGTGACGTGACGATCGAGGTCGAGGGTGAGGGCGCTGGGAGTCTGCCCGAAGGTGAGGATCACCTGGTGGTGCAAGCACTGCGCGTGGCGCTCGACCATGTGAAAGCCCCGCAGGTTGGCTTGCACGTGCGGTGCGTGAATCGTATTCCCCACGGGCGTGGGTTGGGATCATCTGCCGCGGCCGTGGTCGCTGGGATCACTGCGGCGCGCGCCATGATCGCGGAGCCCGAGGCGCTCGGGGCTGCGGTCGCTCTCAAACTTGCGACGGTCTTTGAGGGGCATCCCGACAACGCTGCGCCGGCGATCTATGGAGGCGCGACGGTCGCTTGGCAGGACGCGGACGGCGCTCACGCCTCGCCACTCATGATCGCCGAGGGTATTGAGACTGCGGTGTTGATTCCCGGCTCGGTGTTGCCAACAAAGCAGGCGCGGTCGGTGTTGCCTGCACAAGTGCCGCACCTCGATGCCGCCTTCAATGTGGGGCGCGCGGCGCTCCTGGTGAACGCGCTCGCTGGCAGGCCCGAGGATCTGTTCGCGGCGACCGAGGACCGGCTCCACCAGACGTACCGCGCGGATGTCATGGCCGCCGCGATGTCGATGATGGCGCACGTGCGCTCACAGGGGCTGGCCGCGGTGGTTTCCGGGGCTGGCCCTTCTGTTTTGGTCATCGGGGAAGACCTGGCTGCGGCGGGGCTCGAGACCGGCGAGCCTGACTGGGCGCGTGGCATTGGCGGCCAGAACTGGCATGTGGTCCACACCGTGGAGCGCGTTCCCGGCGCGGCGGCCCAGCGGCTGTAGAGCGGCGCACCGTCCGCGCGCTGCGCGTGCCCCACCTACCTGAGATGTGGCGCTCACGGTCGGTTCAGCGGTATCTCCCCGCGCTACGTGGCGCTGACTGTCGCTTAACCATGCGCACCGCGCTCTCGCAGCGCCTCGCGCACCGTCTCGCGGCACCATCCGGGCCTGTCCATGATGTCGCGGTAGGTCAGCCGCAGCGTCAGGATCCCGATGCGAGCCAGCTCGGCATCACGCCGTACGTCGCGCTCGCGATAGTCGACCCCGCTGTGGAATGCGGCACCGTCAAGCTCGATTGCCGTGCGGGTCTTCTCGTCGTATAGATCCAGCCGGTAGCGTCGCTCTCCACATGTGACGCGATGCTGCCTCAGGAGCCCGGCGAACTCGGCGGTGTTGAAGACCGTCCGGAAGGACCTCTCCTCGAGGTAGCTCTCCGCGCCTTGCGCTGCGGCATCAAGCGTGCGCAGTAGTTCCCGGCGCTGAGGGACGCGCGGGAGTTGGTGCATGACGTCAATGATGGCTGCGGGAGTCGTCAAGCCCGAGGCGATAGTGCGATACACGACCCCAGCTCTCTGTCCGTGCGGCAAGGTGCCGAATCCCTGCGCAATGGCCCATGGCAATGTCGACACCTTGAGGCCGCGCCAATGTGCGACCGGCGCCACCACGTTGGTGTTCGTGAGTTGAAGCCATGCTGGCACCGATTTGCTCGTGCCTCGCGGCACGGAGAGACGACACAGCTTGGGAGGCGCATCGAGCAGTCCCCACACGAAGATTGCGGACTCACCTCGCACGAGCGAGGGTTCGGGGAGCCACAACGCGGCGGCATGGATGCGCGCGGCAAACGAGGACTCGTGTTCCCGCGCGACATACCGGTCGGGGAGGGTACGCACCACCAGCCCGCGGCTGATCGCCGTCCGCGCCGAGCGAGGTGACGACGCTGCCGCGAGTTCCGCGAAACTAAACGACCGGGCCTCGCGCGCCGCGAGTGCGGCGAGACCGTCGGCAGCGGGGGAGCGGGGCATGGTTCAGGTGTACCCGGGAGACGGGTTCGCGCGAGGGCTGCGCCTCAGATCTGTGGACAGCCCCGGTGCCAACCGACCATGAGCGCCACGTTGCAGAGTCAGAACTGCTGGTGCCGACCATGACGCCACCTTTGGGGGCACGGCGCGGAGCGGGCGGCGGGCGGGGCGCACCGCAGGGCGCGGGGGATGGCGACGACGGGTGGGCCGCGCCGCAGTAGCCTCGAGACATGAGCATTCGCCCAGCCACCGCTGCTGACTCCGCCGCGATCGCCCGTATCTGCCTGCTCACTGGTAGCTCCGGCACCGACGCAACTGGCAAGTTCTGTGATGACGCCGCCGTCTCAGACGTGTACGCGACGCCGTATCTCCACGGACCCGGCGGATTCGCATTGGTGTGGGAGCTCGACGGCGAGCCGGTGGGCTACATCCTGGGGACCACCGACACCCACGCGTTCCAGGAGTGGTTCTCGAGTGACTGGTGGCCGCGCAAGGGTGCTGGCCGCAGCATCAAGACGGCCGACGACGGGTGGCTGATCCCCAGCGCCGCGGACCCCGCTCGCATGCTCAACGCCTTCGTTGACGACTACCCGGCTCACCTGCACATCGATCTTCTGCCCGAGGCTCAGGGCCAGGGAGCGGGGCGCGCGCTGATCGAGGCCATGATGGGGGAGTTGCGCGAGCGCGGAGTGCCTGGCGTCCACCTCGAGACGGACATCGCCAACGAGGGCGCGAATGCGTTCTACCCGCGGGTGGGCTTCTCGGAGCTGCTACGCACCGAAGGCGGGTTCATCTGGGGTCGCAAGGTGGACCAGCAGTAGTCTTGCGCCCGCTGCGCGTGGCGGGGGAACAGTGCCGCGCAAGCACACTGATCCGGGTCGCGCGGTCCACGCCGATTGTGCAGGCACTCCCACGGTGGTAGCCTTAGAGGGCTTCCCACGGAGGGCGTTGCGTCGTGACAGACACCTCGTCCCTTTCAGGCAACTAGCCCCGACGGCAAGCAATCCACGACACGCGTTGGCTGTATAGCGGCGTATGCGCAATGCGCTAAGCGCATGCGCACCGTGGAGTCCCGCATTTCTAGAGCCACCCTGGCTCGTGCGAGGAAAGGAACAGCGTGACCGACACGACAATGGCTGCGAGTAAGACCGCGAGCCTCAGCGCCATGAAACTTGCTCAACTGCAGGCACTCGCCTCAGAGTTGGGTGTTTCTGGCACCACCAAGATGCGAAAGAGTGATCTCGTGGAAGCCATTCAGAATGGCGGTGTTGTCGCCCCCAAGGCAGACGCACCCAAGCACCGTGACACCAACCAAGACACCAACCAAGACACCAACCAAGACAGCAACGACGCGACCAACGACTCCGGCAAGCAGGGTGGCCGCGACGACGATCGCGCCCGCCGCGCAGCCGAGGCTGTTGCGCTCGCCGCAAAGGAGGGCCCGGACGGCGGCAACGCCGAGGGCTCTCAGCGCGGCAACGACCAGCGCCAAGGCGGCAACCGTCAGGGCGGCAACCGCCAGAACAACCAGGGCGGTGGCTCGAACAATGGCGACGGCACCTCCTCAGGTGACGGCGACAGCCGCCGTCGCGAACGCGGCAACAACCAGAACAACCAGAACAACCAGAACAGCCAGAGCGACGACGATAGCCGTGATGGCCGCCGCCGCCGCGGACGCGGACGCAACCGCAACCGCAACGAGGGCCGTCAGGGTGGCGGCAACGTCACCACCGACTCGTACGAAGACGACGAGGTCAGGGATGACGAAGAGCTCAGCCCCGTAGGCGGCATTGTCGACATCCTCGACAACTACGCCTTCATCCGCACCACGGGCTACCTCGCAGGCAAGTCCGACGTCTACGTTTCGATGAACCAGGTCAAGAAGTACGGCCTGCGCCGCGGAGACGCCATCTCCGGCTCGGTGCGTCCGCCCCGTCCGGGCGAGCGTGGCCAGCGCCAGAAGTTCAACGCGCTGGCGCACATCGACAAGGTCAACGGACTCGACACCGAGGCCGCGAAGGCGCGCGCTCACTTTGGAGACCTGACTCCGCTGTACCCGCAGGAGCGCCTGCACCTCGAGACCGACTCCCGCAACTACACCAACCGCGTGATCGACCTGGTCGCCCCCATTGGTAAGGGTCAGCGCGGCTTGATCGTGTCCCCGCCGAAGGCAGGTAAGACGCTGGTCTTGCAGTCGCTCGCGCAAGCGATCACGACAAACAACCCCGACGTCCACCTCATGGTGGTGCTCGTGGACGAGCGCCCCGAAGAAGTCACGGACATGCAGCGCACCGTCAAGGGTGAGGTCATCGCCTCCACCTTTGACCGCCCCGCAGATGACCACACCGCGATCGCGGAACTCGCCATCGAGCGCGCCAAGCGCCTCGCGGAGATGGGTCAGGACGTGGTGGTGCTGCTTGACTCGATCACCCGCCTGGGCCGCGCCTACAACATCAGCGCACCGGCATCGGGCCGAATTCTGTCTGGTGGTGTCGACTCCTCGGCGCTGTACCCGCCCAAGCGCTTCTTTGGCGCCGCGCGCAACATCGAGCACGGCGGTTCGTTGACCATTCTTGCTACGGCGCTCGTCGAAACGGGTTCCAAGGCAGACGAGGTCATCTTCGAGGAGTTCAAGGGCACCGGCAACATGGAGCTCAAGTTGTCGCGCACCCTTGCCGACCGCCGCATCTTCCCGGCCGTGGATGTCAATGCGTCCGGTACGCGCCGCGAAGAGATCCTCATGAGCCCTGAAGAGCTCAAGGTGATGTGGAAGCTGCGTCGCGTGCTGACCGCGCTCGAGCAGCAGCAGGCCATTGAGTTGCTGCTGGGCAAGCTCAAGGAGAACGCGACCAATGCGGAGTTCTTGATGCAGGTCCAGAAGACTACGCCTGGCATGAGCGAGGACAAGTAGGGCACCCAGCTCCAAGCACCACGGGGCTCAAGCGAGCCGCGAGCAGTAGTAAAGTAGAACGCTGGCCACCGGTTCACCTTCGCGAGATTCGCGCTTGGACCCGGGGGCAACCTCAGGGAGAGAGAAACATGAAGAAGGACATTCACCCCGAGTACGTGACTACCACGGTCACGTGCACATGTGGAAACACGTTTGAGACCAAGAGCACCATCACCAAGGGCACCATGAGTGCCGACGTGTGCTCCGAGTGCCACCCGTTCTACACCGGCAAGCAGAAGATTATGGACACTGGTGGACGCGTGGCGCGCTTCGAGAAGCGTTACGGCGCCGACAAGGCAGCCAAGAAGTAGCCCTCGGGCACCTTCTGTAGACGTGGCCGAAGCTTTCGCGGCCGTCCAGCCGTTGCTGGACGAGTACGCCGACATCGAGCAGCAGTTAGCCGACCCCTCGGTTCACGCCGAGGCCGGCCGTGCGCGCACGCTCGGACGCCGGTTCGCGGAGCTCGGTCGCGTTGTAGCCGCCCACCACGTGTGGGAGGCCGCGGTGTCCGATCTGGACGCCGCGCAGTCGATGGCTGAGGCCGACCCCGAGTTCGCAGCCGAAATCCCTGCGCTCGAGGCCCAGGTGGAAGAGGCTACGGAGAAGCTGCGCCGCATCCTCATCCCGCGCGACCCGGACGACGCCCGCGACATCATCATCGAGATTAAGTCAGGCGAGGGCGGCGACGAATCGGCGCTGTTCGCAGCCGACCTCCTCAAGATGTACCTCAAGTACGCGGAAAAGATGGGCTGGAAGTCGGAGGTCATCGACTCCACCGAGACCGAACTTGGCGGCTACAAGGACATCTCCGTAGCCATCAAGCACAAGAGCAACCCCGATCCCGAGAACGGCGTGTGGGCTCACCTCAAGTACGAGGGCGGCGTGCACCGCGTTCAGCGCGTGCCTGCCACGGAGTCACAGGGCCGGATCCACACCTCGGCCGCCGGCGTGCTGGTGTTCCCTGAGGTTGAAGAGGTCGAGGAGATCGAACTCGACATGAATGACGTTCGCGTGGACGTCTATCGCTCCTCAGGTCCCGGCGGCCAGTCAGTCAACACCACCGACTCCGCAGTACGCCTCACCCACGTCCCCACCGGGATCATCGCCCAGTGCCAGAACCAGAAGAGCCAGCTCCAGAACAAGGAAGCCGCGCTACGCATCCTCAAGGCGCGCATCCTGGCCGCGCAACGCGAGGCAGCGGACGCCGAGGCCCAGGACGCCCGCAAGTCTCAGGTGCGGACTGTGGACCGCTCCGAGCGCATCCGTACCTACAACTACCCCGAGAACCGCATCGCTGACCACCGCACGGGCTACAAGTCTTACAACCTTGACCAGGTGCTGAACGGCGAGTTGCACCCCGTTGTGCAGTCGGCCATTGACGCCGACGAAGCCGCCCGCCTTGCCGCTACCGCGGAGTAGCCAGGTGGCTGAGATCGCCGCATTGCTCCGCGATGCCGTCACCAGACTTGCCAACGCTGGCGTACCGTCCCCAGACGCCGACGCTATCGCGCTTGCCGCTTTCACCCTTGGGTGGGAGCCGGGCCAGGTCCGCACGGCCGCCGCGCGCGGCGACCACTGGCCTGAGGACTGCGACCTGGACCGCTGGGAGTCGCGCCTCAACCGTCGCGCCGATCGCGAGCCGCTTCAGCACATCACAGGGGTGGCGCACTTCCGGGGTATCGATCTTGAGGTGGGTCCGGGCGTCTTTGTCCCGCGCCCCGAGACCGAGATGGTGGCCCAGGCCGCAATCGATGCGGCCCGCGCCGCGAAGCCGGGAAGGGACGGCCTGGTGCACGTCACGGACCTGTGCGCAGGCTCAGGAGCAATCGGGCTGTCGGTCGCGAGCGAGGTTTCTCACGCACATGTCGCGCTACTCGAAGCCAGCGACGAGGCCACCGTGTACCTGCGCCTCAACACCCGTGCCATGCCGGCCGACGTCCGCGCGCGGGTGCGCACCATCCTGGGTGACGCCCGCAATTGCCTGCGTCACTTCGATTCCTGCGCCGATGTCGTGGTCACCAATCCTCCCTACATCCCGACCTCAGCGATCCCTCGTGACGCCGAGGTTGCCCTCCACGATCCCCCGGAAGCGCTGTACGGATTGGGCGACGACGGGTTGCTGATCCCGCGCGCCATCATCGATGAGTCAGCGCGCCTGTTGCGTGTGGGTGGCACCCTGATCATGGAGCACGGCGATGAGCAGGGACCCGCACTGCGCGCCTACGCCGAGTCGCTCGAGTGGTGGGACGACGTCGAGACTCGCCAGGACCTGACGGGCCGCGACCGCATGCTCGTCGCGCGGCGTGTGGGCGTCTGACAGACTGAACCCGTGATTCTGCCGTGCCAAGACGCCGCGACGTGGGGGCCATCCCTCGATGCCGCCGTGCATGCCGTGCAGCGCGGCGAGGTTGTGGTTCTCCCGACGGACACGGTCTACGGCGTGGGAGCGGACGCCTTCAACCCTGACGCCGTTGCAGCGGTGCTGGCGGCAAAGGGCCGCGACCGCCAGATGCCGCCGCCCGTCCTCATTCCTGACATCCGTACCGTCGACGGCCTGGCTCGCGACGTACCCGCCGCGGCGCGTGCGCTCATGGAAGCCTTCTGGCCTGGCCCACTCACGGTGATTGTGCTCGCTCAACCCAGCCTCATGTGGGACTTGGGCGAGACGCACGGCACCGTGGCGCTGCGCGTTCCCGACCACGCGGCTGCGCTTGCGCTGCTGGCCCGCACCGGTCCGCTTGCAGTGACGAGCGCCAACCTCACGGGTCAACCCCCGGCTACTACAGCGGCCGATGCCGAGGCCCAGTTGGGTGCCTCCGTTGCCGTGTACTTGGACGGCGGGAGAAGCCCTGGAGGCTCCGCGTCGACCATTGTTGACGCGACCTCTCCCGATGGCTTGCGGGTGGTACGCGAGGGTGCCTTGACTCAGGCAGACCTTGAGGCGCGCGTGGGTGCGGAGGCGTTCGCGTGAAGGTCTACCTGACTCTCCTCGTCATCGCCGCGCTCGTGACGTACGTCGCGACCCCAGCGATGCGTCACCTCGCAGTCAAGGTGGGAGCGGTGACGGCTGTCCGTTCGCGCGATGTTCACTCCACCCCTACGGCGCGTCTGGGCGGCGTCGCTATCTTCTTGGGGCTAGCGGCCGGACTGTTCGCCGCGAGTGCCATTCCGTTCTTGGAGCCCGTGTTCGAGTCCTCGGGTGCCGTGTGGGCCGTGCTCGGAGGTGCCGCAATGGTGTGCGCGCTGGGGCTCGCCGATGACATCTGGGACCTCGACTGGATGGCCAAACTCGCGGGCCAGGTGTTGGCAGCGCTCATGATGGCATGGGGCGGCGTGCAGTTGGTGACGGTGCCGATCGCGGGTGTGACCATCGGATCGAGCTACTTGTCGCTCGTGGTGACGGTTGTGGTGGTGGTGGTCGCCATCAATGCTGTCAACTTTGTGGACGGTCTTGACGGCCTTGCTGCCGGCATGATCGCGATAGGCGGCGCGGCGTTTCTGACCTATACCTACGTCCTTGCCAGGTCGGCCTCGCCGGGGGACTACTCGTCGCTCGCTACCGTGATCCTCGCAGTGTTGGTGGGTGCCTGCATCGGGTTCTTGCCGCACAACGTCCACCCCGCGCGCATCTTCATGGGCGACTCCGGGTCGATGGTGCTGGGCCTGTCGATCGCCGCAGCCTCGATCGTGGTCACGGGTCAGATCGACCCCGAGGTGGTGTCCGAACGCGAACGGATTCCGGCCTTCATTCCCATTGTGTTGCCGCTGATGGTGGTCGCCGTGCCCCTCATCGACATGTCGCTCGCCATCGTGAGACGGCTCGCGCGTCTCGAGTCCCCGTTCGCTCCCGACACTCACCACCTTCACCACCGATTGCTACGATTTGGGCACACGCACCGCTGGGCGGTGAGTGTGCTCTATCTGTGGACGGCTGTACTGTCCTTTGGAACGGTGTCGCTAGTGTTTGTCGACACCGCTGCGGCGATCGCGCTGATCGGCGGCGGTGTGGTGGTGGCCGCGTACATCACCTTCTCGCCACGGACGCACGCATTGTTGTCGCGGTTGTGGAGCAAGTTCGGCGACCGCGCCGCCACCTTTCGTCGTGTGACGCCTGAGGGCCACGTGCCCAAACCTCGACCCAGCATCGGAGACCAACCATGACCGCCGAAACCGCCGAATCACGTGTGTACCGGGCGGCCCTGCGCGCCACCCTCGCCAGCATCGGCGTCCTTGCCGTGGGTGGGGCCGCAGCAGGCTGGGTGATCGCAGGCGGCGCCGGCCTCACGGCGGCGCTCGTCGGAGCTGGTGTCGCGGCTCTGTCCGGGGCGTCCACCCAGGGCGCGATGATGTACGGCCACCGCAAGGGTGCGAACGCACTCGCGGTCGCGGTATTGGGGTCGTGGGCCGTCAAGATGTTGCTCATCATTGTGGCTCTGGTGGTGCTCCAGGGGATCGAGGACTTCCACCGGCCGATGTTCGCGGCGGTCGCGATGACGGGCGTGATTGTCACCCTCGCGATCGACGTCTGGGTGATCCACCGCGCACGGATTCCGTACGCCGAGCCGGGTTCGAATCAGACTCACGAATAGGTTAGGCTTCTAACCAGTCCACAGCGTCCCCGCCTCGGCCAGTTCCACCTGCTTGAGGCTCTCATCCTTTCTGGAGAATCTGTGTTGAATCGTGCGGCAGTGCCGACGGCCATGGGTGCCGCCGACGCGGAAGGCACCGCCGCCGCGACCACTGAAGAAGCCTCTGGATTCCTCGATTGGCTGTTCGGCACCGACGGCTTCCACGCTCCCACCATTGCCGAGTTCTACCCCGACGCCATCCTGTTCGCTGGCACCATCTTCGAGTTCAACCGCATCACCCTGGTGCGGGTTGTGGCCGCCGTCGTGATGCTCGCGATCTTCGCGATCGTCGCTGGCCGCGCCAAGATCGTTCCCGGCCGCGGCCAGGCCATGGTCGAGATCATCCTGGACTTTGTGCGTATTCAGATCGTGGAAGAGGTGATGGGTAAGGAGAAGGCCAAGCGCTTCGTCCCCTTCCTCACCACGCTGTTCATCGCGATCGTCTTCTTCAACATCACCGGCGTCATTCCGCTGCTCAATATGGCGGGCACCGCGCTGATCGGATTGCCGATCATCATGGCGCTGTGGGTCTACGTCCTGTACCTCGGTGTCGGCATCCAGAAGCACGGGCTTGGCGGGTACTTGAAGTCCAACCTGTTCCCCCCGGGCGTGCCGTGGCCCATCTACTTCCTGCTGACCCCCATCGAGTTCCTTCAGGTCTTCGTGCTGCGGCCGGCCACGCTCGCACTGCGTCTTGCCGCCAACATGATCGCGGGACACCTGTTGCTGGTGCTGTGCTTCGCAGCGACCCACTTCTTCTTCCTTGAAGCCTCCGGTGGTCTCAAGGCCATGGGCGCCGTCTCGCTTCTGGCTGGGATCGCGTTTACGCTGTTTGAGATCTTCATCGCCCTGCTCCAGGCTTACATCTTCGTCATGCTTTCCTCGGTTTACCTCAACATGTCGCTGGAAGAAGAGCACTAACTCACCACAAGACTTGTGGGACCGGACTGGTCTCACAACAACGGAAGGAACAACAGTGGACACCACCACTCTCGCTCAGGTCACGGGTAACATCGCGACCATTGGTTACGGCCTCGGTACCCTCGGGCCCGGCATCGGCCTCGGTATCCTCATCGGCAAGACGGTTGAAGGCATGGCCCGTCAGCCCGAGGTCGCTGGTCAGCTGCGCACCACCATGTTCATTGGTGTGGCATTCGTCGAGGTGCTTGCACTGCTCGCGCTGATCGCTGGATTCCTCTTCACATAATGATCGCTCTCACGTCGATTCTGAGTGCCGAAGAGTCGGAGAAGACCTACAACCCGATCGTTCCCGCGAACTATGACGTCGTGTGGTCGTTTGTGGTCTTCTTGGTCATCGTCGGCCTGTTCATGCTGTTCATCCTGCCCAAGCTCCAGAAGGTGCTGGACGAGCGTGCGGAACTCATCGAGGGCGGTATCTCCAAGGCCGCGACCGCTCAGGCGGAGGCTGCGGCTGCGCTCGAGGAGTACACGGCTCAGCTGACCGAGGCCCGTGCCGAAGCGGCGCGCATTCGCGAAGACGCGCGTGCCGAGGCCTCGGAGATCGTGGCACAGATGCGTGAACGCGCCGCGAAGGAGTCAGGGCGCATCGTCGAGACCGCCCAGAAGCAGATCGAAGCGGAACGCCAGCAGGCCATTGTGTCCTTGCGCGGCGAAGTCGGCGTGCTCGCGGCAGACCTGGCATCGCGGATCGTGGGCGAAGTACTCACCGACGACGCCCGCCAGCGCCGCGTTATCGACTCCTTCCTGGACGAGCTCGAGCAGTCGGTCAAGGCACAGGGGTAACGCGATGAGAGGCAAGAGTCAGGCGTCCCACGATGCCGTGTTGAGGCTGTTCGATCCCGTGGTGACCGCCGCGGGCAAGGACGGACTCATGATCGCGGAGCAGTTGTTCTCTGTGGTCGACGCGCTGGACTCTTCCGCCTCCTTGCGCCGAGCAATGACTGACCCCGCTCGGCCTGGCACCGACAAGTCCGTGCTGGTGAAGCAGTTGTTCGCGGGCGTGGACTCACGTGTCGAGGACGTCCTGGTGCAGTTTGTGAGCCAGCGGTGGTCGAGCGAGCAGGATCTTGCTCAGTCGATCGAGAACGCAGGTGTCAATGCGCTGCTCGCTTACGCCGAGTCTGACAAGACTCTCGCGACAGTTGAGGAAGAACTGTTCCGCATTGAACGACTGCTGGTTGGCGAGCGGGATCTCCTGGTCGCCATGGGCAACCGTGCCGCCACCAAAGAGACCCGCCTCGAGCTCCTTGACGATGTCCTGGGCGGCAAGCTGGCACCGGTGACGAAGGCGCTCATGGAGCGTGCCGTGGGAACACCTCGCGGCAATCGCCTTGTGGGCGCCATCAAGTCGATGATGGACGTGGCTGCATGGCGCCGCGAACGGCTCGTCGCCTGGGTGAGCGCGGCCGTCGAGATGAGCGCGTCGCAACGCAAGCGCCTAGGCACCATCCTCCAGAACATCTACGGGCGCGAGGTCCAAATCAACGTAGCCGTTGACCCTGCGGTCATTGGCGGCATCCGAGTACAGGTCGGCGCGGAGGTGGTGGACGGTACCGTCCTCACCCGGCTCGACGAAGCACGACGACGACTTGTTGGCTAGTCCAACACCAACAGCCGCTCACGCGGAACTGACAGGAGAGATGTAATGGCTGAGTTGACGATCAGTCCCGACGAGATTCGGGCGGCGCTCGACAGCTACGTGAAGTCGTACGAGCCCAAGGGCGCTGTACGCGAAGAGGTGGGTCGAGTGACCCTCGCTGGCGACGGCATCGCGCAGGTTGAAGGCCTGCCCGGTTGCATGGCCAACGAGCTACTGCGTTTTGAAGACGGCACCTTGGGCCTCGCATTGAACCTTGATGTTCGCGAAATCGGTGTGGTGGTGCTCGGTGAGTTCACCGGCATCGAAGAAGGACAGGTAGTGCAGCGCACCGGCGAAGTCCTCTCCGTTGCAGTAGGCGACGGATACTTGGGTCGCGTGGTTGACCCCCTGGGCACGCCCATCGACGGACTGGGCGAGATCGCCACCGAGGCGCGCCGCGCACTCGAGCTCCAGGCGCCTGGCGTCATGGCCCGTAAGTCGGTTCACGAGCCTTTGCAGACGGGCCTCAAGGCGATCGACGCGATGATCCCGATTGGGCGTGGCCAGCGCCAGCTCATCATCGGTGACCGCCAGACCGGCAAGACCGCGATCGCGATCGACACCATCATCAACCAGAAGGCCAACTGGGACTCTGGTGACGAGAACAAGCAAGTGCGGTGCATCTACGTCGCCATCGGACAGAAGGGCTCCACCATCGCTTCGGTGCGTGCCGCGCTCGAAGAGTCCGGAGCCATGGAGTACACCACGATTGTGGCCGCTCCAGCCTCCGACCCCGCCGGCTTCAAGTACCTCGCTCCCTACACAGGGTCGGCCATTGGCCAGCACTGGATGTACGCAGGCAAGCATGTGCTGATTGTCTTCGATGACCTCTCCAAGCAGGCCGAGGCCTATCGCGCAGTGTCCCTGTTGCTGCGACGCCCGCCGGGCCGCGAGGCTTACCCGGGCGACGTGTTCTACCTGCACTCCCGCCTGCTCGAGCGCTGTGCCAAGCTCTCCGATGACATGGGTGCCGGTTCGATGACCGGTCTGCCCGTGATCGAGACCAAGGCGAACGACGTCTCGGCGTACATCCCGACCAACGTGATCTCCATCACCGACGGCCAGATCTTCTTGCAGTCCGACCTCTTCAACGCCAACCAGCGTCCCGCCGTGGACGTCGGTATCTCGGTGTCCCGCGTGGGTGGATCGGCACAAACCAAGGCCATGAAGAAGGTCTCCGGCACGCTCAAGATTGACCTTGCCCAGTACCGTTCGCTCGAGGCCTTCGCCATGTTCGCCTCCGACCTCGACGCCGCATCGCGTCAACAGTTGACCCGTGGTGCGCGGCTCATGGAACTGCTCAAGCAGCCCGAGTACTCGCCGTACCCCATGGAAGACCAAGTGGTCTCGATCTGGTCCGGCATCAAGGGCAAGCTCGACAAGATTCCGGTGGCCGACGTGCTGCGCTTCGAGCGCGAGCTACTTGACCACCTGCGTCGCAACACCACGGTGCTGACTGACATCGCAACATCGGGCCAGTTGACTGACGACACCGAGGGCACCCTCGATAAGGCGGTGGACGACTTCGTCACCACCTTCTTGAGCACCGAAGGCACCGAGCTCAGCACCACGTCATCCGTCGGTGACGACGGCGCTCACGTTGAGGTCGCGCAAGAGCAGATCGTTACGAAGAAGCGATAGCCGATGGGTGGACAGCAGCGCGAGTACCGGCAACGGATCCGGTCTACTCAATCGCTCAAGAAGATCTTCCGTGCGATGGAGCTCATCGCGGCTTCGCGCATCGCGAAGTCGCGGAGCCGAGTGGCCGCTGCCGCGCCCTACTCGCAAGCCATCACACGGGCGATTAGCGCTGTCGCGACCCACTCGACGGTCGAGCACCCTCTCACCACGGAGCGCGAGGACACCTCCAAGGTGGCGATGCTGGTCATCACGGCCGATCGCGGCATGGCAGGGGCGTATTCCGCCAACGCGATCCGCGAAGCAGAGCGTTTGCGCCGCAAGTTGGAAGAGGCAGGCAAGGAAGTGGTGCAGTACGCCGCGGGCCGGCGAGCCGTGTCGTACTACAAGTTCCGCCATCGCGAACTGGCAGGCACGTGGACCGGCGGCTCGGACTCTCCCGTGCACGCGACCGCCAATGAAATGGCGAGGGCACTGTTTAAGGCCTTCACGGCATCGGCCGACGACGGTGGTGTGGCAGAGATTCACATCGTGTTCACGCACTTCACCTCAATGGTGTCCCAAGAGCCTCGTGTGATTCGCATGCTCCCCCTCGAGATCGTTGAAGGCGTGGCGGAGCCCGGGGATGAGGTCCCGCCGCTCTACGACTTCGAGCCGTCGCCTGAAGAGGTGCTGGACGCACTCCTGCCGCGGTACATCGAATCGCGCATCTACAGCTGCCTTTTGCAGGCAGCTGCCTCCGAACTTGCATCGCGTCAACGCGCGATGAATACGGCGACGTCGAACGCCGAAGACATCATTCGTCAGTACACCAGGCTCGCGAACTCCGCGCGCCAGGCCGAGATCACCCAGGAAATCAGCGAGATTGTCTCGGGCGCCGACGCGCTCGCGGCCTCGTGACCGGAAGCGAGAGAGCTATGACTCCCACTGCGAAGACCCCCACGAAGGCCCCCGCCAAGAAGACTGCGGCGGCCAAGAAATCGACCACGGCCAAGAAGAGCTCCGAAGGCGGTGCAGTAGGTCGCGTTGCCCGCGTGATCGGTCCCGTGGTCGACATCGAGTTCCCTGCGGACGCGCTGCCGGACATGTACAACGCCCTCACCACCGAGATTGACCTGAAGGCGCTCGGTGGCGAAGAGAGCACGCTGCACATGACCCTTGAGGTGGCGCAGCACTTGGGCGACAACATGGTTCGCGCCATCGCGCTCAAGCCCACCGACGGACTGGTCCGCGGCGCAGTGGTGACCGACACCGGCGAGCCGATCTCCGTTCCCGTGGGCGACGTCACCAAGGGCCACGTGTGGAACGTGACCGGCGAACTCCTCAACGGCAAGGAGGGCGAGAAGGTCGAGATCACCGAGCGCTGGCCCATCCACCGCAAGCCCCCGGCCTTCGACCAGCTCGAGTCGAAGACCCAGATGTTCGAAACCGGCATCAAGGTCATTGACCTGTTGACCCCGTACGTACTGGGCGGCAAGATCGGCCTGTTTGGCGGCGCCGGCGTGGGCAAGACGGTGCTCATCCAGGAAATGATCTACCGTGTGGCCAACAACCACGACGGCGTCTCCGTGTTTGCCGGAGTGGGGGAGCGCACCCGCGAGGGCAACGACCTCATCGAAGAGATGACCGAATCCGGCGTCATCAAGCAAACCGCGCTGGTCTTTGGCCAGATGGACGAGCCGCCGGGCACGCGTCTGCGCGTGGCACTGTCAGCGCTGACCATGGCCGAGTACTTCCGCGACGTGCAGAAGCAAGACGTGTTGCTGTTCATCGACAACATCTTCCGCTTCACGCAGGCCGGTTCTGAAGTCTCCACCCTGCTGGGCCGCATGCCGTCCGCGGTGGGCTACCAGCCCACGCTGGCCGACGAGATGGGTCAGCTGCAGGAGCGCATCACCTCGACGCGTGGACACTCGATCACGTCCCTGCAGGCCATTTACGTGCCTGCGGATGACTACACCGACCCGGCTCCGGCCACGACGTTCGCGCACCTTGACGCGACCACGGAACTGTCGCGCGAGATCGCCTCGCGCGGTCTCTACCCCGCGGTGGACCCACTGACCTCGACCTCGCGCATTCTTGACCCCCGCTACGTGGGTAAGGATCACTACGAAGCCTCCGTGGCCGTCAAGCAGATCCTGCAGCGCAATAAGGAGCTCCAGGACATCATCGCGATCCTCGGTGTGGACGAGCTGTCCGAAGAAGACAAGATCATCGTGGCCCGCGCCCGCAAGATCCAGCAGTTCCTGTCGCAGAACACCTACATGGCGACCCAGTTCACTGGCGTGCCTGGATCAACGGTGCCGCTGACGGAGACCGTGGAAGCCTTCACCGGCTTGGTCAAGGGCGATTTTGACCACATCTCGGAGCAGGCGTTCTTCAACATCGGTGGTCTGGAAGACCTCGAGAAGAACTGGGCGCGCATCCAGAAGGAAAGCAGCTAACTGATGGCTGAGTCCTTGACCGTCGACATCGTGGCTCCCGACAGCGTGCTGTGGGCCGGGCAAGCGGAGCGCGTCAGCGCCCCCACGGTGGAGGGGGAGATCGGTTTGCTCGCCAACCACGAGCCCATCTTGTCGGTGCTCGGAGCGGGCAACGTTCGCGTGCGGGGTATCGATGGCCAGGATCACTCGTTCGCGGTGGCGGGAGGCTTCATCTCCTTTGACCACAACACCATTACCGTGGTGGTGGACGAGGCACTTCCCGACCAGGTGGAGTAGCCGTGCGCGTGGTGATCGCGCAGTGTGCGGCTCGCTACAGCGGCCGGCTTAATGCGCACCTCCCACGCGCCACTCGGGCTATCATGGTGAAGGCCGACGGCTCGGTGTTGTTGCACTCCGATGGTGGCTCGTACAAGCCGCTGAACTGGATGAGCCCGCCGTGCACGTTGCGAGAGTCGGAGCCGCTGTCCGATCCCGCAGCCGCTGGCGTGGTGCGCGTGTGGACCGTCCAGCACGGCAAGACCGACGATCGCCTTGAGATTGACATCTTTGAGATCTTCTCGGATACCGAACACGAACTGGGCGTTGACCCCGGCCTGATCAAGGACGGCGTCGAGTCCCACCTCCAAGAGTTGCTCGCCGACCATATTGCGCTGTTGGGTGCAGGGCATTCGCTGGTACGCCGCGAGTTCCCCACGGCGATTGGCCCTGTCGATATTCTGGCGCGCGACCAGGCTGGGCGTGCCGTCGCCGTGGAGATCAAGAGGCGCGGCGACATCGACGGCGTCGAGCAGTTGACTCGCTACTTGGAGTTGCTCAACCGCGACCCGTTGCTCGCGCCTGTGGTCGGCGTGTTCGCGGCGCAGGAGATCAAGCCACAGGCACGTGTGCTCGCGGAGGACCGCGGGATCCGCTGCCTGGTGCTCGACTATGAGGCCATGCGCGGACTCGACGACGTCACCGCCCGGCTGTTCTAGCGAGCGGCACTGCCGGTTCCGCACACTTGTTACGCTCTAGCCATGACGCAATCGGCATCGAGGAGCAAGCCTAAGAACGTGCGCCAAGGACTGTCACGGTACGAGCCCGGTGCTCACCTGTGGGCTCCCTTTGTGGTGCACTTCCGTGGCGGAGTCGCGAGCCTACTCGCGTTCGTGATCGCGTACTTCGCGACGGTTCCCTTGGAAGACGCCATGGCGCTGTTGACCTTGGGGGCGTACACCATCGTGCCGGCAGCGGGTGCGCTCTATGCGACGGTGTGGGGCTTCATGAGCGTCGCGATCCTTCACCGCCTCAGGTACCGTGACCGGCTGCGATTGCACTTCGCGTGGTACGCGGGAGTAGGTGCTGTGGCCTTGACACTGTTTGCGCTCGCAACCTTGGCGGTCTCTCGAGGAATCGCGACCGGCTACTACGATCCGTCTACCTCCCCTCTGTTCCTCGCGTTCCTGGCGGGCGCGCCCGTGGTGGGAGCCGCGGGGGCGGTGTTCGGGCGGTGGGTCATCGACAAGGGCATCATCTGGCATCGCTGGATTGTGCGCGAGCCCCTTCCTGACGTGTTCACGTTTGTCGAGGGAAAGCACGACAAGGACGACTTCAAGCGCCTCTAGGTCACTGATCGCAAGTGCTGCAATGTGCCGAAGGACGTGAGGAGGTCGGCGCATCGAAACGTTTCGGCTACACTCGTCCGCATGACTGAAACTCCCCGCACGTTCCCCGCAGACTTCCTGTTCGGCGCCGCCACCGCGTCCTATCAAATCGAGGGGGCCGTCAACGAAGACGGTCGCGGCCCGTCCATCTGGGACACCTTCTCGCACACGCCAGGACGCACCCACAACGGAGACACCGGCGACGTGGCCGACGACCACTATCACCGCTACGCGGCCGACGTCGCGATCATGAAGGAACTAGGACTCCAGGCGTACCGGTTCAGCTTCGCGTGGCCGCGGGTCCAGCCCACCGGATCGGGGGAGTGGAACCAGGCAGGCTTTGACTTCTATCACAAACTGCTCGACGAGCTTGAAGCCGCAGGCATCAAGCCCATCGCCACCTTGTACCACTGGGATCTGCCGCAAGCGCTCGAGGACCAAGGCGGCTGGCCCAACCGCGAGACGGTGTACCACTTCGAGACGTACGCCGCGAAGATGGCGGAAGAGTTCGGAGACCGCATCGACACCTGGACCACGTTCAACGAGCCGTGGTGCACGGCGTTTCTGGGATATTCGTCTGGAGCTCACGCGCCTGGCCGTGGAGAACCTGCGGCATCCCTTGCGGCTATGCACCACCTCAACCTCGCACACGGGCTCGCGGGCCGTGCCATCCGCGCGCAGAACCCGTCTGCCCAGATCAGCTATGTGCTCAACGCCCACGTCCCGCGCGTGTGGGATCCCGCCAACCCGCTCGACATCGCCGCAGCGACGCTCATCGACGGGCTCGCCAACCGGGTGTGGTTCGAGCCCGTGGTGCACGGAAAGTACCCCCAGGACGTCATTGAAGCCACCAAGGACATCACGGACTGGTCCTTCGTCCACGACGGAGACCTAGACCTCTGTAAGGGACCCCTCGACTTCATCGGCGTGAACTACTACTCGAGCCACATGGTGCGTCACAACGAGCACCCTGACCGCTCCACGGGAGCCGACGGTCACGGCACCACGCAGTTCTCCTGCTGGCCCGGTGCCGATCACGTCGAGTTCATGCCGCTCGTTGGCCCACGGACCTCGATGGGCTGGAACGTCGACCCAAGCGCGTTCACGGGACACCTGCTCCGCATGGCCCGTGACACCGGCATGCCCTTGATCGTGACCGAGAACGGTTCCGCGTGGGAGGACACGGTCAGCGCCGACGGGCGCGTCCACGACCCCGAGCGCACCGCCTACATTCACGACCACCTTGGTGCCGTGCTCGACGCAATCGACCAAGGTGCCGACATTCGCGGCTACATGGTGTGGTCCTTCATGGACAACTTCGAGTGGGGCCGCGGTTACTCCAAGCGCTTTGGCGTGATCCGCGTGGACTATGACACCCAGGAGCGCATCTGGAAGGACTCGGCGTACTACTACCAGGCCGTCCTGCGCGAGCGTGCGCTGGTTGAGCCAGACGCCGTCACGCCGTCATGAGCTGAGTCACGACGCCTCGGGGGCGGTTTGCACCCGCCGGTTAGAATGGTCACCATGCCGTCCAAGCGCCGCTCGACCAAGCGCCCCTATCACCAGCCGCATCCCGAACTCGACGTGGAGCGCGTGCGGGGCGGTGGGTCGCGCACGGAAATAGGCCCTGGCGGCGAGGAGTATCACGTCGCGATTCCGCGTCCCACCGACAAGACGTACGTGTGCCCCAGTTGTAGCCGTGACATACCGCCCCGCACCCAACACATCGTGGCGTGGGCGTCCGACGGCCTGTTTGGGGTTGAGGCCGCCGCTGCAGCACGTCGTCACTGGCACACGCACTGCTGGGAGACGTTTGGGAGGCGCCGTGGCTGAGGACGCACCGATGGAAGAGATTCGCTCCATGACCGTCCTTCCTGCCGTGCGCGAGGACATCACCCTGGTCACGGAAGATGGACTCGAACTGGTGGGTGAACTCGCGACGCCGGTCTCCGGCGAGATCGACGCGACGCTGATCACCCTCCACCCGCTGCCCACTCACGGCGGCTTCATGGATTCCCACGTGCTCCGCAAGGCCGCGTGGCGCCTGCCTCACCTCGCCAACATCGCCGTGCTGCGGTTCAACACCCGCGGGACGAGTTCGCCTCGCGGGACATCACAAGGCGAGTTTGACGGGAAAGGGGCCGAAGGCGCCGACCTGCGAGCCGCCGTTGCTTTCGCCAAGGAACGTGGGCTCCCCAACCGATGGTTGGTGGGCTGGAGCTTCGGCACGGAGGTGACGCTGATGGACGGCGCGGATCAGGATGTCAACGGCGCGATCCTGCTGTCTCCACCGCTCCACCGGGCTGGACAAGAGCACCTGCACGCCTGGTCGGAGACGGGCAAGCCCGTCACGGTGCTCGTACCAGAGCACGACGACTTTCTGCAGCCTCCCGCTGCGATGACCCGGTTCGCGCCGCTCACGCAGGCCAAGGTGGTACCGGTGGCGGACGCCAAGCACCTATGGGTGGGGGAGAAGTTCGTGCGGATCGTCCTGGACGCGATTGTGGCCCAAGTGGTTCCGCATCGCGCGCCGCTGCCTACCGAAGTGCCCACGGAGCTCGTCGCATGAACACCGTGATCCCTGCTGGTACGCCCGTGGTGTTCGTGAACGCGTTTCCCGTGGACCGTGCACAGTGGGAACCGTTGATCGCGGTTCTTGCTGAAGCCCACCCGGACCTCGGCGACATCATCACGTTCGACGTCCCCGGCATCGGCGACATGCCCCTTGTCGATGAGGAGCCCACCCTCGAACTCATTGCTGACGGCGCGGTTGCGGCCATGCGGGAGGTCACGGGCCATGATGCCGCGATCTGGATCGGTTGCTCGATGGGCGGCTACATCGCCATGGCGATCGCCGAGCGTGATGCCGATGCCGTGGCCGGGCTGGGATTGCTGGGCACCAGGTCGACGGCCGACGACGATGCGGGCGTGGCGAAGCGGCTCAGCGTCGCTAGCGATCTCGAGGGCAAACCCGGAGCGAGCGACCCCCACGGCATGGCTGAGGGACTCGTCGGCACGCAAGGGTCAGAACGCGCGGCGCTGGTGGATTACGTGGCGGAGAACATCGCCCGCCACGCCGGCGACGGGATCGCCTGGGGTCAGCGCGCCATGGCCGTGCGCCCGGACCGCACGGAGGTGCTGCGAGGGCTCGATGTTCCCGCAGTGGTGATCCGTGGCGAGCGCGACGCGGTGGTGAGCCGCGAGGACGCCCTGACCATGGCATCGGCCCTCGGTGTGGAACTCGTGGAACTCGCCGGGGTAGGTCATCTCAGTGCCCTCGAGGATCCCGCTGCGGTAGCGAGGGCCCTCGCGCCGCTGTTTGCCGCAACGCGCCGGAAAGCTAGCGGCTCCTAGACCCAGTCGTTGCCGGCAGCCAGGCGCTTCGCCAGTGCCGTCTCGATGGGCATGGACTCGCCGTCCCGGCCGCCCTTGCCGAGTTCGAGCGGCGGCTCCGCAGGCTCCACGTGGGTTCCGGTGAAGTGCGACATAAACCGGCGCGGTGCAGTCAAGACATAGAAGACCCCATCCGTGCTGACGCCCACGCTGCGGTCCTTCTTGAGGTACCAGCCGTAGATGTGGGTGCGATAGCGCGCGTTGCCGTCGTAGGTACGCGCGCTGAACTGCACGGGTGTGATGCCAGCCGCGGTGGCACGGTCAGCGAACTCGCGCACCATCTTCGCGGCGACAAGGGTCTCGCCGTGGCGCTTGCGAGCCAGGGCATCCGCCTTCTTGAGCGCAGCCTCTCCGCGCTGTTCCGGCCACGACTGGTCAGCCATGAGCGGCTGGCACCCTAACGATCGTCGCCGTCTACCGGAGCGTAAGGCGTGGACTCAGGCGTGTAGGGAGCGGGCTCGTCCACGATAGGCGTGGATTCAGGCGTGTAGGGAGCGGGCTCACTCGCGACCGCTACTGGCGCTGCCTGCGTCTGGATCTCTTCGCTGTGCTGCTGCTGCAGTTTAGTAGCGGCGGCGAGGTTCGAGACGGGGTCCGCGCCCAACAAGGAGCGAAGGTCATCGAGGTAGCCGGTGATGGACTCACGCTGGCGGTTGAGCTCTTCGACCTCGCGCTGCGACATGCTGCGCTCACGCTCAGCGTCGCTAACGGCCTCAGAGATAATCGTCTCGGCGTGTTCACGGGCCTCGGTGACGATCTCGTCCGCGTTGGTGCGGGCGTTACCCAGGACGCGTTGAGCGTGGGCCTCGGCTTCGCGGCGAACCGTCTCGGCGCGCTCAAGGGCACCGCTGAGACGCTCCTCGGCCTCGTCAGCGCGCTCACGGGCGTCGGCCACCATCGCGGCGGTCTCGGCCTGTGCGTCCTCGTGGCGCTTGGAGAGCTCCTGCTCTGCTTGCTCTCGGCGGTTCGCGATCTCGATTTGGAGATCCTCGCGGGCCCGAGTGGTGGCCTCGTTCATCGCGGTGGCTTCAGCTTGGGCTGCGGCAAGTACCTGCTCTGCCTCGAGGCGCATGGCCTTGGCTTCAGCCCTTGCCGCCTCGACCAGCTCGGTCGCTTCGCGCTGGCTTGAGACGCGCAACTCAGTGGTCTCGCGCTCGGTTGTCGCACGCATGGTGTGGGTTTCGCGTTCCACGTTCGCGCGCTTCTCGGCAACTTCGGCTTCGACGCTCGCACTCAGGCGCTCGGCCTCGCGGCGAGCCTTATCGAGGACGTCGGCTGCTTGGCGTTCGGTAGCCTCGCGGACGCTTGCGGCGTCGGATTCGGCCGAGGTCTTGACATCTTCCGCCTCGCGACGGGCCTGGGCGAGGATCTCCGCCACCTCGTTGTCGGCGCGAGCGCGCAGCTGCTGTGCAGCAACGTTGGAGCGAGCGATCGTGTCCTGCGCGTGAGTGTTGGCGCGTGCGACGACGTCTGACGACTGCTCTTCTGCCGAGCGCAACAACTGCTCCACACGGGCGCCTAATCCCTTGTAAGAGGGCTGGTCGGCTTCACGCAGGTTCTTCTGAGCCTCGTCGAGTGCCTGCCGAGCCTGGGTCGCTTCGGCACGCGCCTCTTCGGCTGCGCGCTGGGCTTCTCGTGCAGTATCCTCAAGCCTTGCGATGTGAGCCCCGACCGCCTCGCGGTCGTATCCCCGCATGGTGACGGGAAATGGGAGGTTCTCTTCCGACATGTTCTCTCCTTTAGGCGCGCAAAGCGGTGTCCGCTCCAGGGTAGTGCGGGTTCATGTTACAGACAAAGCGACATTCTGGGGTGCTCGCGCGTTGACACCTGGGAAGTTTGGTGACGAAGAGGAGTTTTTGTGAGATTGCGAACAATGACGCTGGTAGCAGGCGCACTCGGCCTGCTGGTACTGGCGGTGGGTCTTGTGGCCGACGCTACTCGAGCGGACGTCGTGGCTGTTCCCGCGTCGGCACTCAAGACGTCGGTGGTGGTGATTGGACCCGAGGTGCTCGCTTTGGCGCCCGAGGGCCGTGTGGCAGTCACGAGTGACGGCGCCCTTGTCGCCAGCGCTGCGCGACCCGTCGACACGCAGGAATGGCTCAGCGACCTGAGTGCCACGCACGTGACTGGTCTCACGGACTGGGAGACGCTACGCGTGCGGACGTCGGACCGCGTGGCACCCCAAGACCCTGTGGTGACTCCGAGCCCGGAGCCCACGGTGGGCGCGACCCCAAGCCCCGAGCCCACGGACCCTGCCGCAGCGACACCCACCCCCGTCGCTGAGGGTGAACCGACCCAGGCCGATGCTGACGCCGCGCCTTCGCCTTCCACTGATCACTGGCGCGCGACGTGGCGGGGCAACGGCAGGGTGTCAATCGCCATCGCTGACGTCCCCGCGGGTATGCCCCTGGTGGTGCAGTCCGCTGACGGATCGCCACTCACGGACGTCAGCATGCGCATCGAACGACAGTTGAATGACGCGTGGATCTCACCTCTCATCTGGTGGGGTGGCATCTTGACAGTGCTGGGATTGGTCGCCGCGTTGTTCTTGCTGATCGACTTGCGCCCTGTTCAAGAGCGGGCCGAGACCTGGGTCGCTCACCGACGCCGTGGTGCAAGCACTGCGGCGAGCATCGCCAACCCCGGCAGCCGGCGTGCGCGCCGCGCGACGGGGGATGCCATGCCGGTTGCGGACCTGGGCGAGGAATCGACCGCAGGCAAGAAGGCTCGTCCCACCGGTGACGATTCCACGAGTACCAAGGAGGACCGCTCATGAGGCGCCCCATGACCATCGTCGCCGTGGCTGCAGTGACCGCGATCGCGCTGACCGCGTGCACCCCGGAGTTGCCCGTCGCGGGAACGGCGCCCGCCGTTGAGGAGCCCTCGGCCATGACGGATTCCCAGGTTGACCGCGTGATTGATGAGACCTTCGCTGAGCTGAGGCTCGCCGATGCTGCACTGGATCCTGCACCTTTGACGCTTCGTGTGGGTGGCGATGCTGCGCAAGTGCGTGCAGCCCAGTACCTACAGGCGAAGGTTGCCGACGGGCCCGCGCCGGACGCTCTTCCGGAGGACATGCTTGCGGTGTATGTGACGTCTGCTGAGCAGTGGCCGCGGGTCATGGTCGGCGTGACGGCAGAACCCGAAGGCGGCTTGACGCCTGTGGTCATGATGTGGGTTCAAGACGACATCTCGACTCCGTACCAGTTGCGGCACTGGGCGCCGATGGTGCCCGGCGCGTCCATGCCTGCGATGGCAGGTACGTCTCAGGGGTCTGAGCAAGTGACGCTTGGTGAAAACAGCGTGACGCCATCGCCCCGCGCGGTCGTGGAGGACTACATGCAGCTATTGCGTGAAGGTCCCACCAGCGAACTCAACGCACAGTTCGCGGCCGATGGCTACCGTGACCGTCTCTTCGCGGCCCGTACTGCGCTGACCAGTGCGGCCGCTACCGCAGGCGGCAAGTACATCGATACGGTTCAGCCGCAGATGGACAAGACGTTCGCACTGAAGACGGCGGACGGCGGCACCTTTGTGCTGGCACCCATTCTGATCGCATCGTCGTTCTCCGTTACTAACGCCAAAGTCTCGGTGCCGGCTATCGATGCCCCGCTCGTTGATGGAGCGTTGAACGCGACTGTCACTCACCACTATGTTGACTTCATCGTGCTCTATGTGCCGGGACCGGGATCGGAGCGAACGCTCCCCGCAGTGGTTGCTGCGGATCACCACCTGGTGAGGGTGAGTGCCAGTTAGGGTACTAGGTATGTCCCAACACGAGATGCCCCGCGTGCCATTGCGCGGCGCTGTTGACTTGTCCACGCTTGCCAAGCCAGCCGATTCGGCCGATGCCGGGGCGGGCTCGGCGCTCGTCGTCGAGTTGACGGAGGCGTCCGTTGAGGCGGTTGCGCAGCAGTCGATGACGGTGCCCGTCATCGTCAACCTAGGGTCCTCGGCCTCGCCGGCCAGCAAGGACCTCACGACTCGGCTCACCGCGCTTGTCAAGGAGTACGGCGGTCGCTTTGTCTTGGCGAACTGCGATGTGGACTCGCAGCCTGCGATCGCGCAGGCGTTCCAGGTTCAGGCAGTGCCAGCGGTGCTCGCGCTGATTGGTGCGCGCCCTGCACCGTTGTTCCAGGGCAACGCCGCTGATGATCAGGTTCGTGAGGTTGTGGGCCAGGTGCTCGAGGTCGCGGCGCGCTCTGGCGTGACCGGCACGGTTGCCGCGACGGAAGGCGACACGCCTCAAGAGCCGGAGCCCGAGCCGTTGCCGCCCCTGCATCAGGAGGCGTTTGACGCCATCGAGCGGGATGACTTGGCGGGCGCGATCGCCGCTTTCGAGAAGGCGCTGCGGGAGAACCCCAAGGACGTTGACGCGCGCGCAGGGCTTTCGCAGGTGCGTCTCATGCACCGCACCCGTGACACTGATCTCGCCAAGGTCAGGCAGGCGGCGGCGGACGCGCCCGGCGACCTTGACGCCCAGTTGGCGGTCGCGGATCTCGACATGGTGGGTGGCATGGTGGAAGATGCCTTCGCGCGGCTCATTGACCTCGTGCGAGTCAGCGCAGGTGCGGACCGCGACACGCTGCGTGAGAGGCTTGTCGAGTATTTCGATGTGGTCGGGAGTGACGATCCCCGCGTGGTCCAAGCGCGCCAAGCCCTGGCATCGGCCCTCTACTAGCTGCCTTGCCCTCGCTACTTGTGTGGGCGGAAGAAGACCGCGCCCAGCGGCGGTAGTCGCACCTCGGCTGAGTACTCCCAGCCTCCGTGTGGGCGGGCCTTCGCCTCCACTTGACCCAAGTTGCCGACTCCGGAACCGCCGTAGGCCACGGCATCGGTGTTGAGCAACTCGGTCCAGGCACCGTCTGACGGCAGACCCAGCTGGTAGTGCTCATGCGGAACGCCAGCGAAGTTGATCGCGACGGCGATGGGCTGCCCGTCGTGACCCACGCGCAAGAAGCTCAACACGTTGTGCTCGGCGTCGTCGGCGTTGATCCAGACAAAGCCCTCCGGGTCCGCGTCCCGCTCCCACAGCGGCGGGTTCTCCCGGTACACGGCGTTGAGGTCCCTGACCAGGTCCTTGGCACCCGCGTGGAGATGGTCTTCAAGGTGCCACCAGTCGAGCGAGCGTCCCTCCGACCATTCGGCTACCTGCCCAAACTCGCAACCCATGAACAGCAGCTGCTTGCCGGGATGCGCCCATTGGAACGCGAGCAGGGCACGTAGTCCCGCCAACTGTTGCCACTGATCTCCCTGCATGCGCGTCACGAGTGAACCCTTGCCGTGCACGACCTCGTCGTGACTGAGGGGGAGCAGGAACTGTTCGGAGAACGCGTACATCAGGGAGAAGGTGATCGTGTGGTGGTGATGGCCGCGGTGGATGGGAGCCTCGGTCATGTATCGCAAGGTGTCGTTCATCCAGCCCATGTTCCACTTGAGGCCAAAGCCCAAGCCGCCTCCGCTGGTCGCGGTGGTGACGCCTGGCCACGCGGTGGACTCCTCGGCGACCATCACGATGCCGGGGCAGTTCTTGTAAGCCGTCGCATTGGTCTCTTGCAGGAAGGCAATCGCGTCGAGGTTCTCGCGCCCGCCGTGGATGTTGGGTCGCCACTGGCCGGCCTCACGCGAGTAGTCGAGGTAAAGCATCGATGCGACCGCGTCCACGCGCAACCCGTCGGCGTGGAACTCGTCCAGCCAGTAGAGGGCGTTAGCGACCAAGAAGTTACGTACCTCCGGGCGGCCGAAGTCAAAGATGAAGGTCCCCCAGTCGGGCTGTTCACCGCGGAGGGGATCGGGGTGCTCATACAAGGGAGTGCCGTCAAACCGGCCCAGCGCCCACTCGTCGCGCGGGAAATGGCCGGGTACCCAGTCGAGAATGACGCCCACGCCTGCTTGGTGAAGGCTGTCGACCAGGTAGCGGAACTCGTCGGGGGTGCCAAAGCGGGATGTGGGGGCGTAGTAAGACGTCACTTGGTAGCCCCACGAACCACCGAAAGGGTGCTCCATCACGGGCATGAGTTCAACGTGGGTGAAGCCCAGTTCCGTGACGTACTCGGTGAGCTCTTTGGCGAGATCCCGGTAGTTGAGGCCCTGGCGCCATGATCCCAAGTGGACTTCGTAGATGCTCATGGGTTCCTGGTGAGCCTGCGAGCCCGCTCGGTGATCCATCCACGCCTTGTCGTGCCACTCATAGGAGGTATCTGTCACGATTGATGCGGTCTGGGGCGGCACCTCTGCACGCCTGGCCATGGGATCAGCCTTCTGACGCCACGCACCGTCCTTGCCCAGAATCTCGTACTTGTAGGTATCACCGTCGCCCACGCCGGGCACAAACAGTTCCCACACGCCCGACACTCCCAGCGAGCGCATCGCGTGACTCGCACCTTGCCAGTGGTTGAAGCCGCCCACTACTCTCACCGCACGTGCGTTGGGGGCCCACACTGTGAATGACGTGCCCTTGACGGGACCGAGTACCGAGTCGAACTCGCGGACGTTGGCCCCCAGCACCTCCCAGAGTCGCTCGTGGCGGCCCTCGCGGATGAGGTGCAGGTCCAACTCACCGGGGATGGGCAAGAACCGGTAGGGGTCGTCCGTCATAATGGGCGCGCCGTCGTAGGTGACGTGGACGCGGTAGTCGGGAGCTTCGCCGCCGGGCACAATCGCTACCCACACGCCCTCGTGCTCATGCTCCGCCTCGAATCGGCCCTCAAGCGTCTCAATCTCGACCTTGGTCGCGAGGGGACGGAGCACACGTACTGAGACTCCAGACGTGCCCACGTGGGGCCCCAAGACGGTGTGTGGTTCGTGGTGTGTACCCGCGGCGATGTCGGCGAGGGCGGCGTGGTCGACCTTCTTAGTCATGGGCTATCACCAACCAGTAGAAGGAATGAGGACCAAAAGTGAGGCGCAGCTTGCCATCGTCCCCGACGTCCTGGAACGGAGTGTTGGAGACGATGGTCTTGACGGTACGCCCGGCGAAGTCAGGCAGGTCAAGCAGGGTAGAGCACTGATTGGTCGAGAAGTTCATCGCGACCAGCACGGACTCCTCCGGGTGAGTGCGCAGGAACGAGAACACCGACGACTCCGACGATGGCACGTCGGCGTAGCCGCCGTCGGCGAAGGCAGGGTGTTGGGCGCGCGAGGTGAGGAAGCGACGAAGCCAGAAGAGCAACGACGTCGGTTGCATGAGCGAACTCTCGACGTTCACGCCGTTGTAATGGTGCAGCAGGGACTGCACGACGGGAAGGTTGAGTGCGCCTGGGTCTGCGCGAGAGAATCCGGCGTTACGGTCCGGCGTCCACTGCATGGGGGTGCGCACCCCGTCGCGGTCTGGCAGCCACACGTTGTCGCCCATGCCGATCTCGTCCCCGTAGTACAGGCATGGGGTGCCCGGAAGGGACAGGATCAGCGCGTGCGCGAGTTCCATCGCGTGGCGCGAGTTGTCGAGCAGGGGCGCGAGACGCCTGCGTATCCCGACGTTCGCCTTCATCTGCGGATGCGGCGCGTACCACTCGAACATCTGGCGACGCTCTTGATCGGTGACCATCTCAAGGGTGAGCTCGTCGTGGTTACGCAAGAACGTGGACCACTGGCCCTTGGCCGGCGGCACGGGAGTTGCGTGCAGGATCTCGCGCAGCTTGGTCGCGTCTTGTGCCTTGATGGAGTAGAAGATCCGGGGCATGACGGGGAAGTGGAAGCATAGGTGGCACTCGGGCTCTTCCTCGGTGCCGAAGTACGCTGCCGCCTCTTCTGGCGGTTGATTAGCCTCGGCGAGGAGCACGCGGCCGGGGAACTCGGCGTCAACCATGGCGCGGAACCTGCGCAGGTATTCGTGGGTGCGAGGGTCGTTCTCGCCGCCGTTCGAGTCATCTTCAAAGAGGTAGGGCACCGCGTCTAGGCGGAATCCGTCGATGCCCTTCTCGAGCCAGAACCTGGCGATGTCCATCATCTCCTGCTGAACTTTGGGGTTCTCGAAGTTGAGATCCGGCTGGTGGTGATAGAAGCGGTGCCAGTAGAACTGCTCACGGACGCTGTCCCATGCCCAGTTTGAGGTTTCGTGATCGGTGAAGATGATGCGCGCGTTCGCCCATTTCTGGTCGGTGTCTGACCACACGTAGTAGTCGCCGTATGGGCCGTCAGGGTCGGTGCGCGAGGCCTGGAACCACGGGTGCTGGTCCGACGAGTGATTCATCACCAGGTCAATCGTGATCCGCATCCCGCGCTTGTGTACCTCGGCGATGAGTTCCTCGAAGTCGGCCATCGTGCCGTAGCGGGGGTCGATGGCGCGGTAGTCCGCCACGTCGTAGCCACCGTCCCGCAGGGGTGACGGGTAGATGGGCGGCAGCCACAAGGCGTCGACGCCCAGCCACGCAAGGTAATCCAACCTCTTGATCAGACCCCGGAGGTCTCCAATGCCGTCACCGTCGCTATCGTGGAACGCGCGGACCATGACTTCGTAGAACACCGCAGTCCGATACCACAGGGGGTCCGTCATCAGGTTGCGCTCCCGCTTGGGGAGGTTCTTCAGGATGTTCATCATTCGCGTCGGACTCCTGCCACGTGCGCCATGGTCGCCGCAGGATCAAATCGCACGTAGAACTCTTGACCCCAGGTGTAGGTACTGCCGGTGAGGACGTCGTCCACGATGATACGGTCGCCCTCATCGAGGCCAATGGCTCTCATGTCCAACCGGATGGTGGCGTCCTGAACGACGTCCGGGTCGAGGCTCACGGTAACAATCACCGTGTCGGCAATGCCGGTGGGGGACTGGTCGGCATCCAGGTGCTTGGTGAAACACAGGATCGCGGGATTGTTGGTCTTGTGGACCGTGAGGCCCCGCAGGGCGCGCAGGGCTGGATGCTTGCGGCGTGTCAGGTTCAGAGTCGTCAAGAGGTCAACGATGCCGTACTGGACGGCTTTGGACCAGTCGCGATGCTTGAACTCGTATTTCTCATTATCGATGTGTTCCTCTGCGCCGGGGCGCGCGACGTTCTCGACCAGTTCGTAGCCGGTGTAGATCCCGTAGCTGGGGGAGCCGGTGGCCGCGAGTACCGCACGCGCCTGATGGAGGGCCTTGCCGCCACGCTGCATATCGGGTGTGAGGATGTCGTGAGTCGTGGGCCAGAAGTTGGGCCGCATGTAGAAGCTGCTGGGCCCTGCGAGTTCGGTGAGGTACTCGGCCATTTCTGGCGCGCTCTGTCGCCACGTGAAGTAGGTGTACGACTGGTGGAAGCCAATCTTCGCGAGGGTGTGCATCATCGCGGGGCGAGTGAACGCCTCGGACAGGAAGATCACCTCGGGGTGGCTCTCAGCGACATCTGCGAGCAGCCACTCCCAGAACTCCAGCGGCTTGGTGTGGGGGTTGTCTACCCGGAACAGCGTGACTCCCGCATCGATCCACACTTCAAGGACGTCGCGCACCGCCTGGTAGAGCCCAGCGGGGTCGTTGTCGAAGTTCAGCGGGTAGATGTCCTGGTACTTCTTGGGTGGGTTCTCGGCATAGGCGATGGAGCCATCGGCACGAGTAGTGAACCACTCTGGGTGCTCGGTGACCCAGGGGTGGTCAGGGGAGCATTGAAGTGCGAGGTCGAGTGCTACTTCGAGATCGAGTTCGCGTGCCTTCGCCACGAAGTTCCTGAAGGTGCGCATCGTGCCTAGGTCGGGGTGGATGGCATCGTGCCCGCCTTCGGGTGCTCCAATCGCATACGGGCTGCCGGGGTCCTGAGGTTCGGCCTTCAGCGAGTTGTTGCGCCCCTTCCGGCTGGTCGCGCCGATGGGGTGGATAGGGGTCAGGTAGACCACGTCGAAGCCCATCGCGGCGATGGCGGGAAGCCGCTTGGTCGCCGTGGTGAACGTGCCCGTTGTCCACTCCCCGGTGGCCTTGTTGAGCCGTGCGCCCTCAGAGCGGGGGAAGATCTCGTACCACGCCGAGAACAGGGCCTTCTCGCGTTGGACGCGCAACGGATAATCGCGAGATGGGCTCACCCAGTCTCTCAATGGCGCGGCAGTGAGAGCCTCCTTGACGTCCGTGGACAGTGCGGGGGCCAGCCGGGCCTCGGGTGCACGCCGGATGTCGGTGAGTGCCGCGATCGCGTCTTTGAGAAGTTGTTGCTTGGCAGGGGGCCGGCGCACCTCCTCAAGCGCCCGCGTCAGAACAAGCACGCCTTCGTCGAGCATGAGCTGGACATCAACTCCGGCCCTAATCTTCACTTCCGCGGCATGCGCCCAGGTGCCTACGGGGTCAGCCCAGGCCTCGACGCGGAAACTATAGTCGCCCTCGATACGCGGGATGTAGTGGACGCGGTAGAGGCTGTTGCCCCAGTCCGCCAGCGGCATGGGGAGCACGTCTTGGGTGCCGTCGGGCAAGGTGATGACGGCGGTTGCGCCCTCAGCATCGTGACCTTCGCGAAAGATGGTCGCGGTAATGGGAACTGCCTCGCCCACGGTCGCGCGCGCGGGCCAGCGTCCCTCTTCAAGCGAGGGGCCCACCCCCACCACGGGGATGCGGCCGATGGACTTGTCACTGACGGAAGCCATACCCCGAACTTACCTGGGTTTGGAGGCAGTGTGTAGCGCGCTCGGGGTGCAACCGAATCGGGACGCAGGATGTGGCGCGCACGGCATATATGGGGCCCACTCCTGCGCGCCAAGAAACACCTGCGTGGGTCAGGCCCAGTCGCGGCACGCACCCGGCGAGGGCTTGACTTCCATCACGATGGGTGGGTGAGAGCCAGCGCTCGCGAAAGCATGGGTGCCCGACGCGGTGACATGGTGGACGCTATCGTCCGGCTCGAGTGCGATGGCGGCGCCCTCAAATCCTCGCCATGGATGGGCTGGGCGATTCATCGAGTGTGCCGACAGCTCGCAGCAGCGCTGGCGCGATGACGGCAAGCTCTGAGCGTTCCGCGAGCGAGGTCTCGGATAGGAGGCCGATCTGCCTATGCGGAAGCACGGTGATCTCGAGGGGCCACCGCGCGGCGAACGGCACGAACCCTTGGCGCACACCCGGCATGCTGGACAACTCGTTGGTGCGGTGTGCCCAGGCCTCAATCGCGGTGCGCATGCGAAGCGTGCTGAGCTCTCCGAGCGAGCCTGTTGCCGAGGGGCTGTAGCTGAGGACTTCGCGGCGGCCGCCAGCGACCGCGTCGCATCGAGGCGCGCTGGCGGCAGGTGGACGCGTTCTTGCCGCGCCGTGGCGACTGCGACCCAGTCGCCAGAAGGGGATCGAAGCGCATGGTGGCGGTTGCCGGGCATTCGGGGAATGCGCGGGCGTCGACTCGCCGCGTAGGAGCGAGTCTGGATACGGGGTCATCGAAGTACGACAACGGGCGACCATCGGCGAGCGCGGTCATACACACCGCTTGACTGGGAGCGATCTCAGTTCTGGCCATCGGATCGGATGTTGCGCCACGGGCCCGGCGCAAGGCGTTCCTGTGGCATTCTTATGTGAACGGTCTCATGTACGCCTCGCCATGGGCGGTCGAGTGATCGTGCAGTACGCGAGATACTGGTAGTCGCGAGAGAGGAACAGGCGTGGCGCAGAACGATCGACGGCGGCCTACTATCCAAGATGTTGCCCGAGAAGCCGGGGTCTCGCGAGCGACGGTGTCGAGAGTGCTCAACGGCGGAGTGTGGGTGTCTGGCGACGCGCTTGCGAGTGTCGAGAAGGCCATCAAGAAGACTGGTTACCGCATCAATCCCCACGCGCGGTCGTTGGCGACTCGCAGGGCTGGCTCGGTCGCGCTACTCCTCACCGAGTCGTACGAGCGCTTCTTTGAAGACCCCAACTTCTCGCTGATCATGCGCTCGGCGGCAACGGCTTTGGCTGAGCATGACTACCCACTGGTCTTGATCCTCGCCGACACTGAGGTCGAGCAGCGCCGAGCCGTCAACTTCTTGACCGGCGGCCACGTAGACGGCGCCCTGTTGCTCTCTGCGCATCGAGGCAGGCAAGGGTTCCTTGACGACCTCATCGAGGCAGAGGTGCCGCTGATCGCGGGTGGCGTCCCGTTGGGTTTCGAGAACCGTGTGGCGTACGTCCAGGCGGACGATATTGATGGCGCACGGGTGATGACTCGCTACTTGCTCGGCTTGGGGCGCACCAACATTGCACACATCACTGGGCCGCAAGACACGTCCGGCGGCGCTGGCCGGCTGGCTGGCTATCGAGAGGTGATGGGCGCGGCACTCAATGAAGACTTGGTGGCGTACGGAGACTATTCGCGCGCGAGCGGCGCAGCCGCGATGTCGGAACTGTTGGCGCGCGGTGTCGCGATCGACGCCGTCTTTGCTGGGAACGACCTGATGGCTGCCGGCGCGATGAGCGTCTTGGCTGAGGCTGGAATCTCAGTTCCCGAGACTATTGCGCTGGCGGGCTTCGACGACGCTCCGGTGGCCGTTGAGACGAGCCCCGCGCTCACCACGATGCGCCAGCCATTTGAGCGCATCGCCACGGAGATGGTGCGGCTCCTCCTTGACATGATTGACGGTCGGAGTCCGGCACGCGTGAGCTTGTCCACGGAACTTGTGGTGCGCGAGTCCGCGTAGCCTCCGTGCTGCAGCCCCAGGGGCGACTCACTCTTGCAGGGTCTCCGGACATGGGCGCCAGACTGTGCGCGGTTACAGTTCGGTAAAGAATCTCCGCCTGACTTGACGCGTGCCTAGTGGTGCGGCCTAGACTGAGACCGGTTTCAGTCAATGATGAGAAACTGGGTTGCTCGAGGCGCCCTGGAGCTCACGATCCAACGGAGTGTCATGAGAGCAAAGACCTGGCCCACGATTGCTGGCCTCGCGTATGGCGGCGACTACAACCCTGAGCAATGGCCCAGGGAGGTGTGGGATGAAGATGTGCGCTTGATGCGCGAGGCGGGAGTCTCGCTCGTGAGCGTTGGAATCTTCTCGTGGGCACTCCTCGAGCCCCGCCAAGGGGAGTTCGACTTTGGATGGCTCGACGAGTTGATTGACCTGCTCCACGCCAACGACATCTCCGTTGACCTGGGCACGCCTACCGCGTCCCCTCCCGCGTGGTTCTTTGTCGCGAACCCGGACGCGAGGGTCATCTCGCGGGACGGCAGGGTGATGGGCTTCGGCTCGCGCGGCATGGCATCGCACAGCGCGCCCGCCTATAGAGACGCAGCCGTGCGGATCGCAACGGAGCTCGCACGCCGCTATGGCAAGCACCCGGCAGTGGTCATGTGGCACGTCCATAACGAGTACGGAGTTCCCGTGGGTGAGGACTTTTCACCCGCTGCCGTCACAGCCTTTCGGGCGTGGCTGCACCACAAGTACGGGTCGCTCGAAGCCCTCAATGCGGCGTGGGGGACTGCGTTCTGGGGGCAGCGCTACGGCGTGTGGGAGCACATTGGCGCACCCGCAGTCGCCCCCTCGGTGGTGAACCCGGCGCAGCGGCTGGACTTCGCGCGCTTCACTGATCACCAACTGCGCCAGTGCTTTGTTGCGGAGAGGGACGCGATCCGCGCACACTCTGAGTACCCCATCACCACCAACTTCATGGCTAACCAGAGCTTCACCACAGACTTGTGGGCTTGGGCGCGGGAACTCGACATCGTGTCGAACGACCACTACCTCACGGCGGCGGATCCCGATGGGCACATCGGTCTCGCACTCGCGGCGGACCTTACTCGTTCTGTGGCACGCGGGGCTCCTTGGATGCTGATGGAGCACTCGACGTCAGCCGTGAACTGGCAGCCCCGAAACGTGGCGAAGCGCGCGGGAGAGATGGCGCGCAACTCCCTGGCTCACCTGGCCCGCGGAGCGGACGCGATTCTGTTCTTTCAATGGCGCGCATCGCGTTCCGGTGCGGAGAAGTTTCATTCCGCGATGATCCCGCACGCGGGCACGAACTCGCGAGTGTGGCGCGAGGTCGTCGACTTGGGGGCCACGCTCGGTGCGCTGGCTGATGTCCGCGACTCGCGCGTGAGTGCTGAGGTCGCCATCCTGTGGGACCCGGAGTCGATCTGGGCGCAAGGGCTCGAATGGCACCCCACGGTGGACCACAGCACGGGCGATGCGGTGCGCACCTACTACGAGCGGTTGTGGCGCGATGGGATCACGGTCGACTTTGTCCACCCTAGTGATGACCTGTCGAGGTATCGCCTTGTCGTCGCACCCGCCCTCTATCTCCTCACCGCGCAGCACGCGCAGCGGCTCAATTCCTACGTAGCTGACGGCGGAACATTGGTGGTGTCGTACTTCTCGGCCATCGTCAATGAACACGACGCCGTGCACTCGGGCCCGTTCGGTTCAGTGCTCGCGGAGTCTCTCGGTGTGGTGGTGGAGGAGTGGCTACCCATGCGCATGGGCGAGAAGGCCTACCTGACGTGGCATGCCACGGCTGGCGCTGCGATTGAGTGCGACGTCTGGCAAGAAGACCTGCGACTCGAGGGCGCGCAGGCGATGGCGACCTACGCCTCGGGGCCCGCGGCCGAGCGCCCCGCCATCACGCGCCACGGATACGGCGCGGGCGCGGGATGGTACGTGAGCACGCGCATGGCTGTCAGCGAGCTTGCGCAAGTGATGCGCGCGGCCTACGCCGATGCAGGCATCGCGGTGTCCGGCTATGCCGAGTCGCTCGAGGTCGTCACTCGTCATGGACTTGATGCTGACTACGTCTTCGCGATCAACCATGGCGACGCGCCAGCGTCCATGGTGATCGAAGGCACCCAACTTGTTGCCAATGTTCCAGTTGACGGCAACGTCTCGATTCCCGCGGGAGAAGTGGTCGTCGTGCGATCCCCGCGCCCGGTTGAAGGGGGTGATGGTCAGCGACGAGAGCGGCCCGATGCCGTGATCAACTCCCGTTAGATCCACCGTGGGCGGGGCACACCGGCTCCGCACCACGCTTCTTGAAAGGCAAGGATATGCGAAACACGATTGCTTGGGGAGCCGCTGTTGTGGCGTCCGCTTTGATTCTCTCGGCATGCGGGGGCGGCACAGCCGAGCCCACGTCGACCGATGCCGGCCCTGGTGTCGACAACTCTGGGATCGAGTTGACCATTTGGGTCGACGCGAACCGCGAGCCCGCTGTTGCGGCCGCTGCCCAGCTGTTCGAAGCTGAAACCGGCGCTACCGTCGTCTTGGTTCAGAAGAACTTTGAAGACTTGCGTACCGACTTCATCGCCCAGGTTCCCACCGGCGAGGGTCCTGACATCACCATCGGAGCTCACGACTGGACCGGGGCCTTTGTGACTGCGGGCGTGGTGAACACCGTGGACATTGGCGACAAGGCGGCTGACTTCGAGCAAGTCGCTCTCGACGCGTTCTCCTACGACGGCCAACTTTATGGCCTTCCCTATGCGCTCGAAACGATCGCGCTGATCCAGAACGTTGACCTGGTCGGCACCGACGCTCCGGCGACGTTCGAGGACATGATCGCTACTGGCCTTGCCGCTGGCACCGACCGGCCCTTTGTAATCAACGTGGGCGCAGGCGGCGACGGATACACCAGTTACGGTTTCCAGACTTCGTTTGGCGCCCCGGTGTTCGTGCAAGAAGCCGATGGCTCGTACACGAGCGAAGTCGGCATGGGCGGCCCCGATGGAGTCGCCTTCGCCACCTGGCTGTCGGAGAACGGCATGGCCGGCAACGGCTACTTCAGCACGGACGTCGACTACGACATCAACCAGAGCCTGTTCTCTGAAGGTGCCGCGCCGTACACGATCCAGGGGCCGTGGGCCATTGGTACGTACACCGATGCAGGTGTCAACGTTGCCGTGAACCCCATCCCGTCGGCTGGCGGCGGAACAGCTGCTCCGTTCGTTGGTGTGCAGGGCTTCTACGTGAGCTCGCAGAGCCAAAACACTCTGCTCGCGAACGAGTTCTTGATCACCTACATCGCCACTGAAGAAGCTCAGCGTGCGCTCTACGACGCCGACCCGCGGATCCCGGCCTACATTGCGGTTGCCGAGCAGGTCGCTTCCGACCCGATCGTCGCGGGCTTCATCGCTTCGGCACAGAACGGTGTGCCGATGCCGTCGATTCCTGAGATGGGTTCCGTGTGGGACTTCTGGAACGCTGCTGAAGCGGCGATCGTCTCTGGTGCCGACCCGGAGTCAACGTGGCTGCAGATGATTGCGGACCTCGAGGCTGCGATTAGCTAGATCCACTGTTGTCCTGGGCGGATTGCCGCACGGTAATCCGCCCAGGACAACCACCTGCTAGCCCCACGAAGGCCACCGAACTCAAGGAGGAGACGCGATGAGCGTTCGGCCATCTCACGCCACGACCGGCGCCGGTCGACCATCACCTGCGGGCGAGCCGCACTCGCGCCAGTGGCGCGGCCTCGGCATTGGGTTCTTGATCAAGCTGCTACTGATGGGCATTGTCAACGCTCTGGGCGTTGCGGTCGTCCTCGCCGCCTGGGCGTCGGAGTCCTGGGCAATTCTTGGCGCCATGGTCGTGATCGTGGTGGTGGTGGACTGGATCTACTTCTCCAAGCGCGCACTTCCACTCAAGTACCTGACCCCCGGCCTCATCTTCCTCGCTATCTTCCAACTCTTCACGATGGCGTACACAGGCTATGTCGCCTTCACGAACTACGGCACCGGCCACGCGGGATCGCAGACGCAAGCGGTTGACGCGCTCCTCATCCAGAACGAACGCAGGCTCGAGACTTCGCCGTCATTCGTGTTGTCCATCGTGCGCGATGGCGACGAACTCGGCTTCGCGATCGTCGTCGACGGCGCGGTACGCGTGGGATCTCCAGAGTCTCCCTTGACCGAGGCACCTGACGCCGAGGTCGACCAGGCGGGTCGGGTCGTGTCACTGCCAGATTGGGAGGTCGTGAGCCGCGCCGAGCTGCTCAGCGACCGGGGACTTCAGCAAGCAGTCGTCGACCTGCGCGTGCCCGTTTCCGATGAGCCCGAAGACGGCTCCATCCGCACCAGGGAGGGCTCCACCGGTGCGATATATCGATCCGTGCTGGAGTGGGACCCTGACGCACAGACGATGACCAACGTCGACACCGGAACCGTGTACTCCGTGACTGACCGCGGCAGGTTCGAGGCACCCGACGGAACACAGTTGCCGGTGGGGTGGTACGTCACGGTCGGGTTTGAGAACTTCACTCGCGCCGTCACCGACAGCAACTACTCGACGCCGTTGTTGAGGGTCGCCGGGTGGACGTTCGCTTTCGCGATACTGACCGTGTTGTCGAGCTTCATCCTTGGCTTGATCCTCGCGATTGTGTACAACGACCCACGCGTGCGCGGGCGCAAGTTCATTCGCACGTTGTTCATCTTGCCGTACGCCTTCCCCGCGTTCATGTCGGGGCTGTTGTGGCGCGGCATGTTGAATCCGGAGTACGGGATCATCAACGAGTTCTTCTTCATGGACGCGTACATCCCCTGGCTGAGTGATCCTTGGCTCGCCAAGTTTGCAATCCTCTACGTCAACCTCTGGCTCAGTTACCCCTATTGGTTCCTGGTTTGTACCGGTGCGCTACAGGCGCTGCCCACGGAGACCATGGAGGCCGCGCGGATCGACGGAGCCGGGCGCTGGCGCACGTTCCGATCCGTCACGATGCCGCTCATCACCGTCTCGACCGCTCCACTCGCGATTGCGTCGTTCGCCTTCAACTTCAACAACTTCACGCTGATCTACTTCTTGACCGAGGGGAGACCGCGCTTCACCGATACCTCTGCGCCGCTGGGCCACACGGATATCCTCATTTCCGCCATCTATCAGATCTCGGGAGTGGCAGGCGGGCGCGCAGACTACGGCTTGGCAAGCGCGCTCTCGATCATCGTGTTCATTGTGGTGGGTGCCATTTCAGCGCTCGCGTTCCGCCAGACCCGCAAGCTCGAGGAGATGAACTGACTATGGCTATCAGTCGAGCAACGAAGACACCCGCGACCCGCTTGAGCCGTTGGTGGGCGGAGGTCGGATGGAAGTATCCGCTCGCGTTGCTGGTGTTCTTCTATGCGGCGTCTCCATTGGTGTACGTGGTGTCGGCATCGCTCGCGCAGCGTGGAACGTTGGCAGGCACGGCACGACTCTTCGCGTCCATCAGCCCTAACAACTACGAGAACCTCAACAACACAGCCTTCTGGAGTTGGGTTGTGAACACGCTCATCATTGGCGGCTCGACGGCCTTCGGGGCGGTGCTGATGGGGGCTGCTGCTGCGTACGCCTTCTCCCGGTTCAGGTTCCGGGGCCGGCGCACAAGCCTGACCTCGTTGCTGATCATTCAGATGTTCCCGCAGACGGTTGCGTTCGTCGCGGTGTTCCTGTTGCTGATCTCCTTGGGACGAGTTACGCCGTTGCTGGGGATTAACTCGACGGTAGCGCTCATCTGCGTGTACCTCGGCGGCGCCCTGGGTGCGAACACCTTTCTCATGTTTGGGTTCTTCAACTCCATTCCCAAGGAGATTGACGAATCCGCCAAGATCGATGGCGCCACTCACGCCCAGATCTTCTGGAAGATCATCATGCCGCTTGTGACGCCGGTGCTCGCCGTGGTGGGCTTGCTCGCCTTCATCGGGGTGTTCGGGGACTTCATTCTCGCGAGAATCATCCTCACGTCTGAACACAACTGGACGCTCGCGGTGGGTATGTATCAGTGGGTATCTGCGGAGCTTTCCGCAAACTGGGGCTTGTTCGCGGCGGGTGCCGTGGTCGCATCGCTCCCAGTCCTGGTGCTGTTCCTCGCACTCCAGAAGTACATTGTGGGCGGGTTGACCGCCGGCTCGGTGAAGGGGTAGGTGACGGTGCTGTCGCTCAATACCGGCAAGAGTCGAGCAATCGCTGGAGGCATCGCGGCGGGTGCGGTGGTTGCTGGCGGCCTAGGTTGGGCGGTGCTGGCGGGTCAGACGGGTCCGACGGGCCCTGTTGAGGCGGGAATCTATGTTCATCCCGTCGCGGGCTTGCCTGCGGACTTCATGAATGGCGTTGATGTCTCGTCGGTGTTGTCGCTTGAAGAGAGCGGCGTTGTCTTCCGCGACTGGTACGGCGAGGAGGCGGATCTCTTTGACGTCTTGGCGAGCGCCGATGTCAACTACGTGCGCGTTCGCGTCTGGAACGATCCGTTCGACGCGCAGGGCAGGGGCTACGGCGGCGGCAACGTTGACGTGTCTCGAGCGGTGCAGATCGGGGAGCGTGCCACGGCAGCGGGGATGAAGGTCTTGCTGGACTTCCATTACTCCGATTTCTGGGCGGACCCTGGTAAGCAGCAAGCCCCGAAGGCGTGGGAGAGCCTACCGGTGGCTGATCGCGTTGAAGCGGTCGGGGCCTTCACCGCGGAGGCACTGCAAGCCATGAAGGACGCTGGCGTGGACGTCGGGATGGTGCAAGTGGGCAACGAGACCAACAACGGTGTGGCGGGAATGACGGCGTGGCCCGACATGGCGGCGGCATTCAACGCTGGGAGCGCGGCGACGCGCGCGGTATTCCCCGATGCACTGGTCGCCGTCCACTTCACGAATCCGGAGACTGACGGCGCCTATGAGCGGTTCGCCTCGATTCTCGATAACTTCGACGTGGACTACGACGTCTTTGCATCGTCGTGGTATCCGTTCTGGCATGGCTCCCTCGAGAACTTGACCGAAGTGCTCTCTCACGTGGCGCAGACCTACGACAAGGACGTGGTGGTCGCGGAAGTGTCCTGGACGCACACTCTTGACGACGGCGACGGGCACCCTAATGTGATCTCGCTCGAAGCCGACGCGACTGCCTACCCCGTCAGCGTGCAAGGTCAGGCAAATGTGGTGCGCGATGTGATGGAAGCGGTGGTGAACGTCGGCGCGGCAGGTCTGGGTGTGTTCTACTGGGAGCCCGCATGGCTACCCGTGGGCCCGCCCGCTGCACGTGCCGCCAATGAGGCGCTGTGGGAGCAACACGGGTCGGGGTGGGCCACGAGCTACGCCGCAGAGTATGACCCTGGGGACGCTGGTGTGCACTACGGCGGCTCTGCCTGGGAGAACCAGGCACTCTTCGACTTCGATGGTGCGCCGCTCGAGTCACTGCGCGCGTTCCAGTATGCGCGCACTGGTTCCACCGCGCCGCTCGCCGTGATGAATGTCGAGCAGCCCCGGGTGGCGGTTCAGGTGGGCACTGAGGTGGTGTTGCCGTCGACAGTGCCCGTGGTCTACAACGATGGTTCAGTGCGGGATGCGGCAGTAATGTGGATCGACGAGCCAGGCGCCTATGGCGAGGCTGGGGTCTACCAGGTCGACGGTGAACTCGAGGGCGGGCTGGGCGTCACCGCAACCGTCACCGTACGGGACCGCAACGACCTACTCAACGCGGGCTTCGAGGACGACGACCTCTCCATGTGGGTGTTTGATTCCGCCGCCGAGACCTTCCACGTGGTCCACGACAATGTGCCGGCCGCGATCGACGACCGCGTGGTGAACTTCTACGACAGTGCGCGGTACACGTTCGTGCTTTCGCAACAAGTCGCTGGCCTTGCGCCCGGGGAGTACCGCGCCGGCGTGAGTGCCCACGGGGCGGTCCTCGCGGCCGGCCAAGGAGAGGTGCTGCTCGTGGTGACGACGTCCGAGGGCATGTGGTCGGCACCCGTCGCGCTCTCCGGCTGGCAAGTTTGGTCGATCACCGCGATTGATGGTATCGACGTGGGCGCCGATGGCGTCGCAACAGTGGCGTTCGAAGGCACACTCCCCGCGGGCGCGTGGGGCTTTGTTGATGACTTCCAGCTAGTACCCAAGGAGGGGTAGCGGCAAACCATTAGTCACGCTTGAGGTGAGGGCACCTCGAGCGCACACCGGCAAAGCTCCCGCCTTGTCGACGCAAAAGTAGCAGTGAAGGGATATCAGAGAAGATGAGCAAAGTCACCAAACTGGGAGCGGTTACAGCCGCACTTGCAGGCAGTGCGCTTGCTGTCGGAGCGGTTGTGGCCGTGCCTGCGGTCGCGAGTGACTCCGGACCCGTCGAAGCCGGCATTGTGGTCCACAAGATCGACGACCTACCTGCCGACTTCATCAATGGCGTGGACATCTCGACGGTGTTGTCGCTCGAAGAAAGCGGCGTGGCATTCCGTGATTGGGACGGCGAAGAGGCCGACCTATTCGAGATCCTGGCCGATGTTGACGTGAACTATGTCCGGATCCGGGTATGGAATGACCCCTTTGACGAACACGGCAACGGCTACGGCGGCGGCACCGTTGACGCGGAACGGGCCACGATCATCGCCAAGCGCGCTACCGAGGCAGGGATGCGCGTGCTCGTGGACTTCCACTACTCCGACTTCTGGGCCGACCCCGGGAAGCAGGCGGAGCCCAAGGCATGGGAAGGCATGTCGGTCGCACAGAAGGCCGACGCCGCCGAGGCCTACACGGTCGCGACGCTCCAGCTGATGAAGGACGAAGGCGTTGACGTGGGCATGGTCCAAATCGGCAACGAGACCAACAACGCCGTGGCGGATGTCTCGGGCTGGGCGGACATGTCGCAGATCTTCTCTGCTGGCAGCGCTGCTGTGCGAGAGGTCTACCCGGACGCCCTGGTCGCGCTCCACTTCACGAATCCTGAGACTGCGGGTCGCTACGCTACCGCCGCTCAACAACTGGACCTCTACGACGTGGACTACGATGTGTTCGCGAGCTCGTACTACCCGTTCTGGCACGGCTCGCTGTCGAACTTGACGTCCGTGCTGACCCACGTGGCAGACACCTATGACAAGCAAGTCATGGTGGCCGAGGTTTCTTGGGCGTTCACCCTCGAGGACGGCGACGGCCACGAAAACGTAGTGCGCGCCAGTACGGACACCAGCGCCTACCCGGTCAGTGTGCAGGGGCAAGCCACCGCAGTCCGCGACGTCATGGCGGCCGTGAATAACGTGGGCGACGCAGGCATCGGCGTCTTCTATTGGGAGCCCGCATGGCTCCCCGTCGGCCCCCCGAGCGCACTCGCTGCCAATCAGCTGTTGTGGGAGGAGTTCGGATCCGGCTGGGCCACCAGCTATGCCGGAGGCTACGACCCCGTGGATGCGGGGCTGTGGTATGGCGGCTCAGCTTGGGAGAACCAGGCACTTTTCGACTACGACGGCTACCCCCATGAGTCACTTCGTGTCTTCCAGTACGCGCGGACCGGCGCGATCGCCGATCTCGCGGTGTCGTCCGTCGCGACAGTCTCGATCACGGTGACCGATGGCGACCCCATCACGTTGCCGGGAACGGTGCTGGTGACCTACAACGATGATTCAACTGAGAACCAGGCAGTGACCTGGAGTGATGGTGTGAGTTGGATTGAGTCACCTGGTGTCTATCAGATAGACGGAGTGACCTCGGAAGGCCATGCGACGTCGGCAACGGTGACGGTATTGGCTGCGAATCTGATCATCAACCCAGGCTTTGAGGATCCTGACGTCAGCATGTGGACCACGACCGGCACCAGTGTGAACGTGCGCGCCACCGACGACCCGTATGAGGGGTCGCGGTCCACTCACTTCTACTCTGGGTCTGCCTTCAACTTCACCTTGAGTCAGGTGGTCACCGGGATCCCTGAAGGCGACTACGTGGCGTCAGCCTACTTCCAGGGCCGCAGCGCTGCCGCTGGTGAAGAAACCAGGCTGTCGGTATCCTCGGACTCGGTCGAACAGTCGGTGGAGTTCTTCCTCGGTGGGTACGCCGTGTGGCGTAACCCGGTGACGCCAGCGGTGACGGTGGGCCCGGACGGCGTCGCCACCGTGACGGCATCCTTCACCTTGACTGCGGAGGCGTGGGGCACGATGGACCTGTTCGTGCTGACGCCTGCGGTGGACTCGTCCGTTGACACGTCCGCGCTCGCGGCCAAGGTCGCTCAAGCGGAAAGTATCAACCGCACCGCGTACACGCATGAATCGCTCGCCGTCATGGACGACGCGCTCTCAATCGCGCGCATCGTGCTGGCAGGCAGCAATCCAAGCCAAGGCAAAGTGGATGAGGCGCTCGAGTTACTCACCGACGCGATGAATGCGTTGGAGTTGGGGGAGCACGCCCCTGACCCCACGGTGGAGGCGATCTCGGTCACGGTGACGGAGGGCGACGCGATCGTGCTTCCCGCCACCGTGCGTGTGACGTATTTCGACGCTTCGTTCGACGACCAAGCGGTGACGTGGAGTGACTCGGTCGGCTGGATCTCTACACCGGGCGTCTACGAGGTCAGCGGTGTCACGTCCGCGGGGTGGCCGGCCAAGGCGACCATCACGGTAATGACCCGCAACTACGTGGTGAACCCCAGTTTTGAAGAAGGGGACTCGCCGTGGATAGTGACTGGCACTGGAGCAGAGATCACCACCAACGGCGACTCGTTCCATGGCGATCGTTCCGTCGCATTCTGGGCTGGCGCGGACTTCTTCTTCAACGTGTCGCAGACCATCACGGGGGTCCCCGAAGGCAGTTACGCGCTGTCGGCTTCGACCCAAGGAGGGGAGCCTGGCGGCGTTGGGGTGAAGGCGCTCACCGTGACCGCCTCTGGCGGCACCCAGACGGTTCCGCTACAACTCGCTGGCTGGCAAGGCGACGTTGGCTATCGCACCGCCATGACCGATGCAGTCGTGGTGGGCCCTGACGGGCAGATCACCGTGGAGGCGTCGTTCGATCTCAACGCCGGCGCCTGGGGCACGATCGACATGTTCGAGTTGGTGTACTTCTCCACCGACGTCGTCGACACGTCCGCGCTGGCTGCGCTGGTGGCCGAAGCCGAAGCGATCGATCGCGATGGCTACACCGCGGAGTCACTCGCAGCCCTCGATGACGCGATCGAGAAGGCGCGTATCGTGCTGGCGAGCTCGCGCCCGCTCCAGGCAGATGTTGATGCCGCGACGGCGCTCCTTGCTGCCGCTATGGCTGGGCTCTCCACCGGGCCTGCCCCAGCGCCCACGATCACGGCCTCGGCCGCGACCGTTCGCCCTGGCGACACCGTTACGGTGACGGTGTCGGGGCTGGATGAACTTGAGGTCGAGATTGGTGTCGCGAGCACGTATCAGGCGCTCGCGACCGCTCCTGTGGTTTGGGGCGCGGCGACGGCATCGATCACTATTCCGATGAGTATAACTCCAGGTATTCATCATATTCAGGTGAGGGACATGGCCAGCAATATTCTGGCTCAGTATGAGATCAACGTGTTGGCGGCCAGTGGCGGTGGACTTGCGTCGACCGGCGCTACGGTCAGCCTCTTGATGGTGCTCGCCCTCGCGCTCATCGCGATTGGTGTCCTGATGGTGGGTGCCAAAGTTGGGCGCGATCGGGTCGCCTAGCGACAAGCGTTGGCCTGGTGCTTCTGCTTGTGGGTGCCGGGCCAACGCCACCGTTACATGCGCGACCTCACTCCGACATATTGGCGTGATGAATGCCGTATAGATTGGTGACGTGAAAGCCAGAGAACGCGTCACCGTCCGGGCGGTACTCCCCGGGAACCTCGCCAAGCTCGAGGACCTTGCCAGCAACCTGCGGTGGTCGTGGCACCCGCCCACGCGCGAGCTATTCGCGTGGCTTGATCCGGAGTTGTGGGAGCGGGTATTCCATAACCCGGTGGCGTTCGTTCACTCGTTGAGTGGCGACCGCCTGGAAGAGATCAGTACGCGCCACGACGCTGTCGCCAAGATCGACGCCGCGGCCGCAGACCTGGACGCGTACCTGGCGGCAAAGAACTGGTACGGCGAGCTCGAAGGCGACGGCCCCGCGTCCATCGCCTACTTCTCGCCGGAGTACGGCATCGACGCCACGCTTCCGCAGTACTCGGGCGGCTTGGGAATCCTCGCGGGCGACCACTTGAAGTCAGCGTCGGACCTGGGCGTACCGATCGTTGGTGTGGGCTTGCTCTACGGCGCGGGATACTTCCGCCAGTCGCTTTCTCACGAGGGCTGGCAGACGGAAAGCTACCCCAAGATTGATCCTCACCACTTGCCGCTGACGCTGCTTCATGAAGCCGACGGCGCCCCCGTTGTCGTCTCGCTAGATTTGCCTGGCGGGCGGGTGTTGCTCGCGCACGTGTGGCGGGCCGACGTTGGCCGCGTGCCACTGCTCCTGCTCGATTCCCACGTGCCTGACAACGACCCCGACGCCCGCGCGGTGACGGATCGCCTCTACGGTGGCGGCGCCGAGCAGCGCTTGCAGCAAGAGCTCCTTCTGGGTGTGGGCGGCATGCGCGCCCTCGCGGCCTACTCGCGCATTACCGGCGCACCCGAGCCCGAGGTGTTCCACATGAACGAGGGGCACGCAGGGTTCCTGGGCGTGGAACGGATCCGCATCTACATGGAGGCCGGGCTCACCTACGCCGAGGCTCTTGAGGCGGTGCGCGGCGCGACGGTGTTTACCACCCACACCCCGGTACCCGCCGGCATTGACCGATTCCCCAAGGACCTCGTGGAGCGGTATTTCTCAGTGCCGTCGTGGAACGTGCCAGTCAAGCAGGTGCTCGCACTGGGTGCCGAGACTCAGGCCGGTGGCGACCCCGGGGTGTTCAACATGGCGTTCATGGGTCTACGCCTAGGCGGGCGCGCCAACGGCGTCTCTCAGCTCCACGGCGAAGTATCGCGTGGCATGTTTGGTGGACTGTGGCCCGGCTTCGACGAGCATGAGGTTCCGATCACGTCCATCACGAACGGCGTCCACGCTCCCACGTGGGTGGACCCCCGCATGCAATTGCTCGAGGAGCAGCGCCTGGGCGACAACGCCGCGGCGTGGGCCGGGTTGTCCATTTCTGATGACGAACTGTGGAAGCTCCGTCACGAGTTACGGCTGACGTTGGTCGAGGAGGCGCGAGCCCGCGTCAAGACGGCGTGGCTCGAGCGTGGCGCTTCGCCCGCCGAGTTGGGTTGGGTGGCCGATGCTTTGGATCCGTCGGTGCTGACCATCGGCTTTGCGCGCCGTGTCCCCACGTATAAGCGCCTCACGCTGATGTTGCGCGACCCTGCGCGCCTCAAGGCACTGTTGCTGCACCCCGAGCGCCCCATCCAGTTGATCATCGCCGGCAAGGCACACCCGCACGACGAACAGGGCAAACGCCTCATCCAACAGTTGGTGCGGTTTGCCGATGATCCCGAGGTGCGTCACCGCATCGTGTTCTTGCCCAACTACGACATTGCAATGTCGCAGGTCCTGCTCCCGGGGTGCGATGTGTGGCTTAATAACCCGCTACGCCCGCTTGAGGCGTGCGGCACATCCGGCATGAAGGCCGCGCTGAACGGCGGACTCAACCTCAGCATCCTCGACGGGTGGTGGGACGAGTGGCACGACGCCAAGAACGGTTGGGCCATCCCCACAGCCGATGGCGTGGAGGACGAAGACCGTCGCGACGATCTTGAGGCCACGGCGCTGTATGACCTGATCGAGACGCAGGTGGCACCCACGTTCTACGACCGCACCGCGCAGGGCGTACCCAAGCGCTGGATCGAGCGCGTGCGTCACACCCTTGCCACGTTGGGACCCAAGGTGCAGGCCACCCGCATGGTGCAGGACTACACCAACCTGCTCTACGTGCCTGCGTTTGAAGGTTCGCGAGCGTTGTCGGCAAACGACCTCGCGCCGGCCAAGGAGCTCGCGCAGTGGAAGGCCAAGGTCCGGGGTGCATGGCCGGCCGTCAAGCTCGAGCACGTCGAGTCGCATGGATTGGGAGCCGGCGTCGCCGTGGGTCAGCCTGTCACTGTCCAGGCATACGCCGCGCTCGACGGCCTGTCGCTCGATGACGTCGCCGTGCAACTGCTGCACGGCCCGGTGGACTCGGACGGTGAAGTGCACCGAATCACGGTCACGCCGCTCGCGGTCGAGGAGAGCTTCGAGGGTGGTCGGCATCGCTTTGCGGTGACCATGCCGCTTGAGGTGCCAGGGCCATGGGGCTACGCGGTGAGGATTGTGCCGCAGCACCCCAACTTGGCGTCGAATGCAGAGTTGGGACTGGTCGCTACGTAGGGCAGGCCCCCGGGTCAACGGCTATAGATCACTCGGTCCAACGTCGCAAACACCACGATGTTGTCGCGGTGGCTCACGGCGTCCCAGTCGAACTCTCCGCCGCACGTGATGAGACGTAGTCCTGCGTGGTCGATATTGCCGTAGACGGTTGCGGTGGGGAAGGCGTCCTTGGGGTATTGCTCAATGGTGTCCACCACGAACACGGCGGTGACGCCATCGGCGCGAAGGACGCGAATGATGTCACCCGGTGCGAGTTTGTGGAGGTCATGGAACACGCCCACATCGCTGGCCCAGTCCACGTGGCCGGCGATGACGGCGGGTCCTACCTCGCCTGGTGTTGGCGCGCCAGAGAACCATCCTGCGGGGTACGCCGTGGGTGGAACTTCGAGTTCACCGCCGCCGGTGAGGCCCAACTCCATGAGATCCGATTCGACCCCAATGGACGGCAGGCTGAGCCGCACCGGCACCGACGCGCTGAGCACGAGCGCTCCCGGCGTCGGAAGCGGCGCAGGGGCAGGAGGCGGAGCGAACCAGTTGCGCGCGGCTTGCTGGGTGGGGATCACGCTGGGCGCGTCGATGGACATTGCCGGATCTGCGTTGGACGTGACGGCGATGCTCGACGCCGCTAGGGCGGGGCTCACGAGCAACGCCAATGCCACGAGGTAACCCCGGGGATGGAGCACTCCCGGGGTCCACGCGTGGTTGCTAGTGGCGATCACGGCCGCTCGACGCCTTGAGGGTGCCATGACGGCGCCATCCGCTACGGGCGACCACCAGGGTGCCCATCAAGGCCGCGATCAGGAAGGTGGCCCCCAGCGGTGCAGGGAGGCCGGAGTTGGTGGCCAGTGTGCTGCCGTCGCCGGTCGCGACTCCTCCTGAAGGTGCGTTTGGTACCTGAGCGGCTGACTGAACCTCACCGGTGTCGACACCCGTTCCGGGGCCGGTTGCGCCCGCAGCGAAGCACGGGTTGGCGATGGTGTTGTTGTCGAGTGACACCTGGCCGATCCTGGCCCAGAGCCGTCCCTGCAGCGTTGCGGAGGAGTTCATCGAGATGGACTGGTCCGCCATGACGGTGCCCACAAAGCTAGAGCCGGTCCCCAAGGTGGCGGAGCTACCTACCTGCCAGTAGACGTTGCACGGCGACACATCGCCGGCAAGCACCACGGTACTTCCAGAGGAGGTGGTCAGAGCGGACGTCATCTTGAAGATGAAGATTGAGCTTGAGTCGCCCGTGAGGGTCATCGTGCCACTGAGTCCGAAGGCGCCGGACGTGGAGTCGTAGACCCCCGGCACCAAGTTCGTGCCAGCGAGATCAGGGTCGATGGTGAACTCGGTGCCCTGTGCGGCGGCGTTGTTGTAGGCGCCGGTAAGGGCGTTCTTCGCGTCAAGCGCCACGGCGTTCGTCGCGTGCACCTCCCCGATGTGCGTGATCTGATTGGCACCAGGGCCGTAGCCGGTGATCGCGGTTCCTGGGTGCAGGCCGATGTCACCGGTGACGGTGGACAGGTTCGCATTCGTGACCGTCGAACCGGCAAGGATCGCAAAGTTGCGAGCGTCGCCTTCTGGAACCGGCGAGGCCAAGGCGTTGGCGGTGCCGGCGAGCCCTAGGGTGAGCCCTAGGGTGAGGGCCATGGCGCCGATGACGCCACCGCGACTGAACGCACCTCGAGGTCGCGCCGGCGTTTGTTGCGCGGTCGCGAACATCGAATGAGCGATCGTACTTTTTTGAGTGTTCATGGAATCCCCATAGAATTCCCGTTGGCTCAATACACCTGAGGGTGTACTTAGAGAAGCCGAGCGAGACCCCTTCAGTTAACACCCGAAATGTCCCAATTGGCCGTAATGCCCGATCTGCGCAACCGGCGCGCGCACGTGACCCAGGCACGATGGTGCGTTGTGATGTTGCTCACCCCGCGTCGGAACGTGAGGCTAGGAGACCTCGGTCAGGTAAAGCCGAATGCTCGCGCCGCCCAGCATTATCTCGCTACCAGGGTCGGAGACCTCGGTCGCTGCCCCCGCAGGGGTCTCCCATGTGCTATCCCAGGCCAGGGTCCACGGTGAGCCTTCGTCGGGCGGAATGGTGACCGCGGCATCGTCCGGGGTGCCGTTGATGATCATCAATGCGTCCGCCATGCCCGGCGCTGACAGCGACCGCATGAACTGCAGAACTCGCGTGTGGGGGTCATCCCACCAATCCTCGTGCGCGTGGGCACCTGTCGCAGTGAACCATGCGGAGTCGGCGCGGAAGAGGCTGTCGCCAGGGTTCTCGTCTTGCCCGGCGTAGAAGCGCTTGGGTCGCAGCACCGGGTGCGCGTGGCGCAAGGCGAGCAGGTGCTGAACGGTGGCGAGCAGCTCCGACCTCCAGCCGTCGAGGTTCCAGTCCAGCCACGAGATTTCATTGTCCTGGCAGTAGGCGTTGTTGTTACCGCCCTGGGTGCGCCCCACTTCATCGCCGGCCGTGAGCATTGGCGTGCCTGCCGCGAGCAAGGTGGTGGCGAGCAGGTTGCGCACGGAGCGGCGGCGACGTGCCTCAAGGTCAGCATCGTCACTCGGCCCTTCATGGCCGTGATTCCAGGACCGGTTGTTGTCGGTGCCGTCGCGGTTGTCTTCGCCGTTGGCGTCGTTGTGCTTGTGGTTGTACGCCGTCAGGTCATACGCCGTGAAGCCATCGTGAGCCGTCACAAAGTTCACCGAGGCAATCGGGCCTCGTCCCAGGGGAGGGTCGCCGTGACCGAACAGGTCGCTCGATCCCGCGAGCCGCGTCGCGAGTTCTGGGGCAGTGGCGTGGTGGCGCGAGTGGCCCTTGCCTGCAATCTCGGTGAGCCAGAAGGATCGGGTCTTGTCGCGGAAGCGGTCGTTCCATTCGGCCATGGGCGGCGGGAAGTTGCCCACCTGCCAGCCTCCCAGGCCCAGATCCCACGGTTCAGCGATCAGCTTGGCACCGCCGATGATCGGATCCATCGTGATGCCCATGAGGAAGGGATGATCGGTGGAGAACCCTTGCCCGGTGCGGCCCAGCGTCGCCGCGAGGTCAAACCGGAAGCCGTCCACACCGACCTCCGCTACCCAGTAGCGCAAGGAGTCCATGGCCATCTGCACCACGCGGGGGTGTGCGAAGTCCAGGGTGTTGCCGGTCCCGGTGGTGTCGTCGTAGTGCCCGGCGTTGTGGGGCTGGCTGCGGTAATAGGACGCGTTGTCGAGTCCCTTCCAGGACACCACGCGGTCGCCGTGCGATCCCTCGGTGGTGTGGTTGTAGACCACGTCGAGGATCACCTCGAGGCCAGCCTGGTGGAGCAGATCCACCATGCCAACAAACTCGTCGAGCACCGCCTGGCCGCCGGTCTCTTGCGCCTTCTGGGTGGCGTATGGCACGTGCGGCGAGAAGAAGTTGAGCGTGGAGTAGCCCCAGTAGTTGCTGAGTCCCAGGTGTTGGAGGTGAGGTTCGTCGGCGAAGGCATGGACCGGCAGTAACTGTACGGACGTGACGCCTAGCCGCTTGAGGTAGTCCACCGATGCCGGATGTGCGAGCCCGGCGTAGGTGCCACGGAGCTTCTTGGGCACCTCCTTCATCTGCTGGGTGAAGCCCTTGACGTGGACCTCGTAGATGACGGTGTCTTCCCACGGCACGGAAGGCTTAGGTGTCTGCCACGTGCCGCCGGGCTCGGCGGTCACCACGGAGCGCGGCATCAGGGGGGCGGAGTCGGTGGTGTCGCGGGTGCTGAGAAGGGCCGATGCTCCTGGCTGGTTCATCGCGGTGAGGTTGCCGTGGATGCCGCGCCCGTACGGATCGAGCAGCAGTTTGGCGGGGTTGTAGCGGTGGCCGTGCTTGGGGCGCCAGGGCCCAGCGGCGCGGAAGCCGTAGCGCTGGCCCAGCTTGATCCCCGGCACGAACGCGTGCCAGATGCCGTGATCGGGTCCCTGCAACGCGATGCGCTCTTCGTGGCCGTTGTCGAACAGGCACAACAGGACCTCGGTGGCGTGGGAGGCGAAGACCGCCACGCTTGCGCCGCCGTCCATGAGGTGAACGCCCAACCGGTGGGGGGTGGGCGACGGTTCGACTACGCGGCTACTCATGTGTTCATTGTGCCGGACGCGTGTGACAGCGGTGTTGCGCCGCCACTCGACGCGCACCGTGAGGCCGTCTATAGTCTGACCATGGTTGATGCAGGGGAGGCGTCGGTGAGCGGTGCGCGCGGCAAAGTGAAATGGCTCACGGAGCACCCGCGTTTTGGGCACTTCATCATCGTGCTGATCATCCTGAACGCCCTGGTGCTGGGCCTCGAGACCTACCCGGGAATGATGGCTTCCATCGGGACCGTCTTGCATGCCATGAACACCGTGATTGTCGCGATCTTTGTGGTCGAGATTGTGCTGCGCATCTACGCCAATGGGGCGTCGTTCTGGCGCGACGGCTGGAGTTTGTTCGACTTCTTCGTGGTGGTCGTGGCGGTGATTCCCGCCGGCGGCAGCTCGGAGGTCCTCCGGGTGTTGCGGCTCTTGCGCGTGCTCCGGTTGCTCTCGGCAGTGAAGTCGATGCGCCTGGTGGTCACTGCGTTGGGTGCCGCCATCCCGGGCATCCTCTCCATTGGTGGCCTGCTCGCGATGATCATGTACATGTTCGCGGTGAGCTCGACCACCCTGTTTCGCGACATGAGGCCGGAGGCGTTCGGCGACCTGTGGCTGTCCACCAACTCGCTGTTCCGGGTGATGATCTCGGACGGCTGGCCCGACCTCGTGGTGCCAATGATGCAGCAGGAAGGCTGGATTGGCGGCTACTTCATTGTCTTCAACATCGTGACCACGTTCATCGCACTGAACCTGTTTGTGGCGGTTACCGTCGAGGCGATGAACCGTCGGCACGACGAGCCGGACCTTACCGGGGGACACAGCGCGTCGGAAGGCCAGCACATCCCGGACGTGGAGTCCGAGGTGCTCGCGGAACTACGTGCGTTGCGTGCCCAAGTCTCCGCCCTCGAGAAGGGCCTCGGCGCGCGGCGCTAGTCCTGCAGGAAGTCCGGCGGCTGGTTGCCGGGGAGCGGCTCGATGTCCGGGTTCACGGTGCTCGCGCACCCGCGGCCCGTTGCGGGGTCCACGCTGCACTCGTAGACGCGCACGTACTCGACTTGCATGATCTGCGGGAAGACCGTGTCCTGGTTGGGCGGACCTGGCCACTGCCCGCCCACCGCCACGTTGAGGATCAGGTAGAACGGCCGGTCAAACGGAGCGTCCGTCCCGCCGCGGGTGCCGTCCTCGAGGGAACCCGTAGTGAACCAGCCGTCGGAGACCTGCGTCGCGAAGTGCTCGCCATCGATGTACCAACGCATCTCGCCTTGCTCCCACTCCACGGCGTAGGTGTGGAACTCTTCCCAGACGTTCTTCTGGGGCTCGATCCCGGTGCCTGAGTAGCGGTTGTTTGGCCACGCCTGGCCGTAGTGCAGGGTGCCGTGCACCTCGTTGTTGATCTCGCCAGCGAGGGCGTGGTCCGGGCGGTGCGGGGTGTTGAGGTTGATGGCTTCCATGATGTCGATCTCGCCGCTGAGGGGCCACGTCCCATAGGCGCCCTCGGAGGACAGCATCCAGATGGCGGGCCAGATTCCCTGGCCCTCCGGGAGCTTGGCGCGCACCTCGATGCGGCCATAGGTCCAGTCGGCGAGGTCCTTGGTGCGCAGACGCGCCGAGGTGAAGGGGCGCGAGGCGCCAGTGTCGTCGGCCCTATAGGACTGGGCGTCGTCGGGGTCCCGCGGGCCGCTGAAGTTCTCGCGGTCAGCGCGGATGTGAAGCCGGCCCTCTTCGAGGTAGCTGTTCTCTAGGCGGTCCGTGTAGCACTGCTGCTCGTTGTTGCCGCCTCCCCAACAATTGACCTCGTAGTCCCACCTGGCGGTGTCCACCTCGGAACCGTCGAACTCATCGCTCCACACCAGTTCCCAACCGCCGCCGATGTCTGGGTCGCCCCCGCGGTCGTCTCCCGTGCAGCCGGTCAGGGCTAGCAGGGCGACGGTGAGGGCGGCGAGGGATCGGGCGTGTGGTGCGGTGTGGTGGCGCGACTTCGTTGTCATGCGATTTATCCTGCCACGGGGCGCGAGCGCCGACAATGCTCCCACATGCGATGGCTACGCCCGCCGCGCACCCGCCGAGGCCATGCCCAACCAGTCGTGCGGATTCCCGTCCCAGCACCAGCCCAGCTTGGGTGCCTTGTCCGAGATCCACATGGCGGGCACGCGCTTGTTGTCCATCCGCGAGCCGGCGAGCATGAAGCACTTGTTCTTCTCAAGTACGGCAGGGAACAGGGTCACCAGCGAGATTCCCTCGTCGATAGTCAGCGGCGTGCGGCTCCGGTCCAGGAGCACGGGCAGCGCGTCCTGGGGAGGCACGCCCGTGAACTCTTCGCCGCGCTCCACATCCTCCAGCAGGTACACGGGCGCGTCTGGCACGTTAAGTGACGCGATCGGGCGGTACGGCTCGACGCCTCCTTCTCCGTGGTTGCGGTCCACGACGCCCGGTTTCGCTCCGCCAGCGAGCCGCGTCAAACCCTGACGCACAGCGGCCGGAATCAGCGCCTCAGTCACCACCACGACGAACGGAACCCGCCGCTCACTCGTGGTCATGTCGAGGCCGGCGCCAACGGCGTCGGCCACGCTTCCCAGCATCGGCTGAAAGACCTGGCGAAACTCCGGCTCAGTCAGGCCGGCCAGCGCCGGGTACCCCAACTCCACGTAGAGGTCGATCTGTCGCACGAGTTCGGTGACAGCAGGCAAGGTTCCTCCAAGGTAGGTGCTTGGTGAACGCCCATCGCGCGGAGCCGGTTCCCGCGGGCGGAGACCGCGTCGCTAGGATGGGCACATGCGAATTCTGGTCACAGTCAAGTACGTCCCGGACCTGCAATCCAACCGCTCCTTCACGGACGGCACCGTCACGCGCACCGCCGAGGACGGCACCATGAACGAGCTCGACGAGAACGCCGTCGAGGCCGCCTTGCAGTTGGTTGAGCAGCACGGCGGCGAGGTCTACGCCCTCACCGTGGGTCCGGCCGATGCCGTGGCTGCGGTTCGCAAGGCCCTCCAGTTGGGCGTTCATCACGCCATTCATGTGACGGATGAGGCGGCGGCGGGTTCCGACGTGTTCGCCACTGCGAAGGTGCTGGCGGGCGCCATTAGCAAGGTCCACGCCGAGGAGCCGCTCGACATGGTGATCACTGGCATGGCCGCGCTTGACGGGCTCACGTCGATGCTTCCCACGGCGCTCGCGGTCGAGCTCGACTGGTCGCAGCTCTCGCTAGCGTCGTCCCTTGAGGTGGCCGACGGCAAGGCGACCATCGTGCGCCACTTGCCCGATGCCCACGAGACCGTGGTGGCGCCCCTGCCCGCCGTGGTGTCCGTGACCGACGAGGCCAACAAGCCCCGCTACCCCAACTTCAAGCTCATCATGGCCGCGCGCAATGCACCGGTGACCACGTGGTCTCTTGCCGACGTGGGCGTAGATGCCAAGAGTGTTGGCGCGTCTGCGTCGCGCACCACCGTGGTGGACGCCTCGCCGCGCCCGGCCCGCCAGAATGTGACCATCGTGACCGACAAGGGGGAGGGCGGCACAGAGCTTGCCGCGTTCCTCATTGAGAGGGGGCTCGTATGAGCTCGCCCAAGATCGCAGTTCTGATCGAGCACCGCGGCGGCCAGATCGCTCAGCCCTCGCTCGAGGCGCTGACGCTCGCGCGCTCGCTTGGCACACCCGTGGCGGTGTGGTTGGGCAGCGAGGTTCTGGCGGATGCTGCCAATGAGTTGGGGCTCTACGGCGCCACCGAGGTGCGGGTTGCCAGCATTGGTGACGACGCCCGGCACCCCACGAAGGCCGCCGCCGCAGTGGAGGCGGCGTCGCGCGATGCCGCAGTCTTGCTCGTGGTCTCGACCTTTGTGAACAAGGAGATCGCCACGCGGTTGGCGCTGAGCACAGGGGCTGGCGTGGTCGTGGATGCGGCCGGCGCGGAGTTCGTCGACGGCCGCATCGAGGCGTTCAAGACGGTGTTTGCCGCGACGTGGAACGTGCGCTGCCGGATCAACACTGGCAAGGCGATTGTGGGTGTGCGTCCTAACACGACGCTGGCGGTGGCGCTCGATCAAGAGGCGGTCGCGCCATTGGTGGTCGACGTCGACGTGACCGTGCCGGAGACGCGCGAGGCTCTGACACATGTGGAGCCCATCGAGGCTGGCGAAGGCGTGCCGTTGGCCGAGGCGTCTGTGGTGGTCTCGGGTGGTCGCGGCACGGGCGGCGACTACACCCTGGTGCGAGAGTTCGCGGAGCTGCTAGGCGGTGCCGTGGGCGCGTCCCGCGACGCGACCGACGAGGGCTGGATCTCGCATGAGCACATGGTGGGCCAGACGGGCACCACCGTGACGCCGGCGCTCTATGTGGCGTGCGGCATCTCCGGTGCGATTCACCACCGTGGGGGCATGCAGGCTTCCGGCACTGTGGTGGCGGTGAACCTCGACCCAGATGCGCCGATCTTCGAGATCTGCGACTTTGGCGTGGTGGGCTCGCTGTTCGACGTGCTGCCTCAGGCGATCGAGAAGATCAAGGAACACCGCGGCGCGTGACGCTCCCGGCGGACTTTCCCATCGACCCCGCCACGGTGCAGGCGGTCGTGTTCGACTGCGACGGACTGTTGCTCGACACCGAGACGCTCTGGACGGGCGCGGAGGCCGCGTTTGTGGAGGGCCACGGTCATGTGTGGTTGCCCGAGTACAAGGAGCACGTGATCGGCACCAACCTGGCGTTTACCGCCGAGTACCTGTGCGCGATCGTGGGGCGCGCCGGCGATGGCCCGGCTGCGCAGGCGGAGCTCGCCGCATTGGCAGACGCCGAGTACGCCAAAGGGATACCGCAGTTGCCTGGTGCCGCTCTGCTCACAGAACTGTGCGGCGCTCGGGTGCCGCTCGCGGTCGCGAGCAACACGCATACCCCGCGGCTCCGTGATCAGCTGACCGTCGCGGGCCTGGGGCACCTGGCGGACACTGCGATCGGATCGGACCAGGTTGCGCATCCCAAACCCGCACCAGACGTGTACCTGGCCGCATGCGAGAGCCTGGGCGTTTCACCGGCTGACGCAGTCGCGTTCGAGGACACCAGCCACGGCGTTGCGTCGGCGAAGGAGGCGGGTATGCGCGTGGTGATGGTTCCGAGCCTGCACGCTGACCACCGCGCCGACTGGACGGTCGCCGCGCTGGATGACCCTGCCCTGGTCGCTTGGGCGAGGATGCTAGGGAACTAGGTGCTAGGAGCGCGTCGCGATCCCATCCCGACGCCCCGCACCCAAGATGGGACCGTTGCGCTCCGAGTGACGCGGGTGACGTGTACTTGCTCAACACTGTTCACACGCGCCCCGACGTGGGTGCGGAGGGTCGCGGGGGCGGCGTTGGCGCATGGATATGGCCCGTTCCGGCCCGATCTCGTAGAATCATCCGAATGAGTCCCCATTACCTCGATCACGCAGCGACTACGCCCATGCTTGAGCGTGCCCGCACGGCGTACTTCGAGGAACTTGCCCGCGTGGGCAACCCGTCGGCGTTGCACAAGTCCGGACGCCTGGCGCGGTCCGTGGTCGAGGACGCACGCGAGCGGATGGCCCGTGCGCTGGGCGCTCACCCCACAGAGCTGATCTGGACCTCGGGCGGCACGGAGGCCGACAACATCGCGCTCAAGGGCCTGTACTGGGCGCGCCACAGTGCCGACCCCCGCCGCACGCGCATCGTCACCACCGCCATTGAGCACCACGCCGGACTAGACCCGGCCCACTGGCTCGAGGCCGAGCACGGCGCCACCGCCGTGGTGCTCCCGGTTGACCGCGAGGGCCGCGTTGACATTGCCGCCTTACGCGCGGAGGTCGCCGAGAACTTCGACCACATTGCCCTGATCTCCGTCATGTGGGCCAACAACGAGGTGGGAGCGATTCAGCCCATCCACGAGATCGTCAACATCGCCACCGAGCACGGCATCCCGGTTCACGCCGATGCTGTCCAGGCTGTGGGTCACGTTCCCGTTGATTTCAAGGCCAGTGGGCTCGCCACGATGGCGGTGAGCGCGCACAAGTTCGGTGGCCCCGTGGGCGTGGGCGCATTGGTCGCACGGCGCGACCTCACCATCACGCCGCTGACCCACGGCGGGGGACAGGAGCGCAAGATTCGCTCCGGGACTCTCAACGCGGCGGGATTCCATGCGGCGGCAGTTGCGGCCGAACAGGCCGTCGCGGAACTTGCCGACGAAGCCGAGCGCCTCGGTGCGCTCCAACGCGACCTGATCCGGCGCATCGGCGAGGCAATCCCCGACGCAAGACTCTCTGGACCCCAGCCCGGCCCTGAACGCCTCCCGGGTAACGTCCACTTCATCTTCCCCGGCTGCGCGGCTGAGGCCTTGATGTTCGTGCTCGACAGCCACGGCGTCGAGGCGTCGAACGGTTCCGCGTGTACTGCGGGCGTCGCGCAGGCGAGCCACGTGCTGATGGCGATGGGGCGGAGCGAACGCGACGCGGCGTCCACGATGCGGTTCTCGCTGGGACACACGACGGTCCCGGAGGACATCGACGCGCTGATGGCCGTGCTCCCGGAAGCCGTGGAGAGGGCGCGCAAGGTCGCGGGGACGTTCCAGCAGGAAGTGTTCGGCTAGGGCTCGAAGCGAGTGAGCTGCGGCATCAGGGCCTCGGCGACGTCGAGCATCTGGTGGGCCCACGCGATGGCCTGCGCTGACTCCGTGGCATCGGGGGTGTCGCCCGGCACGGTGGGGTACTCGAGTTGGTTGCGGCGCATGCGCATGGTCCTCAGCGGTGCGAAGTCGTCGCCAAACTGAGCATTGACTGACTCGAGCACTGTGATGTGATGGCCCCCGCCGCTGGCGCGCAGTCCCTGTTGAGCCAGCAGTCCTGATGCGGCCTTGCGGGCGGCCTCGTATGCGGCGGTATACGCAAGCGTGGGGTTGTAGCTGAGTTCGCGTTCGGCCGACGCAAGCGCCTCGCGGGCGGACTCCAGGTAATGCGTGCCGCTCGCTGCGGGCCCGTTGATACGGTCAAGGCGATCGTGCTTGAGCGCCTTGACGATCTCGCTCCGGCCTTCCTTCCACATCCTCACTCCTCCCTGGCCCAGGCCAGCACCATGGGCTTGGTGGTGACGTCGCCCAAGAGGGGATCCTCGTCTGCATGCTCCCACTGCTCGCGCGTCCTTGACACGGGGTTCACCTCGATGCCCAGTCGCTTCTCGCTGCGAGCGGCGGCATCGAACAACGCGCGCCGTTCGATGCCGTCACCGATGGCGAGCACGTCGATATCGAGCGGAGTGCCACCCGCGATGCCGTGAAAACGCGCCGCCCAGGAGCCAAAGATGTAGACAGCATCGGCCCCAAGACCGGAGAACTCTTCGCGCACGATCACCTGAGGGCCAAAGCTGGCGAGCGTCAACTGGGTGAGCGGGAGCAGCGCCGGGTTGCCGACGTTGGCGCGGACCAAGCGTGAGCGGCCCAGTTTGCGTTCGGTCAGGACCCTGCCGTCCACGAGGCGCGATACTTCGCCTTGCACCGTGGTGAGCGGCGCGTGCACCTGGCGGGCGAGGTCGGAGATGGTCCACTCCTGATCCGGTTTCAGAAGCACGAGAGCCAGCACCTGTCCTTGGAGTCGCGACCTGAAGGTGGGCGCGAGGGGAGACCAGTCGCTACGCATAACTCGATTTTAGAACCGATTTATCCGTAGCGTCAACCCCGCGTACCATGGTGGGGTAGTTCTGACACGAGTTCGCGCAACTGGGGAGGTGACCGCGACATGAAGGTCCTCGCAGCCCTGTCCGGAGGGGTTGACTCCGCAGTCGCCGCCGCACGCGCCGTTGACGCCGGGCACGACGTTGTGGGCGTGCACATGGCGCTCAGCCGCAACCGCGACGAGTTCCGCTCGGGCTCGCGCGGGTGCTGCTCGCTCGAGGACTCCAATGACGCCCGCCGCGCTGCGGACATCCTGGGAATCCCTTACTACGTGTGGGACCTGAGCGACGAGTTCCACGACACCGTGGTGAAGGACTTCCTCAGCGAGTATTCGCAGGGCCGCACGCCCAACCCCTGCGTGCGCTGCAACGAACACATCAAGTTCGACACCCTCTTGGAACGGGCCGATGCTCTGGGTTTCGACGCCGTCGCTACCGGCCACTATGCGCGGATCGACATTCGCGACGACGGCATCCGCGAACTGCACCGCGCCGCGGACCCCGCCAAGGATCAGTCCTACGTGCTCGCGGTCATGGGCCCGGACAAGCTGGCGCGAGCCATGTTCCCGCTCGGCGAGATCGCCAGCAAGTCCGAGGTGCGTGCCGAGGCCGCCGCCCGCGGGCTGGGCGTCAGCAACAAGCCGGACTCCTACGACATCTGCTTTGTGGCCGACGGCGACACCAAGGGCTTCCTGGAGCGCGCGCTAGGCGAAGCACCCGGCGACATCGTGGACGAAACCGGCGCGAAGGTGGGCGAGCACTCAGGTGCATACTCCTACACCGTTGGCCAGCGCAAGGGCCTTGGCATTGGCAGGCCTGCCGCCGACGGTAAGCCGCGCTACGTGACCGACGTCCGCACCGAGTCCAACGTGATCGTGGTGGGACCCGAGACTCTCCTGACCGTCTACACCTTGACCGGCGAGGACGTCGTGTGGATGGCTCCGGACGCTCCCGCCGCCGAGCCCACCCGGTGCCTCGCCCAAGTGCGCGCGCACGGGGAGGCCATCCCAGCATCGGTCACGCGCACGGTTGTTGACGGCGCGGAGCGCATGATCGTGGAGCTGGACCAGCCGATGCGCGGGGTTGCCGCAGGTCAGTCCCTGGTGGTCTACGACGGCACCCGCGTGCTAGGCCAGGCCACGGTAGCCAAGCGCTTGCTGTAGTCGCCCGCGACCTCGCCCAAGGGACCATCGTCCCGCACGGCGGATTGTGATCATGCCTATCGTGGAACGCATGAGAACTCGCATCGTGACCTTGACCGCCCTTGCTGTGCTGGTGCTTGCCGCATGCTCGGGACCTGCCGCCGAGCAGCCGGAACCCGCGAACGACGTGCTCGCAGCCCACGGCCTCGACGGAACCCCAGTGCGCGATCTCATTGACGACCTTGACCGGACGCCGTTAGCCGAGCGCTCCGCTGGATTCATGGCTTCGGTCCGCCCTGGTGAGTTGTTGATCTCTGACGCCACCACCACCGAGCAGGTGTCTCTTCCTATCGCTGACGGCTTCTACCTCTCTGTGGCGCCCTACATCGACACCACCCACGAGTGCTATTTCCACAGTCTCACTACTTGCAAGGGCGAGTTGGGTGGCGAAGAAGTTCGGATTATCGTGACCAACGCTGAGACCGGTGAGGTCATTGTCGATGAACAGACCACCACCTTCGACAACGGGTTCATCGCAGTGTGGCTCCCGCGCGACATCTCCGCGATGCTACGCGTTGAGCACGACGGGCTGGCAGCAGAGGCTCCCATCGCCACCGGCCCCGACGACGCCACCTGCATCACCACGCTGCAACTCGCGTAGTGGCCGACCGCCCCGGTCGCTCCTGCGTATAGCCTTGCGCCATGACTCGTGACGCCCCGGACCTTGTGCTCGCCAACGCGCGCATCGTTGGAGGACCCGACGCCCCTACCGACGTGACCATCCGCGGGGGACTCGTGGCGAGCATCGGCCGCAATGACGATGCCGCGCTCGAGCGCCTGGACCTCGAGGGCCGGTTCCTCATCCCCGGGCTTTGGGACCATCACGTGCACTTCTCGCAGTGGGCCAAGATGCGCACGCGCCTGGACGTGACGCGAGGCGAGTCCGCCGCGCAAGTGGCCCAGCTAGTAGCGCAGCGCATGGCCGCAGACGTCGACCATGAGGCCACACTGGTGGGATTCGGGTTCCGCGACGCGCTATGGGCGGACCTGCCCACGGCCCAGGCCCTCGACGTCGTGGCACCCCACCGCGCAGTAGTGCTGATCAGCGGCGACCTCCACTCGGTGTGGGTGAACTCCGCGGCGCAGACGCGCTATGGCCTGGTGCATCATGGGCTGCTCCGGGAGGAGGAAGCGTTCGCCGTGGAAGGCATGCTCGCCGAGGACTCCCATGACGCCCGGCATGTGCTCACCATGGCCGCCGTGCACGACGCCGCGGCGCGCGGAGTGGTGGGCATCATCGACTACGAGATGGACGACAACGTCGAGGTGTGGGCCGCGCGCATGGCCGATGGCCTGGACCAGTTGCGCGTCAAGGCTGGCTTCTACAAGGGCATGCTGGGGGAGATGATCGAGCGTGGGATGCGCACCGGGCAGGTGATCGACGGCACGGGCGGGCTGCTGAGCGTGGGCGCGCTCAAAATCATCAGCGACGGCTCGCTCAACACCCGCACTGCGTACTGCCACGATTCCTACCCGGACACGGTGAACTTCGGTACCAACAATGTGCCGCCGGCGGAGCTCGAGGGGTTCATGCAGGAGGCCGCGGACCACGGCTTCGAGGCCGCGATCCACGCGATTGGGGACCTCGCGAACACGCTCGCGCTCGATGCGTTCGAGGCCACCGGCGCCCGCGGCAGTATTGAGCACGCGCAGTTGCTGACAGCTGAGGACATCGAGCGGTTCGCGCGCCTGGGCGTGGTGGCCTCGGTCCAGCCCGAGCACGCCATGGACGACCGCGACGTGGCCGATGCCCTGTGGCCCGGCCGCACCGAGCGCGCCTTCCCGCTGGCTTCGCTTCAGGACGCCGGGGTGAGGATCGCGTTGGGATCCGATGCCCCCGTGGCACCGCTCGATCCCTGGGTGGCGATCGCTGCGGCGGTGGAGCGCTCGCGCGACGGTCGCGACCCGTGGCATCCTGAGCAACAACTCACGCGGGCTGCGGCGCTTGCGGCGTCCACGCAGTTTCCCGCGGTTGCCGTGGGCATGCCTGCTGACCTGGTGGCGTGCGAGGAGAGCCCGCTCACGGCATCGGCCGATGTTCTGCGCACCATGGGCGTTGCGCTCACCTTGGTTGGCGGGAGAGTTACTTGGAGTTCCACGAGAAGTGATGCAAGTCCGTGAGGGCAGTCCAGTTGCCGCCCCACCCCCAGCCGATGCCCGCGAAGGCTGTCACCACGACATCCCCGCGGCGGATCATGCCCTCGCGCCGGTTGCTGCGGTCCAAGTAGCTCCCGGACAGCGCCGGTTCGAGTGCGGTGCCGCGCAGGTAAGGATTCTGGAACGGGTTGATGTCGATCGCCCTGCCGTACGCGTGTTGCGACCACGTGCCGGAGACGCCCGCGACGGGCCGGCACTCGAACGAGCTGGTGTTGTTGAGGTCTCCCGTGGGCGGAGCGAAGATCTCTTCCCGGGAGTAGATCCGCATCTCTTCGATGGGGAAGCGGGCGTCGTAGAGGGCGCTGAATACAGTGACGACGTCGTGCGCGTGATCGGCGTGCACCATCATTTCGCCCAGGTAGGCGTTGCCGTCGAATCCCCAGAACGTCATCTCGAGGTAGCGCAGGTCCTCGAGAGCAACCGGGCACTCGGAGGACCAACTACTGCGAGCCGCAACATCCGCAGGCACGGCGCCGATGCTCGAGGTGAAGGCATCGCTAGGCGCTAGGGGCGTCCCTGGCGGGGGTGGGAAGCGGCGGTGGCGGAGTTCCTCTGGGGTGTCGACGGTGTCGCGGTCGGAGACCAGGATCTGGCCCAGCCACTCCGGCCGGTACGTGCCGATCTCGAGGATGGTGACGATGGCGGTGTCCACAGGGTAGGTGCCCAGTGTGGGTGCCGTGATGGGGGAGATGATCGTGGGGCTTGATGGCGTGGCCGTGGGTGAGACTGTTGTTGCCGGGCTGGCGCAGGCGCTGAGGAACAGCGCGAAGCCGATGCTCGCGGCTAGCCCAGGGGTTCGGCGCACCTTCCCACGTTACGCGTTTGGGCTGGGGATGTGGGCTTGTGGCGGTCGCTGGCAGGGTTCGCTAGGGTCAGGACCCATGACCTCACCTTCATTGTCCTTGCTCCGTCTTCGATTGCTGCGCGCGGCGGCAGTGGGGGTGGGGCTGGTTGCGCTGGCGGCGTGCTCCGGCACAGATGCAGAGCCGGCGGTGACCGACGTTGCGCCGGTCGCCGGGGGAGGAGCGAGCGGCGACCCTGCTACGCCAGAGCCGGTCGCGACCTTGACACTGGTCGATTACTGCGTGGTGGTGGCGCCGTTCTTGCAGCCGGTGGAGCGCGCCTATGTGGGTAGCGACCAGCACGTGGCTGACATCGCGGAACTCAAGGAACTGTCAGAGCCCGCTCTTGCCGAGGCACTCGAGCTACTGGAGCGGCACTACGACGAGGCCGTTGACCCCGCGAATCCCGACTCGCAGAACTTCCCGAGCTTTCCAGAGGATGTGAAGGCGGCGGCGCTGTTCGTTGACAGCGAGTTGCGGGCGCTCTGCGAGTAGCGCTACACGAGCGCTTGAGGCGGGGCCATCGTGGGGTTGACCACGTTGGCCCCGCACAGCACCACGCCGATGCGCGCGCCGGGCTCCGGGACCCAGCGTCCCGTGAGGAGCGCGGCAAAAGGCGCGGCGACGCCGGGCTCCACCACGACGCGTAGCAGGCGCCATAGGCGCGACTGGGCTTCGAGCACTTCTTCGTCGGTCACGACGGCCGATGCTACGCCGGCTGCGGTCATCGCCGCCCAGGGGACGCGGCCGATCTGGGCACCCAGGTGATCGGCGGCCACGCCGGAGATGGGGACCGAGGTGGGTTCGCCCGCCTCGAGCGACGCTGCGTAGGACGCGGTACCAACGGTCTCGCAGCCCACAATCGTGATGTGATCGCCGCACCACGCGGCCGTCCCTCCTGCGAGCCCACCCCCGCCTACTGCTACGAGAATGGCGTCCAGCGGGCGGCCGTCGGCGCCCACGGCATCGGCCTCGAGTTCGCGGGCTACCGTTGCGGCACCGGCCATCACGACGGGGTCGTCGAAGGCCTCGATCGTGGTGGCATCGTGTTCGGTGAGGTAGGCGTAGGAAGCTTCTCTTGCTTCCGGGTAGGTGGTGCCCACGCGGTGCACGTGGGCCTCGAGGTGGATGAGGCGCTCCACCTTGGCAGGGTTGGCGGTGGTGGGGACAAAGATGTGGGCCTCGTGACCAAAGCGCTGCGCCGCGTAGGCGACTGCGGCTCCGTGGTTGCCACCGGAAGCGGCGACGATGCCGGTGTCTGCGATGGGCTGGGTGGCAACGTAGTGAACCGCGCCGCGGGCCTTGAAGGCGCCGGTGACTTGCAGGTACTCGAGCTTGAAGACGAGCGTCGCGTCGATGCCTAGGGTGTCGCCCGGGATCTCGATGACGGGCGTGTGGCGCACGTGCGGGGCGATGGCTGCGGCGGCGGCCTCGATCTGCGCGCGCGTGGGGACGGGGGCGGTGGTCACGTCACCATTGTCCCGTGTTCGGTAGCGGTCTGGGTGCGGTGCGCGCCAGTTGAGCGGCGCGTGGGCGCGATGATGGCGGCGGGCGCGGGTGCCAGCACTCGACACCCGCGCCTCCCCTAGGGGCTAGGCCGCAGCGATCTTGACGCGGCGAGGCTTGGCCGATTCGGCCTTGGGGACCGTGATGGTCAGCAGGCCGTCCTTGTATGTCGCGTCTACCTTGTCGGAATCGACGCGGTCAGGTAGCCGGATGGCGCGGTGGAAGCGGCCGAACCGGCGCTCCACGCGGCGGAATCCGTTGGCGTTCTTGTCCTGGTAGAAGTCGCGCTGGCCAGCGATGGTGAGCACGCTCTCTTCGATCGAGACATCGACGTCATCCGGGGTGACGCCGGGGAGCTCGATGTGGAGCGTGAACTTGTCGTCGTCCTCTTCCACGTCCAAAGCCGGGCTGAATGCTCCGGCGAGCGTGGCATCGGCATCGCCAAAGAAGCGGCGGACTACCTGGTTGAAGTCCTCCTGCCAGGGGGACTCGGTGCGTGGGGCAACGTATTGACGGGCAACGTCACGTGCCATGGTGTTACCTCCTTGAAGTTGTGGGCCTTTGCGGCCGGTGGCGTGTTGCCACGGCTCCATTTTACTGCGCGATATTACTCATTTCCAGCCGGAACGCCCAAAGTTGAGCGTACAACGCTCAACTCAAGGATGGCTCGCCGCGTCTATGGCGCGCGGCGCTCCCACGATGGTCGAAGGTGCGGCGCAGGGTGATGCGTCCGCGTCTTGACATGGCTGTGCTGGGTTGCCGTGGGGCAGCCCAGCACAGAACTCGGACCGACGTACCCAGTCGGAACTAGACCACGGTGATGGTGAAGGGTGAGCTGTAGACGGGTCCGAATCGGAATCGGTATTCGAAGGTGCGTGATGGTGTCCAGGTGAGGTGTCCGACTCCGTCCGTGATGGTCACGGGTGTGGCGAACTCGATCCATGTGGTGCCCGATTTGTATTGGAAGTACGCTTGCCCGTTTGCTGATGGCGTCACGTTCACGGTTGCGCCCGCTGTGCCGCCCGGTGCTATGGAGGCGGCGTCACGTGTGGCTGTCACGGTGGGTGGGGTCACCGTGATGGTGAAGGGTGAGCTGAACTCGGTGCCGTACTTGAATCGGTAGGTGTATGTCTTGGATGGTGTCCATGTGAGGTGGCCTTCGCCGCCGGTGACCGTCACCGGTGTGGGGAACTGGACCCAGGTGCTGCCCGTCCAGTATTGGAAGAACGCTGCACCTGACACCGCAGGGTCGATGTTCACTGTGGCACCGGCGGTGCCTCCAGTGGGGATGGAGCTGCTATCCGCAGTGGCTGTCACCGTCGGTGGGGTCACCGTGATCGTGAACGGTGAACTGTAAACGGCACCGAACCTGAACCGGTACTCAAAGGTGCGGGACGGTGACCAGGTGAGGTAACCGACCCCGTCCGTGACAGTCACGGGAGCGGCGAACTCGATCCACGAGGTGCCTGACTTGTACTGGAAAAACGCCTGGCCGTTTGCGGAGGGCGACACATTGACCGTGGCGCCCGCTGCTTCCCCAGCCGAGATGGAGGCAGCGTCACGTGTGGCTGTCACGGTGGGTGGTGTCACCGTGATGGTGAACGGGTCAGAGAACTGGGTGCCGTACTTGAAGCGGTAGGTGAAGGTTCGTGAAGGCTGCCACGTCAGTGAGCCCACACCGTCAACAACATTCACGGGCGTCGCGAACTGCACCCAGGTGGTGCCAGTCCAGTACTGGAAGAACGCCGCACCAGACACGGCAGGATCCACATTGATGGTCGCGCCAGCGGTACCACCGGCCGGAATAGACGCACTCGTCGGTGTGCCAGTGACAGTAGGCGGCACCACCGTGATGGTGAACGGGTCAGAGAAATAGGTACCGAACTTGAACCGATACTCATAGGTCTTGGACGGGACCCAAGTGAGGTGTCCCGTGCCGTTGGTGACGGTGACGGGGTTCGCAAACTGATACCAGGTGCCGCCCGACTTGTACTGGAGATACGCCGGCCCCGACAACGCCGGCTCGACAGTGACCGTGGCACCAGCCGTACCGCCGGCCGGGATCGAAGCGCTGTCGGCAGTTGCGGAGAAGGTCGGGGGATCGACGGCGATCGTGAAGGCCAGGCTATAGCCATTGCCGAACCGGAACCTGTACTCGTAAGTCTTTGACGGAGTCCACGTAAGGTGACCGACTCCATTCGAGACGGTCACGGGGTTAGCGAACTCAACCCACGTACTTCCGGACTTGTATTGCAGGTACGCGGCTCCGGACGATGTTGGGTCTAGTGTGACTACTGCTCCCGCGGTCCCCGAGGTGGGAATCGTTTCACTGTCAGGAACCGCGGTGACTTTGTGGCTCGCTACCGCAATGGTGAACGGAGCCGAGAAAACTTGACCACTCCAGATGCGGTAGGTGAGGGGCGCTGTTGGCTTCCAAGTCATGCGCCCTTCGCCATTCACAATGTAGGCGAAGCCACCGCCGTAATACTCCCACGAGCTTCCCGACCAGTACTGGAGTGCGGCGGTTCCGGTGCCTGCTGGACTCAGTTTCACGGTGATGGCAGCATCTCCGCCAGCGGGGACCGAGGGGCTGTCAGGCGCGACAGTCACCGTGCGGGGCGTGAGGTACGTAATTGACTCAGGCTCCACTCGCACGAAGCTCCAGTGGTCGCTCGAATCCATCTCGCCGATATCACTCATCCAGGAGTGACTGCCGGTGTTATATGTCACAAGAGTGCGGTAATAGCCCGCCGGGAGGTTGCGAATCGCGAAGTAGGAGCCCACTGGGCCGCAGTGCTGGTTGCTATTTGCCGATTGATTGGGATTCGTCACAGTTACGCACGCGTATGTGGCCCCAAAATCCCCTGGATTGTGTTTGATGTGCCCAACAATGACTCCCTCTCTTTCCAGCGTGACGGTGGGGAGGTCTCTGTGCGGATTGGTGAGCGCAGCGGTTGAGCTGATGGAGTACACGTTTCTATCTTCGGGCCCTTGCTGATTCGAGACCCAACGGAAGGCCAGACCCGCAAAATCTACGACCTGGAAGGTATATGCCAAATCGGAGAACACGTCATCTACGACGAACGTTCGATCCGGTTGGACCTCGGCCCAGGTTGCAAACTCCTGGCCAGGCCCAAAGACGGCAACCCAGCCGCTGGACGACACGCCTTCGGGAAGTACCACCTGCCCCGAGAAGGAGACGTTGTGCCGCACGAGGACTTCAAGGAACGTCGCGATTTTTGTGCCGCGGACCGAGGTCGAGCTATCGAAACTATCGGCGATTCCGTACCACTGGTCTTGATATGGTGCAGGCAAGTCGAACGCGTAAATGCTGTAACTCAAGGCGGTTCGGATGTGGGGGTGTAACTTCTTGTCGGAATCAGTGCTGCAGTAGGTTCCGACAAAGCCACCGTCATCTGTGTAGAGGTGGGCGCAACCGCTGACATCACCGTACGAGCCTGAATACCGCCGCAATGCTATGGTTCCACGACTTGCCCCTGCACTGGCTAGGTTTGCATTCGCCGTGACAGTGCTGCCAAGAGGCGCTGTCCAAGACGATGCGCCCTCAAGTGTTGCGGAGCCTCCCGACCACGTGTCGGCGAGCGGTGTTGCTCCTGCATAGAACCCTTGGAAAAGGAGCCGGTGGGGCGTGCCCGGAGGTACCTGAATCGAGTAGGCGCCTGTCGAGTCCACACAGTCGTATCCGTTGATTACGTAGTCTTCACCGGAGATTACGTAGGCGTATACGCAGCCCCCGGTCGCGACGGCGCCGCTGGTGCTCTTGACCACACCCGCGAGCGTGCTCGCAGGCGCCAACGTCGCGTCGACTGTCTTGCTCTCGCCAACTGCGATAGTCACTGGAGTCGCGTTGTCGATCAAGTGCGAGTTGTCGTGCCACTCATTCGCCCAGCCCTCGGGCGCGAAGAAGGACAGGTAGTAGGTACCTGGTCGCAAACTGTCAAGCACATACTGGCCCAAATCGTTTGTGCAACGGGCGTAGATGAAGTCGTTGTCAAGCTCATACACCCCTACGCACGCATCGGCGGGAGCACCACCAGTGAGAGATACCGTGCCGGTGATCTCCGCCGCAGTCATGAGATCGGCGTTGACCGTAACGAGCGCGCCCGAGGCGATATCCACCGTTGTGGCGTCTGCGAGACTCAGAGCATCGCTGTGATACTCGAAAGCCACGTCGGTTGTGTTCGTCCAGAACTCTAGGAAGTAGGTGCCGATAGGGACGGTGATCAGGTACTCACCGCTGACGGGATCTGCACACGTGGTCTCGAAAAAGGTTTCGAAGTCCTCTGAGATTACCGTGACGCAGCCCTCGGTCGCGGTTGTACCATCCGGCAGGCTGATGACGCCTCCAACTCGTCCCCATGACGGCGCCAACTCGACCGTGAGCGGCACTGTTGCACCTGCGTGCACTCTGACCCACGACGCATTGCTTTGCGTCAAGGCGTTACTGTGCCACTTGTCGAGACCTCCGACGACATCGCGAAAGCGGACTCTATAGTGACCAGAAAGCCAATCAGAGTCGCGCGTGAGGTTGACCGAGAAGTTCCCTGCGACGGGGTCACAGTCAGACGCGATCAGCGGACCTGATGAACCGGCGTAAACATCCATGCACCCACCCTCAAGGGCAGGCAACCCTGCAATCGTGGGGGCAGCTGTGATCGTCCCCCCCCATGCGATGTTCACGTTGGAGATCTCTCCGGCGGTGACAGTCGTTTGGACGGTGCCTTCTACCGGATGCCGCCAGCCAGTGCCATTACCTTCGCCCCAGAAGTCCGCCTGGGCCGTCCGGATGTTGTTGGGATCGCCGGAGTCAATCATCCGAATCGCGTACGGCCCTGCCGCAAGATTCTGTAGCTCAAAGGGATCTCCGACTGCGCCGCATGCCTGCGAAACTGGGTGACCGTACTGTGCGTGTTCGTAGGCGAACACACAAACCGATGTGCTGGTGAAGTACGGTGGTGCCGTTAAGCTCCCGACGATGACCGCTTCCGGGTTGCCTATCACGACGTCGGGCCGAACAGTTGGGGTACTAGCGCTTGTCGAAGTGGAGCCTCCGAAGCGGACGTCAGCGAGCCCGTCAAAACCGTGGAACCATAGACGCGGGAAAGTGCCGACATTACCGGTCGCAAAGGTGCCGTCAGGGTCAATTGCGATTCGTTCTCGTTCGGAGTACCCGCCACTTTGGGAGCCGCTCGACCAAACGATGAGAGTGCCCCCCGTGAGTGGGTCGCCGTTGGCGTCGACCACGCGTCCGACGATCGAATAGGGCCTGAGGAGTGCGTAGGCGTCGGTGAAGTTGGTGCCGCCTGCGATGGTGATCGGTTGTGCGGCGGCGAAGGTTGCGACGCGGTAGAACCATTGGGTGGGCGCGGCACCGGTGAAGTTGATGAGCTTGACGCGGTACTCAGCGGGCTCCAGGTCCGCAACGGTGTAGGTGCCGTCCGATCCCACGCAGTCTTGGTCAATGAGGGCTTGAGCGGCGTCGAACACCTGCATACAGCCGCCCGAGGCGGCGAGGCCGTCGTCCCAGTTCGTGAGGTCCAGCGAGATGGACCCGGTGGCAGGCGTGTCGCCCGGCCAGGCCAGTCCGGTGAAGTCGAACTCAGCGGTGGGGTGGACGTCTTCGCTGAGCGGTTCGGGGCTGAACGCGGTCGCGTTGGCTTCAACCGTGCGGTCAGCGGCGGTGTCGTTCCACCACAACACCGCGGTGTCGCCATGGGTCGTGTGAGATTCATACGCGCTCACGATGTAGTCGCCCGCAGGCACCAACTGGTTGTGTGTGGCGGTGCCGGCGTCGGTGCAGCCCGTGAAGGAGATCGCGTCGTCGGTGCGGGTCACCACATAACACAGCGAACTCGCGGCGTCCTTGAGCGTGCCGGTGATGTCGACCCGGTGGGTCTCTTCAAGAGTCGCGTCAATGCCGGAGGTGTTGGCACCCAACGTCACGTTGACGGAGGTCGCATCCGCCGCTTCGTAAACGCCGCTATACAGCTGTGGGTATAGCCAGCCCCCCATCGAACTGAAGCGCACCTGCCAGGGAAGAGTCGCGAGTCCTGTGACTGCGTAGGTGCCATCGGCGCTGACCTCGGTGTAGAGCTTCGCTGATTCGGTGGTCGAGCCGGTCGGAGCGACTGCGGGGCTTCCCGCGGGGCGCTCAACGAACGTCATGGCGATATCTGGACCGTAGCCTGCAGGAACAGTGACAGTGCCCGAGATGACTCCGCCCACCTCGAGGTTGAAGTCCACCCCAGGAACCGCGGATCCGTCGGTCACTGCGAAGTCGCTCGCCTCACTCGCGTCGCGACCAGCGCCGGCCCACTGCCACACGAGCCCACTTCCATAGGCCTCGGCAAAAACGGTGTACTGACCGTCGGCAACGCCGGTGAAGTTGTAGACGCCCACCACATCAGGGCTGAGAGGCCCGGCGACGACGCTCGTGGTGGCCGCATCGACCACCCACACCGCAACGTCCGTGACGTCATATCCCGGAGGAACCGTCACGGTGCCACCGATGGCACCTTCACCGGCTGCCGCGGCAGCGGGCCCAGCAGGCGCCGCAATCACACTCAAGCCGGTCGCTACCACCACCGTCGCTAAGAACCCCACCAGCGCGCGTGATCGTGTGGCCCACTTCATCGTGACTATTCCGGACATTTGCCGCCCCCAGCCTTTCACAGCAGAATGCGCATGCAACAGCACGCGCGATTTCGCCAATAGTACAGGCTGTACCAGGGGTGCACCAGTGCCATTCGTCGTGACCGGGCAGCTACACAGGCGGCCCGTGTCGCCCCTCCGTGATGGAATAGGTGCGTGCCCACTCCTGACCCGCGCGCCCGCCACCAAGACCTGGTGCAAGAGATCGAAGCCCACCGGGCTGCCTACTACGGCGACGATGCCCCCACGGTGTCCGACGCTGAGTACGACGCCCTCGAGCGCGAGCTCCGCGAGCTCGAAGCCCAGCACCCCGAACTCGCTGACCCCGACTCGCCCACCCAGACAGTGGGCAGCGCGGGCGCCCCTACCGGGTTCGCCTCCGTCAAGCACCGCGAGCGCATGATGAGCCTCGACAACGCCTTCACCCTCGCGGAGATCGAGGCGTGGCTCGCGCGCGTGGGCCGCGAGGCTGGGGACCACGAGATCGTGTGCGAACCCAAGATCGATGGCCTCTCTATCTCCCTCACCTACGAGAACGGCACCCTCACCCAGGGGATCACCCGCGGCGACGGCACCACGGGTGAGGACGTCACCGCGAACGTGCGGACCATCGCAGGCCTTCCGCACACGCTCCACGGAACCCCACCCGCCGTGGTCGAGATCCGCGGCGAGGTCTTCCTGCCGGTCGAGGCCTTCGAGCAGCTCAACGCCGCCCTGGTAGAAGAGGGCAAGCCCCCCTACGCGAACCCCCGCAACACCGCCGCCGGCTCGCTGCGCCAGAAGGATCACACCGTCACCGCGTCCCGCCCGCTCGCCGTCACCACCTACGCGCTGGGCGCCCTCGACTGGGGCACCGCTACACCGGACCCGCGCGTCGACACCCAAGCTGGCATCTACGAGGTGCTCGCCGAATGGGGCCTGCCAGTCAGCGACGCAGCGCGCACGCTGCGAGGCATCGGCCCCATCGAGGACTATCTCGCGACCCTCGAAGCCAAGCGTCACGCCATGGTCTACGAGATCGACGGCGCGGTGCTGAAGGTCAACAGCCGTGCAGTGCAGCGCGAACTGGGCTCCACGAGCCGCGCCCCCCGCTGGGCCATCGCCTACAAGTTCCCGCCGGAAGAGGTCCACACCACGCTCGAAGACATCCGCGTGGACGTAGGCCGCACCGGCCGCGTGACTCCCTACGGCGTGATGACGCCCACGCTCGTGGCAGGCTCCACCGTCACCTTCGCCACCCTCCACAACGCCCACGAGGTGGCGCGCAAGGGCGTGCTCATCGGCGACACCGTGGTGCTCCGCAAAGCCGGGGACGTCATCCCGGAGATCGTCGGCCCCGTGGTCGCCGCGCGCACAGGCAAGGAGACACCGTGGACCATGCCCACGGAGTGCCCGTCCTGCGGGGCGACGCTCGCGCAGCAAAAGGAGGGCGACAAGGACCTCCGGTGCCCCAACGCCGAGTTCTGCCCCGCGCAGATCGTTGACCGCATCGCGTTCATCGGCTCGCGCGGTGCCTTCGACGTCGAGGTCCTTGGCGAGAGGGCCGCCGCCGCGCTCGTGGAGGCTGGCGTGCTCGCCAATGAGGCAGGGCTCTTCGACCTCACCGAAGCGGACCTAGCCCGCGTTCCGCTGTTCACGCTCGAGTCTGACTCGAAGAAGGACGGCGTCGAACGCAAGGCCGGGGACGTCTCTACCAACGGACTGCGCCTGCTCGCCAACCTCGCCACCGCCAAGCAGCAACCGCTGTGGCGCGTGATCGTGTCGCTCAGCATCCGCCACGTAGGCCCATCGGCATCGCGCGCGCTCGCCACCGAGTTTGGATCCATGGACGCCATACGTGCGGCCGACGGCGCCACGTTGGCCGCGGTGGAAGGTGTGGGCGCAGTGATCGCCGAAAGCGTGCTCGCATGGTTCGAGGTTCCGTGGCACGTCGAGATCGTGGACCGTTGGGCCGCCGCAGGGGTCCGCATGGAAGACGAGCGGGACGAGTCCGTGGAGCGCACGCTCGAGGGGCTGACCATCGTGGCGACCGGCTCTCTCGAGAACTTCTCGCGCGACGGAGTCAAAGAGGCGATCATCAGCCGGGGTGGCAAGGCGTCGTCGTCGGTGTCCAAGAACACTGACTATGTGGTGGTGGGCGCGAACGCGGGCTCCAAGGCCGCGAAGGCAGAAGAGTTGGGCGTGCGCGTGCTCAATGAGGCGCAGTTTCAAGCACTGCTCGACGGCGGCCCAGGTGCCATCGGCTAGCGACGCGAGCACGCCGGTCCCGCAAACCCTGAGGTCACGGGCGTGTTGGCGGGACCCGGTGGCGCGAGGCACGCTCACATGGATACATTGGAACGCGGGCACTCAAACCCGTAGCGCCACGCCACCCCAAACCCGGTTGGAGCCTCATGTCTGAACTGATCCGAGTGGTCCAGCCCACAGAGGACGGCCGCCTCGCCGAGGTGGGCGAACTCACGGCGCTGGCGTACTTGGCCGACGGCCTGGTCGACGCAGCTCACCCATACGTGCCGATGCTGCGTAACGCCAAGGCGCGCGCGGAACACGCGGACCTCCTGATGATGGCTGACGGCGAGAGTGGTGATGGCCCGGTGGTGGGCACGCTCACGGTGGTGCCGCCAGGAAGCCCGTTCGTTGAGTTGGCGACGGACGGCGAGTTCGAGTTGCGCATGCTCGCGGTTTCGCCCATTGAGCGCGGCCGGGGCATTGGCGGCAAGCTCACCCGTGCCGGGATGGAGATGGCCGCCCAGCGAGGCGCCAAGCGGATTGTGCTGTCCACCATGGACACCATGCACGCCGCCCACCGCCTTTACGAGCGCCTGGGCTTTGAGCGCCGTGAGGACCTCGACTGGGTAGTGCTCGATAATCCGGATGGCACGGTGACCAAGCTCACCCCGGAACACGTCAAAGAGGATCCCTCGTGCGCGCAGAATGGCGTGTCGCTCATCGGCTACTCGTGGGAAGCCCGCTGAGCGTAGGTCAGGCCTGACCCGGGGGTCTCCGGCCACCCGAGCCACTAGACTCGCACCATGTCTTCTCTCGAAAAGTCTGATGTTGCGCGCCTGGCCGCGCTGGCCCGCATCGACATGACCGACGCTGATCAGGACCGCATGGCTGGCCAGCTCTCCGCGATTGTGGATGCCGTCGCGAAGGTCTCGGAAGTGGCTGGCGACGACATCCCCGCGACGTCCCACCCGCTGCCGTTGGTCAACGTGCACCGCGAGGACGTGGTGCGCCCGTCGCTCACGCAGGCTGACGCGCTAGCCGCGGCCCCCGCCGCTGAAGAGGGCCGGTTCCGCGTGCCGCAGATCTTGGGAGAAGAAGCATGACCGACTGGACCCGCAAGGGCGCACTGGAGATGGCCGATGCCATGGCAGCTGGGGAGGTCACATCAGTCGAGCTCACTCAGGCTTGTCTCGACAGGATTGCCGCCGTGGAGGCCAACGTCCACGCGTTCCTGCTGGTAGACGCGGAAGGTGCGCTCGCAACCGCCGCAGCCGTGGACGCCGACCGCGCCGCGGGCAAGGACCTGCCGCGCCTGGCCGGCGTGCCCATCGCGATCAAGGACGTGCTGGTCACCAAGGGCATGGAGACCACCGCCGGCTCCAAGATTCTTTCCGGCTGGATCCCGCCCTACGACGCGACCGTGACCGCGAAGATCCGCGAGGCGCGCATGCCGATCCTGGGCAAGACCAACATGGACGAATTCGCGATGGGATCCTCGACCGAGCACTCCGGCTACGGCCCCACCCACAACCCGTGGGACCTGGACCGCATCCCCGGCGGGTCGGGCGGAGGCTCAGCCGCGGCTCTCGCCGCGTGGGAAGCGCCACTTGCGATTGGTTCGGACACCGGTGGCTCGATCCGCCAGCCCGCATCGGTGACCGGCACGGTAGGAGTCAAGCCCACGTACGGCGGCGTGTCACGGTACGGGGCGATCGCGCTGGCAAGCTCACTGGACCAGCTGGGACCGTGCGCGCGCAGCGTCGAAGACGCCGCAGCGCTCCACCAGGTGATGGGCGGTCACGACCCCATGGACGCCACGTCGTTGGACGAGCCGCTCCCTGATTTTGTGGCGGCCGCCCAGGAGGGTCGCGCCAACGGGCTCAAGGGTCTCAAGGTTGCGGTTATCAAGGAGTTGGGAGGCGAGGGCTACCAAGCGGGCGTGAAGCAGCGTTTCGAGGAGTCCCTTGACCTGCTGCGCGGACTGGGCGCCGAGATCACCGAGGTGAGTTGCCCCAGCTTCGAGTACGCGCTCGCCGCCTACTATCTGATCCTGCCGTCCGAGGCTTCGAGCAACCTCGCCAAGTTCGACTCGGTGCGCTTTGGCCTCCGGGTGGACGAGGGCGGCACCACCATCGAGCGCGTCATGGCCGCCACTCGCGCGGAGGGCTTTGGAGACGAGGTCAAGCGCCGCATCATGCTGGGCACTTACGCGCTCTCCGCTGGCTACTACGACGCCTACTACGGCTCAGCCCAGAAGGTTCGCACACTCATCCAGCGCGACTTCGCCGCGGCCTTCGAGCAGGCGGACGTCTTGGTGTCGCCCACCACGCCCACCACGCCGTTCAAGCTGGGCGAGCAGCTCGATGACCCGCTCGCGATGTACCTCAACGACGTCGCGACCATCCCCGCGAACCTGGCCGGCATCCCTGGGATGTCACTGCCCTCCGGGCTCGCCCCGGAAGACAACCTGCCCGTCGGCTTCCAGATCCTTGCGCCCGCTCGCGAGGACGCGCGCCTGTACCGAGTGGGCGCCGCACTCGAGGCCGCGCTGACCGCACAGTGGGGCGGCTCGTTGATGGCGCAAGCCCCCGAGTTGGAGGTGGCGCGATGAGCCCGCAGATGTCGTACGCCGACGCCATGGACAAGTTTGACCCCGTGTTCGGGATCGAGGTCCACGTGGAGCTCAACACCAAGACGAAGATGTTCTGCGGCTGTGCCAACGAGTTTGGCGCCGAGCCCAACACCCAGGTGTGCCCCGTATGCCTTGGTCTACCAGGCGCGATGCCCGTCACCAACCAGAAGGCAGTGGAAAGCGCCATCCGGTTGGGACTCGCGCTGGGCTGCCAGATCCGCGAGTCCAGCCGCTTTGCTCGCAAGAACTACTTCTACCCGGACCTCGCCAAGGACTACCAAATCAGCCAGTACGACGAGCCCACGTGCTACGAGGGTTCGCTGGACGTGGTGCTGGACGACGGCACCGTGGTGACCATCGGCATCGAGCGCGCTCACATGGAAGAGGACGCAGGCAAGAACACCCACAAGGGCGGCACCGGCGGCATTCAAGGAGCCGACTACTCCCTGGTGGACTACAACCGCGGGGGTGTGCCGCTGGTCGAGATCGTCACTAAGCCCATTGAGGGCATGGGGGACCGGACCGCCGAGGTGGCCCGCGCCTACGTAGCCACCATCCGCGACATCGTCAAGGGCCTCGGGATTTCGGATGGCCGCATGGAGCAGGGCTCGGTGCGTGCGGACGTGAACCTGTCGCTGCGCGCCAAGGCCGCCGACGGCGAGGACCAGTCAGCGGTGCCCTTCGGCAAGCGCTCGGAAACCAAGAACGTCAACTCCCTGCGCGCCATCGAGCGGGCCATCCATCACGAGGCCGGCCGCCAAGCGGAACTGCTGCTTGCGGGTAAGCCGGTGGTCCAAGAGACCCGCCATTGGCAAGAAGGCGACGGCACTACCACGCCCGGCCGCTCCAAGGAAGAGGCCGAGGACTACCGCTACTTTCCTGAGCCAGACCTGCTCCCGGTGGAGCCCTCGCGCGAATGGATCGAGGAACTGCGCGCGGCGCTTCCCGAGCACCCCTCCAAGATGCGCGCCCGCCTCCAGCAGGAGTGGGGCTTCAGCGACCTCGAGATGCGCGACGCCATCAACGCCGACGCCCTGGTGCTCATCACCGACACCGTCGCCGCGGGCGCTGCCCCGCAGGCCGCACGCAAGTGGTGGATGGGCGAGCTGGCCCGCGTGGCCAACGAGCGCGACATCGCCCTCGAGGCGCTGCCTGTCACGCCCGCGGACATCGCGGAGCTGCAGTCGCTGGTGGACTCCGGCGCACTCAACGACAAGCTGGCGCGCCAGGCACTCGAGGGTACGCTCGCGGGCGAAGGCTCTCCGGCGGCGGTGGTGAAGGCGCGCGGTCTCGAGGTGGTCTCCGATGATTCAGCGCTCGAGGCAGCCGTGGACGCCGCACTCGCCGCGCAGCCGGACGTGCTCGCCAAGATCCAAGACGGCAAGGTCCAGGCGGCCGGCGCGATCGTGGGAGCCGTGATGCAGGCCACCAAGGGACAGGCGGACGCGGGGCGCGTGCGCGAGATCATCCTCAAGCGGGCGGGAGTCCAGTAATGCGTCGCAACCTCATCCCGTTCGCGGTCATGGCCGCGGTGCTCCTCGCGGCGTTCAGCGGATTCGTACTGGGAAACGTGGCCGGCGGCGATACGGCTCCCGCGATCGCGTCCCCTACGGACACCAGCGCCGACGCCGGCTTTGCGCGCGCCATGCAGGTGCACCACAACCAAGGCGTTGAGATCGCGATGATCATTCGCGATGCCACGGACGATGTCGAGGTGCGCGTGATGGCCTATGACATGGCCGTGACTCAGGCGCAGCAGTCAGGCCAGATGTACGCGTGGCTTGAACTGTGGGGACTGACGCAATCCTCCACTGTTGACCCCATGGCGTGGATGGATGGCCACGGCTCCCATGGCGCCGGAGTCGCGATGCCGGGACTCGCGACGTCTGCTCAGCTGGCCGAACTGCGCGCCGCGAGCGGCGTGGAGGCTGAAGTGCTGTTCCTCGAGTTGATGATTGTCCACCACGAGGGCGCTGTCGATATGGCTGACGCGGCCCTTGAGCGCGCCACCACGCCTGAGGTCAAGCGCCTCGCGCAAAGCATCCTCGACTATCAGAGCAAAGAGATCCGCATCATGCAAGACATGCTCGCGGCCCGCTCGTAGTCCGAGCCGCTAGCGCACCACCTGAGCCAAGCAGTGGAGATCCCGCGCGGATCGCCCCATGCACAGGGCATACGTTCCTCCAGGTAGAACCCACTCTTGGGCCGCGACGTCCCACACCTCGAACGCTCGCCGCGGCACCATGGCCGTGACGGTTGCAGTTGCGCCTGGCTCCACCGTCGCCCTGGCGAACCCAGCCAACCACCGGACGGGACGGTCATACGCAGGCTCCCCAGCATCGGCCGGTGGCTTGAGGTAGAACTGGACCACCTCGGTCCCGGTGCGCTTGCCGATGTTCGTGATATCCACCTCGACGGCCACGCTGCCGTCCGCGTTGACTACCGCAGGTCCCACGCGCCCGTACTCCCAGTCGGTCCATCCCAGTCCAAACCCAAAGGGCCGCGCGGGCTCAAGACCCGCCTTGAACCAGCCGCGGTAGCCCACGTGAACGCCGTCGTCGTAGTGGAGGGTCATGTCCGCGCCGGGCAGCGCGTCCTTGACGGGGACGTCCTCGGCGCGCGCGGGGAGCGTCCATGGCAGCCGGCCGGCAGGCTCGGTGACGCCGGTGATGACGTCGGCGAGCGCGTGCCCGCATTCCTGGCCAGGGAACCACGACCACAACACGGTGCGCGCCTTCTCGAGCCAGGGCAGCAGCACGGGAGCGCCAGCATTGACGGAGATGATGGCGTCCGGCGCCACCTTGAGGACCTGCGCCACCAGGTCGTTCTGCCTGCCTGGCAGCTCAATGCTGGTGCGGTCAAAGCCCTCGGACTCGACGTCGGCGTTGGTGCCCACCACCACGACCACCACATCAGCGGCCGATGCTGCGGCAACGGCTTGAGCGATCTCCTCGTCGATCGAGGGGGCGGGCGGGGCATGCCGAATCTCCCCGCGGGCGAAGGTGCCAAAGCCGCCGGCGTCCACCACCTGCAGCGTGGCACGGACCCGCACCGTCACCGGATCGATCACCGTGATGCTGCTTCCGCGACCCACCGGCGCCGTGGCGCTCGAGTCGAGGACTGACTCGTAGCCCGCGCTGTCGCTGCCCCGGGCTACCTCGGTGCCGCCGAGCTCCAGGGTGAACAGCCCGACGGTGCCCACCTCGATGAGGTGCTCGCCGGGCTCGCTGAGGTGGGCGTCGGCCTCAAGCACCACGGTGGCTACCTGGGGGTCTGGATCTCGTAGCCAGCCCGTCCACGCGGGGTCCACGGCGCGCGAGACCTCGTTGCCCTGGGCGTCGAGTTGGATGACGGCCACGCCGGGCTTGCCCGTCTCGGGGTCGGCCCAGCCCTCCGAGAAATCCGCCAGGGGAGTGTGGACCAACGCGGAACCGCCGCGGTGAGTGGTGATCTCTGCGTGCGGGAACGCGGCGCGCAGGCCCTCGAGCGGGCTGACCACATAGTGGGGATTGACGAACGAGCTCCCGCCGCCCATCACATAGGCGGACTCGGCATTGGGGCCAATGAGTGCGATGGTCTTGACGGTGGTGGGGTCTACCACGAAGTCGCGCTCGCGGCGCAGAGTGACGGTGGCGGTCGCGGCCAGCGTGCGGAGGAACAGGGCATCGGCGTCTGCGTCGGCAGGGAGGTGAGGCATGTCTCCATAGCCGCCCACGCGCTCCGCAAGCAGCAGCAACCTGGCCACCTTGTTGTCGATGACGGACTCTGGGACGTCTCCCGCGCGTACTGCCGCGAGCAGGTGCTCCTCCCACGGGCCGCCTGGCCCGGGCATCACGAGGTCGAGCCCTCCCAGGGCGGTGGCGACGGTGGACTGCGCCGCCATCCAGTCGCTCATGACCACACCGTCGAAGCCCCACTCGTCCTTGAGGACCTCATTGACCAGGTGGCGGTGTTCGGTCATGGGCGCGGACTCGGTGCCGTCGTCTACTTTGTTATAGGCGGCCATCACCGCCCACGCTCCCACCTCGCGGACAATGCGCTCGAAGGGCGCGAGATAGACCTCGCGAAGCGCCTGCTCGCCCACGGTGGAGACATACTCGGTGCGGGCGGTCTCGGAGTCGTTCGCGACGTAGTGCTTGACGCACGCGCCCACGCCGGCCGCCTGCATCGACTCGACCACGGCACCACCTATGTGCCCGGTCAGGTAGGGGTCCTCGGAGTAGCACTCGAAGTGCCGGCCGCCCACGGGAGTGCGTTGAATGTTGACTTGCGGTGCCAACACCACATCTACGTCGAGACGGCGGGCCTCGGAGGCAAAGAGCCGCCCCGCGCGGCGCGCCGCGGCGATGTCCCAGGTAGCTGCCAGTGCGCTGGGGGAGGGCATGAGCAGAGAAGTGGCGTCAGGGATGTCGCCGGTTCCGCGCACCCCTACCGGTCCATCGGAAAGCGTCATGGATCGCAATCCGGCTGCGGGAAGCGCGTGGAGCCTGAAGCCAGCCGCTCCGGTGAGCAAGCGGACCTTGTCTTCAAGGTCCAGTCCGGCGGCCACGGTGAGGTAAGGGGTCAGCGTCGTTGCTTCCACGAGTTTGCTCCTGGGTTGGGGTCAGTTTCCCATCGTAAGCGCGCCGGCGAGCAGAGTTCGGGCCGTTGGTCAGGGGTTGAGCGCTAGGGGTTCCGCTGGGCGGAACCCCCGGAGCACCCATGCGCCGAACAGGTAGAGCCCGTAGCCCACTACCACCACCACTGTGAGCACGAGGTAGAGCGCCAAGAGCAGCGGCACGCCCACGACCCACAGTGGCGCCGCGAGGACAAACCGAATCCGGGCAATCAGCAGCGCGCGCCGGTAGACCTCCGGGTCGATGCTCACACGGGCGTCTGGGTCCGGAACCCGCTTCTCGATCTCCTCGAGCCACGCGTAGTACTCGGGACCCATCTCGTCGTCGTAGTCGTCGTCTCCGGCGAGCGCGTTGCTCTCCCAGTGTTGCACCCACTCCGAGTACTCCTTCGACCCCATCACGGCGGCCATCGACTCGGCGAACTCCTTGGTCTCTGCCCACCCGTGTGGGGGCGGCTCGACGATGCCAGCGGAGACTGCTCGGCCAAGGCTCACTTCGAGCTGCTCGCGGGTAATGGGGTGCTTCCATCGACCCTGATCGCTTGCGGAAACGAAGATGCGCAGCGGGCGGGGCTTGCGCTTGCGCACCTTGACAGCCCAGAGCAACGTGCGCTCGCTGTCGCTCCACACCCGGTCAGCGTCGCGCTCAGCACTCATGGATGGATATTAGCCCCGCGGCGGCGCAGTCGAGTCCCGCACCACGAGCGACGTTGACAGCTCCCGGCGGACGTCGGGCGCGGAGCCGTTGTGAACCAACGTGAGCGCCGTGCGGATTGCCTCGCGCGCCATGTCCTCGAGCGGTTGGCGCACCGTGGTGAGGGCAGGCGTGAGCCACTCGCCTACGGCAACATCGTCAAAGCCCACCACGGACAGGTCATCGGGAATACGCAACCCGCGTCGCCGAGCCTCGCGATACACGCCGGCCGCTTGCTGGTCAGTGCCGGCGAAGATCGCGGTGGGGGGATCGGGGAGGTCGAGCAGACTCGCGGCCCCGTTCTCGCCCCCGTCCGGCATGAAGTTCCCGTAGCGCACCAAGTCGGGATCCTCGGGGATGCCCGCACGCGCAAGCGCCTCGCGGTACCCGTAGAGCCGGTCGCGTGCGCAGATGACGTCCTTGGGTCCGGTGACGATGCCGATGCGCCGGTGGCCCAGTGCAGTTAAGTGTTCCGTGGCGGACAGTCCGCCCGCGAAGTTGGTGGCCGTAATCGATGGGATGAAGGGGTTCGAGCCGCCAACGGGATCCACCAACACCACAGGAGTGTTGAGCTTGGATAGCTCCTCTTCGGCGCCGGGGTAGAGCTCGGAGACCACCAAGACCACCGCGTCGGTACGGCGGCTTGCGAGGTGCTGGATCCAGTGGCTGTTGCCAACGCGCCTGCCGTGCATCGAGGTCACGACCAAACTCACGCCAGCCTTCGCGGCCTCGCTCTCCGCGCCCTGGACCAGCGGCATCGCCCAGACGGTATCGAGGTCGCGGATCACGAAGTCGATGAGCCCAACTGTGGCCTTCCTCGTGTTTCCGCGCCGCCGGTAGCCGTGCTCCGTGAGCAACTCATGGACCCGTGCCCGCGTGCTAGGCGCGACTCCGGCCCGGCCGTTGAGCACCTTGGACACGGTGGGGACAGACACGCCCGCGATCTCGGCGATCTCGGCGATGGTCACTCGGTCGCCGTTCACAGCGCCTCCTCAGTCCACCGTGATGGAGTGATTAAGGTGCGTGCCAGCCGCGATCTCGAGGTCGACGCCAGCCACGCGGTACGTTCCGCCAAACCCTTCGATAGTCACGCGACCATCCGCGTCGGTACCAAGCTCGGTAGGTGACACCCACCATTCGCCGCGAATGAGGTCGCGGAGCGCGTCGTAAGAGGGCTTGGTGGTGCCATCCGCGCGCACCAGGCCCGCGGGCGCCCCAAGCCACGAGCCCTCGTCAGTCAGGCCCCAGTAAGTAAGCGACTCGACGCTCGGGTGCGCCACCACTGTGCGATAGTGACGGATCATCTCGTTGGCCTGGCGCTCCTCGCCCCCAGGCGTTGAGGGCCACGATTCCACCTGGTAGTCGTTCAGATCAACGATGTGGGCAGGCATGAGATCCCCGGACACCAGCGTGGTCTCGGTCATCTGAATCGGCAGGTCGAACCTGCTGAAGCGGTCCAAGATCTCGCTGATCTGATCCTCGCCCCTGAAGCCCTGGTGCATGTGGGTCTGCACTCCCAGCGCGTCAATCACGATGCCGGCGGCAAGGCACTCCTCGATGAGATGCTCGTAGTCCTCACTAAGGTCAAAATCGTTGAGGATCAGCCTTGCTGCGGGGTTCGCGGCACGCGCGGTCTCGAAGGCCATGCGGACCATTGCGACACGGCCGCGCCGCTGGGCGAGCGGGGTGATCGCGTTGTCGTCCTTGTCGAAGACCGGCAAAATCACGGCCTCGTTGATCGCATCCCAGACGTCAATCACCCCGGCGAAGTCCGTGACTTCGCGCGTGATGCGGGCACGAACAGTAGCCTCAAGCTCGGCGTCCGGCATTCCCTTGAGCCAGGGAGGTGCAAGGGTGTGCCACAGCAAGGGATGGCCTTTGACCATCACGCCGCGTTCCTTGAACCAGCGGGCAGTGGCGAGCAGACGCGCGGTGTCTGGCTCTCCCGGCTGGGGCTCAAACCCCGACCAGTAGAACGGCAACGTCGCCATGTTGAACACGCCCAACCACAGGTCAGCGAGCAAGTCGCCGTGGGCCGCGGAGGCACCGCCGAACACGTTGGCGGCGGCCTCGCTTTCCCCGTTCGCATAAGCGATGAGGTCAAACCCGATGTTGCCAAACCCGAACTGGTGGTTGGTTTGCTCCACCGTCACGGGAGTGTGTGCGCGCGTCGCGCCATCCGAGTCCACCACCGTCACTGTCGCAGTGCCGGTGCGGTGGTGCATGGCCGCGTTGCCCATGACGCCCCTTCGCTTTGGTAGTGCTGCCCGGATGAGCGATGGATCAGGTGCTTGTTGCCGTGGTCCACCGTGGTGAGGCCACGGTGACCTCGTGCACGTCTCCCACCAGTGTGACGGACGCGCTCGCATGCCGTTGCTCACATGTGCCGGTCCAGAGCTCGATTTCGCCCGGCTCGACCACGCGCTTCATAGAGCGGTTCGAGAACGCCAGGCGGGTCGTGGGAACGTTGAACGTCACCACCGTGGACTCACCTGGGTCGAGTGCTACACGGTGGTAACCCAGCAGCTGCGCCACGGGGCGGGTGATGGACGCCCATGTGTCGTGCCCGTAAATCTGCACCACCTCTTCGCCATGGCGTTGCCCCGTATTGGTGACGGTCACGGAAGCGGTGATCACGGCATCGGCCGCAACCTCGGCGTCGACCGTGAGATCGGTGTGGGCAAAGGCTGTATAGGAAAGCCCGTGCCCAAACTCTGCCACCGGAGTGGAGTCGAGGTTGGTGACGTCGGTGCCGCGGCCCAGTTTGGGGTGCAGGTACGAGTACGGCTGCGCCCCGGCGGAGCGCGGGAGGGTGACGGACAGGCGGCCCGACGGGTTGACCCGCCCCGACAGCACCCCTGCGATCGCACCGCTACCCTCTTCGCCTGGGAAGAAGGACTGAATGACGGCGGCGCAGGAGTCCAGCGCCCAGCCCACCGAGTAGGGGCGGCCGGTCATCATGACCAACACCACTGGCGTGCCCGTCGCGATCACCTGCTCCACCAGGGCCCGCTGGACGCCGGGTAACTCGAGGTCGTCCGTGTCGCAGCCTTCGCCTACGGTCCCGCGGCCGAACAGGCCTGCGTGATCGCCTACCACCACCACAGCGACATCGGCGGCCGATGCTATGGAGGAGGCTTCGTCAAAGCCAGAGGTGTCGTTGTCGTTGACAGCACAGCCGTGGGCATAGGTCGCGGACTTGCCGAGTTCGGAGCGAATTGCCTCCAGCACGGTGGGGGCCTCGAAGCCCATCTCGATGCCCGGCCGTTGAGCCAACACATGGTTGGCAAAGGAGTAGCACCCAAAGAGGGCGGCCGCGCGGTGGGCGTTGGGCCCAATCACGGCCACCTTGCCCACGGTGGTGGGGTCGAGCGGCAGTACGCCGTTGTTCGAAACCAACACCACGGACTTCTCCGCGAGCTCCCGCGCCACGGCGCGGTGAGCGGGGCTGTCGAGGTCAACCCCGGTGGGGGAGGGGCCCTCGAACGTCTCGTCGAGCAGGCCCAGTTCTTGCTTCTGGAGCAAGGCGCGACGGACCGCTCGGTCCACCAGCGCAATGTCGACGCGGCCATCCTTGATCGCTTGAGTGAGCGGCGCCGTGTATGCGTCTCCCGTGGGCAGTTCGATGTCGATGCCTGCGGTGAGTGCTTGGGCGGCGGCGTCGCTGTGGTCACGAGCGACCTCGTGCAACACGTGCAGGAAGGCGACGCCAAAGTAGTCGCTGACCACGACGCCGTCGAATCCCCACTGATCGCGCAAGACTCCGGTCAGGAGCGACTCGTCAGCGGCGACCGGCATGCCGTCGATGTCCGTGTACGAGTGCATGACGGAGCGCACGTTGCCGTCGAGCACGGCCATCTCGAACGGCAACAGCAACACGTCGGCGAGCTCGCGCGGCCCGGCGTGAACGGGAGCGAAGTTGCGCCCCGCGCGTGAGGCGGAATACCCCACAAAGTGCTTGAGTGTGGCGTGTACGCCCGAGGATTGAAGACCGCGCACATATGACGTGCCCACGGTGCCCACCAGGTAGGGGTCCTCGCCAATGCACTCTTCGACACGGCCCCAGCGGGGGTCACGCACCACATCGAGGACGGGTGCCAGGCCCTGGTGAATGCCGAGCGCGCGCATCGAGTCACCGATCAACGCACCCATGGATTCCACAAGCTCGGGGTCGAAGGCCGATCCCCACGCGAGCGGTGTGGGGAACGTGGCAGCTTTCCACGCGGAGAGCCCGGTGAGGCACTCCTCGTGGACGAGGGCCGGGATGCCAAGGCGCGTCTGTTTGACGAGGTGACGCTGCTTGTCCCAGAGCCACGCGGCGCGCTCGTCCGCGTTGACGGGAGTGGTCCCGTAGACGCGGGTGAGGTGGCCTAAGCCGTGCTCCATGGCGTCTTCAAGTTTGCCTGTCAACGGGTTCTCCCCTTGAAGCGGGGCCACAGCGTCGCCCTCTTCGCCTTCCCAGAAGCCCACAATCTGCGCGAGCTTCTCCTCGAGTGTCATGCGAGAGAGCAGGTCGTCCACCTTGGAAGCGACGTCAATGTCGAAGGTAGTCATCGTGTAGTGCCTATCCCTTCACTGCGCCGGTGAGGCCGTCCACGATGCGTCGTTCCATCATCAGGAAGAACACCAGCGCCGGGATCATCGCCAACGAGGTGTAGGCCATGATCATGGTGGTCGCGGAGGAGTACTGGCCCTGGAATGTCGTCACTCCCAGAGGCAGAGTCATTCCAGTGGGGTCTCCCGTCAGCAGGAGCAGCGGTAGCAGGTAGGCGTTCCAGGATCCAATGAAGGCCAAGACCCCCACGGTCACCATGGCTGGCCTGGCGAGCGGGATCACCATGCGGAAGAAGAACCCGATGCGCGACACACCGTCCATGAACGCCGCCTCTTCGAGCTCATCGGGCAACGCCACCAGGAACGGGCGCATGATGATGACCGTCACCGGGATGGCGAAGGCAATCTGCGGAATGATGAGGCCCCAGAGGCCGCTGATGCCCATGTCACGGAGCAACAGGTACAGCGGCAACACCGCAACGGTAAGCGGGAACATCAGTCCAGTGGTGAACACCACGAACAGCGCCTGGCGCCCCTTGAATGAATAGCGAGCGAGCGGGTAGGCAGCCATGGTGCCGAACAGCACCACGCCTGCGGTGGTCGCCACGGCCACGAAGGTTGAGTTCGCCAACTGCCGCCAGAACAGCCCTTGAGACAGGATGTTCCAGTAGTTCTGCCACAGGAACGGATCCGGCAGACCCGTTGGGTTCGACGCGAGATCTCCCTGCGAGCGGAACCCACCGAGAATCAGGTAGATGATGGGGCCAAGGGTGATGGCAACGCCGGCCAAGGAGATGCCGAGCGTGGCCCAGAGCGCGTTGTCGAACGGCCGCACTCGACTTGGGGCCTTGCGCGGGGTGTCAGCGGTTACGACTGGCAGAGTTGGGATAGCCATCGTTTCTCACCTGGCTTTCTGCATGCGGTTGGCGTTATCGCGGCGTAGCACGGCAGCCATGTAGGCGAGCGCGATGATGAACGAAATGATGAACATGATGACGGCGATCGCGGAGCCGTAGCCCCAGTCGGATCGGAAGAAGCCGATCTGCATCATGTAGCTGGCGATGGTCGAGTACTGGTCTGTGGTGCCGCCGCGGTTGAGCACCCACACCATGTCGAAGAGTTGGATCGAGCCGATGATCGACAGGAACGCCCAGATTCGAATGGTGGGTCCAATCAACGGAATGTTGATCCGCCACTGGATCTGCCACCAGTTGGCGCCGTCGATCGCTGCCGCCTCCTGCAGATCTTCGGGAACACCGGAGAGACCTGCCAAGAACAGGATGATTGCTAGGCCGATGTACTTCCACGTGATGACAAAGAACACTGTCCAGAAGCCCCAGGAGAGGTCTTCGAACCAGCCTCCTGCCGGCGGAGTCAGGCCGATAGCACGGGTCATTTGGGTGGCGATGCCGTTGGGGTCCAAGATGATGAGCCACATGACACCGGCGATGACCTCGGACAGGACGTAAGGCGCGAAGATCACCACGCGCACAAAGGTGCGTCCCTTGAACTTGCGGTTCAGTGCGAGCGCGACGAGAAGCGCGAGCGGAAGCTGAATGGCCATCGAGAGACCGATGATGGCGAAGTTGTGACTGAGCGCGGTCCAGAAGGGCTCGGAGTAAGCGGTGGTGAACGCGTCTTTGGTGTCCGGGTTGGTCCCGCCAAACAAGGCGCGGGCGTAGTTCTCGAAGCCAATGAACTCGGCCTCCGAGAACTGCTTGACGCCGTTCCACTTGTACATGCTGTACCGCGCGGCTGCGATGACGGGGTACACCACGAAGGTGAGGAATAGGGCAAGCGCTGGTGTGACGAAGACCGCGATCTCCAGCCACTTACGCGTGGTGTGCTTGCGGGTGTGGGACGTAACCGGGTTTACAGTGCGGGGCCCCCCCGCCGGCGCTTTCGCGCCGACGGCGGGGCCCTTGCCTGCACCCGAGGCCTCCAGTGTTTTCACTTGAGAGCCTCGCTTTCTTGATCTAGAAGGGTCGGTGCTGGCTTGTGCTACTGGGTTGCAGCTGCTGCGATCATGGCGTTGACAACACCCTGCGGGGTGCCGGTACGGCCAAAGATCGTTGCGATGCCGTCGTTCAGCGCGCCACCGACGTTCGGACCGAGGTCCGTGTCGAGCCACAACTGGACGTAACCCGCGTTGGCTGCAGCAGCAGCAATCTTCTGGTTGATCGGGTCGGACACCGCGGATGCGGCACCTGGCGCGACGGGAAGTCCGCCGACGTTCTCGGCAAAGCCAGCCTGAACGTCGTCGCTGGTGATGTACGCCAAGAAATCAGCACACACTGCGGGAGCGTTCACGTGGCACGAGAATCCGTCACCACCACCGAGGGCAGCCGTGGGGTCACCCTGGCCACCTGAGATGCCGGGCACCGGGAACCAGCCGAGGTCGCTCAGGAGCGCCGCGATCTGTTCGTCGGAACCATCGGTGAAGCCCTGGTAGACGAAGTAGTTCCACTGACCCATGAGCTCCATTGCAGCTTCACCGGTGGCAACGAGACCAGCCGATGACGTTGCGCCGGTCTGTGCGACCGTGGAGGTGAACTGCGGCTGGAAGGGATCCGTCGCGATGAACTCGTCGAGCAGCTCGCCCGCGCCTACAAGGCAGGGGTCGGAGAAGTCGAAGTCACCCAGGTTCTGGATCACATCGCGCGGGCAGTTCTGCAGTGCGAAGTTGTACCACCAGTGTGCGGAGGGCCACTTGTCGCTCGCACCCACCGCGATCGGGGTGATGCCTGCATCCTTCAACTTCTGAACTGCAGCGTTGAGCTCATCCATGGTGGTGGGCTCTGACGTAATGCCAGCCTGCTCGAATAGTGACTTGCGGTACCAAATGCCCTCAACCGCGAACTGGTACGGAAGGCCGTAGGTCTTGCCGTCAGCCTGCCAAGGACCAACCGAGCCACCGAGGCGCTCGATGTCTGCAGCAAGCACGTCGGTGAGGTCCATCAGGTATCCGGCGTCAGCCTGTGCTGCCATTTCGCCGCCACCCCACTGCTGGAACAGGTCGGGAGCGTCCCCGGACTGCAGAGCGGTAGGAATGCGGGTGCGTTGCAGGTCCTCGTTCTGGATCTGCTCGATCTGGATGGTGACGTGGGGGTTGGCGGCCGTGAAGTCAGCTGCCACCTGTGCCCAGTAGTCGCCCATGTCGTTTTCGCCGCTGTCGCCGGCGACTCCGTTGTGCCACCAGGTGAGGGTTACGGGCTCTTGCTCGCCACCCCCAGTGTTGGTGGGAGCTGGTGTTGCCTCTGGGTCGCTACCACAGGCAGCGAGAACCAGAGCTGAAGATAGAGCGAATGCCACGATGGCACTTGCCCGTCTCTTGTTCGCCATGTTTTTTCCTTTCAGTCGTCGTTGACCTAGCCGAACACGGCGAGTGTGGCACCGCTGGCGACAGGGTGTCAAACGTTATCGATAACGTTTTAGTCAAGACGGCGTCGGGATGTAGTATCTCTGCCATGGAGCAAACCGCCAGGGTAAAGCTGGCCGACGTCGCCGCACGTGCGGGGGTTTCGGTAGCCACCGTCTCGAAAGTGGTCAACGGCCGTGACGGCGTCGCAAAGGAAACTTTCGAACACGTCGCGCAAGTGATCGAGGATCTCGGCTACATGGGCAACTTGAGCGCGAGTAGCCTGCGCGGCGTGCGCACCAATGTCCTCGGTGTGTTGGTGGCTGAATTCGAACCGTACAGCGCTGAGCTCCTCAAGGGTGCCGCCGCCGCTGCGAGAGGCAGCGGGTATGAGCTGCTTGCTCACTCGGGCGGATCGACCGACGGCTGGGAACGGCGGTCCATCGCACGCTTGGGCGGCGCACTGATCGACGGCGCGGTGATCGTCACCCCCACGGTTCTCGAAGCCGGATCCGTAGTCCCCGTGGTCGCGATCGACCCCCACTATGGACCCAACAGGCTTCCGACCATCGACGCCGACTCCTTTGGCGGCGCGGTCGCCGCGACCGAACACCTGTTGGGGCTTGGTCATCGCCGCATTGCGTTCTTGGGTGGGCGCTCGGAGCTGGACTCTGCGCGGCTGCGCGAGGCGGGCTATCGCGCCGCGATGGGATCTGCGGGAGTGCCCGTGGACAAGGCACTTGTGCGGGACTCGCGCTATGACCCCGACATCGCGGCGTCAGAGGTGCGCGAGCTCCTCGCGCTGGCGGAGCGCCCCACGGCGATCTTCGCCGCAAACGACGTCACGGCGATCCGCGCCATGGAAGTCGCGAGCGAACTCGGCCTCGATGTACCTGGCGACCTCTCAGTGATCGGGTTTGACGACATCCCGGAGGCCACCCAGTCGCGCCCGTCCCTGACCACCGTCAGGCAGCCGCTTCAAGAGATGGGAGCGGCCGCGATGAGCATGCTGCTCGATCTCATCGCGGGGCGCGAACGTGAGCCTCATATCAGGATGAACACAGATCTCATTCTGCGCGACTCCTGTGCCCCAGTTCGCTAACCGTTACTGAGGCGTACCCACGCCACCTTGGCATGAGGCGCCAGGCTCGGGAGTCTGCGGGCCCTGGATGTACTTGGTCAGGAACACGTCGAGGCGGTCGTCGTCTGCGTCATCAAGTTCGAGTTGCAGTCCCCAAGCCGTCAGCACTACAGGCGAGGCGAGGTTTGGCACCGGGCTGAGCAGCGTGTACGCGCGGTTCTTAACCTTCGTGGTCAAGAGATCCACCTGGTCCGCGGCAAGCTCGGGGTGGTAGGCGATCCACACGGCGCCGTGTTCCATGGAGTGCATGGCGTTGGTGGCCCGAATGGGTTGTGTGTAGATCCCGCAGTTCTGCCAGTAGAAGTCGTGGGGTCCGCCCATGGGAGGCAACACGGTGCCTGTCACCGGGTCGGGAGCCGGGTCGGGGAGGTCCTCCGCGTGGTAGGCGTCTTCGATGGTTGTCTCGACAATGCCGTCAATGGGCTGCGCGGCCGCCTCTGCTAAGGCTCGCTGCTGAGCGGCGCTGTCGGCCAGGACCAAACCCGCACCTACGGCGAGGGCGCCCATGAGGACGACGAGGCTTCCCCAGATAGCGATGCGGTTGCGGCGCTCGCGGCGCTCGATGGCTTCGCGCTGGGCTTTCATTGCCTGCGCGGCGGCAGCCTTGTTCTTGTTGGGGCTCATGGCGAATCCTGATCGATCGGGGACGGATACGTTGACTATTGTCCCACGCCCGCGCCGCTACCAGCCTCGCTCGTCGGCGCGCTTGATGAAGGTGGCCATCCCCGGCACGGTGAACTGAATCTCCCCGTGAGTGGGCGAGTACACAATCCCCTTGCTGATGAGTCGGGCCCGCGTGGGCCCCAGTGACTGGACGGAGGTGTGGCGCCGGGTCGCGACGTCTGAGACCGCGGAGGGACCGTCCCCGTCCACCGCCATCGCGCGCAAGTAGAGGCGTTCAGCCTTGGTGGCGCGCTCCCAGCGCACCAGGAAGAACCCCTGGTCGAGGACGTCGAACCCCACCGACCGCGCCACCTTCGCGTCGTCGAGGCCAATGGGCGACATTGCCGCCGTATCCCACGCAGCCTTGCCAAACACCTGCAAGAAGTACGGGTAGCGCTGGGCACTGTCCAGGATGTACTGAAGCCCGGCATCGTCCCATTTCTCGCCGAGTTCCTCGACGGGCTCCACCAGCACGCGCCGGGCCGATGCCGGGTCAAGGACGTCGAGCCTCGCAAAGTCGAAGAGTCGTTCAGAGTAGGACTTGGTCTCCGCGAGCACGCGCGGGAGCGACGGCAGGCCCGCGCCGCACAGCAGGAACGGGGCATTCATCTGGTTGGATTCGTGGGCGGACATGAGGAGCGCGGACAGTTCAGCACGCGGGAGGTCCTGGAGTTCGTCCACCATGATGGCGAGCCCGCCTCGCCGCTCTTGGAGCGCCTGCGCCACCGTGGTCAGCATGTCCGGCATGTCCAGGCTGATGTCGCCGGTGTAGGGGCGCAGGTATTGCGGGTCTATCTCGATTCCCACCCCAAAGTGACCAAGGCCCACTTCGAGGGTGAACCCCTTGAACGCTCCTAGGGCGTGCTTGGTGCGCTCGGAAACGGAGGGTTGGGCAAGCCGCCGCAAGTGCAGCGATAGTTTGCCCGAGAGTCGCTCGAGGAAGGAGGTAGTGGGATTCTTGGCGGCCTCCGCCTGAATCACGATCCACTCGCGCTCGCCCGCGATCGACGCGAAGTGGTTCAGCAGCACGGTCTTTCCAGTGCCTCGCAGACCGTAGACCATCATCCCGTTCGCGGGGCGCGACAGCGACCGGCGCTCAACGGCGATGGTGAAGGCTTCCACCAGGTCATCTCGCCCCACGAGCCTGGCTGGTGTGACGCCTGCGCCGGGGGTGAACGGATTGGTATTGGGATGCATGTACAACAATGTACGCCCGTATACAGTTTTTGGCATACGGTGAGGCACTTTGGTATCTGACCCGCGAAACCGGCGTGCACCGTGTGCAAGACTGGCAATCATGATCACTGTTGCCGTTCCTGACCAGGCCGTCTCCGATGCTCTGGGGGACTTGGGCGAAGACACCCGGGTGATCGTGTGGAACCCCACCACGACGGAGGTTCCCGCCGACGAGCGCGAGCGGGTCACCATGGTGTGCATCCCTCATTACAGCGGCGGTCGCACCATGTACGGGCGCATCGCCGAGTGCCCCAGCGTCCGGGTGATCCAGATCCCCTCCGCCGGCTACGAGCATGCGGTGCCGTTCGTCCCGCCGGGTGTGGCGCTCGCGAACGCGCGTGGCTTGCACGACTCCCGCGTCGCGGAGTACGCCATTCTGCTCCCGCTCGCCTCCCTGCGGGACTTCCCCGCCGTGGTACGCGCTCAAGACCGGCGTGAGTGGAACCCCAACTACGACGCCCCCAACCTCGCTGACAAGCGTGCTCTCGTGGTGGGCTATGGGAGCATCGGCGCGGCGATCGGGACGCGGCTGCGCGCCATGGAGGTGCACGTTGAGGGTGTCGCGACCACCGCGCGCCTAGCCGACGACGGCACGCACGTCCACGCGGTAGGCGACCTTCCTCACCTGCTACCCCAGGCGGACGTGGTCTTCCTCGTGACCCCCCACAACGAGCACACAGACAAGATGGTGGACGCCGCGTTCCTGGCCTCCATGCCCGACGGTGCCCTGTTGGTGAACGTGGGGCGCGGCAAGTGCGTGGATCAGGACGCGCTGCTCGCGGAGCTCGCGACGGGACGGTTGCGCGCGGCGCTGGACGTCACCGATCCCGAGCCCCTACCAGCAGACCACCCACTGTGGAGCGCGCCCGGCACGATCATCGCGCCACACGTGGCTGGCGTGACGAGCCTGACTGATAGGCGCTACGTCGAGATCGTGAAGCGCCAGGTCGCGGCGATCCGCACGGGAGACGATCCGTTCAACTTCGTGATGCTGGGGGCATTCCCGGCCTAGGCGCGGTCCAAACTCTCGCGGCCTCTTTGAGCCCTACCGCACGCGCTCGCTAGCGGCGCCTTCGCGGAGCCGGATCCACGCCTGAACGATCTCCTCGATCTCGTCGCGCAGTTCCTCAGCTTCCTCGAAGGAGGCGATGCGCATGATGCGGCGCTCGCCGCCGTCGTCCTCAAGCCTCGAGAACTTGCCGGGGATGCGCTGGCCGTGGTGGAAGACCAAAGTGACGTGGTCCAGCGAGTTGGGGTAGAAGCTTGCGAGGTTGCCTTTGTAGAGGAACGTCGGTGTGTCCCACTTGATGCACTCGTCGATGCGGTCGTCGGCAGCGAGCAGGATGTGGCGCACTCGCTGGACAACTTCCCTCTTTGGGTTGTCGTAGCGGTCCATCCATGCGTCGACCTCTTGCGTGGTCATACCGCCAGTTTAGTGCCGAAACCGCGCATAACGGTACTTACAGGCGATACCGGGGCGGCTACGGACAGCTCGAGAGGGCCTTTCCTCGCTGGAAGTCGGCGAGGGTGCGCTCGCGCTCCGCGGCGTGATCGACGATGGGGCTCGGGTATGCAGGCGTGTCAACCTCGGCCACCCACCGGTGGACATAGGCACTGTCGGGGTCGAACTTGTGGGCCTGTGACGTGGGGTTGAAGACCCGGAAGTAGGGTGCCCCGTCCCGGCCCGTTCCCGCCACCCACTGCCAGTTGAGTTGGTTCTGCGCATGGTCGTAGTCCAAGAGCGCGCGCCTGAAGTACTCGGCCCCGCGTTGCCACGGGAGGTGGAGGTCTTTGATGAGGAAGCTTGCGACAACCATGCGCACCCGGTTGTGCATAGTTCCGGTGGCGGCCAGTTGGCGCATCCCCGCATCAACCAAGGGGTAGCCCGTGTGGCCGTCTCGCCATGATCTGAACAGGTGGTCGGCATCGGGGCCCGTGGCCCAAGCGTCCTCGGGGATGACGGCTTTCAGGGACTCGCGCCCCGCTCGGGGATGGCGGAAGAGGACGTCGGCGTGGAACTCGCGCCACGCGACTTCGCTTTCGAACTTGCGTGCCTGTGCGGAGGTGATCTGGCCACTCGCGGCGAGCATCGTGCGGGGGTGGATCTGCCCAAACGCGAGGGCAACCGAGAGCCCTGAGGTTGCGTCGCGGTCGGGACGGTCGCGGTCGTCGGCGTAGGTCGCGAGCCGGGTCTCGATGAACCGGTCCAGCCGTTCGAGTGCCTTGGCCTCGGTGAACTCCCACGGCTGCGCGAGCGGATCCTCGGCGTCGCCGTGCGCGGCTTGCTGGTCTAGGTCGACGTCCGATGCCGTGGTCACCCACGCGTCCGGGTTCGCAGGGGCAGCGGGGCGGCGCCACGAGTGCTCGCGCCACGCTCGGGAGAACGGTGTGAAGACCTGGTACTCGGAGCCGTCTGCCTTCGTGACGCGCCCTGGCGCCACGGCGTAGGGCGAGCCTTCGAACCGCAGCTCGCGGCCGTCGGATTCGAGCGCCCGGCACACCTCCCGCTGTTCGCGAATGCCAGCGGGGGAGTATTCCTGAGAAGCCCACACCACCTGGGACCCGTGCTCGCGCGCGGCGGCGACCACAGCATCGGCCGCTGTGCCGCGCCTGATACCGAGCGCGCCACCGGTGTCATGACGGAGGCTCCAGAGCACACGGGCTAGATGTGCCCGGCGCCGGCCTGACCAGAAGTGGAGGGCCGGCGTCCACGCAAAGACTGCTGCGGCGCGGCCTGACTGTTGGGCTTCGAGGAGGGCGGGGTTGTCGTGGATGCGGAGGTCGCGCCGCGCCCACCACAGGTCGGTCATGGGGTCAGGCTCCGCGATACAGGCGCTAGACCGTGGCGTGATCGCGGGTGCAGAGGGCGATGTGGTCAACCGCAGCGTCCACAAACCGCTGCAGGAACGCCTTGGTGGACTCGTTGGCGACAACCCCGCCGCCAGGGAAGGTATCGCGGTTGAAGCTGAGATAGACCTCGGGCTGCGCAAGGGTGGGAGCGTTGAGGTGCGCAAGGATGGTGCGGAGGTGTTGCTGAGCCACTGCGGTGCCGATCGCGCCGGGAGCGGCGCCTGCGATGGCGACTGGCTTGCGGTCCAGGGAGTTGTGACGCGATGGACGCGAGGCCCAGTCGAGCGCGTTCTTGAGCCCGCCTGGGATCGACCGGTTGTACTCGGGAGTGACGATGATGATGCCGTCCACGGAGTCCAGTGCAGCCTTCCAGTCGAGCACCGCTTCAGGCATGTCGGCCTCGTAGTCGCGGGAGTAGAGGGGTAGCCGGTAGTAGGGGAGCTCGACGAACTCGACGCCGTCCGGGGCGAGGCCAGCGACGGCGAGTGAGACCTCGCGGTTGATGGAGGACGTGGACAGCGACCCTACGATGTACCCGATCTTCACGGCTAACTCCTTGGTGCGCGCGTGCGGCGCCTAGGACAGTGTCAACGAATGCCGGGGGCGAGGCATTCCACCGCGGTGGTGGCGCCTCGCCCCTGGGGCGGTCCCGCTATGCTGCCGTCGCTGCGCCGGGGTGCTGAGCGATGTGAGCGTGCGCGGCCTTGAGGAATCCGTCGAGAATTCCGCGCAGCGCGTCACCCACGATGGCACCGTCCGGGCCGAAGTCCTCAGGCGAGAACTTGAGGAAGACCTCGGGCTGACCCAGAGTCGGGGCGTTGAGGTGGGCGAGAATCGAGCGCAGGTGCTGCTGGGCGGCGGCGGTGCCAATGGAGCCAACGGAGGCGCCTGCGATGGCGACGGGCTTGCCATCGAATGAGTTGGTGCCCCACGGACGCGACGCCCAGTCGAGCGCGTTCTTGAGCGAACCTGGGATGGAGCGCAGGTACTCGGGAGTGAGGATGATGACACCGTCTACGGCCTCGATGGACTGCTTCCAGGCGAGGGCCGCCTGAGGGTAGTCGGCATCGTGGTCGGCTGAGTATTGCGGCAACGTCGAGTAGTCGAGCTCGACGAGCTCGACTCCCTCGGGTGCGATCGATGTCAGTCCCTGCGCGACCTGACGGTTGATGGATGTGCTTGACAGCGAGCCGACGATGTATCCGATGCGAATCATGGTTCTCCTAGAAGTCGAGTGCGGTGATGAACGTGCGCCGCCTCGTAGGGCGACCATGGAGTGAACATGGTTGACACGTCAACTATTCCATGGCCGCCCTACCGCTAGGTGAACCCAGTCGCTGCGAAGCGGGTCTAGGCGAGGTGCTCTGCGGAATAGATGAACGCGGCATCGCGCAGCAAGGCCGCGGCGCCTGGCGCGATCTCGTCGTAGTGCGCACGGAAACGTTCGTCGTCCACGTACATCTGCGTGAGGCCCACGTAGGCATCAGCGTCCGGGGTCCAGATGACGCTCACCCACGCGTGGTGGCGGGCAACGACTTCCTGAACCTCGGGACTGTCGGGGGTCAGGCCCACGCGGATTGCGGCGCCCAGGGCTTCCACGATCTCGCGGTCGGCTTCGAACTGACGGCGCTTGTCGTCTTCACTGAGCCCTTGCCAGGAGGCGTTGGCTCGGTCAACGGCTGTGTCACCCCAGCGCTCGCGGGCCTCGGGCTCGTAGCGTTGATGAGCGAAGCCCTCAAACATCTGATCAGTGGACATTGTGGTGCCTTTCTCTAGCGAGTCAATGGTGCGGGTCACAGTGGCGACAAGCCGTGCATAACGGTCACGTTCAGCAGTGAGACCTGCCAAGTGGTCACGCAGGAGCGCCGTCACTGTGGCTGAGTCTTGGGCGCTGACGATGCGATTGATGGTGTCGAGGCTCGCACCGAGCTCGCGCAATACCAAGATGTGCTGGAGGTGGAGCAGTTCAGTGCGCCCGTAGTGACGCCGGCCGTCGTGGCCGGTCCATGCTGGTGTGAGGAGGCCGATGTCGTCGTAGTGACGAAGGGTCCGGCTGGTCACACCTGTCAGGCGTGCAACCTGCGCGATGTCCACGGTTTCTTCCTCCGTGTTGGCGATCGTGTTCGTGTCCATGTGGTCAGCATAGAAGTTGACGTTGCGTCAACGTCAAGCCGGACTTTTCTGGGTTTGTGGCGCCTAACGGAAACCCCGCTCTAGACTCGCGATATGACAAAGACGCATGACATCAAGCCACGCTCCCGCCAGGTCACCGACGGACTGGAGGCCACCGCGTCGCGCGGGATGCTCCGCGCCGTAGGCATGGGGGACGATGACTTCGCTAAGCCGCAGATCGGCATCGCGAGCTCCTGGAACGAGATCACGCCGTGCAACTTGTCCTTGCAGCGCTTGGCGCAGGCGTCAAAGCAGGGTGTGCACGCAGGTGGTGGATACCCGCTTGAGTTCGGCACCATCTCCGTGAGCGACGGCATCTCGATGGGCCACGAGGGTATGCACTTCTCGCTGGTGTCGCGGGACCTGATCGCCGACTCCGTGGAGACCGTGATGCAGGCCGAGCGGCTCGACGGCAGCGTCCTGCTTGCCGGTTGCGACAAGTCCTTGCCCGGGATGTTGATGGCTGCCGCGCGGCTGGACCTGGCATCAGTGTTCCTGTACGCCGGCTCGATCATGCCCGGCTGGGTCAAGCTCGAGGACGGCACCGAAAAGGAAGTCACGATCATCGACGCCTTCGAGGCCGTGGGCGCGTGTGCACGAGGGTTGATGTCTGAGACGGACCGTCTCGCGATCGAGAAGGCCATCTGTCCAGGCGAGGGCGCGTGCGGCGGCATGTTCACCGCGAACACCATGGCGTCGGTGGGCGAAGCTCTTGGGATGTCGTTGCCGGGATCCGCGTCGCCGCCTTCCGCCGACCGCCGCCGCGACATGTACGCCCACAAGTCCGGCGAGGCCGTGGTCGAGATGCTGCGTCAGGGGATCACCGCGCGTCAGATCATGACCAAGGAAGCGTTCGAAAACGCGGTGGCCGTGGTGATGGCGTTTGGCGGGTCCACCAACGCGGTGCTGCACTTGCTGGCCATCGCGAACGACGCCGAGGTGGCGTTCACACTCGACGACATCTCCGCGGTTGCCGACCGGGTGCCTCACTTGGGAGACCTCAAGCCGTTCGGCCAGTTCGTGATGAACGACGTTGACCGCGTGGGCGGCGTGCCTGCGGTGATGAAGACTTTGTTGGACGCTGGGATGATGCACGGCGACGTCATGACCGTGACGGGCAAGACCATGCGCGAGAACCTCGAGGAGTTGAACCCCCCGACCATCGATGGTCGCGTGGTGCGTGCGCTGAACAACCCCATCCACAAGACTGGAGGGATCACGATCCTTGGCGGGACGCTCGCGCCGGAGGGTGCCGTGGTGAAGTCTGCTGGCTTCGATACCGAGGTGTTCGAGGGCACCGCCCGCGTGTTCGACGGCGAGCGGGCCGCGCTCGATGCGCTTGAGGACGGCACCATCCAGCCCGGCGACGTGGTGGTGATCCGGTATGAGGGCCCCAAGGGTGGTCCCGGCATGCGCGAGATGCTTGCGATTACTGCGGCCATCAAGGGTGCAGGGCTGGGCAAGGACGTGCTGCTCATTACTGACGGTCGCTTCTCCGGTGGTACCACCGGCTTGTGCGTGGGGCACATCGCGCCCGAGGCCGTCGATGGTGGGCCTATCGCGTTCGTGAATGACGGCGACCGCATCACACTCGACGTCGCGAACAAGAAGCTCGAGGTGCTGGTGAGCGCGGAGACGCTGGCGGAGCGGGCCGTCGGCTTCGAGCCGCCTGCACCCAAGTACACCCGCGGTGTGCTCGCGAAGTACCGCAAACTCGTGGGTTCTGCTTCTACGGGGGCTGTGGTCGGGTAGCTGGCGCTGTCGGGTAGTTGGCGCGTGCCATGAGTCCCACGAGCGCCGACGGTTCGGGGCACTTGTGGTGGAACGACGTCCCGTCGAGCACTCCCGACGAGGATGCCGTGCGGGAGGCTGCGCGGGTTGAGGAAGCCGCGAGGTTCGAGAAGCCGAAGCCTCCGCGTACCTGGAAGCGCTGGATTCCGCACGGCGTGACGGCGCTGTCGTCGGCGATTCTGGGGTGGCTCGTCATCGCGCTGGCCATCGAGACGTCAGGCAGTGAGGGTGCGGAGCGGCAGCAGTTGCTACAGGTCTACGTGCAGATTGTGTGGATCGCGGTGGGCCTGGGGCTGCTCAACGTGTGGATCTGGCGCCGGCGCTAGCTCGCCTCGCGG